>JAJDDY010000057.1 GCA_029260075.1 Phycisphaerae bacterium
GGTGCTCGTGCACGCGCTCGACGTGGAGTACCCGGGAGTGTCGCGTGCGCCTGAGCGGATCACGTCGACGCTTGTGGCGCGAGGGGAGCCGGGCGGGTTCACGGCGATGGCGAAGACGGTGGGGCTCCCGACGGCGCTGGCGGTGAAGCTGCTGCTTCAGGGCAAACTGTCGCTGCGGGGGGCGCAGATCCCGACGCACCCGTCGATCTACGACCCTATTCTGGCGGAGCTGGAGTTGGCGGGGCTGGTCTTTGACGAGCGAGTGAGCAACAAGACCGTATAGTGGCCTCCCTCCCGCCGGGTGTGGCTGACGGTGGCCGCGGCGCCCGGTGGCTTTGCCCGCACGTTGAACAATCGGTAAGGAGAGACTGCCTATGCTATCGCTTGGTGTGATTCGCCGTTCGCGTCTGGAGAACGAGCAGCGCGTCCCGATTCATCCGGACCACTTCGGACTCATTCCGGAGAACCTGTGTGAGCACATTTTGTTCGAGGAGGCGTATGGGGCGCCGTTTGGCGTGTCGGACGTGGAACTCGCGGCGCGGTTCGGCGGAGTGCGGACGCGGGAAGAGCTACTTGGGGGGAGCGGTGTGGTGCTGTTAGCGAAGCCGAAGGCGGAGGATCTTCGCGCGCTACGGGAGGGAGGCGTGTTGTGGGGATGGCCGCACTGCGTTCAGCAGCGAGACATCACCCAGGCGGCGATCGATCGTCGCCAGACGCTCCTGGCATGGGAGGCGATGTACGCGTGGAACGGGGATGTGCGCGGCACGCATCTATTCTACCGCAACAACGAGATGGCGGGGTACTGCGGTGTGGCGCACGCCTTGGCCCTTGTCGGGACGAGCGGCTCTTACGGAGCGCCTCTCAAGGCCGTCGTGCTGAGCTTCGGCTCGGTGAGCCGTGGCGCCGTCTATGCGCTCCTGGCCCAGGGGGTAAACGAGATCACGGTGTACACGGAGCGACCGCGGTCATCGGTGGCGAACGCGGTTTTGGGGGTGCGGTATGGGCAGATGCTGCGAGGGAGGAATGGTGGTCCGATGACAGTGGTTGAGCCGAACGGGCGTGAGCGGTTGCTGCGCGAGGCGCTGGGTGAGGCGAACCTGATCGTGAATGGAATCCTCCAAGACACGGGGACGCCGCTGATGTTTCTGGAGAAGGGAGAGGAGCGGTTCTTGAAGAAGAATTGCTTGGTCGTGGACGTGAGTTGTGATCTCGGGATGGGATTCCCCTTTTCACGGCCGACGTCGTTCGACGATCCCGTGTTCGATGTTGGGGGGTGCGTATACTACGCGGTGGATCACTCGCCGAGTTGGCTTTGGCGGAGCGCATCGTGGGAGATCTCGCGTGTGGTAGTGTCTTTCTTGGAGACGGTGATGGGCGGGCCGGCGGCGTGGGAGGCGAACGAGACGATCCGTCGGTGCGTGGCGATACGCGATGGGGTGGTGCAGAACAAGAAGGTGCTGACGTTTCAGCGACGAGTGGCGGCATACCCGCACGGGTAGCGTCATCAACTGGTCCTCCCGGATACGAGCTAGCCATCTTGCTGCCGTAGCGCCTTATCATCCGCGTTGACTGTGCGTTCAACAACTGGCAAAGCGTCTCGAATCGATCGAACGTGAATGTCACGCCGCGGGAATGCTATCTCAGTGCCCGCCTTGTCGAAAGCCTCGTCCTCCGCATCGTCGTCGTTTTGATTCCCGATCCAGTCTCCGTTTATCTCCTCGGTCTGTTCCTCCGGGACCGCGGCGAGGGCAAAGGCCCCATTTCGCCTTTGTATGACCGTCAACCTACTCCGACAGCGAGAACATCGCACGGAGGCCACTGCGTGATGGCGCCAGCGAACGCGTTTTGAACAGAAAAGGCATGCGGCTACGAGTTTCATCATGGCACCAATCGGGTCGTCAATATCTGTGCGGGCCACACGGCGGATGGGCTTGCCCGGTCAGAAGTCTATGGGCATGCGAACGCAATTGACGATCTTCGTGCCGCACCAGGGACAACACTGCATGGACTCCGAAATGGGTGCCTTGCAGCGGTGGCATTTCTACCGGGCCTCCAATTGCCGACGGAAACGCCTCAGGAATTGGCGCCGTCGGATCGTCTGCCAGTCCGCCGTGTCCGTGGCGACGAAAACGCCGAGCATCTCCGGTGGGGCTCCGCCGCGATCGGAATTTTCAGCACAGCGATCAACGGTCCTCCGAATTACATCGGTGTCGTCGCCCTCTTTCCCCGGCTCGACCGGGAAGACCCGACCCTCGACCTGCCCCTCCGTAGCCTGGACGTAAGTAGAACGAATTCCGATCATTTTGTGTCTCCTGGGTCGGGCGGCGTCTGAGTTTGCGAGTGTGTCCGCCAGACCGTATCTTCTTGGCTGCCTCGTACGCGCCCACGTGGCCGCATCCACGAAAATAATAGGTATTATCTACGTGGAATATACCTATAATTAGTTGCACTGTTAAGGCTGGCGATGCGCCGGGTCGAGTCGGCAGAGAGACGGAGGTTTGGATGGCCGCCAAGGACGCCATGCAACGGTGGTCGGACGACATCAAGGAGGTCCGCCGGATCCTCCTGCGCACGATACGGGCATCGGAGAGATTCCGGGGGCCGCTGACCGAAGCCCTAGAAATACTTGAGAACCTCGACGATCAGGTCCGCACGCTTAACGACGCAGCCCACTTAGGGCGCCGGAAGGCAGCTCAGCTTTTCGGCCGATACCAGCCCAAACGGTACGCGGTCGAGAAACGCCGACGCGGCACGTATCTCTGCGAATACCGTGTCGGTGGTCGGGCGCAGCCGTTCTGCTGTCCGCGCAACGAGTACGACGTTTCAGCGCAGACGGTGGCAGAATTGGACAACTGGACCCAGTTCGACGACGTGAAGCGCCTTGTCGGCGAGCGAACCGGCCAGACCCAGCCCGAATACCTCATTCGCCTTTGCCTACGCTTCTGGCAGGCGACGGACCCGCCGATTGTCGAGAAGGACCGAACGTTTTACCGCGCCAGCGTTCGCGGAAGCTTTAGAAATGCCGCAAAGCGCGCCTGGCGCGAGCTTGAGGAGCAAGGTGGCGAATAAGCGAATTGGGACAGTATTGGGACAGCAGCCCCAAGATGCTTGAAGGCCCTGATCGCAATTCGTTGCAAATCAGAGCCTTACAATTGATCATCGAAATCTAACGGAGAGGGCGGGATTCGAACCCGCGAGACCGGTGTGAACCAGTCTGACGGTTTAGCAAACCGTTGGTTTCAGCCACTCACCCACCTCTCCAGGTAGTGTGTCTGTATCTGGGCTGTGCTAGCAGTCAAACAATGCAACAAGGCCGGCCTCCATCCTTCTGCTTCAGGAGGCCAACGCCCTGCTCTTCATCCATGCGCGTCCACACTTGGGCGACTCGGACAAACGAATCGAGCGAAACGGCTACTGGGCCATCGGACCAAGCCGTCACCCACCCGACCGGGGCATACTACACCATCCCCGTGTTCGGTCAACACGAACGCTTGGCCGTCTTGCGGGCACCGAGCCGTGACCGAACTCCGGCAACTCCGCACCTATAGCATTCTCAATCCGAACGCAGACGGCGGACTACCAGACCTACCCGAGTGAACGCCGCGATCCGTCGCTGCACACGGATTGAGTTTGCTCGGGCGTCACGCCGACGCCGTACGACCGTTGAAGTAGGCAGACGGCTGCGTCTACCCCGAGCCGTGCTTGACAGTCTGATGAACCAATCCCGTGGCTGGTCCCGTGCGAGCCCCTTGCAGATAACAATGACTCCGCCGCTTCAAGCGAGGAGGGACGGCAACGGATCACCGGCTGGAATCCGGTGCCACACTCCCGAACGACGACGCCCGACTTCAAAGGCGATGCCCAACTTCGAGGAAACCGGCAACACACTTCCTGAGTCCGGTGCCACACCTCTTGGAATTCGATGCCATGCGCTCTGGTATGAACGGTACTCGTCGGGCGACGTCGAGACGCGCGACGCGCCCAAGCGCTACCGCTCCATCAAGTGCTCTTGGAAATAGGCGACGATGCGTTCGTACAATCGCGTGGTCACCTCAGGGTCGGCCACCATGTGGGTGAAGCCACTGAGCGCGAGGAAGTCGTAATCCTTGCCGGCGCGGAACAGGGCGTTGGACATTTTGAGCGAGTGGGCGAAGTAGACGTTGTCGTCGGCCGTGCCGTGAATGATCAGCAGCGGACGCTCGAGATCCTTGCAATACGTCAGCACGTTGGCCGCTGCGTAGCCTTCGGGATTGTTCTCCAGCAAACCCATGTAGCGTTCCGTATAGTGTGTGTCATAGTCAGCCCAATCGCACACCGGCGCGCCAGCCACGCCGACGTGGTAGACGTCCGGACGTTGCATGACGGCCATGGCGGAAAAATAGCCGCCGAACGACCAGCCATAGACGCCGACGCGGGACAGATCGAGTTCGGCATAGCGCCGACCCAGTGCTTGCAACCCGTCGACCTGATCCTGCAGCGGCACCTTGATCAGATCGTGCTTAATAGCCCGCTCCCAGTTTCGACCACGAGCCGGCGTGCCACGCCCGTCCAACGTAACGATGATGAATCCGTGATCTGCGATCCATTGCTGGAGGATGTATCGACTCGGAGAGGCGGAGACCATCTTGCCGTGCGGACCGCCGTATACGTTGACGATGACGGGGTATCGCTGCCCGGAGACGAAGTTGCGCGGGCGAATGAGCACGGCGTGAAACGTATGCTCCTTGCCCACGGTCGTATATTCGACGTTAGGGACGAACGGCGGGTCGTCACCGACGGATTGCAAACGGCCAATCTCCGTACCATCCTTGCGGTGAATGGACTGCGTATTCTTACCGTCGACAGTAGAGGCTGTGTGCAGGTAGACTTCACTATTCTTCGAAAAACTCATCGAATGATTGCCGCGTGGGATCGTCAACCGGCGCGGCGTGTTCGAGGCAGCGTCAATCGAAACGCTGTAGATGTGCGTTTGTGTGGGGTCGTCCCCGCCCGAAACATAAACCGTGCGCTCACCTTTGTCGTAGTGAACGAACGAACTGAGCCGAAAATCGGTCGTGGTGATCGGCGCGATAAGCTTGCCGTATCGATCACGATGCTCAAGCTGCCACGCGCCTTGGCGCTCAGTGAGCCAAAAGAACCCACTGCCGTCGGCGAGCCAGTGAGGCATGCTCTGGGCGAGGTTGATCCACGCTTCGTCACGCTCAACGAGCAGCGTAGTGGTTTTCCCGGTGAACGGGTCCACGGCAAGAAGTCGCTCTTCGGTTTGCTCGCGGTTTTGCACGAGAATGGTCAGCGGCGCGTTCTCTTTCCACTTGACCGTAGCAAGATAGGGATAGGTCTCGCGGTCCCAGTCGACCCAAATAGTGTCACCACCTGCCACTGAGAGGACGCCGAGCTTCACTTCGGCGTTGGCGTGGCCGGGCCTAGGATAGGGCCAAGTGTGCGGAGGCGTGGCGGGATCCATCGCGTCCATGATGTGCATCGTTTCCACACCGTTGATGTCGGTCTGCTGATACGCGATCATGCGGCTATCGGGCGACCACCAATATCCCGCGAAGCGGCCCATCTCTTCCTGAGCGACAAACTCCGATAGGCCATTGGTAATGCCGTCGCCGCCGCCGACCGTAAGACGCTGCTCACTACCGGAGGCGACGTCCGTCACGTAGAGATCGCTATCACGAACACAAGAGACGTATCGATGGTCCGGTGAAAAACGCGGATCGATGGCGTAGCCGTTTTCGCTGGTCAACTCATTGACATTCCCGTCACTGCGATTAATCACGAACAAACGGCCGGACATCGGCACGAGAATAGTCGTCCCGTCCTTGCTCAAACGATAGGAAGCGATACCCCGTGCGCTCTGCCGCATACGCTCGCGACGGGCCAACTCTTCAGCCGTAAGGCTTTCCTCGGCGCCCTTCAAAATCTGCTCAGTCGTCAGCAGCACGCGCTCCTCACCGGTCGCCGTGTCAAACTCATACAAGTCTTGAACGCGACTCTCCTTCGGTGGTCGCAGGAACAACGCGGCGCTGCCGTCGGGCAGGAGACGGATCGATCGCGGCCGACCGGCAGAAAATCGGCGGGTCTTGGCGTACTGTTCGAGAAAACCAGGATCGGCCACGCTCGGCCGAAGAGGGTCGGAGATGGACGCGGTACCGGACGGCGTGGCCGCACAACCGACCAATGTGGACGCCATGACGATGAACAGGAAGCGATGCATGTGGTGGGCTCCTTTGGGGTTGGTGATCCAGTCCAAACGCAATCATAGCCGAAGGGGCGGGGCGTTGGCAAAGGCGGGGAACTTGCGGAACCGGCAGGGGCGCATGACAGTTTGGGCGTGCCAACGAAGGGTATCGCCGTTGGAACTATGCGCGCATCTTGCAGTCCCAACGGGGCGTCCTACTCCAGCCCAGGGCATTGCCCTCGTTGTTCTACACAAGTCCCGGCCCGGCGCGGGTTTCGGGGCCGAAGCGTATCCAAGACAGGGCGAAGTCGTGCATTCGTTGCAGGCCTACCCAGGTCGTCTGTGGTCCGGGCGGATTGTTC
>JAJDDY010000058.1 GCA_029260075.1 Phycisphaerae bacterium
CGGGTGCGTGACAGAATCGGCGTCGGGCGCTTTTCAGAGCACCGGGCGCAAGCCCGGTGACATGCTGACGCAGGGAGTCCGCAGGCTGGCGCCTGCGGCTCTGACTCGGCGCACCCCTCCCGCCGGAAGTGTCACGGACCCTGTGGCACCGGTCCTCAACTGAAGATTCCAGTCCCGTGTGGCACCGGCTTCCAGCCGGTGATTCATAAACAACGCGACAGCGTTACTTCTTATCGTCTTCATCCTGACCGTCGCGCGCATGGCAAAACAGCTGATACCAAGTGTTCATAGCTGCCACGAACTCACCCATCGCTCGCTTACCGCCGCAGAACTGATGCCGGATGGCGTATTGCGAAACGTCCCATTAACCGAGCAACCGCACCACTTGCTCACGTCGCTTGCTATCGGTCGGTGTCCGAGCGCCGCCATCACCACACCGGTCCGATCGTATAGTCTGTTGTTCAGTGGCGCAGGAAGTCCAGACTGCCGATGTCGACCCGGTGGTCTTTCGCCGAGGGCAAAACGTCCCGACCTGAACCAACCACGGTTCCGATAACTTGCCGAGACCTGTGGTTGTGACGCACCTTATCGATCACGTTGTGGGATCGTCCATGGGTTCAGTCGCGTAGCGTAACCGACAACACATGCTTCGTGATGCTTCATCTTGCCGGAGATTCTCGGGCCACCGGTAAGCACCTCATCGTGATGACGGGTGTGACGGCGTGCTTGGCCGATGGTATTGCGATATGTTGGATCGCGAAACTAAGTACGGCCACACGTCGCTTTCAAGGCTGCGACGCGTGCTATTTCCCGGACGAATACGTAGTCGGCCAAAAAAATGTTCGAATCAAGAGCCCTTCGGCTTGACTCGCGCTACCCATTCCGCTTAAATTGGCGGCACGTGATGGCGTCGACCAGCGTGTCTTCCAGGCACGTTGTGCTGGGGTGTATGGTCGACGTCCACCAGGGGGTTTCAACACCCGTTGCTGCGTAGCCCACGCTACGGACGGTAGGTGTGAGGGGATCTTTCGTTTCGACATGTGGTGTCGTTACGGTCCCCCCAAAACTAGGTCGAAAATTGGGGAGCAAAGGGTAATGTTTGTACGCGGCTTTTCGCTAATAGGTTGTCTCTGTCTTGCTGTCGCTTCCGTCGCCCAGGCGGGTGTCGCGGTTACGCTCGTTCCGAAAACTCCAGGGCCTTACGCGCAAGGCGAGAAGGTGTTGGTCGACGTGATGATCAATCAGGATCCAGTCGGCGCCGATCGCCTGCTTCGCTTCGCGCAGCTCGATTTCAACGCGAGGGATTCGGCGCTAACGTTGCGTCAGCCATTGTCTCACAACAAGGGTACGTTGATCACGGGCGACGACATCAACTTCTGGAACTTTGGTACGGTGGCCTGCGGCGACGTGCCACCCGTGCTTTCCGAGTGTGGAACCCCGGCGTGTGCTGCGTTGCTCTCCGAGTGCGGCTCGACGCACTTCATCATCGATCGCGGGTCGCTCTTCCTTCCGCCCGGTGACGGCATCATCTCGATCACTTTCGGCTCGGACGGAAGCGATCCGGCGGCCGTTCTCCTCGGCGAAAGTCTCAACCTGCAGATCATGCTCCCCGGCGACGGCTCGATGTATCGAATTGGTACAACCGAAGTCACCATGCCGGGTGCAGATGGCACGTATACACTCGACGTGTTGAACGCCGCCGAAACTCATCCGGACAAAGGTGGTCAGTTCCGCTGGGGCTTCGGCCTCGTCGGTGGCGATCCCATCACGGTCTGGCGCGCAAGCGCTGGCGACGTGACCGGTGGCACGCTGGATATGGTGGTCGGCACGGTTACTACTCCGTCAACCGTTCAAAAGTGGGAGTCTTCCAACCCGCACGCTCCTCGCGTGGCCGAAGCCAGGATTGACTTGGGGCAGAGCCCCACCGAGCCGCGTTTTCTTGGCCTGAACAAGGTCGTCGTGACTTTTGACAACCCCATCGATCCAGCGTCGGCAACCGCCGCCAACGTGTCCGTTTCCGGTTGCGGGCTCGGCGATGTCGCGGTCGATTTGACCGGAACGACGGTTACGGTCAGCACCGCTGCAAGCGACACCGAGTTGGTTATCGAATTCTCTCCCAAGCTTCCCAACGTCGGACGTTACCTGATGGATGTCTCTGCCGTGCTCGGCGGGAACGGCGCTGCCGTTGCCGGCGCGACCACGCAGATTGCCTACGCTCTTCTCGGTGACGCCACGGGCGACCGTCGCGTGACCGCCCAGGATGTTGGTGGTGTGCGATCGTTCGTCGGTCTCGACCCGATTGATCCCAACGTAGCGTTCAACGTTCGGTCTGACGCGACCAATGACGGCCGAATCACGGCTCAAGATGTCGGTGGTGTTCGAAGCCAGGTCGGCACAGACGCTCGTTCGATCACGTGTCCGTAGGTTTTGACGGGCCGCTACTGCCGCCTTTGGCGGCGGTTTCGGCCCAAAGTTGTGCGACGCGGAGACATTTTTTCTCGCGCCGCGACGAATTGAGGGCGATTACTCCAGTGTGGGGTTCGGGAGGTCCGACCTCTTGGAACTCGGGCTGTTCGGGTTGGGCTGGTTTGGCCAGGTCGATCCACCGATCGAATATGACCGTCTTACTGGAGCGACTACGATGAAAAAACTTCTCACACTTACGCTTGCGAGCATGTTCTGCGGCTCGGCCGCCCTTGCGACCGATCTGAACCTCGTTCTTCAAGCCCCGGGCGGCGCGTCCGAAGTGTCCGTCGCACCTGGCGAAACCGTGAATTACGAGTTGTGGGGCACCCTGAGCGATACCGCCAACGGCGGTCTTGCCCTATGGGGTGCAACGCTCTCGTTCGATGGTGGCGACCTCCCGCCGGCCAACGTGCCTGCGGCTGGCGACCTTGCCAACTCGGTTCGACCGGCTGGCATCACCAACCCAGACGACAGTTGCCCGCCAGCCTGCGGCTATGCCGGCACGGTCATCGCTGGCGATCTCGTCCAGTGTGGCGGTGGTCAAAATACGATCAAGAACGTGATCGGTAATGCCGCGTTCCCGATCGGTAGTGTGATCGAGGACATCGGCAAGACTTCGGTCCTGCTGCTCTCCGGTTCGCTAACAGCGCCCGCAGCCGATGGGGCGTATCTGCTGTCCGTGGGTGACGGCTTCGCCAACGTCATTGTCGAAGGATCGCTGGGTGATCCGTTCTTCCCAGTGGTTGCTGCAGGCGTCGTCGTTGGGCAAAACTTCATCGTCAATGTTGGCGGGTGTGTTCCTCCGCAGGTTGTTGCCTGGGAATCAGTCGGAACGCACGGCCGTGGCGTCGGTGATGTGGGTCTTGAAATCTCGGCGGCTGGCACGTTTAGCGAGCCCCGTTTCGCTGGTATCAGCAAGCTGCTCGTCACGTTTGATGCGGCGATCGCTCCGCCCACAACGGCCAACGTCACTGTGGTCGGTTGTGATGGCGCTGGTGCAGTCGACGTCACCGGTAGCACGATGACGGTTTCGACCGCCGCCGGGGCCACTGAAATGATTATCGAATTTTCGCCCAAGCTTCCCGACCTGGCTCGCTATGTGGTTGAGTTGACCGGTCTTGTAAGGCAGGGTTCGACGGCCGGCGTGTGCCTGGTCGAGGGCGATCTCCTGATGGAAATGAGTGCCGTGCTCGGTGACGCCACAGGCGATCGTCGTGTAACGGCTCAAGATGTGGGCGGTGCCCGTTCGTTCGTTGGTGTCGATCCGATCGATGCGACCAACCTGTTCCATGTTCGCTCCGACGCGACGATGGATGGGCGTATCACAGCTCAGGACGTCGGCGGTATCCGTGCCCAGGTTGGCCACGATGCCCGTACGTTCGTGTGTCCCTAGTCTAGTTATCGGGTCTACGATTGATCCGTGGTTTTTGATGTTTTTCTGTTGTAGCTTGGTTGACCTTCGGGGACGGAGGGGTTAGAATCGGCCATCGAACACGCTGGGTTCGGGTGTCCTGCCTAAGAGCGTGCTCCTTGGAATGCAAGACTGTTGATTGTGACTATAGAAAGGGTGGATTGAGATGGGAAAGATGAATATGTTTGGTAAATTGGCGGCTGTTGGTGTCTGCATGATGCTGGCGTCGCAGGCTCGTGCTGAGTTTGTTATCTCGGTGCAGGATGCTCCCGGAACCGGAAACAGTTCGGTCACCGTGGCTCCTGGCCAGGATTTCAGCGTTTTCGTAAACCTTGCGAGCGATTCCGCTGAGGAGTTCGAGTCCTTCGGGTTCGATCTCGCCATGAGCGGTCTGCCGCTAGGCAGGCGAAGCTACGAGTTGTCTGCTCCGCCGTTCGTAACCGGTGGTGTCAACGACTTCAGCGACATTGGCACGCTGCACTTCGAGGGCTTGGCCGACAACGCCGGCGATGTCTTCGGTGACGGTGCGCTTGTCACATTGAATCTTACCGCGGGAACCGATGCGGGCACGACGACGATCGACGCGCTCCCTGACTTCCTTGCAGCGGGCTTCTTCACCTTCGATTCAGTCGCTGGCCAGCAGTTTACGGTCAACGTGACGCCCGAGCCCGCTACCCTGATGCTCCTTGGCATCGGTGGCGTTGCGGCTCTTCGTCGTCGCCGTCGCACTGCGTAAGTTCGCAGCCGACGAGACAACAGAAGAACCACCCTTCAGAATAATCGGGCTGGGATCGAGCGGTTTTCGATCCCAGCCCTTTTGGTGCGCGCCTATCGCCGCGCCAAGTCGCGGGACTGCCACTGGCGTTCCTAGCCGAACCCGTCTCGTGTCGTCTGGCCCCTCTGAGAGCCAAGGCACGTGATGACGTGGTGTGGCACCGGCTTCCAGCCGGTGATCCATTAGCTCTTTACCGCTCATCGATGCGAGTCCGCCGACCGCATCCTGCGGGCATTTCACCGTCGACATTTCGTGTCCGGATGGGTGTGTGACAGACTAGGCCGGTCGTGCATCAATGTTCGAGGGCGGCGCGTCCTGTCAGAGCTGTGGGCGCAAGCCCACAGACATGGTACGAACGAGCACAGCGTTTCTTCGATACCAGACTGGTCACACGGCTCGCGCCCTATGCTCTGATGAATGACCGCCGATTCTGCCATGCACCCTGTCCGGATCGTCCGACGGATTCACAATGGCTCGGTCGCGCGATTGTCGGTATGTTCCACACAATCCTGCGTGACCGCACGGCCACTGGCGGGTACAATACTCAAAACTCATGGCCACGAGCAAACAGCGATCGCCCGCCGTGCGAGACGCGATCGTCCCTCGTGGTTCGGCATGTTTGCTTAGGCTCTAACGAGGAGGCGTGGATTGTCATGCCAAGATTCGGAATCCTAGGAAACGTCGCGGCCGTGTGGGTTGGTCTTGCGTCAGCGTCGGCCGCCAGTGCCGGTTTCGGCGGTAGCCCCAGTGTCTTTGTTGTGGTTCAGGATGCACCGGATACAGGTAACAGCTCCATCACCGTAGCCCCGGGCGAGGAGTTCAGCGTTTGGGTCAACATCACCGGTGATGCGGGTTTCGAGTCCGAGAGCTTCGGTCTCGATCTAGCCGCTCGTGGTTTGGCGCTGGACTACAGAGGCTATTCGTTGCCGCCGCCAGTCTTCATAACAGGTGGCGTGAATGACTTTAGCGATCTCACAAGCTTGCACTTCGAGGCGCTCACTGACAACGCCGGTGAAGTTTTTAGTAGTGGTCCACTGGTCAAGCTCGATCTAACGGCCTCGTCCGACCCGGGCGGCGGTGTGTCAACTGTTGACGTGATAGACGGCTTTTTCAATTGTGGGTTTTCCGGGTGCAACGTCATTTCTGGCGAGACTTTCACGGTAAATGTGACGCCCGAGCCAGCGACGCTGCTGCTACTGAGCCTCGGCGGAGTGGCCGCGCTGCGTCGCCGTAATTCCGCCACATAGGCATGCTCGCATTGGTCGCGCAAGCGTGACCGCGCGGACCGTGACGGGTACACTTCTGTGTGAGCGTGGGCGGTCAGACGATGATCGGACGTATCGCGTGCTAACGACACTTGACGGAGCGAGTTGATGGGCGAGCCTAACGACGTATCCGGCGGCCAACACACGGTGTTGCTGGCTGAGGACAATCCGCAGCATCTTGAGCTGCTGCAAGCCTACATGGAGGAAGTGCCGGAAGCGCACATCGTCACCGCGACTAATGGGCTCGAAGCGCTCACCAAGATTCAAGAAACATCGCCGGTGCTGGTGCTCTTGGATATTATGATGCCCAAGATGTCCGGCTTCGAGGTGTGCAAACGGATCAAAGCCGACCCGAAGACCCGCGACATCACGATCGTCATGGTGACCGCGCTCAGCGAAACGGGCGACGTCGAACGCGCCGCGGAGTGCGGCACGGACGACTACCTATCCAAGCCGGTCGATCGTAAGGAACTGGTCGATCTGGTTCACAAGATTCTCAATACGAAGGGACGCACCGCCGAGTAGTCCCACCCCTCGGCGGACTGTGGCCATGCGCCCCATGCGCGTATTCATTTCAATTCGTCGACAACCAAGTGCTTTGTCACGATTCAAGTGACGGGTTCGTCCGATCCGATCCGATCCGATCCGCGACCGTGAGGGAGCGTTTTCAAGCTGTCACGACCGGCGCTCAAACGTCCGCTTCCTAACGGGCGCGGCTCGGTTAGCCCGTCATTCGATGTGTGACAGCGCGCCAGTTCGTTCAGCCCACTTGCGTACTCCAGCTAATCCGTGAAGAACACCGGGCCTTGCGATTCGAACATCAGTTCGAACGGCGTGGTGGCAAGGTCGTCCACGCGTGCCCCGCGTACGCCGTTGTTGGTGACGGCGAAGACGTTGTCGCCGATGAACACGCCCCGCGTAAACGAGGAGAAGAAGAAGCCCTCCTGTTCGAACCGAGTGCTGACGCGACCCATTTCGCTAATCCCGTCGGGGGACACGCTGAAAACCACCAGGCCGTCGAACCCTCCAGTCGGCGGCGCGGGCGAACTGGATTCATCGGAGGCATCCGGCGGTGGGGCGTCGACCCCACCGTCGGGTGGATTGTCGCTGCTTGTTCCACCGTCAACGAGGTCCCCGTCGTCGATCCCGATGGGTTCTTCGAAGATCAGCTGCGAAAACACGGAGAGCGGCAGCGCCGCCAAGTTGCGTTCGGGGAAGTAGGTGAACGCCTTGGGGTTGAACAGGGCTTCCGAATAGGCGCCCGAGTTCCGGCCGAGCACGATGTTCGAGGTCTGAACCGGGTTGGCGAAGTCGGTCACGTCGAAGATCGATAGTTGAACGCCGCGATCGCTAAACGGAGACTCCTCGGAGACAAACTCACCGACGGCTAGGATGTGGTTCTCGTCCATCGGTTGGAGAAACGTCGAGAAGCCGGGCACCTTCAGCTTGCCCACGACGCGCGGATTCCTCGCGTCCGAAAGATCAAGCGTAAAGAACGGATCGACCTGAAGGAACGTGACGAGGTAACCGCGGTTGCCAAGGAATCGCGCGGACTGAATGGTTTCGCCGGGTGCGATGTTCTCGACGCGGCCGATGGTCTGTAGCGACCCGCCGCGCTCTTCCAATATGTACACGTTGTTGAACGGGCCGGACTGCATACCCATCATCCGGGTGAACGTCGCCCCGACGGTCGTGGCCACGCGGAGCTTCTCCTCGAATTCGCCCATGGAGTATTGGTTGAGAATTCGCCCCGGAACCGAGCCCGTGGCGACCGGTTCCGCCCGGTCGCTGCTGAGGTCGAACTTGTAGACGTCTGTGGTCTCACGCAAGTTGCCGCCGAAGTTGTAATTCGTGTCGGTGAGGTAGAGGGCGTTGGTTGAAGCGTAGGCCAGGCCGGGTTCCGCTACGACGCCGACGGCGGTGAACGAACCGCCCGCGTTCACGTCGATCGTCACGACGCTGACGACGCCGAACCCATCGGCGTCCGTGGGTCGAGAAAGTTCCTCCCAAGTCACTACGAGGCCTTCCGTCTCGCCGCCTTCGGGGGTCGTTTGTCTGAAGTGTGGCAGGAGTTGCTCTACCTCGATGCCGGAAAGCTCAAGGTCGCGCGTGCCGAGCGCCGGAAGCACATCGATGTAGAAATCCTGGAAGTTTGAGAGGACGAGGTGCAACGTGCCGCCGATCATGCGACTTGCGGATGGTGAGCCCTCGAACGCCGTGGTCGACACCAACGTCGGTGCGTCCGGCGTGGACACGTCGATTACCGTTACGTGGGTCTGAGGCCTGGCGAACAGCAGGTCGTTTGAAGGATCCGAAACGAATCCATCAAACGCGATGTCGACCGCGCCTACATCGTCGAGTAGCGGTAGCGGTTCCGCGATGATCCCGCCGCCGCCAAAGAAGTATCCGCCGCCCGTCGAGGTGATCGCGATCACTTTATCTTGATATAGGAAGAGGTCGCGGCCAAAACCCGACACGGTGAATTCACCGACGACGCCAAGGTCTTCAGGCGGTGCGACGCGAACAATGCGAACGAGGCTGTTGTCGATCATGTAGAGAAACGCGCCGTCGGTTTTGACGACGTCCGGTTCGTCGACGCCTTCCTCTTGGATTGTCGTTTGGGAAAAATCCTGATCGGACGAAAGCGTTCCGCCGTCCTGCGCGATGGAATCTGTGGGGGGCGGCGCGGCGCCGAGATTATCGCTTCCACCCGCTGCGGCGTCCTCGAGTGCTACGTCTACTGCGAATTCGCCCGCCCGAAACGGAAACCCGAAACCGGAATTGACCGCGCGATCGTTGCGTGCGGTAATCTGCTCGGTGAAGTAGTCAGCCAGCTCCTGCCGCGACTCGAAGCGCTTCAGTTCTGACGTGCCCGTCTCCTCGGGAAACGTCAGCACGTCGTTGAGCAGTCCTGCGATGCTGCCGCAACCGGACACCAGTAGCAACGTTCCAGCCGCCCAAGCGTATCGAAACATCATGGCTATCTCCAGTGTAGAAAATCGTTCACCCCGCGCCGGATCGCCGGAACGTATTCATCGGTTCGTTCCGCGCCCGTTCCGGAACAATCGATCGGTCGATCTTCCCCTGCGCGGCGATGTTGAATCCACCGTAAGTATTCGTCGACCAACTGACCGGTCAAGGGCGGTGTTTCTGAAGTTGCCTCGGATTTGACTTGTGCTGCGCCACGACACAAGTGACGGGTTCGTCCGATTCTCGCCGATCCGAACGACACCGAACTGAACGACACCGAACCGATCCAATCCGAACGGAACCGAGCCGCGACCGTGAGGGAGTGTTTTCAAGGCGTCACGACCGGATTTCCAGCGTCCGCTTCCTTACGGGCGCGGCTCGGTAAGTCCAGCATTCGATGTGCGACAGAGCACCAGCGTTACGAGAATAGGCCTGTCGCACGCGGAGAAGTCGACTCGTACGATCTTGCACGCCGAACTGTTTGGCACGTCGGACTCAACGGACCCGTCCAGCGGCGTGCTGGTTGTGATCACTACCCCCACATGCGCATAACGTCGTTAAACGTAACGTACAGAAAAATGCTCATAATCAGAAAGAGGCCCACGACCTGCGTCGCGACTTGGACCCTCATGCTGACCGGGCTGCCTTTGATCTTCTCGATGATCAGGAAAATCATGAGGCCACCGTCGACGATCGGCAACGGCAGGAAGTTGATCACCGCCAAGTTGGCCGAAATGATTGCGAGGAAGAAGATGAACTCCACGAAACCCGCCCGCGCGACCTTGCCGCCGATGTCGATGATGCCCAGCGGTCCGGAGATGTTTTCCACGCTTACGCTCTTCGAGAAGAACATTCGCTCAAACGTCGTGTAGACCTGCAGCATGAAGTAGTACGTCTTGTGCATCCCAATGCCCACAGCATCGATGATGTTCTCGCCTTGGAGCAGTGTGAGTTCCGGTCCGGTCTTGATGTTCGGTGCGAAGTCGACGCGTCCTAACCAGGGATCGACCATCTTTTCGTTGACGTCGACGTATCCGGTTTCCACCGGCGCCAGCGGATTGCGACGAAACTCGACGGGTACGCGCTTGCGGCCATCGAGCTCGGCGAGAATCGTGCGCAAGCCTCCGCGATAGCCCACGGAGACCTCTTCCATACCCCGCGACGTTTTGAACATCACCGTTCGCTCGCCGTCGATGCTCAAAATCCTTGACTCTGACCCGACACCAAGAAGTGTGCGCAGGCTATTGGGTACTGGGAACGCGGCCTCGTGCGCTCGGTTGCTTGTATCACGATATCCTAGCGCCACGGTGGTACCGGCTTCGGCGCGGAAGGCGTCGATCAGTTCGCGCCAGCGCGTGACGGGGCGGCCATTAACGTGCGTGATCAGAACGCCCCGCCTAAGACCAGCCATAGCCGCAGGGCTGGGTCGACCATGGATGGTGTCCACGATTTCGGCGACGCGCAGCATGTCGTCAGCCACGAGGGCGTACATGGCGTCGATCGAGCCGGGTCGTTCCGGAATGACGTTGGCGATCAGCGTTTCACCAGACTTCTTGCGCACGGTGATCGGGATGGCACGCCCCGGGTTCGCCCGAATGCTCTCGTTGACCTGACCCATGGTCGGTAGCGTCCGACCCATGCAGGACAAGACGCGGTCTCCGTTCTGAAGACCTGCCGTTGCCGCGATGCCGGACAGGCGGACGTTTACGAACTCGGCGACCGGTTGACCTTCTGCCACTTCGGACTTGACCAACGCATCGCAGTCAGCGCCAATTGTGGCTGGCCCTTTCCGATTGCGTTTGGGGCGTACGAATCCGTCGCGCTGCTTCCCGTCTCGTGTCCGCACGACGAAATTAATGTCGGTCTCGGCGTTGTCTCTGATCGACCGGGCAATGAAGTTGGCGTTGGGGTAGGGTCTGTCGTCCCAGCTTAGAATCGTGTCACCGATTTCAAGACCCGCCATCGCCGCGCGACCTTCACGTACATCGTTGAACCGCACAAGCGGCGTCAGGCCGAGCACGCTTACTGTTGCGCTGCGACTACCGTCTGGTTTCAACGCAAGAATCGGCGGGATTTCGACGCGAACACGTTTGGGTTCGGCCGAAGGATTCTTCGGGTCTTTCCGCTCCACGAACACATCTTCGCCGGCGTATGCGAGCATGTTGATCACGCGATTGACGTTGTCGTCGTTGATTTCGACGCCATCGATCTCGACCAGAACGTCGCCGACGTGTGGCTGGTCGGGCCGCGTGGTGTCGATCTCCGGACCCACGACCACAATCTCACGCGTGACACCGGGGGCAATGCCAACGACCAAACGCTGGGCCTCACGTGTGAACTCCGGGTGCAGGAGTTGTGGCTTAATGGAGAAGGACTTCTTCGTTCCGTCGCGATCGACAACGAGTTGTAGCGGTTCGTGAATACTGGCGAGCATGACGCTCATGAACACTTCGCGGAACTCGCGAATGCGATCGCCGTTGATGGTTTCGATGACGTCGCCGGGAAGAACGCCGGCGCGGGCGGCCGGGCTGTCCGGTTCGACGGCCGCGATACGCGTGCCCATGGTCTCGATCCCGACCATGAAGACGATCATGAACAGCACGCAGGCGAGGATCACGTTCATAATCACACCGGCGGAGACGATGGCCATGCGATGACCGACCGGTTTGTTCACAAACGATCGCGGATCGTCGTTGAACATGACTTCCTTGGTCTTGTCGTCGAAGTCCTCCTGCCCGAGCATTTTCACATAGCCGCCCAGAGGAAGAATGTTGAGCGAGTATCGCGTCTCGCCGCGGGTGAATCCGATGATCTCCCGCCCGAAGCCGACGGCAAACCGTTCGACGCGAACACCGGCCCACTTGGCGACGGCAAAATGCCCGAGCTCGTGGAAAAAGACGATGAACGAGAATCCGAGCATCATGACCAAGTAAGGCCAGGTGTTGGCCACGATGACCAACGGGTTGAACATCGCCAAACAATGATCGAGTGTTTGTCCTAACAGGCTATGCATCGAGCGACCTCTTTTCGCGCCCACCGGTCGGCAGCCAACAGATCATCAAGCGTCGGTGACGCATTGAATTCGTGCTGACGCAGTACGCGCTGAGTATATTGAGCAATATCAGTGAACCGGATGTCGCCGCGCATGAACAGCGACACTGCGGTTTCGTTAGCGGCGTTGAGTACCGCTCCGGATGTCCCGCCACGCCGCGCGACTTCGTCGCCAAGGTGTAGCGCGGGAAAACGCTCCATGTCCGGCGGGAACAGGCTGAGTTGATTGATTCTCGCAAGATCGAGCGGCTTGGCCGGGCAGGCGCAACGCTCTGGATACGTCAGGGCGTATTGGATGGGTGTTCGCATATCCGGTGTGCTCATTTGGGCGATCCATGAACCGTCACAAAACTCGACGAGCGAATGTATGATCGACTCAGGATGTACGACGACCCCAATTTGATCGGGCGAAAGATCGAACAGCCAACGGGCTTCGACGATTTCCAACGCCTTGTTCATCATCGTAGCGGAATCGATCGTGATTTTCGGACCCATGTTCCACGTCGGGTGGCACAGGGCCTCATCGACCGTTACGCGTTCCATTGCTTCCAGGCTATGCGTTCGAAACGGACCACCCGACGCGGTGAGGCACACACGGCGGACGTCGCTCGTGCGACCGGCGCGCATGGCCTGGAAGATGGCCGAATGCTCGCTGTCGACGGGGACGATCGTGGCTGAGTTCGTCGCGGCAAGCTGCATCAGAAGCGACCCGGCGATGACCAGCGCCTCCTTGTTGGCCAGCGCCACGCGGCGACCTAGCTCCACGGCGTGTAACGTCGCCGAAAGCCCACCAACGCCCACCACGGCGCTCACCACGCAATCACAATCAACGCTAGCCACGAGGTCGAGAAGGGCGTTCTCGCCAAAGAACGCCGTCGGAGCATATGCAAGCGCACTGTCCAACGCGGACGCCTGAGTCTCGGACGCCAAGGCGACGGCGGAGGGACGCCATTCGTTCGCCTGTGCGGCCAGCGTTTCCACCTGACTTCCGGCGGCGAGACCTACGACGTCCCATCGGTCGCGCATGGGCAGCAGCACATCGAGCGTGTTGCACCCCACAGAGCCGGTAGAACCAAGAATGATCACACGCTGTTTCA
The DNA here is from genome assembly GCA_029260075.1 of Phycisphaerae bacterium. Taxonomy (GTDB): domain Bacteria; phylum Planctomycetota; class Phycisphaerae; order UBA1845; family UBA1845; genus OFTM250. Next base: position 13,036 of record JAJDDY010000058.1, read on the forward strand.
TATCGTTGTTCGATGTAGTCCTCCGAGTCGTTATCGGGCCGGCCACACGATCTGCATGATAGGTCGACGCATGTCGCGCGACAAGTAAGATCGTCGCTGGCGTCACCTTCCTACCGGTTTCGACAACGTACGACAAACTCCTGCTTGGCGGTCTCGGTGCTGCCTGATCGAGTCTGGATGCGAAGATTCCAGCGTTTCACGTACAATCTTGGCCGCAACCGGAGTGGGTGTGCAACTGAACCCCGAAAACGACTCAGGCCCAACTCGACAGTGGCCGCGTTGGTGTCGTGGGCCTATAATCACGTCCGAAGATCGGGGTTTCGATTGTTGACCGTCAGAGTTCACCTATGCACATCAAACTGTTGACATCGCGTGCGTTTTCCGTCGAGCAGCGAGTCTATGAATCTGCCGTCGGCGATCCGATAACGCGCGACGTGGTGGTTCATCCCGGCGCCGTGGTCATACTTCCGGTGCTGGCGAACGGACATATCGTGATGATCCGCAACCACCGATACACCGTGGAGATGGATCTTTGGGAACTCCCAGCCGGTACGCGTGAGCCGGGCGAATCGCCCGAGGTTACCGCCCGGCGCGAGTTGGAAGAAGAGACCGGGTATCGCGCCGAGGTCATGACGCCGGCGATTGCGTTCTTCACGTCGCCGGGCATTTGCACGGAATGGATGCATGCGTTTGTGGCGACGAACCTTGAGAAGGTCGAGCAAAACTTGCAGGGTGATGAGCGCATAGAGGTGGAGATTGTTCCGCCTGCCGAAGCGCGGCGCGGCCTCATCGATGGTCGATGGATCGACGCCAAGACGGTCGCGGTCTTGGGGCATTACTTCCTGTCGAACTCAGCAAACGCGGACGGTTAGCCGCTTGTCGGGCAAGGCTGGTATTGTAGCGCGAGGCTGTGAACCCGCACGTGACGGCGGGCTGCGTACCCGTCGAGAGGCGGAAGTCGTTAATAGATCACCGGCTGGAAGCCGGTGCCACACGTTTTCAACAGGCTGTTAGCACATGGGTTGGCAAGATCGAGATTACGCTCAGCACACGCCGGTCCGGCCAGTGTTACGACCCGGAGGCGTATTGGGCGGCGGGCGGAGCATCGTCACCACGCTGATCGTCGTCAACACAGTGATTTATTTGGTCGGTAGTTTCTTTCCTGGGATGGATGTGTTCCTCTCTGGAGGCCAGCGGATCGGTCGCGGTGGGTTGGAGTTGATCGCGGGAATCGGCGAGCTTCGCGCCGATCTCGTCATGCGCGGTCAAGTCTGGCGATTAATCACCGCGCAGTATCTACACGCGAGTCTTGGGCACGTGTTCGTCAACATGCTCGTGTTGCACTTTCTCGGCCGACCGCTTGAGCGCTTGTGGTCGGCCCGTCGATTCCTGACGATCTACACGATTTCCGGTCTGTTCGGCAACCTGTTTTTTACCGTTCTGGCATCGCGCGGCGTGATCCCAATTTGGATGCCGGCGGTTGGCGCGTCCGGGTGTATCTACGGACTACTGGGTATTGTGGCCGTCTTGTTCCCGCAGGCGACGGTCTATATTTACTTCCTGTTCCCACTCAAGATTCGCACGGCCGCATACATCTTCGGCGCCATTTCGCTCTACACGATCATCGAACGTGGGAGCAATTATGGCGGGGAGGCCTGCCATCTTGCCGGGTTGGTTTTTGGCGTGTGGTGGGCCACGAAGGGTGAGGCTTGGTGGTCGCGCGGCGCGTGGCGGTCGTCCAAGTTGGTGGGGGGACGCGGTCGCAGTAAGCCCGCCAAACGAACCGTCCCGCGCGGCGGGTTCGCAGCCAAGGTCCAGGAGCGGCGAGACGATACTGAAACGATCGACCGCATCCTCAAGAAGGTATACGACGGCGGCATTCACAGCCTGACCGAGCGAGAGAAGCAAGCGCTTCAGGACGCCACGAACAGACAGCAGCAGCGCGAACGTGAGGCCGGGCGCGTGGATCGTCTTTAGCCGCCTGTTGAAAAAGTGTGGCACCGGCTTCCAGCCGGTGATCCATTAGCGATTTCCGCCTCTTCATCGGGATGCGGCCTGCCGGGTGGTCCATCTCTTTAGAGGTGGGGAAGTCGAATCGGACGTAGATTCGACTCCCCCACGGCTGAAGCCATGGGCCACCCATGGTCATCCGATGCCGATAGAGGGGTTTCGGCACAGTACCTTTGGTTCACCCTTGGCGACGTAACCGGATTCTTTATGTCTCAGCCCGAAAACGCCCTAGACAATCCGATCAACTGGTCGTTTCGCATCGGGCGCCTGTTCGGGATCGACGTCCGAATACACATCGCGTTTGTAATCTGTGCGGTCGTCCTCGTTTGGATGCAGATGCCGGATGATGACGCGCTGATCCGACCACCCCTTCTGCGCGTGCTTATCGAAACGCTGGGCATCTACGCCATTCTTTTCTCGGTCGTACTCATCCACGAGTTTGGCCACTGCTTCGGCGCCCGTTACACCGGTGGGGAAGCGGACGAGATTTTGATCTGGCCGCTCGGTGGTTTGGCCATGACCAACCCGCCGCACAACGCCGTCGCCCACATGATTACCACGCTCGCCGGACCGGCGGTCAACGTGGTCGTTTGCATGGTTTGCACACCCGTGCTTGCGCTCTGGACCGGAAGCCTCGGGGGCGTGCCGTGGAATCCCCTGCACATGGGTCCGGTCGATGCGACCATCATTCCGACGACGGGCCAAACCTGGTTGATGAACGTGTTTTCGATCAGCTACGTGCTGTTGCTGATTAACATGCTGCCGATCTTCCCATTCGACGGCGGTCGTGTTCTTCAGGCGTGGCTATGGCCTCGAAAGGGTTATAAGTCGTCGATGCTGATCGCGACGTTCACCGGCATGGTCGGGGCGGTGGCTGTGGGTCTTCTCGGTCTGTTCCTTCATCAAGGTTGGCTGCTGCTGCTGATCGCGGGGTTCGGATACTTGACGTGCTATCAGCATCGCCGCGTGATCAAGCTCGAAGATGATTACGCGATCAACGAGCTCGGATACGATTTTTCTCGCGGGTATACTTCACTCGATGCTGCACACGACACGCCGGCGCGTGGTCCGGGTTTCTTCGAGCGCCGTCGCCAGCACAAGCTCGAAGCCAAGGCCGAGCGCGAGCGCCGGCAGTGCGAGGAAGACGAACAGGCCATCGAGCGCGCCTTGGCGAAGATATCGAAGTCGGGTATGGAATCGCTTACACCGAAGGAGCGTCGCGTTTTGGAACAGGCGACGGAGCGGCAGCGAACGAGGTCGGAAGAATAACGGCCGACGTCGCGATGTCGAGGATCAAGACGTCGTCGCGTGAACACGCCCTCTCCACAACCGCGATGTTGGGCACGCCGGTTTCAACTCGGTGGCTGAAAATCATCCACGATGTGGACGATTATCGACTGTGCAGCATTCGTCCGCCGGCCGCTTCATAGCACGACTACACGATGAGCGCACCATGAAGATTCGTTACCGGATTTTCCTGCGGAAGACGTCGGCACCCTCGATGCCGGCGTAGAGGTAACCCTCTGCAAACTCCAAGGTGTTTACTCTCTTGTAGGTCAGGTCGTCGGTGATGTCCGTCCATTCTGCCCCGCCGTCCGTGGTATGCCATACACTCCCGTTGAGGCTGTAGACCGGATGGATTTGGGCGGACGCGGCGAATACTTCGTTCGGATTGGACGGATTGACGGTGATGGCTACGAAGTACTCGAAATCAGCCCGGATGACGTCGGCTCCAAGCGATCGTGCGTAGTTTTCGCCGCCATCCGTGCTCTTGTACACGCCGTTCTCTGCGGTAATCCACACGATTCCGCCGGGCAGTGCGGCGATGTCACCGATGAGCGCACCGTCCGTCGGGGCGCCGTTCGCGTTGGCGAGTGACCAGGAGTCGCCGCCGTTCGCGGAGTACCACATTCCATCCCAAAACGTGCCCGCATACAGACGGCTACCGTCATCCGGATCGACGGCGAGCGATTCGAACAATGCGAATTCGGAGCTGTTGCCCGATCCGGGTTGTGAGGAGAGCTTCGCCCACGACTCACCGCCATCGGTTGAGCGATAGATACCTTCGGACGCGAGTCGGTTGACCGCGTAGACGGTGTCCGCGTTCGTTGGGTCGACCGCCATCGTGACAGTGGTCGAGGCGTCTGTGAAGAGGTCGCCCGTACTGGTGAAGTTGGGTGATCGGTCTACCCACGTCGCGCCCCCGTTCTTCGAGCGATAGACGCGCGGCGCACCCGTCTCGGTCGAAACGCCCATGAACAACGAGCCGCCGTCCGTCTGGACGATACTCCAGCCGTGCGCGAGATCGCTTGGAGTTCCGGCGAGCGGCAACGACTCGCGCCACGATTCGGTCGGTTCGGTCGCGCGCTGCAAAACTGTATCCCAGTGCGTCGCAAAGAACTCAGTCCCGGTAAACAAGATGTCCGTGCATACGGTATTCTGCGTCCCGCGTATCTTCTCTTTCCAAGTCCTTCCGCGATCGGTGCTGCGCCAAATGCCAACCCAAGAGGTGGCGAACAAGCGGTCTGGATCGGTCGGGTCGATCGCCAAGTCGATGAAATCTTCAAACGGATCGCGCGTGTTATGAAACGGGGCGGCGTCGGTATCAAAAAGATACGCGCCGTCTTTTTGGACACTCGTACCTCGCCACGAAGTCCCGCCGTCGTCGGACTCGAAGAAGAGCGACGGGAATCCGGCGTACGCGAGGCTGATGTCCGTGTCGTTTTCCGGCGAGACGCGAACAACCACGGCGTTTTGCTGTACGCTTGTTGAATCTACGGGCGGCAGGTCGCCGGCGATGGATACCCAACCCACGTTGGACGAATTGCTTCGGAACACGAGCGGTGCACCAGCCGATACGGGCGTGAGCTGTGTCGCGGCGGCAAGAACCGACGTCGAGCCGAAATTCAGCGAACGCCACCCGATGTCACTTCGATCGTCGGGCAGGCCGGTAGAAAAATCTGTCCATGTCAAGCCGCCATCCGAAGAGCGCAGGATGCCACGTCCCGACACCGCTAGAAACGCGACACCGTCATGAAACGGATCGAACTGAACGGCCGGGAAACGTGTGCCCGTGGGGTAGCTTGTTGGGAAAGCGGATACCTCGCTCCAGTCCGTTCCACCGTTCGTGCTACGATACAAACTTCCGGTCAACGACGCCGTACGATAGTCGTTTTGGAATGGTTCTTCGCCCTGTATGCTGTGGCTCGCAACCAAAACGGTTTGACCGTCGTTGCTCACGGTTACGCTCTGAAAACCAACCAGAACGTAGGCGGCTATGTCGGCGTTGACCAACGCCCAGCTTTCCGCGCGATCGTCGCTTCGAAACAAGCCAAGCGCGGTGGCGGCCCAGAGACGATTGTTATCGGATTGGTCAATCACAAGGTCGGCGATGGCGTGGCTGAGCAGTCCTACGCTTTTCGCTGACCACGTCTCGCCGCCGTCGTCGCTGCGATAGACGCCCGAGACGTCTGCCGCAGCGTACACCGTCGTCGTTTTCTTGGGGTCGACGACCACGCCGGTGAACAACCCGCCGGCGGAGAATCCGGCTGGCTCCCATTTTTTGCTCGCGGTTTCCGAAGCGTTGTCGTTATCAGCCCCGCCGTCGTTGTCGCCCGAGTTCAGTCCCGGGTCTTGATTCGGCGTGTTCGGCGAGTCCGTTGAGTCGGGTATCGTTGTGTCAGGAGCAGAGCAACCGTGTAGTGTGAGTATCGTGGCCATCGACAGGACCGACAGCATGGCGCGGTTGTTTGGGAGGCGTACGTTCATCGGATGAGACCCTTCGAATCGAACCATTGAGTAGACCGAATTGCGAACAGGTGTTCATCGGCAGGATGACTACGTCGGTTGGCTCTGCACTCGGCAATCGGTCGACGCGCGACGATGCGTTCCTTCCGGCCGATAATCTGCCTGCCACGCGTGTGGGAATGTTGGTGCGCCGCAGACGTTTCTTGCGTGGCGAACGTTTCGTCTGGGCGGCGGTTGTCGCCTGTCGTACCGGTTCACGTGAAGAAGATGGCGCGGACCTACCGTCTATTCCGGGAACGAAGAGAGCATTTCCTCGACTCCTGCGCTATTTTCGACGAACCGCTGGAATTGCCCCATCGCGATTGGGAGCCCATCTGGGTCGCGATCCGCGACGGTAGCGAGCATTGTGTAAATCAAGTCATTGATCTTGTCTAGATCTGCGGATTCCGCAACTGGCTCCATTGTGTCCTCATCCTCGTCTTCGGGCATCGATTGGAGGGTGTTTTCGATGCTCGCGGCGACGATTTCACTGAGAAGTGGGTGGGGCTGTTCCCCGTTGTCGAAACAGGATTGTTGGGCGCGTTCGATCATCGTATCTTCGAAGGTTTGCAGTGCGTCCTGACATTCGTCCTCGACGTCGTCAACGAGTGTGAAGTCGCCGTCTGCGAGTGCGTACGAGACATCCGAGCGGGTGAGGAAATTCTCGGGTGTAGTGCCGATCAATCTTGACTTGAGATCGCGCTCGCTACAGGTCAGCAGAATCTTGCCGTCCTTGAGGAAATGGCTCATGTCGGGCGCCACGCCGTCGGGAAGCGGACCGAGCACACCAGTCCAGCGTTCGTATCGCCGCGGAAGGCGAAAACCAACTTCGCGCGCGAGCTGTATACCGCCATAAACCAGGTGCTTGGCCATAAGCAGATCGAGCTTACATGCGCCGAGTTTCTCGTCGACGTTGGCCATCGTGTGTTGGAACTCCTCGTTGGTCGCCGAAACATTTCCCCACGCATCCTTCAGACCCATTCCCCACAAGTCAACGAGGAACGCTGCGGTAGTCAACCGCCCACTGCTGGTTTTGCGCGCAACGTAAATCGATGCTTCGCCGGCCTCTTCCCAGCCTTCGTTGACAATGCAGGCGTGCAGCGCGTGGGCGTCGCTCACGGCTCGTTGTTCGAACCGTAGATTGCGGGATTGAATACTGCGATTTTTTTCGTGCCTTTTCTTGCGCTTTCGCTCGATTTTTCGTTGTCGTGTACCCATTTCGTCGCTCCCGTTAGAGATTCCGCTGCTTCGCACTCCGTCGCAAATCGACGCATCGAGTATGCCCAAACACCGAAAGATCGCAAGAGAAATCCACCGGCCTTGGGAGCGATAGCTGTGAAATGGTTGCGAGCGTGCGAAATTTCACATTCCGAGCGCCAAGGTGCTCGGAGCGTTCTTAGGAAGTCTATTTCACGGCCGCGCCCGTAACGGAGCGGTTCGGTTTCACGTGCCAAGACCGCCCCCTGACGGTCGCGGCTCGGTTCGATGCAACCCCTTTGGAAACGCTCCTAGAGGTCGATTCGCGCCGCGTCTGTTAGCTCGCGAAGCGACATGGGCATTCAATGTCGCGAGTACGGCTATCCCCTTGTGTGGCACCTGCTTCCAGGTTGTGATCCATGGGCGCGAGCACTTGGTTGCGCCGAGGCTGACACCGTTTCTATGCGCTGTTCGTCGGAATTGCCGTGGATTACTTCGGTGGGCGTGATCGAATCTCAAGCCGCACCAGCCGGTGCTTGCGCGTGGACCCGTTGAAGGCGTGGTATTCGTCGGTAACCGGTCGAAAGCCAACGCGCCGGTAGCAGTTGATTGCGGTCGCGTTCGATGGAAAAACGATCAGCGAGAGGTGGGTGGCCTGAAGCGCGCCGAATGCGTGGTCGACGAGCGCCTTCACGAATCGTTGGCCCAGTCCCTGACCGCGCAGGTCGGGGCGAACGATCAGGTGGCCAAGCCAGACGTGACGGGCCTCGCGGCGCATCGGGTTGAGCTCACCGTACGCAATCGGTTCGGCCGAACCGGCGTTTGTCAGCACGAGCGCTTTCCCGCCGGGTTTCTTCCAATTGACTACGGCCGCAGCCGTGAGCGGGGGTGCGGTGCTGGGGGCTAGCATAAGGAGATCTCGCTCGTCGGAAATCCACCCGGCGATCACCGCCGCGTGCGCGGGATCGAACTCGGCGAGGTCGAGCAGTTCGGGCTGTTCCAAGGTGTCCGCCATCTGTCTACCTGTTATCGTGTCGCCGCACGGGACTCCTGACGAGTATATCGGCGTGGCCCCCGATCACCAATGAGCGACCTGAGAAATCGACAGAGTCGGTGGTGGGTTTCGACCGCACGGTCCTTGCAAACCGCCCGAAACGAGGTTGAGCATGCCGCGTCGACTCAGTCGCGGCGACCGGCGCGACGTTCGGCGTGTAAGGGGGGGATCGATCTATTGCCCGGAACTGGATTTGAACCAGCACGTCCCGAAGGACACAAGCACCTCAAGCTTGCGCGTCTGCCAATTCCGCCACCCGGGCAGGTAAGCGTTGCGATGGGTAAGCGTTCCACCGCCGCAGGACGACGTGACGGCATCGAACACCGTACACGCATCGCCTCTGGCCACACACTGGGCGTGAGTCTACCGGTCGCGTTCGAAACGTCAAGCGTCTGGAGGTACGGTTGGACTTACATGGGGCCGAAACAGTCGGGAATGTTGAGCCCGTCGCGTGAGACTCGATACGTCGGTCCCAGCAACAAGAGACTGGTGCCTTACAAGACGGGCATGAATTCTAGAGATTGTATGAATGGGTTATGTCAAACGGAGCCTCGCCTGTGAGGAAGCGATCCGGGTTTGCGGGTAAAGACCGCTTCCTTACGGGCGCGGCTCGGTTCATCGCGGGTGCGGCTCGGAAAGAGGCATTGTAAACATGCCCTCAGGTGACGTAGCCAACGGGATCGACCACGCCGGCGTCGGCGAACCCCTTCTTCCTCAGCAAGCAGCTATCGCACCGACCGCACGCGAGTCGTTCCGGTGTTGGGTCGTAGCAACTGTGCGTCAGTCCGTAATCCACGCCGAGTCGTAACCCGATTTGAATGATTTCGCTCTTCGAGCGTTCGATGAGCGGGGAATGAATCGTGAACGAATTGCCCTCTGCCCCGGCCTTTGTGGCAAGATTGGCAAGGCGTTCGAACGCCGATATGAACGCCGGGCGACAGTCCGGATAGCCGGAGTAATCGACGGCGTTGACCCCGATGAAGATGTCCGTCGAGTCGATCGCCTCCGCGAACGCAAGGGCGAGCGATAGAAATATCGTGTTCCTCGCCGGCACGTATGTGATTGGAATGCCCTCAGAAATACTCGCGACGTTCGCCGACTTCGGTACGTCAATGTCAGCCGTCAGTGCCGACCCACCGATCGCACGCAAGTCAACCGGTTGAACAACGTGTCGCGCGATCCCCATGGTCTCAGCCACGCGCGCCGCAGCGTCGAGTTCGAGTTGATGACGCTGTCCGTACGCAACCGTCAGCGCATAGAGCTCGAAACCGTCGTCGCGGGCGATGGCGGCGACGGTGGCTGAGTCGAGCCCGCCGGATAGTAAGATGACCGCCTTACGTGACGCTTTGCTCATAGTGATTCGTCGAAAAAGCGTGGATTGGAAGTCAAGTCCTTCATCACGCCGGCGACAACCCGTGGCCACACCTGACCCGCACAGCGTGAAGAGTTATCCATGGCAAACACTGTGATGCTGGCTTCGGCGTTCGATGGACGCTATTCTACGCATCGCCATGCCGGACCGATAGTGCAGACGCGACTAGCTTCTAGTGCTTCGTCCGCGGCTGGTTGATGCTCGTGCTGTGTCACGCCGTAATCTTAGGGTTTGAAGAGTCCGCTCCCTCACGGTAGCGGCTCTGATTGGACAAACGCAACTCCAAGGCTTGGCTGTGACGGAGCACTAGGGTGCCCCATGGCATCAGCCGTGGGGGAGTCGAATCCAGCGCCGGATTCGACTCCCCCACCTCTGAACAGATGGGCCACCCGCTCGTAGCACAGGCTTCCAGCCTGCATGGGCCGCGATTACGATGCAGGCAAGATGCCTTCGCTACGACTTCGGATCGACTTCGCGCTGTAGAGTTACTTCTCCAGTAGGATAATTCCGTGCAACGCCCACTAGCTACAGACATGCAAGACGATGCGATCGTTGGCGGGTCCGCGACGTGGCGCGATTACGTCGGCCTTCTACGACCCGAACAGTGGATCAAGAACGTTGTCGTGTTCGCCGGTCCGGCTGCCGGTCTGAAGCTGCTCTCGGGGCCCTCACTGCTCGAGGCGTGCATCGCGTTCGTGGCCTTCTGTATGATGGCCAGCGCGACGTATGCGCTCAACGACGTGCTCGATCGCGAAGCCGACGCGAGTCACCCAACGAAACGCTTCCGCCCGGTGGCCCGTGGCGTCATCGGCTCCGCGCGTGCGTTGACGTTGGCCGCATTTCTCTCCGTTGGTGGCGCACTGCTGGCGTTCCTAACGCTCAACGTTTCCACAACCATCGTCCTTCTATTGTACTTCGCGGTGACGTTGGCCTACTCGCTGGCGCTGAAACGGCGCGTCATACTCGATGTCATCATCCTCGCCACGGGGTTCGTCTTGCGCGCCTGGGCCGGATCGCTCGCGGTGGGGGTTGTCACGTCCGAATGGCTTGTCGCGTGCGTGTTCACGCTCTGTCTATTCATGGGGTTCGGCAAACGCCGGTGCGAAATCGCCATGATCGCAAGCCGCGACCAGGCCGGTCAGCACCGACCAACCTTGCTTCGCTATACGTCCGCGTTGCTCGACCACCTCATCAGCGTGTCGGCCGCAGTTGCGGTGATCACGTTCCTGCTGTACACGCTCGACAAGAGTGTCCAGCCGGTGGCGTTTCACAAGGAGCACCTGTTCTACACGCTGCCGCTCGTGGTGTACGGCGTGTTTCGATTTGCCATGCTCTCCGATACGGGTCGATTCACTGGCCCGACGGACATTGTACTCAAGGACCGGGCCATGTTGACGACAATTGGTGCGTGGGCCATGCTCGCGTTGGCCATCGCCTATCAGACGAAGTGGTTGGGCGAAGGCGGCATCGAAGCTTGGATCGGGTCATTTTGATGCTGTGTCGCAGCTAGAATGACGGGTTTACCGAGCCGCGACCGTGAGGGAGCGGACCCTTGAGTCGAATCCGGCGTCGGATTCGATTCGGCAGCCTCTGAAGAGGTGGGTCACCCGATACGGTTGCCTAGCGGCCCGTTGAACAATGCTTGTATTCAAGCAAGTTACCTCGAGCCCGTCTGTGACGACGGGCCGCGTCTCGATCAAGAGGCGGAAATCGCTAATGGATCACCGGCTGGAAACCGGTGCCGCATTTTTTCAACAGGCTCCTAAACGTAAGGCCGACACAGCACTTGGAGACTGTGTCACAATTGAGCAGCAACTGCTGCTTGCCGATCCAATAGAAGGATCGGGCACCGGGTATACACGTATACAGCAAACAGGTAAGCCACATTCATGAAACGATCAACGGTAGCCATTGTTCGAACGAGCCCCGAAACGGTGCTTGAGGATCATCATCGCGTCATGAACCTCGCCGGTTACACGGACGTTCTATCCAAAGATGTAGATACCGCGCTCAAGGTCAACATCAGTTGGCATTTCTTCTATCCCGCCTGTTCGACAACCCCCTGGCAGTTGGAGGGTGTCATTCGAGCCATGAAGCGTGACGGATACGATCCCGATCTGATCCATGCCTGCCACAACCGAACCGTCGTTATTGACGCGCATCTGGGAGAGCGGGAGAACAAGCAAGTCAACGTCATCGAAGCCCACGGACTGCGCAATGTTCACCTGTACGACCCGGAGCACGAATGGGTTTCCATTGACGAAGCAGTCGGCAATCTGCGCGACAAGTTCCTCTGCCTCAACGAGGTCTACCCCAAGGGTTTCACGATCCCGCGCCGCTTCATCGGCGAGAATATTATTCATTTGCCCACCGTGAAGACCCATGTGTTCACGACAATGACCGGGGCGATGAAGAACGCCTTCGGCGGATTGCTCAATGAACACCGCCACTGGACGCACCCGGTGATTCACGAAACCCTTGTTGACTTGCTGATGATCCAGCAGCATATCCACGCCGGCGTCTTCGCCGTCATGGACGGCACGTTCGCCGGCGACGGACCGGGGCCGCGCTGCATGACGCCCCACGTCAAGAACGTCCTGCTCGCCAGTTCCGATCAAGTGGCCATCGACGCGGTGGCTGCTAAGTTGATGGGGTTCGATCCGCTTTCCGATGTGAAGTTCATCCGTCTCGCCCACGAACTGGGCCTAGGCTGCGGCGATCCGAACGAAATCGAGATTGCCGGCGATGAGGCCGTCGGTGCCGAGAACTGGCACTTCGAAGGTCCGTTCCGCCGCATGACCTTCGCCGCCCGCATGCAACATCTCATCTATTGGGGTTGGATGAAAGGGTTCGTCGAGTGGTCGCTAAGAACCTGGCTCGCACCATGGGCCTACATCGCGAGCGTCGTCTATCACGACAGCTTTTGGTATCCGGTGTTCGGCCGATCGCGCGTAATCAAAGCGTTGTCAAGCCGATGGGGTCGATTGTTCAACAACTGGGAAACGGTCGAACCCGATGAACGTGGCTATCCCGACGTCGGCAAAGACGGCGCCGGGTTGGTGCGGGGTATAGGCCGGTTGTTCGTCCTCTCCCTGAAAATCCTATGGACCTGCATCAAGGAAGCCCCCGAAATTGCGGTGCGAAAACGCCGAACAGTTAAAGTTGATTCGTAGGCGTCCGCGCCGTGTTTCATTGCGCTTCGTCCGGAATCCGCAGACCGGCTGTGCCGTGAATCCTTTCTCGGCACGTGGATGAAGGTGCGAGATAGGAATCACGCACCAGCCGCGCACCAGCCAGGCAGCAGCGGCGTCATGTCCTACTCTTCCGTCAGCAGTCCCATGGCGTCAGCCATCACATAGAAGATCACGTTCTGCTCAAGCACGCCGTGGAACAGGTGGGCGGAGGGTCCGTCCGCGTAGAGCGGGACATCCTCGCCGCCATGCGTTTCGAACGCCAACGGCACCGTGCACTCCGTTAGATAGCTGTGATGGGCGGTGTCGACATTGGTCAGGTCCGGGCGACCCTTCGTGATGCCGGAATAGCCTTGTCCGAAATGCGGGCCGTGCTTCGGACCTTCCGGTTGAATCGACGGGCCGGTATATCCCGGTCCGTCGGCGTAACCAAGCACGGTGTACGGTAGCCCGAGGGCGTCGCGCGCGAGGACTGGAGCCGGTTTTCCGTTCAGGCCGTTGAGCGTAACCTTCCCGAGAATCGGGTTGCCCCGCGTGGCGTCGCCACCCATCGTGAACACGTGACTATGGTCGGCTGTTACGATGATCAACGTGTCCGCGCGATCGGTGAGTGCGACGGCTTTCTCAACGGCGCTGGCGAACTCGATGGTTTCGGTCAGGGCGTGGAACGCGTTGGCGAAGTGGTGGGCGTGGTCGATACGTCCGCCCTCCACCATGAGGAAGAACCCCTGTTTTCCACGTGAAAGCAGCCGGATCGCTTTTTCGGTCATGCTCGTTAGCGACGGTTCGTCGGCGCCGCTCGCGACGCGATCATGCTCGAAGGCCATGTGCGATTGTGAGAACAGACCCAACAGGTGCTTCGTCTTGGAAACGTCGATCGCGTCGAACATGCTTGAGTTCCAAACGAACGCAGAGCCCGATTTCGCCATCCACTGCTTGATCAGGTCGCGACCGTCCGTGCGCCGCCCAACAAGCGTCGGGTGTTCGGGATCAGGAACAGAGTTGGGTAGGAAATGTTCCCGCCCACCGCCGAGCGCCACTTCCAAGCCGTCGCCGATGGGAAACTCGATCAGTTGGCGTGCGAGGTCGGGAAAACCGGTTTGCCTAACCGCGATCGGCATAAACGAATCGTCTTCCCACGCGCGATCCGGGCTGTGGGCGTAGCAAGCGGCAGGGGTGGCGTGGGTGATACTGGTTGTTGAGACCACGCCGGTCCATTTTCCCGCGCGCTCCGCGAGTTCAAGGATGGTCGCGACTTGGGTGCGCTTCGACGAAACCGGGTCGCCGCGAACGACATGTTGATTGACGGAGAGCACTCCGGCCTGCGTTTTGACTCCGGTGACGATGGCGCTCATGGTCCCGGCTGAGTCCGGCGTTTGTTGGTTCGTGTTGTAGGTCTTGATCAGTGCGGTGTGTGGTAGCCGCTCGAAGCTCAGGACATTCTCCTCGCCGGACTGGTTCCGCAACTGCCCCTCCAGAATGCGCGAGGCCGTCACTGTCGCTATCCCCATTCCGTCGCCTATGAAGAGTATGACGTTCTTGGCCGTTGTCACGATCGGCGTAAGTTGCTTAGCCCGCTGGAGCGCGGCCTTTCCCTCGCGACGCCAGTACTCCGGCGTTTCGTCGCCGCCAGCCGACGCAACAGCCACACCCAATACGCCAACACATCCAAGAATCCACTGCGTCTTTATCGCCATATGTATGTCCTTCCGGTCCGCAAGACCAGCATCTCACCCGTTCGGTCAGAAGACTCTTCGAGGGTATTTAAGAAGGCGTGCTTCGAGCCGAGCCGCGACCGTCAGGGCGCGGTTGTTCGCCTTGCACATGGACCGCTTCCTTACGGACGCGGCTCGGAAAGAGACTTCTTAGACACGCTCTTACCCCCGACGGTCATGTCGGCAGGGTTGTCGCCCGCGATTCTAGCGTCCGTTGCGGGTAACGCGACACCCTGTGTCTGGTATGAATGTAATGCGGCTTCAAAAGAAAACGTGGCACGTGAGGATAACACGCACCGGCGTAGCGCGTCCCATGGGTGGTTGCGAATGAGCCATATCGGCCGGCGATCGTAAGATGAGCGGTGGCGGAGGTCGGCCAAGCCGCAGTCTAACGGTTCATCGGCGCGATTCCACGCTTGGAGACCAACAGATGCGTCGAAAAACCAGCGAAGTGTACCGTCGATCGGCAAACAGCCGACCACACAGGCGATATCGTACAAGTTGTCTTCGCGTCTTGGTTCTTGTGATCTCGTGTCCGGCGTTACTCAATAGCGCGAACGCTCAGGTGTCGTCCAGCGCACGCAGTGCGACCGGCCGCCCTGCGGCTTCAGAAACTGTCATTCGCGTGGCACGGTCTGAAGATGGACTGTCGTTTCAGGATTCCGGCGCGATCTTCATGACCCGAGCAGCCGCACCGACAGTGGTGACAGCGGGCAGCGGCCGACTTGTGGCGATTGTGGACCAAGTCATTGACGCATCAGGTGAGTCGCGACTCGCGATCTCGCGTTCCGAAGACAACGGGGCGTCGTGGACCCGCGCGGCGCGCGTTCGGTTCACAGGCGGAACTCGTGTCGCACGCGGCGCTCGACATGGCGAACTCGTCGCTGTCGACAGACGTGAGCTGCGACTCTATTTCGTAATCGGTCATGGGCAGCGCGGGAAGGGTCGCGCGTCGCGCCGGTCCAAGAGTACCATCGGTTCAGCCGTCTTCCGTCGAGGCGCCGAGTTTTCGGTCGACGGACGCACGCGGCTCGCTGTCGACGCCGGCGTCGACGCGCACCCCATGGCTGCACTGATTGGGAAACGAATTCACCTTTATGCCTCCGGCGATCCACCCTTCGGCGCGGAACGAAGACGAGCGAGTGTTCGACACTTCGTTTCGCGTCGGGGTGGTCGCTTGGGTTCGCGTGGCGGCGTTTCGATTCCTTCAGTGGACTTCGTCGGCGACATCGTGACGGCCAAGGATGGCGCGCGGGCCTATGTTTCTCGTGGCGATCGTATCGTCTCCCTGATCAGCACCGATGGCGATCGGTGGACCGCCGAAGCGGGCGATCGACTTGTGGGCGGTTGGGATCCGGCCGTGGTGAAGCTCGAAGACGGTTCGTTCCTGATGCTCTATTGCGCCGCGTTCGATGATGCGACTACGGACAAGCCTCCGCTCGTGGAATCCACGGTCGACGTCGACGACGAGAGCGTGGCGCTCGTTGAGAAGGACACGGCCGGTGAGAGAGCGGCCGACGAGAGCCCGTCAATCGTGGATGCGCCAGCAGACCAAGTCGTGGTTCTGGGCGATATGAGTGACGGCGGCCACAGCGCGCCGGACCGTGCGTCGCAATCGCCGGGCGAAGTTTCCGGCGACGGCACCGACGTTGAAGCAGAAGAAGACGTGCGAATCACTGAAATCGGCGAGGACGATGCTCTGGCCGATGCGGAACCGCTTCCGAATTGGAAAGACTTGTGGGATCCGGAAACGTCAGACGGTTTCTCGCCGGTCCCGGACTTCAAGATCGCAGTCGACTATGTTGCGTGGGTCAATGAGTATCTGAGCGAGGAGGTGGAGGACAATGCGTACGATGCGTACGCCAAGTTCATGCCCAACGGGGTTCTCGATCCTGAAGGCGACGCCGCGTGGCCTAAGTTTACCGACATGCTCAACGGCGGAGAGTACGACGGACCGCCCAAACCGTGGGATCCCAAGGAGCATCCCGAGTGGGAGGCGTCCGACCGACTCGCGAGAGACTTGCTCGATCGCTTTCACGAAGCCGGGCTGCACACCGGGTATCACCACCCGTTGGAATTCGCCGGCGATGCGACGGATTCATACGATGGCGATACACCGCTGTTGATTAGCATGTTGCTTCCGCAGCTATCTAAGCATCGGGCGTTGTCGAAGGCCGCGATCGCCGGAGCTTGGCGTCGTGGCGAGGATGGTAAGGTCTCGGCGGATCGCATGCTCAGGGCGTGGGACTCCATTCTGCGTAGCGCGAATCATCTGGAACGTGGCTCGACGCTGATCGAAAACTTGGTGGCCACTGCGGAGCGAGCCTTGGTGCAGAATCATGCGCGCTGGGCGTTGAAACGCGGGGTCTTTTCAGGCAAGCAACTTACTGCTGCGCTCGACACCCTGCGTGAGCTCGACCGTAGCGACGAAGACCCCGCCCAATCGCTTCGCGGCGAGCATGCGTTCGCCATGGAAATCACGCAATATCTGTTCGGCCCCCCGGGACCCGGCGGTCCCAAGCTCAACACCAAGCGTATGGAAGCGATTCTGGAATGGGGATGGATCGACAACGACGCGCAGATGGAAGCGGCCATGAACATGACGCCCGAAGACGCCTTCGAGTCTGTCGAGGTGCTCGATGCCCACTACCGCCGACTGGCTGACGCTATGCGTATCGGCTATCCGGAGGTTCGTACAGGCCACATCTGGGAAATGGAACAGCGTGCCCTATCCGGCAACCCTTTGGTCGCGATGATTATGCCGAGCTTGTCACGTTACTATACGCTACGAGTGCGGGGGGAAGCCTCACGCCGCGCGACGCAACTAGCCTTCGCCGCGTACCAGTTCAAGGCGAGCACAGGGAAATTCCCCAAGTCAATCGACGAGATCCCGGCTGAATATGGTGACACGATGCGGATCGATCCGTTCACCGGACGCTTCTTCGGTTATCGATTGACTGAAGACGGGCTGCGAATCTACTCGCTATCGGAGAACGGCGTCGACGACGGCGGAGTACACTCGCCTCGTTGGGAAGACCGAATCGAAAACGATGCGGGATCCGACGACTTTGTGTTCTGGCCGCCACAGAAGTAGAGCGTATCGATTCCGGTGTACCGGTGGGCCTCTGCTTCTTGCGCAGCGCGATTGGAATTCGTAGGACGGGTCATCGACCCGGCAACTCTTGAGCGTGAATACGATTGTGAACCGATCGCGCCACCATGGCCAACGTAGTTGAAAGAAATACGTGCGACAAACAATGCCGGGTCGATGACCCGACCCACTCGAAGAATGCCACGTAAGTGGCACTATACTGAGCGTCGCGTATGTGACTTAACGTGCGACGGAACGCTACTTTTCCTGTTTGGCGGTGTTCTTGTGAAACTGCGTCTTGAGTTTTCGTAGCAGTGTCCAGATGGGGGCGTCGGTGGGTTTCGGCGAGACTGCGGCGAAGAGGCGGTGGTCGGTCGGATTCATCTCGACGACGATCAGTTCCAGGTTGAGGGTGATGGGCTTCCCCGTAACGAACGGATCGAAACTGCTGAGCGTGATCTGAAAGTGGCGTGCGCGACGCGCCTCGAAATGATCTTCGCGAACTAGCGCCGAGATCTTTGACGTGTCGATCTCAAACTTCGAGTTCTTGGAAACGGCCTTGCACAGCCCGCGAAAGTACGTTTCCACAAACGACTTCAACTCGACGGCGCCCACTTTGAACTCGTTCGTGATTCGCATCGCAAAGATGTAGGTGAAGTAGGTGTCGGATTTGGCGTCGAACATGCCCGGTGCGAAGCGGAGTTCTTCGAAACCGGCGTACTTCAACTCCGGCGCGAACGGGAGCGGGAAGTCAATGCGCTCGAAGCGCCAACCCTCGGGCGTTTTCGGTAGCAATTCCGATGTGGCGTTCGGCGCAGCGCCAAGCGTAAGGCAAACCAAGCTCAAGCTGATCATTGTCATCGTGACTCCTTTCGTGTGCAGGCTGTAGATTCGAGCAGGGCGATACTTGTTGCGTTGCCCGGATTGCGCAGAACCCAGTGCGTTGGCACGACTCAAGTAACGGTTCGGTCCGAACCTAGCCGCGACCGTAAGGGAGCATTTTCATGCTGTCGCACCCGTTCAGCTTTCCTCGCAACCCCAAAGCTGCCCCAACTCGATCAGCACTCGGACAGCTGTCTCCATTTCGTCTAAGCAGGCGTATTCGAGTGGGCAATGAAAATTGTGCATGCCCGTCGACAGGTTGGGAGTCGGCAGACCCAGTGCGCTCAGACGCGACCCGTCGGTACCGCCTCGGATCGACTCGAACGACGGCTCCAGCCCGGTGCGCCGAACAGCCTCCGCAGCCAAGTCGACCGCCCTGGGCTCCGCCGCCAACGCCTCCACCATGTTGCGGTATTGCTCCGTGATCTTAACGTCGATCGCGGCGCCGGGGTGTTCCGCCAGAATCGAATCGGCGATAGTGTTCAGGATGGCCGCGTGTTGAGTAAGATCCGCAGTCACGAAGCTGCGTAGAATGATCCGAAGTGTCGCCTTCTCGACACCGCCCTCCAAGACGTATGGATGCAGGAAGGCCTCGCGATCGCACGTCGTTTCCGGCGCGAGCCGCTGCCACGGTAGACGTGAGATGAACAGACCTGCCAGGCGTATCGCATTGATCATCTTCCCAGTAGCCAGCCCCGGATGAATGTTGTGGCCGGTGATGGTGACGTCGGCGACGTCGGCGGAAAACGTTTCGTTCTCGATGCAACCTGCACCCTCGCCGTCGAGCGTATAGCCGCAGGTCGCGTTGATCTTGGAAAGGTCGAGCTTGTCCGTGCCGTGCCCGATTTCTTCGTCGCACGTAAAGACGATACGAATCGGACCGTGCTTGAGGTCCGGCTGGGACATCAACTGAGCGACGGCGGTCATGACGACGGCGACGCCGGCTTTGTCATCTGCGCCGAGAAGCGTCGTCCCGTCCGTTGTGATCAACGTCTTCCCCTTGAGCTCGGCGAGGCCGGCGGTCTCGGCCACACGAATCACGCGTGCGGAATCACCGGGCAGGGCGATGTCCTTACCGTCATAGTTTTCGTGAACGATGGGCTTGACGTTCTTTCCGCTGGCTTCCGGCGACGTGTCCATGTGCGCGAACCAAGCGATCGTCGGCGCGCCCTCCGTCGTCGCCGGTACCGTTCCCATGACGATGCCGTCCGCCGACATGGATATGTCGGTCAGTTCGAGCGCACGCAGTTCGTCGGTGAGCATGCGGGCGAGGTCTAGCTGGCCCGGTGTGCTGGGGTATGTCGCCGACCCTTCGGCCGCTGTGGTTTCGATTTGAACGTAACGACAGAACCGTTTCAGAAGCGTCGACACGAGAGTTCTCCAACTTCATTGCGCCCCACGGCGCTCGTGGTTCGTGAAATCATTTGCCGGCGCACACCGACCATGCATCACGTATACGGATTATGCACGGCCAACGGAGTTGAAGGAAGGGCGGCGGCGCGGAAATGGCTATTCGAACAGATCCGGCATCCAGTGCGGATAGGGCGGGGCATGCGGTAGAAGGCGTTCCCGGGTTGGATTGAGCGCCACAGGTTGAAAACCAACGCGGTCAGTGCGCTTTGTGCTAAGCCACGGCAATGGCCGCGAATGCGACGCACCCGGGTCATGCCATTGACCGCAGCCGAGTTGTGTGCTGCTCCGGCTCAACAGTCCGTTGAACAGGTTCGGCGCGACGGTGCGGTCGACCAAGTGGCCGCCCGAGAGCTGCGGCCAAGCGCGGGGATCGGGTCCGGTCGATAGGTTGTTTCTTGGTTCGTTCATTATTGCTTTCGGTTAGGCCGACCTGCGCAGCCGTCGAGCCGAGTGCGAACAAATGCCACGGCGGTGTAGCCGTCTGGATAGCCCGGTCAAGAGTTTCGGTGCAAACATCGACACGGGGGTGTAGATCAAGAGCATCGCGTCAAGCCAGATCGAGCCGTGTATGGAATACTCGATGTCGTAGTAGATCCATTCCTGGAAGTCGGATTGGTCGTCATCGCGCATACGCAGCACCTGCCACAGTCCGGTGATACCCGGCGTGACGGAAAGCCTCGCCCGACGCCACGCCGGACAAAGTTGGTTCTCGGCTTCGGGTGAAGGCCGTGGCCCGACAAGACTCATCTCGCCACGAAGGACGTTGATTAGTTGTGGCAGTTCGTCGAGGTTGTGCTGGCGTAGGAACGTGCCGATCTTCGTCAGACGAGGGTCCGACGTGATCTTGAATTGCGGTCCGTCCACTTCGTTTTGTCCACGCAGTGCGGTTTGCAGGGCGTCGGCTCCGTCGCACATGGTTCGGAACTTGAGGCAGCCGAACTCTTTGCCACCGCGTCCCTGCCGCGTGTGTGCGAAGAGCGTCGGTCCGCGGGATGTGGCTTTGACCAGCAGGGCGATGAACAGCATCAACGGAGCCAGGACGAGTAATCCCAATCCGGAAACAACAATGTCGGCCGTGCGTTTCAACATCGGCCTTCGGCCGCCGAAGATGCCCTTGCGATTCTTTCGTGTGGCCACGTGCCCGCCGGACGGAGCGCTGCTTGTGTGTAATGGTGAGCGACGCTTGGGGGTCGCGAAGTAGGACCGAACACAAACATCGTCTGACGAGGCCACGCTAAAGCGACGCGTTAGTCCGCCGATACTGGCCAAGTCCCATCCGTTGGTAACGATGTGGTGAACGACGTCGTCGGCACAATCTCCCCCGACAATGAGGTAAGACGCGTCGCTCGCTGAGGCATTCGGACTACCAGGGGCATCGCTGTAGTGTCGAACGAAGTCGAGAACCTCGCCGGTGTCGGAGACGGCCACCGATTCTTCGTATCGGTTTTCGACGCCGCATTCCGGCTCGCCGAACAGAGTAACGTCACATCCGCGTCGCCGCGCCGCACTGGAGGATCGGGACCAATCGATCATCGGGAGGTGCTTGCCGTTGACTAGCCACGCACCGGCGCGACCGAGCGTGTCGGTCAGATCGCACCGGCCACTCGCATCGTAGAACACGGCCCGCAAGTGGGTAGACGCACCAACCACGGATTCGAATTCGTTTTCCACCGACTCGGGGAGCACAATCGTGACACGGATTTTCTGAACTTGGGCCCAGTGGGCGTATCCGGTGAGTATTGGGCCGTCCGCGATGAAACGAGATCGAAGCTGAGCCCGTGCATCGTCGCCGATGCACGGGGTGTCATGACCCCAGTGAACGAGCAATGTCTTGCCGTTTTGACGCACGATATTCCTTGCCCCCTTCCTTACCGTCTACGACCGACCCCTCCGCAGTTTCAGTCGTCGTTCGGTCCGGACCACGCACAGGTGCGTGGATTCCCCCCCGGTGACCAGCATCGCGAATCGCAAAAGCGATCGACGCCTCCTCGTACTTCGTGACGACGCTGATCGTCTTGCCTCCCAGATGACACCGAGAAACGGTGCTTCTGGTTAGTTGGCGTCCGTGCGAAGTGAACCGGCCCCCGCCATCCGTGCCGGTCCGGTGAGATTGGTCTTTGTGCCAGGCTCCAAGTGGTCGACCAGCAGGCTGCCGTGACCGCACTGCAGCCCTTGCCCAGTCACGACGCGGTTCAAGATGGCGCCGCGGCCCACGAAACTTCCATCGCCCAAAATCGTTGGGCCGAGAATCACGGCATCGTCCTCGACGCGACTTCCGTGTCCAATCAGGACAGGACCGACGATACGCGACGTGTTGGCTAGGTGTACGTCGCGGCCGACCCAAATTCCCGGTGCGACGCAACTGTACCCATCCTCTTCAAGCTTCGCCGATGAGAGAACGTGATCGATCAGTCGCGTGTAACTGTCCCAATCCGATATTTCAAGAGCGGGCTGAGCGAGCGGCAGTGCTCCGACCCGAAGGCCCGCGCGTTTCAACGCCGGGATCAATTGTTCTTTCAAGTCTTGGAAGCCGCCGGTGCCCACGTACTTCAACACCTCCGGTTCGCAACAATACAGCCCGGCGGGACGCATCTTCGACTGACGGTTGGTTGCGGTTGTGTCGTCTTGCGGCAAACAGAACACCGTCAGTGCGTTGTTCGAATCGCGATGGCGCTTGAGCAACTCCGACGGATCGTCGCCGATCCACACGGCCGCACCGATAAGAAAAATGGTCTCGCCGGTCAGACGTGATTCGCACGCCTTCAGGCAGCCGGCTGTTCCACGAGGCAGACGATCTTCAAAAAAACCAAGCCGCAGGCCGACGCCTCCGGCTTGCGAAACTCGTGCGTCGATGGCCTTGGTGTGCCCGTTGGCGCAAATCGTACATGTACCGTCTGATGCCTGACGGTACGAATCAAGCAATCGGTCGATCAATGTAGTGCCCGGCAACGGGAGCAGCGCACGTGGCACACCGCGCGTCCACTTGCCTTCGCTTCCCATCGTCCCCGCGAGTATGACCCAGTCCATCATAAGTGCTTGCCCAATCGTCGCGCTTGACCCAAACGCTAGACGTACGGGGGTAGTTGTCGGCTGATACGAACCGAGACAGGACGAGCCCAAACGCTAGATTGCGCTGATCAGCCCGCCGGTGAATGAGTCGGCGCTGCCCAGTAGGCTGACCCTCTATCTTACCCCGATCAAAGTCTACCACGGTCGCGTTCTGAGTCAATACCCAAGTGCCACTACAACAGGAAAAGTATGACTACCGGACCCTACGGTTTATCGGCGCAGGATTACACCCAGGTGGACGTACGCTCCATGTGTTCGCGCGCCGCAGCGAAAGAAACCGAGGCACCTACGGAGGCGTATACGCGGGATGCCGCGAATTGTCAATCGCTAGGTCTTGGCAACCGCGCGTGATCGCGGGACGATGGTTCATGCCGTCCATGCGTCAGTGACCAAGCCGTGGATAGCTCGACATGTTGCAATCTTGTAATGAACGACACGCGCGGGAGGGTGAGCAAGTTGGGAACACTGCGCGTCTTAGGATGATAACGCTGTCAAGAAAAATGACCGGCCGGTAGCAGCGCCAAACTCCTTCCGGCCGGTCGCGCAATCTAGCGCCGAGGCGTCGATGCCAACTGCAGAAACGCGACGGAGCGGCAGTTATTATGGGTCCATACTCCGTTCGTGTCAAGATAGGAAGTCCGTGTTCCAAAGTTGTTCCGTTTTCTGACGATTTCACAATGTGAAATGTCTTCGATGGATAGGCCACCCGAATGTCGATTGACGCAAAGGGCGTCTCTCGTGCACGGTGGAGGTCTCGACCCCCGTAGTCGAGCCTCAGACGTGGTCGTCGAGGGACTTGTGGCAAGGTCTTGGCTTCGGTGTACGCCGTCGGGAGTGGTCCCGGGGCTTGCGTCCGAGCTCGCGCGAGCTCTGTCGCGCATTATCGGTTTGTAAAGCTATGCGAACAGCTCAATGGTATTGGCGGCGGCTTCGATCGATGTCGACCGGGGAGATTTGGTGGCGCTGCCGCGCCAAATTGCGCGCACCGATCGACAGGATGATGCTACCGTCTCGCTCACGACCACCGTCATCGGTGGACGTTGTTGGTGATGTGCCTGCCCATCTCAGTGCTGGCGCTAATCATCTTGGCGCCCACTTCGCCGACGCCGATTGGTTTCCCGCCGGAGAAGGCGAAGCTTGGCGCTCGGCGCTGATCGCGCAGGCTGACCGCGTCTTGGAGCATGTCGTTCCTCTCTTCGGGCTCGGAGAGGTCTCTCTAGGTAATCCGATCGTTTGGAACTACGAGCCTGAGGTGGGGCGGGCAACGCCGTTGACGCCTGCTCCAAGAATTGACTATCGGGCGTTCGACGAGGTTGGTGATTGCAAGCTCGTTTGGGAGCCCAACCGCCATCAGCACTTCGTTGTGCTCGCCCGTGCCTATCGCGTGACGCGCGACGAGCGCTACGCCGAGGAGCTTGCGTCTCAATTCGACACCTGGCTTACACAGTGTCCCTACGGTTACGGCATGAACTGGCGAAGTCCGCTCGAGCTGGGAATTCGATTAATCAACTGGGTTTGGGCGTTAGCGATAGTGAACGGATCGCAGGCCGTCACGCCGGAGTTGTTCGCGCGGATTGTTCACTCCGTCGAGCGACATCTTTGGGATATCACGAGGAATTATTCTCGGTTTTCGTCGGCCAACAATCATGTGATCGGCGAGGCTGCTGGCGTGTTCATCGCGACGAGTTTCTTTGATCAGCACGGCGAAGCATCGGCACGGCGAATGCGTGCGCGAGAAATCTTGGAACTCGAAATCATCCGGCAGTCGTTTGAGGACGGCGGTACGCGAGAGCAAGCTTGGGGCTATCAACTGTTCGTCTCGGAGTTTTTTCTGCTATGCGCCCTTGCCGGCAAGCGCGCCGGCGAGCCTTTCAGTCCGAGGTTTCTCACGCGTTTGCAAGCCATGTTGGACTTTGTCGCGCGACTCAACGAATCGGGCGGGTCGCTTCCGATGGTCGGCGATGCGGACGATGGGTACGTGCTCGACCTCGGCGGGCGGGACAACTACGTCGAATCGATGCTCTACGTTGCTGGCGTCATGTTCGACCGTCCCGACTTTCGGGCCCACGGTTTGCGAAGTCGCGAGTACGCCTGCTGGGCTATGGGTTCTGGGATGCAGGACGATGCCGACGATCCGGTGTCGTCCCCCAGCGCGGCGGGAAAGCCATTGAAATCCGTCGCGTTTTCCCAGAGTGGTTACTACCTGCTGCAACGCGGTGGTCGCGACGACCACGGCGATGATCGAATCAGCGTGTTGATGGACTGCGGCGAGTTGGGATTCTTATCTCTCGCGGCGCACGGGCATGCGGATTCGCTAAGCCTAGTTGTCCGTGTCGGTGGACATGACGTGCTCGTCGACCCGGGCACGTATGACTATTTCGCCGACGAGCGATGGCGGAAGTACTTTCGAAGCACGCGAGCACACAACACGCTTGAGATCGACGGGCTCGATCAGTCCGCAATGCTTGGCGCGTTCTTGTGGGGTGATCGAGCGCAAAGCCGATGTACGGAATGGGCGCCGACCGAGCGTGGCGGGCGCGTGGTTGGTGAGCACGACGGCTATACGCGCCTGGCCGATCCGATCGTGCATCGCCGCACGGTTGTTCTGTCCGACGACGAAGCGTTCCTATCCGTGGAGGACGAGGTTGTGGCCGCCGGGGCGCACGATGTGTCGCAGCACTGGCATTTTTCTGAGCACTGCGACATCGAGCAGAACGACACCGGTTCGTTTCGCGTTAGCGTCGGCGGCCGCACGCTGGTGTTGTCACTCGACCCGCAGGTTACGGCCACTCTGATTAGGGGTGACGAGTCGTCATTTTTTGGGTGGGTCAGTCGGAAGTACCACAAGAAGGTTCCGAGCTACGCGATCGTGGGGCGGCTGCGCACTTCTGGAAAGGCGACTCTTCGCACGCAGCTTTCGCTGGCATGATCGAGCGTCAGTCTCCTGCGGACAGATTGGGCTGTTTGGGCTGGCGGGGGCGAGGGCTTCCCCGTTTCGACCGTGACCGGCCGGCCGAGCCGTCAACGCCCTCCTCGGCCTAAGTCGACGTGAAAGTCCTTGTATCTCACCAATTCTTGGTCAATTCGGGCGAATAGGACCGAGAATATCACAGGGAATAGTTGCGTCTGCGGTCCGTCAATCTAGAATGTATGGGTACGAGCGATTTCCGCGCGAACTAGCGGGACAAGCGGATAGGGGCGCTCATATCTTCGGCCGTCCCCATTCGCAGCCTGGCGGACGCCTTGGCGCCGCCGATCCGTATGCGCAACTCGCTCGGTGCGTTGGGGTTTCGAGGGCAGTGTGTGGCTTTTGTCCGCACCAGGAATATGGCTTGGTCCAATGGAAGGGGATCCCCGCAGTATGTACCAATTGCGAGGTGGGTATGTACGGGGAATAGCAAGCGACGTCCCATCATACCGGTCGTGTCAGGGTTCCCCGTCCGGCGCGACGGTTTTCGCCCCTGTTCAGGTTTGGATTAACTAGGCTGACGGGGGAATCGGTTCGATGATAACACGGACGAACCGCCAGGATAGGACGGCAACCGGTTCCTGGCGGCTGTCGTACTGACTTGCGTGTACTAAGGCGCTAGGGAGCGTCGCGGTCCACCGGCATGACGTATGGTTCTATGGCTGCGATGTTCAATCCGGTGTCCGTGGGCATACGTGTGGTAGGATGTTAGGCGGAATTCGTCTTTGACCGGTATGCCTCTGGGGTTCGTTTCGCCCTTGAGGAGTCGATAACTGTCTATTTTGCAGTAGGTTGTATCGCAATTTGCGGGCAGCCGACGGGGACGGAGTCTGCCCCAAGCGACCCTTCGTGAGTATTGATAAATCATGGGCGAACCGAACGACAACATCCCGTCCCCGATTGGTGATGACCGGCCGTCGGAGCTTATCCCCGCGCCCCACGACACGACCTACGAGCCCGAGCTCTTCGTGGACATTCCCGAGGCGCAACTGGGTGCAGTAGGCCACGTTGATTCCCCGCCGCGGGCTTCGGTTTCGCCGCTTCGCGTGTTTCGCTACAAATGGTCGATCCTTCTCGTCACGGTGCTCGTGGCGGCAGCAGGGATTCCGTCGGTATGGTTGCTTGTGAAACCGCGCTACAAGGCTCGGGCGGTGGTTCGCGTTTCGCCCGTCGTGTCGCGTATTGTGTTCCGCACGGAAAGCAACGCGATGGTGCCTTTGTATCAGTCTTTCCTGAACACCCAGGTCTCGATCATACGCAGTTCGCGGGTCTTGCAGCGCGTGCTCGATCGGACCGACGTCAAGCAATCGAAGTGGTTCAACGAAGATGAGAAGACGTTGTTCGGTCCGGCGCCAGGTCGACTCGAACGCCTGGGCGAGGCCCTGAGTGTGATGCCGCGTCGCAAGACGGAACTCATTGACGTGTCGGTCATGACGCGCGGCGCCGGAGCGGCGAAAGTGCTCGTCGATGCGGTCGTCGATGAATACATCCGGCATACGGCCGAGACGGTGAACGAAAGTGAAATCGAGCGCTTAGCGACCCTTCGTCAGGAGCGCGATCGGTTGGAAATCGAGCTGCGGGCATTGCGTGATCGCAAGTTTGTACTGGCCAAGGGGCTTCGAACGAATATGCCCGATGAGTTGTGGGCCCAGCGGAGTGCCCATCTCAACGTTCTGCAAAACAAACGGGTTAGTTTGTTCCGTGAACTGGCCCTGGTGCGTTTCGACTTGGAGGCGCTAGATCGCCGAAGCGCGGCCGACGCAGATTCCGAGGTCGATGAGGTGGCCCCGGACGGACCACCGGAGTTGGGCGCCAAGCAGCGGTATGCGTTGGATACCGAGTGGCGGATGCGGAGCTTGGACGAGCAGGAGGCGGTCCATGCGTTGGATATGGCGCGGCAGCAACTCGGCGAGCGACATCCACGCATCGCACAACTTGGTTCGGAAGTGGACCACGCCGGATCACTACGCCTTCAACGCGAGCAGCAACTCGACAGCCAGTATGAGACGTCCGGTGTGGTGAATGCTACGGTGTCCAATCGGGCGGTGTCGGTTTCGGACCGGCCGAACTTGGAGCGGCAGGCGGCAAGGTTGGCCCGCGAAATAGAGTTGGTCGACGAAGAGATCGACCAGCAAATTGCAGCCGTCGCCAGCGTAGGTGATATCGCCAAAGAGATCGCCGACAGCAGCGAGCAAATCTCGCAGCGCCGAGCACTGTACGATCAGGTCGTCGGGCGACTCAAAGAGCTGACATTGGAGGGCAAGGCGCCCGCGCGAATCTCTATCGCCGCCAAGGGTATCGCACCATCGCGACCGGCGCGGGATCGGCGCATTGTCTTAACGTTCGTGGTGTTGTTCGGCGCCCTCGCGTCGGGTATTGGCCTTGCGTACGGACGCGTTGCGCTCGACTCGCGCATCAGAGAGGTTTCCGATGTGTGCGGGTCGGTGCACCGGCCATTCCTGGGTCAGCTTCCACCACTTCCCGTCGGGCAGCAGATTATGTCCGATTGCGGGCCGGTGATCATGGAAAACGTTCGTATCGTGCGCACCGCGCTGCTTGAGCGTCTCGGTAGGCAGGATCACAGGGTGATCCTAGTTACCAGCGCATCGGTCGGCGCGGGCAAGACCACGGTCTCCGTGTTGCTCGCACGCAGCCTCGCTCATCTTGGCAAGAAGACGCTCTTGGTCGAGGCCGACCTGCGGCGACCGTCACTTTCTCAGCAGTTGGAGATGGCGACGACACCGGGATTGGCTGCACTGCTTACCGGATCGGTCGACGAGAAGTCGGTGATCATGCCAACCGATCTCGATCGCTTGGACATCATCCCAGCCGGCGTGGTTCCGGATCGGTTCAGCACGGAAATGCTCGCCAACGGTGTGTTCTCCGCTTGCCTGAGGCGATGGCGTGACGAATACGACTATGTGTTGCTGGATAGCCCGCCGATTCCAATCGTCGCAGACGCTAGGATTATGGCTTCGCAGGTCGACGGTAGTTTGTTGGTTTTGCGCTCCGCCCACTGTCGCCGAACCGAAGCGGTACAGGCGTACATGAACCTGATGGCGGCTGGAAGTAGTGTCTTGGGTACGATTCTTGTCGGTGGTAGCGGGGCGGATCGATACGGCTATTATGCATACGAAGGCGAGACGCCGTCGCTTAGCGCCGGGTAGACCGAGCCGCGCCGGTAACGAAGCGGACGTCTGGAATCCGGCCATGACAGCTCGAAAGCGCTCCCTCGCGGTCGCGGCTCGGATCGGACGAACCCGCCGTTTGAGGCGTGACAAAGCCTACGACGCCAGTAGTGCGAAACCAGGGATGATCGACCGGTTTTGACAACGTTGACCTCCACACCGCAAGTATGCCACGCTGAATTCGACCGGGGAGCCATATCGCGCCTACGGGCCATCGCAATCGATTCACTCCGTCGGATGTTCCTTCCGGAGAAGGGCCTGTTTTCGTTTCGCCTGCGCCGGACCGAGACTGGATTCGTGCTTGAGGGCATAAGTCTTCGGTACACGGCGATCTCTCTGATCGGGCTGGCCGGTGAGACCGAAGACGTGGTCCGATCCATTCTTGTGAATACCGACATCCACTCCGTCGCGAAAGCGCTCATTCACGAAACGCAGAACATGACCAGCGTCGGTGACGTAGCGCTGGCACTTTGGGCAGGCGCTGCAGTGGGCGATGTCGACACCACCGCGGCGCGCCAACGATTGCTCGCGCTGAATCCCGCGCAGGCGGACTGCCCAACGGTAGAGCTGGCTTGGGCGGCGACGGCGCTGGCGCTCGATACGAACGTCGAGCCAGGTGACGATCCACAGGTGGGTCGCGTCGTCGGCCGTTTGATTGATTCGTTCGCCGAATCGTCCAGCCTGTTTCCACACTGGCCCCAAGGGGCGCGGGCGTCATGGCTTCGCGCTCACGTGTCCTGTTTCGCTGACTGGGTTTATCCGGTTCAGGCGCTTGCGCACTTCCACCGTCGCACCGGTCACGCACGATCGCTGGCCATCGCGCGGCAATGTGCGGACAAAATGTGCGAGCTGCAGGGATCGGACGGGCAGTGGTGGTGGCATTTTGACGTCCGGACGGGGCGGGTCATCGAAC
The DNA here is from genome assembly GCA_029260075.1 of Phycisphaerae bacterium. Lineage (GTDB taxonomy): Bacteria > Planctomycetota > Phycisphaerae > UBA1845 > UBA1845 > OFTM250. The sequence goes on from JAJDDY010000058.1 coordinate 42,885, forward strand.
AATACCCTGTGTACGCCGTGCATCAAGATGCGATGGCGCCGATGGCGCTCTTCGCGCTGGAGCAAGCCGGCGGCGGGGCACGACACGAGTCGATCCGGCGCGGCCTGGACTGGTTGAACCGAGCACCGGAGATCGACGCGAGCTTGGTCGACGATTCCGCGAAGGTGATTTGGCGCAAGGTGGCGCGTCACGAGCCTGGCAAGCTGACACGCAGTATTCAAGCAGCCACGGCGCGACTGCACCCTTCGTTTCGCGTGCCGGGGGTGGACGCCGTGTTTCGACCCGGCTGGGTTGATTATGAATCTCGCCCATACCACCTTGGATGGTTGTTGCACGCCGTCCCGAGCGGTGAGGCGATCGGATGAATCTGACCGAAACCTCCGCACCAATCACAACACCCGGCGAGCATGCGTCGACACCGTCGCGACTGTGCGAGGTGTGCGGCGTGCGAATCGCCGCGATGACGATGGGTGAGGTGCTCGACAGGGCTGACGAAGCCATCGCGCAGCACAGGTCGTTGCTCTTTGGTGTCGTCAACGGCGCGAAGCTTGTGAACATGAAGCGCGACCCATCGCTTCGTCGTGCCGTGCTCAGCGCAGACATCATTCTCGCTGACGGCATGTCGGTGGTTTGGGCGTCGCGGATTTTGGGGCAACGCCTGCCGGAGCGTGTGGCTGGCATCGATCTGATGCACGAAATGCTTCGGCGCGGTGACGATCGCGGTTATCGAATCTATCTACTTGGTGCGACCGACGAAGTCATCGCCGATCTGTCAGCGATAATTGCACGCGACTTTCCTGGTATCGTCGTGGTCGGAGTCAGAAACGGTTACTTTACAGCCGACGAGGAACAACAGGTTGCGTCGGCCGTGTCTGACGCCCGACCCGATGTGCTGTTCGTCGGTACGAACTCGCCCAAGAAGGAACTGTTCCTCGCACAGTGGTCGAAGAAGATGAACGTTTCGGTTTGTCACGGCGTCGGCGGGGCGTTCGATGTCCTGTCGGGCAAGACCAAGCGCGCCCCAGAGCGATGGCAGCGACTTGGGCTGGAGTGGTTGTATCGCGTGGTTCAAGAGCCTCGGCGCATGTGGCGTCGCTACCTCGTCACCAACGTGCTATTGTGTGGCATGGTTATGAAAGAATTATTGTCGGGTGGCAGACGACGCAGTGAGTGAGACGGCTGGGAAGCCTGCGGACGCGTCGGATCAAGACAAGCCTACTGCGAGGGGGTCCAAGTGGATCATCGCGGTCGGTTCCTGTTGCTACCTGGGTTATCTTCCCGCTTCCGGAACCGTGACGGTGGCGGTGGCGGGGATTCCGGCGTTTCTCTTGTTCGCGCCGTTTGGCACGACGGTTCATCTGATTATTGTCGCAGCGGCCACGGCGTTCGGCGTGTGGATACACGACCGCGGCGATCGATTGCTCGGTGAGAAAGACAGCCGAAAGCTCGTCGTCGACGAGTTGGTTGGGTTTTGGATCGCGGTGTTGTTCCTGCCCGGGGTTACGTGGCAGATTGTCGTAGTTGCTTTCTTTTTGGAACGCGGGCTGGACATTATGAAGGTGTGGCCTGCCAACATTGTCGAGCGGCGCGTCCCCGGGGGATGGGGTGTGGTTGGCGATGACGTTGTGGCAGGTGTGTATGCGTGCGGCTTGTTGCAGATACTCTGCCGTTTTTGGCCGACGTGGATGGGGTTGCCGGTAGACGGGGTAACGTGAGACGCGCTTTGCGTCGTTTTGCGGGTTGTTGAACAAGTGTGGCACCCGCTTCCAGCCGGTGGGGTTTTTGCGGCGGGTGCGATTCGACTCCCCCACGGCTGAAGCCATGGGCCACCCTGTCGGTGGATCGCGAATTCCTACTCGCCACTTCCGGAGGTGCCGAGAAAGGATTCACGGCACAGCATGACTTCCTACTCGCCACTGTCGGGAGTTCCGAGAAGGGATTTACGGCACAGCATCTTGGGGGGGGCCGAGAAGGAATTCACGGCACAGCGATACTGTACAGCGTTCTGGGCACCGTCTGGGGAATGGCGATTCAGATGTCGACAACAGCGCACAGCTTGGACATGGGTCGCACGCCACATTTGCTCGGCGGTTCAGGCGGCGCCCGCGCCATGGTGGACCAATCAGTCGTGTCAGAACACTGCGACCACACCACATTAAAGTCAGTTGCTCCTCACCAAGAGGCGCCCGCGCCGTCGCGGGTACGCTTGTTGTTGCTCGTGAGCAGCTTGGAGTTCGGCGGCGCCGAGCGGCAGGTCGTGCATCTAGCCAATCATCTTTCGTCCGATCGGTTCGATGTGTCCGTGTGTTCGTTGTCGCCGTTCGTGCCGCTCGCTGACGATTTGCATGATCGCGAGCGTCGATTGCACATTGTCGCGCGCCGATCTCGGTTTGATCTTGCAGTTGTGGGTCGTGTGGCGGATTTGATGGAGCGGCTGCGGACGCAAGTTGTACATGGGTTCCTGTTCGACGCGGAGATGATCGGTCGCCTCGCGGCACGATCGGCGCAAGTGCCGGTGGTGATCGCCTCAGAGCGGAATTCCAATTACCGCATTCCCTGGCTTCATTGGTGCGGTCAACATCTGACTCTGTCGATGTTCGACGTGATGATCGCCAACAGCGAAGCGGGTAAGCGGTTCAACATGAGGACGCTTGGTTTGCCGGCGTCGCGAATCAAAGTAATCCGCAATGGTGTCGACACGGATCGATTTCGACCGGACGGTTCGTCGACGCTTCGGACCGAGCTCAACTTGCCCGACGATGCGTTTGTCGTCGGGATGGTGGCGAAGTTCAAGCGGCAGAAAAACCACGGCGTCTTTCTTCGCATGGCGCGGAAGGTGCTTGAGCGGGTTCCCAACGCGTGGTTCGTGTGCGTGGGTGAACCGCTACGCGACAACTTCGAGGGCGCGGAAGATTACCATCGCGAAATGCGGGAAGTCATGACGACACTCGGGCTTGAGCAGCGGTGCCTTCTACTTGGCAATCGCGCGGACATGCCGGACGTGTACCGCTCGCTCAACGTAGCCGTACTCACGTCGCTGCGCGAGGGGACGCCGAACGTCCTGCTCGAAGCCATGGCCTGTGGCGTGCCCGTTGTCGCCAGCGATGTGGCCGACAACCGGCTGGTGGTGCCCGACAAGGAGGCCGGTTTCATCGTGCCGCCGAACGATGTCGACGAGACGGCGCGGCGCGTCTCTGAACTTGTGGATGGTACAGTTAGGAAACGAATGGGTACGGTCGGTCGGCGGTGGGTTGAGCAACATTTTTCTCTCGATGCCCTCACACGGCAGACGCAGCAGGTTTATCTTGACGCGCTTGGGCGATCGTGCAACGCACAGCCAACCCCGTGCGGAGCGGCCTCATGATCGGGCGCACGTTGGGCTCGGCTGTGGCGTACCTGGTGTTGCTTGGTAGTTACGCCGGAACGCTCGCCTTTGCCCGCATCGGCCGGCTGATTCCACATCGACGTCGCGAACCCTCGGGTTGTCTTGTGGTCACTGGCACGTTCTTCAGTAGCAATTGGTTCGCGTCGCACGCGAAACCGCTGGCCGCGTCCGGACTCGATCGAGTTGTTTTCGTGGCTGACGAGCCGCAGGACGCGCCGTCCGGTGTCGTATTCCTTTGTCCACCGCGCTGGTTCTCTGCGTGTTTCGGGCGGGCGATGGCGAAGAGCGTCTGGTTGTTTGTTGCGGGATGGCGTTACAATCCGGACCTGTTCATGGGCTTTCATCTTATCCCCGGCGCTATGGGCTCACTGCTCGCGGGGCGTTGGTTCGGGCGACCGACTTGTTATCAGATGACCGGCGGACCGATCGAGATTATCGGTGGTGGTTATCAAAGTGAGAACAGCGTCACGACCAAGCTTGCCCGGCCTTCGCGATTGCTGGAACGATTGGCGATGAGCGTGGCGTGTGAACATGATCTTGTCGTCGTGCGCGGAAGCGGCGCCAAGGCGTACATGACGAAACACCTTCGACGTGGCACGGTTGAGATCATTACGGGAAGCATCCCGCCCGTTCAGGGCCAACCGCTCGATCAGCGAACGTATGACATGGTGTTCGTCGCGCGGCTGACTTCGATCAAGCAGCCGGAGCAATTCATCGACATTGTTGGACGGATCGCGGAGACGATGCCCTCACTTCGTGCGGTCGTCATTGGCGACGGCCCGGAGCTTGCGTCATTGAAAGAGCAGGCGTCGCGATTGGGCGTCGACGACAACGTCACGTTCCTCGGTCACTGCGACGATGTGATGGGCGTATTGCGTCAGTCCAAAGTATTTGTCTTGACCTCAAAGAGTGAGGGGCTGTCGATCGCACTGGCTGAAGCGATGGGCGCGGGCTTACCCGGCGTGGTGGCCGACGTGGGCGATCTTGCCGATCTCGTGCACGATGGCGAAAATGGATACCTCGTTCGTCCGAACGATGTGGACACCTACGCGAAGCGCGTGGCTTCTATTCTTGCGGATCCGGATCTGTGGTCGAAGCTTTCGGTTGAGGCGAGCGAGCTGGCGCGTCGAAATCATTCTGTGGACGCGGTCGCAGCGCGGTGGCGTCGTTGCCTTGCCGAGTTGTGCAACGGTCGCAGCGAACAAGTGGCGGTGGACGCGTGAGAAACGCCCTGACGAGTCGCGATGTGGCTGTCTTCGCTGGTTGCGATGGGTACAGCCGCGAAGCGCCCTTTTCGCCGGGGCAACAGTTTGCCGAGTATCCATTTCCCGGTTCGACGGTTTCGAGCACGCCGAACCCTGCGTATGAAGGTGTTCGCGGCGCGTTGGAACTGTTGGGCTTGGACGAAGAACATGCAGGGACGGATGCGTGGAATCCGCTGGGCACGTGCATTCAGCCCGGCGACACGGTAGTGATCAAACCGAATTTCGTTCGTGATTTTCGCGAATCTAGTGAAGACCACGCGGATTGTTTGATCACGCACGGCGCCGTCGTTCGTGCCGTCGCAGATTACGCATTGATCGCGCTGAAGGGGAAAGGGCGACTGGTTGTTGCTGATGCGCCGCACAATGATGCCGATTTCGGCGCGATCCGTCGTATCGCGGCGCTCGATGAATTGCAATCGTTCTATGCTACGCACGCGCCGGTGCGACTTGAGGTGTACGACCTGCGCCCGGAGCAAGCCCGCAAGATCGACGGGGTGATCGTCGGGCACGAATCGCTGCCAGGCGATCCGGCCGGGTATGTGAGGGTCAACCTGGGGTTGCGGTCTGCGTTTGCGGAGATCAACGATCTTTGCCACCTATTGTATGGCTCGGAGTACGACACACGCGAGTTGTTTCGCCATCAGCACGACGACGTTCACGAATACATGATATCGAGGACGGTGCTCGACGCGGATGTGGTCGTCAGTGTTCCCAAGCTCAAGACGCACAAGAAGGTTGGCCTCACCGTGAACTTGAAGAATCTCGTGGGGATCAACGGAAACAAGAACTGGCTGCCGCACCATCGTGAGGGTGTGCCGGCGCAGGGGGGTGATCAGTTTTCCGACAATCGCGCGAAGCATCGAGTCGAACGGACCACGGTGGCTTTGTTCAAGCGCGTGTTCCCGCTGTTGGGACCGTTGCGTGGTTCGGTAGCGGGGCCGATCAAGTCTGTTGGCAAGAAAATATTCGGCGATACCAACGACGCGACCGTGCGCTCGGGAAACTGGTACGGTAACGATACAACGTGGCGGATGGTGTTGGACCTGAACCGTATCCTGACCTACGCCGATGCGGCCGGTTGCTTGCATGATAGGCCCGTTCGCCGGTTTTTCAGTATTGTCGATGGTGTGGTTGGTGGCGAGGGCAACGGTCCGCTCGATGCGACGCCGCGAGAGACAGGCGTGATCATCGCCGGTAGTAATGCGGTAGCCGTCGATCTGGTCTCCGCTCGGCTAATGGGTTTCGATCGGGCGCGCATACCGATTTTGCATCGTTCGTTCGAGGCGCACGAATGGCCGCTGACGGCGTTCAGTGTACAGGACGTAGCCGTGCATTCGAATCGTTCAGACTTGACGGGTAGCGTTGGCGACTTAGAGGGATCGTTGTTTGCGTTTGAACCGCATTTCGGTTGGACGGGGCATGTCGAGTTATCCTCCCAAGATCAAGGCTTGGCGAATGATTGAGCGGTGCGCTCCGGATCGCGTAGCACGACAGGTAGGCCAATGAGACAGACGATGGAAGAAACCTTGCCAATAGAAACTGAAACCGATGCCACGCCGGGTAGCGCCAAGTTCTTCGGCGCTCAGGCCGACCGTTGGCACACGTTGTATGAGCGCAAGGCGTGCTTCGTCGACCGGTTGAACCTGTTCACGGGAACGGTGCAAAGATTGTTCCCAACCGGTGGTACGGTGCTGGACGTCGGTTGCGGCGCCGGAAACATCGCGCTTGAGTTGGCGGAGTTGGGCTATCGGGTCGTCGGTGTCGACGGGGCGCCGCAGATGATTGAGCAAGCCAAGGCGGAGTGTTCCCGGCGCGGGATTCAAAACGCGGAATTTCGAATCGCGGACCTGTCCGAATCCGTGTTTGATGCAGGCCGGTTTGATGCCGTGGTTTGCTCCAGCGTTATCGAGTACATCGAGGACGACGCATCGTTCCTCGCTCGGATTTCCGACGCGCTGCGCCCGGGCGGATTCCTACTGTTGTCGGTACCCAATGCGTCGAGCCTGTTGGGACGGTTGGAAGACGTTGTCGCCAAAATCCCCGGGTTCACCGGTCCGGTGAATCACGCCCACTTGAACTTCTCGTTGAGACGGTATGGATCGAAGACGCTTCGTGCGTCGTTGGCGCGGACGGGATTGGAATGGTCGAGTTCAGTCCTTTTTGAAGTGCCGATTCCCGGCCGGTTGGGTGTCATGGTTTCGAGACTCCCAGCGATTGGTGTGCTGCGGTTGGTCATCGCGGAAAAGTCTGCTCCGTCGTTGCAACCGTCCGAGGCAGCGCGCCGGAAGAATCGTCCGCGTGCCAGAACGCGTGCGTGGTCTCGAAAGAACCTTTGGGAGGCGACCCCAGCGTCTGTCAAAGCGGTTGTCGGGATTGCCACAGGTCGCTTGCCAACCGCTTGGCTGTTGGGACGAAGTTTCCGTCGCACGTTGGCGTTTGTGCAAGAGGCGCAAACGTGGTCGTCGGAACGCACGCGAACCTATCAACTCGATCAACTCCGCCGGATTTGTACCTTGGCCTATGACAAGACCAAGTTCTACCGCGAGCGGTTCGACTCGGTCGGCTTTCATCCCAAAGATATCAAGTCGCTCGACGACATGCGGCGGTTGCCGACGATCGACCGGAACACGCTTCGTGGCCACATGGACGACATGTGTACCGTTTCGCCGGACGGAATTGGAATCGACATCGTTTCCACCGGCGGATCCAGCGGGGAGCCGTTGAGGTTTTACATCGGGACGAACCGGTCCGCCTTCGAATACGCATATCTTGTCGCCAGTTGGTCACGGATCGGGTATGAGTTGAGCGTGCCGCAAGCGGTTCTTCGTAGCGAGGTGGTGCCGAGAAACCGAAAGGGTCTTCGCCATTGTTACGATCCGATTCTCCGGCGGCACTACTACAGCAATTTCCACATGGACGACGAGAACATGCGTCGCTACGTTGAACACGTGGCGACGCTCGGCCCTTGCTTCCTGCACGTCTATCCGTCGTCGGTGTCGGCGTTGGCCCGTTTTATCGAACGCTCGAATATGACGCCGCCACCGAATGTCCTGGGCGTCATCGCAGAGTCGGAGATCGTATATTCGGACCAACGCGAGACTGTCGAGAAGGTCTTCGGGTGTCGATATTTCTCCTGTTATGGGCATTCTGAGCGGCTTGTTCTGGCGTCTGCCTGCGAGCAATCTGACGACTATCATGTGTGGCCTACGTACGGCTACTTCGAGCTGCTTGACGAGAACGATCAACTGATTACCACGCCCGGGCAACGCGGTGAGATCGTTGGGACAGGGTTTATCAACACGGTAATGCCGTTCATTCGCTATCGGACCGGCGACTACGCGACGTATGTCGCGAGTCGGTGTGAAGCCTGTGGTCGGAATCATACGATTCTGCGTGACATTCGCGGCCACCGGACACAGGAAATGCTTGTGGCTGCTGACAACTCGCTGATCGCTTGGACGGCGCTGAATATGCACGATGACACTTTTGCCAACGTGCGACAGTTCCAGTTCTATCAGGACTCGCCGGGGCGCGCGGTGCTGAAGATCGTTCCGGCGGATGGCTTCTCAAAACAGGACGAGCAGCGGATTATTCGGAGCTTGGCACGCAAGCACGATGGCCGGCTCGACATCGACACGGCGTTGGTTGACTCGATTCGCCTGTCGTCAATCGGCAAGGCGATATACGTTGACCAGAGACTTGAGGTGAAAGGATAGGCGTGGGAACGGACGTGCAACATCATACCGATCCACGCGCACCGCTAGTAGGCAGTGATGGAACGCGGGCGTGCGTTACCGAGCATGGCGCTGGCGGTTCTGGCGCAGCGTCGACGAGTTCTGCGCGTCCGGCGGACCGCCCAACCGGCGGCGTAGGGCGTTTCGGTCCGAAGTGGATGCCGCGTGGATCGCTCCTGCTTGTACTGCTTGTCGCTTTCTCCGCGCGAATGATCACAGCTCAACTGTACCCCATGATACAAGGGGCGACGTCGCTCTCACACGGCTCAGATGGATACGAGCACATCGGTGCCACGCTGGCCGCCGGACATGGGTTCAGGTTCGCTCAAGATCTTTGTCAGACGATGTTGTTGCCACCGGTGTACCCGTTGTTCTTGGCGGTACTGTTTCTTTTCACCGGCCCGAGTTTGTTTGCGACAACGTTGGTTCAATCGCTGCTGGGTGCGGGATCGTGCTACTTGCTCTACATCTTGGGCAAACGCCACGGCGGTCATCGCGCTGGTCTATTGGCGGCGTTGCTGTACGCGCTGTACCCCGGTGCGTGGATCGGCTGTTCGCGTTATCTCACGGAACCGCTGTTCACCTTGTTGCTGCTGGGCTTCCTGGTGTTCTTGTCCGGGTTTGTTCGGACTGGCGCCAAGCCCGGACTGATCGTCGCCGGCGTCTCTGGCGCCTTGGCCGTCCTGTGCAAGAGCGTGGCCGGCTTGCTGCCGGTTTTTCTCATCATCTGTGCATTGTTCTTGCCGGGCTGGCGTCATTGTCGCCGGCGGGTTCTGGCAGGGCTTACGGTGTGTCTGTTGATTTCGCTCGTCGCGGTGGCCCCGTGGGTCTATCGCAACTACAAGGTGTCGGGCAGCTTCGTCTATCCAACGACGTCCGGAGGACTCGCGCTGTATACGGCGCACGTGTACGCCGCACATCCCGATCAGACCATTCGGAAATCGGTTCATCAGGCGGCCAGAGAGGTCACACAGCTCGCGGTCGACAATGGCATAAGGCTCGATCCGCGCGACAGCTATCCGCGCTGGTTCTACACCGCGCAGGACGAGGTCAAGCTCGACCGACTCGCCCAGCGCGTGGCGCGGCAACAGATGGCTGGCGATCCATTCGGGTACGTACGTCATGTTTCGGGTAACTTGTGGCGGTTCTGGTGGGGCGCGCCGTCGCCCAAGGCCATCGTTCTCTCTGTGTTGATCAACACGCCGTTCATGCTGCTCGGCGCCTTCGGTTTGTACCGCACACGTGCTTGGCGTCATCCTGATTTGTCTTTGTGTCTGGCCGCAGCCATGTATTTGTTCATGGCGCACGTTGGTATTCTAGCGGTCGTTCGCTATGCGCTTACGGTAATGCCGATCCTCTGTCTCTTTGGCGGACTGGGCGTGGTAGAATGGCAGAATAGACGTCGCTGTGACAAGTCTCGTCGTGTCGACGCCGGCGATGTAGCACCAGTTCTGAGCACTTGAGCGGTGCTTCGGGGGTACGCGTTCGACGGTGAGCGTATCGTTTGCAGCGGCTTGTGCTTGGCGTGGGTTTTGGTCTAATCAGTTACGGTGGTTGGTGTTGGGGACGGTGAACTCGGCGTGGCCGGGATACACACCGAGAACGGGAGTTTCTAATGAGTCCGGAGCTTAATTCAAGGGGCGAGACCGGTACTCACAATAACGGAGTCGCCCGCGCCGCGACTGCCCTTTACCCCTGTCCCCAGCTCGATCAGTCGGTCGAACGCACGCGGTTCCTTCACAAACGTCGTGTGGCGAAATCGGTTTACGATTTCATTGGTGCCCCCCTACGCATGATCGCACTGCCGGATGAGTGGAGCACGCGCGTTGGGTTTACCAGCCTCGAAGATGAGCGATTGCGGATGGTACTGCCCGTCATATCGGGGCGCGTGTTGGACATCGGCGCCGGGAACAATCGTCTCGTCGATCTCTATGGGAACGGCGTCGGCGTGGAAGTCCACGACTGGGGCGGTGGGGCACAGGTCGTCGAAGACACACGAGACCTTCCCTTTGAAGACGGGTCGTTCGACACGGTTACGTTCGTCGCGTGCTTGAACCACATACCCTATCGCGACGAGGTTCTGGTTGAAGCCAAGCGTGTGTTGAAGCCGGGCGGTCGCGTGGTCATTACGATGATCGGACATTTGATCGGCAAGGTAGGCCACGCCATCTGGTGGTACAGTGAGGACAAGCATCGCGAACTGGCCGAGGGTGAACTGATGGGGATGACCCCGAAGTTCGTGACCGACCTGCTGGCCGAGGCCGGATATACCAACTTGATTCATCAGCGTTTTCTTTATCAAATGAACCATCTCTTTGTGGCGACCAGACCATGACCGCGACAGTTTCGACCAAGAAAATTCAATCCACTCCTGCGGTCGTTCCCGACCCGCCGACCCAACCCGACTGGGGTACGCTGTCGGTGATCATCCCGGCGTTTAACGAAGAGGGCGGTATCGGCGACACGCTTAGAGAGTTGCGCGAGTCGTGCCCGGATGTCGAGATTATCGTAGTGAATGACGGGTCGTCGGATCGAACCGCGGAGATTGCCGGGGACATTGAGGGCGTGTGCGTGTTGGCGCACGCCCGCAACCGCGGCTATGGCGCTGCGCTTAAGACGGGTATTCGAAACACGTCGAGGCCATACGTAGCCTGGTACGACGCCGACGGACAACACCGCCCGGCCGACTTGATGGCCGTTGCGGCTCCGGTTTTGAGCGGTGACAAAGACGTCGTCATCGGCGTACGCGGGAAAGACTCGGCGAAGGTGCGCGATCGTGTACTGGGGAAGAAGGTGTTGGGGTTGGTGGCCCGCTTGGTAAGCGGTGAGCGCATCCCCGATCTCAACTCCGGGCTGCGCTGTTTTCGTCGCGGGGTGGTGGCTCGCTACCTGCATCTTTTCCCGGACGGATTCTCCGCTTCGACCACGTCGACGTTGATGGTCCTCAAGCGTGGCTATCGTGTGGGCTACGTGCCGATCGTCGTCAATACGCGTGTTGGTGCATCGACGGTACGCATTTTCGCCGACGGGTTTGCTACGCTTCAACTGATCATGCGAATCGTAGTGCTCTTCGAGGCGTTCAAAGTGTTCGCAATACTCGGCGCGGCGTTGCTTGTGCCCGGGCTCATCTACGGGTTTGCGCTCGCGGTGTTTAGGGGCGAGGGTTTCCCGACTTTGGCTGGTACCGCTGTCATCTCCGGACTACTCACGTTCTTCATTGGAATTCTGGCCGATCAGGTCGTGGAGCTGCGCAAGGAGCGATTCGAGGACAGTCCGGAAGCGCCGGTCCAACCCACGACGGGCAAGCATGCTGTTCGCGGGTCGGAGCATCGCGCGGGCGGACACTGATGTGCGGAATCGCGGGCATTTACCATTTTGAGCACCCGGACCGGCCGGTCGACCTTCCGGTTCTTAAAGCCATGACGCGCAGCCTCGCGCATCGTGGTCCCGATGGCGAGGGCGTCTGGCGGCGGCCGGGCGTCGGGCTTGGACATCGCCGACTGGCCATCCTCGACCTTACGAACAACGCCGGTCAGCCGATGGTCGATGAGTCCAAGAAGCGGGCGATCACCTACAACGGCGAGATTTACAACTATCGCGAACTGCGCCGCGCGCTTGAGACCAAGGGCCACGTGTTTCGCTCCGACAGCGATACGGAAGTGATCCTCGTTGGCCATCGCGAGTGGGGCGCGGACGTTGTCGGCAAGCTGTCGGGTATTTACGCCTTCGCGATCTGGAACGAAGAGAAGCGCGAGCTATTCCTGGCACGCGATCCCATTGGCGTCAAGCCGCTGTTCTACTCAATATCCAGCGGTACCTTTCGATTCGGTTCGGAAGTCAAGGCGATTCTTAGCGATCCCTCAGTCGACCGCGCCTTCGACGCCGAAGCGCTCGACGCCTTTCTTACCTTCAGCTACACCCCCGCTCCGGCTACGGGGTTTCGCGCTGTGCGGCAGTTGTTGCCCGGACATTGCGCGCTGGTGAACGAGCACGGGATGCGGGCATGGAGCTTTTGGGACTGCCCTTATTCTGAACGCCCGGCTGCGATCGATTTTGATGACGCCCTGAGTGAATTCACCGACCGCTTCGATCGAATCACGAACGCCCAAATGGTGAGCGATGTTCCGGTCGGAGCGTTCCTGTCCGGCGGATTGGATTCGGCAGCCATCGTACGCGGAATGACCCGGTCGGGGGCGGGCGATGTTCATGCGTTGACTGTGGGCTTCGATGTTCCTGGTTTTGATGAGCGCGACGCAGCCCGCGAGACGGCCGCAAGCTTGGGTGTCGAGTTGGCGGAGCAGGAGTTGGCGCTTGATGCGGCCGCACTGTTACCGAAGCTCTCTTTGCACATGGAAGAGCCGACGGCTGATTCGTCCATGCTTCCGGTATACCTGTTGTGTCAGGCGGCGAGACAGCGATTTACCGTGGCCATGTCCGGTGACGGCGCTGACGAAATTCTGGCTGGATACGATACGTATCGTGCCACCGCGATGGCAGCGAAGTATCGCGCGATTCCGCGCTTTATTCGGCGCGGTCTTGTCGAACCGCTTGTGCGATGTCTTCCTGTCGGCGACGGGAAATATGGGTTGCATCAGGTAGGTACGCGTTTCGTGCAAGGTGCGTCGCTCGGTGCGGGGCGCGACCACTGCGCGTGGCGGATTATCTTCACCGACGCCCTCAAGCAACGCCTCTACTCAGCCGACTTTCGACAGAATGTGGCGCAATGTGACCCTCTGGGCGCTTATGCCGAACACATTGGCACACCGCCGGCCTCGCGCGAGTCGCTCGCCGGTCTGCTGAACGCCGACACATCGTTCTACTTACCGAACGACATGTTGATCAAGGTAGATCGCATGAGCATGGCCCACGGTCTTGAAGTTCGCGTACCGTTCCTCGATATCGAAATGGTTCGTTTCTGCGCCGACCTGCCCGGCGAGTTCAAACTGCGCCGGGGGAAACGCCGCAAGCACATATTGCGGGAGTCGTTGCGCGGGTCGATTCCGAGTGACGTACTCGATCGTCCCAAGTCGGGCTTCAACATCCCCGTCGAACGTTGGATGCGCGAGTCACTTCGAGATCTCTTGTTTGACGCCGTGGCTACCTGTCGGGATGAACTGTCGAAGTTCCTTGACCTTTCCGAACTCGAACGCGTCGCCAACGAGCACCGCGACCGCAAGGCCGATCACGGCCACCTGCTGTTTACGGTCATGATGTTTGCGCTGTGGCTGGACAATGCGGCACGATGTTGGAAGCCGAGTACCGATTCGGAGACCGAGCGCGTGGCCGACGCCGTGCGGGTGAGCGAATGACGCCGTTCCATTTTTCCGGTGCGAAGCGGTCATGCTAGCGATACTTCGATGGTCGATCATAGTTGCAAGTCTTCTGTGGATGGCTGTCATTTGTCTGGGAACGGCCAAGTCGTCCGACCCGCTTTGGGCGTTGACGGCCTTTCGAAGCGTCGTACCTGCTGACGGCGTACTGCTGTTATGCACATACCTCACATGCTCGTTCGCGCTGCCAATTGTGGGCTTGTCGTGCTTCGTTGGGAAGATCGCCCGAGGTGATCCGTCTCGCCTGATGATCGGCGGGATTGTAGGGGCTTGCGTCGGCGTTTTTCTGGACTACCTGCAATTTGCGATGCCGTTCGCTGGCGATATCGTCAACGTGCCCGGGCTACCGGCCGTCTTGATGTTTCACGGCGATGGGCGACTCGCTGAGATTTGGGCGGTTTCGTTTTGTGCGAATGTTGCCGTCTTCGGCACGCTCGGTCTAGTGCTTGGCTGGGCGTTGGGGCGACCGCGATCGACCGTGGGCCAAGACGACTCGACCGATGGGCGGATCGCACAGCAGCTAGACGTCGAGCGCACGATCAAACGGGTGGCCGGCGGCGTGACGGTCTGCGTGCTGCTGCTCGTAGTTGCACTCTGGCGGTTCGGCCCCGGCACAGCCGGTGTTGGGGCGCTACTCGCGCAGTTTGACGCCGCATCGGGCGTGCGTTATTCGCGCGATATCGTTTTTGGTCGAGCGGACGGCGTTGAGTTGAAGCTCGACCTGTGCAAGCCAGCACGTTCAACCGACAGATTGCCTGCGGTTGTGTGTATTCATGGCGGCGGATGGCGTGGCGGCAAGCGCTCCGAGTACGTTCCACTAATTGTGCAGCTCGCGCAGCGCGACTATGTGGCTGTTACGATCGACTATCGACTCGCACCCGCGCATCACTTTCCGGCGCAGGCTGAGGACGTCAGGTCGGCGATTCGTTGGATCCGGAAGCATGCCGACGAGTTCGGCGTCGACCCGGAGCACATTGGCTTGGTCGGCTGGTCCGCCGGCGGACACCTTGCGTGCTTCGTTGGCGTCACTGGTACGCCGGTGGTTTCGCGGTCTGGTGAGTCCATCGCCACGACCGAATTGGGCGATCTATCGCTGTCAGCCAACGTACAAGCTGTAGTGAGTTTTTCGGGTCTGAGCGATCTGACAGCGGACTACTGGAACGAATTATCGTCGGGGCGTCGCGCCCTGGTTGGCGGCGGATCGGGCGATAACGCGGCGGCGTACCGTTCAGCATCACCGCTTGCGTACGTCGATCGAGACGAGCCTCCGTTTTTTCTGGTGCATGGGGCTGCGGACGCGGTCGTTCCGCTCGATCAGTCGCAGCGGCTGCGGGATCGTCTGCAAGCCGCCGATGGTGCGGCGTCTTTACTCGAAGTAGTAGGTCAGGGGCACCGGTGGTTTGGTTCAGCACTACGTAGCGCCAACCGCGATATCTTCGCGTTTCTCGATCTCTATCTAAAGGGTGGTTCCGGCGCTAAGGCTTCCGGTGCGACGCACGACGGTTCCGGATAATGTTAAACGACTTCTTCAAGCCATTCCGTCGGACAGTATCGATATGCGTATAGCAATCGTTGCACTGTTTATGTTGTTTGTCATCATCTACGCCCAGCGTGACTGGTTCCGCGCGCTGTGTTGCGTGGTCGTGTTCACGGCGCTTACGGACTACCCCGGTCTTCCGAACCCGCTTGACGCCAAGGGCATCAATCACTGGTCGGTGATGCTCGGGGCGGTAGTCATGGCCTGGATCATCTCACGGTTCATGCATTGGCGATCTTGGAACATTCCGCGCGGTTGGCTTATCGTCATCAGCATCTATATGTTTGTTGAGTTGGTCGGCATTGCGCGGCTCTGTTCGAACGTTGATGTGTTCAAAATGCGCGCCGCACAAATCAACTCCGGGTACGCTTCGTACAACGTGCGTGCCGTGCTGGTTGATATGCTCTACAGTCCCCTTCGTTTCATGTTGTTGGGGCTATTGATGTTCGACGGTGTGCGGTCGAAGCGGCAGCTGTTGTACGGCCTCTGCTCGGTGCTTGGCGCCGTCTTGATCTATGCAATCGTCGTGGACAAGGAAATCCCGCTGAGCAGTTTGGCTGGCGATGGTATGCAGTTCCGCCATCGGATTACGAAATGGACGAATCGGCATCCGAACGACCTGGCACGCCTGTTCGCAGCATCGTTCTGGATAGGCATATCCATCTGGCAGCTCAAGGTCGGGTCGTTGACGCTTCGGCGGGTTGTGCCGTTCCTCCTTGGGTTCATCGTGATTGCCCTGGGCCACACCCATTCGAGGGGTGGTTATCTGGCGTTTGTCGCCGTGGGGATCGTAGTCGCGATCACGGTCAGCTCGTGGCGCACGTTCGCCGTGTTGGCGATGGCGGTCATTGTGGCCGGAACTTCGGCGCCGTCGATTACGAAACGAATATTCACCGGCGTCGACATGACCGGGGACCAGGCACTCGACATGGGGGAAGTAACGGCCGGGCGCGATGTGATTTGGGCGGCTGCACTCGTTGGAATAGAAGAATCGCCGTTGATCGGACACGGAAGCAAGGGGTACGTCGTGTCGTCTGCATTGATGACATCCATCGCACACGGCGGCGGCGAAGGTCACCCACATAATGCCTATCTCGAGACCCTGCTCGATCACGGGATCCTCGGAGCGTTCGGTCGACTCGGACCATTGTTGTATGTGTTGGGTGCCGGTGTTGTGCTCGTACGACGGCGGCGCGATCCATTGTTGCGGTTGGCGGGCGTGGCTGCGGTCGCGTGGGCCACCGCATGTTTCATCATGGGACTTTCAGGTCAACATTGGGGATTCTCGGAAAACTTGTTTACGTTTTGGTGTGTGGCTGGTTTGACCGTGCGTGCCTTGACGCTTCCGGACACGGTTCCGCAACGGGTTGGCGCGCCAGCGCGATATCGCCGGCAGGTGCGTCGCGCACCTGGGGCGGTGATTCGCGCAGCGCATCCTCGCGGATTGCTGCCGCGCGGAGGTCATGGTGTTGATGACAGTAGGGCGCGAACGACATGATTGATCTGGTCTACATTCTTTGCCCGGGGCACTCCGGGTCTACCGTTCTGGGCATGTTGCTCGGCGCTCATCCGCAGCTCGCCACCGTTGGCGAACTAAAGGTCGTTCCGTGGAGCTTCCGGAACGACGAATCCTGTTCGTGCGGCGTGGCCATGAGTCAGTGCGCGTTCTGGAGTGACGTCGCCAAGAAGCTTGACGCCAGCGGAATGGACTTGATAAGCGACCAATTCCGCACGCATATCGACAACCGCGACACGATGACGGCACGTCTGGTGGCCGGCCAAGTTGGCGAGCACCTGGAAGAGACGGCGCGATCCGCCGTGTTGCAGTTGTGGCCACCTGCCCGCAAGTATCTGAAGGATACGCTCGCATGCAACATCGCGCTTATGCAAACGATCATGGAATTGACCGGGCGCAACGTGTTCCTCGATACGTCGAAGGACGCCTCGCGTCTGCGCTACTTGGCCAAGAGCCATCGATTCAAGATCAGCGTGGTTCATCTTATTCGCGACGGACGCGCCGTAGCTTACTCATTAATTCGCAAGGGCGTCGATCCGCGCACCGCAGCAAAGGAATGGCTTGCAGAGCACGAGCAGGCGGAGAGACTTCGCGCCATGAATCTAAGTGATACGCGTTGGGTGCAGGTTCACTACGAAAAGTTGTGTGCGGACGCCGACGGTGTGCTGGCGTCACTCTGCGACTTCATCGGCGTGCGGGCGGAGGATCGAACACTCGACTTTCGCTCATGGGATAGTCACGTCTTGGGCAACCGTCTCCGGTTGTCTTCGGGTAAAGAGATTTCCCTCGACGAGCGGTGGCGCCGTGAGCTTACCGAAGAGCCCCTCGCGATCGTCGAGGAGATCACCCGGAGTACGAATCAACGCTATGGATACGCCTGATACCAAGGATCACGCCGCAGACGAAGCGAAGGGCGACGTCCCGTCGGAAGGCACGGGCATCGTGAATCGAGAAGCGTCCGCTCCGGTGTCGTCGACCTCCTCCCGGTCTACTCCGAGCGTGTCGGGCAATGTCGCCGCCAACGTGGTCGGACAGTTCGTATTCATCCTTTCCGGTTTCGTCCTGCCTCGTTTGGTCTTCGATCGCATCGGCGTCGAAATGCTCGGCGTATGGGACTTCGGCTGGGCGCTTGTCGCGCACTTGACGCTGGTCGGCGGCGGCGTGTTGTCAGCCGTTAGTCGCGAAGTTGCCCAATACACTGGTAATCACGATGTAGGCCGTCTGCGCAGTGCGATAAGCACTTGCTTTCTGTTGTTTGCTGTCGTCGGCGCGATCGTGGCCATTATCACTGCGGCGGCTGCGGCGTACATTCCCGTGTTCCTACCCGACATTTCCGTCGGTGCCATTGCCGATGCGCGGTGGGTCGTCGTACTATTGGGTCTGAGTTCGGCAATACATTTCCCGTTTCACGTATTCAATGGTGTGATCACCGGCCACCAGCGATACGTGCTTCACAACGCGATTGCGAGTGGGACGCACGTCGCGACGATCGCCATCGTGGTCACGGTCGTGCTGCTTGGTTTTGGCCTGCCCGCGATGGCTGGTGTCTATCTGCTCGGTGAATTCGCCGCCGGTGGAATCAAACTGTTCTACGCCCGGCGGATTTGCGGGGAGTGGCGCATCGCTCGCTGTCACGTCAGTCGAGACATGCTTCGACACGTTCTGTCGTTCGGCACGAAGACCTTGCTCCGTTCCGTCTCCACCGTAATCCTTTATCAGACCAATCTCGTACTTGTGGGTTACTTTCTTGGTGTCGAAGCCGTGGCATTGTTCGCCCGGCCGCGCTCGCTGATACGCGCCGTCGATCGCGTCATCCAGAAAGTAGCAATGGTCTTCACGCCCCGCGCTAGCCACCTCCAAGCGCGCGGTGAACACGAATCGCTCTTGCAAACGATTCACCAAGCTTCGCAGTACATACTCTATCTGGCGCTGCCGTCTGTCTTGTTGTTGGCGTTGATCGGCGGACCGCTGCTCGAAGTCTGGATGGGTGGCAAGTTCGCGAACGGCCGATTGATTGCCGTGCTTGCGATCGGACAGGTGGCGGTGTTCGCGCAGCGAGGTGCCTATCACGTGCTCATGGGTATGGCGCACCATGGTTGGCCGGCGTTCGCTGAGTTCGTCGCCAGCCTGGTTGGAATTGCCATGACCGTGATGCTGGTCGGCTATCTTGACATGGGCTTGATCGGTGCGGCGCTGGGGCTTGTGGTTCCGATGGCGCTGGTCAACCTGTTCGTTACGCCGGTCTATGCTTGCCGCGTGCTTGGTGCGTCGCCACTTGGGTTTTGGTACGGAGCTGCGGCCAAGCCGGTGTTGCTTGCCATCCCGTTTGGTGTCGTACTCGCGTTGACGCGCGTCCTCGTAACGGGCGGTCCGGCGCTTACGGTGGTCGTAGGCGTGGCCAGCGCGAGCGCGGTGTACGCTGTCCTGCTTTGGCGGTTCGCGGTGACCCCGGCGCAACGGACGAGTATCGTTCGGCGTTTGTCCAGGCTTCGAGGGCCAAAGCGTGCGGCTCTTCAGCCGGCGTCGACTACGGCGAGAACTCGCGGCTCCGATTCACAATGACTCGGGTGAGCCACTCAATCCGCGCGTGACGAAGACGATCGGGTTCGGCTGGACGGCGGTGGGGCTTCGGTCGATAAAGGATTTGCAGTGCGCGGTGCTAATGCCGGACGCACGTAGCATCCACGGTCAAGGTGTCGCGACGCACGGGTACTCTGTTACGACTCAAGTGACGGGTTCATCCGATCCGAGCCGCGACCGTGAGGGACTGAGCATTGCCAACCCGAACATTAAGGTGTGACAAAGCATTAGGCTGGTTATCGTGAGCAATCAACTTGAACTTGATGATCCATGCCACCGGGAAGCACGCGTGCCTAGGAACGATATGAACGACCGAGCCGCGCGGGGGCAAGCCAAGCCGAGCATCTGCTTTGTCGCACTGAAGGCCTATGGTCTCCTCTCCGGACGCAAGGACATTCAGCACATCGGTGGGGCCGAGGTCCAACAGACGCTGATCGCCCGCGAATTGGCGAGGCGAGGCTACGCCGTCAGTTTCGTCGTCTTGGACCATGACCAGCCCGATGGCGAAGTCGTCGATGGCATACGCGTGTTCAAGGCCTACCGCCCGAGCGCCGGTGTCCGTGGCGTGCGTTTTGTCCACCCGCGCCTAACCGGACTCTGGTCGGCAATGCGCCGCGCCAACTCGGACGTTTATTACCAGCGTTGCGCCGGAACCGAGACGGGGTTGGTGGCCAACTGGTGTCGGCGCAATCGGCGACGCTTTGTGTTCTCCGTGGGCGCCAACCCGGCTTGCGCCGACACGTTCTCTAGTCTGGAGAACACACGTGAGCGACTGCTCTACCAATACGGCTTGAGGCGAGCAGATTACGTCATAAGCCAGACGCGGGCTCAGCAAAGGCTTCTGATAGAGAAGTTCGAGCAACACTCCGTCGTGATTCCCAGTTGCGCGGTCGACCCTGGTGAGATCGTTCACGTGGCGCCGAGCCCACGCTGCCCGCCGCGACTCCTATGGGTAGGGCGGTTCTCGCCGGTCAAAGACCCGGATTATTTGCTCGATCTTGCGGAACTATGTCCGACCTGCCACTTTGACGTTCTCGGTGACGACAATGCCCTCTCCGCACTCGGCGACAGCCGCGCCGGTTCGGCTTATGCGAATAGAGTCAAAGACCGAGCGCGCCAGATGCCCAACGTAGAGTTGCACGGCTGGGTACGCCACGCGGATACGGGGAAGTATTACAGCAGAGCCTCAGCTCTCGTATGTACGTCTCATTCCGAGGGCTTCCCGAATACCTTCCTGGAGGCCTGGAGCCGCGGACTTCCCGTCGTTAGCAGGATCGACATAGACGATGTGATTTCCGATCATCGACTCGGCGTCGTTCACGAAGACCGACGCGAGCTGGCCAATCGTCTGAATAAACTCGTAGGAACTACGGTGAATTGGGAGGCGTGTTCTCGCCGGGTACGGGAGTACTTCATCCAGCAGCATACTATTGATCACGTCGTTGATCGCTACGAGGATGTATGGAATGGCGCCGTGCAATGGGCTATTGAGCGAAAGAGGTGAACCCGTGGCTAAGTTGGGAATCTGCGTCGACAACGCCGCGTGGTACATGAAGTTGGCCAAGTACGCCAAGGAGGCCGGTCTGGACCATGAGACGATTGAGATGGAGCGGTCGGACTGGATGGACAAAGTTCGTCCTTGCTCCGTACTCCTATGGCGACCGAATCTCGATCCGCCGTATTGCGAGGAGGGGAAGGAGAAAATCTATTTTCTCGAGACGTTCCTACAAAAGAGGGTAGTCCCCAACTGGGCCACCTTTTGGCACTACGACAATAAGCGCGCTCAAGCGTATTTCTTTGAGGCTGCTGCAATCCCAACGCCGCGAACCTGGGTCTCGTATTCCCGCGAAGACGCCATTAAGGCCGTTGGCGAAATGACGTTTCCCGTCGTCTCCAAGACCGCAGGCGGCGCAGCGTCTACCAACGTCAGGTTGCTGCGATCGGCTCGCGAGGCCCTGCGAGAGATCAAGGAGGTATTTAACGTGACCAGGGCCTCGAAGCTCCTTGCTCGCTTTGGTGTCGACTTCCGCCGTACGCCACGCACGCGAAATCGTTATGTGCTGTGGCAGGAATATGCGCCGGGCAATACGCGGGACTTACGTGTCACGGTTATCGGCAAGCGGCATGTCTTTGCTTTTTGGCGTCTTAATCGCCAAGGGGATTTTCGGGCGAGCGGCAGTGGGTCAATCGATTACGCCGTAGAGAATGTTGAGCGCGAATGCCTATATTGCGTCGAACTTTGTCGGCGTTACGACTTTGATAGCATGGCATTTGACATCGTGTACAAAGACGGCGAGTTTGTCGTCTTGGAAATGTCGTATGCGTTCAACGACGAGGCCATCCACAACGCTCCGGGACACCACATCGTGAATGATGCTGGGGGGCTGACTCGTGCCGAGGGGCACACCTGGCCAGAGGAACTTGCCATCGAATATGCACGCCTTCTCCTCAGTGATAAGACGAACGTGCCTCAGACAGTTTGATTTCAGATTGTCATCTTTGGCTTCTGGTCGGAAGCGAGGGCCGCCGTTCCTCATCGATTCAGATCGATGAGGAACACTGTCGAACGAAGAAGCATGCGCGACAACCCCTGCGCGGTATCGGGTCTCGACATGTTCGTGAAATGCCGACACTGGCTTATTTCATAGTTTCGCTACTCCGCTTCGTACGCTCCGATGTCCGGAGCGTTGCCGGTGTACGGCATGTGGATGCCCGATCCAGTGCCAAACGATACTGGAGTTTCGACTGTGATGCTGTTGGCGGTCATGCTGACGATGCGTGTGCGAACCATCGTGCCCGGAATCCCGTCACCATCATCTATCTGAATGAGATCAGCCGCGACGCCAATCGTGGGGATTCCATCGCGGAAGAATCTTTGCGGGTCGCGATTCACAGGAATGACGGTGGTGTTCGATCCGGCGGATGTAGTGTATACCGAGAAGCCGCCGGCGTCGATCAGCGGCGATCCGGGGGCTGGTCTGAGCAGCAGGGCGAGTTGGCTGAGGAAATACTGCCGCGTCACGTTTCCTGCGGCGTAGTCATCCGCCAGTTGTCGTGCTGCAAGTTTGTCCGTCAGTTGCGGCGCACCCGTGAACGAATTGGGACCGTGGTGGCTCATCCCAAACCCATCCATGACTAGGTTGTAGTCAGAGTCGAGGTTGCTCACCGTGCCGACGTTGAAGTCGTGGGATCCAGGGTCGGGGTTACCGTCAAAATCATAAGCATTGTCGAACGTACACACGTTGCGGATAATCAAGTCAGTGTTGTCAACCGTGACGCCGTTTCGACTTCCTGGAGTGTTTTCGCCCGGCCGCTGAAACCCGTTATCAAATACCGTGATACCGTAAGTGGTTGTGGTGGGAGCGTTCGTCAGCATCACGCCTGCCATTGGGTTATCGAATGAAACCGACCGCCGCAAGATGGCCCGCGAAGCGCCACCGTGCAATCCGATCACAAGCGACCGTCCCTCAGCATCGCCTGTGCTCGTTGTACCCCAAGCCACGCAATCGTCGATCGTAAGGTCGGTTGGATCTACAGCGCCTATACTGGATGAAAGGTTCTCGTAGGCGATGCATTTCCTGAATAAAAGATTGCTGATTGGCGTTCGCGCCGCGAACCCCTGTGCATTCTCAGGGATGAGCGCACCGTTTCGGTACGAGTCACATTCGTCCACGAGCACGTTCGAAATACCCTCAATACCGCGTAGTTGCAGACCTGCGTTGCCGTTACCGCTGAAGATGCATCGACGTATGATGATGTCGTGGACGGTTGGGCCTGAGCCAACTACGTTGATACCGTCGGTGATCGCGTCACGTGCGATACAGTCCTCAATCGTAATGTATTGAACGCCGCTCCCCAACGAAATATTCTTGTTCGCTGACTTTTCTACGATCAAGCCGCGAATCGTGATGTACTGTTGTTCGCTCGATATGGACAGGACGAATTGCCTTACGCCATCTCCGGTGAGGATCACGTCGAGCGCACGATCATGCGCTGCCCCGGGATACCAGTTCTCGCTTTGGAGTGTAATGGGTGCACCGGGTAGGCCTGTTGCCTCACGGTTGCCTCTGAGGGCAACCCATTCCGGATAGGTGCCGGCCTTGATGATCACGGTGTCACCGGCGGCCGTGGCTTTGACGCCACCGTTGATCGTCTTGAACGGCGACGACTCGGTTCCGGTGTTGCTGTCGTTGGCGTTGGGATCGTTCGTAGCGACATAATAGATGTTGCCTACGACAGGTGTGCAGTCGGTGGTGGATTCGGTGCATAGCTCTCCGGCGCTGCACGGACTACCCGAGGAAACGCACGAGTTGTTCACGCACGATTCGGTGCCGTTGCAAAACACACCGTCGTCTGGACAGTCAGAATTACTCGTGCATTCGGTGCACGTATCAGTGCCCTCGTCGCAGATGTTCGCGCTGCACGGATCAGCCCCATCTTGGCATACGCCGCTAACGCACTGTTCGACGCCGTCGCAATAGAGGTTGTTCGAGCACTGACTGTGGATTTCGCACTCGGCGCAACTGTCGGTGCCTTCAACGCAATACGGCTGGGCTCCGGTGCACGGAGGCGTGCCCGAAACGCATGAACCGCTAACACATACTTCCGAGCCGTCGCAGAACAGGCTGTTCGCGCAGTCGGAATCGGCAAGGCACGCAACGCAGGAATTGGTCACCTCGTCGCAGGCCTGCCCCGGACAGGGATCGGAGCCGTTGACGCAGCGCCCAGCGAGGCAGGTTTCCGCCCCGTTGCAGAACTTGGCGTCCGCGCAGTCGGCGTCAATCGAGCATTCAATCGCTTCGCAAGCGTCCGTGGTGTCATTGCAGAGCTGACCCGAGCATGGCGTCGTTCCCTGTTGGCAAGTGTTGTTAATGCACCGCTCGATGCCGTCGCAGAAGACGCCATTCGAGCAATGGTTATCGCCGCTACACGCAACGACCGAGATGGACATCTCAAGTGATGGCGGCGATGCGAGACCCTTGTTGTCTGTAACCACCAGGTGAATCAGGTGGTCGCCAACGGACAAATCGACCTGCGCCGATGCCCCGCCCGCGAACTCCGTCCACGCGCCGGCGATTTTTCGAAACCAAGCGTATGTTGCGACTGCGCCATCCGGGTCGTGGCTGCGGCTGCCATCGAGCACCGCCGTGGCCACACCGTCGCCGTCACTGTCGACCAATGGGGCGCCCGGACCGGACGCCACAGCCACGGGTGCCACGTTGGTGGCACCGTCCGGCGGGGGCGGATTGGCAGGACTCAACGCTACAAATGGCGCTTCGAGAAGATCAGTCTTGACCGCGTTGAAGAGACGCGACGGATTGTTGAAGGAATAGCCCGCGTGCTGGGCGGTGATCCTACCCGTCCAAGAATAGGGCACGGCCACCTTGTACGTGCCATCCGCCGACGAGACAGCTGTTCTTCCGCCCTCATTCGCCGAGACGGTTACGCCGCTGATTGGATTGCCCGAGTCATCACGAACGTCGCCGGAGATAAACGGCCACGCCTCAACTCGGGCGGTTGACGTGCCTGACTGAATGCTCTGGCAACTGATCGTACTTGCGCCGATCGTCATCGCGAGCGTGATCGTGTGGATGCCGACCGTGGTAAACGTGCGCTTCATGCCAGCGTGATCGTTCCATAGCTCTGTCACGATGTCATCGTCAAACCTCCATGTAAGTGTTCCCCCGGCAGGATTCGCGGAGAGACTAGTGGCGGTTGCTTCGACGGTCAAGGGTCGTGGGCCTCCGTCGGGGTCGGACAGACTGGCGTCCAAGACCTCAACGAAGAACAAGCAGTTACTGTCTTCTATTCCGGCACCCGACAAGAGGTCGATTACATCAACGGCCAGTGACGCTTCTGACTCGTAGGTTCCATCGTCAACGACAAGCTTAAAGACCAAGCGGACGTCTTCCGTCACTGATGGCGCGACGAAACTCGCGATCGGGGTTGCGGCGTCGGTGAGGAAGACCGGGGGGCCGGCGATCTGCGTCCAGAAGAAGGTCAGCTCCTCGTCGTTCGGGTCGAACGAAGAACTTCCGTCAAGAAAGACCAAGGTGTTCTCGTCGGCAAAGAAGTCGTCGCCGACGGCCACTATGGGCGCCTGAAGGGTATCCGCGATCTCAAGTTCGAGCGTGAGCACGAAGAGCGCCCGTCCCGTCGCATCGAGGCCGGTGACGACGATAACGTGGAGCCCGGGCTCGTTGAATGAGAACGACTGTTCCGAACCCGACACAACTTCGCCACTGCCGAAGTCCCACTCGAACTCCGTGACACCCCCCCTGTCGCGCCCGCGCGGTTCGACGCGGAAGTTCCAGGTGCCGGGCTTTGCCGACTCAGTGGCCATGATTGTGAAGTCGTCGCCATTGACCACTGACGCCGGAAGAAGCAGGGGGTCTGTTTGGAGGGAATCCTCACTGCCGCATCCGGCAACGAGCGCGACCGCAAGGGACGATAACAACAGACCTCGTGTGCCTACGCCAAACGTTTTCGTGGTCATTGCGGGCCCCTCCTCTTGCTCTGTGACCCGAAACTCGTGCCGCAGATACACTCGCCTTCCCTGAACTGCCTACCTTGCCTAATGTGAACGGCAATCCTCCGATTCCAAGGGTTGGATATCTTCGCGTGCGAGGCCAGTGAAAAAGTGAGATAATTTCGCCGAACTTGGTGTCGCCAGCCAAAATCGTCGCGAACCGATAGAGCTACGGTGCAGCTGCGATGAGTTGATCGGGTTGGCAACATGCGCGATTCACGATCCATCGACCCACGGGAGAGTAGGAGGTGGGTGGGTAGGATGGCGCGGCGTTCGCGCCACGGTTTTCGGACGCCGTCAGTGCACAGGTTGCGGAGACGGTTGGTGTAGGCGACGTAGTGACGTCGACAATGTTTCTGTCGGGCGTGAAGGCTATTGGAGTGATGAGACGTGGATGATCGCGATACACCAACAGGGTCGTCGGCCAACACGAACGGGGCGGTCGCCTTGGCTGTCACACTGCTCGTTGCGTCGGGTATTGGTTATCGGGTGATGGGTGGCCGTCTTTCTGAAATCCATGCATCGGTACCATTGCCTCGCGGAACGCTGGGTCGGCTTCCGGTACAGATTGGCGAGTGGCGTGGCGTGGACACGCCGTTGGACGCCGCCGTAGTCGAAGCCACGGATACAGACGATCAACTTTGTAGGTCGTACACGCGGCGCGGTGGGCGCGGTGCGGTTGCGCTGTTCGTGGGTTACGGCGTCCGCATGCGCGACCTGATGCCACACCGTCCCGACGTGTGTTATCCCGGTGCGGGGTGGACGCTGTCGTCGCGCAAAGCGCTCGATTTTCCGATGGAAGGTGGCGACGTTCTGCCCTGCATAGAGTATCGGTTCGAGAGGGGCGGGGCGAAGAACTCGCGCATCGCGGTGCTCAACTATTACGACATCAGCGGGACGTTGAATCGAGACGTTTCGCTGCTGAGGTCCAAGGCTTCGCGCACGGACGATGACGTGGATTATGTGGTTCAGGTACAAATGGTCACAGCCATCCGCCCGTTCGGCGGTGGCGGTGACACGCAAGGCGCCCAATCGTTCGCCGTTCAGATGGCCCCGCAACTTCGTGAGCTGCTGGCGGAAGTTGTGAGCGAGCAACGTGCCGAGGCGGAGTTACGGTCGCCGTCGAATGCAGCGAACTGAAGTGTTGGGTGCTTGAAGCGTAGGCAGTATGAACGCTGTCGGTGGACGTAGGCGTTTGACGGAGTTACGGATTGTCCAAAGGGCATGCCAAAAAAGTTGTCGCACCCGCGTCGAGTCCGGCGTGGCCGAACCCGGTCCGGATCGTGTTGCCGGTATTGTTCATCGTCGCCGCGCTGGTCTGGTCCTACTGGGGGACCATCATCGAGTTGATGGCCGACTGGCGCAACGACGACAACTATTCGGTTGGCGAGCTTGTGCCGTTCGCGGCGCTGTACCTCCTTTGGATCGATCGCAAGGCCGTGTTTCGGACCGAGGCTACGCCATGCTTATGGGGCCTGCTGATCATCCTCGTCGCGCAGGCGGCGCGAGCGTACGGGTTGCTCTACATGTTCGACTCGGCCGTTCGCTATTCCATGGTCCTGACGATCGTCGGCTTGGTCTTGCTTGTGGCTGGCCGGGCCGTCTTTCGACAAGTCTTCTGGATCCTCGCGTTCCTCTTCTTGATGGTTCCACTCCCCGGGCGAATCCACAACGCCATTTCCGGACCGCTTCAGACATTGGCCACGTCCGGTGCGGTCTTCTTTCTAGAGTTGGTCGGCGTGACCGTGGCGCGCGATGGGAACGTGATCCTGTTGAACGACTCCGTACCACTGGCCGTAGCTGAGGCGTGTAGCGGCCTTCGCATGTTGACTGCCTTTATCGTCGTCGGGTACGTGCTCGCGTACGTGATCGAACGCCCAAAGTGGCAACGGGTCACGTTGGTCGTCTCCACCGTCCCCGTGGCCATTATGTGCAACTTGGTCCGTTTGGTCGTCACGGCTGTGCTCTTTCTCGTGACCACCAGCGATTTTGCGGAGCGCTTTTTTCACGATTTCGCCGGATTGACGATGATGCCCATGGCGATCGCGGCGTTACTCGGCGAGTTATGGATCCTTGCCCGTCTCGTCGAAACAGAGCCTGTGGGGGATGGGCAGGCACAACCGATGTAGCGGAATCGCCCCCGCATACCACCTGATCACCATTCTCTTGATTACCGGGCTAGGAACCGAGTTCTTGTGAAGTAGAGCACGCCAAGTTCGCTCAGCACTTTGTTCTGAATCTTCGTAGATTTCGTTGACATGCATCCCGAATATGGATATTCTTAGGGTGTAGCTTCGGACTGTTTCCGCGCGGGTTGAGCGCGGTGTTCGTGATATGTGAGAACAGGAATGCGTTTTCGGATCGGAATGTTTGTTGCCCTCGCTTTGATGGTCGCGCCGGTTGTGCGTGCCGATCTAGGTGTGCGCGGCGACGACGTTGCGAAGGCGACAACCGACATTCTACTTTCCCTCAGCCGGTCCACTCCTTTAGGTGTCGACGCTAGTGTTGGCTCCGCTTCAACATCGCGTACGAGCGAGTTGCAAGAGAAGCTTGCTGCGGTTGGTGTTGGCGAGCTGCCATCGATCGCGTTCGACGGGCTCGACATTCCGGCTCCCGAAGTTGCAGTAATTGAACTTCCTCCGGCGCCAAGCAGTGCGGGCCTTTTCCTTTCGGCCATGCTGAGCGTTGGGGCTTGGCAGTTGGTCTGCTCTAGTCGCGACCTGAACCTGTCGGCTCTTCCTGATTGGTACCACACCGGCGGACCGGTCCAGATCGGACATGCGACGCCATTTGATTTGAACTTCAACGCCCTGGCTCTGTGTACTTTCACGCAGCCGGAAACAGAGCGGACTCTTGCGTATGTGCCCCGTCGCGACGATCGGACGCGGCCCATCGATCAGCTTCACTCCTGCAGCGCGGACCCCCGCGGACCTCCTGCCCAGACCGTTTGAGCAGCATCTTTCGGTTTTTTGGGTTTGTAGATTTCAATTGCTATTTTGACAAACAGGAGTTTTCCGATGAAGAAGTTTTTTGCAATCGCTTTGGTGGCCGCGCTTGCGTCGGCCGTTTCCGTTCAGACCGCGAACGCTGATGCGACTAACGTTCGTCCTTTGGCGTTCAATAGTGGGTCGCTACAGACCGAGTTGAACAACATCACGACAGCTGGTCCGGGCATCAACGCCACTACCGATCAGAGTTCAGCCGCCATTTTCGCGAGTGATGCGAGTGGCGGAGCCGTCGCGACGTTTATCATTGAAATCGCGGGTAACGCGAGCACGAATACGTTCGGTCTGTATGACTTCGGCACGCCCGCTACCTTCATTGAGATTTTTGCCGGTAGTGATGTCGGTGGGGACCAGGCGCTTGTGTCGTTCTTTGCCAACGGAAATATCAGTGTTACGGACGCTGGTGGCGTCACAACGGTCTCCGGTTTTTCCGGACAGTTCGGCTTCTACCTCGGTGCCGGTGGCAGCACGCCCACCTTCTACACCGAGGACAGCTTGAACGCCGGCGGCAATGCTCAGGCGCTGATCTACCAGGGCGACAACGCGAGCACGCTTCAGATCAATCCGTTCGCCGCGGGTCTCTTCACGGACGACGAATTCATCATCGCCTTCGAAGACATCGCCTATGCGAGTTCGGACAAGGACTTCAACGACTTGGTCGTGATCGTTGAGTCGATCACGCCGGTTCCGGCCCCCGCAGCCATGCTGCTGGGCGCCATGGGGCTTGGCCTGGTTGGCTGGGTCCGCAAGCGCGTAAAGTAGATAAGTTGCGGCTGGACCTGCCCGTCGCTTAGGCGGGTGGGTCTTGTCGAAACAGGCGTTGAGTTTCGTTTCGCTGGACGGGCAACCGTTTGGCGGCGACGAGCTTCGCCGAATAGCCGTCGGTCGGGTTTTACGTGACGACCGTCGGACCAGTTTGTAGTAAGAGAGCAGAGGAAGCCGGATTCGGCGATCTCTGCTCTTTTTTTTGCGCGCTTCGTGCGCCTTATGATTCGTGTGCTTGGTTCTAGGCTGCGAATCGGTGCGGCCTCTGCGCGCTTGGTGTTCCGTCGGCTACCGGATGAAATCGGTGTGGGTTCTGCGTCGTGGGGACGGCCCGTTCTCGCCCGGCTTGGCGTACGGCCGAGCTTGGGTGACTCGTTTGGGCGACTTGGTCAGAAAAAACGTTCCGATACCGGTTTGCCACAACCCGCCGGCCTACTGCCGCCGGACGCGGGAAAAGTCGATGGTTTGGCCCACCAACTACCGATCTGAGGGGTGAGAGGGGTTGGCGGCGACGTGGGTTCTCTCGACGTCGCGCCGAGGATCAAGACAATAACATCGAGATCAAGCGGCGCATCCGCTTTTCGGCAAAGACCGGGATCGTCATGGAAATTGAGGGCAGAACTATGAACGAAACACGTCGGGCCGCACGGATCAACATCAAGGCCGTAATCATACTTGTGGCGGTTGTTGGCGTACTCGGCGCGGCTGCTGTCGGCGGTCGCTACTGGCGACGTCGTCATGCGGCGGCGAACGCCCTGATCGCCGGGAAAGCGGCGCTTGAGGCGAAGGATTGGAAGAGTGCGTCCAAACACCTGCGACTCTACTTAGCGTCGAACCCTGATGACGAGCCGATGCTCCGCGCGTACGCGGCGGCGAATCTTGACGTCCGTCCGGTTGGGGCAAGCCATGTGGGTGCGGCGATCAGCGCCTACCGAAGGTTGTTGCGTCATCACCCCGGTGACGAGGACGTCTCTCACAAGCTGGCACGCCTGTACTTTCAGATCAGGGAATTCTCTGATTGCGTGTACATTTGCGCGGAACGACTCAAGGTCGCGCCGGATGATGTCGTGGTACGGCTTCTTCGCGCTCGCGCTCTGTTCCTGTCGGAACACGTCGACGAGGCCGAGGTTGAGCTTACGGCGATCGTCGAAAAGCATCCCACGAATGTGAAGGCGTTCGCGCTGCTGAGCGCGATCGCGTTGAATGCCGATGGCGACCGGTCGGTGGCCGCTCAGCAATGGGTGGACCGGGCGGTGGCGAGTAATCCCGGGTCGGCCGAGGCATGGACGCAGCGGGGCCGGTATCGACGGATAGTCGGGCACGATTCGGCGGCGGCGCAGTCGGACCTTGAGGCGGCGATGAAACTATCGCTGGACGATCCGGTTGTCGCCCTATCGCTGGCCGATGAGTGGATCATTTGGAAGCGTTTCGATCAGGCGGCAGTGGCGCTTGCGGCGGTGGACCGTGCGGAGACGGCCACCCTTGAGCATCTGGATATCGACGCGGAGGCGCTGCGGTTAGCGAAGTTCGTAACCAACGCCAAAATGCTGTCCGATGATCCGTCAACTTCCGGCGAAGCGGAATTGGCGAATCGAGCGCTTGCGGAGTTGTCGGGTGTCCATCGCGATCGTTTCGTTCCGACGGCCATCGAGCTTTACCTCGTAGCTGGCGATGTCGGGTCCGCTGAGCGCGTTCTTGCCGACTACCGAAGCATGTTGGAGGAAAGAGTCTCCGGCGGCGTGGAGGGGAGCGAATTCTTGGTGGTCTCTGCCCGTGTGGCGCTTGCGGCGGGTCGGCCTCGCGAGGCCATCGCGTTGGTGTTGGAAGCGCGTGAGCGATCCGGTGACACTCCGGCGGGGCTGAAGATTCTTGCGTCGGCCCTGGCGGAAGCTGGCGATACTGTGCGGGCCAAGGATGCGTTGGTGCAATACGTGCGTTTGATGCCGCAGGACGGGCAGGCGCTGTTGGAGCTGGCTACGGCGCGTAGAAATCAGGACTGGTCGGAGGTGCTGAAATACGCGGTTGCTTCGGGTAAGGCGCAGCCGACGCTTCGTGCGAAATTGTTGGAATTCGAAGCGCGCCTGGCGCTGAGTCGCGGCCGGGTGGATGAACCGGCGCGTTTGGGGGCGATGCGCGAGGCGCTCGCCGCGTTGCGCGATGAATATCCTGAGTCCGTGGGGGTCCGGTTGCTCGTGGCGTCCGTGGCGGTTCGACAAGAACGTGACGCCGATGCTGTGTCGGAGTTGCAGTCGGCGATACGCGATTGTACTCAACCGCTACCGGCGGCGCTGGAACTCATAGACCATTTCGTTCGCAAGGGTGCCATGGACGAGGCACGCGATGTGGCCACGGCGGCCGTGGGGCGACACGGCGATGTGGCGATTTCGTGGACGCGGCTGGCTGCGGTGCAAGATCGGGACGGCAAGCCCGAAGAAGCAGAACAGACGTTAACCAAAGCAGTGGCGGCGCTCGCCGGTGATGAGCGACTTGCAGCGCAGAAAGCCCTCGCCGAATTCTTACTGCTCCGGGGAGATCGCGACAGGGGTATATCGCTGTTGCGTGAAATTGTTACGGAGCATACCGAGGAGATTCCGGCACGCCGGTTCCTTCTTTCGCTGTCGGAGATCCGAAAGAAACCGAGTGAAGCCGCGAAACTTGTCGATTCAATCAACAAGATCGAGGGCGATGGGGGCGTTCAGTGGAAATTGGAACAGGCTCGATTGTGGCTTGATGCGGACGACTGGCACGATCATGTGTCGGATATTACCGGTTTGCTGTCGGCGTGTGTCGAGGCGACGCCAACCTGGGACGAACCCATTGTCGTCTTGGGCGACTTGAACCGGCGACTCGGTAACTTACGTGAGGCTGAGAGGGTCTACCGGGACCTACTGGCTCGGAACGCGGCGTCATTCGTGGTCGTGGATCGTCTTGTCGACTTGCTCAAACGACAGGGGCGTTTGGCCGAGGCTGAGGTGGTGCTGAAGGGTGCTCCGGGTCTTACCGACGCCTTGCGCGCGCATCGTGTGGACTTGGCCATTGGACGCGGAGCGATCGATGAGGCTGTTCGCGATCTTGAACGGCGTGTGGCGGCACGTCCCGACGATGTGGCCGCTCGCATTCAGCTCGTACGCTTGGTCTATAAGACGACGGAGGATCGACCGCGCGCCCTGCGACTTCTGGACGAAGCGGCGGCAATCGCTCCGGACGATCCGGAGCTGTTGCGCGCCCGTGTGTCGTTGCTTCACGTTTCCGGCGAGAAGGACAAGGCCATGGCACTTCTTGATTCGGAGGTGGCGCGCCTCGATTCGTTCGAGGTGTATTGGCTCCGAGCGAGGTACTTGGCTGAGTCCGGGATGTTCGATCGTGCCGAGCAGGACTATCGCCAGTTGACGACGCGTCCGGAATCGCGGACGGCGGCATATGGGTTGCTCGCCAGTTTTCTGGCCGGGCACGGTCGAACCGCCGATGCGATCGAAGCGTTGGACGAGGGTCTGAGCCAAGACCCAGACAACGACGTACTGCAGAGGGGCTTGCTGGATTTGTTGGTCCGTTCCAAGGTGGCTTCGCATCGTGCGCGCGCCCGCGACTTGCTTGCGGAATTGAACAAGCGGTTTCCTGGCGATGCATCGCTGCTTCGCGCCTCGGCGAAGTTCGCCCTCACCGATACCGCGCCGGGCTCGCGTGACGTTGCGGCTGAGACGTTGGAGGCGGTGGTGTTACTGAATCCTGCGGACACGGCGGCGCACTTGAGCTTGGTGGCCTTGGCGCGGGCGCGTGGTGATTCGAACAAAGCCCGCTCTCTTGTGGCCAGAGGTCTGGTGACGAGCCCTGACAACGTGGGTCTCCGCATGGCGCGGATAAACGTGGAACTGGACTTCGGCAATACCCGCGTAGCCGCTCAGCTTGGGCGCGACTTGTTTCAGGAAGACGAGTCCAATCTTCATGTCTGCGAAACTCTGGCGGGCATGTTCCGGCGAGTCGGTGACTTGGAATCTGCCCGAGCGTATAACGATCGTGCGCTTGAGCTTGCGCCGGACGATGAGGCTTCCAACCTATTGCGTGCGGTCATTCTTGCGAGTGGTGGCGATGCTGCGTCCGCACGGAAGC
Source organism: Phycisphaerae bacterium (assembly GCA_029260075.1). Lineage (GTDB taxonomy): Bacteria > Planctomycetota > Phycisphaerae > UBA1845 > UBA1845 > OFTM250. The sequence goes on from JAJDDY010000058.1 coordinate 76,638, forward strand.
ATCTTGAGGCGTATGTCGGCACCGCCGGGGCGGAGAGTGTTGGTGCGCACACGAGGCTAGCGGGACTTTGTACTGCGGATGGTGACTATGCGGCGGCGGAGCGATTGCTGTCAAGGGCTGACGAATTATCGCCGAACGATTCACGTGTAGCGGTCGAACGGCTGCGGTTGATTGGTACGCAGAAGCGTTTTGCTGAAGTGGCTGCGGTTGTGGCTCCGTTCGATAAGACGGTCGGGGGATCGGCTGTGGTCGTACTAGCCGGTGCGCACGTTATGGCGTCGTCGGTAGACGCACACGATCGCGAGTTGGGCCTAACGATGTTTCGCCGCGTTGTTCAGCTTGATCCGTTGAACTTCGGTGCCTATCGGGGGATGGCCGGGCTAGCTTATGCGATGGGAGACTATGCCGGTGCAATCGCTGCGCTCAAATCCATACTCGCCATCGACGACGACGAAGTCAGTGCAATTAACGATTTGGCGTGGATGCTCGCGCACCATCGTGGCGCAGATGGCTTGAAGGAAGCGGAGCGGTTAGTGGGTCGCGGTGTGGCTCGCTATCCCACGGACATCCATTTGCTCGATACGCGCGGTGTGATTTTGTTCAAGCTGGAGCGCTATCCCGAAGCCCGTCGTGATCTTGAGCGGTGTATCGAGTTGGCTGAGGGAGAAGTGGCCACGCACGCGCACGCGCTGCTCCACCTCGCCCAGGTGTTGGTCAAGATGGACGGTGAATCGTCGGCAGCGCGGGCGACGCTCACGAAAGCCGAGGCTCTTGGCGATGCGCAACCGGTTTTCACAGACGAGGACCGCACACTCATCAAGCAACTTCTGGACGGGTTGTAGCGACCTCGGATTGGCGTAGAGCGCGCATAGGAAGGGTTATGGCAAACCGAGCCGCGACCGTAAGGGAGCGGTTTTCGCGCTCGAAACCGGACCGCTTCCTCACGGTCGCGGCTCCGAAGAAGGAATCTCAATCACGCCTACGGCAGACGCTCGCCGAATTCGCCCGGCCCGAAGAAATGCAGGCGGGATGCGTCGGCGAACAGGTTCACCTTGTCGCCAAGTTGGTGGGCGACGCGGGGGGGGATTCGTGCCACGATTGTGGCATTGTCGGCCAATTGAACGTGCATATTGGTGATGTCGCCAAGCGGTTCGATCAGCTTGATGTTCATCCGTCCCAGCGCGATTCGAGATTCGGCGTCCGTTGCGCCGGGTGACGCGGCGTGCTCGCTATCGGTGTGAATTGAATCCGGCCGTAATCCCATGACCAGCGGTTTTCCCATGAGCGATTCCGGATTGCGAAGTGCGTCTTTCGGCAAGGGCCAGCGTCCCGCCGGCCCCGCGAATGCGTAGTTCTTGGTGTCGCCCGTCAACTCGCCGTCGATGAAGTTCATGGGGGGCATGCCGATGAATCCGGCTACGAAACGGTTGGCTGGGCGCTCGTACACGTCCATGGGCGCACCGACCTGCATGAGCACGCCGTTCACCATCACGGCCAGTCGGTCACCCAGGGTCATCGCCTCTTCTTGGTCGTGCGTGACATGGATGATCGTCGACTGTAAGTCCTTATGGAGCAGTTTGATTTCGCTGCGCATTCGAACGCGCAAGCCGGCGTCGAGGTTGGAAAGCGGCTCATCGAACAGGAACACGCGCGGTCGCCGCACGATCGCGCGGCCTAGCGCCACACGTTGACACTCGCCGCCGGAGAGCGCGGCGGGCTTTCGATCGAGTAGGTGCTCGATGCCCAGCAAATCGGCCACTTCGCCGACTTTGCGCTTGATGTCCACTTTGGGCACGCGCCGCATCTTGAGTCCGAAGGCCATATTCTTGAAGACGGTCATGTGCGGGTAAAGCGCGTAGTTCTGAAAAACCATGGCGATGTCGCGATCTTTCGGTGCGACACGTCTTACGTCTTCCCCGCCGATTTGGATTGTCCCGCCGGACAGATCGTCCAATCCGGCGATCAGCCGTAGTGTGGTCGTCTTGCCGCAGCCCGACGGTCCGACAAGCACCAGGAACTCCTGGTCGGCCACGGACAGGTTGAGGTCGTCGACGGCGCGCACTTCGGTGCGACCGGTGCGGAAAACCTTTATGACGTGTTCGAGTGTTACGGCAGCCATGCGGTATTCCGGCGTCGACAAGGTGGCGATCGGCCAGCGCTGACCGGTCCGTTTGGACCTTGTAGCGGATCGTGCGGATCAATTCAACTTGGTTGACTGTTGACCAAGGCCTATGATGCATCGGAGTGTTGCGTCGCGGACTGTGTCCTGGGCTGGTGCTCTGTCGTCGATGAGTTAATGGGTCGGGTGGCAGAAATCGCTAATGGATCACCGGCTGGAAGCCGGTGCCACACTTTTTGCGAGGGCCGGCTAGATCAAGCCGAACCGTGGGAGCGTGCATTGCCGCCGTCAATGACGATCATCGTGGGTTGTACGTCCAGCGGTAAGGGTTCGCTGGGATTCGAGTTGGCCGGCCGAGCCGAAACCGCTGGCGAGATCGTGGTCATGGACTCGATGAAGGTCTATCGACGTTTGGACATTGGTACGGCCAAGCCGTCGCTGCAACGTCGGGCCGACATACGTCATCATCTAGTCGACGTTGTCGATCCGTGGGACATTTTTTCCGTTGCGGACTATGTAGCGTCGGCGGAGGAAGCCATCGTGGACATACGATCGCGTGGTAAGCACGTCTTCGTGGTCGGTGGAACGATTCTCTACTTCAAGGCGTTGACCGAAGGATTGTTCGACGGTCCTGGGGCCGATCCGGTGATTCGTGTGCGGTTGAATGGAGAGGCTGCCGTCGACGGATCGCAGGCACTACATCGTCGTCTGCTCGAAATCGATCCGGTGGCGGCCGGTCGAATTCACCCTAACGACTTGCGGCGTGTGGTACGGGCGTTGGAAGTTCACGAATTGACCGGGCGGCGGATCAGCGATCTACAGGAGCAGTGGGACCGGGAGCGGACGAAGCACGATTTTCGACTCTTGGGTCTGCGCCGTAATCGCGACGATCAGGCCCGCCGGATCAACGCGCGGGTTCGGCGGATGATCGACGAAGGGCTTGTGGACGAAGTGGCCTCTCTGATGCGGGCACCGCGCGGTCTGAGCGTTACGGCGCGCAAGGCTGTGGGCTATGCTGAAATGATCGATCATCTCGAAGGCCGATCATCCCTTGCGGACGGCATCGAAATGATCAAAATCAACACGCGTCAACTCGCCAAGTCCCAACGGACGTGGATCCGCCGCCTTCGCAACGTCGAATGGGTCGACGTGGCGGCGGATGCCGTAGCCGGAGAGATCGCGGACGAGTTGCTGAAGCGTCGGGATTCCTGATGGTCGACATCACCGAAATGACCAACTGGGGCGTTGACCTGATCGACGTACGCAAGACGTACGGGCGGTCGATTCATGCCTTGCGCGGAGTGAACATTCAGGTCGGGCGCGGCGAAATTTTCGGCCTCTTAGGACCGAACGGCGCCGGCAAATCCACGCTGGTCAAAATCATGATGACGGTCGTGCGTCCAACCCATGCGTTGGGCACGATTCTCGGTCGGCCGATCGGTCACCACGGCAAGCTTGCGCGCACCGGATATCTTCCGGAAAACCATCGCTTCCCCGGATACCTAACCGGCAATCAGGTGCTCCACCACTTCGCGGCGCTCGCCCATGTGCCCGGAGCGGTACGGAAGAAGAATGCGGGTCGGTTGCTCGATCGGTTGGGCATGACGAAGTGGGCCGATACCCGTGTGAGTAAGTACTCGAAGGGAATGTTGCAGCGTCTTGGGATTGCCCAAGCACTGATGAACGCTCCGGAACTTGTCGTGCTCGACGAGCCGACCGACGGATTGGACCCGATGGGTCGGCGTGACGTTCGTGAGTTGCTCGTGGAACTCAAAGAGTCGGGTACGACGGTCTTTTTGAATTCTCATCTGCTTAGCGAGTTGGAGATGGTGTGTGATCGCGTGTCGATTCTGATCGACGGGCTCGTGGCGCGTCAGGGAAGACTTGCGGACCTGACCGACCAAACGGTCGAGTACCGAATTTCTTACACTGGAAATGCTGCGGCCGTTCGCGGCAAGCTTGTCGCACTTGGTGCGACCGTTGATGAAGGTGAAGCCATTCTAGCGGGTTGTGAGGCGGACAAGGTCAACCACGCCATCGATTTGATACGCGCCGCGGGGTTGATGATTGATTCGGTGATTCCCAAGCGAGTCAGCTTGGAAGATATCTTGGCTGAGGCGCTGGCTGATCGATCCGGTTCGGCCGATGCGGCGCCGGTGGCCCGCCCCGTGTCTCCGTAGTAGGCTGTTGAACAACGGATGTGTGTGACCGATTCTCCCGTCGGTCGTCTTGTGGGTATTGGCGGCGTTTGACCGAACGGAAAGTCGGTCTCACATATATTCAATGGGGCGTACGGCGACGTCTGTCGCATTGTGGGGTTGATCATGCAGTTCTGGACATTGATCGTCGACAGCTTTCGCGAGTCGCTTGACCGGAAAATTTTCTGGGTTCTTGCGGGTATTAGCGTGCTCGTTGCGCTCGCAATGCTTAGCGTGGGTATTGAAGAGCACGGTATGAGCTTCATGTTCGGCATGTGGGAGGTCGAAACAGGAAGGTACAGCCCACTGTCCGGTTTGGGTCGTGCTAACGTAGCCGGGCTTCTCGTCTACATCTTGATGAGTTTCTTTCTCGGATGGATCGGTGTGATTCTCATGGTCATCGCGACTGCAGACGTGTTCCCCCGCGTTATGGAACATGGTGCGGTGGACGTGCTGATTTCCAAACCGCTCAGCCGCCCGATGCTGTTCATGTATAAGTATGCGGCAAGTATGGTGTTCGTGCTCATTCAGGCTACGCTGTTCGTGGGGCTTACTTTTCTCGTGTGCGGTCTTCGGTGGGGTGTTTGGCTTCCGGGGTATCTATTATCCATCCCGTTGCTCGTCCTCCTATTCAGCTACGTCTATTGCGTTACGGTTCTTGTGGGTGTCAAGACGGGCAGCACGATCGCGTCCATCCTCATTAGTCTCGGGGCATGGATGTTGTTTACGGTGCCCGTTACCGCAGTTCAGACCTTTGAAACGTATCCGACACTGATGAAGCAAGAGCGCGTGTACCACGCCGCTCGTGTGTTGAGTTGGATACCCCCGAAGACGAGCGATATTCAGATATTTGCAGCCAAGTGGGCAGGCGCCGGCAGCGCTTTCGATCTTTTTCCCAAGGGTGCAATTAAGGGTGCGGACGCTAATCAGATGGGCCGCGCTCGAGAGATGGACGAGCGCGAAATGCAAAAAAGCCCGCTGATGTCGATCGGTTCATCCGTGCTGTTCGAGGCCGTCGTGGTGTTGCTGGCTATGGTGAGCTTTTGCCGGCGCGACTACTGATCGAACGAGAGTATGTAGATCGTTGACATCAGTCGACGTCTGCGGTGCAATGAAGCCGGGTCACTAAGAGGGCGATTAGCTCAGTTGGTTAGAGCGCCTCCCTTACAAGGAGGAAGTCGGGGGTTCGAGTCCCTTATCGCCCAGTGACGTACGTTCCTCCGAACGCTTCAGATGGGGGGAATGTCCGATTTGCCGCGCGGCGGGAAGCGCCGTCACGCAGATCCGGTTAGTCGCTTGTCGATCAACTCGCCCACAAGCTTTGGGTCGGCTTTGCCTTGGGATTTCTTCATCACCTGGCCCCGAAGAAAACCGGCGGCGGCTTTTCGCTTCTTCGGATTCGTCATCGCATCCTGCACAGCTTGTTCATTCGCGGCGAACACTTCATCGATCCACACATCGGTCGCAGCCGTGTCGCGCACCTGAAGCAATCGGAGTTCTTTGGCAAGCGCCAGCGGTGACGGGCATCGCGCGGCGTTATTCGCCTTGGTCGTGGGCAGGGTTCTCGCTACGGATGGTGTCACAGTGTCGCTTGCGTCTTCTGTTCCGGCGTCAAAACGGTTGCGTGCGAGCATGATCTCGGCGACCCGGTCGGCGGCGGTCTTGCTTATGGTGCCGTCGGCGACGATCTGGGCGAGTTCAGCCATTCGTTCCGGATCAATTCCGAGATCGCCGATCGTCACACCGCGCTGTTTGGCATGGCTAAGCCAGACATTCACGAATTGTTTGATGACGATCGCAGGCGGTCCACCCGCGCTGATCACCGCGTCAAAAAGATCAGCCGTTGCGCGATGACCCACAACAGTCGCAGCGTCCTCGACGGACAGGCTATGATCTTTAACCCAGCGCGCCGTGCGGGCGTCGGGTAGTTCGGGCAGCGACTGCCGTATTTCGTTCAACATGGCGTCGCTGACGTTAACCGGCACCAGATCGGGATCGGGGAAATAGCGATAGTCCTGGGCGGCTTCTTTGTCTCGTTGAAACTCCGTTACCCCCCGGTCGGCGTCGAACCCACGGTTTTCATTCGGTGCAGAACCAAGTACATACGAATGATCTTCGTGCCACGCAGCAACCTGACGGTCAATCTCGAAGTCGATCGCGTCGCGCGCGGCTCGAAAGCTGTTGAGGTTTTTGATCTCGGAGATGGGCGTGCGATACTCGACCCCGTCATGTTCAATCGCTACGTTGACGTTCGGCTCGAACCGCATCTGACCTTTCTTCATGTTCCCTTCGCTGACGCCGAGGTACGTGACCAATCGGTGCAGACCGGTACACAAGGCGCACGCCTCTTCAGCCGAGCGCAAGTCCGGTTCGGTTACGATTTCGAGAAGCGGCGTGCCGGCGCGGTTGAGGTCGACAAGTGTATGACCACCGACGTCGTGAACGTTCTTGCCGGCGTCTTCCTCAAGATGGGCGCGGCGGATGCGAACGCGGTGCTCGCCGTGGCCGACGTCTACGTCAAGGTGGCCATTGCTGACCAGCGGGAGGTCGAATTGGCTGATCTGATAGTTCTTGGGAAGGTCCGGGTAGTAGTAACTTTTTCGATCCCACTTTGTGTGGGTCGCAATCGTACCACCGAATGCCAACCCGGTCAGGATCGTAAGCTCGACCGCGCGGCGGTTGATGACGGGCAGTGCGCCGGGTAGACCCATGCAGACGGGGCAGACCAAGCTGTTCGGCGGGTCGTCGAACCGAACCGGGCAACCGCAGAACATCTTCGATCTGGTCAGAAGCTGAACGTGAATCTCCAGGCCGATGATCGGGCGAACTGCTATCTGTGCGTCAACCATGGATGGAGATCATAACGTCTTCGGCGGCGACCCAAAACTGTCTGCGACTTGTTGTTACGATCGACTCGCGATGGCTGTGGCCAGCGGGTTGACGAAGTTCGGCACGATCAGGTCCGTGGCGAGGGTGTCCGCCTTTTCGAAGAGCGTTCGGTAGGCGTCGTCGAGCGACACCGGACCGTCCACGCCCCAATATTTTCGCATGGTCAGAAAGACGCTGATCGGTTCACCCTCGAAGCTACCGCTGCGTACTTCAAACGTCGTCGTGCGGGACTTGACTTCAACGTAGGCTTGGATGTCGCAGTCCGGTGTCATGGCGATGCCGAAGTACGGCTGTGCGTCGATAATGTGCGCGGCGCTGTCGCCGAAAAGCATGCCTGTGCCCGCGTGGTCGCCGAGCAACGTCTCAGCCACAAGGGCATCGTGATTGCCGCGATACTCCAGATCAAAGCCGAAAATGACTTCGAGATGGTCGAAGTCGATATCGCTGAACGAAAGGTGGTAGGGTGCTTGCGTTAGGATCAACTCGCCGAACCGAAAGACATCGTTGGTATTTTCCGGTCCGAACTGTCCGAATCGGAGGCTGCCGGTGTCGAGGCGCAACCACCGACGCGGCGAGCGTTCGTCGGCGTCTTCCTCAAGAAAGAGTACGTTGTTTTCGCGGCGGCGCAGCTTGCACAGCGCCGGATATTCCTTGCGGATACGATCGAAGAAGTGCAGAACGGTTTCCCGCTCAAGCCCCATGTCCAGCTTGAGGTACAAGCGACTGCTCACGTAGAAGTCGTCGCAGATGGCGCCGAATTGGCTCATGATGATCTCCGATCCTCTTTCGCAATCAGTTCGACAGAACCGCCATGGGCTCCAGCCCGTACAATTGTTGGCCACACGCGATCACGCGGTGCGCGCCTCAGCAGGTCGCACACGCCACGCCAGCGTTTATTATTGCATCTGGCGAGATCGTTTTCAACCGGTTATCCCGGGAATGTCGATAGATAAGTCACGCACGGTCTGATCAGGTGTTGGCCGCTGCTGAGACGAAATGCTATCGGCGATCACTGCGGATTCCGGCACGCGGCGCCACGCATTCATGCAAACGGGCGGGTTAGCGACATGAGTACGATCGAATCAGGAACAACGAGGGAGCGTGTGATTCGGACAACCGTTCCGTTATTGTTCGTCGTTGCGGCTGCCTCGGTGTTCCTTTATGACGGTTTCGTCGGTTACCCACTGGACAACGCGACCAAGTTCGTCGAATCACTTGGCTTGAGCGACGGGGCGGATCCTGTGGTCAACCCGGAACTAACAGCCGATCGCGGCCAGGCTCTTGCGGCACGGTTCCCAAACGGGGCTGCGTTGGATGAACTCAAAGGAGAGGTCGCGGGCACGCCGGTGGAACACGGTCGTGACACGTACTTTGTTGGCCCGGGCGGTCAGCTTCACGTGCGGCATGTCGCCGGTCGCATTGAGCAAATCGGCTGGGTCGACGGCACGCACAGCGAGACGGACATTACGCTTCAACGATGGTTGGGGTATGGGCTGATCGTTCTGGGTCTCGGGTTCGTTGGCCAGCTTATTCGCGTGCTTCGTACACGCGTGTGCGTTTCGGATTCCGGGTTGCAGATTGGCGGCGCTGCCGTCATTCCGTTTGAGTCCATGAAGATGCTTCGCTACCGCGAACCGGGTTTGACCGGCGAGATGGCGTTGGAGTATGCGACGGGCGAACGGACCAACGTCGTTGTCCTTGACCGCTACGTGATTCGGCACTTCGACGAGATCATAACTGCAATTTGCGAGCGGGCGGGACTCTCGCATCCGGCGCAAGCCGATGACGATGTGAGGCTGACTGATGCACCGACGGAGCAGCTTGTCGACAAGGGCTGACGGTCTGTTGAACGATGCTGGTATTTATGCATGCCGTCGCCTCGAATCCACCTACGACAACGGGCTGCGTACCCGTCAAGACGGGAAAATCGCCAATGGATCACCGGCTGGAAGCCGGTGCCACACTTGTTCAACAGACTGCTCGTGCTTTGTCATGCCTTATGTGAGGGGTTCGTCCGAACCGAGCCGCGACCGTCAGGGAGTGGTCTTTCGCTGTCCGCGCCGATTCTCAAACCTCCGCTCCCTCACGGTCGCGGCTCGGTAGACTCCTCATTTGTCGCGAGACCAATCTCTGGCACGGTTCAGCGGGCTTTCAATCGCTTAGTTGATTGGTGATCAAGGCGACAACGTCTACCGGGCCGTCGGTCGTGGTATCGATAACAAAGTCAGCCGCCTGCCCGTAGAGCGGTGTGCGCTCAAGCAGTAGACGTTCGACCTCGCCCAAGCCGGATTGATTCGTCAAAGCGGGTCGCTGCTGCGGCGTGACCGGGTCGGATGAGAGACGTCGATGCAGCACGTCGGCGTCCGCCGTCAACCAAACGACGGTCGCGACGGCTCGCAAGGCGTCGACGTTGCGCTTATCCATCACCGCGCCGCCGCCGACGCTGATGACCGTAGGTGCGGTTCGGCATGCTACTGCGATTGCCCGCCGTTCGCGCTCTCGGAATCCTTCCTCTCCTTCGTCTTGAAAGATCGCGGTTATCGATCGACCGGCGCGACCGGCTACGAGGTCATCCGTGTCCAAACAATCGCCGCCCAGACGCGTAGCCAACAGTCGCCCGACCGTGGATTTACCGCATCCGCGCATGCCGATCAGTGCGATGGACGGTTTGCTTGTTATGGTTCGTGCCGCCATGTCTTGTTCGTCTTTTTCGTCAAGAACGTGTTCAACAACAAGTCTCTTTCAGGGCCGAGTTCGTAAGGAAGCGGTCCGGTTTCGTTGGCGAAAACCGCTCCCTTACGGTCGCGGCTCGGTTTGTCATAACCCAAGTTGTACTTGCTCTAAGACCTCACGTTCGAGCAAAGCGCATGCCGATTCCGTATCCGGCCGCTGGCCGGTCCACAATTCGAACTGCATGGCAGCTTGGCGCACGAACATGTCCAAACCGTTGAGTGTCTTGCACCCGGCTGCCTTTGCCTCAGCGAGGAACCGCGTCGCCAACGGGTTATAGATCAAATCGTAGGCGAGTGTGCATCCGTTGAAACACGACGCCGGAAGGGGCGATGCGGCAACGTCGGGCCACATTCCCACGCTCGTACAGTTGATCACCACCTCACCCGATCGGTGACTACGCTCGTCCCACGAGCGGGCTACGCCGTGGTGGTCCTCTGCAAGGCCGTTCGTTTTCTCCGGCGAGCGTCCATAAAACGTCAGCCGGCATCCGTATTCGTGCAACCCATGGGCCACCGCGCGCGCCGCGCCGCCAACGCCCAAGATGTCGATCGGCAACCGGGACAGATTCGCTCGCGAACAATCCAAAGCAGCCACAAGCGACGAGACGGATGCGTACGCATCGGTGTTGTACCCCTGCGTTCCATCGCTCGAAAACGCGAGTGTGTTGGCCGCCCCGATGCACCGTGACATGGAGTCCGCTCCACCGCCAAGCCAGTCGAGCGCCGATTGCTTGTGCGGCGTGGTCACGCTGAGCCCGGCGAGGTCCAACCATGGGCGGTTGCGACATCCGTCAAGGAATCGGGTGAGCCCTGCCGAACCGCCCGCAACACGTAGCGGAAGGTAGACGGCGTTGACGCCGGCGAGCCACGTATTGTGCAGAAATGGGCTCATGGATTGAGCGACCGGGTCGCCGATCACGCCGTAGATTTTGGTTGCGGCGTCGATATCGGGCCAGCGGTAGCGGTGGATCATTTCGGCGACCGTTAGTTGTCCCGGCGCCGTGGCGGCGCCGCGTTCGAGGCTACAATAACTCGCGAACGCACCGAACTTCTTGGCGAGTACGCGAGTCCACAGCCCGTGGTCATCCATGGCCATGACCGCAAGCGGTGCCGTCGATGGGCCGGAAGATGACCCCGCGGTTTTTCGGGCACGACGATCTTGATCGCGACGAAGAAGATCCAGCGCCTCGAACGAATCGCAGATATGCCTCGCCCTATATGCGAGTTTGATCGAACCGGCTTGGGAAACGGTTCGCGCCGTTTGAAGTACATGCGCCAATTCGTCAAACGGGCCATCGAAATCATGCGCCGACAAGATCAACCGGGACGGACCGTCGCCGGGGACGGTCGATGCCGCCACGACGTCGGTTTGGGCCGCTGGTTGGCCTTCCCAGTCGCGTAGTTCAAAGTCGACGTAGGCGCCGCTGCCCTCCGCGACCGAGCGGAGCAGGGCAGCGCGGGTTGCTGCGTCGTCGTCGCAGCGTCCTCCCTCTTCAACGCTGCGACACGTGACGATCCACGTATGATCCCGGTTGGCGCGAAGGTAGTCGCGAAGTGACTCAGGCTCGTCATTGTACTCGTCGATGCGCAGCTCCACCGCGTCACAACCGGATCGCCAAGCGCGCTCAGCCAGATATCTTACAGTTGCGAGGTTGTTGGCTGCGATGGATGTGACAAGCAGCGTCATGGGCGGCTCCGACAAGCTACGTAATCAATCCGTTGACCAAAGTCTTGCATAGGTTGTCCGGTCCCCTCGGCGTATGTCGCTCTTCCTCGTATCTTGTCGACTGATCAGATTTCTTCAACGCCGCTGGCATACTCCGTCCCATTTTGCGAATATAACTTAATCGGACGGTAGCGATCAACCGGTGTACGCGGATGTTGGAGCGACATGGCGGGCATACTTATCCTCAACAAGCTACGATGGTATTGGCGTCTGCCGGTCAAGTGGCTGGTGTTCGGCCTGATTCTGCTGGTCGTGTGCTTCCCGTATCCGTCGCTCTTAGTCAAACATGTAGAGCATTGGCGCGATCCGAACGCCCTGATCGAACCTGATGCCGAGGCGCTCAAGCCGCTCGTAGCCGAGCTGCGCGGCAGGATGACGCCCAAAGCTGATCCCAAGCAGGCCCTCGCCACGGTCGAACGATTCGTGCTTGAAAAGGTGCGATACGATTGGGATTGGAATACCTGGGGCATGGCCGACTACATGCCGACGGTGGACGAGGTTCTTTCCAAAGGGAAAGAGGATTGCGACGGGCGTGCGGTCGTGGCGGCGTCATTGCTGCGCAACTTCGGGTTCGAGGCTCAGATCGCTACGGATTTCTCCCATGTCTGGGTCAAGACGGACAAGGGCGAAACGATGGGTCCGGGCAAACGCAAAGCCGTGGTCGCGACGAAAGATGGGCTGCGGGTTAGTCCCTGGGCGCTGATCGAGCTGACGCGCGGCTTGGCCTATGGTCTGGCGGTCTTCCCACTTGAGCGCGAGGCGATTCTTGTAATCGCGGCTTGGTTCTTGATGCTGGGCTCTTCTTCGCCGTATCGCTACGCGCTCATGGCCGTCGTCGGTCTGTTCGGTGGGCTCATGCTCCTCCGAAGTGGCGGATTGGATTATCGCCACCCGATCCCCTGGCAGCAGTGGGGCGGCGTTTTACTATGGATCGGCGCCGTAGCGGCGGTTTGGATTCCAAGATTTGGTCAACAGATGACGTCGAAGCACGTCACGAAAGTCTGTAAGTAGTTGTGGCGATCGACAATCATGCTTCCTGAAAGCCGAACTTAATGATATCATTGCGATAGGAATATCAACCGACCCTTTGCTCTGGAGGAACAAACCCATGGCTCTTCGAATTCGAATGCTACTCGCGACGCTTGCCGTCTCGTTGCTCATTACCTCGCCCGCCCCTGCACAGCTCGACGCGCTCAAGAAGCTGGCCATGGGCGGCGGGAAGGGCGAAGTCGTCAAGAAGGTCGCCTACTTCAAGATCAAAGGTGCTCTGTCGGAAACGCCGGTCGAGATGCCGCCGCTCTTCGGTTCGGAACCGCCCATGTCGCTCAAGGGGCTGTTGGCCCGATTCAAGCAAGCCCGCTTGGATAACGAGGTTGTGGGCATTGTGCTTGACTTGCAGCAGGCGGCGCCGGGCGTCGCGCAGTTGCAGGAAATTCACGCCGCCCTACGCAAGTTCGCAGCCGTCGACAAGGACATCTTTATTCACGCGGACACGCTGACCACGATGACCTATGCAGCGGCTACGGCCTCTTCACACATCAGCTTGGTCCCAACGGGTGATCTGTGGCTGACCGGACTCTACGGCGAACAGCCCTACATCAAGGGTACGTTGGACAAAATCGATTGCCGTGCCGACTTCCTCTACTGCGGCGATTTCAAATCCGCTCACGAAATGTTTACCCGCACCGGACCCTCGGAAGACGCGCAGGCGAACGTCGACTGGCTGTTGGACGGTATCTATGAAGACATCGTAGCCCTCATCGCGGAAGGGCGGGGCATTAGCGAAGACAAGGTGCGGGCGCTCATCGACGGTGGTCCCTACTCGGCAGAGGACGCACTCAAGGCCGGCCTGATTGATTCCGTTCAGCACCGACAGGACTTTATCGCTGATCTCAAACATCGCTACGGCGAGCACGCGGAATTTGTCACCGACTACGGCAAGACCGACTTGTTCGAAATACCGCAGGACAATTTCTTCGCGATGTTCGAATTCATGATGCAACTGCTCAACCCGAAAGCCAAGCAATACACCGAGCCGAGCGTTGCGATCGTCTACGTTGAGGGAGCGATTCAAACGGGTGCGGCTGAGCCTTCGCCGTTCGGCGGTTCCGAGGGCGCGTACAGCACGTCCATCCGCAAAGCCCTCGACAAAGCGGCCAAGGACGACACAGTGAAAGCCGTCGTGCTGCGTGTGGACTCGCCGGGTGGGTCGGCGCTGGCATCCGAGATCATTCTTGATGCCACCCGTCGCGTCGTGAAGAACAAACCGCTCATCGTTTCTATGGGCAACGTCGCAGCCAGCGGTGGATACTACGTCTCCTGCGCCGCGGAAACGATTTTCGCCGATAGCAGCACGATCACCGCGTCGATCGGCGTGGTCGGCGGTAAGATCGTTACGACGGGGATGTGGGACAAGCTCGGCATCAATTGGCATGCGAATCAGCGCGGGGCCATGGCCGGCCTCTTCAGCACCGCCCGTCCGTTCAACGATGGCGAACGCGCCAAGCTCCGTCACTACATGGACAGCGTCTACGACATCTTCAAAGGACACGTGGTGGCCAGTCGCGGCGACAAGCTGACCAAACCCATCGACAAGCTGGCCGCCGGCCGGGTGTTTACGGGCAAGCAGGCACTCGAACTTGGTCTTGTAGATCGCCTTGGCGGGCTGGAAGATGCCATCAAGTTTGCAGGTAAGAAGGCTGGAATTTCAGACTACGACATACGTGTGATCCCGGAACCCCCGACAATCTTTGACCTCCTCGGCGGCGAATCTGGAGACAACGAGTTTACCAGCGCGGCGGTATTCGCCCGAGGCCCCATCATGGGACAACCGTTCATTCAGGCTATGCTGCCCGCGATGGCCACGCTGGATCCCCTTCGCACCAAAGCCATAATTCACGCGTTGAAAGGGATTGAGTTGATTCATCAAGACGGCATTATGATGATGATGCCCGGCGAACTCGTGATTCAATCACGCTAGAAACGTGTGTGAGAAGACGTACCAGGCGATCAGCGCTGAACCGAGCCGCGACCGTGAGGGAGCGCTCTTTCGACTGGTTGTCAAACGTCCACTTGCTGACGGGCGCGGCTCGGCAAGAGGATTCTCGCAAACGCTGGGACGTGATTCCTATCTCGTCCCCCTGCTTTCGAGTAGCACCGGTCGCGGTGTACGTGGTACGATTCATCGCTCACGAGCAATGACACACACGTAGACGCACGTGCGAGGCTGCGCTCAAACGGGTACACTGTCCAGCCGTACCGGCCACAGCGGTCCGGCATGCGAGTGTGCCCTCAGTTTGAACGCATTTTGATCGCGTCGAAAACGCACATCCTTTACGTCATCACCGATCTTGAACTCGGCGGTGTACCGTTGCATCTGTTGCACCTGACGATCGCAATGCGCGACCGAGGGTTTCGACCGACCGTGGTCTCGCTGTCGCCGCCCGGCCCGGTTGGCGATCGCCTTTGTGACGCGGACATCCCCGTGTTCGACTGCGACGGTCGCGGCGGTTGGGATGTTCGGATCATTGCGCGGCTAGGCGCCTTGCTTCGAGACCTCAAACCCGATCTTGTCCACTCCCTGCTGTTCCATGCGAACACAGCTGCGAGATTGGCCGCGTGGGATACGGGGTTCCCCGCGTCGCGGATCGCCTGTGAAATTCAGACGGTGGAAGTCGAGCGTCGGTGGCATCTCGTCATCGATCGATGGACGCACCGTTTGTGTCGCTGCACGATTGGCAACTCGCCCTCTGTGATCGAACACCTCGCGACCGAAGCCCGAATTCCCCGCGATCGATTGCAACTTGTTCGAGGTGGTATCGATCCGACGCGCATGAGCACGGTTAACGCCATCGATCGGGTCGAACTCGGATTATCAGCCGGCGATCGGATGATTCTCTGGGTGGGGCGGGTCGATCCGGTAAAGGGGCTGAACTTATTGCTCGACGCATTTCGACGCCTGCGCGTCAGCGCCGATGTCCACCTTGTTCTCGCCGGCGAGGGGCCGACGCGCGACGAGCTTATGCATAAGTCCCACAGTCTCGGTCTGGCTGATCGCGTTCATTGGTTGGGGTCGCGCGACGACGTCGCCAGCCTATACCGCGCGGCCGATCTGTTCGTGTTCCCTTCGCGAACGGAGGGCTTGCCCAATGCGTTGTTGGAGGCGATGGCCGCCGGCTGTCCCATCGTGACAACCGACGTGGCTGGCTGTCGCGATTTGATCGAGCATGACGAGACCGGCTTGGTGGTGCCGTTCGGTGACGCGGCTGCGCTGGCCGACGCGATGCACGAGTTACTCAAGGATCGCGAATTCGCACGCCGACTCGGTGACGCCGCCGCGCGTCGCGTGGCGTCCGACTGGCATATTGATCACACCTACGATGGCTATGCGGCTGTGTATGCGCAGATGCTCAGCACGCTCAGTTCTACCAAGGAGCTATAGCAGCGCGTTGGATGCCATGGCCAAGCGCAGCGCGGCCATGTGCTGGATGGGTCGAGACATGCCCGCGCCTTCGGCTTGGGCATGGCACGCGAAAACTGAAGAACGTTTCTGGAAACTTAGCTAGAGGCTGAAAGTGCATCTTGGAACGTGTTTGAGAAGTCTCATTCAGAGCCGCGCCCGTCAGGAAGCGGTCCGGTTTCAAGTGCGAGAACCGCTCCCTGACGGTCGCGGCTCGATTCGATGCACGCCTTCTCAAACACCCTCTTAGCAGGAACCGGCGTTACGCGGGCTCGATGGTGACGGAGAGCTGGAGCGATGCGAACTGTTCTGCGTATAGCTCGGCACGTTCACGGTGGGTCACCAAGAGCAGCGCGACGCCGGTCTCGTGGGCTTCGATAGCTTTGACCAGCGCATCTCGCGGTGACACGCTTGTAAGCTGAACGACGGAAAGTATGACGTGTTCAAACGTGTTGACCTCGTCGTTGTGCAGTAGCACGCGATAGGGTGGCAATTGCTTCGGTGTTCGTCGGGGGGGGGCGGAGGCTGGACGACTCGCCATGGCCGTACCCGAGTCGGCGTTACCTGAAGACTGTTCGACTTGTTCCGTTTGAGCTGCTTTGTCAGCCATTTGCTCGCCACCACAAGAATCGTGCATGCACCAGCCGACGGCGGTAGTGCGACGGCGGCGCGACGCGCGCGACACCAGCCTACGATTATAATGTGCGGTCACGCTAGGATCAAGGATTCTCTTGCCTGCATGGAAAATCGGGTGCGTGACACAATCGTCGGGGGGCTCTGACAGGAACTACGGCGCAGACTGAATCGCGCACAGGTTCGATGATTCGCAATCCGCCAAGAGTGTCATACTCCCTGGAGAATCGGAGGATCGCAGCCGTCTTCGACCCTGCAGGGCAACCGATCGAGGTTCGATACTACCTACTCGGACATATCGCCTCGCCGGGTCACTCATCGCCGGTGTGGAGCGAAACTTCCTTCACCGCCGTAATTGTTCGCCCGGTGAGGTAGTCGACGAACCGCACGCTTACCGTCACCCGGCTCGAGGGCGTAGATTTGATATCCGGAGAAATCGGACAGCGTAATGTGTAGTGGTTCGTCAACCACCGACCGTGCCACAGCTTGCTAAGCTGACTCGGATCGTCAATGGTGTACGTCCCCAGAACGCGTGGATTCTCTAAGTCGGAGTTGTCCAACAGTTGCACTTCGATCCGTCCGGGGGCCTTGACCACATGGCCATCCGCGTCGATGGGCCGCAGGTGGACCGTGACGCCGTCGTCGCCGGGCTTTCCGTCGTAGTCGGCGCCGCCGGTCAGGCTGGCAATCTCGATGGCCACCGGTGCGAACACGTCGATTCGCTTACTCGGATCGAATCCGTTAATCGTCTCGATTTGAAGCTGCAGGCTCGTAATCTCGTCGTTCTTGTCGTATAGCGTTCGTTCAAGGTTTGCGGTCTTGACCTTGAGATCGTCGGCTTCTTTGACGGCGGCGTAGTATTCAGCGGACGAAATGCACCCCGATGGTGCGACCAGCATCGCCGCAACGACGCCGAAGAACATCGCGCGAAATGGACCTTGCGGCAAATCGCTCAGAACCCTGGTGCTTGAACCACCCATCATCATTCCCGCTCGTATATACGCAACGACCCGGCGACGCAACCACTTCACCGTTTAGGTGCGTCAGCGTCGCCGTAGCCAAAGTGTGGCACCGGCTTCCAGTCGGTGATCCATAAACTCGGGCGACGGGCCTGCGGCTTGTCGTCTACCTGCAAGTGCGCTCTGGATGTCGTCCTGAAGCGTAGAATCTAACGATCTCGTCGTTGCTACGCATGCTTCGCGTCACTTGAGGCGGGGAACTTGAAAACCCCCGCCGATTCGCATCCCCCACGGCTAAAGCCATGGGCCACCCTGACTATCGGCCACCCTGTCAGCCGGCGGCCTCCGCAAAGACGGCCTGAGCAGCCGTAAGGCCATCGCCTAGGGTTACACTCTGCCCCTGCCCCTTAAGCGTCAACTCGAGTGCCGCGATCACGCCCAGTGTGTCGAAGGCGTCGACATAGCCCATGTGCGAAAACCGGATGATATTCCCTTTGAGCTCGCCCTGACCACCCGCGACTTGAAACCCGTATCGACTTCGCATGGTCTTGCGTAGTGCGGCTTCGTCGACACCTTCCGGGATGCAGATCGCCGTCACCGAGTCCACCGGGTCAGTTGCGAACACCTTCATCCCCAGCGCCACCACCGCCGCCCGCGTCGCCCGAGCAAGCGTGGTCGTTTCGGACCACACGCTTTCAAGGCCCCGCTCCTTGATGCCCCGCAGCACGACGTTGGCCCCGCGTACGAGCGAGACCGCCGGGGTGTATGGCGCGTCGAATGTTTCGAGGGACTTGCGGTAGGCTTTCAGATCGTTGTACAGCACGGGCATCTTGCCGCTGTCGATTCGCTCCCACGCCCGATCGCCGACCGCCGCAAACGCCAGACCGGGCGGCAGCATGAGCGCCTTCTGCGATCCGGTGACGTACGTGTCGATGCCCCAACTGTCCATGCGGAGCGGAATCGCCCCGACGGCTGTGATGCCATCGACCAGCAGTAACGCCCCGCGCTCGCGCGTCACCTTGGCGATCCCTTCCACGTCGGACACCGAAGCCGTCGAAGTTTCGCTGTGTACGACGACCACCGTATCGATTTTCGGATCAGCCTTGAGGGCGGCGCTGATGTCGCTTGCCTTCGCGCCGCGACCCCACGGAATACTCAGCGCGGTGTGGTCGATGCTGAACGTCTCGCAAACCTTGGCCCACCGTTCGGCAAACTTGCCGTTTTCTATCACCAGGGCTTTGTGACCCGGCGGGCAGCACCCGACGATGCACGCTTCCATGGCCGAAGTGCCGCTGCCGGTGAAGGTCAGGCACGTCCCCGTGGTTTGGAACAAGTACTGCAAGTTCTCGTGCAGCTCCTTGTGCATCTCGCGGTACCACCCGGTTCGATGATGCTCCATCGGCCGGGCCATTTCCAGCAACACGTCCTCCGGAACCATCGTAGGTCCGGGCGTAAACAATCGCAGCTTCTTCATAGTAATCCGCTTTCTGTAGTCCGTTTTCTAAGCAGCCTCGTTGCCCCGGGCTGACACAAATCAAACATGGCCGACATTCTCGTGCGGCGCCAACTTCCAGCCCGTCTTAGCTTCCGCGAGGCACCGGGCTAAATCGATCGTCGATTCCGTATAACACCGGCGCTAGGCCGGTCGTCGATTCCGTGTGCACCGTGCTTCCAGCCGGTGATCAGTCCTGCGTGGCACCGTGCTTCCAGCTCGTGATCAGTCTTGTGTGGCACCTGCTTCTAGCCGGTGATCCCATCGCGATTTCCTCCTTAACCGGGATACCGCAAACGCAGAATCCTTGCTGGGACGTGATTCCTATCTCGTCCCTCCGCTCAAGCAGGATTCCGCACCCGCATTCTATGGACCAATCGCTCTGCGGGAAGGGGTTGCGCCGATTGTGGGTGCGAGAAAGGATTCACGCACCAGCCAGTTCCGGAGGTGCGAGAAAGGATTCACGCACCAGCCAGTTCCGGAGGTGCGGGAAGAGATTCACGCACCAGCCGGTCATTGGGTTTGCTATGGCAAAACCCCGAAGGCGGCCTGGGATCGGGCGAAGTCGAGCAGGTCGACGTGGTTGTCACCATTGAAGTCGAACGCAGCCAGGCAAGCGCTGAATCACTCAGGCGATGCTCATTCACCTTGGCCAATGCGCAAATCATGTTCCTTTGCCTCGGCGTACATGCCGACGGTGTGGCGACACCTCGACATATGCACCGAGTATGCTCTGCTGCCAACGCGCGGGTCATGCTCCTTCACCCCTTATGCACCATGCGATGTTTTCGGGAACTATGTAGCGACGACGCAATCCCTTGCTCCCGAATCTACACACCCACTCGGTCCTACATACCCACTCGGTCCTGTACACCCACTCAACCCTACACGCCCATGAACAGCGCCGTGGCGATGCGAAGGCTTGCGAGGAAGGCGATGACTTGTGTGGCTAGAACCGTGGCGAAGGGGCGGTCGAACCGCAAATAGCAGCGGTAGGCGACGTACAAGCGGTAGGCGAAGAACAAACCGCCGATCGGTCCGACGATGATCATCGCATCCCCCAAGGCTGCGCCGGGGTTCGGCATGTTACCGCCGGCCAACGTAACCGAGGCATAGACCAGCGAAACCATTCCGATCCACACGACGCTATCGAAGCTGTAGACCACGCACCGAAGCACATGTCGAGGGCTCACCTTGGCCCGGCTCATGGATATTTGAAAGATCATCATCGCGGCGAACGTCGCGATCGGAAAAATGAGGCAAACAATAAGTAGTTTCCTTTGCGGCCCCCCTATGGTTTCGTCCAACATCCTCCGAAGCATGGGCTGGTTGATTCCGGTTGGCGCGATGATGTCAAGGTAATTCTTGAGCGATCCGTAGCGCGACACGGCCCAGTCAAGTCGCTCCGGATATCGCTTGGCCGAAACTTGCAGTCGCCGACGGAACTGCGCCGTTGATTGCAAATCCGAAATCGTCAGCGGAACGAAGACTGAGAATACGGTCATTACGAGAAGGGCGATCGTAACGCACACGTATGCGGTCAGTCGCTTCGGTCGTGAAGGTTGGGCCGGGTGAAGCGATGTCCAGAACTTCGTTGGTCTCAATCCGCCGAGCAGGGTTTGAATGAAAGAACGGACGTTACGCTCGGGGTGGTGTTCGAACACGTAGGGATGGGCGCGGCGGGTCGGGTCAAGCAGGGCGGGCCACTCGAATCGGAAGCCGCACTCCGGACAGCGCGGCTCAATCAACCCGCGCAGGTTGTAGTCGCACATCGGGCAGCGGATTTCCTCCGCGAGCGTATCCCAATCCGGCGGCGCGTCGACAATCTGTTCGTCAGCCATATTTCTTCCCAAAATCCGTCTGACCATGATGACGTGTTCGCTACTGAGATGTTAGGCATGCTTTCCGCCATCGGCCACACACGCGGGGCGCACGCATTGGCATCGATCGAAATCGCCATACACTATCAGGACTATGAATCGCGAGTACTTCGTTGTCGATGCCTTTGCTAGCGAGCCCTTCACCGGGAACCCGGCGGCTGTGTTGTTGGACGCTGACGGTCTCGACGATGTGCGCATGGCGTCGATCGCCGCAGAGTTCAACCTGAGCGAGACGACGTTCGTCTTGCCACCGAGCGAACCTGAAGCCGCCGATTCCGGATCGGACGCGCCAGGTCTCTCCGTTCGTTTCCGATGGTTTACACCAACCGCCGAAGTGGACATGTGCGGCCACGCCACGATCGCCGGCGTTCACGCCCTAGTTGAGACCGGTCGGATTCCGGTGAAGGGCGTTGGTGAGACGAGTGTCGTGCATATCGAGACGCGGTCCGGATTGCTCACAGCCTACGTCGAGCGAATCCCGGGCGCGGAATCAGGCCGCATGATTTGGCTCGATTTGATCGATCCGATACTCACACCGCAAGACCTTTCGCTGGACGAATTCGCAGACGCGCTTGGGCTATCCGCCGGGGTGTTCGATCGATCGCTGCCGCCCATTCGCTCGCAGGACCGCGACGCGCTTGTATTCGTTGGAGATGCAGCTGCACTCAACAACGCGCGACCGGACTTTGCCAGGTTGATGACGTTGCTCGAACGTTACGATCTCCGCGGTTTGAGTTTGGCCACCACGAACACGCTGACGCCGTCGATCAATGTTCAGTCGCGGTTCTTCGCCCCCACTGCGGGGATCAACGAGGATGCGGTGACGGGTAGTGTCCACGGCCCACTAGCGGCGTATCTCGTGCAGCAAGGCTCCGTGCCCGTTCATGAGGGGCTCGCGGGTTTAACTTGTGTGCAAGGCATCCCCGACCGTCGCGCGGGGTTGGTGAACGCTCTTGTTCAGCCCTTGGATGGTGGGGGGTACGCGGTGCGTATTGGTGGCCGAGCGATCACCGCGATGACCGGTGTCATTGTCGTATAGTGGGGTTGGATTGGCGCATGGGACGACACATCTACGCGATCGTGAATCCGGTGTCCGGTCGACGCGACCCGCTGCCATTGATTGCCGAGGTTCAAAAGCACGTCGAAAGGCTCGGCGGTTCATTCCGACAAGAGGTTACCGAACGAGCCGGTCATGCATCCGAGCTTGCAGGCAACCTACCTACCGAGACCGAAGCACTCTTGGTGGTTGGTGGAGACGGTACCGTCAGCGAAGTCTTGAGCGGGCTCGGAGATAGCACGGTGCCCATGGTGCTGTTTCGCGGCGGAACGGAGAACCTCTTGGCTGAGGAACTCTGCATGCCCAAGAAGCATGACGAAGTCGCAGAGACGTTGCTGTTCGGTCAGCCGTTCAGTTTCGATGTGGGAACGGTCAACGGTCGTCGCTTCGGAATTATCTTCGGCGCCGGCTTCGATGGCGAGTGTGTCCATGAAGCGTCGCGCGTGCGCACCGGGCACATCACGCGGCTGCACTATGCGTTACCCATCGCTCGAACCCTCTGGCGACATCGCCCGGCGCATGTGCGCGTTGACGCGGACGGTGAGCGAATTTTCGAGGGCCGCGGCCAGGTGGTGGTTGGGCTCATCGCGCGCTACGGCGGCGGCATGCGAATATTGGCCAAGGCGCGGTACGATGACGGGCTGATGGATGTATGTATTTTCCCCTACGTATCACGTCCCGGTCTGGCCTGGCATGGTGTACACATCGCGCTGCGGCGTCATTTCCGTCGTCGGCGCGTGACTTATGTGCAGGCCAAACATGTAGTCATCAACTCCGACGAACGCGTGCCGATTCAAATAGACGGCGATCCGGGCGGTTGGCTTCCGGCGGAGCTTGCGATTGCACCGGCGGCCGCGAGTTTCCTTCGGCGCACCGAAGTGTGCTAAGAAGAGGCCGCGAAAAAATCGCGAGAATCGTCTTGACCTACTCTGTGAAAAACGGAACAATGTGTCGGTGGGAGCCAGCAACGGCTTCCGTGGGCCGTTCCGGGCCAGATCGTCCGGCCGTCGCAATACAGATACAACTGAGTACGCGCTGCACAAGCTAAGGGCGGCGGCATGAGTCGCCGCCCAAGCTCCGCGAGGAATTTGTGAAGTTTTTCACACACTACGTGTGGTAATCGTAGCTTCGCAGGTAGTTACGAGCCGATCGCTTGCACGCGGCGTGAAATGCATGATATTGGCGGCCTGAGCGCCTGGTTTCGTGCCGGCCGCATGAGTCGGGTTTCATTGGTGGGCCTTTCGCTATGGGCAGTGACGTGCCTCACGAACAAGTGGATTCACCGAATGTCTTGGCGAAGGCCGAGATAGAGGACATGAATTCGCCCGACGCGAACGATCGCCCCGATCTGGAACCGATGACCATGTCGCTCATGGGTCGGCTCTTCGGCTTGCCGCTCTTGATCATCGGTGGCATCGTCGGCGGCGCCGTTGTAGTCGTGCTGTTGTTCGGTGGTCAGGCGGCGCCGCGCGAGCACTCGCTCGACGAGCTAGTGACCACGTTGGAATCCAGCAGTGGCGAAAAAAGCCTGGGCGTGTTGTTGCCGCGAGAGAAGGAACTTTGGCAGACCGCGCTTGAGCTAAGCATGTGGCTCAAAGATAAGCAAAGCGGTCTTGCACCCGAAGAGGTCGAGGCGTTGGCGATGCGGCTTGGTCGGATGGTCCAGACCGATCTGGCCAATCTGACAAATGTTCCCACCGTTGGCGATGATCGAGCGAATCAGCTGAGTGTTCGATCCAAACGGACGGAATTCCTAATCCATGCGTTGGGTCGCACCGGTCATCCGGTTGCGGTGCGGACGTTGGTTGACGTCTTGAACGCCGGACGCGAACCGTTCGTTCAGCCGGCCATGCAAGAGCTCGCCGAGCTGCACGAGTTGCCGGCGACGCGAGCGGCCGTCGCCCCTATGCTTGCGCTTCTTGTGCGACCGACATCGGTCGAGACGAAGTTGGTAGCCTGTACCGCGCTTTCCGTGGTGGCTCGGTCGGGCGATCAGTCGGTGATTGATGGATTGACGCGCGTGCGATTGGCCGATGATGGCGACGTGGCTTGGGTGGCGTCGCTTGCGCTTGCCCGTTTGGGCAGTGTCGCCGGCAAGACGACGTTGCTGGATTTGCTGGACCGTACATTCCTGGAATCGGGCGATCGTTACCATGTCGTCGACGAGAGTGGAAAGACCGTGCGCTATCGCATGCCACCTCAACGCGTTGAGGAGATACTCAAAGCAGCGATCGACGCCGTGACTTATTTGGCCGACGCCGATCTTTGGGGCATGGTCGATCGCCTCAAGTCGGATCCGTCACCGGCGGTGCGCGGCGTGGCGATGGCCGCGTCTGAGGCACAAAGTTGCGCGACGATCGACGGCTATTTTGCAGGGAACTAGACCGATGGCCACGAAAGAAGTCATAACGAAGGTTTGGATCGAAGAGGGTTGCATCGTCTGCGATGCGTGCGAAACCGCCGCCCCGGAAGTGTTCGAGGTACTGGAAGAGACGTGCGTGATTCGCCCGGATGCCCTGAGCGCCGAGTTTACGAAGCCGCGATCCGAAGGCATCGTCGACGCGGCAGAAGAATGTCCCACCGATGTAATCAAGTTTGAAACGGTGACGGTGGAAGCTTCCGATGCAGACGCTCCCGTCGAACCGGTTGTCTCTGCGGAAGAATCTCCAGCGGAGCAGCCGGTTGCCAAGCCTGCACCTGTCGTCAGCAAGACGACTGAACCATCAGCCCCCAAAGCCGCGACCGCGAAGGCGAGTCCGGTCGTTTCGTCAGGCGCTGGCGATCCTGATCCTGCCATCGCGGCGTTGTTGCGTGCGGCGAAGTCGCGCGGCGGTAGCGCCGGTATTCTCGCCAACGAGGCGGCGGTACCCGGTGAAGCCGGGGCACTGCGCGGTAAGGCGGCGGCGGACCTTCCGCCGGATGCAAGGCAGGCCAAGGTGCAAGAAGCCGCCCGTAAGGCGCGCAAGGATCCGGACGCAGCCCGTCGATCATTGATCAGCAGTGCAGCCCTTGGTATCGGATGGAGCGCATTCGGCTTAGGAACCGGCGTCGCAGTCGGCCCCGCCTTCGCCCGTTTCATGATGCCCAACGTGCTTGAAGAGCCGGACCCGCGCGTTCGGGTTGGCCCGCTCCGGCGTTACGCAGAGATGGAGCCGGGGGCGGTCATCGAAGACTTCAAGCCGCAGGGTGTATGGATGATTCGGACACGGAATCGGATCGCCGCCCTGAGCATCATCTGCACGCACTTAGGTTGCATCCCGAACTGGTTGCCGAACGATCGAAAGTTCAAATGTCCTTGCCACGGCAGCGGGTACCGACAGAGTGGCATCAATTTCGAGGGCCCGACACCGCGTCCGCTCGAGCGGTTCCGCCTCGTCGTTGAGGATGGCGTGGTCATCGTCGACAAGAGCAAGAGGTATCAGTTCGAATTGGGTCAGTGGGATCAGCCGGGTAGCTACCTGGAAGCATGATTTCGTGTAACGCAGAGGTGGACGCTGCATCAGAAGCGGATAGACTACCGCGCCGTGTTGTTCGGGTTGCGGCCTATAGACAGGTTAATGAGGAACGATCTCCTCGCTGGTCGAAGCGCGCGGCGATTCTCATGCGGTGTTGAGGTCATGGAATAAGTATGCTAGCGCGAATTACAAATTGGGTTCGAGAAGGGCAGATTTGGGGAAGCGTGTTTCGGCACGGCATTCCTCGGGACCGCCGTACTCGCGCCATGGCGATCCTGAGCAACGTGTTCTTGCACCTTCATCCGGTGGCGGTCCGAAAGAGCGGAATCCGCCTGTCGTTCACTTGGTGCATGGGCGGGCTGACGTTCTTCCTGTTTCTTGTCGAGATCATCACCGGCGTGCTGCTGATGTTCTACTACCGTCCGACGGTGGAGTACGCCTACTTTGATATTGAAGGTCTTCGCGCCCACGTGACGCTAGGTCTTCAGCGCGAGCTGCACCGATGGGGTGCGCACGCGATGATCATTACGATCTGGCTGCACATGCTGCGCGTGTTCTTAACCGGCAGCTACAAACCGCCGCGCGAATTCAACTGGAGCGTCGGCGTTATTCTGCTTGTGCTAACGATGCTGCTGTCGTTCACGGGCTACCTGTTGCCGTGGGATCAGTTGGCGATGTGGGCGATCACGGTGGGTTCGAACATGGCCCGCGCTACGCCGCTGGTTGGCTACGAAGGTCCGGGCGCCGCGTTCATTCAGATTGGCGGCGTGCCACTCGTTCATTCGGGATCGGATGCCCGATTCGGTCTCTTAGCCGGAACGTTCGTCGGGCCTAACGCGCTGCTGCGTTTTTACGTGTTGCACTGCGTGTTCATTCCGTTGGTTGTCACGGTTCTCCTTGCTGTGCATTTCTGGCGCGTTCGCAAGGATGGCGGAATCAGTGGGCCGCTGTAGTTGGGCTGTTGAAGAAATCGGGCGTTGCGCGTGGCTGGGCGTTGTCCGTACGGCCGGTTCGTTGAGCGAGGCATCGGTCTCGGTAGTCAGTTAGTACTGGGTTGATATTCATGCCAGGCGTACTTGCAGAAGGATCGGGTTTCGACACGATCAAGCATTGGGTCAACGTCCTTTGCCAGCCGCACTGGTTTATGATCATTGCGGTGGTCTTGCTGATTGTTTTTCTTGTGGGTTACCGGAAGGTGACCAAGCCGGTCATTGCGGGTCCGCTGGCCGCATTCGCTACGCTTGCCTTCCTGGCGAGTTGCTTTGACCCGAACTTCATACTGATCGTCAAGAAGGCGGACAACGTTCCTATCGTAATGATGATCGTCTCGATGACGTTCTTCATCTGGCTATCGTTTCGTCAAGCGGCGATCAACGACGAGCGGATGGAAAACGGGCAGCCGCTCCTTGAGGCAGGGGCTGATGACAAAGTGCTTGTCTGGCCTGATTTGGTCTACATCGAACTGATCGCCCTCGTGCTTTTTACAGCGTTCTTAATCGTGTGGGCGATCTTGTTGCGGGCTCCTTTGGAGCAACCGGCCGACCCCAACGTCGCCCCGAATCCCGCCAAGGCCCCGTGGTACTTCCTCGGTTTGCAGGAAATGCTCGTCTACTTCGATCCGTGGCTGGCGGGCGTGGTCTTCCCCGGTTTGATTGTCGTTGGACTTATCGCTATCCCGTACATGGATAAGAACCCCCGCGGTAACGGCTACTACACGTTCAAGGAGCGGCCGTTCGCGATTAGTACGTTCATGTTCGGTTTCGTTATTTTGTGGTCTGTGTTGATCGTGTTTGGGACGTTCCTGCGGGGTCCGAACTGGAACTTCTTCGGTCCGTACGAATTCTGGGACCACAACCAGCCGGCTGCGCTGTTGAATCGCGAACCGCGAGATTTATTCTGGATCGAAATGCTGAATCGCCCGATCCCGGGCAACTACCTCTTGCGCGAACTCCCCGGAATTCTCTTGTTGGGCGGCTATTTCATTCTCGGTCCGGCCGTGTTGTATGTATTGTTTTTCCGAAAGCTCTGCCGCCAGGTCGGCATGTTGCGGTACGGGATGATGGCCTTTCTGCTGCTGACCATGCTGCTCATGCCGATAAAGATGGTGTTGCGCTGGTCGCTGAATCTGCACTATGTTGTCGCTATTACGGAATGGTTTCTCAATGTTTGACCGCGGTGTCATGAACATTGCTGTTTCAGGTCAACAGTCGTCAGGCGGCGATTTCTTCGCACCGACGGCGCCTTGGAATCGAGGAAGCTGACGGATGCCCGTCCCCGAACAACGTCTGTATAGTCCGAACAAGCTCAATCGTTGGTTCGCGTTCAGCAGCGTGATCATGACGGCTTCGCTGCTTTGGCTTATCGAGATCGACTACAATCGACCGTGGCGCGGTTTCCAGGAGGGGTACTTCGTCGACAAGGCAGCGCTGGCCCACTTGGACTATCTCGATGCCATGCGCAGCGATCGGCAGCAAGAAATTGCCGAGGCGGAGCAGCGCGTTCGCGATGCCGAGGAGCTTCTTGAGCACACCAGCGGGGCGAAGCGTAGGGCGCTTGAGACGGAACTGGTCCAGGTCGGTTTGAAGTTCAACGTAGCCGACGGCCGGTGGAGCCGCGACAGTCAGGTTCTTGAGGTCACGCGAGACGCCTACGAAAAAACCCTCAACCGCAACGGTGCCGACAACCCCAAGACCAAGGCCGCGAACGCGAAGCTTCTCGCTGATGATGAGAAGGTGTCGCGTTTGCTTGCTGAAAAGGAAAAGTATCAGGACGAGCAGACGCGAATAAAAGGAGCGCTTGAGGCGATTACCGTAGGCGTTCGCGGCCTGAGCAAGGTCGTACGGGACCTACGTGCGGTTGCTGAGAGCGCGATGAAAAAGGACCGCGAATATCGCGGCGTGCTGGAAGCGGGTGGCCTGCTCGGCGACTTGCCTATCGTCAGTGCGGTCATTAACGCGCCGCTGTTAGACTTTCTTGCGGCGAAGACCGCCCTTCGTCATGAGCACGTGCGCCAGCTGGTCTTGCCCGATATCCGACAGCGCCTCAATTACCTGGAAACCTATACCACCGATCGGTGTACGACCTGTCATATTGCTATCGACGATCCAGAGTTCTCCAAAGATCGTCTTGCACGTAAGTTGGAACGATCGCTCCCCGGCATAAACGAGGAGCTTCAGCGTCGTGGCAAAGATGGCCTAGAGCTGCCACCCGTTCCGTTGTTGACCGGAGAGGAGAAGGCTCTTCCCCCGGGCAAGGTCACCGATTACTGGGATAAGCTGGATCGGCCACAGCAGGATGCCTATTTTGACGTGCTCTTGGGCATGGTCAATGACTACTTGAAGCGTACCGGGCGCAACGCGATCGATCTTGGTCAACCGTTGCTCGCCCACCCTGATCTTGACTTGTACATCTCGGTCGACTCGCCGCATCCCATGTCGGCGATGGGTTGCACGGTCTGTCATGAGGGCAATCCCCAAGAAACAGACTTCGTTCAAGCCGCCCACTCTGCCGCAACCCATGAACAACGCGAGCTTTGGGAAGAGGAATACTACACTTCCGCGATGGGCCTCCCCAACGTCACCTTTGAGACTGTAGAGCACTTTTGGGATCGGCCGATGCGGCTTCGCGAGCACACCGAAGCGGCGTGCGCCAAGTGCCACAGCCAGATCACCGACATCGCCCGCTTCAACGGCGAGCGTCGAGGTGCGCGGATCAACCAGGGTCGATTCCTGTTCACGTCTGTCGGTTGTATCAATTGCCACCAGATCGAAGAGCTTCCGGATGCGCGGCGCGTCGGTCCAAACCTCGCATACATCGCCGCCAAGCTTCAGCCCGAATTTGTGGAACAGTGGATCTACTTCCCGCAGAGTTTCCGTCCGTCTACGCGCATGCCGCACTTTTTCCTTCAAGAGAACAATCTTGACGCGACAGGCACGCCGCTTGACGAAACTCCTGAACTGCGGACAGAAACTGAAGTGGCCGCCATAACGAAGTATCTGTTTTCCGTGTCGAAAGAGTGGACGCCGATAGAGCGCCCGGCTGACGTGACCGGCGATGCGGATCGTGGTCGGAAGCTGTTCCGATCGCTTGGCTGTCTTGCCTGTCACGCGAATCTTGCCGAGTTTGGCGAAGAATGGATCACAACCGATCTCGTTCAGCGTGAGCGTCTTGAGGAGGAGACGGCGCGTCACCGATTCCTGGGGATGACCTATACCCAGCGTGTCGAATACGC
This sequence comes from Phycisphaerae bacterium, assembly GCA_029260075.1. Classification (GTDB taxonomy): domain Bacteria; phylum Planctomycetota; class Phycisphaerae; order UBA1845; family UBA1845; genus OFTM250. The sequence continues at coordinate 106,468 of JAJDDY010000058.1, forward strand.
CATGGAGCATTTCCCTGGCGACATGGATACTTTTCTTCATCCTGAGAAGGCACGTTTCGATCCGAACACTGACGACAACAAGCCGACCTTCACACGCTTCGCGCCGGAACTGTCGGGTATTGGTTCCAAGGTTTCAGAAGATTGGCTGTACTCGTGGGTGATGGAGCCGACGCACTACTCGCCGGACACCATCATGCCGAGTCTGCGGTTGTTACCCGGCGAGGCTGCGGACATCGCAGCGTATCTGGTGACGCTCAAGAATGCGGATTTTGAAGCGGGGCGGTTCGAGATCAATGACGAGCGTGGCCGCGAGGTCGACGATCTTCTTTTCTTGCTCCTTTCGTCCCAGCGGTCGGAACGCGCAAGCCGGTCTATCATTCATGACGAGGGCGGCGAGCTGACGGAGATGATCAAGGCGTTGCTCGTAGTATCGTTGGACGTGGAGCAGGCGGCGGAGGAGAAGAAGTGGGCCGCAGCGCTGGTCGCCCCGATGAGTCTTGAAGAGAAGAAGCTCATGTATCTTGGTAACAAGATGATTGGTCACTACGGCTGCTATACGTGCCACAACATTTACGGCTTCGAGACGACGACCCCGGTGGGTACGGAGCTTACGGCGTGGGCGGAAAAACCAATCTCTCAGCTTGACTTCGCTTTCTACGACCATGCATTCCACGATATGCGTGAGCAGCGCGAAGAAGACTTCGGTTACGTATATCGCCAGGAAGACTGGGCTAGCGAATTACGTCGGCGGTCTCCGACTGACGATGACATGCGTGAGCAGATCACACATACGCACGCCGGGTTCGCCAAGCATAAGCTGCTCAACCCCCGCATTTGGGATCGCGAGAAGATCAAGCTGCCGTACGACAAGCTCAAAATGCCCAACTTCTATTTTACCGAGGATGAGGCTGACGCGCTGTCGACGTATCTGTTGTCGCGCATTCCCCCACGCGTAAACGACGTGCTCAAGATTGACTACAAGGGGGGTGACTTAGGGCCGATCGCCAAAGGCCGCAACCTCACGAGAGAGTTCAATTGCATCGCGTGCCACGAGATCGAGGACAATGTCCCGACCATCCAGCAATACTTCCGACGATCGATCGCAGACGAAGTCGAGTTCGATGCGGTCAACGCACCACCGTCGTTGTGGGGTGAGGGGGCCAAGGTTCAATACAACTGGTTCCATCGCTTCTTGCAGCAGGTTGAACCGCTACGTCCGTGGCTTCAGGTGCGGATGCCGAGTTTCAACATAACCGGCGAACAGGCTACGGTTCTTGCGGAGTACTTCGCCGCACTGAGCAACAAAGACGCCAAGGAACTGGCTGCGGCACGCACACCAGTGCGCGCGTACATGGATTCTCAGGCGGCGCAATCCGTTGGGGCCAGCAGGAACGACGCCGCGCTCGCTGGTACGGATTGGTTCGAGCAGGATTCGCTTGCAGACGAAGCAGCGGACTTGAGGCGGTGGGGGGTCGAGCGGAAGCTTATTCGCGCCGCTGAGTTCGATCAATTGGTGGCACCGCACGCCAACGTGATTGACGCTCATCGTAGGCTTCTGGTCGGCGTGGATTTCATGCAGTCGCTATACGACGTCGCCTACCCGTTCGTGGAACCTCCGCGCGTGCATGCGCCGCGCGAACAGTTTGAGCGGGGGCAAAGGTTCTTCACCGACATGGGTTGCCTCCAGTGTCATGTATTGGGCGATATGCTCCCCGGTCCCGCAAACAATACGGACGACTTCGTTCAGATATACCGCCTCGATGCGGTTCGCGGCGAGGGGGAAGAGGCTGTGGCGACGATCAACGGTACGCCGTATCCGGTCGGCACGGTGATTGACGGCCTCACGATGACCGGGGCGGAGACCGTTGTGTACCCATCCGGCGATGTCGAGACTAAGGCTTATTTCTCGGGTACCAACAAGGCTGGCGAGGACGAGCAGATCATGCTCCAAGCCGCCAGTGCTCCGAACTTGTCGTTGACGTATAGGCGTCTGCGGCGTAGCTGGGTCTATCAATGGATGTTGCAGCCCGGGTGGATTCAGCCTGGTACGAAGATGCCGCAGAACTTCGCAAACGGCGTGAGCCCGTTCTTGGGCGATCCGAGTTACCCAGGGACCAGCGCGGACCACATACACCTGCTGGTCGACTATTTGTATCAGGCAGGTGCGACCAGTGAGCGCGCGGATCTGCCGAAACTGGTAATTGAAGACGAGGGCGAATTCGACGAGGACGATGGTGCCCTTGACGACGAGGACTTCGACGACTAATTCGAGAAATTCATCCGTTGCACGGGCTTGGGGCCCGGTATTGATCGGCGACGACTTCAAGCGTATAACCCGGACCCAATGTTCGGGAACGTTCAACCAGGAGAAGCATCATGCATCGCGGTAAGGCAATAGTATTAGCGCTTGTGGGCGCGTTGACGATGGGATGGGGATGTCAGGCGATGGCGGACGATAACGCCGTCATCAAGGGCAAAATCGTATTCAAAGGCGACGTGGCCAAGTACAAGCGGAGCACGATCAAGACAAACAAAGATCCGCAGTGTAAGAAATCGAAGAAGAAGATCGGCACGTACGCGGTCATTTTCAATAAGAAGACCGACCCGATCACGGTCAGGAACGTCATGGTCTACGTCAAGGATGGTCTGGGCGATCGTACGTATAAGGCGCCAGACGAGCCCGTCCTGCTCACACAGTTCGGTTGCGAATACAAACCGCATGTCTTTGGGATCATGGCGGGACAGACGCTTACCGTCAAGAATGGGGATGCTACGAACCACAACATCCACTTTCAGTCAAAAGTCAATACACAGCACAACTTCACGCAGCCGAAGAAGGGCATGACTAAGGACTTGACGCTGCTCAAGGAAGACACGTTCTTCGTTAAGTGTGACGTGCATCCTTGGATGGGTTGTCATATACAAGTGTTCGATCACCCATTTTTTGCCGTGACGGGCAAGGACGGTACGTTCGAGCTTAAGGGTCTTCCCGCCGGCAAGTACACGATCGAAGCGTTCCATGAGAAATTTGGCAAGATGTCCATGACGGTCGAAGTGGCATCCGGCGAAACCAAGACGGCGGACTTTACGTACGCGCCGTAGGCTGTGTGATTGGACCGGATTCGCGGTTCGGCAGGCGCCGACGACGCACGAAGAGTGTTCATTGGAACGGTCCTGCTGTTGGGTCGTTCGCTGGCGACGGATTTTCGATTGGCTGACAAGAAGAGCCCATCCATGTATAGAAACCTGTTACGCATGTTGATCTTGGTGATTGGCGGTTGTGCCTTGATGGCGATTGTGTCGCCGGCGATGGCACAGGACGCGACCGCACCGTCGTTTGACGTCGAGATCACCGGTACGTATGGCCCGTTTCTACCGCCCGATGTGTCCACAACCGGTCATCAGTCTGACTTGTTGATCAACACGTTGCACTGGTTCATGGGCGTGCTGTTTGTGGGGTGGGGAATCTTTTTCGTCTACTGCCTCGTAAAGTTTCGTCAGCGACCCGGTCACAAAGCCGATCCCAAGCCTGTCAAGGCGAAGGTGTCGAAGTATGCGGAAATTGTCGTCGCCGTTTTCGAGGCTGCGCTGTTGGTTGGACTGTCCATCCCGGTTTGGGCGGAGGTGAAGGAAGGATTTCCTACGGAAGAGGAAAACCCCCAGCACGTTCGCGTAGTGGCCGAGCAGTTCGCGTGGAACTTCCACTACCCCGGCCCTGACGGCGTGTTCGGTCGCGCCGGTCCTCAGTTCATAGATATGGCCAGCAACATTCTCGGGATCGATCCGGACGACGAGCACGGCGCCGACGACATCGTTAGCGGTGAGTTACATGTTGTTGCCGGGCGACCGGTGATCGCTGACGTCACATCCAAAGATGTGATTCATAGCTTTTCGATACCGGTGCTTCGGCTGAAGCAAGATGTGATACCGGGCATGCGCATACCCGTTTGGTTCAATACCAAAGATGACTCAGCCGGAAACTACGAAGTCGCCTGCGCCCAGTTATGTGGGAACAATCACTATTCCATGAGGGCGCTCATGGTCATCCACGCAACGCAGAGTGACGTCGATGCGTGGTTGGAATCGGCCAAGCCGGAAGAGTTTGACGAAGACGAATTCGATTAAGGATAAGCCTGCATGAGTGGCGAGCACCACAAAGAATTGGGTTTCTTCAGGAAGTACGTGTTTTCGGTCGACCACAAGGTCATCGGAATTCAGTATGGCATTACGGCGCTGTGCTTCCTGTTCTTCGGTTTCTGCCTCATCATGATGATACGCTGGCAGCTCGCCTATCCTGGAGAGCCAATGCCGTTAATCGGTGGTCTGCTTGAGCGCTTGATGGGGGCGAAGTGGGCTGAGGAGTTCATGCCTGGCGGGCGAATGACGCCTGATTTCTACAATGCGCTCGGGGCCATGCATGGAACGATTATGATCTTCCTCGGCGTGGTCCCGCTCCTGGTAGGTGCGTTCGGAAACTATGTCATGCCGTTGCAAATCGGCGCTCCAGACATGGCGTTTCCGAAAATCAACATGGCCAGCTATTGGTGCTTCGCCGCCGGTGGCGTCATTATGCTCTCAAGTTTTCTCGTACCCGGCGGGGCAGCCAACTCTGGTTGGACGTCCTATCCGCCGCTGTCTGCCATCGCGCAGCCCCCCGCAGCCGGTTGGCCCATACTCTTTTCCGGTCAAACATTGTGGCTGGTCGGTATGGTGGCGTTGATCACGTCGTCGCTTCTGGGTTCGGTCAATTTCATCGTGACCATCATTCAGTTGCGGGTTAAGGGTCTTACGATGTTTCGCCTTCCGTTCTTCGTCTGGGCTCAGTTCGTGACGTCGTTCCTTCTTCTCCTGGCCTTCCCTCCACTCGAGGCGGCCGGTGTATTGCAGCTCATGGATCGCGTAGCCGGAACGAGTTTCTTCCTCCCTGAGGGGTTGGTGGTGAGCGGTCAGGTGGCCATGGTACAGGGTCGAGAGATAGCGGGTGGAGGTAATCCACTCTTGTGGCAGCACCTGTTTTGGTTCCTCGCGCATCCGGAGGTATATGTGCTGATTCTTCCCGCGATGGGGATTGTTGCAGAGATCATCGCCAACAACACACGTAAGCCGCTTTGGGGCTATCGAGCGTTGGTTTACTCCACCGTGTTCCTCGGTTTCATGTCGTTCATCGTGTGGGCGCACCATATGTTCATGACGGGGATGGGCACGTCGATCAGTGCGTTCTTTGCCACGACTACGATGATCATTTCGATACCGTCGGTGATCATTCTCACCGCGCTCATCATCAGTCTGTACAATGGCGCGATTCGCTTCACCACGCCGATGCTCTTTGCGCTCGCGTTCCTGCCGATGTTCGCGATCGGCGGGCTTACCGGGCTGCCGCTTGGCCTGCCCGTATCAGACATCCCGCTCCACGACACCTACTATGTAATCGGTCACTTTCACTACGTCGTCGCACCGGGAACGATCCTGGCCATTTTCGGGGGCATCTATTACTGGTTTCCGAAGATCACCGGTCGAAAGATGAACGATACACTCGGCAGGTTGCATTTCGTGTTCACGTTCATTTGCATGAATGTGGTGTTCATGCCCATGTTCTTCCAGGGATTGGCTGGCGTGTCGCGCCGTCTGTTCGACCAAACTCAGTATTCTTGGGGTGCGGCTGTTCAGGGGTGGACAATCACGTCGTCGTGGGGTGCGTGGATGCTCGGCGTGGCTCAAATCTTCTTCTTCATTAACTTCTTCTGGAGTATTTGGGGCGGAAAGAAGGTTTCAAACAACCCGTGGGAGGCGACGACCATCGAATGGTCGGCGCCGTCACCGCCGCCACATGGCAACTTCGCGACCGAGCCTGTTGTGTATCGTGGTCCCTACGAGTACAGCGTTCCGGGTATGTCCAAAGATTTCTTCCCGCAAACTGCGGTTACGGAGGCGTAATCAGTGTCTTCAGAGTTACTACCCTATACCGTCAAACCGCATCCCGTGACGGGTGTCTACAGCGGCAAGCTGGGCGTTTGGCTCTTCCTGGCGTCCGAGGTCATGCTGTTCGGCGCGTTCTTCTCGGCGTACATTCTTCTCAAGGTCGGGGCACCGCTGGAAGGGCCTGCACACTGGCCTCTCCACTCTGAGCGTCATATGAGCTGGATGATCGGGGGGTTCAACACGCTCGTGCTGATCATCTCCAGCGTCACCATGGTGATGGCCTGGGTGTCGCTCAAGTCGGGCAACTTCGGCAAGGCCAGGATGTTGCTCGGCGCCACGGTCGCGCTGGCGGTTCTGTTTCTCGTGATCAAGATTACGATGGAGTACATACCGCATTGGCGCGATGGCCTGACGACCAACACGAGCAACTTCTGGGGCATCTACTACACAATGACGGGGCTTCACGGCGTGCATATTCTCGGTGGCATTGTCGTCATAAGTTACTTCATCGGGCCAGGGAGCAAGTTGTGGCACGAGAATCCGGAGTATTACACGAACCGGATCGAGTGTACGGGGTTGTACTGGCACTTTGTCGACTTGGTGTGGATTTTCCTGTTCCCGACGTTGTACTTGATGAGCTAGAGCGGTTGCGGTTATGCTACAACACTTGGCAGTCCGTTTCGATTGATTATGCTCGCAGTTTACTTGTAAACTGATCATGCATTAGGAGGCCGATATGGCTGATGCACACGCGGATGTCAGCAAACACGTTCGGGTATATTGGATAGTGTTTGGGGCGCTGATCGTGGGGACTACGCTGACCGTGGTTGTGGCCAACATTGATCTTGGCCACACGACCAATCTTGTGTTGGCGCTAATGATCGCCGCCGCCAAGGGCACGCTGGTCGCGGCGATTTTCATGCACCTCAAGTGGGAGCGTTCCGCGAGCGTTTGGATTTCCCTGGGGTTGTGCGCCGTGCTTTTCACCGTGCTCATGACGCTCCCCGTGCTTACCGTAAACGACTATCCGCCGGGCGTTAAGCACGACCGCACGGGTTCCTGGGATATGTTACCGGCGACAACTGTTGTCGAGCACGAAGGTGGGCACTGATGACCCTGGCGCGATCAAATGGTAGTCGCATCGAGCGTCTCTGCACTGTGTCCCGGTCCGGACTGCGCAGCAAGAATGACGTCGCTGGTCGGTTCATTGCTGCGACGCCTGCGTCGCCAAGGCCTGTTCTCAAGAAACGAGTGCGACTATGTCACTAAAAGCATTCCACATCGTTTTCGTAATCATTTCGACGCTACTTTGCGTGGCGTTTGGCTTCTGGGCGTTTGACGCGCGTAGCGCCGGCGACGATACGTCGTTGTTGATCGCCGGATCTGCATCGCTTGCGTGCAGCGTGGCGCTTGTCGTGTACGGCGTTTGGTTCCTACGTAAGCTCAAGGGGGTCAGCTACCTGTGATGCGCCCCCTCCGTTCCATGATGATTCCGGTTTCGGTCGCCGTCGCGTTGCTCGTGGCCTCCGATCAGGCGTGGGCCTGTGCGGTTTGTTTCGGCGATCCGGAGTCGAAGATGGCGAAAGGTGCCGTAGCTGGTGTACTGTTCCTCGTGGGAGTTGTGACGTTCGTACTAGCCGGCGTGGTCGGAACCGGGTTGCTCTGGGTTCATCGGAGTCGCCGGATCGATCGCGGTGAGTTGATCATGTCGAGCGGCGATGCTGTAAATCATGACGCCTGACGTGTCCGGCGAATCACCGTATGGGCCTGGCCTGCATCGCTTGGCCGTGGTCGTGGCCTGTGCCGTTCTACCCCTCGTCGTGGTGGGCGCGAGCGTAACCAGCAAAGACGCGGGTATGGCCTACCCCGACGGTTTTCACTCCTCCGGCTACGTCATCTCAAACCCCCCCGGCTGGTGGGACAAAGACGACACACGATGGGAGCATGGTCACCGTGTGCTTGGCAAGATCGTAGGCTTGCTGGCGATTTCGCTTGCGATTTGGTGCTGGCCACGCGGCGGCGTGGTCCGGCGGCTAGGAGTGATCAATCTAACGGCGATTTGCGTGCAGGGGGTGTTCGGCGCCTTGCGTGTGGACGAGATATCCACGACGCTGGCCATGGTGCATGGTGTGTTCGGTCAACTTTGCTTCTGCTTGGCGTGCAGCGTGGTGTTGGTTACAGGTCGGACATGGCGCGAAGGGAGGGGATCGGTCTCAGGAGCGGGGTCGGTTCTTCTGCAGCGGTTGTGTCTCGTTGGTGCGGTTTGCGTGCTGCTCCAACTCGTCGCCGGTGCCGCCCAGAGGCACTTTGCTAGCCAGACTACTTTGATCATACACATCCTAGGTGCCATGCCGGTGACATTCCTTGTCGGCTGGATTGCGATGTGGGTGATGGGACAGCAGAGCGGTCCCCGACTGTTTGTTCTTCTGGGCCGTGTGCTGGCTGTGCTCATGGCGATCCAGTTGTTGCTCGGCGGGGCCGCGTTCTTGGTGACCGTCATGGGTGCGAGTAAGTCGGCGTTGTTGCTGTGGGCGGTGCCGACGGCGCACGTTGTCGTCGGGGCGCTGCTACTGGTTTCGATGGTTATGCTAACGATGTGTGCATACCATCTGCTTCGCCCGGCGAAACGGGTTACTTCGCAAGACGCAACGATGTCGATATCTACGATATGAGTGATATTCTTGACATTCAAGACGACGCACCCGGTATGATCCGCATGCGCCTCGGTGCCTACTGGGAGCTAACCAAGCCGCGGATTTGCACCTTGGTGCTGGTCGTGACCGCCTTGGGTTTCTACCTGGCGCTGCCCGCGTCCAGCGAGCGGTCTGTCCTTCCACTGCTCATTCCCGCTATGTTGGGCACCGCGCTCGCCGGCGCCGGCGCCAATATGCTCAATCAATACATCGAGGCGGATTACGATCGGCAGATGATTCGTACGGCCGGCCGGCCGCTTCCTACCGGTCGGGTTCTTCCCGGCGAGGTGCTCGCGCTCGGTCTGGCCACTTCGGTGGCCGGTGTGATCTGTCTAGCCGTGGCTGTAAATGCGTTGACCAGCCTGCTCGCCGCCATGTCCATTCTAAGCTATACGCTATTGTATACACCGCTAAAACGAATCAGCCCCCAGTGTGTATATGTTGGGGCGGTGTCTGGGGCACTGCCCCCGGTCATGGGCTGGACCGCGGCGAGTGGTTCTGTGGGCATTGGCGGACTGTGCTTGTTCGCGATTCTGTTTTTCTGGCAGCTTCCGCACTTCGTCGCCATCGCTTGGCTTTATCGTGAAGATTACGCCAACGCGGGCTATCGCATGCTCACGACGATTGATCGGGTGGGCACGCGAACGAATCTACACATGATCACGCACACCGTTACACTCTTAGCGGCCAGCCTCCTGCCGTTCGTGTACGGGCTGGTCGGGCCGCGCTATGTGGTTGGGGCCATGGTTCTCGGGCTGGTGTTCCTCGGTTTTGGCGCTATTTTCGTCGTGAAGAAAACTCAGGAAACGGGGCGAATGCACTTGATGGCCTCAGTTATTTATCTCCCGCTTCTGTTCGCGCTCATGGTGTGGGACAAAGTGGTTTCCGGTTGAGTGATCACTATGGCACACGAAACGTGTGAGAGCGAGCCCGAAACGTCGGACGATGTCGCCGCGCCTACCTTTGAACGTCAAGACGCCGCCGGCAGCGAGTCCACTGGTGACCCTGTCGTGGTAACCGAGTCGCTGACCCGTTCATACGATTCGAGGGTCGCGCTCGATGCGGTCAACCTGACGGTAGCACGCGGCAGTCTGTTCGGTCTTCTCGGTCCCAATGGCGGCGGCAAGACCACACTGTTTCGAATCCTGTCCACACTGCTTACCCCAGATTCCGGATCTATCAAGGTGGCCGGGTTCGATGCGGTCAGCCAGCGACATGCGGTGCGCCAGCGGATTGGGGTTGTGTTCCAATCTCCGAGTCTCGACGGCCAACTGACGGTGGCGGAAAACCTCGAACACCAAGGTCACCTTTATGGCCTGTCCGGCCGCACGTTGCTCGCCCGAGTCGCCGAGGTGCTCGAGCGGTTCTCCGTGCTCGACCGCGCCGACGACCGCGTGTCCATTCTGTCGGGCGGTCTCGCTCGAAGAGTCGAAGTCGCCAAAGCGATGTTACACCAACCGGAGGTGCTCATTCTCGACGAGCCTGGGACAGGTCTGGACCCACGGGCTCGTGCGGCCATGATGGACGAGCTGATGCGTGTGCGCGACGAGGGCGGCGTTACCGTGCTGCTCACGACGCACCTTATGGATGAAGCGGGTTGCTGCGACACGCTCGGCATCTTGGATGAAGGGCGTCTCATTACGACGGATTCGCCCGCGGCGCTGAAGCGCCTCGTCGGCGGCGAGGTCGTCTCGATTACGACACCGAATCCGGAAGCATTCGCCACGGCCGTGTCGAAGCGCTTCGACACCAAAGCCGCAGTGGTCGGCGGCCTTGTGCGTATCGAGCGTGATCGCGGGCACGAATTCGTTCCCGAATTGGTTGAAGCGTTTCCTGGCGACGTGGATAGTGTCACGGTAGGGCACCCGACCCTCGCGGATGTTTTCGTTCACCTTACCGGTCACGGTCTGTACGAAGAACGCACACAAGACGAAGGAACGTAGGTAATCATAATGACGACCATGCCGATGAGTGCATCGCCGACGCGATCGACAAGACCGCTGTTGATGCGGCCGGCGATTTCCCTTGCCCGCCGCGAGGTCACGCGCTTCCTCCGTCAAAAGAGTAGAATCGTGGGCGCCGTCGGAACACCTTTGTTGTTCTGGTTGGTGATCGGTTCGGGACTGCGCAACTCGTTCCGCATGCCGGCCGTCGGTGGGGGGATGAACTATCTTCAGTACGCCTTCCCCGGCACCGTTGTGCTGATCCTGCTGTTCACGGCAATCTTTTCGATGATCTCCGTAATCGAAGACCGGCGCGAGGGGTTCCTGCAGGCCGTCCTGGTTGCTCCGGTGAGTCGCACGGCGATTGTTCTGGGCAAAGTACTTGGCACGACGGCACTGGCTGTGGGACAGGCAGGATTGTTCTTAGTGCTCGCACGCCTCGCGGGCGTACCTATCGGCGTCGTCTCGTTCGTAGCCGCATTCGGCGTGCTGATATTGCTCGGATTGGCGCTGAGCGGTTTGGGGCTATTGATCGCCTGGCCGTTGAACTCCACACAGGGCTTTCACGCGGTGATGAACCTATTGCTCATGCCGATGTGGCTGATGTCCGGAGCGTTTTTTCCAGCCGACGGTGCGTCGAGGTGGATGGGGACGTTGATGAAGCTCAACCCGCTGACGTACGGCGTGGCGTTGCTTCGTCACGCGATGTACTTCGGTGCATCCGAACAGCCGGGGCACCTTCCGTCGCCGCTCCTTTGCTTGGTCGTTACGGTCGGCTTCGCGGCCCTCATGTTGTTCGTGGCTACGCGGCTCGTTCAACGGTCCGGATAGGAATGCCGCGATTCCGCGCGCGATGTTGTTTCTCTGCTGACTCTGCTTACCTGGTGATACGAGGCGTGTCCGTCGATGATTTCAAGGTCGATCGCTACTCATTGCTTGCTGGCTTCTACCTGTATGCTCGTGGCGTCTTGCTCGCGGAACGACCCACCGGACACAACCGATCCACTTCCCGTCCTGTTCCGTTTGCCAAGTTTTGCGCTCACCGAGCGTAGCGGAAAGGTCGTCACGCTTGATGATCTTTCGGGTGTGGTTTGGGTCGCGGATTTCGTATTTACGACGTGTTCGGGACCGTGCCCGGAGTTGTCCTTGCGCATGGCCAGTCTTTCGTCCGGCCTGAAGCGCTTCGCCGGTAAGGCCAAGACCGTGTCGTTCTCCGTCGACCCGACGTACGATCGCCCGGCTGTGCTGCTCCGCTATGCGGACAAGTTTCAAGCGGACCCGAACGGCTGGTGGTTTCTGACGACCGACGACGAAGTCGTCATGCACGAACTGGTCACGGGAGGATTTCTTCAGTCGCTCGCTCCGTCGAAGGGTGGCAACCCGATCATCCACAGCACGCGATTCGTACTCGTCGATCAAGCCGGCCGTGTTCGCGCGTTGTACGACGGCATGGACGCGTCGTCGAAGTTCGCCATCATCCGTGACGTTGCGCGACTGCTTGACGAAGTGAACGCCGCGCCATGAACGTCGACGTCCTCCCCACCGTGAACGCGACGCTCAACTCGCTCAGCTTCGTGCTGCTCCTGTCGGGATATGCCATGATCCGTTGCGGCCGCGTGACGGCGCACAAACGATTCATGATGGCGGCGTTCGGCGTGTCGACGATGTTCCTTGTTTCCTACTTGACCTACAAATTTTTCGGCGAAGAAAAACGCTTCGGTGGTCAAGGCGGTGTTAGGATGATCTACTTTTTCATTCTTATCACACACATCGCCCTCGCCATTACGGTACCGGTGTTGGGTAGTATCACGCTCTATCTCGGCCTGCGCGGACGCCTAGACCGGCATCGACGTTTGGCGCGTATCACGCTGCCGATTTGGCTCTACGTTTCGATAACCGGGGTTATTGTTTACGTGATGCTGTTTCGAGTGTACGGACCTGCAGGGACGGTCTGATCGGGCGCTGACGGCGTGCGGCGTCGGTCGAGTGGAAGGTCTTTGAGGCTGCGTCGGGCTGGCAAATCGCGACGTCTACAGCTCGCGCAAGTGCCAACCTCCGTCCACGTGAAAGACGGCGCCGGTGCTGAACGGGAAGTGTCCCTTGGCGATGGCGGCGACGGCCAAAGCGACTTCTTCCGGTTTCCCCCAGCGGTTGATGGGCGCCATGCCCGCCGCCATCTTGGCGTTGTAATAGTCGCGCACGCTGTCCGACGACGTCATATCGGTCTCGATAATTCCAGGGCTGATTTCGTAGACGTTGATGCCCAGCGCCGCGAGTCGCGCGGCGAAGAGCTTGGTTACCATGCTCAGGCCAGCCTTGCTGATGCAATACTCGCCGTAGTTTGCCGCAGCGGTGTAGGAGCGAAGCGACGAGATGTTAACTACGGCGGCGCGTTCGATATGACCATTCGAGATCAAGTCGATCATTTCGGTCGCAACGCGCTGCGTTAGAAAGTAGGGGGCGCGAAGGTTGGCGTTCAGCACGCGGTCGAAGCTCTCTTCCTCGGTTTCGAGGACGTCCTTTCGTTCCCGCGGCGCGATGCCGGCGTTGTTGACCAGTATGTCGACCCGCCCGAACCGCTGCATGGTGAAGTCAACCAACAAGTCGCGGTGCGATCTGGCGGTGATATCGCTCTGGTTGATTTCGACGGGGACGCCGATCACTTCGATGGCCTGTCGCGTTTCTTCCGCGGCTTCGAGGTTCTCGTTGAAGTTAACGAGAATGGCGTAGCCGGCGCGAGCGAGTTCAAGACTGATCGCGCGTCCGATTCCTCTAGATCCACCAGTTATCAACGCGACTGGTTTGTCGATCATCGTATTGCCTTCTCCGGGACGCGACTTGTTGCATAGTTATTCCGCGCGCTACCGTAGCACACCGCGACGTCTTGGCTGCGGTGATTGCGGGCTCGCAGTCTATCCGCAAGATGCGACCTCGTCACATCGACCGGACGTTCATTGTGAACTGTGCGATTGGCGTGCATTACGTTTTCGGCGGGTGCCTCATTCTTCGCTGTAGGCGAAGGGTGAGGGGCGAATAGTTCACAAGAAGACCAGCAGTTCCCGTCGCAAGAGACGGGGAGTCAACATAGAGCGAGTCAGTGGCGCGGAAGAGGCGCAACGAGTTAGCACGTTGACGTAACGACGTCAGGCATGGGCAGCCGAAACCAATTGCGACTGCCTACTACTGCTTCTTCGGGGCCACTGGTTCTTCGCGAGCCTTCTCGATCTTGCGAATGGCCTTACGTTCTTGGCGGCGTTTGCGCTCGGACGGTTTTTCGTAGTAGCTGTGACGCTTCATGTCGCGTGTCAACCCCTCGCGCTGACACAGGCGCTTAAAGCGCTTCAACATTTGCTGGATCGATTCGTTACCTCGAGGTCTAACCTTTACCACTACGCCTCCCGTCACTGAGATCGGACATTGTCGTACGTCGCGTTGCCCACCAACCATCACGGCCACCAAGCCGAACGTGGGAAGCGGGCAGTCTAGGGCATCAGATCGGTCACCGCCAGCGGCTTCTGATGGATTTCTTGTGGTCAAGCTCGCACGGAAGCGTGGCGGCCGGCTCGACGTCCGATAATCGATATGCGAATCGGGTCGGCCCGTTGTAGCTCAAAGTCGGTTGCTGGGTTCTTTTCTTGTTCCTATGGAGTGTTCAGAAAGGGGTGCTTCGAAGAGAACCGCGACTGTCAGGAAGCGGTTTTCGCGCTTGAAACCGGACCGGTTGCTTACGGGTGCGGCCCTCCAGGCGACCACTTGAACACGTTCCTAGAGAATGAATCGGCTTAAGTCGCTGTCGTCGGTGGCGTCCTGCAGCCGGTCTTCTACATAGGCGCGGTCAATCTTGAGCGTATCTCCGCGTCGGTTCGGAGCGTCGAAGCTGATCTCTTCCATCACACGCTCAATGACGGCGACAAGTCGCCGGGCGCCGATGTTTTGCGTCGACTCGTTCAATCGCGCCGCGGTGGCAGCCAACGCGGCGACGGCGTCTTCCTTGAATTCAATCAATACGCCTTCCGTGGCAAGTAGCGCTACATGTTGCTTGGTCAGCGCGTTTTGTGGTTCGGTGAGGATCCGAATCAAGTCCGCTTCGGTCAAATCGTCCAACTCGACACGCAGTGGCAGACGCCCCTGAAGCTCCGGCATCAAATCGCTTGGTTTGGCGTCGTGAAACGCACCGGCTGCGATGAATAGGATATGGTCAGTCTTTACGGGACCGTATTTCGTCGTGACGGTACACCCCTCGATGATCGGGAGCAGGTCACGCTGAACGCCGGCACGCGATATGTCGGGTCCGTGTGAATGCGATGGCGCCGCAAGCTTATCGAGCTCGTCGAGAAATACGATACCGCTGTTTTCCGTGCGCCGCAGCGCGGCTTCGGTCACTTTGTCACGATCGATCAACTTGTCGCACTGTTGGTCGAAGATGATCCGACGGGCTTCGCGAAGGGCTACCGATCGCCGCTTCGCGGCTGTTGGCACCAAACGTTCAAGGAGGTTCTGCGTGTCCGGATCAACCTGATCCATACCGAACGAGGCCATAATGCCCACGGCGCCCGACCGACCCTCCACTGTCAACTCCACGACTCGGTCTTCGAGTTCGCCGGACTGAAGTTGCACGCGCATTTTCTCGCGACTTCGATGCCTACGCTCGGCGGCGTCGGCCTCGACGGCGTTATCGTGCACGGCCGGCGGGATCAGCAGATCGAGAAGTTCTTCTTCGGCAAGACGCTCAGCCTCGGCGCGGACGACCTGCGTTTGTTCATCGTGGACAATGTGAATGGCCAACTCGACCAGATCTCGAATCATGCTCTCCACGTCGCGCCCGTGGTACCCGACTTCGGTGTACTTCGTAGCTTCGACCTTGATGAAGGGGGCGTTGACTAGTTTGGCGAGGCGGCGGGCGATTTCCGTTTTCCCCACGCCGGTGCGACCGATCAGGATCATGTTGGTCGGACCGACTTCCTCGCGAAGTTCCTCGGGCAACTGGCGCCGACGCCATCGGTTACGAATAGCCACGGCCGCGGCGCGTTTGGCGGCGTTTTGGCCGATGATGTGTTTGTCCAGCAGGTCGACCGTTTCTTGCGGGGTGAGTTCGTTCATAGTTCAGCCGCCCTGACGGTTGGCGTCCTTCGCTTGTTGGTCGAGTGTTTGCACACTGATTTCGTGATTCGTGTAGACGCAAATATCGGCTGCGATGTGCATCGCTTGCTCGACGATGTCCTTGGCGGGGAGATCGGTTTGAAGCAATAGGGCTTTGGCCGCCGCCGTCGCATACATGCCCCCGGACCCGATGGCGATCACACCGTCCGATGGTTCGATGACGTCGCCGGAACCACCGATCATCAACGTCGTGTCTGAAGATATGGCGATCATGAGTGATTCGAGTCGGCGCATCGCGCGATCGGTACGCCATTCCTTGGCGAGCTCGATGGCCGCGCGGCGAAGGTTGTCTTTGTTTGCTTCGAGCTTACCCTCGAATCGTTCGAGCAAGGCGAAGGCGTCGGCTGCCGAACCTGCGAACCCGCAGAGCACGCGCCCGTTCGCCAGGCTACGAATTTTTGAGGCGTCGTGTTTGATCATCGTATCGCCGAGCGAGACCTGCCCGTCGCCGCCGATGGCGACCTCTTGGCCTCGACGGACGGAGAGGATCGTCGTCGAACGAATCGGTTGTTGTGTGCGGATTGACATAGGTGTTCCTGCATCCTTCCTGGGTGGGGGACGGTACAATACGCAGGCTGATTTGGCAACCATCCGAACGCGAGACACAGGAGACGGCACTGATGAAATCGACGATGCGGGCTAGCTGTTGTGTGCCTTCAAGAAGCCTCGCCCTTTGCCTGTCGATGTGTTCGGCTGGGTTCTTGCTCCCTGTGATTGGATGTCAATCGCCGACAGCGTCATCGTCCGCAAGCGACACCGAACCCGCCTCCCAGAAAGCACCTGTGAATTCGCCGGCGGAAGTCGCTCCACCGGCGGCGACGGACGTCAATACTGATGATCTACTCGATCCGAACCGATGGCTCGTCGTGACCAAGTCGCGGCCCAAGTCGGACGGCGGTTGGGCGACGGCGTCGTTCGATCAAGACAGCAACAAGCTGACGATCAAGACGCGCGGCGTGCAGCGATTCACAATCGACACCGGGCGCATCCCTATCAATTGGGAGCGAGTCGTAGTGCTGAGTCTCAACGGACGCAACAGCGAGCTGCGCCAGCGCAAGGTCGACGTGCTCCATTTCGAACGCGGCGGGCACGGCCAATGGATCATCGTCGACCCGTAACGAGGTCATCCAACTTTGAGCTATGGTGACGGGCGCGCTTGAAGCAGATCAATTTGTTGTTGAATCTTCGCCCGTTCTTTCTCGCTGAAACTTCGAAGCGTCTCCCATTTCAATCGTCGTCCGTCCATGTCGAGCGCTCGTTGAAACACCGTCGCCGCTTCGGAACGCAGGGCGTCGTCGTTCAGTGCCGTGCCCATCTCAACCTGGCGCTCCGCGAGTGCCGCGAGGCCGTAAGGGTTGAGCGGATAGAGTTCGAGCACTTCCTTGGCGGCGTCGACCGCGTTTCGATAGTAGATTGCTTTACCCGTCTTCTTGGCCAGTCGCTGGTTGAGTTGCATACGCATGCGTCTCAACTTCGTGCTGTTCGGATCGCGATCAATGGCACGATCGAGCAAGTCAGTCGCTTGCACGAGTTGGTCGCTGCTACCACCCGGGGCCGTCGACAACCGGGCCAACCACCGAGCGTGCTCAACAAGCGGGGCGGGATCGAGTGCGTCGGCTCCAGCCGCCGCGTTGAAATTCTCCATCGCCATGTACGCGGATGATCCGCGAAAAGGGAAGATGCCAGCATACGCCTTCGCCACCGAAAGGTCGTACCTCATGCGGGAAACGGGAAGGAGACCGAACAGCAACGCGGCTGCAATCGCGGTTGCGGCCGCTACGCCAACGGCGGGCCACCGGTTGCGCCGGCCCGCTTGTGGAGACAACGTTTCAGCACGCTCTGCCGTGTAGGAAAGACGGCAGCCGAGTAGGGCGAAGAACGTGGTGGCTGACGCCGGAACGAACAGGGCGAAGTTGATCAGGTCGTGGACAAGGAACGTCAGCAGGCCGATCGCAATTCCGGTCGCCATCAGACGATCCACGAGGCGTTCCCCATCGCGCGTCGTGCTCGACGTCCCGGCGATCATGGCGAAGCCGATCAGCCAAACGACCGTCGTCGAAACAATCGTGTAATACACAAAGCTCGCATCGCTCGAGCCGATCAGCGGAATCCGGCCCACCGTGAGCACAGCGGTCAGACCGATCGCCCACGCAGCCCACGTGAAGAACGCGGGGCCTTCGTCGTCGTCGTCAACGTTGCCGTCGTCGCCGCGTCGCCGCGTGACCACAAGCGAGCAGCCGACAAGCATCACGCACATCCCGAAAAGACCGAGCAAGCCCCAATCCGACGCCGCCTGCACGAACAGATTGTGCGGATTCGCCACCTCCTCCGGGCTTTCGATTGGCTTGTACTTCAGATAGTGGCGGCCGAAGTTCTCGCGCCCCACGCCGGTCCATGCATGATCGGCCACGAGCTCGGACGACGCGCTCCACCACTGCCACCGGAACGTCAACGAGATACTTGGCAGCGTGCCGTGGTACCACCCGTGACCGACGACCGCCACAAGGCCCGCGAGCACGCAACACCACCCGACGACGGTCGCCCGCCTTCGATTAGCGTCGATCCGTGCGCGCAGAAGATGCGCGATCAGCCAAAAACAGAGGCCTCCTGCGCCGGAGACGAGTGCGCCGAGGCTGTTGGTTAACGAAGCTGCGTAGAGCACCGCGCCGGCTGCGACCGCAAGTGCAACGCCGCCCATGCGCCGGTCACGAGACCTCAACGTGCCGATGGCCAGGCCAAGAACCGCCAGACCGCACAGCACGAGATACGATCCTGCCACGTTGCTATGCGGCAGGAACCCCGTCGACTCGCGTGAGAGAATCCGGCGTTCGAATTGCTCGACGCGAGGTGAGTCGACGTCCACGCCCTGACGCGCCCAGAAGTCGGCCTTGTTGGATTCGTACTGTGACCAAGTGTCGTCGAACGTGAAGTAGTATTGGTCGACGCATTGGAGGACGTTGGCGCATGCAGAGCTCAGAACCACAGCCATGACCAACCGGCGATGCCACGGGCGTACGAGAAGTTGCGTAAGCACGATCGCAAGAACGGGAAGACAGAGCCAATCGATCGCTCCGCTGATTGCAATCCGCTTGTTGCCCGCGAAGACACACGACACAATCGCAGCGACGAGAACCAACGCCGCGCCCCATTCAAGACCCGTTCGGCGATACGACGGCCCCCTCCCGCTCGCGCGTCCGAGTAACCACCCGGCGGCGGCCAGCAGAATGAGCAGATCGAAGACCAGCGTCGTGACCGGAGACGGGTCGGTCACTTCACCGAGTGCAGCCGTGAACGGGCGGCTGGCGGCGTCGTACGTCTCGCTCACCAGAGGCCGAACCGCGACCACGGCGAGAAGGATGAACAGTGAACCTGTCTTGAGAACTCGTGCCACGAAGGCTCCTACGCAGCCCGGACCGCTCCGGACTGACGAATCTAGTGCCGTTTCCAAGATAGGCTGTGCCGCGAATCTGTGCCATGAAGCTGTGCCGTGAATCCCTTCTCGGCACAACTCAAACCTAGGCTGTGCCGTGAATCCCTTCTCGGCACTTCTTCAATATCTCGCCGTCCCCTACTGCGCTTCTGCGGAGAATGCTATAAGATGCAATCGGGCCGCTGGGCGGTCCCTGTCCATGATGTTTGGTGGTATCTCCGTTGTCCAAAGACGTCCACAAAAGCCTGACCGCCCTCGGTGGCCGTTCGTTGCCGCAGGAGCTGAGCATCCAGGGTCGCAGTTACAGGCTCGATCGCGTCTTCAAGAACGACTTCTTCGCCGTAACCGCCCGGTACGAAGGTGACGGCGGTCGAGTCATTGTCAAGGTTCATCGCCAAGCTTCGTTCCTTCTCGTGCCCCTCGGCTGGCTTGGTCGCATGCTGGCGAGGCGAGAGTGCGCCGCGTTCGAGCGACTTGTAAACGTACCCGGCGTGCCCCGTTTGATTGGGCGATGGGGAAAGACGGGTGTGCTCCGTGGCTACATCGAAGGCCATGCCCTATCCCGAGGAGAGCAAGTATCCGACGAGTTCCACGGCCAACTCGGCGACTTGATCGACGCCATCCACGCGCACGACATGGCCTACGTTGACCTGGAGAAATGCGAAAACGTACTGGTCGGCGACGATGGGCGTCCCTATGTGTTTGATTTCCAAATCGCCTGGCTGTCGTCCCACGGGTGGATGGGTAAGCTGTGGCCTTCTCGAAAAATTCTGGCGTGGTTTCAGGCTGGGGATCGATATCACCTCGGCAAATTGCACCGACGTACTCGGCCTGACCAGTTAACTAGCGACGAGTTGCGTGCGACCTATCGGCGGCCGTGGTATGTACGTGGACACCGCTTCATCACTTACCCGTTCACCTGGGGTCGGCGAAAGGTGCTCAATGAACTCGATCCAAGGCGAGGAAGGGGCGAGCGCGGCCGAGTGGACAACGGCCCGGTCGCCGGTGCGCCGGGCGGTAGCGACTAGTTCTTTGTCACAGCTAAGACTTCGGGTTGCGTTTGTCTAATCAGAGCCGCGACTGTAAGGGAGTGGTTTCAAGCTGTCACGACCGGATTTCAAACGTCCGCTTCCTTACGGGCGCGGCTCGGTAAACCCGTCATTCTATGTGTGACAAATCTACGGGTTTCCGACGGCAACAGAGCCGTGGGCGCCAGCCCGCGGACCGATCCCACCGCTAGCGCGGAGGGCTCTGACCGGCACGTCTGGCTCCGGTGGCGCGGGCAAAGACAACCCGAAGATTAAGATGTGCCGCTGCGCCAGGCCTCGCGCGGATCAGTCAGCCGAATAGCCGACGCGTTCACGGACCGTGAACTGGGTGATGGCCAGGGCTTCCTTCTTCGTTTCGAGATTCTTAATAGCCGCCATGATCCTGTACGTTCCGGGCAGGAGCGTGCCGATTCGCTTGACCACGTCTCCAGTCGCCCGGTTGTGGATTACAAAATCTTGCCCGGGGTCGACGAGTCGATAACCGGTACCGCTCTTGAACTTGCCGGGTTTGGCCGCAATCGCATAAGCGAACGCCGGTCCTTCACCCTTAATCCGATCGATCACGCATGAGAAATCATGGGGCGATCCCAGAAGCGGTTCGTGCACTCGGACAAGGAAGGTCGGCGACGGTTTCACCGATTCTTCGATAAACCACGATACGAGCGGTTCGTCGCCGTCCTTGCGAAATGTTCCCGATCTGCTGTCGATATAAATCCACGCCGCCGGGCGAAACACATCGTCCAAGCTGGGCTCGCCGCGACGACCCATAGTGGTGGGATTCTTCTTGGCCTTGGCGGTCGCGTCGGAAAGCTGGGCCGCACCCGATGCCGTCGCATCGCCATTGAACATCGCCGGCAGCAACAACGCCGACACGAGACCGAACACAATGAGCGCTGAAAGTCGTTTCATATCACCAATATCCTCAACCCGTTATCCAGGAACTTCAAATTGCGTCACGCTACGAACTCCGAAACGCGATGTCAAGGTCCCCGTGCTGGACCAACGCACGCCAAACGGTACAGTAACTCACTGGACCGCCAGGACGGCGGTTTGCATGCGCCAGGGTGATGACGGTTTGCAGCCGGCGGGACGGCGTTCTACAAGTGTCAGAGTGGTGGTCTGCATGCGCAAGCGTGGCGGTTCACGAATGCCCGGGTGGCCCATCGCTTCAGATGTCCGTGAGTCGAATCTGGCGCCGATTCAACTCGCGGACGGCTGAAACCAAGGCCTGCCCATCGCATTGATGGGTCGCTGGCTGAGCGATAGTGCTCGGGCACGGCTCAAGTGACTGGTTCGTCCGATCCGAGCCGCGACCGTGAGGGAGCGTTTTGGAGCTCTCGCCACCGGCTTGCGATCGTCCGCTTCCTTACGGGCGCGGCTCGGTAAACCTTTCATTCGACGTATGGTAGAGCGCTAGGTCCGTGGCCCTGTTACACTTGATATTCCGGCAGGCTTGAAGCCGCCCATAGATTTCCATCGCGAGTGATTCATGAATTCCAGCAAGGTCAGACAGCAGTTTCTCGATTTCTTCGCCGCCAAGGCCCACACCATCGTCGAATCCTCTCCAGTCGTGCCGCTGGACGACCCGACGCTGATGTTCACCAACGCGGGGATGAACCAGTTCAAGGACGTCTTTCTCGGCACCGGCTCACGATCGTACGTGCGTGCGGCGGATACGCAGAAGTGCATTCGCGCCGGCGGTAAACACAACGACCTCGACGACGTCGGCCAAGACACCTACCACCACACGTTTTTTGAGATGCTCGGCAACTGGTCGTTCGGCGATTACTTCAAGAAGGAAGCCATCGCGTGGGCGTGGGAGCTGATGACCGAAGTGTGGGGCATCGAGAAAGATCGCCTTCACGCCACATACTTCGAAGGCGACGAGTGCGACGGTCTCGAACCGGACACCGAGACGGCCGAACTTTGGAAGACGGTCACCGACATCAGCCCGGCCAACATCCACCCCGGCAACAAGAAGGACAACTTCTGGGAGATGGGCGACGTCGGCCCGTGCGGACCGTGCAGCGAGTTGCACATCGATCTAACGCCCGACAAGTCCGGCGCGTCCCTGGTCAACGCCGGCGATGCCCGGGTGATTGAACTGTGGAACCTGGTGTTTATTCAGTTCAACCGTGCGAGTGACGGCAAGCTGTCACCGCTACCCGCGAAGCATGTCGATACCGGCATGGGCTTCGAGCGCGTGACGGCGGTACTGCAAGGGATGGAGCGGAGCGCGCTGGGTCGGGTGAGCAACTACGACACCGATGTGTTCACGCCGATTTTTGATGCGATTCGGAAGAGAACGGGTGCGCCAGAGTATACGGCGACACTGCCAGGTGAAACGAAGGCCGCGCTCAAACCGAGCCGCGACCGTAAGGAAGCGGAGCCGGCACCGAGCCGCGACCGCAAGGAAGCGGACCCATCACCGAGCCGCGACCGTAAGGAAGCGGTTTCTCCAGCATGCGCCGGCGCCCCGCTCGCCTACCTCATCACGTTCCACACCTATGGCACGTGGCTACACGGCAGCGGTCGGGGTTCCGTCGATCGTGACCACAACACGCCGGGAACACCTCTTCTCGATGAGGATGCACAGCGCGAGCATGACGATTTCATCCGCCTGAAGCATGAACCGGTCACACTGGACGAAAAACGTCGCGCCAGTGTGAACTCAACGCTCCGCGAAGTCGCGGAGTTCCGCGGTTGGACTGTTCACGCACTCAGCGTGCGAACCAATCACGTTCACGTGGTCGTATCAGCCGACGCGCCGCCTGAGCGCGTGATGATCGATTTCAAGTCTTACGCTACACGGCGTATGGTCGAACAAGGCCTCTTTCCGCCTGAGACGAAGGCCTGGACTCGTCATGGAAGCACACGCTATTTATGGAACGAGCATGCCGTGGACGCTGCGGGTAAATATGTAATGGAGTCCCAGGGGCCCGACTTGCCGTTTGCCGAGATCGAGCAGTTGAACAAACGAGGTGGGGATTCGTCGCGTGGATTGCTTCTCGACGATCAACAGGCGCGTCCACCGCTCCCTTACGGTCGCGGCTCGGTTCAGGCGCCGACGCATGAATCGGATCAGGCGCGGACACATGAACAGGTGATGATCGACGTTTCCTATCGCGTCGTCGCCGACCACTTGCGCTGCCTAACCTTCGCCATTACCGACGGGGCCATGCCCAGTAACGAAGGGCGGGGTTATGTGCTCCGCCGAATCCTCCGCCGAGCGGTACGTTACGGTCGGCAATACATGGGCATGAACGAACCCTTCATGTGCGACCTCGTCGCGCCGCTTGTGGAACACATGGCTGATGCGTTTCCGGAATTGCGATCCTCGCATGGCGGAAAGAACATTGAGCACGTCGTCGAAATATTTCGCGACGAAGAGGCGTCGTTTCTAAAGACGGTCGGCAGGGGCATCGACCTACTCGACGAGGAGATCATACGCCTGTTCAGCGATGCGGTATGTGCCGATAGAGGATGGCGATGCGGAGTGACCGCGTCAGCGTCTCGTCACCTTTGCGACTACGTTCCGGAGGCGCGTGACGCCTTCGGACCTGAAACGGCCATGTTCTGGTTTGAAGACGGCGAAGGCAAAGCACAATCCATAGAGGTCAACGACTTAAGTGCCGAGGAGTTCGCCAAGCATACAAGACAACGGATTGTCATCGCAGGTGACAGCGCATTCAGGCTACATGACACGTATGGCTTTCCTATCGACCTGACCAAACTCATGGCGGAAGAGCTTGGCTTTGCAGTTGACATCGCTGAGTACGAGCGACTAATGGAGGCGGCTCGACAGCGGGCTCGCGCGTTCACCGATGGGAAGGCGATGCTCTTTGCAGAGGACCTGAGCCGGTTGAGCCCGACCGAATTCACCGGTTACGACGGTCTAAGCGCTGATGACGGAGTGGTACGCGCCTTGTTTGGTGAGGCGTCCAAGGTGTTTACGTTGGAGCAGGGCCAAGAAGGTGGACTCGTACTGTATTCCACGCCGTTCTACGCGGAACAGGGAGGCCAGATCGGCGATCGCGGATGGCTGAAGGGCCTGGACAATGCCTGGAGCTTCGAAGTCTACGACACCAAACGTGTCGGAAACGTACACCTTCATCTTGGAAAGTGCGTTTCCGGAACCATACAAGCGAAATCGGCGCCAGCGGTTGCGTCCGGACTAATTCCACAGTTACCGGTAGATGGACGGAGCGGCGGCGTGCGTGCGGAAGTCGATTCGCAACACCGCGTCCCCACCACGAAAAACCACACCTCCACCCACCTGCTCAACTGGGCGTTGCGTGAGGTGCTTGGTGATCATGTTCAGCAGAAGGGATCGCTGGTCGATCCGGAGAAGACGCGGTTCGATTTCTCGCACAACAAGCCGGTTAGCGATGAACAGCTTGAGCGCGTCGAAACGCTTGTGAACGAGCAGATCACAGCCGGGCTTGCGGTGTACACGGCCGAGGTCGATCAGAAGCAGGCCCGTGAGATCAACACGCTGCGGGCTGTCTTCGGCGAGAAGTACCCCGACGTCGTGCGTGTGGTGTCGATCGGCGTTCCCATCGGCGAAGCCGGAAGCGACGATCCCGGCGCGCTCTTGGGTAACCCAACCAATCCCGAGTGGATGAAATTCTCCGTCGAGTTCTGCGGCGGCACACATCTGAACAACACGAGCGAGGCTGACGCGTTCGTGCTCACGACGGAAGAGGGTGTGGCCAAGGGTATCCGCCGCGTGGTCGGGGTGAGCGGTGAGGCCGCGCACACTGCGATCCAAACGGGCCGGGAACTGCTTGCGACGGCGGGGACACTCGCAAGCGAACCGCCAACGTCACCCGGCGCGGACGATAACGACAAACAGAGCCGCGACCGTAAGGGAGCGGACGAAGTGCTATCGACGCAAGACGCCGAATCCAACCCGGAAAACTTCGCGACCCAGGTGGCCGAGCTCCAGGAGCGAGTCACCAGCGACGTCATCCCCGTACTCGTTCGGCGCCGCTTGCAGTCAGCCCTCGCCGACCTACAGAAGAAGGTGAAGGAGCAGCAGAAACAGGCTGCTTCGGCCGACGCCGGTGCGGTCATGGATCGTGTGGCTGAACTGTTCAATCAAGCCGAGACCGTGGGCGATGTGCGGATCGTGGTCGGCGATGTGCCGTCGGCCGGTTCCGACGCCCTACGTGGGGCCATCGACTGGATTCGTAACAAGACAGACGCCTCGGCCGTCCTCCTCGCCACCGCTCAAGGCGACAAGGTGACGCTGATCGCGGGGATGAGCAAGTCGGTCGTGAAACAGGGCATCAAAGCCGGCGACCTGATCCGAGAAATCGCCCCGCTGGTCGGCGGCAAAGGCGGCGGACGCCCGGACATGGCTCAGGGCGGCGGGAATGATCCAAGTGGAGTCCCCGAGGTGGTCGAACGGGCTGGTGAATGGTTGCGTCGGAAGTTCGATTCTGGCTCCTGACCGCTTCAGACAATCCCACGTCACGAATCTGCAGATATTTTTCGAAATCACTGACAGAAGTTACCCCGGCGTTCGTATTCATAGTGAAACCAACACCACCAACCATCTTCCAACCTCCAAGACCTTCGGGAAAGCCCGGTGCGAAAGCCCGGGCTTTTCTGTGTATGTGCCGGTGGATTCGTGGATCGCAATATGAGCATTCTTCGCGGTCCGTTGGGACGAGAGAAGCGTCTCGTCCCAGGATTTGGATCACCGGCTGGAAGCCGGTGCCACACCGGAGTTCCGCTGGTGCGTGAATCCCTTCTCGCACCTCCGTATCTGGCAATCCCTTCGTGTGCTGGTGCGTGAATCCTTTCTCGCACCGACGTCCGCGGGAATCCTTTCCCACGCACTGCCAGAGTCGTGGAACGCAGGATAGGAATCCTGCTTGCGGATTGGGACGAGATAGGAATCTCGTCCCAGCATATCCCAGCATGAATCTCATTCCAGCATAAAGCTCGTCCCAATCGGTAATGGATCACCGGCTGGAAGCCGGTGCCACACCAGTGTCTCAGCCGTATGGATCACCGGTTGGAAGTCGGTGCCACACCGGTGGCAGAATCATCTGGCGGGTTTAGCTCATCGAGCGTCAGCTTCGGGTTCTTGGCGAATGGTCGGTAGAGGGGATCGCCAAGCAGCACCTGTTGCCACGATAGGAACGGGCTGGTTTCGTAGAAGCACTCCACCAGCGTCTCGCCCGTAAGGAGTAGGCCGAAGAACCGCGTGGCGCTGGGGAACGATTCGAGGTAGGGTTCTGCCGTCGGGCCGAACGTCGCGGCGACGCCGTCATAGAGCAGGCCGGCGCACCAGTAGTTCTTGGTCTTACTCCGTAGGCTGATCATTTCGAAGCTGGCGATGTGCGCCGCGACCGCCCCTCGACGGAACGTAAACGCCGGTACGTATTTGGCCAGACTATACCACCCGCAGTACAGCGCCGCGTCGTCGCACGACCCGCGTGGAAAAACCCCCGGGCCAAGGTGAACCCGGGCGGGCAGGTCCGTCTTGTCGCGGACGAGGTGAAAGAGCCTCATGAGGTCGAGGTTGTACCGGCGGTAGGCGTCGTTCTTCTTGAGCGGGCGGGTGTCGAAATAGCATTTGCCCGACAGGCCGACCCTTTCGACCGCCACGGCGTCGTCGATCATTCGGCGTACGATTTTCGGCGTGGGGGCGTCAAGTCGCGAGACCATCATAACTGGAGGACGACGCAACTCAGGAAACCTTACGCGAACCTCGGGACTGAGAAGGTTTGGCTGCCAGCGATACCGTCCGTAGTTTTTCCACAACACGAGCGAGAGCTCGCTGTCGAAGGCGGCGTGGCTCTCTTTCAAAGAAAGTCGTTCGATGTCCCGCTCCAGCCATTTGAGCGAGTCGAGCAATCCGAGCACTCGGCGGATGTCTTCGATCGCCGGCAGCAATTTGTCGGATAGCGGTCCCTCGTCGCGAATGATGCGAAGGCGTTTTCGAGCCTGCAAGTATTGCCCCTCCGCATCGCCAATTTGCTTCCGCCTTGACTCGATTTGTGGTGACGATTGTTCTACCGAGGCCGCATACCGTTCGAACGATGATCGAGCGATGGATAGGGCGGCGCGGGTGCCGTCGGCTGCGGCCACGAACTCAAGAAAACGTCGATTGGCTGCCCCGCGATTCTTCAGTTCCACAGCTGCCAGACTGTTCACGAGTTTTCGGCGAAGCGCATGATATCGCTTCTCCATCTCCAGCGCCGTCGTGGCGTTTGGCTCAGACGCTGCCGGGTGCCCTTCCTTCGTCTCGCCCGCCTGTTGCAACAGTTGCTCCATGGCTGTAACCGATTCGCCGCGAAGTTTCCGGAGCTCGTCTTGACGCTTGCGTTGTTCCTTCGTCTGCTTGATGGCGGATATTTTCAGGGGTACGTCGTAGAAGGTGACGAGGCAGAGAATCGGTTGATCGGCTGAGCGCTGTTGGATGAACCGTCGGACGGTCGCGGCGATTTCTTCGTAGGTCTTGGCCGTAATGGATTCGCGAAGCGGCATGTCGATGCCGAGCAGTAGATCAGGCGGAACACTTCGAGCGGCTGAGTAGTGCTCAGCAAGTTGACGGGAAGCGGTGCTACGGCTGTTGTAAACCAATAGCAGATCGTTGGCCGAGAGGTCGCCTGCTTCGGCGGGGGAGATTGAGGCGATGAGTATCAATCCGAAACTCAATGCCAACCTGCCGCGTCGTTTCATCGGGATATCCATGGACTCGCGAGCAGCAAACGCCCGGCGTGTGCGTAAGAACGTGTGCGAGAGGCCCCTTGCCGAGCCGCGTCCGTGAGGAAGCGATCCGGGTTCGTGGGTGAAGACCGCTTCCTTACGGGCGCGGCTCGGTTCGTCGCGGACCCTCTGATACGTCGTCTCACACACGTTCTAACATCGTCGATTGTTCCACCTACGCTGCACCGAGCGTCCGTCTCTCTCCAGTGTGGCACCGGCATCCTGCCGACGATTCTTCGTGTGGCACCGGCAACCTGCCGGTGATCCTAATTCTCCAGCGTCTAGCTGGTCCGCTCTTCCGCGTATTCCAATACTGGCGCCGCTAAGATCATCCGGCCACGCTTCCGATACACACATCGTAGGGAGGTTGACCCGCGCTACCGTCGCGGCGCTACGTGTACTCCCGAGTGATCACCGACCACCATGTTACGAAGATTCCGTCAGCGATCGAGTGGCCACACCGCCGATGTCTGGGTCGACATCGGCTGGTTGGGTTACACGGTTGAGCTGTACGAAGATGGGTGCTTCGTTGATCGAAAGCATAAGCGCATTCGGCCGGCGTCAGGCGTCGAGGAGCATCTTGCCGGTACGTGCAGCGCGGCCCTCATACACTTTGATCGCCAAGGCGGCGTTCGATGTACATGGGCGCGGTGAGCGTCGTCCCATCTCCCCGAGGCTGTGTCGTGAACCCCCGTCTCGGCACTATTCCAGCCAGCCAACACCACCAGCTGACCCTTGCGCTCAGCCGCCACCCTATTCTGCATCGTATTGCGCTTGGGGTGGGTAGACCAGTCGGCGCACTCCCTTGCAGTTCGTTGATCAACAGCTACTCTTCCATCGCGTCGACGGCAACCCGCCCGCGACAAGGGGCTGCGTTGAGACCCTGAGGGTAATCCGCCGATTGATCACCGGCGGGAAGCCGTTGTCACACTCTTGCAAGGGGTTGTCAACGATAACAGCTTATGCCAGACTGACCCCACTGAAGAGCACGTCGCGGTCGGTTTTCGCGGCGTTCAAGGAGCGGTGTCCGAGTGGCTGAAGGGGCCGCACTGGAAATGCGGTGTACGGGCAACCGTACCGAGGGTTCGAATCCCTCCCGCTCCGATGATTGTAACGGATGGTGGTGGCGATGCTTGGGTGTGATCCGAAGCGGCGTTTGGTCGTCGATGCGCGAGGATAGGGTGTACGGCGATGCGGCCCTAGGCCTTGCGGACACCGGCGATCCCTTGGGATCGTCCGGTCGCCGGCAAGGCTGCAATTATCTCTCGGCGTCGCGAGCCTGGTTCAGGCTGGATGCCAACGTTAGAACGATGCGCCGGGACGAGGCAGTCGATGCACACTCCTCGGAAGGTCCGGACGAGTTGGTCGTTGGACCGGTCCACCACGTGGCCAGCCCTGACCAATCATCCAAACCTTTCCTCCTTCACGCGTCCCCTGCGAAAAGCACCTTGGCTCCGACTGCTCAGCCGACGAACTAGCGATCTGATCTCGTAGAGCGGCTAAGATATGCCGGCCGTCCCGGCGCACGTTTCAACTGTCTACACGTCGACCCTTCAAACTTGGGCTCGGTGTACGATCTATTAAGTGCCACATCTTGGCACAAAGCGCGACGCATGAACGCGTCAGCGTGGATTCCATCGAACTCGATGGCCTTGCAATCAGGCGCGGCAGAATGAGGGCCATAGTTGGCCGCTCGAACACCCGGTGATAACTACGCTGCTTAACCCGTTACAGAAGACTGTTTGATCCAGTAGGTCGCCATGATCGGCATCCTGCCCTGGAATCAAGTGATTATTGGTCTGTGTACGAGTCAAGGCAAATGAAAAGACAGTTTTTTGTGAGATTTTTTCCGCGCGGTCTCACGAAGCTGTAGGGCGTACTACTGGCGTGATTTGAACGACGGCGCGGCAATGCCCTCGATACGACGCGTCTTGAGATTATAGAACAGATGTGTTCCTGACGCTTGCATGGGTAGTTGTCCCTCGCGTTGAATCACGATTTGCATTTTGCGCTCAAGCGAACCGTACACGGAAAGAAGCGCACGGTCGCGCAGGTAGACGAGTCGGCCGGCGGTCAATGACAAGTGTTGTCCTCGGTCTTGGAGAACGACATGGCCGGTGGCTTCGAACTGTGCCAGACTTCTGGCACTAAGACGTCCCATGCGTCGAGCCCGTTTCTTGGAAGTCTCCTTGCTGCGATCGAGGAAATCGATCGCGAGCACGTCGCAGTTCATCAGGGTGGCGCGTCCGGGCGGTAGGGTGGACGTGTCGGCGCCCACGGCGCCGCGAATCCTCATGAGCTCGGCGCCGCTGAAATGCTTCATCTGCACCTTGCCTTCGAAACGAAGTTGATCGATCGAAAAATCGTAGATCATCTCAGTTTGCCACTGAATCAATGTATTGGACGCACCGTCCGTCTTGTCGAAACCGAAAAGCCCGTCCTGCGACGCCGAGGCGTCCGCCAAGACTTCGTCTACGGGCCGGTTGTCCTCGACAAGAAGCGAGCCCGGGCCTTCGATCAGCATCTTGGACACATCGTGCCGAAGATTGACCGATAGAATCGGCCCCTCGATGCGCACGCGGCTCGTCATGCGTCCGGTGTCGGGATCGAACTGTGACGTTAGGGCGATGGCCTGTCCGGTGGCCAGAATCCGCGCCGGTTCCTTGGAAAACCGCGTGGCGGCCAATTTCAGCCCGAGCGGTTTGTCGCTCGGCTCCTCATGCGTGGCGACGTCTTCGAAGATGGTCCGGTCGCGTGATGGATCGGTCTCCGGCGCATCATCGAATTCGATCTCAAGCCGCTGGCAATCGAACGTCGTGGTGGTCTCGCTCGTGGCGTGAACCGAGCCGACGAACACCGCGCGATTTTCGCGACCGCGGTACTTCATCCAATCGGTCCAGGTGATGACGATGGGGATCGCTTTCGCCAATCGACGACCGTCAAGGTCTTTGTAGGACAGGAAGGAAAGTCGGCCCGCGCCGGGAACGTCCGCCCACTGGTCGCGGGCGTCGACGCGGATGGTCCGGCCGGTGACGGTGAACGATTCGAGCTCGACTGTACACGGGTGGTCTTCGGAACCCTCCACATGCGCCGTTGTAATCGTTTGCCCATCGACCACATCGCAGAGCAATCGCTCAGCCCGGATTTTCAATCCTTGTGCGGGGTCAGCGACAATGACTTGCCCGGCGGCCTCAAGTCGTCGGACGCCGATTCGTGGCTTCGGTGGTGCGACATCCTTTGGTCGATTGGCCAACGCACTGAACGCGCCGATGTCGCCGGACGCGACCGCTTTGGCGAACGCTGCGGCGATGTCGATGGGCGGCGGCGACGGGTTGATCATCTCAAACGTGACCACCAACTTGTCATGAGCCCGAATCGTTCGAGTCTGTTGGACGGCTTCGATGTCGCCGAGTGCGGTGGCGACGCGGGGAACGGCGTGTCCTTCGCCGTTGATCGTCATTTCAAGCTCGACTTCGCGGCAGGTCAGCTCGTCCTCCGCGTGGACCATGTGTACGTGTCCGACGGCGTTCATTTGCTCGATGGTTTGACCTCGGGTTGCGTGTGACGCCGGGGAAAACCTCAGGGCCATACTGTCCGCGTCGAGCTTCGTGTCGCCATCCGCGAAACGCACCGTGCCGAGGAACGTGGCCTGATCCATCACCCGCCGCTCACGCGATAGCACGTGTCCGGTGTAATCGGTTCGCGATTCGTTTTCGTAGTGACCGGTGGCGTGCAGCGATTCGGCGAACGCGATGGTCGAGGCTGATTCGCGAGCCATCAGCGCCAAGCCAGCCACGGCGGGCGCGCTTGTCGAGCCAATCTCGCGGACGAGTCGACCAGGACCGCCGACGTCGATCGCCAAATCGTCGCCAGTCCGTCTGGTCTGAATGCTTTGCCCGGCGATGGTACCCTGACCGGCGTAGCGCACCTCGGCGTCATGGTCGTCGTTTCCGGTCACGGTTAGATCGGACGCATCACCGTCGTAGATCATGTTCGCGCCCGAGGCTCGCCCTTGCGGAATGGAAAGCACGGCCGGCGTGCCGATGGCGGTCACCTTCGATTGAACATTTCCCGCACATTGTTCCTTGTCGTCGGTGCACACTTCCACAAGCAGCCGGTCGGTCCATTGAAGGACGATCGATTGAGAGGCAGCGACCGGAGTTTCACTGGTCGCGCGGCTGTGCGGACCGTCCGGTTTGGATGACGTGGCCGTTTCAAAGCCGGTGAATACGCGAATGACCTCTAATGCACTTGCAGCCAACCTGCCTTCAATATCGTGCTCGCTGCCCTGTGTAACTTCCACGTCGCCCTCGAAGCGTGCGACGTATCTTTGGGGGTCGCCTTCCGAGATGTTGGCGTCGACGTCGAAGATCGGCACGCCATCGGCCGTGAAGGCGATGGGTTCGGTTGGATCCTTGGGCGAACCGGTGGCGTTGGCTTGAGCTACGGCGTCGGCGCCCTTCGTTCCGCCAAGTTGCTCGGCGATCGATCGCCGACGAGGCTGGTTGGATTGAGTCGGATCGGCGTCATCCGTTGTCGCCGGTGCGCTGTCGCGCAGCACAATTCGGCCGCCGTGACTAATCCGGAGCGAGTCGACGCGATCTTCCTCTTCGTCCAGACGCACCTCGAGATCGGAGGCTTCAAGCTCGACGTCGCGAGCCACAAGGGTCCACGAGTTGGGCAGAATGATTTTCGCATATTCCAGATCGAATTCGATCTCCTTGGTCTCGATCCGAATGATGTCGGCGTCGTGAACTTGCTCGCGTGCAGCCGGCGGAAGAAGGGCGCGGTCGGCCTCGGTCAGGCGGTCGTATTCGATAACGACACCGCCGGTCAGCGTGCCCCGAGACGGTTCGAACCCGCCGCCCTTGTTACGCTCCGCTTCCCAATATCCCCGCTCGGCCGTGATGCGTAGGGCGTTGCCGTCGCGGGTGCGCATGCGTATTTCCGGCTCGGTAAGAAGGAACATGTCTGACGCGTTCGGGACGGGTGTCCACGTGTTGACCGATACCTCAATTCCGCCACGATTGCCGCGTTTGGGATATACAGTCAGACGGACTTTGCGACCGGGGCCGACGTCGAGAAGGTCGGAGGGCAACTGCGCCGAGTCGAGCGCGTCGGGCGCCAAGTGCGACTCGCCTTGAACGGCGTACTGTGTGCGCGCGTCGACGATCGAGTCCGCCGGCAACTGGCTTGACGTGTAGATAGCGTAGCAGACCAGAAGGATCGCGAGGGTGGCGCTGGCGACGACGAGCGTGCGCACTAGCCCTGATCCGCGTCGTCTATTCGACAGCGCGTTACCGAACTTGGACCGCGAAGTTGCGAACCGGTTGCATGCGTTCGATGCGATAAGCCGCGAAGCGGTGTGACGCTTGCCCATGTGCCTAGTTCGCATCCTCAGACTGAACGCCGCCGTACGGCGCCGTGGACCATTGCCCGCGTTTTCGCAAGATAAGCTCCACCACCTCCGCCACCGCGCCGCGACCTCCGCCGCGTCGTGTGACGTATTCCGCCGCGCGTTTTACCGGGGCGACGGCGTCCGTAACCGCAATGGGCAGCGCGCAGCGAGACATCGGACCAAGGTCCGGGAGGTCGTCGCCAACATAGGCCGTCGACGCATCATCGCAACCTGCGGAAGTTACTACTTCGTTGTACACCTTCAGTTTGTCAGCCACGCCGGTGCGAACTATTTCGATTCCGAGTTCGCGAGCGCGTTTGGAGACGTCGTCGCCGCGTCGGCCGGATGAGATGGCTACCGTGTGGCCGTGACTCATCCAGAGTTTGAGAGCGCAGCCGTCGTTGACGTGGAACGCCCTTGCCCAATCGCCGTTGGAGCAAGAGACGATCCGCCCGTCGGTGAGCACGCCGTCGACGTCCAGAATGAGCAACTCGATCGCGGTCCAGTTCATCGGGTACAGCCTTGTGTTGAAGTACGCCCCGATACCCCGGAACGTGGGGAGGGGCTTGCGGACGGGCGATTCCCCCCGTTGGTGTAACCATACCGGTATTTTGGGGGCGAGGGAACCTTGGATCGCGGCTGGTGTTCTCGGGGCTGCATGACAGTCTTGGGGTGCCTACGGAAGGTGTCACCGTTGGAGCAATGCGCGCCGGCCTTACGCACTACGCGAGGGGATGCGAAGAAGTCTAGCAGGCCTGTATCCCGTCCCCGCCAAAACAGTCACACACCCTGTTCTCGGGGAGACGGAAGGGATTCCGGCACCAGCGTATTTCCCGCCACGGTTAGGTGCGAGAAGGGATTCACGCGCCAGCGTGGCGCTGCGGAAAGAATGCACTTGCCAGCGTTTGGGAGGCCAACGGTGTAAGTTGGGAGGCAAACGGCGCAAGAGTGGATTCAGGCCCCGGCGGCGGACCTGCGGCGGATTCGCGGGCGGGTGCTTACGATGCGCCCAGCCGCTCCGGCATATCGGCGATGATGTACGCCATGGTGGCCAAGACGGCCACGTTCTCTGATATTTCGCGCGGGTCCACCTTGTCGATCGTGTCAGCCATCGTGTGGTGGTAGTCGAAATACTTGGAGCCTTCGACGCGGTGCCCCATCAGCACGAAACCAGCGTCCTTCATCTGTCCGACATCGGCGCCGCTGTGGCCGACCTTGGTGGACATGGGGCCGATGTGCGGTTCGATCAGGCTCAGAATTTCGCTCACTTGCCGTTCCGCGATTCGTAGTCGATCTTTGTCCAAGCAATCCAACGAGTAGCCAACCGGCTTGAACACGCCGCTGTCGGCTTCGATGGCGGCGACGTGCTTGCTGAGTTCGTCGGCATGATCCTTGGCATACGCCCGTCCGCCAGCCATGCCGTTTTCCTCGTTGGTCCACAAGACAACGCGGATGGTGCGGCGCGGAATCATGTCGAGTTTTCGTAAGACGTTGATGGCTTCCATCGCCACGATGGATGGACCGCCGTCGTCGTGGGCGCCGCAACCGACGTCCCACGAATCGATGTGCCCGCCGATCACGACAATTTCTTCGGGGCTGGTTGTGCCCCGTAATTCCGCCACAACGTTGGCCGACACGGCATCGGGTAGCGTTCTGGCTTCCATCTTCAGGTTCACCACGGTTCGGATGCCGCGCGCTTGGAGTCGGGTAAGCATTTCCGCGTCTTCGACAGTGATGGCGGCTGTGGGGATTTTCACCTTGGCATCGCCGTATCGCATCGCACCGGTGTGCGGACTCCGCAAACTTGTTGCTGTGACGGATCGAACGAGCGATGCAACAGCACCCAGCTCCGCGGCCATTCGTGCGCCGTGAACGCGGTACTTCACGGTCGACCCATAAGCGGCGCCGTTCTCGGCGTCGTAGGGCGGCATGACTTTATTGAACAGCACGATCTTGCCGCGAACCTGAGCCGCCACTTTGTCGAGCCCATCTTCGTCGGCGACGACCAGCACCGGCGCCGTGATGCCGTCGGATGGCGTTCCGACCGACCCGCCCAATCCGAGCATGCGCAGCGTCGCGACGCGGGGTTCGAGCATGGTGACGGATTCGTTCCCTCGAACCCAATGCGGGACCATGACCTTCTCACGGTGGGCGTTGGCTTGGCCGTCTTGATGCATGGTCTCGACGGCCCAATCGATCGCCCGCTCGAGCGAATCGGATCCGCTTAGTCGGTGTCCAATGGATAAGCAAAGATATTCCAAACGGTCGTAGGCTTCGTTGTCGGCGAGGGCGGCGTTGATGATTTGGTCGGCCTGCGATTTGTATCGTGAGGCCAAGGGTTCGCGCTCCTTGGCGTCCGAATCGGTGCCCGAATTTTCGTCCTTATCCGCCGAGTTTTTCTCGGCCGGGTCCATGCCCAACTCGAGTTTCGCCGACCCCACCTTGACTGAGCACCCCGCGAGGTTGAGGGCCAAGAAAAGAGTAAGCCAGACTGGTCCCAGGTTGGTTCTTCCGAACGGTGTCGTTCCGGACCTATCGCCGGTCCCGTGCGTTAGTGTGTCATGAGCTCTTGGTGATCCGCGCAATGTCATGCCTCCCAGGTTGTACGTCGACAAATCTCTTGGGTATCACGCGCCAGGAGAAATCGAGCTAAGCGGAACGGGCACGTTCCGCACAGACGATCGCTCGCGCGATCGGCTGGATACTGAGGGTTCTCCGGGTGCATACGACCGCGGTCATTGTATCGAGCCTCGCGGTTGCCACCAGGGGATCAGGGTGCGAGAAAGGAATCACGCACTAGCGATAGATGATTGGGGTGCGAGAGAGGATTCATGCACCAGCGATAGGGGATTGGGGCGCGAGAAGGGATTCACGCACCAGCGGTTCACGCACCAGCCGAGATTCACGCACCCGCGAGCACCAGCCGATTGACGCACAAGCGAAACAGCTCGCGCTTGCCGATAACCGGTACATGACGACGTACGCTTGTTCCCGCGAGAAGCGACGTTTACCATAGAGGCCATGGGTGCAACGGGGGCGCGTGGCCCCGCGAAGACAACATCGCGAGATTTGCCCTGGAGACCCGCATCTGTGGGAATCGCCGGCGGTACCGATGACTGAGTCAGACGACATCACAATAGCCCGTCGCCACCGCGCTGTTGCCGGACCGCGATTGCTGCTGGCGATCGCTTTCGTTGTGCTGACGCTGCCCACGGATGCCCAGGCCTACATCGGTCCCGGCGCCGGATTCGCCGTCGGTACGACCTTGTTCGCCTTCTTCGTAGCGTTCTTCTCCGGGTTGGCCGCGATTTTTCTCTGGCCGTTCCGCTGGATGGTCCGCGCCATTCGTGGGCGTCGAGCGCTGGCCAAGGCCAGGGTGGAGCGCGTCGTGATTCTTGGGCTGGACGGCATGGAACCATCGCTAGCCGAGCGTTTCATGGCCGAGGGCAAGCTTCCCAACCTTAGCCGGTTGGCGAGGCAAGGCTGCTACAAGAAGCTGGGCACGACGTTGCCGCCGTTGTCGCCCGTGGCGTGGTCGACGTTTTCGACGGGTTGCAACCCGGGTAAGCACAACATTTTCGACTTTCTCACTCGCGACAAGCGTTCGTATATGCCGGTGTTGTCGTCTGTGAAAATCACCGGGGCGACGCGGTCTGTGAAGATCGGTCCGTATCGAATCCCGCTGGGCAAGCCGGACATTCGCATGTTGCGTCGCGGCAAGCCGTTTTGGAACGTGTTGGGCGAGCACGGCATCTTCAGCAACATCATACGCGTACCCATCAC
The DNA here is from genome assembly GCA_029260075.1 of Phycisphaerae bacterium. Taxonomy (GTDB): domain Bacteria; phylum Planctomycetota; class Phycisphaerae; order UBA1845; family UBA1845; genus OFTM250. Next base: position 143,568 of record JAJDDY010000058.1, read on the forward strand.
GTTTCCGCCGGAGCCGTTTCGCGGCACGCTTCTGTCCGCGATGTGCGTGCCGGATCTGCGCGGTACGCAGGGTACGTTCACGTTTTATACGACCCGTAGCGAAACGGACGACGACCTGATCAGCGGTGAGACGATTCGCGTGAAGCGCGATGGCCCGGTGATTCGTTCGAACCTGATCGGTCCGGACAATTCGATATCCGAGAAGCCCGGGCCGATGACGTGTGCGTTCCACATGACACTTGGCGCGAACGGCTCGGCCACACTGAAGGTCAGCGGCGACACACACGAGTTGACCGAGGGCACGTATTCACCGTGGGTCCGCGTGGCGTTCAAAGCGGCGCCGGGCATCAAGGTTAGAGGCATCTGCCAATTTCTCCTGCTGCGTAAGCATCCTGAAGTCGAGCTATACGTCACGCCCATCCAAATTGATCCGGACAGCCCGGCCATGCCCATCGCTCACCCGAGTGTGTTCTCGACGTACCTGTCCAAGTCGCGGGGGCTTTATGCGACGCTCGGGCTGGCAGAGGATACTTGGGCACTCAACGCGAAGCTTCTCGGCGATGACGATTTTCTTCATCAATGCAACCAGGCCGACGACGAGCGGGAGGATATGTTTTTCGACGGTTTGGAGAAGGTGAAGCGAGGGCTTTGCGTTTGCGTGTTCGACGGCATGGATCGAATCCAGCACATGTTCTGGAGGTACATGGACGCCGACCATCCGGCCCACGACGGCCAGGCGACAACTCAGCGACGCGACGCCATCGAAACGCTCTATCGGAACATGGACGTACTCGTGGGCAAGACCATGCGCGAGTGCGATGACGATTCGGTGCTGATGGTGATCTCCGACCATGGGTTCAACACGTTTCGGCGCGGCGTGGATCTCAATCGCTGGCTCGAGAAGAATGGTTACCTCACGCTCAAACCCGGGGGTCACGGGAAGAAGTATCTGGCCGGTGTGGATTGGAGTCGCACCAAGGCGTATGCGATCGGACTCGCGGGAATCTGGCTCAACATCAAGGGTCGCGAGTCTCAGGGCGTCGTCGATCCGAGCGAGGCCGCCGCGCTACGGCAGGAATTGGCCGAGCAGCTCACCGGTTTGCGTGACGACGAGAAGGATTGCCTTGCGGTCTCGAAAGCGTACAACGCCCACGCGACGTATCGCGGTCCGTACCGGCAGGAGTCGCCGGATATTATCGTCGGCTACAACAACGGTTACCGAATCTCGTGGGAGGCGGCCATCGGACAGCCCACCGAGCAGGTCTTTCACGACAACAACAAGGCGTGGAGCGGCGACCATTGCATCGATCCGAAACTCGTACCCGGTGTGCTTTTTTGCAGTCGGAAGATCAAGGACGAGCGTCCGCGATTGATGGACCTCGGCGCTACCGTGCTCGATCTGTTTGGCGTGGCGGTTCCGCCGAACATGGACGGTCGTCCGTTGGCCGTGGCCGATGCCGGGGCGCCCGAGCCTGCGGCTGCAATCAGTGAGTCGTCAACGCAAGCGGTGGTGACGTCGTGATGAAGCGTTTTCGATTCACAGTCGTGAGTGCGTTGTTACCGCTGGTCGCTTGCGCGCTAGTGTTCGTCCCGTCATGCGCTCGGGAACAGCAGGCGTCGTCGCCGAAGCCGAAGGTCATCGTGATCGGATTCGACGGCATGGACCCGCGTCTGTGCAAGCGTCTGATGGACGCCGGCCAGCTACCGAATCTCGATCGCATGCGACAAGCCGGCGGGTTCAAACCGCTTGGCACAACCATTCCGCCGCAGAGTCCGGTGGCGTGGGCGAGCTTCATCACCGGCGCCAACCCCGGCGTGCATGGCATTTTCGATTTCATTCATCGCGACCCCACCAAGCAGTGCGCCCCGTACTATGCGGCTGCCGAGACTACGGAGGGCGAGGGTGGATGGGAGGTCGGCGAGCACAAGATTCCCCTGACGTTTTGGCCATTCAACCATGAGCCGCCGAAGACCCTGCTACGCCGAGGAGGTACGCCGTTTTGGGACTATCTCGACAACGCGGGTGTACCGGTTTGGATTTACGATATACCCGCGAACTATCCGCCAAGCCCGTCGAAGCATGGCCACGTCCACTGCCTTGCCGGCATGGGTGTGCCGGACTTGCTCGGCGGATACGGCACGTATCAATTCTTTTCCGAGGACACGTTGGTGAGCAAGAGCGAAGGCGGCGGCCTGCGCACGCCGCTCGTGTTCAGCGGCGACCGGGCGACGATCCGTCTGGTCGGCCCGGAAAACACCGTGTTGCAACATCCGACCGCCACGCACGTTGAACTCGAAGTGTTTCGTCACCCAACCGACGCGGCTGCACGCATCGATTGGCAGGGGCGAACGGTGGTGTTGAACGAAGGCGAGTGGAGCGACTGGCAGCGCGTGGAATTTGAAATGGAGATGCCGCAGTTTCTACCGAACCGGTCCGTTCCGGGAATCTGCCGCTTCTATCTCCAGGAGGTTCGCCCAAACTTTCGCCTTTACGTGACGCCCATCAACATCGACCCCACCGACCCGGCCGGCCAAAAAATCAGCGAGCCGAAAGATTTCGTAACAGAAATAGCCGAGGAGCTTGGCCCGTTTCCCACGGCCGGATTCCAGGAGGATCACAAAGCCCTATCGAATCGAGTTTTTGATGACGCTGAATACAAGCGGCAGGCGGACTATGTGTTGACCGAGCGTCTTTCGCTTCATGACTTCGCGTTCGATCGATACGACGACGGGCTGTTGTTTTTCTACTTTTCCAGCACCGACGTACAGGCCCACATGTTCTGGTGGGATTCTGACGAGAAACACCCCGTTCGCTCGGCGGAGGACGCGAAGAAATACAATCAGGTGATCATTGACTTGTATCGCCAGATGGACGGCGTCGTCGGAGAAATCGTCGATCGGTACGGTGACGACGCCACGATACTGGTCATGTCCGATCACGGGTTCTGCAACTTTCGAAGACAGTTCAACGTCAACACGTGGCTACGTGAAAACGGATACGTCAAGCCCGACGATTGTCGTTCGCTCATCAACCCGGCCCGTCGCCCGCTGGTCGATTGGCGTCAAACGAGAGCTTATGGATTCGGGCTGAACGGTCTATACATTAACTTGCAAGGTAGGGAGAAGTTCGGCATCGTCGCGGAGGCGGATCGTGATACGTTGCTCGACGAAATCAGTGACAAGCTCTTGGCGGTGCGCGATCCGGTGGACGGGCAGCCCGTCGTGGCTACGGTCTATCGCAGCGACGAGGTTTACTCTGGGCCGCTTGCGTCGACGGCGCCCGATTTGATCATCGGATACCATCGCGGCTATCGGGCGTCGTGGTCTACGACGCTGGGCAATGTGAGCAAGAGCGTGTTGAGCGACAACAAGTCGGCGTGGAGCGCGGACCACTGCATTGCGGCTGAACAGGTGCCGGGCGTTATTTTCAGCAACAAGCCAATTCGCAAGTTAGATCCGTCGCTGATTGATGTGGCTCCGACGATCTTGGAATCGTTGGGCGTTGCACCACCGTCGAGCATGGAAGGGCGGAGCTTGTTCTCATCGGACGCCGAGGCGAGCGCCAAGTATTAGGCACAGTCCGCCACTTCGGGCTGCAACGGAGGTATGTAGATGGCAAGAGTAAAGATCGATGACGCGCTGTTTCAACGCGTCAAGAAGATGTCCGAACAGGCTGGGTATAGTTCTCCGGAGGAGTTCGTCAGTCACGTGATCGAGAAGGAATTGTCGATGCTGGAGTCCATCGATACCAACGAGGACTTAACCGATCGACTCAAGGGTTTGGGGTATATCGAATAGCTCGCCGGACGGAAACACCGGGCGGATTTGCGCAAGCGTGGGTGCGAGATAGGAATCACGCACCAGCGGTGCCGGTGCGTCCGGGACACACCCTACGGTTTTCCAGCGCCAGCGGGAGCGAAGCTCTTGTGTGGCACCGGCTTCCAGCCGGTGATCCGAATTGCACGAAGCAATTTCACGAAACGATCGCAGTAGGAACTGATCATTGGAGAGACTGAACACAATACTCATCGGCATCGCCGACGCTGTCCTCTGGTGTCGCGACGCTGTCGTATCCCTCGCGGTCATGGTCGGTCATGCGCTTGACGCGATAGCCGAGCCAGTCCTCTCGCCACTCGTTGCCTTCGTGAATCCGATCTTAACGAGCATTGTCGACGGTGTCTTCGCCGCGCTCGCGCCGTTACCGGTTTGGTGCGGTCTCACCCTGTTTTCCGTGCTGGCTGGCCTTCTTTCACTTGGCGTGTTTCGCCTCTGCTCAAATCAAGTTGCGATCAGCCGGGCGCTCGATGATATCAAGGCCAACCTCCTAGCGCTCAAGCTGTACAAGGACGAACTCCGGGTGACATTTCGGTGTCAGTATCGCATCGCCGGAGCGATCGCACGGTTGCAGTGGCACATGTTTCGGCCGGTCGCGGTGATGTTGCTCCCGATGCTACCGCTCTTGGGTCAACTCGGCGTTCGCTATCAATGGCGACCGTTACATCCGGGTGAGCAAACGCAGATCGACATGATCGTAGACGAATCTGCGGAAGGGCAGGGGCTCGGTGGTTTGCAGGTGACGCTTGAGGCTGACCCTGCGGTCACCGTGGAGACGCCGGCGGTTCCCGGTGACGGCAAGCTCGTGTGGCGAATCCATGCCGACAGGACGGGTCGTCATGTTCTGAAGTTTCACGTGGGCGACGCCATCGTAGAGAAGGAACTTGTGGTGTCGGACGGGTTCGCCCGCGTGAGCCCGACACGCGCCAAGACCGATTGGACGACGCAGCTATTGCAACCGGTCGAGCCGGCGCTTCCCGAGACCGGTTCGGTTCGATCGATTCATATTGACTACCCGTCGGTCGATTCCTGGGTCTACGGGTCCGACTATTGGATCGTCCACCTATTCGTAGTGTCGATGTTGGTTGCGCTCGTCTTCAGGCCAATCTTTGGCGTTCGGTTCTAATGTTGGGTCGCGACGCCGGTGACGGATTCGACCGCTCCGAGCCGCGACCGCGTGGGAGCGCTTTCAATCTGTTACGACCGCATTGCAAACGTCCACTTCCTTACGGGCGCGGCTCGGGAAACCCGCTATTCGATGGGTGACGGCGCTCTCGCGTTTCATCCACCAGGCTTTGCGCCGAGCGATCGCTTACTATCGCCCCGACCGTGTGTGATGCTGTCCCGCATCCGTTGTACGCCGCGCCTGCTGGCGTTATAATGCGTGCGTTCTTTCGTGGCCGATCGTCGTGCGACGTGTTGCGCTGACGTTTCCGGCGCCCAGCGCCGCCTGTTGAACGAGGCCGGTACGATGGCGTCGTTGCGCCCCGGTGACAATCAGTTGCTGTTCCATAGCTGGGGTGTGGCGACGATGAACAAAAGGCTGGATGTTGGTACCACACTCGTTCGACGAGCCAGTAGGGAGGTGAGACGTGGATAATCCAATTGCCGATCGCGTTCGATCGATTCGCCAGTCCGACATCCGCCGCTACTCCGCTATTTGTGCTGCGATGAACGGTGTGAACTTGTCGCAAGGCGTGTGCGATCAACCGGCACCCGATGCCGTCAAGAAGGCAGCCAAGGCGGCCATCGACGCCGATCACGCCACGTATACAAATCTTCGGGGCATCATCGAACTGCGCGAAGCCATCGCCACGAAGATGCGTGATTTCAACAAGATCGATTGTGATCCCGAGAAGGAAGTTGTCGTCACCGTCGGCAGCGCCGGATCGTTCGCGTGCGCCGTGTTGTCTATCCTCAACGCCGGTGACGAGTGCATTGTTTTCTCTCCGTACTACAGCTATCACGTGAATCTTCTGACGCTCTTTGGTATGAAGGTCAAGTTCGTTGATCTTCATCCGCCGGACTGGTCTTACGATCCGCAACAGCTCGCCGACGCATTCACTGATCGCACGAAAATGGTTCTCGTGTGTACGCCGGGCAACCCGTCTGGAAAGGTGTTCACCAAGGCGGAGCTGCTCGACATCGCCTCGCTCGCCAACAAGCACAACGCGTGGATCGTCACCGACGAGATCTACGAATACATTACGTACGAGGGGCACGAACACGTTAGCGTTGCGAGCTTGCCCGAGGCGAAAGGTCGGACGTTGACCATCAGCGGCTCGTCCAAGACCTACGCCGTAACCGGTTGGCGTGTGGGTTATGCAGTTGGACCTGCCGAGCTCATCGAGCGCATGTCCGTCATCAACGACCAGTTGTACATTTGTGCACCCGCCCCGCTGCAGCATGGCATCGTCGCGGGAATGGGGCTTCCCGGGTCGTATTATGATCAGATGAGACGCGACTATCTTGCCAAACGCGAGTTATTGGTCGATACGCTCCGGGGGATCGGGTTTACGCCGTACGTACCGAATGGCAGCTATTACCTTCTCGCGTCGTTCGATCCCGGACGATGGGACGGCGCGACGGCCGCGACGGAGTCGATTTTGGAATCGGTCGGCGTAGCCACGGTTCCCGGTTCGGCCTTCTATCGGGATCCGGCCGATGGGGCGCACCAGCTTCGCTTCTGTTACGCCAAGCAGATGCGCGATCTCGAGATGGCCTGTGAGCGGCTCCGACAGTTGCCGCATCAAAAAGTTTCGGCACCCCATGCGGTTTCGGACGTATCATAGAACAGTGGCCTAGTGGCCACGGTCATTGTGGACCATCGTGGGATGGCATCGAGTGACTTGGAAAGCGACGCTTGGAGTTGACGTGTAATGAAGCGGTTCTTGACTTGTTCCATCGTGGCGACTTTCGTTCTGGCCGCCTTCACACTGCGTGCGAAAGCCGAGTTGAACATCGGCTCTGACGCGCCGCCGCTACATGTTTCGGAATGGGTCAAGGGGGCGCCCGTAGACTTCGCCAAGGATGCATCGAAGCGGATTCACGTGCTGGAGTTTTGGGCGGTCTGGTGTCCACCGTGCAAAATGTCCGTGCCGTTGCTGACCGACATGCAGAAGAAGTTTGGCAAGGACGTCACGATTATCGGGATCACCGAACCCGATATGGGCCAAAACTCGCCCTCCTCCATTCGTCGCTTCGTCAAAGAAAAGGGCAGCGGGATGGGCTACACCGTAGCCATCGACAGCGGCCGAACGACGCAGTCATACATGGTCGCCGCCGGCGCCATGGGCATCCCCCACGCCTTCGTCATCGACAAGAAGGGGAAGATCGCTTGGCAGGGCAGCCCGCTTGATCCCGCGCTGGGCGACGTCCTCAGCGAACTCGTCGCCGGGACGTACGACGTGGAGAGCGCCAAGGTTGCGGCCCAAGTGGATAGCCGCATCGAGCAAATCGGGATGTTGGCTCAGATGGGTCAGTGGCGCGGCGTCTGGGACGGTCTTGTCGATGTGCTCAAGATCGACCCCGCCAACGCGTTTGCACTGTCCGCCCTACGCGATATCGCCGTCGAGGAACTTGACGACACCGCCGGATTTCGCGGCTGGGTCACGCTGCACCTTGAAGCCAACCGCAACAACGCCAAGGCCATGCAAATCCTGGCGGACACCCTCTGGTCGGCGCCGGACCTGCGGACTCGTTTCCCGGACCTGGCGCTTGATGCGGCCAAAGCCGCCTATGAGGCGCCAGGAAAACGAAACGCCAGTGCAGTGGCCACGTACGCGCGAGCGATGTACCACCTTGGCGCGTTAGATCGGGCCATCGCGCTTCAGCAGGACGCCATCGCTCTGGTCGGCGATCAGGATCGCGAGGCGATTCGCACTACATTGGACTACTACCGCACGTGCAAGAAACTGCTCCGTTCGCTTGAACAGTAGTTGCCCCTGCGACGCTGTCTGATCTGATCTGCGACCGTGAGGGAGCGTTTTCGAGCTGCCTATTGAACAAGTGTGGCACCGACTTCCAGCCGGTGATCCGTTAGCGATTGCCGCCTGTCGACGAGAGCAAGTCCCGTTTTCACGTGCGGGATCGCGGTGACGCGCTTGAATGCCTGCATTGTTCAACACCGTGCTATCTGTCATGACCGGATTTCAGACGTCCGCTTTGTTTACATGTGCGGCTCGGTACACCCGTCAGTCGAGGTGTGACGGAGCGACGGAACGGATTCTCGCTTCAGCTTCGCGGGTTTAGGCACAAGCTGGCGATTTTTCAGGGAATTGTCCAAAGGCATCCACGGTGCTCCCACCACCCATGAAACCATTCGACACCTTCACAGAACTGGTCACCGCTGATCGTACCGGTAGGGATAACTACCGAACGCTCCTGTCGTGCGTCGTACCCCGTCCGATCGCGTTTGTATCGACGATTTCCTCAGACGGCATCGCTAATCTTGCGCCGTTCTCCTTCTTCAACGCGGTGGGGTCGACGCCTCCGGCGGTCATGTTCTGTCCCGCGATGCGCCGTGACGGCACGCCGAAGGACACGCTGACCAACGTTCGCGATTTGGGCGAATTTGTTGTGAACGTCGTACCCTATTCCATTCGCGAGTCCATGAACCAAGCCGCTTTCGACTACGCCCCCGACGAGGACGAATTCGCCTTCGCCGGTTTTACTCCGCTGCCATGTCGTTTCGTTCGCCCGAGTAGAGTGGCGGAATCGCCCGTGCAGATGGAGTGCAAACTGATCCAGATCGTTCACGTTGGCGATGACCCCCGTGGCGCAGACATTTGCATCGGCGAAATTCTCTGCTTTCACGTGGCAAACGGTTGCCTGGCCGACGATGGTTCCGTGGACGTCGATAGGATCGATCTCATTGGCCGCCTCGGGGCACAAGATTACACGACGACGCGCGATCGATTCAGCCAGCCGCGACCAAAGCGGGGCGATTGACCCAAGCTGTCATGGCCCGAAAGCATGGCCGTTTGTCAAGCGTTTTTGCACGCTCTATACTATAGCGCGTGTTGTCGGCGACCTTGCGTAGTATGGAGTTCTTGTCTGGGTGGCCCATCTCTTCAGAGGTGGGGTACTCGGATCCGTCTGGGTGGCCCATCCTTTTAAGGGTGGGGGACTCGAATCCAGTGTCGATCCGTGTCCGCCTCGGCTACCGACATAGATCGCGCAACGCTTCAATAGATCACCGACCGAGCACGTTCGACCTGTCGTTTCCGGCGGGCGGCTTGGTGGGGCACTGGGCTTCTTGGTCGATGTAAGGACGGGCCGTAGAGTTTCGTGCTGTTGATATGATGTGTCGCAATAAGCGACCGCAGGTTTCCGAATCTGGGTAAACGCGATTCCAAGATGATGTTCGATTTGTTTGTCGCTCGCGGTGCTGCAAGGCTTGAGGGCTTGGTCTGCATTGCTGCCGTCGTTGCCGTTGTCTTGCTTGCCACGTCCATTCGCCGGTGTTCGCGTCGCTGTAGCAAGTGCCGAGAAGTCAACCGAAGTGTGGCGGTGTTCTGTTCGCAGTGCGGCACGCGCTTGCCCGGTCGATAGCGTGGTGATGAATTCGCGGCGCCGCGTAGACCAAGAAGATTCCCTTCCATCAGCGCAGCGTATCGCCATCCGTCGCAAGCTGCTTCGTTGGTATGATCAACACCGACGCGACCTTCCCTGGCGTAACCGGCCGGGGGACGCCTACGCCCAATGGGTCGCCGAGGTCATGCTTCAGCAGACGCGCGTGGATACGGTTCTCCGCTACTTCGATCGCTTTCTGAAACGATTCCCCAACATCAATACACTTGCAAACGCCCGCTCCGAAACCGTGCTCAAACATTGGGAGGGGTTAGGTTACTACCGGCGCGTATTGAACTTGCATCGCGCTGCGCAAGTCGTTCGTGACGCTGGGCATGGACTGCCCACGACATCCGAAGGATTCGCAAACCTACCGGGCGTGGGCAAGTATACGGCCGCCGCCATCGCATCGATCGCCTTGGGCGAACGCATTGCGGCGGTTGATGGCAACGTCGCCCGAGTCGTAGCCCGTCTCTTTGCGATCGAGGAAGACGTGTTGGCGTCCGGTGGTCGACGCCGGGTCGAGGCGTTGGCCGACCAACTGATCTCAGCCCGTCGCCCCGGCGACTTCAACGAGGCATGGATGGATCTCGGCAGTCTGGTCTGTAAGCCTCGATCCCCGGAATGCCCCCGGTGCCCACTTCGCACGAACTGTGCTGCCTTGGAGTTGGGGCTGACTGGTTCGATTCCCAATAGGGATGCGCGGCGGCGTCTGCTACCCAAACAATTGGATCTTGTAGCTGCCGTCTTGATGTGCGGTGACCGCATGTTTGTGGAACGACGTCCGCCCGGCGGACTTTGGGCTGGGCTCTGGGCGTTCCCCTGCATCGATCATTCCGCCAGCGTCACGGCCAGCACGGCGTTGCGACGGCTCGTTAGGGCGTATGGTATGAAGGTGATCGGCAAGCCGCACCAAGCCGGCGTTCTGGAGCACCGGCTTACACATCGTGCGGTCACGTTTCATGTGGTGGTGGGCTCGGTTGCAGAGGCGAGCGTGCCAGAGTCCAACGGACTGGGGCGGTGGGTAACACTGCGTGGGTTCGCGAGGCTGAGTGTGTCAACAGCCCATCGGCGTGTCCTTCGAACGGCTATGCGTACACTGGAAGTGCCACCACCTGGCACTTATTGAATCGCCGCATGAAGGGAGGTAGAACGGGCTAAGGCCGTACGCTACACGACGTTGTCGTCGTGTTATGGGCGGCGTCGGCGACCACCTCTTTGACGGAGCGTTGTATCTCGGAATTGTTCAGTGTTGCCGTTCGATACCCCCAACCTCGCTTGAGTTTGCCGACATTTGGCAATATGGCGATCCAATTCACCTAATCAGGTTAACCCGGATGGCGAATTATTTTCTTGTTCGTGACGGGCTCTAACCGTTACAATGGCAGCTTGTGCGTCGAGTTCAAGGTTCTTAGGTTCGGCGCTGTCGCTGCAGTTCGGGCCAGTCTGGATGGTGCGCCGCGCATCATGTGTTCTCTGTACATGGAGTTGCTGATTGCCTGGCGCCGCGTGTTGTAGGAGTTCAACGGAGCCATGGTGACGAGCTCTTCGCTAGTTGGCAGGTTTCTGCCGGTGAGAGAGTCAGGTTCATGTTTGTGCATTATTGACTTCGTGTTTCCGTGTGTATCGGGTGTCGCGTCTTCGTATTGTGGTTGGAGCGTTTTGGAATCGGTCCGAAGGAATCGTGATCGGTCAGAACAGGTCGAGAAATCAAGGGAAGAAGGAGAAAGGAATCATGGTAAGGAATCTCAAGACTCATCAGTGGTTTGGAAGTGGTGCGATTGTTGCCGCAGCCTTTGTCGCAATGAATGCTTCGGCGTGGGGTCAGGAGGCGACGCCACTGCGTATGCAGGCGATCGCCGGTTTGACTACGGGCGTGCATGTGGCCCCCGCGCATGCGACCGTCCCACAAGGCGCAAGTGTTCGGTTTGTACAATCATTTCCTTCTTCGGGTCCGGTCGGCTCGGGGTTGGGTAGCGGCCTCGTTTGGGTCGGTGCCGAGGAAGTTTCGCGAACCGACAGCGAATCCGTTGCGGAGTGTTTCTTCAATGAGTCGGGAACGTATGACGTGGCCGCACGTATGGTCACCGGTTCTGGCCGGGTTGAGTGGCAAAACTCATGCCGCGTCTCTGTCGTCAGTACGCCGGTCGATCGGATTGGTGTCGAAAACGTCGACGGATATACAAGGGTTATTCACGTGACGCAGGGTACGCCGTTCAACGTCGCGTATGACTACTTCAGTCGTGAAGATTCAATTGCCGGGCTCCAGACGGTTGAGCCTGCCAATACGCTGCGGCGGCTTGATGGTCGCCGGTCGCGTCGGGCGCAGTCCAAGTCGATTCGCGAAGGCGAGGTTTTCGTTACGTCTGTGGACCGCACGATCACGCTGAACGCAGCCGTCAATATGAGAATCTTCTCCGACGTAGTCGAGTGGCGCGTTGATGGTCGCCCGTTTGCTTTGGGTCAGTCGGCTGAGTTCCGCTTCGCCACACCCGGTCGGCATACGATTTCGGTGGGTCCGCCGCGAAACGCGCGGGAGTTGACCCTGGACGTGTACAGCGTAGAGATCACCAGCCATATCAACGGGACGGATTTCATTCGCCAGGGCGTTCCGGTGACGTTTGAGGCCGTGACCAATCCGCCCGGGTTTGAAGAGTACATTACGTGGATCGCCACCACGAAGTTCGGGACGATGTCGACCGTCGCGGGAGCCGGCCGAACGTTCACGGTTCGCTTTGACGATACCGTCGGCGACGATCCTGACAATGGAAGATTTCAATGGCTCGGTGTAAGAGCGGACAACGTCGCGTTTGGTCAGGACCAGAAGGCGGGTGCTTGCATCCTTCCCGACGCCGGGTGCGAGGACGCGCTGGGGCTACGCATACTGCCGACCGCTTGCTTCGACCTAGGCGGCTCCTTCTTCGGTGCGCTGACAACCTGTGCCGCAGATTGTGAGCCTGCTGCTGCGTGCTGTTTGCCTGATGGGACATGCACCGAAACGGGCGAAGAGTGGTGTACAGGCCGTTCGGGAACTTGGCAGGGCGTACCCGTGGAATGTGCGACAAAGGACGTTGTTGTTATCGACCACGCGGCACAGGCCGCGGGGGGATGCGGGCATCGAGTCGAGACCGTTTTGATCTGGGGACTGGGTGGTGGTCCAGCGGGTAGTTGCGATCCCGTGCTTGGCGATCGTGATTTTTGGAAGACGGCGTACGACGCGCAGGGTACATGTTTGACCTTCGGATCTGCCAGCGTTCCGGCGATTCCTTCAGGCTTCTTTGGGACTGGTTCTGATCCGTTTTCGGGTACCGTCTGTTTCCTCGGCGCTTCGTTGGAGATTCCGGGTGCTGGCATCGCCGATACGGTGATTCTCCGGACCGGGCCCGATCCGTTCGCCCCATGTGATCCGATTGGCGCGAACCAAACAGTTCCTATCGAAATCGTTGAGCTAAGTCTCAGGAGCATCGATCCGATTAGTGTGGGTTTCAACAGTGGTGCGACCACCGAGCAATGGGATGTCGCCATCGGTTTGTCGCCGGGCGGCCAGGCCGCTGGATCAGTCTTGACGGCCAGTAAGACGCATTGCAACGGGGGAACATTTGATACAACGCTGAACATTGACGGCGAAGCAGCGTTTACCCAGCTTGGTTCCCAAGGTGCTCCGCTTACGCTCGACCTTGGTACGCAGGTTCTACAATCAGCTGGCGGACCGTGGGTTCATCAGATTGGACCAGTCAATGCGCATCCGCCGGGTTGCTCTGGCATGGTTTACGGACTGAACGATCCTGTTCCCGGGGCCGATTGTCCGGTTTGTCCGTAGGTCTGACACGGGGCGATTGATCACTGCACCTATCGCGTAGAATTCACTCCCCGCGTTGGCGTTGGCCGGCGCGGGGAGTTTTTTCATAATTGTCACACGGCAAGCCGGATCGCCACGGGTTTTCCGAGTGTCCGTGCCTGCTCACGGGGCTCCGGCCCGCCACGTAGACCGAGAAGTCGAGAATTCGTCGGTGAGCAGAGTAGGCTTGTCATTTCCCCTGTCTTGGTTATACTCGCGGGGCTTGGCCGGTGACGGCGGGACTGTGCCCGACGCCGGGCTCACGGACGATTTGTCGAAGCTGAGGTTTAATTATGTCGCGAGTTTGCTTCTTTACTGGAAAACGGACCCGAGCGGGGCGATCGATCGCCCGGCGAGGAAAGGCCAAATACCTCGGCGGCGTGGGTCGAAAGACCACCGGCGTAACGAAACGCAAGTTCAAGCCGAACATCCAGAAGGTACGTGCAGTGGTTGATGGCAACGTCTGCCGAATTCGCGTATCGGCCAAGGCCATTCGACTCGGTCTTGTCGTAAAGCCACCCAAGCGAACGTGGCGACCGGATCAAACTGCTTCGGCAGATACAGCCACGTCCTCCAACTAGGCCAGGCGGGCACGACGACTCCGTCCAGGCGGGGGCGGTCGTCTGAAGATTGGCGCCGGCAGCGCGCCATCGCCTTTTGTACATTCGACGTCCGACATTTGGTTCGGCAGCCATCGTCGGGTTGCGGAGCTTGCATCGCCCACTCGCTGACTTTCCACTTCATCACCGATCGCCCGAACGCTCTCGGCCTCCATCCTCCGATAAGACGGCATGGAGCGCAGCACATCGCATCGCCTTGGCGGCAACTTGACAACCACGACGGTTTCGTAAATGGTTGCGTGCGTGCGCGAATATTTATCAGAGGGTTTGCAATGAACCGAGCCGCGATCGCAAGGGAGCGGTTTTCACCCTTGAGGCGGGACCGCTTCTTCACGGGCGCGGCTCGCCAAGAGGCTTCCCACACACTTTCTACGACTGAGGGACGAGAATGATCGTCGTGAACACCGAGACCATCGTGGGCTATACGATTTGCGAAACCAAGGGCCTGGTTCAGGGCAACACCATTCGTGCCAAGCACGTCGGACGCGACTTGGCAGCGGGCCTCAAGAACCTCGTCGGCGGGGAGTTGGTCGGTTATACGGAACTGCTGATCGAAGCCCGCCGTCAGGCGACGGAGCGTATGTTGGCGCAGGCGGAACAGCTCGGGGCCAACGCCGTCGTTAACGTACGCTTCACGACCAGTGCGATCACGCAGGGTGCGGCTGAACTGTATGCCTATGGTACGGCCGTTGTTGTGGAACGCGAGGCCTAGCGGATGTCTTGGGTTCTGCTTATCCAACTCGGTCCGGTCGTCGCGCTGCTTGTCCTCGGTTTCAGCGTAGGATCGTTCGTCGAGCGGCGTCATCTTCGCCGACTTGCGATACGCGAGTTGGCGTTGGCCGACCTGCTGGTCACTGCGTCGAGAACGGTCGAGTCGGGGCGTTCCGAGGCGTTGGGCTTAGTCGTGGGCGAAGTCGTGATTGCGTCGGATTACTTCAAGTCGTTTGTGGCCAGGTTGCGAAGTATCGTCGGCGGCGAGCTAGGCACGTTCGAATCGCTCATGGAGCGTGCGCGGCGCGAAGCCTTGGTACGCATGCTCGAATCGGCGAAGGGGCTCGGTGCCGACTCCGTCATCAACGTTCGATTCGCCACGAGCAACATCGGCAGCATGGCCGCAAAGCGACCGTCGGCGATGGTGGAGATGTACGCCTACGGTACGGCGATTCGCTAACCGCCTGTTGATAAAGTGTGGCACCGGCTTCCAGCCAGTGATCTATTAGCGGGTTCCGCCTCTTGACGGGGACAAGTTCCGTAGTCTCGGGCAGGTTCGCGGCGACGTGGTTGAATACCAGCCTTGTTCGACAAACTGCTAACCGAGTGCGTCATCATCGACGCGGCTTCGATCGTTGAAGCGGCGCGCGATGGCTCTCTGCAGGCCGATCGAATGAATGCGACATCTCATGTCCAACCTTGATCACGATCCATCGATCGGCGGCGAGCCGCAATTCCGATCGGATACCTTCGACGGCGATTCGTCGGAGGATAAGGTCGCCCGAAAGTTCGAGCGCCAAGTCGCGAAGACAGACGCTACGGAAGAGCTAGCAAAGCATTCGGTCTTCGACGAGTTGGCCACGCTGCCCAATCGTCCGCACGTCGTTATCGAATGCGACTGGCCTTGTCGGCGGTGCGGATACAACCTGCGCGGTTTGATGACCGGCCATCCCTGTCCCGAGTGTGGCGTTGTCGAACATTACGAGCCGCCGCGCGATGGCGAGATTACGTACGCACAATGGGCGAGCGAGAGGGCGTCCAAAAACCAGCGATCGCGCATGGTTGTTTGGCTGGCGATGGCCGGTGCAATGGCCTGCGGGTTACCGTTCGGCGCCGGATATGCGATCCTCTCAACGGAGTTGTCCGGCGCGGTCAACTTCATGCTCATCGGGCCCGTCGTTGCAGAAGTGTTGAAAATCGGCGTGGCTGTGACGCTGCTCGAACGCCAACGGAGACTCATTTCATCACGCCGCAACTTGTATGTCATCACACTCGGCACGGCGTTTATGTTCGCGGTGGCGCAAAACATATTCCTTGTGCAATTGTTGAGTCCGCCGCTGGTCGTGCAGGTCTATCGGTGGACAGCGGGGATTGCGGCGCACGTCTTGCTCGCAAGCATCGCCACCCGCGCGCTCGAGCCGATGCTGGTCGCCACCGAAGCAGGTCACCGGTCGATCAACCTCGCACCGGCAGCGTCCGCGCTGGTCTGGGCGATTGTGGCCCACGCCGTGTTCAATGCCTGCGTGTTCTTTCGCGGATACGTCGGGTTTGGGATTTAGGCGCGGCTCTCTCGTTCAGAAAGATGGTGCGTCCGGGACGCACCATACCGGGCTGTAGTTCCGTCGCCTCGGCGTCGCCTCACCCAGTGCCGGGTGGCGTCGAGGCGATGGGACGGAAGGGGCGGCCCCCGGCAGTCCCTACCCGAGGCCGAGCACGCCCACCGGAGGCAAGGATGAGGATTAAGACCCCCGCCACGTGTGTGCCGGGGAGTTGCTTAATACAATGGCGGATTGCTCAATTCACGCTGAACCAGTACACAGGGAAGCTATCCGCCAGTCCGTACGTGACAAACTGGACGTTTTCGCCAACGCTTGGGTAGAAACGCACCCTAGAGAACCTGATAAGAAGAGTAAGAAACCGTGAAAGAGTGCGACGACTGCGGCCGCAAGAACCCGAACAACGCCGCCTATTGCGGGCAGTGTGGGCGTGTGCTCGCGTTGGTTCCAATCGCTCGACCGGCGCCGCCTATAGTATCCCCGGCTATACCACCACCCAAGCGTGCGCAGGATGGCTCTTGGAAATCAAGGCCGGGCCGCATGCTGGCCACAATCTTGTTTGTCGCGGGTTTGCTTTTGCTCATCCCGGTCTTTGTTGAGATGGCGGGTTGCCTCGTCTATTGACAGTCAGGTAGGACAGGTCGTTGACCTGCCTCTCCCATGATCGATGATCGATCGTCAATGTCGGGAAGATCGATCGAAGTCGACCCGGGCCAATTCGGATCAAGTCAACCTATCATGACCGGCTCAACATCCTGCGGTGATGAACAGAGAAGGTGTCGGGACGAGATAGGAATCTCGTCCCAGCATGCTAATGGGATCACCGGCTGGAAGCCGGTGCCACACAAGAGGGGCCAACTGCGCATGCCGGCGACGTCTGGGACTTCGCATTCCCGCCGGGCGCGTCTAGCGGCGACGAGTGATTGCAGCGCGAACGTGTCCGCGCTTTCAGCTTGGGCACGACGCCCGCCGCGCTTTCAGCTTGGGCACGCCAACCGCCTCGACCACCCGCGTGCGTTTCAGCCGAGAAAACCGTCTGCGATGGTGACTAACTCTTTGACGTGGGCTACGCTGGCGTCGAGGAGTTTTCGCTCGCCGTCGCTCAGCTCGACCTCGATGACTTTCTCCACGCCGCCGCTGCCAAGGACGGCTGGTACGCCGATGAAGTAGCCGCCGACGCCGTATTCACTATCACAGAACGCGGCGCACGGCAGGATGCGTTTCTTGTCTTTGACGATGGCCTCGGCCATTTGAATCGACCCGGCTGCGGGGGCGTAGTAGGCGCTGGTACCCATGAGCTTGACGATTTCGCCGCCGCCCATTTTGGCGCGGTTGATGATGGCTGTCAGGCGATCTTCGGGGATCAATTGCGATACGGGTATGCCGGAAACGGATGTGTAACGCGGCAGCGGGACCATGTCGTCGCCGTGTCCGCCCATCAGCAGGGCGCTGATGTCTTCAACGCTACAGCCGAGTTCCATGGCGATGAAGGTACGGTAGCGGGCGATGTCGAGGCAACCGGCTTGACCGATGACGCGGTGGGTGGGGAAGTCGGTGGACTTCCATGCGGTGTAGACCATCGCGTCGAGCGGGTTGGAGACCACGATCAGAATGGTTTCGGGGGCGACCTTGGCGATTTCCTTACAGACCGAGCCGACAATTTTGACGTTGGTTTGAATGAGGTCGTCGCGACTCATGCCCGGCTTGCGCGGGATACCTGCGGTGACGATCACGACGTCACTGCCTTCCGCCGGGGCGTAGTCGCTGGTGCCGGTGATGTTGGCGTCGAAGCGCAAGACCGGTCCACACTGGGCAAGGTCCAGCGCCTTTCCGGCTGTCTTGTCGGCGCATTGGGGGATGTCAATCAGAACGATGTCGCCGAGTTCCTTTTGGGCGGCCCAAACGGCACACGTGGCGCCGACGTTGCCGGCCCCGATGATTGTGATCTTTGCACGTTTCATGGTTTCGATTCCTTTATCTTGTTTACCCGCGCCGACTCGTCCGTTAACCGTCGAGGGGGCGATGAACTTGTCTCTTCGTGGCCGCATGTTGGCGGCTGGCTACGCTGTCGTCTGTGGTGCGAGAAAGGATTCACGCACCAGCATTTGGTCTGGTTTCAGAAAGGATTCACGCACCATCGCATCTACGCACCAGCATGTCTACGCACCGGCAACCTGTAAGGTGCGAGAAAGGATTCACGCACCAGCTTGCTGTCGTCTGTGGTGCGAGAAGGGATTCACGCACCAGCATTGGTCTGGTTCGAGAAAGGATTCACGCACCAGCGAGCACCAGCATATCTACGCACCAGGGCGTACCATCTAATCGTACAGCGCGACAAAGGATTCACGCAATGGTCAGGTCATTGCGAGGCGGTGCTTTCTGAGGAGGAGACCGGTCGCGTCGGAATCTCCATCGCCGTTGGGGAGAGCAATTCACGTGCCAACTCCAGGGGCACGAGGTACTCGTCGGGACCGCCGGCGGATTCGAGCCGCTCGATCGACCACGAGTCCTCAATTGAAAACGGGCCAACGGACCGTCGAACCAGGGACGTAAGGCATCCGCCAGTCCCGAGCTTCAGGCCCAAGTCGCGGATGAGCGAGCGGACGTATGTTCCGCGCCCGCAACACATCTCGAAGTCGAGTGCCGGCCAGCGGTAGCTGTGCAGATGGATCCAGTAGATGCGAATGGGTCTGGCGCGAAGCTTGAGCGTCTCGCCCATCCCCGCGCGCTTGTATGCCGGAACACCGTTTACTTTCACGGCGCTGATGGCCGGCGGCGTCTGCTCAATATCGCCCTCAAACGATGCGAGGGCTGAACGCACGGCGTCGCCGCTGGGTGGTTGGGCTACGTCGACCGGTTTCAGCGGGCGATCGCTGTCGAAGCTCTCGCTGGTCACGTCCAGGCGGGCGGTTGCGCGGTAGACCTTGGGCTGATCCATAATGGACTCGACGAGCTTGGTCGCTCGACCTAAACAGAGCACGAGCACGCCGGATGCACCGGGGTCCAGGGTTCCCGCATGCCCACTCTTGCGCTGACCGGTGATCGCGCGAACGCGGTACAGCGCCTTGGCTGAGGTGATCCCCAGCGACTTATTGAAATCGATAATTCCGTCCAAGGCGTGATCCGAGAGTCATGTCCTACTGTGTCGCAAGTCTGCGTCGTTCTGCTGTGTCGTGAATCCCTTCCTGCTGTGTCGTGAATCCCTTCTCGACACACGGCTGGCGACAACAGACGGCCGACACAAGCGTGAAACTTGGCCAGTAATCAGCCACGCCATTCGTGCGGGTTCGTCCGAACCGAGCCGCGAGCGTAAGGGAGTGGTGTCAAGCCGCCCGCGTCGGTAATCGCACTTCCGCTCCCTCACGATTGCGGCTCGGCAGACCCCTTGTTCGAGGCGTGACAAGGCACTACTCAGCTTGTCGTTGGAGGATGGCTGACACCTTGGCGCCGCCTTGCTCGTACGTCAGCTCCAGCGTTCCGTCCAGCCGCTTGCGGGTCCTGTACGTTCTTGGCAGCGTGTACCCTTGAACCACGTCAAGGGTGGACCCGTTCCATTGGTATTGTCCCGTACCGGTTCGTGGGCTACCGTCCTGTGTCCAGCTTGCGGTGTAGTTTTTGTTGGCGTCGAACGTGATCGTGTCGAGCGGGAACGGGACGGTGGGTGGATCCACAGACACCGTCTCCCACGATCCGTCTAGGCTACAGCCCGTCGACGTCACGACGAGCGCTGTTGCGGTAAGCAATGCACCAAGTCTGACCATCAGATTTGTTCCCTTCCGTACGAGCGGGATGAAACCGGCGATAACTCCGCCGTCGGAGTCGTAGTCCGTCCAAACTGTTGATCGATATCGCTTCGGCGGCGTAGGTGTGAAGTATCGCGCCGCGGGGACCGATGTCAATCGTCTGGTTCGGCGGCATCGGTGCGGATTATTGCGGATGGGGCGGCTTGGGCGTATACTTTTTGCGTCGAATGTGTCGATGGCACACGGTGGAGCGATGGCCTATGCCGATCTATGAATATGTTTGCGGCTCGTGCCGGCATGAGTTTGAAGAGTTGGCGCGGTCGATGTCTGACGCCGAATCGCCGTCGTGTCCGAATTGCGATGCCAAAACCGTGGAGCGCAGAATGAGCGTGTTTTCATCGCAGCAAGGCGACGCCGGAGGGAGGGATTTTCCCATCGGCGGTGGCTGTGGGCGGTGCGGCGATCCGAACGGCCCTTGCTCGTCATAGTCGCCTTCGCGCGGTTATCGATGCTCGAACTGATGGGTGTTCGTATGGCGTCGAATTCGGGGTCGATTCGAGTCCCCCACGGCTAAAGCCATAGGCCCCCACCGGGTGATTGCTCGGGGCTGACAGGCAGGAACCTCGACCCCACGGTGTCTTTTGGGGGCGGTTACGGTTAACGCGGTTTGGCGTGAAGATCAGCGCTTCGGAGCCTCGGATGGCGAACGAGCAACAGTCCACGATGGTACGCATGCCAATCTCCGCATTACTCGGATGGATCGTGCCGGGCTTGGGGCACATCTACTTGGGTCATCGCGGTCGCGGGCTCGTATTTCTGGTAACTATCACAGCCACGTTCTGGACGGGCGTCGCCATCGGCGGCGTGAAGGCCACCGTCGATCCGCAGACGCGCAAGCTCTGGTTCTTTGCACAGCTTTGCACGGCTGGGAATACCGCTGCGGCGTACGCTATGCATCGTTCGATCGTGGCACGAGAGGCGCGAACCGGGGTGACGGTACCCAAGTCGTTTTGGGCGTCGGTCGATGTCGGCGTTCACTATACCGGTGTGGCTGGCCTATTGAATCTCCTGGTCGTGTTCGATGCCATCGGTCGCAGCGAAGCGCCCTCGCCGGTGAGGGTGCGGGGTGGCGGTCAACAGGGCGATAGGGGCGATCCATGACGACTGCGATCTTGGGGTTGTTCGATAGCGGCATGACGCTTAGCAGCATGCAGCGATTTTTGTTCATGCTGCCGTTGTGTTTGAGCATCGCCGTGGTGTACAAAACCACTCGGTGTGAACAGCTCAGCGACGTGCCGGTCGCAGCCGGTGTTCTTTGGGTGACGATCGTCGGCGGTATGTATGCGGTCGGCTTGGGACTTTGGATCTTGTTCAGTATCGCCGTGTAGCCGCACGTCCGGGACGGGGCGTTTCATGCCACCGTCCAGCAACGCACGCCACTCGGTGCGTTGATTGCGAAGCCGCCAACATGATGTCCGACGTACCTCACGATCACGCCGCAGAGCACCTGAACGACGCCCGTCAGCGCGCGAGGCAGATGCTCAGTGGCGAAACCCACCTCGGTGCCATGGACGATTGGGGACGTGTGATCGTCAGCGCACGTGATTCCGTTATTCTTGTTTGGCTTACATGGGTCGCGCTGCACGGATTTGGCGATCCGTCCTTCGGTGGACATATGCTTGTGGCCATGGCGGTGAGCTTGGCGATGCTGGTGGGCATCTCGACCGGCCGATCGACGTTGGCGCAGGTCCAACACTATTCAAGTGAATTCGAGCGCGAGCGGGATGAGATACGGAACAATTTTGATCATGAACGAGAAGAGGTTGTGGCGTTATACCGGGCTAAGGGGTTCACTGGGTCGCTGCTTGAGAGCGTGGTTGACACGCTCTGCTCTGACGACGACCAGTTGCTCAAATTGATGATGGAGGAAGAGCTCGGCCTGTCGATGCACCATGTGCAGCATCCTTTCCTTGTGGGGCTCATTAACTGTTTCGCAGCGATGGCGGCTGGGCTGACGTTGGCCTTGCCGGTGCTGTGGATGGCGCCCGGCTTCGTCTTCTCGTGGATGATCGTGGGAGGGCTTGCGATCATGGCGTTGCTGGCGATCGGATCGGTTCGGGCGACTACACGTAGCGGTTTCGAGTTCTTCACTGCCGGCGTGGTAACCGCGATCGTCACCGGCGGCGTGGTCTACTTTCTTGCGCAATGGTTTGTTCAACTACGCGAAGGGGCTTCGACCTAGCCCGTCGACGAACTGATGCACGATCACCTCCACTACAGCGCGTCGCGAACCGCCCTAAAGCCGGTGCTCTCCGAACAGTCGGTCTTCGACGCCGTCGATTCCAGCGTCGATGTATTCTACACACCTTCTGCTCGCTGGATCGCACGCTGTACCGATCTCTTCGTCGCCGGTGGGGCGGGCGTCTGTCTGCTCTGTGCGTGGATTCTCTCGCTCGTCGCAGTCGCGCCGCCGCTGCAAAACCTGCTGATCCTGCTGGCCTTCACGATCGCCGGCATTCCCGCGCTCAGTGTCGTTTGGGGCAAGCTCAAGAAATTCCGTATCGACGTCGACCTGCTCATGCTGCTGGGGGCGGGGTTGGCTGCGTTCATTGGGAGCCCGTTCGAAGGTGCGTTGCTGCTCTTCCTTTTCTCGCTGTCGGGCGGGCTTGAGGGATTCGCGTTGCAGCGCACGCAGCAAGCCATCGTGTCCCTTAGAAAGCTTGCGCCTACAGAAGCCACACTGCTCGAAGACGGTGAGACGAGGCGTGTACCGCTCCGGCGGGTTGAGATTGGCGTGACGGTGTTGGTGAGGCCGGGCGAAAAACTCCCCGTGGACGGCGAGGTCATCGGCGGAAACTCATCCGTGGACGAATCCGCCTTGACCGGTGAATCGATTCCACGCGACTGTCAACCCGGTGACGCGGTCTATGCGGGCACCCAAAACCTCCACGGACGCCTCGAATTGCGCGTTACCAAGAAAACGACGGATACGACGCTCGCCAAGGTCGTCAGTCTGGTGACCGAGGCCCGTCACCACCCCGCGAAGGCGCAGCGCATGATCGATCGAATCGGGCCGACCTATTCCATCGTCGTGATTGTTTCGTCCGTGGCTGTCGTGCTCGTTGCGAAGATGGTCTTCGGGTTAGGCACGAACGATGCGCTTCATCGGGGCATTGCCCTGCTGATCGTCGCCAGCCCCTGCGCGCTGATCATTGCGACGCCGGTTGCTTATCTCTCCGCCATGGCGGCGGCGGCGCGGTGTGGTGTGTTGGTTAAGGGCGGCGCGCACTTGGAGATCGTAGCCATGGCGAGGGTGGTCGCGTTTGACAAGACCGGTACGCTGACGACCGGTCAGATTCGCTTGACCGACATCGAAGCCAACGGTCAGATCGACGAGTCGCAAACGCTTCGCTATGCGCACGCGGTTGAAGCATCGAGCACGCATCCGTTGGGTGCAGCGGTACGCGACGCGTTTCGTGATCGCGGCCTCAGTTCCGTCAGCGTGACCGACTATCGCATGCTTCCTGGTGAGGGCGAAGAGGGCGTTGTCGAAGGATCGAAGGTTTGGATCGGTCGACCGGAATTGCTCACACAGCACATCGGTGCGGATGCGGCGGAGTCGTTGGCGGGGCGGACGCAGGCATTGCGTTCGCAGGGTAAGACGGTCTCGGCCATCGTGATCGACAAAACGGCGGGGCTGCTGGCGTTCCAAGATACGATCCGCCCCAGCGCTGCAGATTGCGTCGCGTCGCTTCGACGGCAAAAAATACAGCACATAGAGATGGTAACGGGTGATCACGAGATCGTTGGCGGGCAGGTGGCCAAGAAGCTCGGGCTTGACGGTTATCGCGCGGAGCTCGCGCCACATGACAAACTGACGGCAATTCGCAGTTTGCAGGAACAGTACGGTGTAATTGTTGTCGTTGGTGACGGGATCAACGACGCGCCGGCGCTGGCCCACGCCGACGTGGGTGTAGCTATGGGTTCGATCGGCACGGACGTCGCGATGGAAGCGGCCGATATCGTGCTGATGCAGGACCGGATCGAACGCGTAGCGTGGCTGCACCGCCATGCCCTGCGAACCAGATCCATCGTGCGCCAAAACCTCTCGCTCGCGATCGCAGTCATTACCATTCTTAGTGGCGTCGCCGTGATGGGCTCCATACCACTGCCACTAGCGGTCATCGGTCACGAGGGTAGCACCGTCCTCGTGGGCCTCAACGCACTCCGCCTGTTGCGGACGGACGAAACCACTTAGAACATGTGTGAAGACGTAACAGAGGGTCTTCGGTGAACCGAGCCGCGACCGTAAGGAAGCGGTTTGTTGCGTGCCAGCCGGAATCGCTTCCGTACGGTCGCGGCTCGGAAAACTGCTTCTCAAACACGCTCAAAGTTGATCGTTACGGCCTGGCCGTTATCATTGCGGCATGAATGATCTACAAGGAAAACGTGCGTTGGTGTGCGGTGGTTCGCAGGGTATCGGGCACGCCTGTGCTCTCGAACTTGCCGCAGCTGGTGCGTCGGTAACATTGGCGGCGCGGACGGAAGATTCGCTTCGTCGCGCTGTGGGCGAACTCGATACGTCGTCCGGTCAAACACATACGTACATCGTGGCGGATTTTTCCGATCCACCTTCGGTTGTTTCCGCAGTCGAACAGCGCCTCGCGGCTGACGGACCGTTTCACGTTCTCGTAAACAACACCGGCGGCCCGCCGTCCGGTCCGATCGTCGACGCGGCCCCCGATGCATTCCTTGCGGCGGCGTCTAATCATGTCGTGTGCAACCAACTGCTCGCTCAGACGCTTCTGCCGGGCATGAAACAGCTTGGCTATGGTCGCATTATCAACATCATCTCGACTTCGGTCATCCAGCCCATCGCCGGTTTGGGCGTGTCCAACACAACCCGTGGGGCCGTCGCCAACTGGGGTCGGACCTGGTCGGCGGAGCTGGCGCCGCTCGGCATCACGGTCAACAACCTGCTGCCCGGCTATACCGATACCGTGCGTCTTCAGTCCCTGTTCGACAAGAAAGCCAAGCGACTCGGTCAAGAGCCGGACCGTGTAAAGAAAGACACCATCGCGGCCATCCCGATGCAACGTTTGGCGAACCCGCGCGAAATCGGAGCGGTCGTGGCGTTTCTCGCATCGCCAGCGGCGTCGTATGTGACCGGTGTGAATCTTCCGGTCGACGGGGGTAGGACCGCGGTTCAGTAACAACGATCGACGAACAGCGATCGGTATCCGTACGTCGGCCGGTCATAGAGACGTGTGACGCGTATTTTCCGCATGAGCAGATGGACTCGATCACCGGGCTCCGTTTTTGATCTAAATGGGTAGGCCATGACAGACGACGTCACAAGCAAGCGCGCACCGGAACCCGTTGGGGCGTTTCCACATGCCAAGCGCGTCGGAAGCCTCATGTTTCTTTCTGGTATGGGGCCGCGCAAGCGGGGCACGAAGGAGATCCCCGGCGTGACGTTTGATGCCGACGGGCGCGTTGTTGATTACGACATTGCGGCTCAGAGTGTTGCGGTGTTTGAGAATGTTCGCACGGTGTTGGAAGACGCTGGTGTCGAGTTCGCCGCGATTGTCGATGTGACGGTCTTCTTGACGGACATCAAGAAAGACTTCACGACGTTCAATCGGCTATACGCTGAGCACTTCGCCGGACCGGGCAAGCCGAACCCGACGCGTACTACTGTGGAGGTCAACCGACTGCCCACGCCCATCGCCGTTGAGTTGAAGGTGATCGCTTTGGCGTAGATCCTAACGGGCGGCGGATTCGAGTCCCCCACGGCTAAAGCCATGGGCCACCATACGAGCACACACGCACTTCGGTGCCGCGCGTTGTCATCAGACGAGTGCTGGTCTGATTCCCATTCGCCGGACCGTTACCCACGCAAAATCGCGCGCACCGGGCTTGCGTCGAAGCCGACCAACTTCAACGGGAGTGCGATCAATTCGTACAGGCCATCGGGCACGTCGGTGAGTACGAGACCCTCCAGAATGGCCACACTATTGGCCAGGCAGGCGCGGTGCGCCGAAAGATCTTTGGAACTGAACAGGTCCACGCTTGGGGTGTCGACCCCTAGAAGCTCTACGCCGGTTTCGGCTAGCTCTTGAACGAGCTCGGTTGACAACGCGACGAAGTCTTCGTTGAACTTCGTTGGGTCTGGAAAGCTGCCCGTGTGAAGGAGCAGCCGGTCAGCCTCGATGGGTTCGGTAATATGGTCGAAGGTGATCAGCGTGTTCGGTGGGACATCGACGGTGAGCACCTGACACGGTCCGACGTAAAGGTCGATGGGAAGTTTGTCGATGGTCGCGGCGTCGAGGCCATAGTGACTGGGTGCGTCGGCGTGGGCCCCGAGATGAACCGTCGCGCGCAGCGTCGACAGCGTCAAGTTCCCGCCGCGCTTCATGTCCAACAGTACCTCGCGCGACGGCGGCGTGTCGCCGGGCCATACGTTCAACGTCTCATCGATGGGTGGTGATATGTCGTAGATCATAGCTCGTGTCGAATCGCCCAAAGATCGGGAAAAACAGGTTGAAACAAGGACTTTCGAAGGAACGCGACGCCGTCCGATCCACCGGTGCCGCCCTTGTTGCCGATCGTGCGCTCGACCATTTTTACATGTCGGTAGCGCCACTCTTGCAAACCCTCATCGAAGTCCGTCATCAGCTCCAACAGGATAGCAATCTCCGGCACGCCGCGATAGAGCTTCAACAAACCCTGCTGCACCGACGAGTTGGCTGCCGTGGGAAGGGTGCGGTCGCGCCGACGGAGTTCGTCGGGTACGATCACGCCGCGATGTTGCAGGAAAACATAGAAGTCGTCCACCAGGCTCGGTTCGGCGAGGCGGCGCTGCAGGTCGGAATAGGACGGTGCGTCGTTGGAATAATGCACGAGCATGTCTTTTCGCTTGTACCCCAGCAAGAATTCCAACTCTCGAAACTGAACTGATTGGAATCCTGATGCGGTATCGAGGCGATCGCGAAAGCTCGTGAACGACATCGGCGTCATGGTTTCAAGAACGTCGAGCTGGCTGACCATGGTCTTCATGACCATGCGACAACGCTTGAGCGTAGCGATCGCGCCGTACAGATCATCTGCGGCGAAGTTACGCTTGATCTTGTCGAACTCGTGGAGCATGAGCTTGAACCACAGCTCGTAGACCTGATGGATGACGATGAACAAGGTCTCGTCGTGTTCCTCAGGATCGGATTTGCAGTGTTGAAGATTCAACAGGCTGCCGAGTTCCAGGTAATTCCAATACGTCAGTGACATCAAACGGCACTCCAGAGAAACTCAACAACGCGTCCACTCGGTTTGGGGATAACTTTCAGGTAAATCATCGCACGATCATCATAATCCCAACAAACAGGGCAACCACGATCGTGCCGACGATCGCCCAAACGATCTTGCGCACGGTTTCGTCCTGCCGCTTCGCTCGCTCAACGGCGTCCTTGTATGGCATGCGCGTAAATGTCGCCAGCGAGTAGAGCGGGATGTACCAGTTGGGGAAGAACCAGTGAAGGAGTTTTTCCTTTTTCTTTTTCCTAATGAACGCCGGCGATCCCGTGTGGTCGCGCATTTCCACGAAGTTGGCGATGGCCATGTCGGCCAGGGTGTCCACGTGGACCTTGCGTCGCTCGTGGTAGTCGGCGAACGCACGTTGTAGGCTAGGCTTGTGTCGGTCGATGCACTCCATGAGAACGAGGAGGTCTTCGAACCCGGCGTTCATACCCTGACCGTAGAACGGCACGACGGCATGACAGGCGTCGCCAAGCAGCACGACCTTGTCCTTGTGGTACCAGGGAGAGGTTCGGACCGTCATCAATGAGCCGACGGGATTGGCAAAGTACTGATCTACAAGGTCGGGCATGTGCGGGACGGCGTCGGGAAAGTTTTCGTTGAACATCAGGCGCAGTGCGTCCGGCGTATCAACAGCCGCGAAACTGGACGGACCGTCGAATGGCCAGAACAGCGTGCAGGTATACGAGCCGTCTTCGTTCGGCAGGGCGATCATCATAAACGACCGACGTGGCCAAATGTGCAAGGCGTTACGTTCCATCTGAAACGTTCCGCCCGGTCCCGCTGGTATCGTTAGCTCTTTATACCCGTGCGCCAGATGCGACTGGCTGACGTCGTATCGCTCCGTTCGCTGCATTCCACGCCGGACCGCGGAGAACGCGCCGTCGGCGCCAACGATGACCGATCCGTTTGCGGTGGTCTGTTCGCCGGTCTTGGTGTCGACGAACTTCGCGGTGGGCCGCTCAGGATCAACATGAGTACACTTCTTGTTGAAATGTAGTGTGACGCCGTCACATTGTCCCGCAGCGTCTAGCAGTAGGGCGTTGAGATCGCCGCGAGAAACCGAGTTGATGGCTTGACCGCGTTTGCCGTACGGCTGAAACGTGAGGGCTCCGGATTGTGCGTGGATCATCCGACCGGGCATGGCGACGGCTTTGGATAAAACCTGATCGGCCAGACCGACGCCCTCCAGACCGCAGATGCCCCGGTGCGACAGCGCGAGATTGATGGAGCGACCGGCGGGCATTTCGCTCGTCTTGGGGTCGTCGCGCATCTCGTACACGTCGACGCGATAGCCGGCTTGGCCCAAGTGTGTAGCCAGCAACGAACCGCAAGGTCCGCCGCCGACAATTGTGAACGTGGGTCGATCTGACATTTCCGTATGCTATCCGCCCGTGCCGACGAACGCGACGCGCCGCTCGGCTCTGCGTCACGCTCCACCGATTGCGACAAGGTCAACCATGCGTCTGTTCGGCCATAATCTTCGCGAATCGCCACACGTCCTGATACGTGTTGTAGAGCGGGACCGGTGCGACACGAATGATGTCCGGCGGACGAAAGTCGCACACGACGCCGTCGAGCGTCAACGAGTCCACGAGTTCTTTCGCACCTTCGCGAACCAAGATCGACAACTGACACCCGCGCCGGTTGGGATCACGGGGGGTGATCACTTCGAAGCGATGGCCGTCGAGCTGATCGATCAGGAATTCGAGATACGCGGTGAGTCGACGCGACTTGTCGCATAGGTTGTCCATGCCGACTTCGTCGAACAGATCGTACGAAGCCTTGACCGCCGTCAGGCCGAAAATCGGCGGATTGCTGACTTGCCAACCGTCGGCGCCGGGTCGGGGAACGAAGTCCGATTCCAGGTGCATGCGGAATCGCGTTTCGGGATCGTTGCCCCACCACCCGCCGAATCGTAAGAGATCGGTACGCGAAGCGTGGCGTTGATGCACGAAGCATCCACCCACCGCACCCGGTCCCCCGTTGAGGTACTTGTAGTTGCACCATGCCGCGAAATCCACGCCCCAATCGTGAAGATCTAGCCGTACGTTTCCGGCGGCGTGGGCGAGATCGAACCCCACCAAGCAACCGCGTTCCTGCGCCGCGGCCGTGATGCGTGGCATGTCGAACAACTGACCGGTGAAGAAGTTCACGCCCCCAAACAGCACGAGCGCGATGGTCTCACCCTGATCGGCCAGGATGGTCTCGATGTCCTCCTGAAGAACCAAACGCTCGCCGGAACGCGGCTTGACGACGATCAACGCATCGTCCGGGTCGAGACCGTGATAGTGAAGTTGGGTCTTGACAGCGTACGTGTCAGACGGAAACGCGGCGTCTTCCATGAGGATTTTGCATCGCGTTTTCGTCGGCTTGTAGAACGACACCATCATCAGATGCAGGTTGACGGTCAGCGTGTTCATCAAAACTGTTTCGTCCGGGCCGGCGCCGACGAGTCGACCGGCCGGTTCGCGAAACTGCTCGTGATAGCGGAACCATGGGCGTTTGCCTGCGAAGTGACCGGCCACACCGTGGTTCGCCCAGTCGGACAGTTCCTCGTCGAGCATCGCACGCACCGATTTGGGTTGTAGTCCGAGTGAGTTCCCTGCGAAGTATGTGGCGTCGGAACCATCCGGTGCTTTTGGGATATGGAATCGGTCACGAAAGGCGCGCAGTGGATCGGTAGCGTCACACTGTTTAGCGAAGTCTTCGCCCGTTTCAAAAATCATGGATAGGATCCGTTTGATAGGTCGTCTCGATACCCGGAGCGTGAATCCTATCTCGCTCCCCGCGTCGTACAGAGAAAGGATTCATGGCACAACACTCATGTAGTCCCAGTGCTTTGTCACAACCTAATCTTCGGGTTGTCGTCGCCCGCACCACCGGAGGCAGGCGCGCCGGCCAGAGCCCGCCGCGCTAGCGGTGGGACCGATGTCCGCGGGCTGGCGCCCACGGCTCTGATGCCGTCGCAAACCCGTAGATTTAGCTGTGACAAAGCACTAGACTTCTGGTCTGCTCAACCCTAGAAAATCCGCTGCCGTATCGTGCAACAGTTGCCTTTTCGTCGCGTCCGGCAATTCGTTCATCGAGTCGATTAACGATCCGGGGTTGGTCTCGCCGAGCGGAAAGGGATAGTCCGAGCCGAGCGCCACGCGATCAAGTCCGACAAGCTGAATCAAGTAGCGAAGGGCGTCGGCGTCGTGCACCAGCGAATCGACATAGAACCGCCCGAGGTAGTCGCGCGGGTTAACGTTGTTGTCCACGGCGCAAAGGTCGGGGCGGACATTGAACGCATGCTCGACGCGACCGACCGTGCCGGGAAACGCGCCGCCGCCGTGGGCGAAACCGATACGCAGCGTCGGCAAGCGTTCGAGTACGCCGCCGAATATCACTGAGCAAATCGCCAGCGATGTTTCCGCCGGCATACCCACAAGCCACGGCAGCCAATACTTACCCATCCGATCTTTGCCCATCATGTCCCACGGATGAACGAAGACAGCCGCACCCAGCTCGGCGGCGCATTCGAAGACCGAGAACAGCGCCGGGTCGTTCAGGTTCCAATCGTTGACGTGCGTGCCGATCTGCACGCCTGCGAGATTTAGCTCGCGGACGCACCGCTCAAGCTCGGCGACCGCGAGATTCGGCGCTTGCATGGGGAGCGTACCCAGGCCGACGAATCGCGTCGGATGATCTGACACTACGCCGGCGACGTGGTCGTTCAACAGGCGAGAGAGGTCGAGCGCGTCGTCC
This sequence comes from Phycisphaerae bacterium, assembly GCA_029260075.1. Classification (GTDB taxonomy): domain Bacteria; phylum Planctomycetota; class Phycisphaerae; order UBA1845; family UBA1845; genus OFTM250. The sequence continues at coordinate 174,502 of JAJDDY010000058.1, forward strand.
GGCATGGCCCAATAGCTGAACATGATCGGCACGGTAGACAGTGCCTGCATCGCCACGCCACAACGATCGCAGTCTTCAATCCTGCGTTGCGGCGACCAGCAATTGTCTTGAATTTCTCGGAAAAAGACGCCGTCGCGCGTCATGCGTGCGCAGCACGGTTTGTGGTGTTCGAGGTGAACGAAGCCGCCGTATCCATACTTCTCGCGTAAGTCGGGCCAAGTCTTCGGAAGAATGTGCGTGTGGATATCAATCTTCAAGAGGAAGCACCCCGCGCGCTGCATACCGACGTGGGAGCGTGAACGACGACAGCATGCGTTCCTACTCGCTCCCGGTTCGCGCGATCATCGGTTTCGACATACAATTCGTTCGGCGACAAGACTACGCCGCCGGAGCGGGCGGTTGCATGATGGTTCCGCATTTATTGCACGTACGTACCGACTCGTTCGCCCAGTACTCGTCGAGCACCGTCTTGAGTTGGCCGACGATATCCTTCAAGGTGAACTCCGGATCATGCAGAATGTCGCCGCACTTCTCGCAATAGAATCGAACGTGGTCGAGTTGTCCGGCCGGTCGCTGGCGTTCCACGACCATGCCGATCGTTCCCGTCCCGCGTTGCGGCGAATGCGGAATCAGCGGCGGCAGCAGGAAGATGTCTCCTTCCTTGATGTGGATGTCGCGCGAGGAACCGTCTTCCATGATCTTGACGACGATGTCGCCCTCGATCTGATAGAACAACTCCTCCGTCGGATTGATGTGGTAATCTTTGCGCGCGTTCGGCCCGCCGACGATCATGACGATGAAGTCGCGGTCCTTCCACACGCATTGATTGCCCACCGGCGGTTTGAGCAGGTGGCGGTGCTCATCGATCCAACCTTTTAGATTCAGCGCAGCTAATTTCGACATGGCAGCGTCCTCTCAACGAATCAAACCGTCCGATCGCTCACAAACAACAATCGCGAGTCTAGGTTACGGGTCGTTTTCGTCAAGATTGCCGCGTCACCGCGAAACGCCGATTTCGGCCACGAACGCAGCCACGTCATCGGCATCAATGCTACAGTTGCAGGAGACGTCGACGTTGGCGCATTCGCCGGTCGGAGGATCAGCGTGGAAACACCGTTGCAATAGTGCGAAATCGGATAAGTCCGTCCGACCATCGTCGTCAAAATCACCCGGAACGAGGCTCGGCACTCCGCATAGGTCGCCGGTCCCCGGGTCACAACAGGACACGGTCTCGTCGAAGTTGGGCGTGTTGACGCATGTGCCGTCCGGCGCGCAGACGTCAGTCGTGCAGACGCTATTGTCCGCGCAATCCGAGTTCAGTTGACACGGAACCAAGACAAGTGCAGACCTCGCGTTGAGCGGTTGGACAATGCTGTTGTCGACCTGAAGCAGGATCGAATCTGGCGACGGAAACAGGCCTACCTCGTACCGTCCGACCGCATCGCTCGAAACATCGAGCACAAGCGTTCCAACGTACAGCCGTGTACCGGGATCTTCGATGGCGTCTTTGGGGTCGAGCAGGGTGCTGGCGAACCGAAAATCCAGAGCGGTCAGGTCGACGGCTGCCAGATTTCTGGTGGGCGGAAAAATGAAATCAGGTCGCCCGCCGTACATGAAACCAGGCTCGCAGAAACCGCCAACGAGAATTGGAAAATCGCACCGCGAACCTTCGCAGGTTTCCCCAACGTCTACGAACGGGCAGTCGCTATCCACGGTGCAGGCGTCGCCAAGAAACGAGCAGACCCCCCCGAACGCATCGATGCATGTTTGATCGTCGCTGCACGGCACCAGCGTCGGCGTTAGGAATCCACGAACGCCGTTCGTATATCCGGATGAGTCGACAACGACTTGAAACCCCTTGAGGGTTGGGACGCCGTCCAAATCCGGATCCCAGCCGTCAACGAAGATCTCAAGCGTAATCCGTTGGCCGCCGGAGGGCAGGATGATTTCGTTATTGGCGGCGTTGATGGTGTGTACGCCATCCGAGGCGACGGGAACAATGATAATGTTTGCACACCGACCGCGAGGAACGCCGGATAGGGCGATGGCCCACGCCACCAGGCAGATTGTTCGTGTGCGTATCATTCCCCGTTCCCCCAGTCCCGAGCAACGTCGTGCCGCTCTAGTGTGCCCACAATGAGACAAGCAATGGGTACGCCCCGGTCAGCTCGACGGCGCCGCCTGTCGTATTCCGCGATTGCCTTCGGACCCGACAGCCGGACGCATGGGATTGTAAGTGCAATTGTGCCGCGAATCACCCTCGGACCGGAATTTTTCTTTGGCCAGCGTCCGGTAAGACGATTTATCTCGAGGTACCGTGGGAGCAGGGATGAGCCGAGGACGACCTGTGACCTGTATGGGCCGTCGTTTACACCCGCTTTCCCGGCGCATTTAATGGGTAGGCATCCCGAACTCCATTCCTGGAGTTTCCGTCACAGAGTGTTACCGGGCGCCGCTCGTACCCTCCGGCGCCGCGGCCAACCAACTCTTCTCTTGCTCCGTGGCACCTCGACTGACAAGTCTACCGAGCCGCGCACGTGAGGAAGCGGACGTATAGTATCCGGTCGTGACAGCTTGAAATCGCTCCCTGACGGTCGCGGCTCGGATCGGACGAACCCATCACTCGAGTCGCAGCAGACCACTAGAAGCTGTCGCAGCGGAACTTTTCCCGCTATGGTACCGCCCATGTCGCTACCTATGGTTGCCATTGTGGGCCGACCCAACGTCGGCAAAAGCAGTCTGTTCAACGTCCTCGCGCGACGGCGCAAGAGCATTGTCGAGGCCACGCCAGGCGTGACGCGCGATCGTGTTGCGGCGGTGTGCGACGTGGACGATACGTACTTCGAAGTGGTCGACACGGGCGGTCATGGCTTGGTCGATCGGGACGATCTCGAGGAGCATGTTGAGCGTCAGATTCAATACGCCATGGACCAGGCGGCGCTGATCCTTTTCGTGGTGGACGCGCGCGAAGGGTTGAGCCCGCTCGATCACAGCACGGCCGAGCTCTTGCGTAAGAGCAATCGCGCGGATCGCGTTCGCCTGATCGCCAACAAGGTGGACACCGAGGCGCAGGAAGCCCAGATGGGCGAGTTCGCCCGGCTGGGGTTCGGACAGCCGCAGGCGGTCAGCGCACTCCACGGGTATGGCCGCACCGAGCTGCGCGAACTGATCGTTGGTGCGGTCGGCGATCTCAGCGACGAGGTGCCCACCGACCCGGTGATGAAGATCGCCCTTGTTGGTAAGCGCAACGCGGGCAAGAGTACGTTTGTCAACTCGTTGGTCGGCGAGGACCGTGTGATCGTCAGCGAAATTCCGGGCACGACGCGCGACAGCGTCGATGTTCTTCTTGAGAAAGACGGTCGATCGATCATGCTGATCGACACCGCCGGCGTTCGCAAGAAACGCATGATGAAGGAAGATCTTGAGTACTATGCGTACGTCCGCGCCACGCAAGCGGTTCGACGCGCCGACGTCGTGCTCATGTTGATCGACGGTACGGAACCGGTGGGTCAGGTCGACAAACGTTTGGGGAATCTGATCAGCGGCGAATACAAACCGTGCATCCTGGTGGTGAACAAGTGGGATCTCGTCAAGGGACGCGCCGGCTCGGAAGTCTACGGCGAATACCTGACGAAGGTGCTTCCCGGAATGAGTTTCGCGCCCATCGCCTTCACCGCCGCCGTGAACAATAGAAACACGTACGCCGCCCTCGATCTCGCTGCCGAACTGTTCAAACAATCCCGCACGCGCGTCGGCACGGGACAGCTCAACCAGGCGTTTCGTGAGATTATCTCAGCCCATAGGCCTCGTTCGCGACACGGAAAAAAACCGGGCAGGCTGTTCTACGCGACGCAGGTTTCCATCCAGCCGCCCACGATTGTCGTGTTCGCTAACAACCCGGATCTTGTGGACCAGACCTACGAGCGGTATCTGGTCAACCAGTTTCGTGAGTTGTTGCCGTTCTCGGAAATTCCCATACGATTGTCGCTACGAGCGCGGCGCAGCTCGTCACGCGCGTCGTGATGCTCATGCGAGTTTGCGGGTATGGAGTGATGTGAGCCGGTTGGTCTTTCTGTCCTGTGGTTGATTCGGCGGGGTGATCACGATGAGTATCGAGCTACACTGTCCGCAATGTACGAAGTTGATTCGAGCGCCTGATGCAGCCGGGGGCAAGCGCGGGAAGTGCCCCTACTGCCAAGCGTCGATGTATATTCCAACGCCTCCCGATGAAGAAGAGGAAATTGGGCTCGCGCCGATCGACGCGGACTTGGACCGCACCGACGCAGAAGCGCAAGCGGAATCGGCGCGTTTGATGTCTGAGATGGTCCACGAGAAGGGCAGTCCGACCGACAGTGCGGCCGCCGCGTCCGACGATGTAGATGTCAACGCACTGTTGTTCACCTACGTGAACGCCATGCACCAATCGAAGCTCGACGACGCCCAGTCCGCCGTCAAAGCACTGAAACGCGCCGGCTCTGCGGTTCGCGGGGAGCTTCGTAAGACCATTCAAACCTCACCGCCAACCATCCAAGGCATTCCGGATCCGCTTGTCGCGGGGTTCCTGAAGATGCTACTCGATGATCTCGGTTGACGTTGTAGGCGCGACGGGCTGTGAGTCGTGAATCCATTGCGCAACCAGCCGAATGTCTCGGTCTGAAAGACGGTCAGCGAAACCGGTCATGATTGCGTGTTCTTTGCCGCGAGCGCGATAGCGCGATGCATGTGATGGTTCGGCGATCATGAGCGCCATCCAGTCGACCGATCCATAGCCCGCCATTTCCGGAGCCTTTAGCGTGCCCGTCTGTTCGCCGCCATAGGTGTGACACTCGTTGCAAGTGAGCATGAAGAAGCGGCGACCACGCTCGATTTCGGTGCTCGAGGTGGGGGGCGTCTCTGGATTCGCTGGAGTAACGGCGACGTCGCCTGTGCCGATGTGGGCCAGCCTACGCGGTCGTTGCGATTCGTCTTCCAGATACGCGGCCACCGCATCAAAATTGGCCAGCAGTGCCTCGGTAGTGTCATCGTCGGCGGCGTCGTCCATGGCCTCATTCACCCAGCGGCGCATGCGCGTGTGGGCTGGTTCACCGTCCGATTTTTTCATCAAGCCGAAGTATCGATCGCTCATCGGGTCGGCCAGCAATCCGCGAATCCATTGACGACCAGCATATCCGGCGAGGTCAGACGCGTCGGCGGGTTCTTTCGGCACGTTGCCAAGTCCGTTGTGACCGTCGAACCGATGACACGTGGCGCAGTTGGCAGCAAACAACTCCGGGCCGCGCGTGTCGGGATCGTTGGCGAGTAGCGCTAGTGGCCCCTCCGGCGGAACACCGTTTACGTTTGCGAGCGCGATCGCTCGAAGCCCTAGTCGTCGAGCACGGTCGCGCCGTTCATGGAACGATCGCGTGCGCAGGGCGTGCTCTTCGTGCGTCGTTAACGGCTGTTCGGCGGATTGCTTATCGTGTATTGCGCGGATGGCGGCGTCGCTCGGGTCGACGTCACTCCACAGAGCTATCGCGGAAAGAACGCCCACGCCGAGAACCATACCACCGGCGAGAACGGTCGTGATGCGATGGGCGGCGCGCTCAGGGAGGATGCGACTCCAATAGGGGAGCAGCATCCACAGCCCAGCCAGCGCTCCGGGGATGGCGATCGCCCCGATCATTTCCATCTTGGCTCCAGTGAAGTACTTGAGCCATTGATAAAGAAACAGCGTATGCCATTCCGGTCGAGCGGGATAGCTTGATGCACCCGGATCTGCCGGCGCATCCAAAAGGTACGAGCCCCGCACTGCGCAGACATACCACGCTACGCCGCCCACGAGCGCGAACGCTATCGCACACATCGACGCGTTGCGTAGTCGTTGAACAGCGTCACGTGATCCGACAGATCCAGCTTGGTTTCCCGATATGCCCGCGTCCACGCAAGGCTTGTCTCGGGTCTTACGAAGTCGGACTAGGAACAGCGCTATCGCCGGAAGAATCATAACGTGAAGCGTGTACACTCGTGTGAGCATCAAGTGGCCGAACGCGACGCCACCGACGACAAGACGCTGTAGCACGTCGCCGATTTCGGGGGTTCGGGCGAGAATGTTTACGCGAACCTTCGTGCCCCAATAACCTTCCTGGTCCCACGGGAGCATGTGGCCGGTTAGCGAAAGCGACAAGGTTACGCTGAGCAACAACAACGTCGAACACCAGATGAGCGGGTGTCGCGTGCGGTAGGTCTTAATGGCGACGAAATGCGCCAGGTGCGCGGCGAGGACGATCAACATCGCGTCCGACGCGAAATGATGCAGTGAGCGGACCAACCAACCGGCGGGCATTTTCGCTTGAATGTACCACACGCTCGACCACGCGGTGGTTGTCGATGGGCTATAGACCGTCATCAACATCAGACCGGTTGCGATCTGTAGCGCGAACAGGAAGACGGTCGTGGCGCCGAGCGAGCGACCCCATGTGCCGACAACGCTCGCTGTGCGTCCGTTCCTAGCTTGAGGACGCTTGACGCGAACGGCTCCCTCGCGATTCTTCTCGTCGACTCGATCGGAGCGTGACGGTTGCGTGTCTTGACGTTTCGGCGTTTCGCTCTCTTGGATGCTCGAAGTTTCGGCACTCTGGTCTACGGTGTCTCGTACGGGAACTTCGCGCTCCGGATTCGCAGCGGCTCCGACGTCCGCATCCTGCGGGCTGTCAGACTCGACGCCACCGTGTCCATCGGATTCCGACATCATGCGATTGGTCGCTTGTCTGGTGCGCCGGTGCGGAACTCGACGTATTGAATTTCGACCCATCGCTCGCCGGATTCGTCTGCGGCGGTGATGCGGCAGGACAGTTGATCCATGTCGCGCGGCGACGGTCCGCTCACGCGGCGCCCGGCGCCGTCGAAATCACTCACATGACATGGGCAGTTGAACCCGTTGCGATCGGTGTCAGCGACGCCTGTCGAATTCGACGCTACAGCCAAGTCAATGCCGCAGCCCAGATGTGGACAAATCGTCTGCAGGCAACGCACCTCGGTCGAAGCTTCCTCGATCGTGATGTTCGTGTGTGATGCTTGCTCAATCTCGCTGGGCGCGGCCCGGTGTTCAGTGCGAATCAACCACACGGAGCCAATCGGGTTGGAAGGATAGTGCGTAAACGCGTCCCATCGATCGGCGATGACGACAACGCGAGTGGGCTGTCCGAGCGAAAGCGAGGACAGGGCGGCGACGCGAATGTAGGGCGAAGAGGGAGGCGGTGCAGGGCCATCGCTGGTCGGATTGTCGCCATCAGGTTCTGGCTGGCGAACGGTAGCGCCGCGAAGGAACTTGAAACCGGGAATCAGTACAGCCGCAGCCATGCCGGCTTGAATCAGTCTGACCAATGACCTGATGAACACACGTCGTTGCACAGCGAAACGCATCCGATGGACCGGCGGCGAAACCGCGGTACCGACCGCATTACGAAGCGTCGGCTGCGATCTATTTTACCGGCGATCAACCACGACGTGCAAGTCGTCGCCGTCGACGGAGATGGCCAAGTGAGCAGACGTGATAGCCACAGGCGGGGGGGCCGTGGCTATCACGCCGTTTGGGGACAATTCGCAGAAGAGTCGAAGGTCGGAGCGCACGCCGATTGAGCGAATCTCGCGTTCGAACGATGACGAGTTCGGCGGTCGTACTGCATGGGGCGAAAACCCGACTCGTCTTGCTCGACGCGCCGGCTACTCGCGGTCGCGAATCGGCTTGTGAAACCGAACGGACTTCGGCTCGGCATCATCCGCAAGAACAAGCCGGACTGCATTGGCGTCATCGAGGGCTTCGTCGGATGTTTGGAAGTCCATGGTCATCTCGCCACCGTCTGGTTTGGTGAACGTCAGTGCGACGGTGTCATCCTCGCCCCATGAGACGTCGGTGGGTTTCGCGTCCGCTGGAGCCAGGCCGGACGCACTTCCGAGGAGTTGAACAACTTGTTGGCCGTCGTTGCCGTCGGTTACCACAACGACTTGAACCCCCGAAAGTTCTTGTGCGAATCCCGTATGGCCGATGTCCAAACCGCCCACCGGTAGAACGAACAGCTCGCGCGTCCGGCCGTCGGTCGTGACCCAATTATCGAGCATTTCGGAGTTGCCAAGTCGCTCGCGTAATCCTTCGACGTTGAGGCTTCGCAGCAGCGCCTGCCCGCAGAGCTGTTTCGTATCGCCGTCGGCGACTTCGTTGAGATTGATCGTCACCTGCGTGGCGTCGTCCGAGGCGTCAGCTTCCTGCGCTTCGATCGTCACATCGTCGTTGGCCGCGAGAACACTAATCGTCATGAAGTTCTCGTCGGGCGTGGTCTCGTCCCCGACGATAATGCTTCCACTTTGGCCTTCCTCGACAATGATTGTGGCGCGAATGGGTTTGCCATTCGGCTTTTCGGACGAGAGTGTAAGCTGCGTGAGTTGTTCGTCCACACCTTCCCCGTCGAGCGTTTCGATGAGCAGCGAACCGTCAGCACCGAGGTTCATCATGATTGGATCGCCGTTGTCGCCAACCTTTTCGAGCACGGCGTCCACCGTCTTCGCCCCGTCGCCGTCGACAAGTTGAAGGGTGACGAAAATCCGTTTGACGGTCTTGCCGGCATCAGTGGCTGCGAATCCGACGCCACCAACCAGCATGACCGCAAGCGAAACGATCAGCGCGCGATGTCTACGGAAACCAGACGGTTGCTTATGCGTATGGAACTCTTGCATGAGTTTCTCCTCTAAGGCGTTTTTGTGATCGTTAGTCGTCCGCTGCGGTGACCGCAGGGACGCCAGTGCACGGTCTACGTTGTCGAATTGTTCGTGCACGATACTACCTCCCCGTTGAGAGTGTTTCGCGAAGCGCCACGCGCGCCCGCGACAATCTGGATTTCACCGTTCCGAGGCGCCATCCAGTGACGGTAGCCACCTCTGCCAGCGCCAACCCCTCGAGGTAGTGTAGCGCGAGCACGGTCTGGAATTTGGGCGACAACTTCAACATGGCCGCCCGAGCCGCGACAGGGTCGAACCCGTCGTCGGTTGATCTAGCAGCGACTGACGCGGTGGCTTCCAACGACTCCGGAAGCGCTAGAAATCCGCGTCGACGCCGACCTCTTGACCAGCGGTTTACTGAATGCGTTGCGATTCGGTAGAACCAAGCACGAATCGGAACACCACGGTGTCGATAGCGTGGCAGCGATCTCATGGCTGAAAGAAACACCTCAGCCACCAGGTCTTCCGCAGAATGGACATTGCCCACACGACGGAGCACATAACCTGCGATGGCGTCGTAGTGAATCCGATAGAGCACGGCGAACGCTTTCGGATCGCGCTTGGCCTGCGCTACCAGCTCTCGCTCGTCGCCCGCCTCCCAGCTCGTCGTCTCTGTCTCGCTGCGCGGGTGGACATCCCGCTTGTTGTGCTCTTGATAGAGCGGTAGCGCAAGCGGCATAGACACCGGCCCACTCGGTGTGGGTTTGATCGGGCGATGTTCGCCCAATTCGCGGTGCAGGTTGGCGAATGCTGAAAGTTCTGTCACGATCGCGCTCTCGGACTCGAAACCATCGGGACGGGCACAACCCGCCTGAAGTCGCCTGGCGACCCCTTCCGGTCTCATCACTCATAATAAGTCAACGCGACCCATTTGGGTTCCCATTATTCGTAACATTTTGTGCCGGGAGGGCGAAACGTCGAAGTGTCAACAAATCGAAACGTCAAAACGTCAAAACGTCGAAAAATCGAAATGATCTATACGGCAGCGCCGTACGCTCGGATCCATCCTCGAAGGACGGAAAGGAGCCGCCCACGAAGATTTCTCGTCTTTCGACATTTTGACGTGTCTACGTTTCTCGACCGATGCAGGTGCCGATGTGTGCGGCTATGGCGGGCGAGAATCGTCTTTGTGCGTTTGCGTTCTTCGAGGATGCGCTATGCGTGAGCGACCCGATGATGGCGTGGGGATTCTCTTGCGTCGAAGCTTCAAGAAAGTTGATCGCGCCTTGGATTTTCGGCCCCATAGACCCGGCCGGAAACTGACCGTCGTCAAGCCATTGCTTGGCTTCGGCTAACGTCATGTGGTCTAAGTGGCGCTCTTTCGGTGTGCCAAAGTCCAGGCAGACGCCGTCCACGTTCGTAAGAATCATGAGTAAGTCAGCATTAAGCTCTGCCGCCAGGCGTGCACTGGCGAAGTCTTTGTCGACGACGGCGCGCACGCCGTGCATCGCGCCCCGGTCGTCACGCACGACCGGAATCCCGCCGCCGCCGCACACCACGAGCGTTTCTCCCGCCTGAACGGCGCGACGGATGCTCTCGATTTCCAAGATACCGATTGGAAGGGGTGACGGCACCACGCGGCGATACGTTCCGGGTGAAACTTCGGCGGTTTGCCACTGTTCCTCGCAGGCCAATCGCTCAGCGTCGTCGGTGGAGAGGTGGCGGCCGATCGGTTTTGTCGGATTGGCAAAAGAGGGGTCGTCAGCATCTACGAGCACGGACGTAACGACGGCGGTGACCGTTCGGTTGTCGCCGCGCTGGACCAGTTCATTCATCACGGCTTGGGCGATCATATAACCCATGCCGCCCTGGACGTGCGCGACAGCGACTTCCATCGATAGCGGATAGATGACCCCTGCTGCCGCTTTGTTGCGAACGAGAAAATTTCCGATCTGCGGACCGTTTCCATGTGTAATGACAAGGCGGTGACCCTCGCCGATGAGGTCCGCGAGCGAACACGCCGTGGCTCGTGAGTTTTCGAATTGTTCGGCCACGTTGCCTACCTGGTCCGGCCGCGATATCGCGTTGCCACCCAAGGCCACAACTATGAGCGATCCATTGTCCATACTGATGCTCCGGCTGGCATTTGACGAAACCGAGGGCTAGAAGTCGACAGTCGTTCATCGACAACGACGGGTCGAACGATTAAGAAACGTTCTGTCGGACGACCGACAAATCGGTGCCACAAGTCGCTCAGTCGACCATGGAAGGTTGGAGTTCGAGACCGCGACCCCACCCCTGTTCTCGGACGGCCTCGGTAATCCGCTCGGCCATCTCCACGGCGGCTACGCCGTCCTCCGCGCTGACCGCGGGGGTTTGGCGTGTGCGGATAGATTCGAGGAACGACTCGAGTTCTGCGCGAAGCGGTTCCTGGTCGTCGACCTGAAGCGGTTCTACGTTGATCATCGACCCGAAGTCCAACGAGTGCGCCTGCGATTGCATTTGAGAAAGATCTTCGAAGTTGCGTTCCTTGGCCATCCGAATCAGATCCAAGTTGTCCGCGAGCTTGATGGCGACGCCGGATTTCTTCTGATAGTCCATCGAAAGATAGCCGGTCGGGGCGAACACGCGAATTTTTCGCTCCGTCTTGAGCGCAAGACGTGAGGCCGTCATGTTCACCACGGTGTCGTTAGCGAAGCGGATGCGGGCGTTGGCGACGTCTTCGCAATCACTGAGGACGTTCACACCGACGGCGTCGACCGTGTACTCACGCTGGCGGACGAGGTGCAGCACAATATCGATGTCGTGGATCATCATGTCGAACACAACGCCTATGTCGGCACTTCGAAACGTGAATGGACTGATCCGGTGCGTTTCGATAAATCGCGGCGTGACCTCCATGCGAAGTAACGCTTGCACGACCGGGTTGAATCGTTCCGAATGCCCGACCTGTAGAAGTCGTCCGTGCTCGCGCGACGTCGCCAACATACGCTTGGCGGTGACAGTGTCGGGTGCGATCGGTTTTTCGACCAACACGTCCACGCCGCGGGCCATCAGCTCGGATACGACATCGGCGTGGTATACGGTAGGTACAGCCACAGAGGCTGCGTCGACCTCGCACGTCATATCAGCGACGGAGGCATACGCCGTGCCCCCGTGCTCGGCGGCGATGCCCTTCGCACGCGACAGGTCTTTGTCCACGACGGCCACGAGTTCGCAGTCCTTCAGCTCACCATAAATGCGCGCATGATGACGACCCATGTGTCCGACGCCGATCACTGCGACCCGTAGTAATTGCTTCATGGATAATCCCGTAGGTTAGGCTTCCTCGCGGACGAACGTGGCCGTCACGTTCTTGTCGCGGTCGAGCACGACGTCGATGGGGTTGCTGGTTCCGTTGAGGCCGCCGTTCCAACCCGCAAACGTCCAACCGGATTCCGGGTCGGCGACGAGTTGCATTCCTTGGATAGTGGTGTCCCTAGCCTTGAGTTGGTTCACGCTACCGCTGCCGACGATGTCGATCGTGAGGCGGTGGGGCGTGGAGAGTTTCCAGCTGTCGCGATGGATTGCGTCAGCGCGAAGCGATTCGAGGTATCGGCCGTGTCGACCGTGGGCGAACGAGCGAAGAAGGAACTCGCACAGGTAACGGACGTGGGAGTTGTTGGATTCGCCGTTGAGGATTTCCTCGACGCGCTCCCGAATACCCGTGCCACTGAGTCGCGCGCGGCGAGAGAAGATTTTCAAGAACGTACCCTTGAGCGCCGCGATGTCGTCATAGTGGAATCCGCTCCGCTGCAGACCGACACCGTTGACCATGCGGACTTCGGTACGCGTACCGCGGGCTGCCACGACGACCATGTATGGAGGCACGTCGGCTGAAACGCGTGTCATTCCGCCTACGAAGGCGTGGTGCCCGATGGTAACGAAATGATGCACGGCGCAGTGCCCGCCCATGTTAACATGATCCTGCACGTGAACGTGTCCGGCGAATTGGACGTAGTTGGCAAAGATGCAGTTATTGCCGATGACGCAGTCGTGTGCGATGTGCACACCGATCAGCACGAGGTTGTTGTCGCCGATGCGCGTCACACCGCCGCCGTTGCCCGTACCCGGATGTACCGACACCATTTCGCGAAACACGTTGCCTTCGCCGATTTCCAGTGTCGTCTTTTCGCCTTGGAATTTGATATCCTGCGGCGGGGTTCCGAGGACCGCCTGCGGAAAGACCTCGCAGTTGTCACCGAGCGTGGTGTGGCCTTCGATGGTCACATGGTGGTGTATCTTGCAACCGTCTCCGAGCACCACGTTCGGTCCGATCACGGAAAACGCTCCGACGTCGACGTCTTGCCCGAGCTGTGCGCCTCGGCTGATGATGGCTGTTGTATGGACGCTCACGTTGTTCCTCTTCTCCTTGCGCGTCAGTGCGATGTCGAATCAGTCAGTATGAATTTGATTTCGGCCTCGGCCACAAGCCGATCGCCTACGCGGGCCGTACCTTTGATGTGCCCCGTGTTGGAACGCACGCGAATCGTTTCTGCTTCCAGAACCAATTGATCACCCGGCCGCACCGGGTGTCGAAACTTGGCTTTGTCGAGCGAGAGCAGAACAGCCACCTTGCCCTTGTGCTCCAACTCTTGACTGAGCAAAACGCCGCCAATTTGGGCCAGCGCCTCGATGACCAAGACGCCGGGCATGATCGGCTCGCCTGGGTAGTGGCCTTGGAAGTAGGGCTCGTTGATCGAGACGTTCTTGATGCCCACGATGCGCTTCGTGCCGTCGATCTCGATGATGCGGTCGACCATGAGAAATGGATAGCGGTGGGGCAGGATGCGCTGGACGGCGTGAATGTCGAGTGCGGGGCGGCGAACCTTCGCATCGTCACGCCGACGAGCATGGTCATCACGCAGGAGCGCGCGAACCAGTTCGTGATTCAGCGAGTGTCCGCTCTTTCGCGCATGGATGCGCCCGATGATCGGCCGACCAAACAGGGCCATGTCGCCCACCAGATCGAGAATCTTGTGACGCACGCATTCGTCGGAGAACCGCCAGCGGTTCTCGATCGGTCCGTCCGATCCAATGACCAACAGGTCTTCATAGCTAAGGTGCAAGCCAAGCCCGGCTGCGCGTAGCGCGTCCGCCTCTGACTCAAGAACAAAAGTGCGCGCGGGTGCGATGTTGGCTTCGAATACCTCGGGCGTAATGGTCGCCCGATAAGTCTGTCGTCCGATCGGAGAATCGCTGCCGTAGTTCAGTTCGTAGAATACTTCGAGATGGTCAGGGTTCGAGCCCAACGGCGGCAACGCGACCAATTCCGAATCACCGTCCGCAACACGAATGACGTCGCGAATGATGAACGGATCGATTGCGGCGTCTTGCTGTTCAATTCCGCTGGCGCGAAGTTTTTCGAGGAAGGGGAGGCAACTGCCGTCAAGCGCCGGAACTTCCTGCGCCGTCAACTCAATCTGCAGGTTGTTCAGACCCAAGACCGAGCACGCGCTTAGGCAATGCTCGACCGTTTCGACCGCCACTGTACCGTTCTTCAACGACGTGCGTCGAGCACGCTTCGAGACGTTGTCGACCGTCGCGGCGATGCGGATGGGGGGGGATTGGTCGGCGCGGACGAACCAGATTCCGGTGTGCGGTTCGGCCGGGCGGACGCGCATGGTGACCGGGGCGCCGGTGAACAACCCGCGACCTTCGAACTCGACTTCATTACTGATCGTCTGCTGATGCTTCAAGTTGCTCCACCCGCTTGCGCAGGGCCTTGAGCTGCTCCATCATCGCCGGAAGTCGCCGAACGGCCGCTCGTTCGCGCAGGTAGTCCCGATGGTCCCGCGCCGGCACGCCGGAAACTGTAGCGCCGGGAGGAATATCCTTCCCCGCGACCGTCCCCAACCCGCTCAAGCGTGCGCCGTCGCCGATGGTTATGTTGTCGACCGATCCGGATCGACCGCCGAATACGCAATAGCTTCCAATGCGGACGCTGCCTGAAATACCGACCTGTCCAGTGAAAAGGCAGTGCTCACCGACCCGGCCATTATGGCCAATCTGCACAAGATTATCAATTTTCGTACCGCGCCCAATGACGGTTTGGCCGAATTTCGCACGGTCGATGCACGAGCACGATCCCACTTCCACGTCGTCGCCAAGAACCACGCCGCCGATGTGTGTTATTTTCTGATGGGCACCTTTATCAAAGTAATAGCCAAACCCGTCGGCTCCGATTACCGAGCTAGGATGAATCGTCACCCGGTCGCCCAGAACACAGCCATCGCGCACCACCACGTTAGGCCAAAGAACGCAGTCTGTTCCCAACGTCGTACCGCGTCCGATGAATGTTCCGGCGTGCAATACGCATCCGCGGCCGATCTTCGCACCCGCCGCCACGGCGACGTGGGCACCGATGGCGCAGCCGTCTTCGACAGTCGCCGATTCGTCGATAACGGCTGTGGCGTGGACACCGACGTCCGGATACGCTGGCGCTGGCGCGAACGCCGCCAATAGCTGGGCCACGGAGCGATCGATGTGCTCGCATACGATTGTCGGAACGGTTGTTGCGGAGGCGCTGAACGCCGAATTGACGAGCAAAACCCCGGCGCCGCTCGTCGATGCTCTGTCGGCGTACTTTGGCTGTGAAACCCACGCCGCGTCGTCCGGTCCGGCCTCCGCAATGTCAGCCACAGCGCTGATGACGCGCCCACCGTCGCCATGCAGATCGCCGCCAACCAATCGGGCGAGTTCCGATATGGTGTATCGCGCGGTCATGGAGTAATCGATCGCGTTGGGCCACTCGTCACGGCTTGGCCGTGGGCGTAGCGCTTGCCCCGGCTGGTGCAGTTGCGGCCTTGGCCGCTTTGTACGCCGCGTTGAGTCGGGAGACGACCTCGTCCGTCAATTCGGTGCGCGGATGCCAATAGAGCACCTTCTGCAGAATGATTTGCTGACGAGCCTGCGCGGTTCCCGAAGGGGGTTCGTTGGGCAGTCGGTCAGCCGCAAGGACCATGTCGATTCCTTGCTCCTCCGCGATCTGGCCGATCACGGATTGGATGTCGTTGTAAATGGTCCGAAGCGACGCGGCGAGACCTTGCTCAATCTTTCGACCTTCGGCCTCCGTGATCCACTTGGCTTCAGCTTCCAGCATGACGAGTTGCTTTTGACGATCGGCGAACGCCTGTGTGCCGGGTTTGACTTCCTCCTGCAGCGAGCGGGCGGTCCGTTCGACCTGCTGCTTGAGGCCCGTCATTCGCTCGTTGTACCGAACCCGATCCTGCTCAAACTTGGCTTCCAGGTCCGCGGTCTTGAGATAGCGCTCAGAGACTACGGCGATGTTCACGACGGCGACACGCGTTGTGGCCATGGCGCTGGCCGTCATCGCCGTGACGCCAGCGACGGCCACGGAAAAGCGAAAACGATTCATATCGATACCCTCATTCGTTTATTGTTAGACCAATGATCACAAGCGGGCATTGTCGCCGGAACAGCCGCCGGGACAACCCCGCGCCGAAAAAGAGCCCGTGCCGCGCGACAATGCCACCGCCACACCAGTCTAGTGCTCGGGCACACGATGGATGACGGGCTTACCGGGCCGCGCCCGTTAGGAAGGGGACGTTTGAAAGCCGGTCGTGACAGCTTGCCGACACCACGTCGGGGTCGCGGATCGGATCGGACGATCCCGTCACGTGGGTCGTGACAGAGTGCTCGCCCTACGGCACGCGTGGAGGCTTCGTTGCGGACAATACGGGTTTGCACGTTTTGCACGCCGAACGTCCCGCCTGGCGCGCGTCGCGAGCGCTGATGAACGTCACGCGATTGGCCGGACGGATTCGCCGCGCATGCGGGCAATCGGCCTTGTGGACGATGGTGGAGTTAACGCTGCCAACCCAGTTGGCCATCGGTGCGCCCCGGTCGACAGAGGACGCGGTAGCGGTGGCATCGTCGCGCCACGCCGGTCGGCCGGCCGTTTCCCAGGCGCGCACGATCAGATTCGCAGCCAGCAACGCCGCGTCCTCGAGTCGCGACTCTACAATCGCACAGCCACCACCGGCTTCGGTTTGCGTTAGAAGAATCGACGTCTTCGAGCCCCGGTTCGATTTCGATCTTACAACCGACCGTTGGACGATCTCTTGCAGAGGGGGAACGGTCGCGTGCGCGGCTTCGAGCGTGGCGAACACGTCGTCAATGGCTGAGGTGCCCGGCCCGACCCGACCCGGAAACACACGAACCTCGTACGCGAATCGATCACCGAAGTCGCGGACCAAATCATCGTGAACAAGTCGTCGATTGGCGTCGTCAGCCACAGTGTTGAAAGGAAGAGCGGCATCCGTAGCGTAATGCACGACCGCACCCGCCGCGCGGACCACCTTGTCGGTATCGCGTTGGCGAAAGGCGTGGGACAATTCGTCGACTCGGCGAATCAACGTCCACGGGAGCGAACCGCCCTCGCTCACGCCGTGTTGTGCGAACAGTCTTCGTGCAGCCTGCTCGCTTCGCGGAAAACGTGACACCACTCCGGTGTGTTTGCGATCCTGTTCGCCTCCGTCAAGCAGAATGAAATGGCTCGTTGCATCACTCGAGCTCTGATTGCGCGCAGCGTCTACCCATAAGAGTTCCTTGGACGCGATGCGGCGTATCTCTGTGGCGCGCGCATCAAGAAGACCGCGAATCGGCGTAGGCAAAGCATGGATCGCCGTATCCGCAACGATTTCGTACGCCCTCGGTGACTCATCGATCGTTTGCGACGCAACCGACGGTCGAACAAGCGTGGCCACCAATACGGCGCCCAGCAAGCTAGCAAATGAAAGGCGGGACGTGAGCATTATCTACACCGAATGTGTTTTGAACTGTCGTATGCCTAGGCTACAGCGTCAGCGTGACACGGTCACGCCCACCACACGGTGGCCCGGTGTCCATCCAGTGACCAAAGAGTTCAACGGCGGATGAAGGTGCTCTTACCGGCCAGCCGCTGCCACCGAAATCTTCGCACCGTCCAGAATCGAAAGAAGCAGACGCTCCTCCATCGCTGCATCTCGCCCCTGAGGAATCCAAGTCTCATCGTCGGGGCTGATGACCTCGATGCCGGTTGTCGAGGGCAATTTGTAGCTAAAGAAATCGAACGAAGCCGTGCTGCTGTTGAACTGCCGATCGGGCGCCGAAAACCGTTCTTTGTAGACCACGACTGAGACGTCGCGCCAGGTTGCGGCATCGTCTTGACCTGCAATCGTGACCTCGACGCGACGTGCTACCGGATTGAGCGTCGCATCCCAATAATCCGGCCAGGAGTCGACATCGTGGCGCCACCATTCGAAGAACTGCTGCGACGTATTTGCAAAGGTCGTAACCACGCCCGCACGTCGGTCTACCCGGTCCAATCGGAAGCGATGCTCGCGAAGGGTATCGCGTACTGACGACCACAACCGATCAGCATCATCAGATCGATTCGCGATATTGATCGGCTGCGTCGATCGGTAATCATCGCGCCGCGGACCCAGGCAACCGAGCGACAGGCCGAGCAGGGCGGTACAAGCGAAGACGGAGAATTTGCGCAATGGTAGCATCACCGGGAAATCATACGGGTCGCACTTGAGCGGTCAAGGACGTCTGAATTTCGCCGACTAACCCGGGTGCAAGACACTTCCGGCGGGTGCGCCATTTCTTGCCCTACGGGAAGGGCGGGGTGCGGGTAGTTCGCGACGCAGTGAGTGGTCCCACAAACATCATCCCATGTCGCGGAATCCGTCTTGTGGCTAGCACATCATTGAGTATTGCTGGTATTCGAGCATTGCCACACCCCGCACGTGACAAAGTACTGCGTCCCCGTCGAGAGGAAGAAATCGCCTATGGATCATCGGCTGGACGCCGGTACGACACTTTCTCAACAGGCTGCTACCCTCGGTAGAAGCTGCGGATGATATCGCTTGCCTTGTTGCTCTCGATGTTTATGGCCCCAAGCGCCTGACTGGCTGCCGTGCGGATGACCAGATCGGCGTCTTCGCGGGCGATGTCGACAAGCGCGGCGACTTGGTCGTCTTCGAGAAGGTTGCCGTTTCGCTTGGCTGACTCAGCCAGTGAACCGAACACCGACACGCGTAGCGATTCAGTGTTTGAGTCACTGAGAGCTACAAACGCGATTGCACGTTGCGCTGTCGGCGCGGATAGCAACGCCAACACTCTCGCGACAAGGGTCTGCAACGCTTCGTCAGACGATGCGAGCGCCGCAATGAGCCCCGGTTCGGCTTCAGCGACATCGCACACCGTCGATCCATCAATGGCGATACGTCCTAGTGTCTCAGCGGCCTGGATCGCAAGTGTCTGAGCCAGTGCCACGTCGAGTTGCGCTTGGCCCGTTCTGGCCCGAACGCGATCGAAGGCCTCGCCCAAGCGTTCGGCGCCCGCCGAGGCGGCTACGGCCTCGATGTATGGATCGTTCTTGGCAAGGTTTTCCGCAAAAACTGATTGCTCGCTCTTGGTGAGCACAACGACAGCCGTCTTGCCGAACACCGACTCGGTCCGTAAACGCCGAAGCGCATCGGCGATTGGCGGATCGTTCAGGTCCGTGGCGAGGAAGACGCCAACCACGTTTTGGAACGTCGTTCGGCTGCGCTCCATGGCTTTGAAGAAGCTGACGTCGCCGATCACTTCGCGGCCGCTGGCGCGAATCGCGCTGACGACACGGTTCAGGTTCGTTTCGTCCGGATCGACCACGACGACCTGCTCACGTCCCGACAGGCTCAGCGTGGCCGACAGCACGGGAACTATTTGGTGGGCGCCGGCAAACTGCGACTTCGGCAGCGCCGACCCCAGCGCCAACGCCGCGCGGATTCGGACAAGCGTGTCGGAAAACTGAAGTGCGTGAACGAGTGGCTGCTTGAAATCCTCCGTGCCGATCAGTGACGTTTCGCCAGCCGTGATGCGCAGCGCCTCGATGGCCCCTAGCGCGACGGTGGAGTCCTGGTCACGCAGCGCCCGTGCGAGCATTTGATGAGCGTATCGTGGACCCGCGCTTTGCGTGAAATACAGCGCCCTCGGGTAGTCGTCGGGGCGGGTTGCGTCGGAGTCGCCGGTTTGATCGGGATCGCCGCTCTCTACGTCGAGCCCAAGGCGACCTTCGCGCCGCACGTTGGCGGCAAGCCAAAGCGCCAACGCTTCGCCCTGATCATTCTTCAGACGCATCGCCTCTTCGCAGCAGCGCATGGCCATGACCTGACCGAAGATTCGCGTGGGAACCTCAACGCGGCGCAAGTGTTGATCGTCTCGGTCCCAGAACCAGACGTTGGCCTCTTCGAGGCGCGGATCGGCACCGACGGCGTCGTCTTCGTCGTAGTATTGGTTGGCAAGTGTTACGAACAATTCGTCGGCCGAGCCGGGGAACGTGCGGCCGAACTTCACTTCGATCCGCTCGATCGCCGCGACGACAGCCTTGCGGGTCTGCTCGGTCGTGGACTCAGAAGCCAGCATGCTTCGCAGGTAGGGCAGCGCCTGCGGATAGCCGATTTCGCCGAGGGCGTTTATGAGGTTCAAACGCAAGTCCGTGCTGTCTACACGAAGGGCCATGACCAGCGGGTTGAGCGCCCCTTTACCGATTCTCGGAAACGCTGTGGTGATGCGTGGCCACAGTCGCGCCTTGGACGAATCGAGCAGCGTATCGACCATGTGCGGAATGGCGTATTCGCCCGATTCCGTTAGGTACTTGATCGCAAAGAATTCCTGCTGCGGGTCTCCGCCAAGCAGTTCGATATTCGTGAGAATGCGCGCTGTGGATTGCCGCTCCAGTTGTTCGCCTTGTTGCAACAGCTTCAAGACCGCGGAAGCCGAATCTGCAATCGTCGATTGGCGAATGAGTGTGAGCAGCGTCTTGATACTATCCGGGTCGGCGTCGGAGATGGCGACGAGTCGGACCGGGTCCAACTCAGGATGAGCCAAAAGCGATTGGGCATAGCCGTTGGCTAGTTGAAAACGACCCATCCTCGCGTAGTGAACGAAGTCTTTGAACAACGACTCGGCCGTAGCCCCAGCAGGGATCTTCACCTTCGACCCGGAATCGTCCGGCGATGCTTGACCCGAAGCCGTGGTCCCCAAGACCGCCAGCGAAACAGCCGCCACGATCGTCGGCAACAGGCCAGCGGGTTGGCGATGAATCACCAATAATGTACTTGGCATTGATTACTCCTGAGAGAATCCGGAGGGAACTATCTTGATGTCGTATTGCGCGGCGACCGGCCGGAACCTTGTGCATGGCCAGCCCCGCGTGTGCTCCTCGCAGCGCCGGGCACTTGCTACTCATGACGCGCCAGCCGGACTACCCGGGCCGGCGGCGTTCGCGTCCGGTACCCGAAAAATCCACAGTCAGTTGGGCCAGTATAAGCAGCGCCTGCTAGAAGTCCAGAACCTCACGGGCGGCGTGGGCGATGCGGGTGGGGTTCGGCAGGAAGTCCCGCTCATGGGCGAAGTACGGAAACTGCACGTCGTAGCCGGTGATCCGCCGGATCGGGGCTTCGAGGTACATCAACGATTCTTCAACAACCCTGGCGACAATCTCGGAGCCAATACCGCACGTTCGCGGCCCCTCGTGAATGACCACGGCGCGACCCGTCTTGGCCACGGACGTGGTGATCGTCTCGGTATCCATCGGCGACACCGTCAGCAAGTCGATCACTTCGACCGATACACCGTCGGCATCGACTAGCTCGTCAGCCGCTTCGAGCGTCGGGCGCATCATGGCGCCGTACGCAATCAGCGTGATGTCGCTGCCCTCGCGAACAACCTGCGCTTTGCCAAGGGGCATGACCTCGGGTTCGTCCGGAACTTGCTCCTTGAACGCGCGGTACGAAGCTTTGGGCTCGTAAAAAATGACGGGGTCTTTGCTTTGGATCGACGCCAGCAGGAGCGCTCGGGCGTTACGCGGGGTGGAGGGGATGACCATGTACAGACCCGGCGTATGGGCGTAGTAGGCTTCGCGACTCTCGCTGTGGTGCTCAAGCGCTCGAATTCCACCGCCGTAGGGCATTCGAATCACCATCGGCAACGAGAAGCGTCCGCGCGTTCGGTTTCTGAACCGCGCGACGTGCTGCTCCACCTGGTGAAACCCTTGGTACGCGAAACCAGAAAACTGCATCTCCGCGATCGGCTTGAGTCCGTACAGCGCAAGCCCAACCGCGCCGCCGATGATGGCCGCCTCAGCCAGTGGCGTGTCCAGCACGCGTTGATCGCCGTAACGGTCGAGCAGATCGGCGGAGACGCGAAAGACGCCCTCGTCGCGTCCCACATCCTGACCGAGCAACACGACCGTATCATCCATGCGCATCGCGTCATCAAGGGCGAGATTCAGTGCGCCCACCATGTTCATTAAGGTCATGCTTCCCTTCTCGTGTTCTGCGCCCTCGGCGCCTGCATTCGGTGGCGCTAGCGCCAATCCATCATTGGTCATCATGATGTTTTCGCCAACCCTTCGCGCTCAAGTGCTTCCTTGTATTCCTGTCGCTGAGATAGCAACTCCGCCGGTAGTTCGTCATACGTGTAGTCGAACGTATCCATCGGATTCGTTTCTTCCGTTGATTCGTAGGATTCAACCGCCGCCGCGATCTCGGCCAACACCCCCTCGTCTATCGCGTCGATCTTCTTCTGATCGAGCAAACCCCGGCGGATCAGATAGTTTTCATAGCGAGGAATCGGATCGAGCTTGACCCATTTCTCGACTTCCTTGTTCGAGCGATACTTCGTCGGATCGTCTGCGGTCGTATGGACGGAAACGCGATACGTCATGGCTTCGATTAGCGTAGGACCTCCGCCAGACTTGGCTTTTTCCACGGCTTCCGTCGTACCAACGTGGACGGCGAGCGCGTCGTTACCATCGAGCTGCAAACCGTCGAATCCGTACGCGAGTGCCTTTTGGGCGATCGTCTCAGACGCCGTTTGTTTGTCGCGGGGAAGCGAGATCGCCCATTGGTTGTTCGCTACGAAAAACACGACCGGGAGATGGTAGGCACCGGCGAAGTTCATGGCTTCGTGGAAATCGCCCTCGCTCGTTCCGCCGTCTCCGCAATAGCACAGAACCGCGTGATTGTCGCCGCGAAGCTTCATGCCCCAGGCGATGCCCATGGCATGAAGGCACTGAGAAGCGATCGGGACGGCGATCGGCGTGTCGTTCACGCCGTCCGGCGGTTGACAACCCTCTTCATAACCGCCCCAAAACCGCAATACCGTCTCCATCGGCCAGCCCCGATGGTAGAACGAACCCGGCTCGCGATAAGCGTGGACCACCCAGTCTTCGGGATCCATGCACATCGTCGCGGCGCAGTGGGTGGCCTCCTGCCCTCGACAGGGCCCGTAGGTACCGATGCGACCTTGCCGCTGCAGGTTGATGCACCGTTCGTCGATGCGACGAGCAACGAGCATAAGGCGAAAAAGGGCGACCGAACGCTCGTCGTCGAGCCCCGGGTCGAGCGACTCGTCGAGTTTTCCCTTGCCGTCGAGAATTGAGAGGTACTCGACCTTTGGCTTAATCTTGATCTGCTTTCGTGGCACGTGTCAGTCGCCTCCTAGACTTCCTACGGGTTCCGAAAGGCCTGCGGACCACGCCGCAAAGCCTGCGGGGCCATTGTAGGGAATCGCAGCGAATTGTGAACCCCAGCGGCGGTTGGATCCACTGTTGACCGGCCACAACGGCTGGGAATCGATCCTTACGGCCATTCGCGGCCGCTACGCCGACGCACGCCGCTTCACGACGATGGCCGCAAAGATCGCCGGCGGGACGGCCGCAACAGCCAGTGCAAGGCTGATGGACACCAGCATCCCATCCTCGAACCTGTGAAATTTTTCCATTAGAACCGCTGCGAGCGAGTTGAAGGTAGGTACGCGGATGAGGTTGCTGGCCGCGACATCCGACAAGGCAAGGGCGACGACGATGGCGCCGCCGGCGAGGAGTGTCGGCCAGACCAGCGGCAGGCGAATCGCACTCAACACGTTCGCATCGCCGGCGCCGTCCGTTTCCGCCTGCTCGATTAGCGAGGGATAGGCCGTCGTGGCCGCCATCGCCGCCAGCATGCCGACCCAGCCGAATCGCGTGACATAGGTCATCGCGACGATGGGCCAATCATCGTAGAGCAGGGCGGTGGTCTCGTGATTGTAGGCCGCGATCATCGCCACGCCGATCAGTGCCCCCGGTATTGTGCCGACCAGTAGGCACCAGAGCGTCGTGATCGAACGCAGCGTTTCGGAACACCCGCGACGCGTTCCAAAGATTCCCAAGCCCATGACCAACGATCCTGCTGCAGCGACAACCGCTGTACCGATCGACCAGACGAAGTCTCGACCGTACACGTCAGCCGCCTGCCGAAGTGGCTGCAGCCCGTTCAGTCGCGACATCAACCACGTCATCGGCAAGACCCACGCCACGACGAACAGTCCGATCGTCATGGCTCCGGCCTTTGTCTTACCGGCGACGCGCGACACTGTGAGTGCCATATAATCGGCACCTGTTGTTCGGTGGCGGAAGATGATCAACATGGCGACGATCAGCGCACCTACGACGCCAAGCGCCGGAAGTGATGGCCAGAGCGTCGTGATCACCAGCGATGATTGCATCGCCCAGCCGAGAAGCTCCGTCGAAAACACGGGCACGCTACAGGCGTGCGGCGTGCCGTAATCACCAAAGCACAGCACGAAGACGATCGCAGCCGCCAACGCCACGTGACTGCGCAGCACACCGAGCCCCACGTGAACAAACGCAAGCCAAGGCGAAACCGTCAGCAGGGCGGCTTCATAAGCAGATCGACCCACGCGCGACCAGCCCGCGCCGATGACCAATGCCGGTATAGGCCACATCCAAAGCGACCAGATCATCAGGCAACGAGGCGTGTCACCAATAGCGACGGGTAGCAAACGATTCCACCCCAGCGCGAGAACCATGGGTGGAGTAAGCAGGATCACGCTAAGCAGGAAGACCAGCAGTGGTGTACGCCCGCCACGCCGGCTGCGTCCGATGGCCATCGCGCCGGGAATGGAAAGGGCGATCGCCCCCAGCGTCGCGACGGACGCCATCCACACACTTCGCCAGAGCAAGCCCATTTGCCGCGCGGTGAACGTGAACCCTGCGTCCGGCGCATCACCCTGCGCAATGCAACGCCACAGCAGGGCAAGCGTCGGCCACGCGACGGCGGCGAGGAAGATCACCCACGCCGTCGCAGCCAAACCAACGCTGAGTATGGAACGCATCACCGAAGAAGTATCTCACGAGCGGCGGCGACGGCTTCATCCATCGCGTCCGCGACGGCTTCGTAACTGACCGACGACGCTTCGGGCTGAACGATGCCCAGTTCATCCCGCAACCAGCCCCGCACGGGTATGTTACGCGAATCACTATTCGCGAGCATACGCTCTACCTCCGGTGAGACGAGAAAGTCGACAAGCTGCTGAGCCCGATTACGCCGAGCGCAGCCTTTCACGATGGCCACCGAACAGGGAATGAGCAACGTTCCGCCGTCACCCATGTCGGGATAGACCAAGTCGAGCGAGGCCCCGCTTCGCTGCGCCATCCAAACGTCGTCCGTATCGGTGGCTGCCATACGGGCTCGACCGGAAAGCACGGCGCGAACCGCCGAACTGTTACCGTCCACAACGCGCACACCGCCGTCGCGCAGCGAAGTCAGAAACGCCCGCCCGCGCGACCCGCCCCACAGCGCAAACATAGCCGCAAGATGCCCCCGCGTCGTACCGAACAGCGGGTTAGCCATCGCCAAACCGGCGGCATACTCCGGCTCGGCCAACTGTTCCCAGCGATCGGGTGGGCGTTGGACAAGTGCGGCACCAGCTTTCAGCACGTGATCCCTGTCCCCCTGTTCGTGTGTGGCACCGGCTTCCAGCCGGTGATCCATTGCCGTCTTCACCTTGAGTACACGCACCGGATCAAACGCCAGCACCCGAGCACGTGCCGCCGTGGCCGTCCAACGATGTTGCTTATCGCGATATCGATCGGGAATATCCTTGGCGGCCGGTGCATCATACGAAACCAGCAGCCCTTGCCGCGCGAGCAGGATCGTATTGAACAGCTCGCTCGACCAGAAGATGTCAGCCCGAGGCCGTCCCGATTGGTCTTCACTGACGATCCGGTTAACCAACCCGGTAGTCTTACCGGCCTCGGTATCGAAGACCACGGAAACATCCTGCCCGGTCCGCTGCTTGTATGTTTCGAACACACCCCGCGCAAATGTTTCGTCGACGCTGCAATAGACGACGAGTCGGTCTTGCGATGCGGTGGAACCCGACCGATTGCAGCCCCACCCGGTCAGCAACGGAACCGTGAGTAGAGCAGCGATCAGGGGTATTTGCGTTTCGACATGTTGGCGTTGGCGCATCTCGACGTCTCTCATCAGTTGGCGACCAGACCATAGTACGTGAATTTGCAAGACGTAGGAAACTCACGCTGAAGCATGTGTGCTAGGAAATGAGTTGCCGCCCGCACCAGGCAGCTACGAACCCCGCACCAGGCAGCTACGAACCGAGCCGCGACCGTGAGGAAGCGGTCTTCACCCGCAAGCATGTGCCGGGACTCGCTGTGCTGGGACGTGATTCCCATCTCGTCCCACCGGGAAGTTGCTGGGGCGTGATTCCTATCTCGTCCCGCCGGGAAGTTGCTGGGGCGTGATTCCTATCTCGTCCCGCCGCTTACGCAGGATTCCCCTCCTGCGTTCCGCCGCTGCTCCATCTCATGGGAAGGGATTCCCGCAAAAGAGGGTGCGAGAAAGGATTCACGCACCAGGAGACGATCTCGCCCGCTCCCTCAGGGTCATTGTTACTGTCACCATGGAACTCGACGCCGACGCGGACACCGCATAATCTGCGTTCCATGAATCCTGAATTCAGCGGACAGCGACAAGTGAGCATGTATGAGGCCCGCCGAGCGTTCATCCGGTGCGTCGCCGGATTGTTCGTTCTCGGTTTGGCACTCTCCGGCGCGTGCTCCAAGTCGACGGATGAGCCTTCCACTGCCGATATCGCCGACGAGTCGCCATCCGGCGCCATTCGACACGTCATCTTCATCTCGATTGACACCTTGCGCGCGGATCATCTCGCGTGCTACGGTCATCCCTTTGTGAAGTCACCGCATATTGATCGGCTGGCTGCGGAGGGTGTTCGGTTTACGCATCATTTCAGTGCCGCGTCGACGACACTCTCGTCGCACACCACAATGATGACCGGAACCTATCCGCACACCCACGGCGTGATTCGCAACGGGTTCGTCGTTCATGCCGACAACCTCATGATGGCCGAAATCCTCGGGCAGGCTGGGTTCAAGACGGCCGGCTTCGTGGGGGCTCACCCGCTGTTTCCGGTCACGAATTTTTCGCAGGGGTTCGATCACTTCGACGCCCCGATCTCGCCGGAGACGGGCGGTGGACAGCGTCGGGCTCACAAAGTTACGGATGCTGTCCTCGACTGGCTCGGGCGTTGGGAGGCGGATCGAACCGACCCGAACGAGCGCTTGTTCCTCTTTGCACACTACTTCGACGTGCATTGGCCATACCTTCCTCCGCCGCCGTATGGCGGTATGTATCGCGGAGACGCCGCGATGGCTGATGGGTCGTATGCAGCCATCAAGACCTGTCGACAAACGCTTCGTGCCGGTTATCCATGGCATGCGTCACGCGACACGAAGGTTCAACATCGATACGCACACTTGCGGGCGGCGTGGGAAGACGGTGTGACTCGCGCTCGCGGGCTTGATCAGGAATACTCAGCCGAAGTGACGTTCTGTGATTTTCACATCGGAAGGTTGATTGATGGCCTGCGTGATCGTGGACTGCTCGACAAGTCTCTCGTGATCGTCACGTCGGACCACGGCGAGACCATGACGGAACACACGCCGTTCTTCGAGCACGGTCCGACCGTGTTCGATACGGAGATTCACGTACCGCTGATCATGCGATTCCCTCAGGGCGAATTCGGTGGTCGCGTCGTGTCGCGACTCGGGTCGCACGTCGATCTGTTGCCGACGGTGTTGGACGTGCTGGAGCTCGACACGCCTGACGGCATCGAAGGGCTGTCGTTCAAAGGTGCGATCACCGGTACCATGCCGCCTCGAAAACCCATCTTCGCCGAAGCGACGAAACCATGGCGCGATCCCGGGCGAGTATCCGCGGTGCCTTGGCCTAATCAACTCAACGTGCAGTGCGTCCAGACTGTCCAGTACAAATACATGTTTGCGATGTCGAACAACTATCGAGCGTTGTTCGATCCGCGGCAGGACCGCAGTGAACAGCGAAATCTATTGGACCAAGCGGAGGCGTACGACCAGACCGTGGCCGAAGACATGATCAACACGCTAAACGCATGGCGCGATGGCGCGCATCCCCATCCATCGCGAAAGGTCGTCAAAGAGGATCACCTCAAGGCGCTCAAGAGCTTAGGGTATGTTGGCGATGACGACGACTAGCTATCGCACTTACGTCAAGGTGCGAGAAAGGATTCACGCACCAGCATGCACGGTGCCCCATTCTCTTCGTACCCGAAGAGGGTGGGGGACGGATGTTCCCGGTCTCGGCAGGGTGGCAGGGTGGCCCATGGCTTCAGCCGTGGGAGAGTCGAATCGGCGCCGGTTCACGCACGAGAAGTCGCACTTACGTTGGGGTGCGAGAAGGGATTTACGCACCAGCCAGCTACACTTACGTCAAGGTGCGAGAAAGGATTCACGCACCAGCACACACTGCGAGCACTTCACTTCAAATCGAACAACCGATTGTCGTCGGTCTCTCCGAACCAGCCAATGTCGAATTGCTTGGGGTCCGCGCGGTATAGACGGTTCCATTCGGTATAGGTCATGGGTTGTGCGTCGACGTGGCCATCACACCAGCCCACATTCGCGCGCTGGTGATGCCGGAAGTGAATCGATGGCACGGGCCGAGAGCGGGGGTACTGCGGGTGAAACCTCGGTGTGGCGAAGCTGTATTCTATCAATCGGCTAGCGGCAAACGCGGCGTCGGTGAACATCACCGTTTTCGCCGGCCTGCGAATTCGGTCGGCCATGGCGCCCGCCTTATCGTTGGTCACCTCGTACTTGTTCGCCGAGACTTCATTGACTTGCATACCCAAGAAGGCGTTATTGTACCCATACCCTCCGTTGCCCCGCTCAAAACCACCGCTTTCGCGCGCGATCTCGTCGGCCGGAAACGTAGGACACTGGCGAATCGCCGCCCCGGCACCTAGGTAAGGTACCAACGGACCTTGCGTAGACACGAACGGTTCATCTCGGTCATTGCGCGCGCCATGCCACCGATGAAGATTGCCGCGAAAGTCCGACGCACCCGGACAGTACACGCCGCGATAGTCGTCCTTGTAATACTCATTCGCCAGCATGATCTGCCGGATGTTCGACGTACAGACGACGGCCTTCGCCTGTTCTCTTGCGGCTGACAGCGACGGCAACAGCATCGATATCAGCATGGCCACGATGCCAATGACCACGACGATTTCGATCAATGTGAACGCGCGCGAACCGTGTGTTGAGGTGCGTATGCTGTGCGAACGAATGGTCATCGTACACCTGTCAATCGGACAGACATCGCAGCCCAGTCCGTAGATGTGATCGAGTCATTCGGTTCGCGGTCTGCGCGAGCACACTCGGACGAAGTCGGATCGAGTGCGCCGCGACACACTTGGAAGACAGCCGCGTCGAACAGGTCGATGTCGCCGTCGTCGTCGAAGTCGCCAAATGGGTCCGGAGCCGCGTCAGCCACCGCGTCGATTTCCGGCGACTTCTCTCCGATACCACCAAGCACGCTATCGACGGCTGCGGTGAGGCGGATGAAATCGAATCCTGCCAGCGCCACCGGTAGCAGCGTGTCCGGATCGATCGCCCATGCGATGTCGAACGCATCGCCCCCGCCGGAGTTTGGACTGACGCCGGTGGTTCGTGGATCGTCCGGAACGGTGTAGAACGCCTCGGGCAGGATGGTCGGATCGTCTACCGAATTGTCGGCGTCCAAGTCTCCTAGACGTACCGTGGGCGAATACTCTGCGTACCCGAATATTCCCTCGACGTCCGCAAGCGTGCTGGGATTTCTCACGACAGCGAATCCGAACAACTCAGCCGGAAGCTCAAACGCCGACGTCGTCCACTGACCGGAAAACCCAGGTGGAATCCACGATGCCAGTTCCGGTGGGTACATATCGTCAACAACATGGTCATCCCACACCACAGTGAGCAACTGAACTGATGGGTCCGGGATGTGTGACCCGGGAATGAGATACCACCTATCGTCAGCCAGGCCATTACCGTTCACGTCAAGGGCGATCTCGATCGTCGCGCATTCCGCCCAGTGGGCGTCGGGGTCT
This sequence comes from Phycisphaerae bacterium, assembly GCA_029260075.1. Lineage (GTDB taxonomy): Bacteria > Planctomycetota > Phycisphaerae > UBA1845 > UBA1845 > OFTM250. The sequence goes on from JAJDDY010000058.1 coordinate 204,517, forward strand.
CCATCAAGCAGAAAGGCATTTCCGAATACGATCGCGTCCATGCCGAACGGGTTGAGCAAGTCATCAAGCACGGTGTGGTCGAACGCGAGTGTAATTGACCCGCCGAAACCACCGAGACTAACGACAGTAAGCTCGTTGGGCTCGGGCAGTCCACCGGGGAATGGTGCGCCGAGCGCGGCTGTCGGATCGTTGAAGAAATCATCGTTCACCCATTGGCCAGGCGCTGGCGAGAAGTCCAAGACGTCTGTCGCGAAAGGCGTCTCAGCCGTCGCGCCATTGCTCATCGCAAGCAAGGCAAGGCCTAGCGCAGCCACTGGAACGAATCGCACGTTCAACATCGAGTGGTTCATGGCCGCCGCCTTCGCCGGAGCGCCGCAGCCCCACCGATCATCAGCAGTACCAAAGTCGTGGGCTCGGGAACGGTGCGTAAGTTGTCCACTGCGAAGTACGCCGGCGTATTCAGCCCGAACGCACCCAGATCCGACCCTGTGAGCCCAAACGATAGGGCGGTCGCGCCGCCGAGTGACGACACGTCGACCTCCGTCCAAGAATCGACGAGGTAGTCTTGGCTGTTGTCGGCGAACCGATAGTCAGCCAGGTAGAAATCAACCGTACCGACCACCGCACCGAGCGCGTTCAGCCCCGTGACGGTGAGCAGAAGGAAGTCAGGATCATCACCCGTCGCGCCGCCGAACTGTTTGGAGAACGCGCTCCCGTCGAGCATGTCGAAATACGCATAGGTCGTGTTGGTAATGAACATCGATTGCGGAACGCTCGATGGGGCCAGGTCGATCATCACATCACCCGGGTCGAAGCCGAACGCCACGCCGTAGTTGGAAGAACTACCGACCCCCTGACCCGCGATCGCGCTGTATTGATTGGAGAAACCAGGCGTGGTGTTGTCCGTAATATTTGAGTACGACCAGCCGCTCCAGCCGGTGAACCCGCCGCCGAAATCCGTAAACGTGTTGTTGAACGACGCGCCGTGGCTTACGAATCCTCCGGCGCCGTCTGACCCGTTGTTGAATGATTCAGGCGCGAGCGATAGGTCTTCAAAATCCGCGACAACGGAACCAGCGGCCGTACCCACAAGCCCGACCAAACTACCTATTGCGACGCCGACGATCCGACTTCGCAACATTCCATGCACTTTTGTTCGTTCTTTCATCATGCCACACTCCAATTCCCGGACGGGGCAAACACCTCGTTGCCCATAGCCCCCATGAAGCGAATCTGCGTGATGTGCTCGGTCACCAGCCATGCGATGTGATGCATGTGCGGGTTCCGAACCGTCCTCAAGAGGGCGATTCTCGTCCGTCGACAAAAAAATCCCGGCGCCCCGATTGTGAGCGGGGCGCCGGGATGCAGTGGGTTGCTTCGGGTGCACAAGCGGAAACCATGAACACATGACCGCCGGCGTGCGCGAGAAAAACGTCACTGATCGAAGCGCCCCATTCACCGGAGGCACCACGTCAACAAACAACGACCACCGACAGGTCTTCTGGCTTACGGATCATCCTACTAACCACGCCTTCTCCGCGCTGCAATGCGTCGCCCGTTGGCGAGGTGCGCATCAGCCGCAAATGGCATCATGTGGCGTTCGTCCCCGATTACAGCGGCGGGTCCACGGTGGATTTTCACCACCTTCCCTATTAACCGTCGAACGACGGTACCGGCAATCGTACGATATTCGGTTGTCAAACAGCCGTCGACGCAAGCGCCGACGTGAGTCTTACTACTCTCATTCGGCGTGATGTGTCAAGAACAAAATTAGACTTCTTCAAAGCGCACCGATTTTGGGGCAGACGCTTGCGGATTGACTGCTATCGCGGTAGCCCTTGGATTGCTGGCGTCGCGCAAACGCGCCGGGAATTCTTCAACATGACGCTAACTACGGTAGAATGCGCCGAACTACGAACGCCTTGACGTGGCAGGCTGACTACACAATCGATGTGTAAGGAGTCGCTCAGAAAATGGATTGCATTAAAAACTACATCAACGGCGAACATGTCGACGCAGCCTCCGGCGCGTCGCTTGACGTTGTCGATCCGGCGACCGGTCAGGTCTACGCCCGTGTTCCCGACAGCGATAATGCCGACGTTACCAGTGCCGTCGAAGCGGCGGTCCGCGCGTTTCCAACTTGGTCGAAAACGCCGACACAGGAGCGATCGAAGGTGTTGCTGCGCTTGGCTGACCTCCTCGAACGCGATCTCGACCGGTTCGCCGTGGCGGAGTGCGTCGACAACGGCAAGCCGCTCAAGCTCGCTCGGTCGCTGGATATTCCTCGTGCCGTGGCCAACCTCCGTTTCTTCGCCACCGCGGTTATGCATTTTTCGTCTGAGTGCTACGCGACGGACCACGTGGCCATCAACTACGTACTCCGCCGGCCGCGCGGTGTCGTCGGTGTCATCTCGCCGTGGAATCTGCCGCTATACCTGTTCACATGGAAGATCGCCCCCGCGCTGGCGGTCGGCAACACGGTCGTGGCTAAGCCGTCTGAAATTACGCCGATGACAGCCTTTATGCTGTCGGAACTATGCAATGAAGCCGGTCTGCCCGCTGGCGTGTTGAATGTCGTTCACGGAGCGGGGGCTGGAGCGGGGGCTGCGATCGTTCGTCATAAAGATGTGCGGACCATTTCGTTTACAGGGGGGACGGTAACGGGGGCGAGCATCTCGCAGACAGCCGCACCGCTGTTCAAGAAGGTGTCGCTGGAAATGGGCGGCAAGAACCCGACGGTCGTTTTCGCTGATGCGGACTTGGATGCCATATTGAGCGACACGGTCCGGTGTTCGTTTGCCAATCAAGGACAGGTCTGTCTTTGTGGTTCGCGCGTGTTCGTTCAAAGACCGATGTACGACTCGTTCGTCGAACGATTCGTCGACGCCGCTAAGAAACTTGTGGTTGGCGATCCGCTAGACGATCTGACCGATCAGGGTGCTCTGGTGTCCGAGGCTCAGATGGACAAGGTGACGTCATACATCAGACTGGCGCGCGAAGAGGGTGGTACATTGCGATGCGGTGGGGGGGCTCCGACGAGCTTGCCCGATCGCTGTCGAGGGGGCTTCTTTATCGAACCCACTGTTATCACTGACCTGCCGGTCAACGCCCGCGTCAATCAAGAGGAAATCTTCGGACCGGTGGCCACAATCACACCGTTCGATTCCGAAGACGAGGTGATCGGCTACGCCAACGGCACACCGTACGGTCTATCCGCATCCATCTGGACACGCGACGTAGCCCGGGCGCACCGCTTGGCCGATCGAATCGATGCCGGCACGGTGTGGATCAACTGTTGGCTCTTGCGCGACTTGCGCGTGCCATTCGGGGGGATGAAGAGCAGCGGCGTAGGACGAGAGGGCGGCGAAGAGGTGCTGCGGTTCTTCACCGAGCCGAAGACAGTGTGTGTGCGCGTGCCGAACAGTGAGTAACGCTACGTGGCCGAAGAACGTGTGTGAGAAGATGTAGTAGGCGGTTTGCGATGAACCGAGCCGCGCACGTGCGGCAGCGGTTTTCGTCGACGAGCCAGGATCGCTTCCTCACGGGCGCGGCTCGGAAGGAGGCATCTCACACGCGTCCTAAGGGTCGGTCGTGGGACACCCTTATCGCGCAGCTCAATGCTCAAATTTCCCACCGACAAGATAGCCGAGTATGCCGACGGTGCAGTGCTCTACGCGGGCGAGCACCCACGGCATGGAATCGTCAGAGGAGAATTCGCGAACCCAAATCTCCGCATGGTTGCGAAGTTGCTTGCGGGACCAAAATGCGAAACCGCCGTCGGATATGTTGTGCATCGTCACCGGCCAATGACCGCTCGGATTGCAGATATCGGTTGTGACGTCGAGTCGCATTCCCATCGCGAATCGTTCCGTATCGCGCTGGCTACCCAGACCGGTGGCGATCTCCTCGACCTTCGCCTCAGCCACCAATCGAGAAATCTCCGTCCTGCCGGCGAGTCGCGTCGTATTTCCGTTCGTCAAGACTCGGTCTCCGTCAACTCCCGCAGCCAATTCTGGGTATCAGCCTTGAACTGTCTTCAAGTATTTCGGCCAAACCGGCGACCGTGTTTTGGTCTTCCGATGAGCAATCTGCACGGGTCGCAGTGTCGCCGATAACCATGAGTCTGTCCCGAGCAGGCTGTTGAACGAGTGTGGTACCGGTTTCCTCCCGTTGGTCCATCGGCAAGTCTCTCAACTCCACGGCGGCGAACGTTGTCATCGCCGGCGCTCGTCCGGAGACACTCGAGGCACCCTACATGTTCAACCCGCCGCGAGGATCTGATCTTGACGGGCGGTGACTCTCTCTGTATTGTTTTCAAAACCTATTGAAAGGAATACTCATGAGCGAAACACCGTTCGCGTCCGCCGACACGTTGTTCATTCGCCGATGGGGCGAGATGGCCGCGAGTTGGGGCATCTCTCGAACCATGGCAGAGATCCACGCGTTGCTGTACCTCGCGACGAAACCGCTCTGCACCGACGACGTAATGGATCAGCTAGCCGTCTCGCGCGGCAGCGCCAGTATCAACCTGCGGGCGCTTGTGAATTGGGGCCTTATCTACCGCACGCACCAACGCGGCGATCGAAAAGAGTACTTCGAAGCCGAACAGGACGTGTGGCAGATGTTCGAGACCATCGTTCGTGAGCGTCGACGTCGCGAGGTCCAGCCGATCGTGGAGACCATCGAACGCTGCCACGCTATGATCGACGAGGAAAAATCCAAACTTCGCGGTAACACCCGCAAGGACGCCGACGCGTACAAGAAGCGATTCACCGACATTCTCGAATTCTGCGACACGATCAATACCCTCTTCAACCTGATGAGCAAGGCCCGCCAAGCCGGGTTGGGCCCGATCACCAAGGCGCTCGGCAAGCTCGTGCGATGACGCATTCGCCCGCACCTTCGGCTTGGGCAAGGCGTCCGAAAATGGACGAACCGTTCTGGAAACCTCATTAGGCCGACCGGAGTCCTGCCCTGTTCGATGCCTCAGCGACGGGTTACAGGGGCGATTGATGTCGCCCACCTGAATGGCGAAATAATCTCGCCGCGATCTCGAATTCATCGTTAGCAACCGAACCTCGACGGTCAGCTCGGCCTGTGCAGGCTGGAGCACGCCGTTTCGCGACAAGGAGTCTGAAGATGATGACGGGACCAAGCAGAATGTCACCAATGACGGCGCTGTTTCTTGGATTGTTCGGCGTCGGTGCCGTGGGCATCGCCTCGGGTACCGGGGTCGTCCTGTACGGCATGCGAATCCTCAACAGCAACGCTACAATGCTGGTGGGTCTGGCTGATACCACCATCGCCGGCCTACCCGATCTGATCGAGAAACTTCCGCCCGCGCTCGCAGACTTGCTGGACGACCGACGGGCGCCGGAGTACGTCGAAAACCTCGACGTGAAGGTAGTCTTTCTCACCGATGAGAAGTCTGGCCGAGTTCGTCCCGTCATGACCGTGACCAACAACGGGGCGAGTGTCGTGACGATGCTGGCCATTCGTGTGGCGGCGTTGAATCAGGACGACGTGCCGCTGCAAGAGTGGACGGAGTTGGTGGCGACACCAATCGCACTCGATGACGAGCTACGCGGTCCGATATTTCCCGGCAACACGCGACACGTCGTTCTACGTCGCGGACGGATGTCCGTCAGTGGCGACGCCTCGTTTACGGGCGCCGTGGAGGTGTCCGAATTGCGCATCGGGCTGAGCGAAGAGCAGTCCTAGAAGTCTCATGATCGAGATTTGGAAGCGGCACCGAGCCGTCGCATTTCATACGTGGCACCGGCATTGAGCCGGTGCCTTTTTTTGTGGGATCGTATCGGCCAGGGCGATATCTTGGTCCGGTGGTGGAATCGGCGAGCTGCACGTCCGATAGGGGGCACGTCGGTGCCTCGAATATTCCGTCGCATCGAGCACGACGTAGGCGACTGCGCGACCGATAAGCACATCCACGGGCGTCGTTTCTGGCCAATTGGTATTTGCACCCTTAATCGACTATCATAGTGGGGAGCCTTGTCGGCAGTTTCCGATCGAGGCACTATCCGGCGTGGTCGACCAGGGTGGAGCGATCACGCGCGAATCCGCTAATTAATGCAACGGGTAACTGCGAAGCCGCCGATGGCTTCTCGTTCTAGAATGGTGGGGAAGATCATGTTCAGTAAGTTTTCCATTGTCGCGCTGTTCGCGCTTGTGGCTGTTATGCAATTAAGTCGGCCGGCGCTCGCTGGCGCGGTCAACGACCAACGTCCGGTCGCATTGTCCGACACGTCTCTTCAGACGATTCTTGATGGCATGTACGTGAGTGGTCCGGGCATCAACGCTCAGGCCGATCAAAGCAACGTCGCTTGGTTCACGGGTGATGCGAGCGGTGGTTCGGCCACCACACTCTTGGTAGACACGGCGCTATCGGCTTCAGCCAACAATTTCGGTATCTACGCGTCAGGCGATCCGTCGCGTCGCGCGATGATCTTCGGTGGTCAAAACGCGACCGGGGATCAGCAGCTCGTTACGTACTTGCAGAACGGCGACATTCTCGTTGGTGGCGTGCCCGTCGCGACCGGATTCAATCCGTCTGCGGGTTTCGGTTTCTACCTCGACATCTACGATGCCCCACAAGGTATCATCGGTGACGGTGACGACACCACGCTGGACTACACGGTCTACAGCGACGACCTGCTCAACGGGTTCGGCATACCAAGTGGATTCGGTCAGGGCGGCCCACTCGGTTCGGCTCGCATGTTGTCCTTCCGGGGCGATGACCAAACTGAGCTTCAGGTTGGTGACTTCCAATCCGGTCTGTTCAAGAGCAACAGCTACGTCCTTGCGTTTGAGAGCGGCGCTCCCGGTAGCACGGCGAACGACTTTTCCGATTTCGTCGTCATCATCGAATCGGTTGCGGCCGTCCCGGAACCCGCCACGTTGCTACTCCTCGGTTTCGGCGTCGCCGCTATCGCGCGACGTCGACGCGCTGCGTAGTATCACTTGCGGACGAGTCGGGTCGATCTTGGGGCTGGCTCACGTTCTGCGCGTGCCGTTATTGCCCGCAGGACCGACTGGAAAGTCCGTCTCGCAATGACTTCCGGTCGGTCGACAGCTTGCAAGCCTGTCCACGGGCGGACGTTGCTCGCGTCATCGAATTCAACGATGACGCCGTCAACGATCGTTTTGCGTCTTGTCGTTCCGACAAAAGATCAGCCACCGACGTCCTCCCTGCTACTCGTTCAACATCAATCGCGGACACTCGGCGCGCTCCGGATCGCCGGTTGTCGATGTCCAGTTCAAGTGCTGAGTTGATCGCGGAACCAGCCCGCGTGTTCGGCAACCATGCGCGCATAGAGCCAATATGCGTGTTTCGACCCAAAATAGGCCATACTTTCTGCGTTTTGCCACCGAAACGGGCTTTGCGCCAGTCTTCCAACTTGCTACGCTGGAGGTGAGAGTACTCCGGCGACACGCATCGGGCGTGGCGATCGGGCCAAGATTGCGTCAGCAATTTTTCTACGGAGGTTCAACCATGTCTCGACGTCTGCCCATGCGCGCCAGTTGCGCGGCTGCACTGCTACCCATGATTGTCTCGTCATCAACACAGGCTACGTGGTCGATTGTGATCGCGGACAACGAGACGAAGGAAGTCGCCGTCGGTACGGTGACGTGCTTGGACAATTTCGATCTTCTTGCCCTCGTTCCGGTCGTCGTCGTGGGCACGGGCGCTGCTGCGGTGCAGTCAGCCGGAGACTTCGATGGAATCCGTCGACCCATTATTTTCGATAGTCTGAACGCCGGTATTGCGCCCGATACCATTCTGGCCATTCTTTCCGGCGTGACCGGTCACAGCAATCGGCAGTACGGAATCGTCGACGTGATGGGGCGTAGCACGACCTTTAGCGGAAGCCTCAACGCGCCGTGGGCCGGCGGGGTTACCGGGCTCGATGGGACGATGGCCTATTCGATTCAAGCCAACATCATGACCGGAGCCTGCGTCGTTCCGGCGATCGAACAAGCGATCCTCAACACGCCCGGAGACATCGCCGCCAAGTTGATGGCCGGAATGCAAGCAGCCGGCGCCGCCGGTGGTGACGGGCGTTGTTCTTGCCTCACGGGCACGCCCACAAGCTGCGGTTGTCCGCCGCCTGTGTTCACCAAGCCCGGCCACATCGGTGGCATGGTTGTGGCACGCATCGGCGACACCGACGACCCAATCTGCAACTTGAACGGCTGTGTCGACGGCAACTATTTCATGCGACTCAACGTGCCGTTTCAAGATCCAAGCAACGTCAACCCGGTGATTCAGCTGCAAGACTTGTTCGACGCATGGCGTGCCGGCTTTACCGGCCGGCCCGATGCTGTGCAGTCCGTCGTGTCGTTCAACCCATCCGGTCCGGCGCCGGATGGTGCGGTCACCACGATGCAGATCACGCTGAACGATTGGCAGGGTGTGCCCATTACGGCCGCCATTCAATCGCTAACGGTCGTACACGCTCCCGATAGCGACGGTGTTTCTACCATCGGGACTGTCGTCGACAACGGCGGCGGGTCGTTCTCAGTGCCGATCACTTCGAGCACCGCCACGGCCAGCACCGACCGGTTTAGAATCGTGCTGGACGACGGCGTCCGATCCCTAACACTCATGCCCGATCCGACGTTGGCCGTAGAAGCGCCGGTTCTGACCGACGGCTGTTCGTCTGCTCCGGCACTGGTCGAAGGCGTGTTCCCGTTCGACACCCTCGGAACCACAACGGACGGTCCGGACGAACCGGGTCTATGTAGTTTCTCCGGTGATACCCAAGTGGGTTCGGACATTTGGGGCTGCTACACGCCGGACTTCGACGGTCCGGTCACTGCCACGCTCTGCGGAAGTGCATACAACACGAAGATGGCGATCTACACCGGATGTACTTGTCCGGTGGCGTCGTCCGCGACGGATTGCAACGACGACGCATGTGGCGGTCTGCTTCAGTCGGAGATTTCGTTCAACGTGACCAGCGGCCAGGACTACCTCATTCGCGTCGGCGGATTCAACGGCGCCCAAGGGGCCGGAAGCCTAACGATCACTCGCCACCTGGAGGCCTGCTGTCTTCCGGACGACCCGTGTCAGGAATTGCGCGCTGCAGACTGCATTACCGCTGGAGGTACACCGGAAGGCGAGGGGACGTTCTGCGTCAACACGACTTGCCCGCCGACGCGGCCGAGGGCGGACTTGATCCAAAACTCTTCGGGTGGATTCGTCGCGAGCGCCAAGAATCGTTTTCTTTCGTTCTCCGGCGGCAGCCCCGGCGGCGTTCAGGCCGTTCGCGTCACGTTCGTAAGCCTCCCGCCGCCCTTTGACGTGTGGAACGGCATCAAGATGTTCGTTCAGAGTCCGTTCGATGCTAACGAGAGCCCGGGTAGTGGGTTTTCCGATCCTCCCCAACTCGGCGATGTCACGTTCAAGGCTGCGAACCTGAGTTGTGCCCCGTTCTTCTTCGGCTGGTCGACAGCCGGAACCGTCCACGTGTTCCACGAAGGCATTGTCCCGAGCAAGCTCGCCGTCGGCGGCGGGTCGATTGAGACGCCGGCCGTGTATGATATTCAGTTCCTCGACATTACCGGCTCGCCCAACGTCGAGGCTGACTTCGGCCCCGCGCTCACGCTGACAAGCTCGGGCTGGGCTGACTTGGCGGAACTCGTTCAGGGAGAATTCCTAGCCCCCGACAACACAATCAGTGTGTTCGACACATTGGCCATGCTCACCGCATTTTCCGCATTGCCCGGCGCTCCGATCAAAGCTCGCTCAGAACTGCTGTCGGCAGCGAACGGCGGCAGCCCGTTCATTGACGGCGTGGTTTCCGTGATCGACCTCCTGGCCGTTCTCGATGCCTTCGGAAGTGGTGGGTACCCGTTCACTCCGGGCGTGACGCCTTGCCAATGATCGGGGGCGACCACTCGCGTCGACTTCGATGGATAGTGCGTCGATGACTGGATCACCGTGGGACTGCCATGACTGACGCGCGACGGGTGCGTCGTGAGAGCGGACTCGATGCTCCGGTTCGGCGCGCGCTATCCCCGAAAAATAATCTGGATTCGTGGAATAGGCTGCGTTCGGCCGTAGTTTCGCAGGGTGAGCTCGCGTCTGGGGCTTGGCAAAGCGGGGAAGGGATGCCGCTGACTATGGCAGGGTGAGTTGCTTCCGTCGGCGCATAAAAAAGACCCGTCGACGGGGAGGAGGGATCAAAGTCATCCGAAGACAACTTTGGTATCGGGCCGGAGAGTGCCCCGCCGACGGGGAAGGGACAAATTTTTGAAAAAGCAGCGACCGTCGCAAAAGCGACGGCGCATGGCGGAACCCCAAATATCTCATCAAGATTTCAGCCAGCCTAAGGCGTGCTCTGCACCACGCCTTCACGAGTATTTATATCCTAGTACCGAGCACTCTGCCAGTCAATTCTTGGTTTTTTTACAATCTTTTTCGGCCTGTGATGTTGGCACGACGCGCCACGATCCGCGCCGTTCTCGGACGGAACTGCCTCAATCACGGGAAAAACGCACCCTGTTAGTGGAACGCCCCCCGCCCTCGGCGGTCGGGTAGTCCAAGGCATTCGCGTTCGCTCTAACACTACGGCGCAGAGTCGTCGTGGACCCGTGGCGCAGGCATCTTTCGTGCATCGTAATCGCGGGTAATGCAGGCTGGAAGCCTGCGCTACAAGTTACTTGGCGATGTAGCGCTAAGAGCGTTCTTGGGAAGGGTTGCGCCAAACCGAGCCGCGACCGTAAGGAAGCGGTTGTTCGCACGGCACACGGACCGCTTCCTTACGGGCGCGGCTCTGAAAGAGACTTCTGAATCACCTTCTGACTTTCGCGCGTTGGATGTCCGTCGATTCGACGCACCTCGGTTTACTCCTCGAAAAGAGACGGTTGTCCAGGAATGTCCTGCGCTACGTGTTCCCGGACCTCCCGAATCTCTTCGATGAACTCGTCCACGGATTCGTATTTGCGGTGTACGCTCATAAATCGGACGTACGCTACGGGGTGCAGGCGGCGAAGACAACGACCCACGTAGACGCCGATTTCGTTGGTCGTAACCTCTCGCTCGTGGTTGGCGAACAGTTCCTCTTCCACCTCGTTCAGCAGGCCTTGCAGTTGTTCTTCCGTGACGTCAAGCTTGTAGCTAGCCCGCTCCACACCGGCCATGATCTTTTCGCGGTTGTAGGGCACGCGCTGCTGATTGGCCTTGGTGACCATCAGACGCAGCTCTTCCTCGACTCGTTCCTTGGTCGTGAAGCGACGATCGCACGACAGGCAAATCCGTCGGCGACGAATCGCAAGACCGCCTTCCGTGAGCCGCGAGTCAAGCACCTTGTTCCTGTTTTCTTTGCAAGATGGGCAGAGCATACGCTAAGACCCCAGTTGCGTTGGATCGCATTGAGGCTGAGGAACCAACCACAGCCGGGGCGACGTCCAACGTCTGGACGAGACGGAAGCGTATCGCCCCTGGATGCAGGGTGTCAAATCGCCTAACGTACGGTGCTGATCGCACAACCGGACGGTTACTCAGAAACGCCTTCGCTAACATGCGCGTCGGCGATCCGGCTTCATAGCCGGGGCACACGGTCGCGACGGTGTGGACGGGGGCGATCGATCCGCCGAGGAGACGACGGAGGATATGGGGCGACTCATTGAAAAGGAAGTTGCCGGCGTCAAGCTGGCCGGTTTTTCGCTCGCGGGCGAAGAGACGGTTGTGGCTGCGCCGGAGCTCAACATTTGCTTCGATGTCGGGCGTGCTCCGCGCGAGATTATCTCCATCGCCAACGTCTGCCTTTCGCATGGCCACATGGATCATGCCGCCGGGGTCGCGTACTACCTGTCACAGCGCAACTTCGTCGGCAACGCCCCGGGACGGGTGATCTGTCACGTGGCATTGGCTGGCGCGATCCAGCGACTGATGGGCGTATGGGCCGACATCGAACAGCACACATCGCCCGGCGTGATCATCGGCGTCGAACCGTTGGAAGATGTTCCGATTCGACGCGGGCTTGTCGTGAGGCCATTCGAAGTCAACCACGGCGCTTCGGCGATGGGGTTCAGCGTGATCGAAGCTCGTCACAAGCTCAAACCGGAGTTCGTTGGTAAGACGGGGCCGCAACTGGTCGCCCTGAAGCGCGAAGGTGTCGAAATTGAACACCACACCGAGACGACGCTGGTCACGTATACCGGCGATACGGCGCTGGGCGAATACATGGAGCACGACTTCGTCCGCAACAGTCGCGTGCTCGTTGTCGAGTGTACGTTCTTCGACACCGAGCACATTTCGCGCGCCCGCGCGGGTCGACACATTCATGTATGCGACCTGCCACAGCTGCTGCGTTCCGCGCCGGAATCGGAGGTGTTGCTGACCCACCTGACAAGGCGCACGGACGTGCGTCAGGCCAAGAAAATCCTAGCCCAATCGCTTGGCGCTAACGATATGGATCGCGTGAGATTTCTCATGGACCGGCCACCGAGGACAAATCGACAAACGCGACGAAGCACTACGGCACGTCGAGATGCGTGACGTCGGGCCGGACGATGTTGACTGATGCGCTGGTCCCCAAGAATCTCTTCGCCCAATCGGCAATCGCTGGTGCGTGAATCCTTTCTCGCACCGACGTCTGCGGGAATCCTTTCCCATGCACTGCCAAAGTCGTGGAACACAGGATAGGAATCCTGCTTGCGGATCGGGACGAGATAGGAATCTCGTCCCAGCATAGATAAGAATCTCGTCCCAGGAAGCTCGCCCCAAGCGGCCATGGATCACCGGCTGGAAGCCGGTGCCACACTTGGCGGCGCTGCACCTCGGATCACTGCCTACAAATCTGGCGCCATATGTTGCATCGCTGCGCCGCCGATCCATTCGCGTTTAGGAGCCCTACTTACTCGTCTCCATCGCCTCATTTTCTCGGCGCACCCAGGTGTAGTTGTAGTCCTTGTCTTCCAGGTCTGAAGCCGCATCGGTCATGAGTAGTGGTTTGAACGTGTCGCACATGACAGCCAGCTCGTTGGTCTTGGGGATGCCGATGCTCTTTTCGTACGTGCCGGGGTGCGGACCGTGGGGAACGCCCATGGGGTGCAGGCTTATCGATTGCTGATCGATGCCCTTGCGCGACGTGAAATTCCCCTCGACGTAGTACAGAATTTCGTCGCAGTCAACGCTAGCGTGGCCATATGGGCAGGGGATGGCTTTGTTGTCGCCGCTATCCCAGTAGTCGACCTTACGTGGTACGAAGCTGCAGATGATGAACCCGCGTCCCGCGAAGGTGATGTGGATTGTGGGCGGTAGGTGGATCGCACCGGTGCGCGGCTGATAGTCGAGAATGTTGAAGGCTACCGGATAGGAATAGCCGTCCCAACCGACCACATCCCAGGGGAAATGCTGATAGTCGTGAACGCTGATGCGGTTGCCGAACTTGACGACGAGCGGATAGGGGGCGTCGCCGTGTCGCTCGCGGTCGAATCTCAGTAGCTCCTCCGGCTTGCGGAAATCACGGTGACAATATGGCGCGTCCAACGTGATCTGCCCGGACTCGTTTCGGTATTGCTTCGGCACGTCGATATATGAATCCGACTCGAAAACCAAAAACGTGCCCGTGTCGCCGTCGGTGTGCAGGCGGTAGGGCGTGGCTTTGGGAATGATCACGTAGTCGTACTTCTTGAAGGGCAGGGGGCCGTACACCGTCTCGACCATGCCGCCGCCCTCGTACGCGAACCAGCACTCGTCGCCGTCCGCGTTGGAAAACCATTCGTGACCGGCCGGTTGATTTGGTTTGCACACGCTGATGCGCACGTCGTCGTTCATCAGCACGGTTCGCCGCCCCGTGAGAAAATCGCCCTTGTGCGCAAGGTCTTGCGTGCGGATGTGGCGACGGTGCAGCGGTTGATCGTCGATCGGTGTCACGGGGCAAAAACCGGGCAATTCCATCGTGCGCACGGCGCACTCGTCGGTTGGCGGCACACGGTAATAGAGAATGCTGTAGGTGCTGTCGAACCCGACGCGCGTCATGCACTGCTCCATCAGAAGCTTGCCCTCTTCGCGGTGGGCGACGTGGTGTTTCGGCGGTACGCTGCCGAGTTGATGATAATGAATCATGGATTGTTCACTCCTATGTTGTCGGCACCGGCGAACTGAGTTCTTCTCGCGCAGGTAGCGGTCGTATCTATTCGTCCTGGAGAAACGGTAGTATGAACTCGCGAAAATACGGCTTGGCCAGCGAGCCTTTGTGGCCGCCATTGTTGCCCCATCGGCGGTCGCCTTCTTGCCAATATAGCTGTCGTAGCCTGGATTGATCGTCGACCGGCTGGACAAAGCCCGAGTAACCGGCGCTCTGCGAAAACACGCGATCCATCGTACCATGACGTCGCGTGCCCTCGCGAAGGATGAGCGTATCCTTGTCGCTACTGTAGGCTAGGATGCCTTTCTCTGAGACTTGCATCGTCTTGGTCAGATCGTATTGCGGCGTTACCGCTCCGGACAGCAGAACCATGCCCCGCAAATGGAAATCTTCGGGCAGCGACTCCGCAGCAAACACGGCCACGCCCACCCCGCCGGAGATGGCTACGACGTAGAGCTTGACGTCGGGATGTGTCCGTCGCCACGCTACGATTTGGTTGGCCAAGGCTTTCGCACGGGCCAGGTTGAGCGAGTACCGCTTCAGATTCGACAAGGCAAACGTGTACTGTTCGACCCGCGTCCAGTCGTATACCTGTGCTGACGTGTCGGCCAATTCGTTCTCGATCAAACGTTTGATGCTGCCAATCGACAGACCACTGCCCATGATTCCCGGTAGAACAACCACGTGCGTTGCGGCAGTCGTGTTCGAAATTCCTCGTGGCGCGGTGCAGCCGACACAACAAAGGGCGGCGCAGTACATGGCCAACGCTAGCGAGTAGGATTGCACCTGTCTGAACGAGGGGACGAGATAGGAATCACGCCCCAGCATGCTTCTTCCACACCCCATTACAGATTGCCGCGAATTGCCTGCTCTTTTTCGAGACTTACGAACAGCGCCTTGAAGTTTCCGATTCCGAAACCGCGGCTGCCGTGTCGCTCGATCACTTCGAAGAACAGCGTCGGTCGGTCCTGAACCGGATGGGTGAAGATTTGCAGCAAGTAGCCGTCTTCGTCCTTGTCCACGAGAATGCCCAACTCTTGCAGCTTGTCCCAATCTTCGTCCACGTCGCCGACGCGTTCGCGCAGCGCGTCATAGTACGTATCGGGCACTCTAAGGAAGTCGATGTCGCGCCTCCGCAGCTCCGTCACCGTGTCGTAGATGTTGCCCGTGCTCATTGCGATGTGTTGCACACCCGGTCCGTAGTAGTAGTCGAGGTATTCGTCGATTTGACTTTTCTTCTTACCGTCCGCCGGCTCGTTGATGGGGAACTTGCACTTGCCCGTGCCGTTCTCCATCACCTTGCTCATCAGCGCGCTGTACTCGGTGCTGATGTCCTTGTCGGTGAAGTGGGCGAGTTTCGAGAAGCCCATGACGTTGGCGTACCAGTCGGCCCAATAGTCCATCTCGCCGAGGTACACATTGGTCACGACGTGATCGATGGCTGCCAATCCCACACCGGTAGAACCCCGAGCGTCAATCGCGTTGTACCCGGGCGCGAAGGGACCGCGATAGCTCGTGCGATCCACGAAGCGAAAGACCGTGTCGCCGGCGTATTTGATTTCGCCGGTGATATACGTGCCGTGTTCGTCTTCTTCGGGCGTGGCCGGCTTGAGCACGGTGGCTCCACGGGACTTGGTCTCGCGAAGCGCAGCCTCCACATCGCCGACGGAAAGGGCAATGGCTTTGACACCGTCACCGTGCAGCGCGGCATGTCGCGCGATGGCGCTATCCGGCGTGAACGCGCTGGAGAACACGAAACGCACGTTGCCCTGTTGCATGACATAGCTCGCCCGTTCGCGATTGCCTGTTTCCATCCCGGACTTCGCGACCGGCGTGAAGCCGAACGTCTTGTCATAGAAGTGTGCGGCTTGTTTGGCGTTCCCGACGTAAAACTCGATGTGGTCATAGCCCTTGATGGGCAAGAAATCCTGGGTCACAGCAACCCCCTGCAAGTCTTCACCGGTGATGTTCGCGTCAGCCGCTCGCGAAGCAGCTTGACCGTCCCGGGTGAGGCGGGGTGGTATCGGTCGACGCGCTGTTTGATTCGACCCACGAAGTATAGCGTGGTCACCAGCAAACACACGCCCGCCGCTCGATGTAGGCGCTGTCCACAAACGCACGTCTGCCGCGCGGATTTCGCCAGACCGCTCCAAACGACCACCGCGATTCTTGTCATCCACGCGCCGGGCTGCTAGAAGTCATGCAAACAAGTGTAGCCCCAGCTACCATCAAGTGATTCGCGTAGCCCCGGCTGTCTGCCGGGTTCCGTGTAACCCCGGATGCGATCCGACCTCTTGTGTGGCAGCGGCTTCCAACCGGTGATCCATTGCCGCTTGTCCCCCCTTTTGAGGGGGCAAGCCCTCCGACCGTCGATCAGGAGAACCCCGTAATGTACAAGGTCGCCATGATCGCAGCCGGCGGAGCCGTCGGTGCGGTTCTTCGATATGGGCTTTCGGGCTGGACGCAGAAGCTGGCCAATGGGTCGTTTCCAGCCGGCACGCTCGCCGTCAACGTGGTGGGCTGTGGCCTCATGGGTCTGGCCGCCGCCTACTTCGCCGGTCCGCAACTCATTCGCGAGGAATACCGCATAGCCCTTCTCGTTGGCGTCCTCGGCGCGTTCACGACCTTCTCGACGTTCGGGTCTGAGACGATAGCGCTGGCAAGCGCCGGCCAACTCGGCCTCGCGGCGCTCAATGTTCTGGCAAGCAACGGTGTCGGCCTCGCGGCCGTGTGGATGGGCTATCGACTCGGCACAAAATGGTTTGGAGTGTAAGTCATGAAGATTCCAGAAGACGGATTCTTGCTTCGTGTGTTTCTCGGCGAGGGCGACAGATGGCAGGGTAAGCCGCTGTACGAAGCCATCGTCATAAAGGCCCGCGAGCTTCATATGGCCGGCGCCACGGTCCTTCGCGGCCCCATGGGGTTCGGAGCGAAGAGCCGCTTGCACACGACCAAAATCCTCCGCCTGTCCGAAGACCTTCCGGTCGTCATCGAACTCGTCGACAGCAAGGAAAAAATCGACGAACTGCTCCCGCACATCGACGAGATGGTTACGGACGGTCTCGTCACGCTTGAGCGAGTGAAGGTGATCAAATACCGAGCGGACCCGCCGGAGGTGTGATGCAAGCGACGAATCCCTGGCCTGTTCGCTCGCTGCGACTACGAATTCAAGGGTTTGCCGGAACCGCGATGTCCCGAGTGCGGGGCCACATTCGACCCGTCCGGATTAGGTGATTCGTAGCCGCGGCGTTTTGACCGGCGGGGTGGCGGTGTGTTGCACGACCTTCGGGGCCGGTGACTGCGAAGGCGAGCGCAAATCGCTTTGCTGAGACGACGTTTCGGACGGCCATTGCAGGGGCTGCTATGCGTTGCTTGGCCGGCGACGGAAGCAGACTTTTCCTGCCGCTAGAAGCAACAGGACCAGGATCGCGAGTCCCCAGGTGTTGACGGTTGGAACGGGCTCCGACGCAACGACGAAGGCGTATGCGGCCCCGGAATCAACGCCGGCTCCGTCGCTGAGTGAGCCCGCGAGCAGAGCGAATTGAGGACTGACCGCTACAGACTTGATCCAACCGACCAAGTCGCCCGCAGCCGCGTCGGGGGCGGTGAGCTTTGCGACCTCCGTCCACGTGGTCCCGCTGCGTCGAAAGAGATAGCCCGCGCCGGAGTTGATGCATCCCGGATCGCCGACGCAGCCGCCGTCTACTCCCGCGGCGCCAACGAGCACGGTGTTTCCATCAATGGCGACGAAACCGAATTGGTCGCCGGGCTGGCCGTCTGACGACATGAGCTTGGCTTCTTGGACCCATGTCGAACCGTCGCGACGGAACACATACGCCGATCCGGCAGGATCGTCGCCTGTCGAACCGAATACCACACGGTTGCTGCTGATCTTCGAGTCGAACGCCGCCCCGTCACCCGCCGCCGCATCCGCAGCGACAAGCTTGGCCTCCTCAATCCAGTTGAACCCGTCGTAGCGAAATATGTACGCGGCGCCGGAGTTGCAATTGGGGTCGGCGGGGCAGGCGTCGTCGTCACGGTGTGATCCGACGACCAGACGGTCACCCTCGACGGAGACGGAAATTCCGAACTGGTCGCCAGCTTCGGCGTCGGACGCGATGAGCTTGGTCTCTTGTTGCCACACGCTGCCCGTGCGCCTGTAGACATAGGCGGCACCCGCCCACGTTCCGCCTTGGCTGTCCAGCGGGGCGCCGCCAACAGCGACGTCGCCGTCAACGGCGGCGGAAATTCCAAGCTGGCCGTTCGTAGCATCCGCAGCCTGTAGCTTGGCCTCTTGCATCCACGTGGTACCGTTCCACCGGAACACGTAGAGCGCACTACCTCCCGTCGCCTTGCCAGCGACGATGACATTACCACTGACGCCCGTGGCGCCGCCAAAGAATGTGCCGGCTTGGCGAATCGTCGGGGTGAGCTTCTGCTCCATGACCCAACCTATTCCGTCCCATCGATAGACATAGGCCGCCCCGCACTTGTCCCCGAGGGAGCACCCTTGTTTGAACGCTCCGAAAACCGCCACGTCGCCGTCAACCGAAACGGCTCGGCCGAACTCGTCGCCGACTGTTACATCTGCCGGAACGAGCTTGGCTACCGGAAACTGAGCGCGGGCGAGGGTCGCGCCCAGACAGATATATGCGACTGAAGCCAAGAAGCCCCAACGGATCCGAATAGTTGATGACATGAGCATTTCTTCCCTCCCACACTTCTCCCATATGCCGATCGCACGATCCCCCATTTTACCGAGCGAGCGATGGAAATACAAGAAAAATAGCTCTCGGCGCAGCAGGATGAGCGGTTTCTTTCTTGGAGCGTGTCTTGAAAGGGCTGTTTCGAACCCAGCCGCGACCGTCAGGGAGCGGTCTTCGCACTTGAAACCGGACCGTTCTCTTGCGGACGCGGGTCCGCAAGAAACTTCTCCAACACCTTGCTAGAAGCCTCTAACAGCCTGTTGAACAAGGCGAATATTAAATCAGGTCGCGGCGAACCCGCCCGTGACAACGCGACTTGTCCCGGTCAAGAGGCGGAAATCGCTAATGGATCACCGGCTGGAAGCCGGTGCCACACTCTTTCAACAGCCGACTACGCGTCCGCCAGTTCGAAGTTTGGTTCGGCGCGGCGGCCTACGATGAAAATCCAGAGCACGAGGAAGAGTGCACCGGCGCCTAGACCGACGTACCACGGTTGTTTGTAGACGCTGCACAGCACGTCGCCGAGTCCCATGGCGGCGATGCCTGCGATGAGGGCGTAGGGGATTTGCGTCCACACGTGTACTTCGTGTTTACATCCCGAAGCGATCGACGAGAGCACGGTGGTGTCACTGATGGGTGAGCAGTGGTCACCGAAGACCGCACCAGCAAGGACGCTACCGATAGCAGCGTAGATCAGGTTGACGGACTCGGCCGGGTCGACGCCAACCGCAAGATGAGCGCCGACGGTAATGGTCATCGGACAAAGAATTCCCATCGTTCCCCATGACGTGCCGGTGGCAAACGAAACAACGGCTGATGCGACAAAGACGGCAAGTGGGAACCATTGGAGTGCGAAACCGGCATCTTTGAGATGCGCCGAGACAACCTGACCCAGTCGGAGGTCTTGAAGTACCTGAGACAACGCCCAGGCCAACACGAGCACGACGATCGCGGAGAACATGGTCGTCATACCCTCAAGACCCGATTCGATCATGTCGCGCAGCGGGCACGCCCGGACGATCATCGTCAGCAGGACGGCAACGATGGCTGCGATGATGGCGCCATGGAAAATGGACAGGTACGAATCGGCGTTTTGCAACACATCGCCCGCCTGAACCCACCATGCCTTCTGAGCCCATACGCTCTGGCCGGTGTTGTCCATGGCGTTGACCAGCGCGATGGTTTTTTCAGAGTACCACCCGGTCGTAATCAGCACACCGACCGTGCCGAGCACGAGTCCGACCACCGGGAAGAAGCCCAGCCACCATCGCGGTAGGGCCTTGGTCTTGTTGGTGTCGGTGTCGGCGTCCGTTGGCGGTGTGTCCGAATCGGTTTGACTTAGCGCTTTACGCTCTTCGCGTTTCATCGGGCCGAAATCACGCCCGGTAACGGCCACGAGGAACACGAGAAAGAGCGCGAGAATCGGATAGAACCGGTACGGAATGCTGTAGACGAACGCGCTCATGCCGGTCAGTACGTTTCCGTTTGCGTCAAGAAGGGCAGGACCATTGGCCGCAACGGCTTGAAGACCCTGGTCGATATACCCAACCTCCATGCCGACCCAAGTGCCGATTAAGGCGATGGACGCCACCGGGGCGGCCGTCGAGTCCACGATGTAAGCAAGCTTCGCTCGTGACAGCTTCAACCGATCGAACACCGATCGCATGGTCGGTCCAACGATCATCGAGTTGGCGTAGTCGTCGAAGAAAACGACGAGCCCTGCGCCCCAGGCGGTTACCGCGCCACGCCGCCGCGAGTTCGTGTCGCCGGCCACTAGCCGGACCATTCCCTCGGTGCCGCCGTTTCGACCTATGACGCCGACCATGAACCCAATGACCAACGTGAACACGATGATCTTCAGGTGGGCGTACTCCTCACCGCCGTGTTGGTGGATGGCCCCGAGCATGTAATACTCCGTGGCCAATCGAAACCCGCCGATCACGGAGTTTCCTTGAACGTAGGGACTGCTGTTGGGTAGGCAGGGCAAGAACATGTAGGCGCCCACGACTACGCCGAGGACGAGTGCAGGCACGACCTGTCTGAAAATGATGGCAAGCAAAATGGCGATGGCGGCAGGAATGACGACACAGAGGTTGTAGTACTTCTCGGCGCTAAGCGGCACGCGCGGGCCGGCGGGGTCGCTTGCGTCGAGGTCGACGGGCGTGTCGATGGTGACGTTCGTGTCGAGCGGGTCCGCTTCTGTGGTTAACGCATCGTTCGCGGGCGCGTCTAGTTTGGCGGTAGTTTCTTCCACGGGTTGACTCGCCGCTGGCGAGCGCTCCGCCTGACTATCGGCGAGCCGCCGTGCCGCTGCGGCGATCGGGTCATTCTGTGCCGAGCAGGGATTCCCTGCGCCCGAGAAATAAAGAAAGGCGCCGATGGCGATGGCCGCGAAGCCAAGCCGATGTTGTCTAATGCCCGAAAGGTTGATCACTGTGGCTTCCCCGTTCGTCTACCTGGAATCAAACCAAACCAAATCGCGTAGGTCGGACACCCCGGCCATGCACCTTGGTCTTTCGTCGCCGTCCTGCGCCGAAGCGGTGAAAGTGTACGGTGCTTGTCGATCAGGTCCAACCCCGCGCAACGCGGGATGATCCGCGGTCGCGCGGTTCGTCAGCCCGCTGACGAAGCTTGCTACCGCCGTCATCGGCAAGCACGAACGCAATCCTGCTCCGGAACACGTGCGATCGAAGCGTCAGAAACTTTAGTATTCGCCGCCCAACGGTTCGATATTGTCGGGTAATGTCGGAAACCGTAGATACGTCGAAAGATTCGCCCATGAATGTCGAATGCATACTATGATGGCGTCAAGACTTCCGGTTTCAGACGAACCAGCGGGCAGGCTGGTTCAAAGGTCGGTGGATTGGCGAACGTCGAAGCGAGAAGCCGTTGATTTGTTCACCACTGAGCGTCGTTAGAGAACATGATGGATTTCGCAGCTAAGACTGGACAGGCGTCGTCTTCGGCGCACCAAAGCGCAATCTCGTCGCCTAGTGACCCGGCGATGGAGGCACGCAAGGAGCCGCTTCGTCTCTATCACTCGCTGATGGTCTTCACTACGCCGGGCAAGCTGTTTTCTCGTGTCGAGGATACGGGTCAATACGGAAGCACGCTTATCGTCATGCTCGGGTTGGCGATGCTACTCGGTTTCGCGCAGGTTCAAACCGGTCTGATCGAGCGCAGTGTGGATCAACAGACCGAATTGGCGTTGGCGAATATCGAAACGACGCAAGCCGCATTGATCGATCGTGTCGAGCTTCGCGATCGCATGGATAAGGTACGCAAGGAGGGGGAATTCAACAAAACGATCTTTCGGATTGGCGCCGTGGTCGCTACGCCGGTCTACTTCTTGGCGACGTTTCTGCTGATCGCGTCCATCCTTTACGCCGTGGTCGCGCTGACCGGGCGCAAGCCGGAGTATCATACGCTCATGTCCATCTGCGTGTTCGCCGGGCTCATCGAGTTGGTCGGCGTCGCGCTGCAGCTTGCGATGATGGTGACCTATCAAACCGGCTCGGTGAGTACGTCGCTGGGCATGTTTGATCCGATCGGCAAGCCGACGATCCTCTCGGCGATCGATCCGTTTCGCTTATGGTTCTGGGTCCTCGTGGGTGTGGGTGTGGCGGTGACGCAACAACTGAGTCGGCGGATGGCCATCGTGACCTGCGTCCTGTGCGCGGTGATCGCGACCGCCGTCCGAGCGGCCCCGGTGATCGTAGCGCAAATGCAAACGCAAATGCAAGGGGCGTAAGGTTGGACGTCGGGAGTCAGGGTTGTGAGACATCGAGGCGTTGCAGATATGGTGAGTCGATGGAACGGAATTCAGTTGCGAAGGCCGGCACGCTTCGGCGCTCCTAAGGAGTTGGTTGTATGAGAGGTTTATTGACCTTATTGGTTCTTGTCGCCGTCAGCGGTGGCTTGTTTGCTTTGGCGTCAACGCGCCGCGGCGTCGACGCCAAGCCCATCCTGAACGTGGCGACCGAAGTGGCGTTGACGGTTCGTACCGCGGCGCCGGCACGTGAAGCAATCATCCGCTTAGTCCAGTCGCCCGGTGACGTTGAGGCTGTTCTTGAGGTGGATGTGTCGTCTGAGATCGTCGCGAAGATCGAAGAAATGCCGGTCGAAGAGGGCGACATCGTCAAGAAGGGCGATCTTCTCTGTCGCCTCAACGATGACCGGTTGCGTGCGGAAGTTGACTCGGCCAACGCCTACATTGGCCAACTTCGGGCGTCCATCGATCTTGCTGAGGCGGACCTGGACAAGGCAAGGAGAGACTACGACCGGCAGCGGTCGCTGTCCGAAGCCAACGCCACATCGCAACTTGAGCTCGCGAACTATCACACGACCTTCAAGAAAGCTCGATCCGCGTACGCCATGCGTGGCCACGAACTCGAACAGGCCGCCGCAAGTCTCAAAACGATCGAGGAAGATCTCAAACGAACCATCATCACCGCACCCATCAGCGGGATTGTCTCGAAGCTCGTGGCGAAGCAAGGTGAGGTGGTGATCACCGGAACGATGAACAATCCGGGGACGGTGATCATGACCATCAGCGATCTGTCAAAGATGCAAGTGCGTACGCGGGTCGATGAGGTGGACGTGCCGTTGGTCAAAGTCGGCCAAAAGGCCCGCGTCTATCTTCAGTCCGACCCGAACACGCCGGTACCGGCGCGGGTTGTTCGCGTCGCGTCCAAGGGATCGCGCCCGACCGGTCGCGATGTCGTCACGTTCGAAACGTTGCTGGAGGTGCTATCGACTGCGGATCGGATCAAACCGGGCATGACCGCCAACGTTGAAGTCGAAGTGGCGCAGAATTCGAACGCGATCACGGTGCCGATCGAAGCCATCGTTAATCGTATGCGCAAGGACTTGCCGGAAGCGATCGTTAAGGAGATCGATGAACGTCGCTCCAAAGTTGATCTGTCCCATCGCGCGCTCCAAGCTCAGTATCACCGCGTCGTATACGTCATGAACGGAGAGAAAGCATTGGTTCGCCTGGTGGACATCGGCATCTCCGACACGCGTCGCGTTGAGATTCTCGGCGGCGTGGGCGTCGACGACATGGTCATCACCGGTCCCTACAGAAGCTTGGACCAACTGGAGGACGGCAAGCGCGTGGCCTTGTCGGATAAGGACAAAGAAAAAGCCAACACTTCCGAAGACGGTACAGAGGAAACCGAGCAGGTCGCGGGCGGCGCAAGCGATGATTCCGATGCCAATGAGCGGCAGGGAAAGGTAGCGTCGGGCGGATGATGATGATGACGAGCGGCCAACACAATTCGGCGAATCCAACGCGTGACGCGGCTTCGCCCGCGTCTACACCCCCTCCTCGATCGGAACCGGTCGGGCTTGGCCGCCAGGATGCTCACGCGGTGCCGGTGATCGAGTTGATCGACTTGCACAAAAACTATCGAATCGGCACGGAGATCGTTCGCGCATTGCGCGGCGTCACGCTGTCGATCGCCGAAAACGAATACGTGGCGATCATGGGTCCGAGCGGCTCCGGCAAGAGCACGATGATGAACATCTTCGGTTGCTTGGACGTGCCTACGAGCGGAGAGTTTCGTCTTTCGGGGAAGGACGTGTCGAAGCTGTCGCAGTCGCGGCTCGCGCGAATTCGCGGATGCCAGATCGGCTTCGTGTTTCAAAGCTTCGAACTTCTTCCGAGAACTACGGCGCTTAAGAACGTGCAGCTTCCGTTGATGTATACACAGGCTACGAAAAAACGAGCCCGCGCCATGGCCGCACTTGATCGCGTTGGCCTTGCCGACCGCGCGAAGCACCACCCCAACCAATTGTCCGGCGGCCAAAAGCAACGTGTGGCGATCGCACGAGCTCTCGTGCAAGAGCCGGACATCATTCTTGCGGACGAGCCGACCGGAAACCTCGACAGCAAGACGGGTGAGGAAATCATGGCGATTTTTGATTCGGTCTACTCCGAAGGGCAGACCATCATCATGGTCACGCACGAGGAGTCCATCGCGGCGCGCTGCCGGCGTGTGATTCGCCTTCGGGATGGATACGTCGAATCAGACACATGGAACGACCGACCGTCTAAGCCGAGCAGCGAGACCGCTCACGACAAGCGCGAGGCACGCCTTCCGAATGATTCCCACCGGTTGGCGGCAGCATCCTAATGGCCCCCGATGCGCATGCTCTTCTTTCGGTCGGTGCGAGTGCGATCGAACAGAGTGACGCATCACGATCAGGAAGATTGCGCCGCCTGTTGACTCTACCCGCCAAGTTGCCGCGTTGGTCCTGGTCGGTCGCGGCGCGCAACGGTCAGAACGTCGTCACCGCCTTCGTGCAGATTTGGGCCAACAAGGGGCGATCCATTCTTACGACGTTGGGCATCATCATCGCGGTGACGTCGATCATAACGGTTGTGTCGTTCGTCGAAGGGTTCGGCAACTACATGACCAACATGGTTCGCGGATACGGCACTCAGTTCATGATCATCCATCCGCAGCGACCGCCTAGCCGGCAAAGCGTTGGCCTGCGGCGCGTGACACTGAACATGGCCGACGTAAACGCCGTCCACGCCGACTGCCCGAGCGTCAACCGCATCTCCCCGTTTATCTACACCGGTGACGGAGAGATCGTCTACGGCGTCGAAAAAATCGACAAAGTCCCGGTACGCGGTGTGTCGGAGCACTATCAAACGATTCGCCAATTCTTCGTTGATGCCGGTCGCTTCTTCGGCCCGGTTGATGTGGCCACCGCAGCGCACGTGATCGTGATTGGTCGATCGGTGCTCAAGGCGCTGCAGACCGACGACTCGCTTATCGGTGAACATGTCTACATCGACGGCACGCGCTTCTTGGTCATCGGCGTGCTTCAATCCAAGGGTAGCAACATGGGCGAGGATCAAGACGAAACGGTGATGATTCCGTACACCACCGCCTTGCGACTCTACCCGGATCTGAAGGATCGAGTCCGGTTTCTCGCCGAAGCGACGGACGAAGGGCATATTGAACAAGCCGATGCTGAAATCACCCGTGTTCTGCGTCAGCGTCATGATCTGCTTCCAGGGCAACCCAACGACTTTATCGTCCAGCGACAAGATCAAATGGTCAAAGAGTTCGAGACCATCAAGACGGTGGCGGGGAGTATCCTCGGGGGCATCGTGAGCATTTCGCTGCTCGTCGGCGGGATCGGAATCATGAACGTGATGCTCGTGTCGGTCACTGAGCGAACGCGCGAGATCGGCTTGCGCAAGAGCGTCGGCGGTCGCCGCCGCGATATATTGATGCAGTTTCTGACCGAAGCCATCGTGCTGTGTTCCCTCGGCGGCGTGGTCGGCGTAGCGCTGGGGATCGGAATCTCGCGCATTGCGTCGCTCCACCCGGACATGGTTCCGCTTGAGACGCCAGCGTGGTGCGTGGCACTGGCGCTCGTTTTTTCTGCGGGGACGGGGATGATCT
Organism: Phycisphaerae bacterium; assembly: GCA_029260075.1. GTDB lineage: Bacteria > Planctomycetota > Phycisphaerae > UBA1845 > UBA1845 > OFTM250. Next base: position 230,764 of record JAJDDY010000058.1, read on the forward strand.
TCGGGATCATTCCGGCGTTCAAAGCTGCGGTCATCCATCCGATCGATGCGATCAGACACGAGTAACTTAACTATGTCCGTGCAACCCGCTAATTTGCCAGCCACCCGAACGCGTCGTCTTGAACGCGCGTCCGTCAGCGCCGGTAGGCGTGCGTGGTGGTCGTTGCCGTTTCGGCTATTGGGTTCGATCAGTACGATGATCGAGCGACATACTCAAAACGTCGTCACGGCGCTGGTGCAGATTTGGGCGAACAAAGCCCGGGCCATGCTCACGACGCTGGGGATCATCATCGCGGTCACTTCGACTATCACCGTCGTCTCGATGGTCCAAGGGTTTGGCAATCACGTGTCCGGAATGCTTCAGGGATTCGGCACGAACATGATGTTCGTTATCCCCCGGTTCCCCTCCGGAATGCGCGGGCGCATGATCGGCCGCGTGACCATGGACATCAACGACGTACGAGCGGTGACGGGGCAGTGCGACAAGGTCCGCCGGATCACGCCACTGATTTTCACCAACGCCACGGTTGAGTATGGCCGCGACAAGGTCGAAAACGTGCCCGTACGTGGTGCGACCGAGCAGTTCCAATCGATCCGTAACTCACCGGTAGACAAGGGGCGGTTCTTCGGCCCGATCGAAGTCGACGAGACCGCCTACGTCTGCGTGCTAGGCCGATCCATCCTCGATCGTCTTCAATGTGACGAGCGCATCGTCGGCGATCATGTGTACATCGACGGGCTCCGGTTCCGCGTGGTTGGGTTGCTCAAGGCCAAGGGTAATTTCGCCGACGACGATCAGGACTTCCGAATCATCATCCCGCATACCGTGGCCATCAAGATGGCTCCGTTCTTCCGACAGTTCCTGCCCATGGCCATCGAAGCGACGAGCGAGGACGATGTCGAACTCTGTTCGCTGCAGGTCACGCGCGTTCTGCGCGCCCAACACGGTCTGCGCCCCGGTCAGCCCAACGACTTTCGCATCTTGAGACAGGACGAGTTTTTGCGAGATTTCCAGCGCGTCCAAAACGTCATCACCGGAATACTCGCGGCGATCGTCGGGGTGTCTCTTATTGTGGGCGGGATCGGTATTATGAACGTCATGCTGGTGTCGGTTACGGAACGCACGCGCGAGATCGGCTTGCGCAAGAGCGTGGGCGGTCGGCGGCGCGACATCATGGCGCAGTTTTTGACGGAGGCAATGGTTCTCTCCACATTGGGCGGAGCCCTCGGCATCGTTTTCGGCTATGCGATCACCACGTTGGCGTCGATGCATCCGGCCATGGTCGATATCCCCGTGCCGCTATGGGTCGTCGGACTCGCGCTGGGATTCTCGGCGTCGGTCGGTATCGTTTTCGGTCTGATCCCCGCCTTCAAAGCCGCAATTCTCCACCCCATTGACGCATTGCGACACGAGTGACGTTACGCGTCGAAACGTCAAGACGTCGAAGAGTCGAAGAAACTAGGATCGGGAGTGAAGAGACGGAGCTGTACGATCTTGACCCTTGGCACTGGACTACCGCGGCTTGCTGCCGTAGCCGTTTTCCTATCTCGACGTTTCGCAGCTCGTTCAGGCCGGATTGATGGATAGCACTTCTACGTCGGGATAGTTGGCGTGTTGGGCGACGATGCGTCGCGCGTCTTCGAGATTGTCCGCGTAGATGCGGTATTGCTTGACGGCTCCGGGCTTCTTGTCGCCGGGACATTTGTACTTATAGGAAACGATGTACGGTCTTAACATAGTGCTTACCGATTTTCCGCGCGGCGCGGCCGACGCCTGCGTGGTGCGTCCTCTTCCGTAAGTATCAAGTATCGGAATCTCCAGAGGTATTCCGACACACCGTCAAGTCGGCCATCCTATCGGAGTGGCGGCGGCGCGTCGACAGACTGACTTCTCGAGAGACGGCCTGCATCGGTTGCGTGGGTAACAACGTGTACATCGCTATCATCATCGGGGGGGGGGACTCCGCGCCCGGCGACCCCGGGCGGAGGCGGTGTTAGGTTCGTCAGCCGGGCGTCGCCTGTAGTCCGCTCATCGTGTCTTGCGGACCATAGCCTCCCCTCTCATTCGCTCCGCCAATCCGGTCGATAGATGGGTGTCGAGGCGAAGGATTCAGCATCGCCACCTAGCGACGGCAGAATCGCTTTTTCGGCGGCAGAACGGCCCTTTTCGGCCGATACCGGCTCGAAGCCGGTTGGCGTTCGTTACGACTTAGTGCGCATTTGCTGCAGGTCATAGGCGTTCGCAACGCCCGATAGCTTGATGCGACGGGTGCATACGACTAAGATTTGACGTAGGGAAGTACGGATAGGCCTTGATTGTTTGTGGCCTACCGGACGAGTGATTTTGTACACTTTGGGCGGTTTGAGCGTGGGTTTGTTCAACCGGACCATAGACGGCTAGCGATTGTTGTGTCGAGTACGCGGCGTGCCGCCGCAACGAGGACTTGAACGGGCGAATTTCGCCCCATCGAAGGAGTCGGGACAGGATGTTCGAAAGATTTACCGATCGAGCTCGTAAGGTCATGGCGCTAGCCAACCAAGAGGCACAGCGTTTCAATCACGAGTATATTGGGACCGAGCACATTCTTCTCGGGCTCGTTAAGGAGGGGTCAGGCGTCGGAGCCAACGTGCTCAAGAACCTCGACGTCGATCTGCGGAAGGTGCGCCTCGAAGTTGAAAAGCTCGTTAAGAGCGGGCCCGAAACGGTCACCATGGGCAAGCTTCCGCAAACTCCGCGCGCCAAGAAAGTAATCGAATACGCAATCGAAGAGGCGCGCAACCTTAACCACAACTACGTGGGCACCGAGCACCTCCTGCTGGGTCTGCTCCGCGAGCAGGACGGGGTGGCTGCTCAGGTGTTGATGAATCTTAATCTCCGCCTCGAAGACGTGCGTGAAGAGGTGCTCAACCTGCTCGGCGCCAGTGAAGACGGCGAGGAAGTTGGCGGCGGCGGTATGCCCGGAGAGCCGAAAAAGGGTAAGAGTAAGACACCCGCGCTGGATTCGTTTGGGCGTGATCTCACGGCCATCGCCAAGCAGGACAAGCTCGATCCCGTTATCGGTCGCAACACTGAGATCGAACGAATCATTCAGATTCTTTGTCGGCGGCAAAAAAACAATCCGGTATTGCTCGGCGAAGCAGGCGTCGGGAAGACCGCGATCGTAGAGGGGCTTGCCCAAAAAATCATCAGTGGCGAAATCCCGGAACTGCTCGCGGATCGACGTATCGTCGTCCTTGACTTGGCTATGATGGTGGCGGGAACTAAGTATCGCGGTCAATTCGAAGAACGCATCAAAGCCGTCATGAACGAAGTACGCCGCGCCGGCAACGTCATCTTGTTCATTGATGAGTTGCATACCCTGGTCGGCGCGGGCGGTGCGGAAGGTGCGATCGACGCCTCCAACGTGTTGAAGCCGGCGCTAAGTCGCGGCGAGATTCAGTGCATCGGCGCTACCACGCTCGACGAATTCCGCAAGTATATCGAAAAAGACACCGCGCTTGAGCGACGGTTCCAGCAGATCATTGTTGATCCGCCGAACAAGGAGGAGACGATTCTCATTCTCAAGGGTCTGCGTGATCGCTACGAGGCCCACCACCGCGTGCGTATCACAGACAACGCTCTGGACCAGGCTGTCGAGCTCTCCGCTCGCTATATGCCGCGCGTCCAGCCAGACAAGGCTATCGACGTCATGGACGAAGCGGGGGCGCGTGTTCGCCTGAAGTCTATGACTAAGCCACCAGATCTCACGGAACTTGAGCGTGAGATGAACAAGCTCGGGGGCGAGAAGGACGAAGCCGTTAAGAACGCGGACTACGAGCGAGCCGCGCAGATTCGTGATCAGCTCGATACGATCAAGCTGAACAAGCAGCAGATGCAAAAGGAATGGCGCGATCGCAGCAAAGAGATCGACGGCGTTGTTGATGAAGAGGTGATCGCCGAGGTGATCAGCTCCATGACCGGTATTCCGCTTACGCGCATGGGGCGCGACGAAGCTCAGAAGCTTCTCGGGCTTGAGAAAGAGTTGCACAAACGCGTTGTCAGCCAGAACGAGGCGGTCAGCGCCATCTCCCGAGCTGTTCGCCGAAGTCGTAGCGGGCTGAAAGATCCGAATCGTCCGATGGGCAGTTTCGTCTTCGTTGGGCCATCCGGCGTAGGCAAGACCTATCTGGCTAAGTGCCTCGCGGAGTTCATGTTCGGTGACTCCGAAGCGCTCTTCGTGCTCGACATGTCCGAGTACATGGAGAAGCACAACGTCTCGCGTTTGATCGGCGCTCCTCCCGGATACGTGGGGTACGAAGAGGGCGGTCAGCTTACCGAGCGCATCCGTCGCCGCCCCTACACCGTCATCTTGCTTGACGAAATCGAGAAGGCGCACCCGGACGTGTTCAACATGCTCCTGCAGATCATGGAAGAAGGTCGCTTGACCGATTCCTTCGGTCGCCACGTCGACTTCAAGAACGTCGTCTTAATCATGACGAGCAACATCGGCGCGCACCGCATTACGCATCAAGACGAGTTCGGCTTCTCGAAACGAAGCGAGGACGTTAGCTACGCCAAGATGAAAGAAATTCTCAAGACGGAACTCGAAGACCATTTCCGTCCCGAGTTCCTCAACCGGCTTGATGAAATGATTGTATTCCGCAAGCTCACGCACGACGATCTCGTTGGCATCGTCGATCTCGAGTTGATCAAGCTGGCTTCGCGTCTCAACGACAAAGACATCGATCTTGACGTCACGCGCGAAGCCAAGGAATTCCTCATCGAGCACGGTACCGACGAGAAGTTCGGCGCCCGGCCGCTACGTCGTGCGATCGAGCAATACCTGGAAGACCCACTGTCCGAAGCCTTGCTACGCGGTTCGTTCGTCGACAAGAACAAGGTCATCGCCACGGTCGAGCCGGTCAAATCTGACGACATGCCACCGAGTCTGCACTTGGAGGGCGTGTTTGTTGAGGTCGACGAACCGGAGGCTGTCGGTGCAGGTCAGTCTGACGAAACGTAGGTTTGAAGCGGTAGAGCACGGCGCGAGAAAGGATTCACGCACCAGCGATCGGTCTGAAGCGGACTAGCCTCGGGTTTGTAGCCGTGCTGATGGTGCGGGAAGGGATTCGCGCACCAGCGGGCAACAACCACGGCAGCCACCGCGCGGGGTACGCAGCGCCCGGGGCCGCAATACGTCAGTGTTGCCGCTCACCCCAGCCACCGACCCTCGCACACTCATCCCCGCAGCGCTAACGCACCCCGACTTCGCGCATCCCATTCATTGTGATGTCTTCGACTTCAACATCGGCGTCGCTCCGCGCGCACGCGCTCATCCGACGACCAGTTGCCCGGAGCATGTCCCGAACGTAGTTGAAAAAGAGCGGTTCTCCCCTGGGGCCAACCACGGTGGTAGGCTCCGGGAAGAGAAGAACAGTCCCAAAAAGGAGAACCGCCATGTCGAAAAGTTACTCGAAGCGAACGAAGAAATCG
>JAJDDY010000059.1 GCA_029260075.1 Phycisphaerae bacterium
AGTCGTTTGGCACCTCGATGTCGGCCCATCACATCCTGGGGCTGTAGGCGGTCCCAAGGGTTCGGCTGTTCGCCGATTAAAGTGGTACGCGAGCTGGGTTCAGACCGGCGCGAGCCAGGTCGGTCCCTATCTGCCGTGGGCGTACGAAACTTGAGAGGAGATCTCCTTAGTACGAGAGGATTAGGAGGTACGTGCCGCTGGTGTACCAGCTGTTCCGCTCGGAGCACCGCTGGGTAGCTAAGCACGGAAAGGATAACCGCTGAATGCATCTAAGCGGGAAGCCCCCCTCGAGATTAGGTTTCGATATCGCCGCTTCGGCGGCGATTGAAGGCCCCTGGAAGACTACCAGGTCGATAGGCGGGAGGTGTAAGCACAGAGATGTGTTTAGCTGACCCGTACTAATGGCCGAGTGCTTGGCCACTCTCATGAGTGGCTGTTGAACTCACTTCCATGGAACTCATTGAGTACGCAACGAGCCCGTGCGTCCATATCTTCATTTGCCAAAGAGCGAATGAGCAGGCCCGGCGGTCCGGTGGATCGACCGGGCTTGCTTTTTGCGCTCATTTTTGAATTCGCGGCACCTTGTCCTGAGTCACAGTTCGAGGGGCGCGTTGGGCGGGCGGCGTCAGTAAGGAAGCGGCGGTTTGAAGTTCGGTTTCGTAATCTGGAGAACGCTCCCTTACGGTCGCGGATCGGATCGGATCGGATGCCCCCGTCACTTGAGGCGTGACGAAGCAGAAGTTGCCGGATTTGTCTGACATGCAGGCGGCGCGTGCGCACTATGGGTCGAACTCCACGAATCGGGCCGAGCGCGAATTACTGTAGAAACACGTAAGAACACGGCCTTTATATCTTGACTGCGTATTCAAGAATCGCGATACTGCGGTGAGATGGCACGCGGAAGACCGAGAGAGTTCGACGAAGAGCAAGCTCTGGAAGCCGCTATGGATGTCTTCTGGCGCAAGGGGTATGAAGGCGCATCGTGCGAAGATTTGCTCTCGGCCATGGGGTTGAACTCGGGGAGCATGTACGCGGCCTTTGGTGACAAGCAGTCGCTATACGATCGGGCGTTTGACCTCTACTGTGAGACAGTGTTCAGCATGGGCATCGAAGTTCTGGAGAGGCCGGGAACGCCTCTAGAGAACGTGCGGGCGCTGGTCCGTTGCATGGGCGACCACATGTCGTCGGGTGATTGCAAGGGCTGTTTCGTCGGCAACACGCTTATTGAGTTTGGAGCGGAGAACAAGGGCGTTGCTGAGATGGCGCGTCGGGCCATGAAGCATTTTCAGGACGCTGTCGAGAAGAAACTGAAGGCCGCGCGTAGGCTTGGCGAACTGTCGAGCGACTTGCGTCCCAGGGACCTCGCGGCATCGATCGTCAACATGGCCCAAGGACTGAACGTGATGTCTAAGGCGGGGGCGGACGAGAAGACGATCCGCGGTGTGGTGAACACGACGTTGTCGCTGCTGTGTTAGTTCGTGTTTTTTTGATGAATTATTGAACGGACGATCAAGAACAGACTTGCACCGCGGCACGGTTCGCGTGCGAGAGAATTTATGTTCCGCGCTGAGCGGTGAGAATTGATTGCAGGAGGCGGACGCGGGTTCGTTTCCGTCCGAACCAAGAAGGAGACCAGTATGAAGACTACGGATTTTATCAGGGCAGGCCTCGATGCGAGCAAGAGTCTTACGATGGCGCTCATCGACGACATGAAGGATGCTTCGCTGACCCAACCGACGTCGAAGGGCGGTAATCATCCGCTTTGGATTCTCGGCCACCTTACGTACGCCGAAGCCAACATCGTCAGCCACATCATCGGCGGCGAAGAGAATCCGCTGGTCGGCTGGAAGGAAATGTTCGGAAGCGATCGCGAGCCGGTGGCTGAAGCGGACCAGTATCTTCCGTGGGATGAGGTACGGCAGAAGTTCGACGAAGTTCGTGCGCGAACGTTGGATCTGTTAGAAGGGCTGTCGGACGAAGATTTGGATCAGCCGAGTAAGAACTGCCCGCCCGGACGTGAGCAGATCTTGGGAACGGTGGGTGGGTGTTTTCTCGTTCTCGCGTTGCATCCGGTGATGCACCGGGGTCAAGTGGCTGACTCTCGCCGCATGCTGGGTCGCAAGCCGCTGTTTGCGTAAGACGATTGGTAACGATTCCGCGACCGAGTATGGACGAGCAGGTGCGTGACAGAATCGGCGGGAACGGGATAGCGGCCCACTATGCTGTTACGTGCCGCATTGCTCAATGCGCAACGCTGCCGCGATGCCCTGGGCTGGAATAGGACGCCCCGTTGGGGCTGTTAGATGCGCGCATATTCGGAATCGCGAAGCGTTGCGTTGGTACGCCTAGGTTGTCTTGTACCCTGGACGAGAAGCGATCTCGAATGCCATGGACCGCGACGGCCGACTCGGCGCTATCGCCGTCGCAATCGTTGGACGCGACGCTTCAACGGCGGTGTTCGCATGATAGTGCCCCATTCTTCGTCGTGGGCGAGGGGTGGGGGACGGGCAGTTCGCTCGATAACAAACAGTCCCTCACCCTTCGCGTCACAGGATCGTCGTGCTACCCGGTGGAGCGTTACGCGGTGACGCGAAGAATGGGGCACCGACATCGGCTTTCACACCGCCCGAGCTGTCTTGGGTCATACGATGGAATGCCTGTACGGACGATGTGGGACGAGGAGCGTCGACGATGTTAGAATCCGACCATGCCTGATGTCCGTACAGGTTCGCCTCGGTGGTACGTGTATGTCCTGCGTTGCCGGACTGGTGCGCTGTACACGGGGATCACGACAGACGTGCCTCGTCGGCTCGTCGAACATCGCGAAGCCAAAGGGAAAGGTGCGAAGTACCTTCGTGGCAAGGGTCCGTTGCAGTTGGTCCTCAAGCAAGACGTTGGTGCCAAAGGCGTTGCACTGAGGGTGGAGGGGTCGGTTAAGAAGCTATCCAAGACCCGCAAGGAAGCGTTGGTGGAGCGGGGAGGAATGATCGAGGATATCATCGCGAAGGCGGTGATTGCGAGCAACGGAAGGGCCAAGCGACCGGTCGTTCGTCGATCCTCAGTGGATCATGGTACCGTCGGGCCCCTGACCCTCCGTGAAGCGCGGCGACTGGCGTTAGCGCGGGCAGGTCTGCTCAAACCTGAGTGGACCGGATTCCCTCAACGTGCGAAGGGTGGCGGGAAGCGCGCTAGGGACGCCGCGCTCGCCGTAATCCGGCGCTTCGGATATCTTCAACTGGACACGGTATCGATCGCCGGCGCGCGGAGCCACACCATTGTGCTCCTGTCGCGGCTTGCCGGGTTCGACCCCGCCCTGGGCGAGCGACTTCTCCAACCGGGTGCGCCGCTTTTTGAGTATTGGGGCCACGAAGCGAGTTGGATGCCGCTCGAACTCTATCCGGCGTTTGCGTTTCGACGGCGTGAGTTCCGCCGTCATCCCTGGTGGGGCGATGTCGTGGGCGACCATCCGGATGTCGCTCGGAAGCTACGCCGCCGCATCCGGGACGAGGGTTCGCTACGCTCGATCGATATGGAAGGTGCGGGAAGTCGCGGATGGTGGGATCTCAAGATCGCAAAGCGCGTCGCGGCCGCGTTGTGGTTGAGCGGCGAACTGGCCATACGAGAACGAAAACACTTCCAGCGAGCCTTCGATCTTAGGGACCGTGTGATCCCTGATGACGTTCGCGGTCGGACGCTTGGCAAGCGGGACGGTATCGAAGCCCTTCTACTCAAGGCGCTGGATGGTCACGGGTGGGCGACGACAGGGACGATGGCTGCGACGTGGCGGCTGAGGAATGAACGGCAAGAGATCACAGCGGCGCTGCAGCGATTGGTGGAAAAGGGAAAGGTCGTCTCGTGTGCGCTTGAGCACCCTGGCGGGCGGGTCACGCCGGGATGGATCCGGCCCGACGATCGGGAGCTGGCCGCGCGACTGCGGACCGTGCGACCGCGGCGCGACCGTGCCGTGCTCCTGTCACCGTTCGATCCGCTGCTGTGGGACCGGGCCCGCGTGCAGCGACTCTTCGGGTTTAGCCAGATTCTAGAGATATTCAAGCCGGCTGCGCAACGGACATTCGGTTACTATTGCCTGCCCGTTCTCGCGGGGGAGCGACTCATCGCCCGTTTCGACTTGAAGGCCGACCGAAAGAAGGGCGTGGTGCACGTTCTGTCTTGTCGCTTCGAGGGAACGGAGAATTCGCATCCTGCGGTGGTGGAAGATGGCGAAGCGGCGCGATCCGCTCTCTATCGTTACGCCGACGCTCTCGAACTCAGACCGACCGGGTCGCGTCTAGCGTGACGTGCGTTGCGCTGTGTTTTGTCACAACGTTGGTGACGGGTCTGTCCGATCCGCGCCCGGGAGTAAGTGCTGTCAAGGTGTCGCGACCGGATCTCAAACGTCCGCTTCCGTACGGGCGCGGCTCGGCAAGCTCGTGCCCAACGCGTGCGATGACGCAAGCCCAACCGAATTCGCCCGCGCAGCCCCACCGGGGCGCAATAGCAGAGCCCAGGGTGAAACCCTTGGGTTTGCGTGATCCGAGCGAACGAGCCCTGCAGGGGCGGCATAAGTACGGCGGAACCAGCTACACACGGTTGCGGCGTGCCGCGAATACTTATCCCGCCCCTTCAGGGCTCGGTTCAATGCCCGTCCGCCCATCCCCAGGGTTTCACCCTGGGCTGAGCTATTTTGGCCCCTTCAGGGCAAGGATCGCTGCACTTCCGGTCCAGGATTTCGACCATTTCAACGCGCCATGGGATCTTGTTCGCATCAGCGCATCGTCGCCCACATCTACCGCACGAAACCCGATAGATACTTGTGTAGAACAACGAGGGCTCAGCCCCGGGTGGGTTTCGGACGGAAAAAAACTCAACCGCCGTGTTGACATCAGCGTTAAACGCCTATATATCTATAGACGTCTATCGGAAACGTCCGACAAAGGGTGTTGTGGACGGTTGTCGCGGGTGCGGCAGCAGAATGCATGCAGCCCTTGATTGATAGTAGGAGAACTTCGATGAGCAGCAAATGTTCGGAACACGACGTCAATTCCAATCCTACGCAAGTGCTCAAAGACGAGCATCGCGTGATCGAGCGGGTGCTTGACGCGGTGGAGCGTTCACTCGGCCATGAGGCCGTTGACAAGGTCTTCTTCGAGAAGGCGCTGGACTTCATTCGAAACTTCGCGGATGGGTGTCATCATGCCAAGGAGGAGGGGCAGTTGTTCCCCGTCCTGGAAGAATCTGGCGTACCGCGAGAGGGCGGGCCCATCGGTTGCATGCTCAATGAACACGAACAGGGGCGGTCCTTGGTGCGGCTGATGGCCGACAACCTGGAAGCTGCGGCCGGTGGGAATCGCGCCGCGGTCGGCACCGTGCATCAAGCCGCCGCAGATTATGTTGAGCTTTTGCGTCAACACATCCAAAAAGAGGACACCGTTCTGTTTGTAGTTGCGGATCAAAGGCTAGGGGCCGAGCAAAAGAAGCTGGTGATGGCGGCGTTTGATCGTGCGGAAGAGGCCGGTGGTGATGTCGGAAAGCATGCGCGATACGTTGCGTTGGCGGATGAGTTGGCGCAATGGACGTTTGGCAACGATTGAAGTTTTCGCGCGTTTGGTGCGCGCGGGCCGTTGATAACATGATTCGTGCTTAAGTGGCCTTGTTTTCTGTCGCGACTCAAGTGGCGGGTAGGTCCGAACCGAGCCGCGACCGTGAGGGAGCGTTTTCTAGCTGTCGCGACTGGATTTCAAAGGTCCGCTTCCTTACGGGCGCGGCTCGGTAATCCCGTCAGTCGATGTGTGACAAGGCACGTGTGCTCTGTGAAAGTGATCGAATGTCGACTCCCCCACCTCTGAAGAGGTGGGCCACCCGTCAAGAGGCGGCAATCGCTAATGGATCACCGGCTGGAAGCCGGTGCCACACAAGAGGGCTTGCGCCGCTTGGGTGGCAGGGCGACGCTGTCGTTCGGTTCAACGGTTGTATGAGAACGTTGGATAGATGAGTTCGTACCTACGGCCACGTGCCGTGTTGCATGGAGTTTCGTTAGATGATGAAATCGGAAGGTAAGCGACGCACTCGGAGAAGCTGGGCCGAGCCCTACAAGATCAAGGTTGTCGAGCGCTTGAACATCAAGACGCGTGAGCAGCGGGAAACCGCGATCGCTGCGGCGGGTTTCAACACGTTCTTGCTGCCGAGCGAAGATGTCTATATCGACTTGCTCACTGATAGTGGCGCGAACGCGATGAGCGACCGACAGTGGGCCGGCATGATGCTCGGTGACGAATCCTATGCGGGCTCAGACAACTACTACCATCTGGAGGCGGCGGTTCGGCAGTATTACGGTTTTTCCCACATGATTCCGACCCATCAGGGTCGCGGCGCCGAGCACATACTCAGTCAACTCCTGATCAAACCCGGCGACTCCGTTCCGGGGAACATGTACTTCACGACCACGCGCCTTCATCAGGAACTCGCGGGCGGAACGTTCGTCGACGTGATTTGTGACGAGGCTCATGTGTCGGAAAGCGACACGCCGTTCAAAGGCAACGTTGACCTGGACAAGCTGGCCCGACTGATTGACGACGTCGGGGTTTCGCGTATTCCATACTTCTGCCTGCACGCGACGGTCAACATGTCCGGCGGGCAGCCCATCGCCATGGCCAACGTTCGTGAAGTGTCGGCGTTGTGCCGCAAGCATGGCATTAAGCTGTTCCTGGACGCGACGCGAGCGGTGGAGAATTCGTACTTCATCAAGTTGCGTGAGCCCGAATTTGAGCACAAGACGATCGCGCAGATACTTCTGGAAATGTGCTCGTTGTGTGATGGTTGTACGATGTCGGGTAAGAAGGATTGCCTCGTCAACATCGGCGGGTTCCTCGCTTTGAACGACGACGACCTCGCCGAGCGGGCGCGCAACCTGGTCGTGGTGTTCGAGGGGTTGCATACGTACGGAGGAATGGCCGGGCGAGACATGGAGGCCATGGCGCGGGGCATCGAAGAATCGGTGTCCTTCGAACACATGCAGGCACGAATCGGGCAGGTGGAGTATCTCGGTCAGTCAATCGCCGAAGCGGGCGTGCCCATCGTGCGGCCCATCGGCGGTCACGGCGTTTTCGTCGACGCCAAGAAGTTTCTCCCACATATCAAGCAAGAGCAGTTCCCTGCGCAGGCATTGGCGGCGGCGCTCTATGTCGACTCGGGCGTTCGAGCGATGGAACGCGGGGCGGTTTCTGCGGGGCGCGATCCGAAGACCGGCGAGAATCGACCGTCGCGACTCGAACTACTTCGCCTTACGCTTCCCCGCCGTGTGTATACGCAAGCGCATATGGATGTGACGGCCGAATCCGTGATCGATCTTTGGGACAAGAGGCATCTCATCCACGGACTGAAGTTCACCTACGAACCGAAGATGCTCCGCTTTTTTCAAGCGCGTTTTGCGCCGGTGGGTGCTGCGCAAGTACTTGACGACGTCGGTGCATCAACGTCGGACGTCAAACAGCGGCTCGGATCACTGGTTGGCGGCGGAGCCGACTGAACACTACGGTCAAGCAAGTATGACCCAAGGCGGACGGGCTGAAGTCAGTTGACTCGATCGAGGGAATCATGCGGCGACGCGCGATCGAGCGTGTCGGCGCCGGCGACATGCTCGCGCGGGCCATCGCTGATCCTCGGTCATCAAGGGGCAGACCAACGCCATTCGAGTGCTGACCTATTGGAGCAATGATGGTTCAAATATTGCCATCTTCACGAAGCCAAGTTCGTCCGCTTGGACTGGTCGACGGCTGTGGGCGAACGATCGATCACTTGAGGTTGTCCGTTACGTCCAAGTGCGATCTTCGGTGCGTGTACTGTCGCCCCAACGGCCAAGCCGACGCGCCGGCGGTGCGCGGACTCCTTACGGATGAGCGGCGGATTGAATTAGTTCGATTTGTCCATGAGCAGTACGGGCTTGGTCGGGTTCGGATAACCGGCGGCGAGCCGCTCGTGTACGGCAGCGTCGTGCGACTCGTGGCTGAGCTGAAGCGGGTCGTACCAGATGTCGAGTTGGTCATGACGACGAACGGGCGTTTGCTGTACAACAAGGGTTTCGAGCTGTTTCACGCCGGTCTCGACCGGTTGAACATATCACTCGATTCGATCAACCCGGAACGCTACCGCGAAATCGCCGGTGCGGATATTGGCGACGTCTTGAACGGCATCGAGTCGGCGAGGTTTGTGGGCTTCCGCGACTTGAAAATCAACACCGTCGTACTTCGAGGCGTTAACGACCATGAGATTGTGGACTTGGCGACGTGGGCGCTGTCGCGGAACTTGGAAATTCGCTTCCTCGAAGCCATGCCCGTCGGCCCCGAATCCGACTTCAATCGACGCGCGTTTGTCTCGGCTGCCGAGGTCCAAGCCGTTCTCGCCAAGCGGTTTCAGCTCGATCCAATACGTCGTGACCCGGGCGCAACGGCTCGTTTGTTTCGCGCTACGTCCAGAACGGCTCGGGGCGTTGTCGGCGTCATCGCGCCGGTCACCGATCCGTTCTGCGCAACGTGCAGACGCATGCGACTCACGGCGGAGGGCATGTTGTACCCCTGCTTGTTGGACGACCGATCGGTCGACATGCGTCCGGCGTTCGGTGATGCCGGCCTCTCGCCGACAAGAGCCGACGCGCTCATTCGTTCGGCTGTCGCAGCGAAGGGGCTGCGCGGCGTGACTCAGGCGACGCCGATGGTTAGGCTTGGTGGATAGTGGAACACGGTACGATTCGCCCCGTCGTTTCATGGTCGCGCGGTGTAACTGCATGACTTAGAACGTGTTTAAGAAGTCTCTTTCAGGGCCGCGCCCGTCACGTGCGAAGACCGCTCCCTGACAGTCGCGGCTCGGTTCGAGGCATCCGTACGGTGTAGCCGCGTGGCTGAGATGATTAGTACGATTGCATGCATCTGCTATGATGTGGATGGGTCGATAAGGTTTCGAGTGAGGGCAAGGTTTGTTATCACGAACAGGTGAATACGCGTTGCGTGCGGCTGTCTGTCTGGCGCAACACGAGGATCGTTGGCCTATCCCCGGCCCGGAGATTGCACGCGAGACCGGAATATCACCAAAATACCTCTCGTCAATCCTCGGCACATTGGTTCGCACCGGCGTTCTCGAGGCGTCGCCCGGCCGTGGTGGCGGGTTTCGGATGGCACGCCCACCCGGGAAGATCTTGCTCGTGGAAATTCTGGCGCCTTTCGAGTCGATTCTGGATGACCGCCGACCCTGTCCGTTTGGTAACGTCGTGTGCAGCGACGCCGATCCTTGCGCTGGTCATCATCGATGGAAGACCGTGCGCGCCGCATACTACGACTTCGTGCAATGTACATCAGTTCAAGAAGTGTCCGCCAAGTCGTCACCGCAGGATCCGACGAGCAAGAAGAAGGTCGCCAAGCGTCGGTGAGTTCGGGATAAAGAGTCCACCCCAGCGCACACGCGGGGCTCGCTCCTACGGAAGCACAGACAGGCAAATCGTGATCGCGTAGGTTGACTTGGCGCTTGGAGAGTCGGCGTCGTCGATGTAGCTTTGGAGATCGTCGAGCCGGCGGTTGAGTTCGACCAGCTTATTCCTTGTCAAACGAACATTGACTTGTCGGATGCGCAGCTCGGATGCCTTGCCGGTTTTTGTCGTTGTTTCGCTCTTCAGTGCTGTCGCCAACGTTCGCTCTGCATATCGCAATAGGGAAGCAAACCCGCGGGTTACGGCATCTAGGAATCGTGGCGTACGCTGTGTCATGTCTAAACGTATGCGCTTCTCGGCCAACATGTAGATCGTTTCCGCGTGTCGCCCCGTGTCGCGCACGCCGTACCTGACCAAGACGCCTGCACGTTCCATCATGTTGACGTGGTAGTAGAGCGTGGCGGGTTGTCTGCTCATGCGCGATGCAAGATCGCGAATCGAGCATGGCCCCAGCATCTCCAGCGCCAGATGTATCTGGTGTCGAACGGGCGAGGCAATCGCCTTCATTTGTTCGACCGTGGATATCCAGCCGTTCGCGTTTGGTTTTCTGCTCATGTTGACCATTATTAGAAAATACTCGAAAATTACAACAGGATTGTCGATCGGGCGGCGTCTGTTCTCATGTGGTGTGAAAGCTCGCGCACCGGGATCGGTCGGGATGAGGCAGGCACGCCGCCCGGCGTTCGGAATACCTAACTTGGAAGCACAAGAAATGATCATTCTGAATCGACGAACCGTTGCTGTGAGCAGCGTTGTGGCCTTGGCCCTACTCGCCGCGCCAACATTCGCGCAGCATCCGGATGCGGATTCTCCGAGATTCAAAGCCTTTCGGACCCTTGAGCGGCTGATTCAAAGTCACGGTGACGCACCGCTACGCAAATTCCTGGACGACAAGGTTGCTGCGGAACTGAAGGAACGGCATAGCGACGAGGAATTGCTACGGATGCTCCGTCAGGTCCGAAGCGACTTCAGCAACACTTCGATGCAAAGCGCCAGCCCGCTCGGGCCAATGTCCATTCAGATGATCTTTCGATCACAGGGGCCGGGGAGTCGGACTTCCCTCGCGCTTAGGCTTGATCCGAAACCGCCGCACGGATTCATCGACTTTGGGTATAAGGCGCCGCGCGATCCGAGTCTGGGTGAAGCACCGGTAGGGTTTCCGGGGGAGCTTCGCGAGTTCATGGAGGATCTTGTCTCGCGAGACGAGTTTTCCGGCACCGTGCTCGTGGCCAAGGACGGCAAGCCCGTGTTCGAGCAGGCGTATGGCCTGGCCAGCAAGCGGTACAACGTGTCCAACCGCATCGATACGAAGCTGAACCTCGGTTCGATGAACAAGATGTTCACTGGTGTGGCCATCTGCCAGCTTGTGGAACAAGGCCGGCTATCGTTCGACGACAAGGTCATCAAGTATCTTCCCAACTATCCGAATCGTGAGGTCGCCGAGAAGGTGACGATCCATCAACTCCTTACGCACACGTCCGGCTTGGGGAGCTATTTCAACGACAAGTATGATACGGTTTGGTCCACAATCCGCACGCTGGACCAACTGCTTTCCGTTTTTGTGGACGAGCCGCTTGAGTTCGAACCGGGTGCGCGGTTTGGTTACAGCAACTCCGGCCCGGTCGTCCTCGGTCTGATCATTGAACGCATCACCGGCCAAACGTATTACGACTATGTTCGCGATCATATCTACAAGCCCGCCGGGATGATCGACACGGATTGTTATGCCATGGATACGCCCACGCCCAACTTGGCGATCGGCTACACCCATATGGATGGAAACCACGAACACCGGGATGGACCACGTCGCAACAACCTCTTCTCTCACTCGCTCAAGGGCGGTCCGGCAGGAGGCGGTTTCTCGACTGTTGAGGACCTGTTGAGGTTCTCGCTCGCGCTTCAGGAACACAAACTCTTGAGTCCGGAGATGACCGAAACCCTGCTAACGCGCAAGATCGCGCTGGGGCCAGGTTTGGGGTATGCCTATTTCTTCGGCGATGAAACGACAAACGGACATCGCCATGTCGGACACAACGGCGGCGCCCCGGGAATCAGTGCGGACTTCCATATCTACTCGGACTTGGGGTACACGGTGGCCGTCCTGTCGAACTACGATGGCGCCGCAGCCATTGTGTCCAGATTCATCCGTGGAATCATTGAACGTGCCCCCGCAAGGCAACGCCGTGAGGGCGGCCCCTCGGTTGAACGGCAGATGAAGTCCACGGGCGCACCTTATCGCATTGGCGTCATGCTACGGCACGCTCCGGACGGAATGTTGGTTGACGGTTTGGTACCCGGCGCCCCGGGCGAGAAAGCCGGCTTGCACGCGGGCGACCGAATTCTCTCAATCAATGGACAGAAGTTGGACCCCGACGCCGAGTCGGTTATCGCGGAAGTCTTCTCGTCACCCGATGTCGCGACGCTCGAAGTTCGTCGTGGCGATAAGACGTTCACCGTCAAATTGAAACCGGAGCTTGTCGCGCCGGAAGAGTAGAAGTCGCGTTTGCATACGTCCGACGGCACGCGATGTGAAATCGGATCTACCTGCGTAGAGCCTGCGCAACCCTAGAAGGAAGAGCGTGAGATCAATGATCGAAAAGCCAAGAGCGCGGACAATGCATGCGGCCATGATCGCGATGGCCGGTTCATTCTTGATGATCGAATCCATCGTGATGGGCGGCGCGCCGGCGGCGACCTCCGATGCGACGCGCATCGTTCGCGGTTCGATCGGCAAGAAGCTAGACACGCATCTTAGCAAGATGGTGAAGAACGGATATTCCGGGGCGGTGATCGTCGCGAAAGGCGGCGAGATCATTCTCCGGAAAGGATACGGGTATGCAAACCGGGAGAAGGGACTGCGTGTGACGCCTGAAACCGTTTTCACGATCGGGTCGATCACCAAACAGTTTACCGGCGCCGCGATTGTGAAGCTCGAAATGCAAGGCAGGCTTCGCGTCACCGACACGATCGATCAATACTTTGCAGACGTACCGAAAGACAAGCGCGGTATCACTCTACATCAATTGCTCACGCACACCGCCGGCCTGCCCGACGCCCTCGGTCATGACTTCGATACGACGGCCACACGCGAAGCCTTCTTGAAACTTGCGATGGGCTCCAAGCTGCGCAGCAAGCCCGGGCGTAAGCACGCTTACTCCAACGTTGGATACAGCCTGCTCGGCATGATCGTCGAAACAGCATCGGGAATGGGGTACGAAGCATACCTTCGCAAACACCTTTTCGAGCCGGCGGGCATGATGCACACGGGCTACCTTCTCCCAAAGTTCGATCCGGACTCGCTCGCGGTCGGTTATCGCGGTGACAAGCCATGGGGCACGGTTCTCGGTCATCCGATGCTTAAGGACGGTCCCGGTTGGCACCTTCGCGCGAACGGAGGAATCCACTCTACGCTTGGCGATATGTACAAATGGCACCTTGCGTTGGAAGGAACGAGAATCCTCTCGGACGAAGCCAAGAAAAAATACTTCGCGCCGCATGTCGATGAGGGTTTCGGCGACTCCTTCTACGGATACGGGTGGGTGACGTTTACGACGCCGCGCGGCACCAAGCTGGTCGCCCACAACGGTGGGAACATGATTTTCTCGGCGGACTTCAGACGCTACGTCGACGAAGACATCGTGATGTTCCATGCGACGAACATCGCCAAATATGACCCGGACAATTTGAGCAATCGCCTGGCAAAGATCATCTTCGCCAAGCCTTGAGCTGTGCGGCAAGACCAATCTCAAGATACGTTGCGCGTAGTCCGTGTTGCAGGTCGCTAGTGCTCCGTCACAGCTAGAATGACGGGTTCACCGAGCCGCGACCGTAAGGAAGCGGACGTTCGAAAGCCGGTGGCGACAGCTTGAAAACACTCCCTCACGGTCGCGGCTCGGATCGGACCAACCCATCACTTGAGTCGTGACAGAGCACTAGAATCGTGAACCGGTAAAGGTTTGCTGCAAGGTGAACACATCCCTTAAGTCTATGTCGTCGTCGCGGTCGCCGTCGAATCTTCCGCACTCGTCCACACGGCGAACGTCCGGTCCTGAAAGACACATTGGCATGGACGCTTGGTCGACCAAATCGACGTCACCGTCTAGGTTGTAATCGCCGGCCCACACGTGAAGCCTGACGGTGTTGTAGTTGTTCGTGCAAGGCACACCGGCTGCGAGGAGTTCACTCATCGTTCGATCCAAGTATCGGCGAAACACACCCTGAGGATTGTCCGGATTCTGTGTGTCATCGTAGTAGTCTACAGAGAACCCGTTGTCGATGATCTGCGGGATCATGACGTACTTGGTCGCCCATACGTCAAGCGCAATCGGGTCAACACTGGCGAGCAACTGGTCACGACGAGACGCTTGCGCGTAGGAGGCCGAGGGACCCTGGCTCGGGCGTGCGAGAATCCATATACAGTCGAGAATCGTCAGATCGGGACGTCGCACTTCGGCAAGAACCGACCCGAGTCCTCCGCGCGCGACGGCGTTGTGTGAATCCGTGGCCAGATTACGGGTCACAACGCCCATGTGATTCTTGACCGAAGCGGTAATTGAGTAGATGGAATGTGTTTTGAAGACCGGAACATTGATAACAACGAGCCTGTTCGCATTGTAAGACGCATCGCGCAGCGACCAAACCCCATACTTGTAGCTCACGTAGGTGCCGAACGGCGTACGAAATTTCGGGTACGATACGCGGATACCGGTCTCAGCGTCGGGCTGTTCCGTGACTACATAGCCGTCGGTGAGATCGCCGTTTGAATATTCGCCTACCGATGTCGTGTTGATCGCGTCCCACGCCCGCGTGGCCACGCTCCACCCCTCTAACGCGAAGTCATCGACGACGTCCTGAGTCGATTGGTTGGGATCTTCCGCATTGCTTTGCGGCCAGTTGAAGCTGCCACGTCCCTGCCCGTTGTCCGCGACGATGACCTCGCCGGCAAAACCATCGGGGTGGTCCACGATGCAGCGCAAGAGACCCCGCAACACGTCCGTATTGGTGCCACCGCGTTCCGGCCACTGGGCGTTGATCTTGATGAGCACGGTGTCGTCGATGTCGATCAGTCCGTCCGGTCCGGCCGTAACTGATTGCGCAGGGGACCGGTAGAGCTTCGCGCCGCGGGTGCCCATGAGCGTCAGCAGATCGTCTACGCCTCCGAACCGATCAATCGTTGGGCCGCGCGTTTGACTTACGAGGAAGATATCCGGCGACACGTCCGGCGGTGCCAGAAGGATGACATTGTCACTCGAGGTGCGACCGAGCATGGCGAACGACGCCAAAGCGGCGCAGGCAAGTACGGTCATTAGCGTCGTAACCGCCAAACGGCGATGGCGTCGCAACCTGTGTTTACCCAAGAACGGAAGACTCGAAATGGCTGCGGCCACACCGAGAGACGAGGACGCGGCACCGAGCGCGGCCCGCTGGCATGGATAGGAAAGTCGGCTCGGTTTCTCGCCACTTCGCCAGATCAACCACACCAGAGCGAGAAGCCCACCCGACAGGATCGCGACCTGCCGGCCGATCTTGCCGATGGGGTTACGGGCGTGCCGTCCGATAGAACGGCTTGCGGCTTGATGGTTGTGCGTCTCGCATCCTGTTTCGAATTGGCGTGTCATTACAGGCTCTTTCCAACTACGCATGGGTGACACGTGGAAAGACTTGCGCGTGACCCTCGCCGTGTAGGCTGATGGGACACTTCACGCGTTCAGGTGGAGCGGTACGGTCGTACAGCTTCAAACTAATCATATACAGGTTCCGGGCACAAACCAATAGATCAACTCGGCCCACCTATGCGCCGATAACGCATCGTCGATTTGACATCCGAAGCAAACGTCGCGTCGTGTCATGCGGGCGTATTCAACGGCTGCTGTCACGCAGATTGTCGGATTGACTTCATGCTCCTATGCCCTGGCGTCGTTTATGGCCTTGTTGTGCGGAGGGACAATATCGCGGTTGTCGCGGCTGAGTGATTTGCCCGATGTGGCCTGCATCGTGCAAGAGAATAGTTGCCGAAAGCTATCTGTCTGCGCTTCGTGGGGGCGCGAGGGACGTTCACTAGCGGACCGAGTGCGTGTTCGTGCCCGAGACCAGTAGACCGCAGCGTCCGACAGAGTGTGGGATTGGCCTCCTGTTCATTCGCACGAGCGTTTATGACTTCGGTTTCGATCACAAAGGCAGAAGGGGGATTCTCGCCCTGTGCACAGTTCGACTCAAGTCGGTAGGTTCATTGTTCGTGGCGGCGGCGCTGCTGCATATGGGCTGGTTGGTGTTCGCTTCCGATTCGGCAGGGCGAAGCGACGGTGGACAGCCGGCGGTTTTCCCTGACGACTCGGACCGTCCAGATGCTCAGCGCGTCAGAGCGGGCCGTGTCATCCTCGATCGGACGATCGTCTTCGCTCAGCAGCCGATTCTGTCAACAGAGGTCGACGGTAGTATCGCGACGCGTCGCGGAGACATTCCGCGAGGCGGCCGGATCGTGTCGTGGAATCCGACATCGACGTCTCGACGTCCGACGAATCTGACCGCGGGTTTCGACAGCGTCGGCGGCTTCGACATTTCCTTCGACGGCCAGCGCATACTCTTTGTCGGTACACGCGGTGATGATCCCGCGCCCGCCGTTTGGGAGATGGATGCTGATGGCTCGAGCGCGCGGCTGATCACTCGCGGCGTTGGGGCTTGTGTCGATGCGATCTACTTGTCTACGCTCTATCTGCTACTTGACGAAGAACCACGAAACCGTGTGGCGTTCCTTTGTCGGCAGGATGGATCGCAGGCTCCGGCCCTATACACTTGCCATCGGGATGGATCCGATCTACAGCAGATTACGTTTGCACCCCGAGGTGTACGCGACCCATTGCTCCTAAGCGATGGCCGCCTTGTCTTTAGTATGTCCTCTCCTTCCGGAGCGAATGACGCGAAGAATACGTTAGCGAATGAGTCGCTCTTCACGATCTTTCCCGACGGCGCTGATTTATTCCCATTCGCCGGTGTTCATGAAGATCACGCGCGGCGAGGAATGGCCGCCGAAATCATGAACGGGCAAGTCATTTACGTGACGTCGAACGGATTGGATTCGTTGGGAGGCGGTTCGCTCGTCACCGTGTCTACGACACGGAGTCTTCGGTCCAGCCGTGTTTTGACCGAGGTGCGGACAGGGTTCTACCACTCCCCCGCAGCTCTGAGTGCGGCGGAGATTCTTGTTTCTTACCGCCACAAGCAAGCCAATTCCTATGGCGTGTATGCGTTCGATCCGCAGACAGCTCTCCAAAGGCTCATCTACGACAGCCCTGAGTGGCACGAACTTCATGCTAAGGTTCTGCGCCCGCGCCATGCGCCGGCCGGTCGATCGAGCGGCGTTCGGACGGACACGCGAACGGGGCAGCTGTTTTGTCTCGATGCCTATAGGGTTGGTCTTGATCGGCGCGATCCGGACATGGGGAAACGGATCAAGTGGGCACGCGTTGTTGCGATGCGCCCGAAGACCATGACCGACGCAGCCCGACGAGCCACGGGAATGAGAGCGGTTCCGGCATCGCACGAAACGGCGCGATCGCCTGTCGTTCTGGGCGAGGTTCCGGTGGAACCGGACGGCTCATTCTTTCTTCAAGTACCGGCCAAGACACCCCTTCAGCTCGAAACGCTTGATGGCAAGGGTGGTTCCATCCTTGCGATGAACAGTTGGTTCTGGGTCATGCCCGGCGAGCGACGCGGATGTATTGGTTGTCACGAGGACCGTGAACTGACGCCGCCGAACCGATCCGTTTCGGCGTTCCGTCGTAGGCCTATGATCCCCAAACTGGGGGCCGCGCCCGTGGGAGGTGACCGGCCATGAGCACAATGCAATTCCAGAGGCGCGACTCACCAATTCTGGCACTCTTGATCCTTATGGTCCAAGTGGGCTTGCCATCTCGTGTTGCCGGTGCGGAGCCTGACGGCGAGTTTGCCATATTCGTTGGGGCCAAGATCTGTCTCACGTGCCATGGACGCCACGGAACGGAAGATCGCTGTTTCGAAAAATCAGAACCGAAGCACGCGCGCGCATTTGCGAAACTTGAAACGACTAACGCAGAGCACATCGCTGCACTCTCGGGAGTCCTCGGTTCACCGACGCAGAGTCGCTTATGCCTGGGATGCCACTCGACAGGTGCCGATGAGGGGGCACGCTGGATGGCTGCGACGTTTCATACCGAGGATGGCGTACAGTGTGAGGCGTGTCATGGTGCGGGCGGTCGTCATGTCGATCTGTTCGCCGGCGGCGCCCGACCGGATTCGAGCGATTTGTTATACATCGAAGAAGGCGATCCCTGGCGATGCGCCGCTTGTCATCAGGAAAAACGTTCTCATCGAGATGTGGTCAAGAACGGGTTTGCGCTCACGAACGAAGACCGCCTATACAAGACGCCCGTCGATCTTTGCGTCTCGCAAGATGGTCGTCAACTGTACGTCGCCAACGAGCATGCGGATAGCGTGAGCGTCGTGGACGTGGAGTCGGGTCGCGTGATTGCGGAGATCCGTGTTGGTCGGCGTCCGCAAAGTGTAGTGCTGAGTCCCGACGGCTCCACGGTCTTCGTCACTTGCCGCATGAGCGACGAATTGTATGTCATTGATGTCGCGAAGCTGTCGACCTCGTGGAAAACCGCCACCGGTCGCGATCCACACGGCATCGCTCTGGACCCGGCGGGTACGCACATCTTCGTCGCGAACACCGGCGAGGATACGGTGTCCGTGATTGATGTGACTGACCGGCGGGAAATCAAGCGGCTGGCGACGGGTCGCAGCCCGTGGGCTCTTGCGCTCAGTTCGGACGGATCGACGGTTTACGTTACGAGCGTGCGCCCGCGCGGTGGCAAGTTTCGCGATCCGCCCATCTCCGAGGTCGCCGTCATAGACTCGGCCCGCGCGATCGTCACCAAGTCCCTGGATATACCGGACGCCCACATGATGATGGGGATCGACGCGGTCTCGGTTCGGGAAGCGATGATCTTTACGCTGGTTCGCGCCAAGAATCTCGTGCCCCTTACGAGACTTCAACAGGGGTGGACCATGACCAACGGGATCGGTGTGTTGTGGGAAGACGGTCGCGTGGATCAGATTCTACTGGATCTTCCGAATGATGCCTTCGCCGACCCGATGGATGTAGCCGTGACGCCGAACGGGAAGCTGGCGCTCGTCACCGGTGGGGGTGTGGACGCGGTGTCCGTAGTCGACATAGCCAAACTGTTCGCGTTCGTCAGGTCCAAGTCCGACAACGTGCGGCAACATGTGCTTCCAAACCACCTCGGGTCCGCAGAAGAGTTTGTGACGCGGCGCCTACCCGTTGGCGCGAACCCGCGTGGTGTAGCGGTCGGTCCGAATGGACAGTACGCGTATTGTGTCAACGCGCTTGACGACAGCATCAGTGTGATCGATCTCGCGCAACTGAGTACGACACGCACCATCCTTCTCGGCGGACCGACGAGCCGCTCCGAGTTGCGCCGCGGTGAGCGACTCTTCCACAGCGCGGCCGGTACGTTCGGTCGACAATTCTCATGCCGGAGTTGCCATCCCGACGGCCACATTGACGGTTTGACTTTCGACATCGAAGCCGATGGTCTTGGATTGCATCCGGTCGACAATCGTTCTCTTCGCGGTATCGCGGACACCATGCCCTTCAAGTGGACAGGCACGAACGCGTCGCTTTTTGATCAATGTGGGCCGCGGCTCGCCCGGTTCTTCACGCGACGCGCCCCTTTCTCGCCGGATGAGCTACTAGCGCTCGTCCGGTATATGCGTACGATCGAACGAACGCCGAACCGTTATCGTAAGCCTACGGGCTTGACGGTCGCGCAACGTCGTGGGAAGGCAATCTTCGAGCGGACAGTGGCCAATGATGGGCGTCCCATTCCGCTGACCGGTCAATGCAGGTTCTGCCATCGCGGGGCACACCGGACGAATGAAGCGAAGTTCAAGGTGGGTACGGCCATGTGGTACGACGGGGATATCAATGTTCCCAGCGACTTCCGTCGCGCCAATGAGTATGGCGAACTTGGCACGTATGTGTTCATTGATGCCGGACTGCCCGGCGCCGAGTTCGACGTTCCACACCTTCAGAACCTCATGGAAAGTGCCCCGTTCTTACATAACGGCGCCGCCGCCACACTTGAAGAAATCTGGACGCGTTTCAATATGGTCGATCGACATGGGCAAACCGGTGATCTTGTACGTCAGCAGCTTAACGATCTGATATCCTATTTGAAGTCATTGTAAGGTCACCTAATGTCAACGCGCTGCTGTTCAAATCAGGAGGCCCGAACGGGAAACCAAAACCGGCGTGAGCGATCGAGCGGTCGAGCGCAGGCGATCGCGATATTCGGCAACGCCATGGAACATCGCGTCTTCTTTTTGAGTGTGATGGTCTTAGTGCTCGCGGCCGGGGAGAGCACGGCTCAGCACCCGAGCACACGGAGCACGCCGGGAGGTGCCTGGCGTACGTTGACCACGGACGACGGACTGCCCAGTAACCAGATTCGCTGCGTCGGCGTCTTTGCGGGCGAGACGTGGGTGGGGACGGATCGCGGGTTGGCATTGCTCCAGCATGGTCAATGGAAGAGCTGGACCCGAGAGAACGGACTACCGGGCCGAACGATTGCGGCGCTTACTTTCGAT
This sequence comes from Phycisphaerae bacterium, assembly GCA_029260075.1. Taxonomy (GTDB): domain Bacteria; phylum Planctomycetota; class Phycisphaerae; order UBA1845; family UBA1845; genus OFTM250. Next base: position 20,123 of record JAJDDY010000059.1, read on the forward strand.
CACGTGACATCGACCGTTTGGATGGGTACGTGGGGAGATGGCTTGATTCGCTTTTCCGGCGGTCGCTTCAAACGGTTCGATCAGATGAACAGCGGTCTAGCTGGTAACTTGGTCTTCGACGTGGCCTACATCGGCGGACGCGTGTGGGCTGCAACGAACGCCGGGTTGAGTGTTTACGACCCCCGCGCGGATGAGTGGAGCCTACATTTTGCGCGTCGCGCCGACGCTCGCGTTCCGGTCATTACACGCTTGGCTATCGCCGGAAACGGGCTCTTCGCGTCGGCTTGGCATGGAGACCTGTGGAGCTTCGATGTGAAAGACCGTGAATGGCGAGCGGTCACAACGGAGGATGCGCCGGATTCGTCAGTCCGACGCCCATCGCGCAGCGCTGTCCATGACCTTGTTGCCTTGTCGGCGAATTCCTCCAGCTTAATCGCGGCCTCGATGCAGCGCGTATTGTATCTTGACGCTACCGGCCAGAGCACAGGGGACGGTATCTTCGGTCATATTCACGGTTTCGTCTCGGCCATCGCACGTCCAAGCGAGTCCGAAACTTGGATCGGTTCGACGGATGGGTTGACGATACTCGGAGACCGATCGACGAACCCCGCGCCGGCTGCGTTGTCAAACCGTCCTGCCAACGGCAAAAGCCACGACAGTCTCGTGATTGAGAATGACGTGCGAACGCCCAGTGCTTGGTTGACCCTCCGCGACAGTTACGTACGGTGCATAGCGATTCATGGCCGGCGGGCTTGGGTTGGCACCACGAACGGCCTGTACTACGCGCCAGACCGAACTCGTCTGAACCGTTCGGGGCCCGCGGCGTTCGAAACCCGAAGCGAAGAATCTCGTGTCGACGACTTGACCCGTCTTCCGGCATCGTCCGCGAGCGCGTCCGATGTGTTGGCCTCGGCAGATCGAAGCCGGTCCGCGCGCGTTGCAATTCTTGGGCCAAGAAATAGGACCGTACGTGTACCGGGAACATCAGTAGCGAACAGTTGGCGTTATCGTCGCGTCGATGAAGGCGCTGCGCAGCTTGCTGTCGAGCGGTTCAACGCGTCACGTCATGTACGCTCGGGTGTGGCGATCAGTCTCGCAACGGCTGAGCCCGGGTACAAGAACTACGGCTGGGTGACGCCAGAGGATGACTTTCCAGGGGCCATCGATGCCGGCGTGGTTGGTCTCGTCGCTGCGATTCGCGATCACGACGAGCGCGCCGATGCTGTCGCGTTTCGGAGCGAAATTCCGATCGTCAATCTTCCGTCCGTGTCGGGTGGCGAAGGGCAAGTGGCGGAGGTCAACCCGTGGGTCTTTGCGTGCAACGGAAACGAACCGCTTAGACACGGCGTGCTCATTGACTATCTCGTCAAAGAGAAGGGGCTGACCCGGTTTGCCATCTTGCGGACCTCAACCTCGGCACATCGGTTCCTGGCTGATTGGTGGCACGATCAGATTCGACGGCGCGGATGCACGCTGGTCGCCGACAAGACCTGGACGGGGGGAGCAGGTGCGTTGTCCGGCGTCATAGCCGATCTGGAAACGAGAGACTTTGACGTGCTTCTCACGTGGGCGGACGCAGATCAGTCGAACGCGATACTGGCCGCTATGCGGGAACGGAGCATGCAGCAGGTCGTGCTTGTCGGGTACGACGCCGTGACCGAGGGGGCGATCACTTCGGCGTTCGATAGCGTGGGCGACGTAGTTGCGCTGCGTCCGCAAGAAACAACCGAGAGGTTCCCGTATTCGCCGACTTTCGCGGCTGACTACGCGGCACGCAATTTCGGCCGCGGATCAAGCACCTCGCCCAGTTGGACAGCCGTGCAGTCGTTTCACGCAGTGGACCATCTGTTGACGGCCGTGGATCGGGGCGGAGCGGATCGCGACCAGGTACGTTGCGCCTTGGAGCAGATGGAACACAGCGCACTCGGCGAAGCACATTACGAGCGTTTGTACCCGCTGAAATCGATAACGATCGTCAGGCTCGTCGACGGGCGCTGGGTCATCCAGGCGATTGACGCATCGGACTGACTCCGCGTGTCCGTCGACGAGGTCCGATCGGTCCCCTTCACTAAATCCCTAAGGTGGATTGAGTCCCGTCATGGATCGAATCGTTGTGTAGACCGGCTGACCATCGACACCAAACGGATCGACGAGAACGAGGCGGTCAATCACCGGCGAGTCGTGCGTCGCCGGACGGTGGCAATCGGTACACCCCTCCGCCCAATTCTCCGCGTATCCCCATGATTCCGTCGCCGGTAGCACATTATGGTCCAAACCGAAAACCTCGAAGGGGAAGACCGTAATCCCGGAGTCCTCCGCGTCGAACCATGCTACGCCGTCGGGCTCCTGGCCGGATTCGTACCAAACACGCTCGCCCTTGACTAGGACGGGGTTGTTGGCGATCCGCTGACCGTAGCCATCGTTACCCTGCAGCGCTTGCATGTACAACAAAATCTCCTCCGGTCGATTGACCTCGGGCTTGCCGTCGCCGTTATCGTCGGTGACGCCCACCAGCGGTGCGTTCCCAGTCACTTGCCGGATTCGCCAAAGTATGATCGGCTGAATCGTATCGTCGCTCACGTCTTCCGGCGTATCGTTTTGGTCCCAGTCAGCCCAGTAGATTGCCACCTCCATTTTCTGCGGGAAGTAGCGCTCTAGACCGTCGCTGTCGACCTTCTTCCGTAACGCCGGAAACCAAATGCTCTTGTCCGCGCTTGCGGGGTTCAACGGGTCGGCCGAGAGGAGTTCATCGGTAAAGTAATGAATAGCCGTGCCCGTGACGGACCGGTCCGTTACGATGATGCCTCGCTCCAGCGCGTGGGGCACATGGCACGCTTGGCAGGAAAGAACGCGGAACGGGCCATTCCCAGTGGACTCGTCGCCCGCCAAGTGAATGGCCGCTTCACCGGGTACGTCTGGAGCATCTGGGTGTTGGAGTGGATTGACTTCTCCGCCGGGAAGATGCGTAAGATGGCATTCGCGACAGGATCGAAAGTCCACCCAATCGAGTTCGTTTCTGAATTGTGTGTAGGGAGAGTTCCCCTTGGCGAAGTTGTGATCCGGATTTCCCGGATGGCAGGCGATGCAGGCCGCCGCCCGTTCGTCGGGAATGTCGTTGCTCACATCGTCGTCGCTTCGGTTGGTGAACTTCTTGAAATGAACGTCGCGCTCGTCAAACCAAACAGTCCCGCGCTTGTTTTGAAAACCGCCAGGTAGGTGGCACCCCCAGCATGTTCGATCGATCGGTGGACGCGCGAGAAAGTCACTCGGTAGGGCAAGTTCGTTCTTCGCCGCAACGATAAAATCTCCTTGCACAACGCCCACGGAGTAGTCAATCTGCAGTACCGGGGGATCTGCGTCCGTATCGAGCACGGAGAACCACCCCTGCCCGGCTGTCCCCGCCGCAGCGAACGCGGCCACCGGCGATCCCGCAGCGTCGACCAGATTCGTGGTTGATTGCAGCACCGCCGCCCGCCACTCACGGTGCATATCGGCTCCTCCCGTCCAGGTTCGGTCGGCTCGATGGCAGTGAAGGCACTCAGGTTCTGCAACCCCGGTTTCATCCCAAGGTGCGGGCTGTAGTGAACCGTCTGCGTCATCGATGAACGCATAGTCACCGTCCAGGACGACGTCTTCTTGTGTCTTGCCAAGAGCCTCATAACCGAATTGGCCGGTCGCAGCGTCCCACAGACGTTGTCCGTCACGATCAAACTCCATACTCCCGCCGCCGGCGTGGCATCCGCCGCAATTGGATGCAAAGTAGAATGCGGTCATGTCCATGGATGATTCGTCGGCATTTGACTTGCCCGCAGTCTGACGATTCAGACCACCTCCCCCACCGGACCAGCGTCCGTACATCCCGCCGCCGCGCACCCACGAGCGCCCGTCTCCAAGAAAGTCGTCATGCATGACAATGTTGCCGGCTGCATCGGTGCGACCCTGTTGATGAATGAAGCCGTTGGCAATCCGATCGACGTCGTGGCAGCCACCGCACGTCTGTCGGCCGCTGTAGGGTGCCGTCGAGTCGGTGGTGAGAACACTTCCGTGAGCGTCCATCAGGGGGATAGGCAGATGCCCCAACTGCCTCTGGAATGAGGCGAAGTTCAGGAGATCGACGTCGAGGTCGCCGTCGGTGTCGAATACGGTTGTACACTCGGCAAACGCCGGTGTCCTTCCGGGCCCTGAAATAGATTGACAGATTGCCAGGTATGCATAGTCACGCAGATCGAGGAACCCGTTCCCATCGAAATCACTATCGCCTCCCGCGAACACTGCGGGCGGAATCCCCGTGAATACCAACAGCGTGAGCAAATACATTGCCATACTCAACGGCTTACCCTCTGACTTCGTTTTTTCACGGATCACTTTCGATTGCGCAATCTGCACGTCGTGCCAAAACCGAGAAACGCGCGGCAACTTCATGGTGACAACCTCCCCCAAAAAATGGGATCTGATGGACACGTTCGGGAATACAGAAACTTCGGGTAATTAGAGCTCTGGAGCGCAGTCACGAGACGGTGTGACAGGGGATTGGTCAGTACGGTCCGGAGCAAAAACCCAGGAATTCTTGATAGTCCTGAAGATCGATATCGAAATCTTCATCTATGTCGGCTGGAAACAAGCACTGATCCGACGGCGTAAGGAATCCACCGGATTCCTTCGGTCCGCTATAACATCGCTGCAGCGCGGCGATATCGCTCAGGTCAATGTCGCCGTCATTGTCCATGTCGCCGAGCAAACATCCCTGCCGGCACGGAGGCGATTGGCATGCGGTGATTCCGCCCTGCTCGAGGCAAGTCTGACGCGGATAATCGGGAATGCAGATCGTACTCCAGCAACACAAGTCCAGTTGCGGGCAGCTGCACGAAATCCCCAGTGTTGTAGTCGGGCAGCGGTCACGGCAGTCGTCGACTCCGTCGCCGTCGGTGTCGCCCGGCGGAACGCAGTCGTCAGGTATCCCATTGCCGTCGCAGTCCGTTTCGCACCCGTCCGGAACCTGGTTGGCGTTACAGTCGGCGCACGCCAAGTCCCCCGGAAGGCAGCTCGCAATGACGCAATCGTCCGGGACGCCATTGCTGTCGCAGTCCGGTTCACATTCGTCCGGAATGCCGTTGTCGTTGCAATCCTGGCTGATACCGCACGGTTCGAAGCAGACGGTACCGTCGCAACGGAGGTCGCATCGGTCGTCGTTGCCATTGTCGTTACAGTCAACAGGTGCGCCCCCGGGCGCGGTGCCACGCCACTGGATTACGCTCGGGAAGCCCGGTTTGAAGAGACCAATCGTTAGCGGTCGAACACCAGGCGCCTGGAAGCAATCGAACCCAAACGTGAAGGTTGTATCATAGCGCAAGGCGTTGGCGTTTGGACTTACGTCGTACGTATCGGTGTACCACGTGATCGCGGAATCCGCGAAGCCAATCGACCAATCGGTGGTGTCCACGTCCTCGCCGCTGTGGTGATCGATGTCATGGAAGTAGATATTGAACGGCTGGGCGTTCGGCGGAAGAGATACGCTAAACGATCGGGCGGCCCGGTCGGAATTGAGGTTCTGCAGGGCGTAGGTGTATCGCCAGACCCTTGGTTCCACTTCCGTAACCTTGTTGCCCATAAGGAACAGTCCCTCGGCGGGCACGCGGATATCCGTTTCAATTACTTCCGGGTCGTGGTCAGCCCAGGCGCGAACGGCCGCCTGTCCGCGCTGCGTCGGCCACTCGGAATGAATCCGAAACGAAAACGTCGTCGGGCTGGATGCGACAAGCTCGACACGGCGGTAGGACGCGTTGTTGTCGTGGTTTCCGGCTGCGGCGTCGTCGGCGTTAAGATAGAGCCCCTCCATGAAATACATCGCACTTGCGTTTCGGATCGGATCGAGGTCGGCATCATGAACTTGCACACGCCGATCGAGTATGACATCGTCTGCCTGAAAACCATCCCAAGGGTACTCAAAATGGCCGGTGTGGGGATCGACGAGGGATCGGGGACTCATGTTCGACTGAATACCGTTCAGCGACGCACTGTACGGATCTGAGCAACCGACGCCCAGTTCGCTGCCGTTGGTGATGTCGGAGCACGGTGAACAGTAGCTCTGCGAAACCGCGTAGAACCCGTGTTTGACCCAACTCATCCCAATCTGATCAAAACGCTCGTTCTTGAGGCGGTAGATGTTTTGAAGGATGACCGGATGGTCATTGGAGTAGGAAACCCAACTCGTCCGCTCGGTGCCGATACTGCATGCGGTCGTTCCGATGGCGTACGACGTAAGATTGCCGACGTGCCCATACCGTATGATCGATTGCAGGTCTGCGATGATGATATCGGATCCGAGGGAGGCAGCGGCTTCGCCCGCCTCAGCCGACGTAGTGAGACCACATCGGGTTTCTGTGCCGTAGCGGCGGTCCGTTTTGATCGGTTCCAACTTGGTGTCCGCATCGACGACGAGCCGTCCGATCGAAACGCCTGCCCATTCCGGCGCCCCGACTGCTTCCGCCCAGGTCGAGACAAAACCGATGTCACCGGCGATTCGCAAAAATCCAGTCGCCGCCTCGAACTCATACGTAACCTCTGTCAGCTCAAGCGTCGGGTCGAGATCGTCCGCAGCCGTGAGTGTGCTCTCGATGTAGAGTCGTCCGTCCCTGTTCTGCGCGAGACGCAAATTGCCCAAGACGATTCTCGCTCCGGCACGGTCCCAGAGCAGTGCACCGCATGTTTCGATGAATCCGGAGCCGATTTGGTAGGCCGTACCGTTGCGAACGTGGACGACGAGTGTAGCTGAAGGCAGAATCGGAAACGTCACGGTTTCGACACCGGACGTCGTTTCCGTTGCGGAGAGATGGCCGCGCGGCACGAACCCGAGACCCGCTTCGCGAACAAGCGTCGGGTCCAACTTTAGCGTCACCACGCCGTCATGAATTGCAAACGATTCCCGCACGCCGTCATCGGTCGGTGGCAACTGACCGGAAGACGGAAGTGCCCACACCGAGCAGGCGACAAGGCATATTGCATTGCCCCCGGTAGAACGTAGCCGTCTCATAACCCCCCCCCAGGCCTAGAAAACGTACCGCTGAAGTGCGTTGGCGCAGTGGCTCGCCAAGTAACTCCGCGAGCATCAAGCTTGGTCCAACCTGACGGTCGCAGGGCGTACCCGGCTGGCTTGCAATTGCGATGCCAAGCAGCGGTTCCAGAGCGCGAATCTTTGCGGGACGATATCTTTGACCGAACGAAGCGGTTGAGTCGCGCGGGTGGATCAAGCGTGACAGCGACGCACGAGAGTTTTCTCTTACCTGAATGAGAATATGGTCAATGCGTCTTCGTTTTCGGTCGTAACAATATTCGACGCGTTCGAAACCATCGCGCTATTCTCTCGACGGTTCAGCGATGCTCGCTGGTTTTGCGCTGGACGCGGGACTAGCATAACCAGGGGTACTAAGTTTGGAGGATGGTCGTCGGACAGGCCCACGCAAGCTCGATCGTGGGTTGAGTAGTAACGTGTGTTGCGCGCGCGGCGAGCGGCAGGGTGCAGCGTCGTCGTTCAAGGTTTCGATGGATTGAGCAACGCGTGAGGTGGAAGACTGTTCGGCGCGGGGCCGGGTGGTCGAAGACGAACCGGACCGATAACGGAGGTCAAGACCAATGACCGCAGTTTCGAAAGATAGAATCCTCAAGACGCCGATCGAGAGCAAGAGTGCGCTTTGCGAGGCATACGACTATCCCAAGAAAGTGGCCTTCTCGCGAGGGATGCGCGTGGAACTGGACAATTGTGTGATGCTCTTCATTTCGGGGACGGCTAGTGTCGACGAACGCGGCGATTCCATCCACCTCGGCGACATCCAAGCTCAGACACGCCGCGCGTTCGAGAACATCACGGCGTTGTTGGAAAGCGAGGCGGCAGACTGGCATGATATCGTCAGGACAACGTGCTACCTAGCGGACTTTCGCCACTACGATGAGTTCAACGATGTGCGCAATCTGTTCTACGAGGAACAAGGGCTCGATCCGCTGCCGGCGAGTACGTGCATCGAAGCGCGCATTTGCAGACCTGAACTCATGGTAGAAATTGAGGCCATCGCCATGATTCGCGCGGACACTACGGAATGATTCTGTACGGTCTCAGCTCGACATAGCAGATGGCGCTCCGCTTCGACGGTTCGGAAAGCGTTCGAACATTCGCTTGCCGCTTCAGAAGAAGGACGCAGCGAGACAGGGCAACCGCTAGGCGGCGTTGTCACGGTGACGGACGGTGTCGCCGACGAACGAACGGGACGCCGCGCAGCCTGAGCAACATGAGCCCGAAGAAGGGAATCATCGTCGCGCCGCCCAAGCCAGCGCCGCACAAGCCCGGCCCAACGCACCCATCCGTAACGGTCACTTCGGCTTGGCACGTATCCGACGCGCCGGATGAGTCGGTGACCGTCAAAGTCACCGTGTGAACACCGGGCCCGTACGGCCCGGGTGGGTCTTGTGTCGTGGTTGTCAGGTCAAGGTCAGGATCAAAGGAGCCATCGTTAACGTCCACCAGAACAAGACCGTCCTCGTCAGCCGCGCATGTCGATTCGTCTACGCACTTAGCGACGGGTGGGTTATTCACCACGTCAACCAGATCACCGTTGGCGTTGAGGCACCCGACAATGTCTAGCGTCGTTTCGCACTGATACAGTCCCAGCGTGATCGGAACGAGGCTCGGGCCAAAGGCCAAGCTTTCGATAGCCCCGACGATGGTCGCCGGGGGTGCAATCACTTGACCCACCACGAGGCTCACCAGGCCCACGCCCGCCGACCCGATTTCCACAAGCGCTTGTCCGGAAAAATCGTCGAACACTTCGTACTGACCCAACGAGGCGAACACGTTGATCTCCGCGTTGGTCTCGGCCCCGATGCACGTTGTCGAATAGCACCCGAAGCAACCGTCCGGGTCGTACACGGTCCCGACTTCGACCGAGCCGGCGACGCCGGCGCCTGCTGCGGCTCCGGCGCCGAAGGACAGTGTGACGTTGCCGTCGATGGCGCCGTTGTGCAGGTCCGAGCTGTACATGGATCTGCAGACGTCATCGCCGGATAGGTCGAAGTCCGTCGACGGAAAACACTGGAAGCCCGATTCGTCATCAAATGTCGCTGGCCAGCACACCAGCCCCTCCGCGCACGTAGCTAGGAGCGGAACACATGACTCGCCAATTGTGTTGAACGGAACGCACGACGGGCACGCAGCTTCACAGTCTACCTTGCAATCACTGCAATCAAGATCGCAGATCGACCGGCACGCTGTCCGCGCGGTACTACAGGCATCGCTACAGTCGTCGCAATCATCGCGACAGTCTCCGCAGTCGCAAACTATGCTCGGCGCCAAGCAACAGCCGTCACAGGCAAGATCGCATGCATCGCAACCGACGTCACATGTGTCGAACACGGCGGTACAGGCGGTACGACAGCCGGTGCGCACGGCACCGCAAGCGCCGCTACAAACCGCGCCGGTTGCCGAACATGATAGAACGCACGCGTCCATCGCGACTTGATTCTGGCACGGCTGAGCGTCAGCAACAGAAACGTAGACAAGGCTCGAAACCGCAACGCCACAAGCAGCGCGAATGATGCGTTCCGACACAAAGGTCATATTCTTGGCTCCCGTAATAATCTTACAATTGTTCAAGACGAGCACTGGCCCGCCCACCAAGTCCCGTACCGCTTGTTATATCAATCCTGTGTCGTTATCCGAGAAGGACGACTCGAAGATGAGACGATAGCGACACGATCCGGAGCAGATTATTCGCCAGCTTCCGAATACGGATCGGTCTTCCATTTGAATCCTCCCTACTCCACCCGCGTTAGGATGAGCCAGCGTACGAGACCGGGCACAACGACGAGAAAGAACAATCCCGTGACCAGTGCGCCCGCAGACAAGAAGCCCGCTATGACGGCACCCAGCCAAAGGCGCCATGTCGAATCCAGTTCCGCTTCCGCAGGCTGTTCGGGGTCATAGAGAATCGACACTTTGTCACCGATTCCGTGGCTCGGTCTACCAGACGAGACGCTCGAAGGCACTTCGTAGTTTCGACCGTTGTCGGCGGTAAAGGCGAACACCGGGCGATACATCGTTCGTCCGTCCGAGTTCTCACTCTTGTCGATCTCGATGACGACACCTTCGGTTTCTATCGCAACCTCAAGAAAGCGGGCCGTCGAGAAGTAGAACCAGGCGGCGATTGGGGCTGAGCAAAGGAACGAGACGATCGCCAGAACGCCAATAGCCCGTGCCGCCAGAATCATTCGCAACGATCTTCGCGTCGCCAACGCCGCTCGATCAGTCAGGTCCAAGGTAGCATCTCCAAAGCGGATTCGCTGGGATTACCATGGACGCTGGCCCGCGTGCGTATCGAAAAGGCAGCACTCACGGTGCTGCAAGCGGGGCATCGAGCATCCGCGCAAGGGTGGGCCGTCTGCCTGGTGTAACTGATTGAATACCAAGGAGTCAGAATAGCGGGGGCAGGACTCGAACCTGCGACCTCCGGGTTATGAGCCCGACGAGCTGCCAACTGCTCTACCCCGCAATCGTGGGCGGTACGCTAAACCAATCTCAGATCGTCGTCAAGTACGCTTTCTTGTTGCCCGTGGCCGACACGCGGTGGCCGAGTGCCCGGCCCCGGAATTTTCGGTGGACGCTGCGGGCGATTGCTCGTTTCGGCGGGAAAACTCGTGACCGCCGTGACTATCTGAGCCCCGCCAAGCGCGCGACTCTTGTTCGAGGGCGTTAGGGTGCGTAGAGTGCCCGCCGGCGGCGTCGCATCGAGCGTAGTTTTGTCCAGTGGAGGCTGGGTTGGAGGCGCGGCGTACGCGGGGGCGACGCGACTCTGAGTTGGCTGGAGTGATCTCTTTCCAACTGTAGCGTCTAGCACCTGTTCTTTACGGTACGTCATGACGTTTCGTCGCTACGTTTTGAATGAGCAAGCTATGGGAAAGGTTCCAGCATCGTGCGAGTTTTGATCATCGGCGGCGGGGGGCGAGAGCACGCATTGGCGTGCTGTCTCGCCAAGTCGTCTCGTATTTCCGAAATTGTGTGCACGCCGGGTAACGCCGGAACCGCCGCGCTTGGCCGAAACGCCGTCGTCAATGCGGCTGACCACGACGCCCTCTTACGCTTCGCGCAAGATGAATCCATCGACCTGATCATTGTCGGTCCGGAGCAACCGCTGTGCGACGGTATCGTCGACAAATTCCAAGCGGCCGGGCTGCGCATCTTCGGTCCGACGGCTGCGGCGGCGCGCATCGAGGGTGACAAGGCGTACGCGAAAATGCTCATGCGCCGGGCGCACATCCCGACGGCCGAGGCGCACGTCTTCGATCGCCATCAGGACGCCCGCGACTATGTGGCGTCGCGTGAGGCTGGGGTCGTTGTGAAGGCGGCTGGGTTGGCGGGGGGGAAGGGCGTCTTCGTTTGCCCCGATCCCGCTGACGCGATGTTGGCCGTCGATTCGATCATGGTGGCCGGTGAATTCGGTGACGCTGGTCGCACAGTCATTGTCGAAGAGTTGCTCAAGGGGCAAGAGTTATCCGTCTTCGCGCTTGTCGACGACCGCACGATCTATGTGCTCGACACCGCTCAAGACCACAAACCGATCGGCGAAGGTGACACCGGTCCGAACACGGGTGGAATGGGGGCAATCAGTCCAGCCCCAATCGCGACCGCCGACGTCATGGCCACCGTTGAGCGTGAGGTGCTGGTTCCCATCGTTGACGCCCTGCGCAGCGACGGCGCTCCCTATCGCGGATTGCTCTACGTCGGTCTCATGCTGACCGCCGGTGGTCCTAAGGTGCTCGAATTCAATTGCCGTTTCGGTGATCCGGAGACGCAAGCGTTACTGATGAGGTTGGACTCCGATCTACTCGACGTAATCGAAGCCGTCGTGGATGGTCGACTCGCGGAGACCGAAATCAAGTGGAACCCGAAGTCGGCGGTGACGGTGGTGATGGCGTCCGAGGGATACCCCGGCCCGTTCGAACGGAGTAAGACGATCGAAGGGTTGGACGTTGCGGGTTCGATGAACGATGTGCGCGTCTTTCATGCTGCGACGCGACGCATCGGTGGGCGCGTAATCACCACCGGAGGGCGTGTGTTGGGCGTGACCGCGCTCGGCGCCGGCTTGGCTGAGGCCAAACGTCTGGCGTACGAAGCCGTCGATGTGATTCGTTTCGACAATGCGTATTGCCGCCGTGATATCGCCGACAAGGCCATCGCCGCGGCTGCGGCGCGCGCGTGAGTTTGGTTTGCGCGTTTAAGCGTGCGCGATGCAAGCGCGGTATCGCCTTGGCGGAAGTGGTATGTGTTACGCCGTTGCGGCCTTCCAGCCTGATCCGACTTCGTCCGGCGGTGGTGTGACCTGTGTATCTTCCTTCGAGTCGATTTCGTCGCGCTTCGAATCGATGCTCTCGAACAGTGCCACGCCCGTGGCGTAGAACGACAGGCGCATCCACACGCGAGACAGAATCCATAGCTGTTGGACGCCGAAGAGCATGAGCGACGATTTCAAGTCGGCGTTGGAGAAGCTGCCGGCGATTCCCACGTACACGATGGCCAGCACGAGTGTCATTACGCCGTTGAGATAGAACAGGGGGACAACGCGCACGCACCGTCGGATCGAAAACCAAAGCGCGGCGAAGGATGCTCGGACTACACTTCGGCGGCGCTCCACCACGAAGCGGATTCGGGCGTATTGGAACACCATGAGGACCAGTGAAAACGCGATCGCCGCGACGCCCATGCCCACCAACATCCAAAGCGTATCGGCTCTGTCCGTGGTGGCTGCCTCGCGCTGTTCGTCAACGTATGGCCCGAGCGCCGCATTGTACACCATCACGACGCCCGCGATGACCACGCCCAACAGCACGGTCATGCGCAAAAAGCCGACGAAGCAGCGACCGGACTCGCGAACGAACCGACGAAACGATACGTGCTGTTGGGCTGCGAGCGTAGCCACTATGCCCCCGGTCACGAAGACGGTCAGTATGTAGTACAGAGCGCCCAGACCGAGCGCGACGAACCCGAGTGAACGAAACTCATCGCCGTGTAAACTCCAGAAGTCTTGAAACGTGTCGAGGGCGAATCCGCTTACGAAGTCGTCCGCCAGGTCCGTTTTGCTGATGCGGCTCACAAGTCGAAAGAACGGATAGAGGATGACCGATGCGACCAGAGCGTTCAGCAAGTAAAGCCAGAGCACCATGCGCCGGTGCAACCAGATTCTCTTCGTACCCGTAATAAACGCCGACCAGACAGACATGGTTCGCTCCGAGTCGTGGGGGGGATTTCGCACGTTCATGCCCCGATACTCACCAGTTCGAGAAGACACTGCATCCAAAACATTCCCTTCATCGCGTACTTGCGCTCGACGAACGTGTTGGGGTCGATACGCATACTGTTGTTCAGACGATTGACGTCGAGCGGAACGCGCATGTCAGGGTCGATCGCCGCTCTGACCACACGCCCTGCATGCGTGACACGAAACACCTTCACGCGATCGCGACCGTCCCAGATTTCGCGGACCACTTCGCCGTCGGAATATTCGATCAATGTTTCGACCGGAAAGACCAACTGGCCGACGCGCCGAAATACGACCGTACTCTCGTGGATGGCGTCATCGGGTTCAGCGTCTTCCCCGTCCGAGTCCGCATCGTCTTCCGCTTCAATGTCCACGTACTCGTCCACGGGCACGCCCGGTTCGAGCTTGTCGAGTGGGAGGTTCACGATGGACGCCACGGAGTAATCAAGCGAGATTTGCTCATTGAGCAGTTGATCGAAGAACCACGTCAGGTCTTCGCCCGCTTCCTCGTTGGCGACGGCCACAAAATCAAGGGCGCTTGGGTGCTTGAATCGCCATTGCTGATAATACGTCCGCATGATGCGATCGAACCGCTCGCGCCCCAAGTGGTTTTCCAGCGTCACCAGCATCAAGCTCGTCTTGTTGTACGCGAGGTTGCGACCTACGCCGGTGTTCCACGGTGAAAACGTCCAGTCGGACATGGCTGCGTCGTCTCGGCTGATCGCGCCCGCGTAGGTCGAACGGCGCCGGCCAATGCCACCGACTGTCACTCCCCACAGGTTCAGTGTTGAGGTACACTCTCCAAACTGTTCAGCCGAAATGCGACCGTCGCTGTAGCTCGTGAATCCTTCATCAAGCCAGGCCTCTTCAAACTCGTTGCTACCGACGATGCCGTACCAAATCTGATGCATGAACTCGTGAATCGTCACCATCTCAACCAGCCGCACGCCCTCGCCGAACAGCTCTTCGCTCCACCAACTCGCGCCCCCGGTGATCAACGTCGGATATTCCATACCGCCCGCACTGCTTCCCGAACGCGGGTCTATGACCGTCACGTTGGGATAGGGATAGGCGTTGTCACCAAGCCAGCCGTGAACGTGCTCAAGCGCGGCCTTGGTCGAATTGATGTACTTGTTTACGACCGCGTCGTGCCCCGGCTGATACAACAGACGAATGTCGACGGTCCTACCGGTTTGTGGATGGCGCCACTGCCCCAACGCTTCCTTGAACTGCGCGTCCGCTACCCAGGCGAATTCGTGTACATCCTCGGCGCGAGCGACCACGGTTTTCGTGCCGTCCGTGTTGTTCCGCTCCGCCACAATAAGCCCGGAAGTGCCTACGACGTACTTGGTCGGTAGTGTGATTCTTACGTCGTACACGCCGTAGTCAGCGTAGAATTCGGTGGCTGCGTGGAACTGATGGCAATTCCAACGTCCACTCGGCGCGTCGAACGGCACGTAGCGCATGTTGGGCGTTTCGTAGACCGCGATCTTGGGAAACCAGTGGGACATCATAAAGAAGTCGTCAGCCCACCAACCCATGCGCCGTTTGCACTGCGGAAGTTTTGCTTGAAACGACAACTCGATGGTCGTCGTCGCCCGCGGCGCGATGGGCGTGGCGAGCGGAACGCGAATCACCGTCCGATCATCCTCGTTCTGATCGTCAGGTTGAATGTAGGCGATGTCACCGGTTACGTCTTGGCCGTCGACTTTCATGCTGTCTATTCGAATCCAACCCCACCCCGCGTCCTTTTCCCACGGGGATTTGCGGGGACGACCGGAATCACTTCCCACGCCGCTGCTGTGCATCAGTTCACGGATGAACGTGGAGCGGTTGTTCTTGAATGCGTTCATGTAAAGATGGAATTGCAAATCCGCGATCGTATCATCCGACGGATTGTTCCACGTGATGACCATATCGCCCGTGATGCGTTTGGCTTCATCGTCGAGTGTTACGTTGATGTCGTAGTTGGCGATTCGCGGACTGAGTGGTTCGGGAAAAATTGTGATCAATTGTTGAGCGGTGGCTTGACCCGTCAGAAAAACCGTCGACCAAAGCGAGAGCAATACATACCTGCGGACGTCCGAGCGTTGGTGCATGAGTTTTCACTCTCCATGGTCTTCGCGCACGGCGTTCCGGCGAAACGTCGGGGCACCGGAAATTGAACAGCGTACGACAGCGCCAGCGTAGCCAATTCTCGATGATCGCTCAAGCGCGCGGCAGCCACGACAAGAGAACGACGCGAGCCGCGTCCAAATCGACCAGTGGGGCGGAGGATGCGGGACATCGGACGGTGTACGCACCGCTGAAAGATGCAGCATCCAGCGCGGCAAGTAGCCCCAGCCACGATACCTCGCCACGACCCAGCGGTACGGGTTGTCCGGTCCGGTCTATGCCGCCTGTTGTTGCGTCGGACACGTGAACGAGGCATACGCGTTCGACATATTTCTCAATAGACCCCATCGGGTCGGCAGCAGCCAGAACCATAGCCGCCGGGTCGAAGCACACGCCGATGGCTGGACAATCAAGCGCGTCGAGCACAGCTGCAATCTCCGCGCCGCCCGCCCGCGTATGACGCAGTGCGAAGTGAACGCCGCGAGCGTCGGCGGTCTCACCGATGCACTGCAGCGACTCGGCCGCCACGGGCGCGAGCGTACCGGTGTCGGGATGAGTGAGCGCTCCGACCGAACTGACGACGACGGCGACGTTCAGGTCGACCGCGAGATCCAAGACTTCGAGCGAGCGTTCAACCCGCTGATCTGCGGTCTTCGCATCGGTCAAGCTCTGTCCGGGAGCATCCGCAACGAGCGCCGATACGCGCATGCCGAAACCGGCCACGAATCGCCCGAGATGGCGTCGACCGCTCTGTGACAAGTTCCTCGGTGACAGCGCTCCGACACCCGCCGGAAGTTGCACCGCGCCAAAACCAAGCTCGGCGGCTTGGCGAATGGCGCGTTTCGTGTCGCCGCCCACGTCAGCGATGTCGATTCCGATGATGGGTTCGTGCATAGGGACAACCTCCATGCGGCATGAACAGCCGCTACACATTCCGTTCGCCCGACGCCGGTTTTCTTACACGATTAGCAAACGCCCTGTCGCACGTCGGATGACGGGTCTACCGAGCCGCGACCGTAAGGAAGCGGACGTTCGCAAGCCGATCGCGAGAGCTTGAAAACACTCCCTCACGGTCGCGGCTCGGCTCGGATCGGATGAACCCGTCAGTTGAGTCGTGACAATCAGCTAGTCTATAGCATTGTCTAATCGAGCATGTCCCGAACGTAGTTGAAAAAGAGCGGTTCTCCCCTGGGGCCAACCACGGTGGTAGGCTCCGGGAAGAGAAGAACAGTCCCAAAAAGGAGAACCGCCATGTCGAAAAGTTACTCGAAGCGAACGAAGAAATCGA
>JAJDDY010000060.1 GCA_029260075.1 Phycisphaerae bacterium
TTGAAGTTATGTTCAAAGCGGGCGAGCGGATTCGAACCGCCGACGTCCAGCTTGGGAAACCGATAGTCGGCGCGCAAGTCCTGTGTTTTCAAGGACTTACATCGCGTTTTTCGGCCGAAAACGAGGTTTGCAACTGACTGACAAGCTGCAGTCCGAGTGACTGACAAGTCATCACCAAGTGGAGACTGACCAACTTTTTGACCAAGTGTTCTACCCAAACATCCACCGAAACCGAGCATCCCACCAGGAGCAGCGCCTTCGAAAACCATCCCACACCTCGGTTCGCGTTCTCGACCCAAAGATCGCGGGATGGCGCTTTCGGGAGCCACAACGACTTCGCGTCGCCCGCGATTTCGATCTGTTGGCGGCTCCGATAATCAGGGCATTCTCGGCCCGGCCGGTCAAGACGGAGTTCTCAAAAGGCACAGCTGGGCTCGACGCCTCCTCAGGACCCTCTCGGCATGCCATACCGATATGCCTTGTGTAATGGGAGTACCGAGGCTATAATAGCCTTGGATTCCGGTAGTTTCGGTCCCGATTTGGAGGCCCTAAGCAATGAAGCGTGCCATAAGTGAACAGCTCCTGGCGTGGAAAAACCGGCCGCGTCGTAAGCCGCTGATTCTCCGCGGGGCTCGGCAGGTCGGCAAGACCTGGTCCGTCATGGACTTCGGTCGAAAACACTTCGACGGTACGGTTCACCTGGTCGATCTGGAAAAACGGCCAGACTACCACCGCATCTTCGAGGCAGACCTCGAATCGAAGCGGATCCTCTCGGAACTCGAAGTCTTGCTCAACGCGCGGATCGTTCCCGGCAAGGATCTACTGTTCTTTGATGAGATCCAAAGTTGTCAGCGAGCGATCATGGCCCTGCGCTATTTCTACGAGGACTATCCCGAGCTTCATGTGATTGCGGCCGGTTCACTGCTTGAGTTTGCGATGCAGGACCTGTCGTTTCCGGTTGGCCGCGTGCAGTTCATGAACATGGTCCCGATGAGCTTCCCGGAATATTTGTTCGCCATGGGCAAGAACGTCGCCGCAGAGATAGTCCTTGCCGAGCCGAAGCCGCAACCAGAAGCGGTTCATCGCATGTTGCTGGGTGAGTTGCGTTGTTATCTGTTCGTCGGTGGAATGCCGGAATGCGTCAAGGCTTATATGGATACGAACAGCATGCACGATGCGTTCGATGTCCAGGCGGAACTCGCCAACGCCTATCGTCAGGACTTCTCCAAGTACGCACCACATGCGGACAAGCAATGCCTGAACGCGGTATTCGCTTCGGCAGCCAGATCGGTCGGCCAGCAGATCAAGTATTCACGTTTGGCAGAAGACTACACGCACAAGACGATCAAGAAGGCATTCGATTTGCTGTGCCTTGCTCAGGTGATGCGTAGGGTGCCCGCTGCAACGCCGGCTGGTTTGCCGTTGGGCGCGTCAGCTTCTGCCCGCAGATTCAAGGCGTTGATGGTGGATGTCGGTCTGATGCAGCATCTATGCGGCATGCCAGTAGACATCGAATACGCCAAGACGGACCTGCTTGAAATCCACGCCGGTGCGATGGCGGAACAGTTCGTTGGGCAAGAGCTTCTCGCCGCTGGCCAGGAGCTTCACTACTGGGCACGAAGTGCCAAGAGCAGCACGGCCGAGGTGGATTTTTTGATAGTGACCCATGATGCGATCTGCCCGATCGAGGTTAAGAGCGGCGCGTCAGGCCGCCTGAGAAGCCTGCATATGCTGCTTGAAGCCTATGAGAACTGCCCGCGCGGGTATGTGTTTTCCACAGCCCGGTACTCGGAATTGCCTGAGCAGAAGCTCGTTTTTCTGCCGTTGTATCATGCATTCAGCGTTGGTCTGCCCAGCCGGTGATTTCGACCCGGATACTAGAATGGCGTGTCCTGGCAGCTGAAGACGAAGCGCAGAACCACACGGAGGTTCACGCACCTGCCCATCGAGTACCGGTTCGGCGGGGCTCCCGAGTCAACGGCAAGGAGCAGTTTTCCATCCGGTGCCCGCTCCAACGGACCTGTGGCCCTGATCGGAGGCCCGACGGAGTCGATCCCCGCACATCGTGATGCACCTGGACCCACCGGGCCAGTTCAGGCATGGTGGTCCCGCCATCTGTGGCCGACAGATGGAGACCCCCATGATTCAGGAAAAGACACGACGAGTCGCGGATCTTGCCGAACAACTCTCCGAAGCCCTCATGACCGCCGCGATCTGCGCCGACGAAATCCGTGCCATTCTCCGGACGGAACTCGACGGCCGCGCTCCCGGCCGTTGGGGACGATCGCGGGCTGCGAAACATCGATACCCTCAGCCTCAGCGTCCCTTGGTCGACAGCTCAACATTCTCGGTGTTCTGGGCAGGAAAAATCTGCCCACTGCGCCGCACGATCTTGTTCCGATTGGCCGAGCGCCTTGCGCGCCAACCCAATCAGTATATCACTGCGGACCAGCTCCTGCGCGATGTCTGGGAAGGTGGCATCAAGTCACCCGAAACGATTCGTAGTGCGGTGCGACACCTCCGGCAACGTCTGAGCAATGCCGGCATGGAGGATCTGGCCGCCGCAATCTACGGTACAGGCGGTCACTACGGTCTGATTCTCGACGGTAACCTACCGTAATTTTGCACGAGAATTGCACACAGATGCACCCTGGATTTGCACGGTCATGCTGTAGGCTGTCTGCGTCGGATCGAGCTAGGGGTGTGTCGTCCTCTGAGTTGCCGTTGCCGTCATGCAGAGTCGAGCACCGCCAACGTCGCATCGCTTGCGTCGGTGTGGAGCAACACTCTGCCGTCGGCGAGAGTCAAGGTAATGACACTGAAGCAAGAAGCGAGTGAGGCGCAATTGGGCGGGCAATCGGATGAAAGCCAACATCGGTGGTGGGTTCAGGATACGCCGCCTACCGAGCCCGCAACTCCGGAATTCCGGGCGGTCGCATACTACCGCCACTCGGCACAAGACCGGCAAGAGAATTCTGTCGCGATACAGCAGGAGCAGGTTCAGCAATGGGCTCGTGAGAACGGCATCGAGATCATTCACGAATTCTCCGATCGCGGCAAATCGGGCCTGACGGCGGAGGGCAGGGATGGCTTCAACGACATGATGGACAACTGGGTCAAGGGAGGCCGTGAATTCGACTTCGTTCTCTGCCTTGACGTCAGCCGCTGGGGCCGCTTCCAGGATATCGATCTGTCGGCGACCTACAGCGCTGAGTGCAAGCGTCACGGAAAACAGGTGATCTACACCACACTCGGCAAGCCCAAGCCCGGCGATCAGTTGTACCAGGTGTACGTCCAGTTTGAGCGCTTCCGCGCCGCGCAGTACAGCAAGGAACTGAGTGACAAGGTCTTCCGCGGTTGTCCTGGACGACTTGGACAAGCTGTACGCAGATGCGGATTGTGTCCGAATTCTGAAGCCATTGTGCAACACTGAACGATCTAAGCGAATCACGTGGCTAAGCAACATAACGCTGCGGGGTGGCGACATCCCTCCTTCATTTGGGACGACCAGCCGTGTGATTCTCATTGCCAACGAGTGGCGCACGTTGAACCCGAACGTGCGCGCACTGGAGGATCGGGCGATCATCCTGCATTTTGATCCATCGAATTCCGAAGTGCACCGGAGGGTGGGCGAGTGGTTCCAAGATCACGAGGTTTACCGGTTCATCGCCCGGATCTTGCCCTCCATCAAGGCGCTCTCCATGCGGCACTACTTCAAGGCGTCGCAACTCCGTCAGGCTGGTCTCAGCGATTGGCGCACCAGTTTGCTGCAGATGGTCTTCTCCGACCCGCGCCTGGCCTGCGTCGCCGCCCTGCAGAACGAGCCGACCTTGCGTTCGGAACAGGACAGAGTCGAGCGTTTCGTTCTGCGGACAGGGTACTCCAGGGCAACGTACTACCGAATGAAAGCGCGGCTGGCGAGCGCGCTATGCTAGGCGTCCGTGTACGGTTGCGCCCGACGTGGACGCGGATCCCGTGTCCGTGACACCGAGTCCCGTAGGTCTGATGACCGGACATTCTGATGCAGCGGCTATCGGATTCTGCCCGTCACGCTACGTCACAAGGCCCGCCCGAATCTGGACGGCTGCCCAGCTTGGATCGCAACCGGACATGACGAACGGACGGGGAAATCGCCCCCCGTCCCGTGTAGCTCGAGCGCGGTCCACACTGCTCCAGCAGGACGCCCGGCAGCCCTGGGAACAGCGACTATGGCGTCACCTCGTGATGCTTGCTTTCCCGCCGATGGGCAATAACCGCAGGATCCCATCCAGAACTGAGTCGAGCTGCTTCCCGACACCGCTCTCATGAATCACTGACATCACCGGCTTGATCGTACACTTCGTCATAGCGTGGCCTCCAGGTAGGGACGCATCACCCGCTCGACGCGACAGGCGCGAGCGTGTTCGAGCAATACCTGGAGTCGGGATCCACGGCGCCCACCAGTGGGACGGGTCCCGCAGTAGAATCGCAGGGCTTCCAGAGCAACATCCAGACCGATCTTGTTGCGGTACTTGAAGCAGTCGGCCAGGGTCTTCTCCGGACCGTACACTCGAACGGGTATCTCATCGATAATGTGTGTTTCGATTCCAGCCTCGAACGCCTCGCTAGAGAATCGGAAGATGCTGAGCGGTGGATGCGTCAGCTTGGGATTGCGCGCCGTACGCGGAAGTGCGAGGTGTACCTCGTGTGGAATCTGCGTGGTCATTTCGTGGTGGGCCAGCGCTGAGATCAAGCAGACAACTCCCTGCGGAATGCGCATGGCGACCGTGGCGAGGTCGGGCTCGCTCAGTGGCGGCAGCTCGGCCAGCCGAAACAGACCCCTGGCGAGTTGTGTCAGCTCGCCAGCGTCCCTCATGGCATAGAGCGTTCGCCGGTGGATGCCCAGGGCCAGGATATCTCGTGTGCGAAGCGTGCCCCCGCCGCTTTTGAATGCCGCGCGTGCTTTCTCGAACGTCAAGGCCATCGCAGATGCCTCCAAGGCCATCGGACATAAACGCACGCAGATACTACTAAGTGCATGCTTTATTGTCCACTCTGGGCTCGGGGTGGGCGGAACGATAGCTTCCTTCACTACGGTTTGCGACCATGCGATGGGTGGGCATAGGCCGATAACCACCTTCTTCTGGCGGATCTAGTGACTAAATCGGCGAGAATAGTCGATTGACTTATGTCAGATTTATGCTATACTTTTCTGACAGGAGAGGTGCCGTCTAATGGACACGACTAAAGCTAAGATTCTCGCCCGCGTTCGCCGCAAGGGGGCGGTAGTCACGCCCAAGGACTTTCTGGATCTCGCAGGGCGCGATGCCGTGGATCAGGCGCTTTCGCGCCTGGTTCGACAAGACGTCCTTCAGCGGATCGGCCATGGGCTGTACCACGTGCCCCGAACAAACAAACGCCTCGGCATCACTGTTCCGCCGGACCCGGACGTGGTGGCTCAAGCCATCGGGCGACGGACTGGTAGTCGCGTCGCCTTGTCGCCAGCCGTAATCGCCAATCGTCTCGGCCTATCAACCCAGGTACCGGCCAAGCCGGTTTATCTCACCGACGGTCGAAGCCGATCGGTCAGTGTCGGCAACCAAACGATCCGCCTGAAACACGTTGCCGCCAAGCAACTCCCGGACAAGGATGATGCGACCGGCGTTGCGATCCAAGCGATCATCGCCGTCGGAGAATCATCACTTGACGACAAAGCGATCGAGGCGTTCCGGCGCAGACTGAGCCCCGCCCAGCGGAAGCATCTCCTGCGCAAAGCACGCTACGCCGATGCGTGGGTGGCCGATGCCGCACGATCCATCGCCAGCACGGAGGCATGATACGCAAATGGATCAAGTTGCCCGTTTGGAGCCGCAGGATCGTTCCGATCTCTTCCGCGCCGCAGCCGAGTCGCGCGGCGTCACTGTTGGCATCATCGAGAAGGACTTCTGGGTCTGCTGGGTGCTTCGCCGCATGTACACGCTCATGCAGTTGCCAGCGCAGATCCATTTCAAAGGTGGGACGTCGCTCTCAAAAGTGTTTGGCGTAATCGAACGGATGTCGGAGGATGTCGATCTTGTGATTGATCGCACCGGCCTCGGATTCACCGGTACAAAGGACCCGGCGACATCAGACCTCTCCAACAAAGCTCGCCAGCGACTCGTAGAGGAAATCAAGATCAGCGCCCGCGACTTCGCTCGGGATGAGTTGAGGCCCGCCCTTGTCCATGCATGCGCTGAGGCTTTGGGCGATGCAGCAAGCTCGACTTCGTGGGAAACCACCCTTGCAGAGGATGCTCCGGATGATCAGACAATCCTCTTCCGTTACCCCACGATCGAACAACCTCCCAAGTACTTGCGTGCCATGGTCCGCTTGGAGCTCGGGGCCCGCGGGAATCCCTGGCCGTCCGTGAAAGGGACGATTCGGCCATACGCCGCAGACCCGTTCCCGGACCAATTCGACAAACCCGATACCGAGCTACCTCTCGTTGTTTCAGCGCAGAGGACTTTCTGGGACAAGGCGACCATTCTGCACAGGCTCCACCACCAACCCGAGGACAAACGGCTTGCTCCACGCATGGCCCGTCATTACTACGATCTCTTCCGGCTCGCGCAGCATGATCTGGGACGGAAGGCCCTCGCCGACACAGGCCTGCTTGCCGAAGTCGTCGAACACACTTCGCTGTTCTTCCCTCGCGCCTGGGCCAATTACGATCTTGCGAAACCGGGATCGCTCAGATTAACCCCGCCGGATCACTTACTCGGAAAGCTTCGCGAAGATTACAACGAGATGGCCACCGAAATGATGTTCGGTGACGTTCCCGAGTTTGATTCCGTGATCGAAGGGTTGAAGGAAATCGAAACGTCGGTGAACGCGTGAGCCATTGGGCTTCCAGCGAGTGAGTTGGACGGATCGTGAGTGAGTATCAGTATTACGGATTCCAGGCAATCGACAGGCCGCTGTCCGAGGGCGACATGCAATGGCTGCGCGGTCTGTCCACGCGCGCCCAGATCACGACGACGAGTTTCGTCAACGTCTACCACTGGGGCGACTTCCGCGGCGACCCGATCAAGCTGATGGAGCGGTGCTTCGACGTATTTGTCTACGTAACGAACTGGGGCTACCGCAGGTTCATGCTTCGCCTGCCGCTCGCGTCGTTTGACGCTGAGCTTGCCAAGGACTATTGCCATCAAGACGGCGTTTCGCTGCGGAAGAAGAAAGACTGCGTCCTGCTTGAGTTCGATCGTGACGACGGGCCCGGCGATTGGGAGGACTGGGACGACGGTTCGGGATGGATGGCGTATTTGACCCCGCTCCGCAACGATCTTCTTGACGGCGACTGGCGGTGTCTCTATCTGGCGTGGCTCAGCGGGATCGAGACGGAGGGTCTATCCGAGAATGCCACGGAGCCGCCGGTCCCCGCCGGTTTGAAAGATCTGTCCGCGCCGCTTGGAGCGTTCGCGGACTTCTTGCAGATCGACACGGAGCTCGTCAACGTCGCCGCCGCGCGAAGCGGCTCGCGCGCGGTCAACTCCCCGCCCGCCGGGGCGTTGAAAAAGTGGATTCGTTCGCTCCCCGTCGCCCAGAAAGAGAGCCTGCTACTGAGAATCGCTCAGGGAGACGAACCGAATCCACGCCGAAGCTTGATGCGGAGTTTCAAGGAGGCGGTACAAGATCGCCGCACGAAGCGTGCCGACGACGACGCTCCATTACGCAGGACGGTCGCCGAAATCTCCGAAGTCTGGCAACAGCGAGTTCGTGCCAAGCAGCGTCGCCTCGCAGAGCAGGCCGAAAAAGAGCGAGAGCGTCAGGCTCGCGCGGAGGCCAAAGCAAGGAAGAGACACCTGGACGAAATAGTGTCGCGCACCTCCGCAGTCTGGAAGCAGGTTTCAGCGTGGATCGCGAAACGAACGCCGAAGGGATACGATTGCGCCGTCGAATTGCTGGTGGACTTGCGAGACGCGGCCGATCACACAAGCCGAACGGACGAGTTCAGCGAACGGCTACAGGCTCTCCGCGACCGCCACGCGAGCAAGCCCAGTCTGATTCGACGGCTCCAGAAATCCGGGCTTGCGTGAGGACCGTACTGCGGGCACCACACCGTGAGGATCGGCCGACGGCCCATTAGCGGTTT
Organism: Phycisphaerae bacterium; assembly: GCA_029260075.1. Taxonomy (GTDB): domain Bacteria; phylum Planctomycetota; class Phycisphaerae; order UBA1845; family UBA1845; genus OFTM250. Next base: position 8,111 of record JAJDDY010000060.1, read on the forward strand.
CGCGTGATATCGCTAATAGTGAGCGTCGCTGTTTTCACCGTCGCGGGGCCGTCTAGGACCGAACGCCCGAGAACAGGGATTACGATGCCGTGGCTTGCGGAGTCTGCCCCGCACACCACCTAACGAAGACCGCCTGAAGCCGCGCGGTGGCCCAGGTCGGATCAACCGAACACAACGAACGGCCGGGGGAAACCGCCCCCCGTCCCATGGCTCCAGCGCTCTCTAAGCTCGTTCCTCAAGCAGACCACCGTCTTGGGGATAGGTGCTCTCGTGTTCTTGGACACACGGTGTAAGTGCTTTGCTGACAACGAGTACGGAATAAACAGGAGGGACAAGGTTCGCAATACGACGACCGAAAAGCTAAACACCGGACATGTGACGTGCGCGGATGACATGAAAATCTGGTTCGTAATGGTCAAAGACAAGACCAACCGTTTTCCAGAAAACCCGATCTGGGGCGACGGTTGGGGTTGGGCCTTGTTCGAGGCGAAGGATCCTTCCAAGAACACAGCGACAAACTATCGGGCTAGCTGCATAGGCTGCCATATACCCGCTGAGGAGGCTGATTGGGTATTCGTTCAAGGTTACGCCGAGTTAAAAAAAAGGTGATGCGAACGCCATCGCGGCACTCATCTTACAATTCATGCAATCATGAAAGATCTCGATCAAGACGCGTTGGAAGCGCTGAACCCGGCCAACTTGGTACAAGAACATCAGCGACCTCGATAGGATGAGGACCATGAACGAGCAGAATCTCGTGAGCCTTCTGCGAGACGTCCGTGCGTGTCGACTTTGTGAAGAGTACCTGGAGCACGGAGTGCGTCCGGTCCTCCAGGCGCATTCCAAGGCGCGAATCCTTATCGCCGGTCAAGCGCCTGGTCGTCGCGTACATGATCTAGGCGTTCCATTTGACGATCCGAGCGGCGATCGCTTGCGCGAGTGGATGGGAGTCTCAAGGGACACGTTCTATGATGCCACAAAGATTGCGATCCTCCCGATGGGGTTTTGCTACCCCGGGACAGGAAAATCCGGAGACCTACCGCCGCGGCCGGAGTGTGCCGACGCATGGCGAGAAGCGCTCCTTGAGCGCCTGACTAATGTGAAGCTAACACTTGTCATAGGTCAATACGCTATTGGATGGCATCTTGAACAGCCGAAGAAGTCACTCACAGACACCGTGCATGCTTGGAAGGAGTATCGACCTCCTCTCATTCCTCTCCCTCATCCAAGCCCGCGTAACAACATCTGGCTGAAGAAGAATCCGTGGTTCGCGATCGAAGTTCTTCCCTACCTGAGGCGCCGTGTCGGAAAGCTGCTGTCGTAGAAGGCGCGCAGTATGGCAACGCGGTGCGCGAATCTCCCCTTGGAAACGCCCCAGCGACAGGCCGCATAGGGTCCTCTGAATCCACCTCCACGCAACGCGATATCCAACTCCCGTAAGCAGGTTCCCCGTACTTCCCCCGTTGGACGAAGCCTAGCCAACCGACCAAACTTCCTACCGTTTTCTGCAGCTGACCGCAGGCCGCGGGTTTGTATCCCGCCGCCCGCCCATGCGTGGGCGGAAACTACGACCTGCGCGCCGAAAATCCTCGTTGCCCGTACATTACTCTTTCGGTTCGCAGTTGCAGCAGTCTTCCTCCAACTGTGCGATCCGATCGCGAAGCGCCTGCATCGATTCTCCGACCTCTTCTTCGGTGAAACGCGGCTTGATGTGCTGCGGGCAATTCACGTCCCAAGCGTCAATGTGGAATAAGAACATCCGCTCCGGCTCGCTCCCGTAGTCAGGATCATGGAGCTTCTCTCGTAGTGCGGCATCGTTTTCAACGACCTCAGCGCGGCCCCAGATTTTGATACGGCGTCGGTTCGCGAAATCCATCAGAAAAATGAAAGCCTTGGGGTTATCGTCGAGGTTTCCCACCGTAATGTACTGACGGTTTCCGCTGAAGTCAGCAAATCCAAGTGTGTGCTCGTCCAAGACCTTCAGGAAGCCCGGCGGACCACCGCGGTGTTGTATATAGGGCTGCCCCGTGGCGTTCGTGGTTGCGATAAACATGGTGTCTCGCTCACCGATGAACGCGGCCAGCTCTGGTGTGACTAATTTCTTCCAGCCTCCGCGCTGCTCCATCGATGCGTAGCCTTTGCGTGAGCCCAAGCGCTCCTGAACAGCCTTGACGGACGGGGTGAAGGCTATGTCGCTGACAGTGTGTTTCATCGTTTTGTCTCCCCAAATGGAGGACTCTGTTGTGTCGCCACCGACTCTGAAGCTCAGTCTCGCCCTTTTGAGCCGCGACTCAAGTTCTCGCCGAGAAACCGCCGGATGTGATCGGCGATGACCTGTCCGTCTTCCTCGAGCGCGAAGTGGCCGGTGTCGAGCAAGTGAAACTCAAGGTTCTTCAGGTCGCGCTTGTACGGATACGCGCCCTCGGCCGGGAAGATCTCGTCGTTCTTGCCCCAGACCAATAGCGTTGGTGGCTGGTGCTCTCGAAAATACGCCTGCCACGTTGGATACAAGGGCGGATTACTGCCGTAGTCATAGAACAACTGTAGCTGGATCTCCTGATTCCCAGGGCGATCGAGAAGCCGCTGATCGACATGCCAGGCGTCGGGACTGATCGCTTCCTTGTTGCGCACGCCGTTGGTGTATTGCCATTTCGTGGCGCCAATTGTGAAGAGAAACCGAAGCGCTTCCTCATTTGACATAGAAGGCTTCTTGTATGCCGCTTTGACGTTCTTCCACCATGCGTTGTCGAGTCCCTCATTGAATGCTTTTCGGCTTTTCCAATAGGCCTTGATCGGTTCCCAAAAGTCGTTGTCGACTCCTTCATCGTAGGCGTTGCCGTTCTGCACGATCAGTGCCTGTACGCGCTCGGGATGCTTGACCGCGAGCCGGAATCCAACGGGAGCGCCATAATCCATGAGGTACAAACTGTACCGCTCCAGTCCGAGTTTCTCCGTCAACTTCTCGATGATCTCGGCGAAGCGATCGAAGCTGTAGTCGAATTCACCGACGGCTGGCATCGAACTGTTTCCGTACCCAGGATAGTCTGGAGCGATGAGGTGGTACCGATCCGACAAGGCGGGGATCAGGTTGCGAAACATATGCGAAGATGTTGGAAAACCGTGCAGCAAGAGGAGCGTTGGTGCGTCCTTTGGGCCCGCTTCACGGTAGAAGATGTCCAAGCCGTCGATTTGAACGGTCTTGTGCAACGTTGGTGGCCGCGCGGTTGCACGACCCGCTCCAGACTGCGCGCTTGAGTTCGACGACATCAGGCCCAGGACAATACCGATCACTAGAGTGTTTCTCACGAATGTCATTTCGATTCTCCCATTTAGGTTGTGCTTAGTAAATTGTAAAACGGTTCTCGTTCGCTACTCAAGAAGGAGGTCGGCAATGCGTTTCGAGACTCCGACTATGAACTCTTTGTTACGGAAGCCTTTGCCCCATGTGTTTGTCAACAACGCCACGACAATATCGTGCTCCGGGTAGACATCTAATGCTGATTGGACACCGGGAAACGAGCCTCCGATTAGTATGCGCCGCCGATTGAGCGAACCGAGGTTGTTCATCCAGCCATACGAGAATGGCACGGATGCGCCGGTCGTTGTCTTGCCGGGAGTCGCGATCTGCTTCAGAATTTCGCTCGAAACGAAGCCGGGCTTGATGAAAGCCCGGCCGAAACGAACCAAGTCGGCGCTGGTACTCAACAGGTTCCCTCCGCCCATGTTGTAGCTGTGTTCTTGGGTCGGAACACGAAATAACTCTTCAGACTCAACGTCTTTCGTTAAATCGTACCAGCTATAAAGTCGGACGCGGCCGGGCATTACGCGTTGCACGTTCTCGAACTCAGTATGCGTCATACCGAGTGGCTTGCATATGCTTTCCGCAACGTACTCGTCAAACCGTCGATTCGTGGCACCTTCAATCGCAGCGGCGAGCAAATTGTAGCCGTAGCTACTGTACCCGAATGCTGAGCCTGGAGCCGTCACCAGCGGGTCGTCCATGAAGAGCTTCAGGCCCGCGCGCGCCGTCTGGAAGTGTTGTCCGTACCAGTTGCTGTCGCGCTCGTCATCGCCATAGTGCCGGATGCCGGACACACAGTGGCTCAACTGACGTGCAGTAATCGCACCTTCTGGTTTAAGTGGGAATTCCGGGACGTAGACCTGAATTGGAGAGTCGAGGTCGAGTTTTCCATCCTCCGCCAACCTTAGCAGCGCGCACCCAGTGAATGCCTTGTTGATGCTGGCAATCGGGAATCGGCTTTTGGCAGAAACAGGAATCTCGTGTTCGAGGTCCGCAAACCCACGATACTCTTCGGCGATGACTTTCCCTTGGAAGTAAACCGTCGCCTGCAAGCCAACGAGCTTCTGCCGCTTTGCAACGTCGTCGAGAATCCGTCGGATGCCATCAATTTTGTCATGAGTCGACGCGGTGGCCCGATCGGCTTCGGACTGCGCATTTGAGTTCGACGACATCAGGCCCAGGACGATTCCGATCACTAGAGTGTTTCTCACGAGAGTCATCTCGTTTCTCCTTTGGATGTTGTGATTCGTACTTTGTACTGAGATCCGCAGCGGCGATTGGGCCATCCTCAACACCGCCGTCAGCACACACGTAACCACGAGTACTGCATGCCCGGAAATCATCGCTCTACGCTTCGTCTCGTCATTCCGCACAATGACTATACTGCTACTGATTGCGACCGGCCATGACGCCGCCGTCCACGTTCCAGACCGCTCCGGTCACCCAACTCGCTTTGTCCGAAAGCAAGTAGACGATGGTAGACGCCACATCGGTCGCGGTTCCTACACGTCCAATTGGATGAAAATCGTTGAAGCCTTGCAGCGTATCGTGAACCGCGTCGGGCTCGATGAAGGCGTTGTAGATCGGCGTCTCGACCACAGCGGGAGCGATGGCGTTCACGCGAATGCCGTGCTCCGCCAACTCCATCGCCAGATGCTGTGTCAACGAATGCAGACCCGCTTTAGCCATGGAATAGGCCGACGACGGTGTGGCCTTGATTGCCTGATGCGCCCACATCGATCCCACATTCACGATGGCGCCGCCGTCGTGGTCCGCCATGTTCTTCGCCACCTGCTGCGTGACGAAGAACGTAGCTCGGTTGATGGCCATGTACGCGTCGTAGTCGTCCGGACCGTGCTCAAGAAACGGCTTTGGCGAAAAGATGCCGGCCGCGTTGACTAGAAAGTCAATCTCTTTCAGGTCGTCACGAACTCGTTGCACGAGCTGATCGACGTCTGAATCGCTGGTCAGGTCGGCGCGGATGGCGCTGACTCGATCGGACTGGCCGAGCATTTCGCGGGCCGAATCCAGCTTCTCCGGTCGCCGTCCGACCAACGTCACCGATGCACCCTCCTCAAGAAGTAGCCTGGCTGTTTCAAGGCCGATCCCGCTGCTTCCACCGACAATCAACGCTTTTTTCCCTGAAGTATTCATCTGGCTTCCTTTCGATTAGTGCTTTCTCGGTCGACGCCCGAGCGCGGGCGTTCGGCGGCTCTCCCGATTTCGTGCAACGCTTAGAACGTCAGTACAGTGTATCCATCCGCGACCAGTCTTCGCACGCTGGCTAGACCGGAAGTACCGGGAACCGGATTGTCTTTTATAAGGTCGAATCCGGACTTTTGGACGTCTTCGCCGCCTCCGAACACATCCGCACAACCGCACGATACACCGGCCACCTTATCCTTGACCGCCTCAAAGAGATCGTGCGCAGGATGCCCGGCCTTGGTCAGTTCGCCAATCCACCGTGTGCCAGTACCCTGGAAACGTACGGTGACTTCGTCATCCTTCTGCTTGAAGTCGTATGCCGATGCGAGGCCGTTAAACACGCGCCCCAATGCTTCTTCCGATCCGGACTTCGGATCCGACAGTATGATGATCGCTGCTTTCATAGTACTTCTCCTTGTCTTGAGGTTTCATTCCAAAAACGTCTGTCAATTAGCGTTCGCCGAGCTTTCAACAATCCTTTGTGCATGCAACCGTGACACCAGTTCGCTCTTCGACACCACGCCCGCAGCGCGATCGACGACTTCACCGTTCCTGAAGAACAACAGGCTCGGAATCGAGCCGATGGCGTAGCGCTCTGCCAACGACTTGTTCTCGTCCACGTCGACCTTGCCGACTCTTGCGATGCCGTCGAACTCGGTCGCAATCTCTTCGATGACCGGTGCGATCGCCTTACACGGCGGACACCATTCCGCCCAGAAGTCAACCATCACTGGTTGATCGCTCCGAAGCACCTCTTGCTCGAAATTGTCTGTATCGAGCGTAACCGCGTTAATATGTTGCGTTTGCGTTTGCATTGTCATCGTATCGTTCTCCTTGCTTTTGCTGCTGTCGCATCAGGCGTAACCGCCCTTTGCGACATGGGCTTGTTCATAGCGGCTCAACCGCAGGCACAGGCGGGCTTGTTGCCCGGCGCCTCGACTTCCGGGAAGTCCACGTCCGTGTCGGCCACATGGTTGAAGTAGTTCGAGAAGATGTTGGCCGCGACGGTGGCCACGATCTCTGCGACCTCAGCGTCGCTCGCACCGACAGTGCGCAAGGCCGCGACCTCGTCATCGCTTACCCAACCGCGATTCGTAACCACCTTGTTGGCAAACTGCAGAACGGCTTCGGTCTTTCGGTCCGGCGACACACTACGACGACTGTCCGCGACCTCTTCGTCGCTGAGCCCAACCATCTTACCCAGCGCAGAGTGCGCGGAGAGGCAATACTGGCATCCGTTGAGTTCGCCCACGGTCAGCGCGATCTGCTCGCGCAGCTTGGCGGGCAAGGAGCCCTTTCCGAGCGCGTTGCCGAACGCCAGATACGCCTCCAACACCGCTGGAGAGTTCGCCATGGTTCGCATGAGGTTGGGTGTCATACCCAGCTTCTTCTGCACTCCCTCGAGAAGTGCCTTTGCTTTGGGGTCCGCTTCCGCCGTTTCAATTGCTTTCAAACGTGGCATCGTTGTTCTCCTTTGCTTGTCCATGGCCGTGCTCGTCACGACCGAAACTAAAGGGGACTAACGCACTAGGCGTGCCAGAAGGTCGAATGCACGCAAGTCGTTTGTTTTGCTGGAGTTACGATCACTCTCGACAGGTTCGTCGAGTGTCGCAATTTCGTTAATCACGACATTGCGTTGCGAAATGTCGTCACAATGGTATGATCCATACCATGCCTGCACTCGGCGAACGCATGTCCGTATCAGACGCGCTGCAAAGCCTGCTTCTCGAAATGGGGCAGCAGAGGTCGCTAGATGGCGTGTTGCGCGTGGTCGTTGATCGTCTCGCTGAGGAACAGCACATCGCCCTGGCCCGCATCTGGCTCCTTCGGCCCGGTGACATCTGCCTCACATGCCCGATGCGCGAGGAGTGCTCCGATCAGACGCGCTGTCTTCACCTCGTTTCCAGCGCCGGTCGCCCACGAAGCGAAAGCGCTGATCCTTGGACACGGATCAACGGAGACTTCAGTCGTATGCCGATGGGAGTGCGCAAGGTCGGTCGGATTGGAGCGAGCGGCGAATGCGTGTCAGTGATGGATATAGAAAAGGACGCCAAGTGGATCGCGAGACCAGATTGGGCACATGACGAAGGCATCCGGGGGTTTGCGGGACAGCCACTTGTGTTCAAAGGCGACATCCTCGGCGTGCTCGCAGTCTTTACACGAACGCCGCTCGGTCAGCCGTGTTTGGATTGGCTACGCACAATCGCCGACCTGGCCGCCGCATCGATCGCCAACGCGCGTGCGTTCGAGGAGATCGAGTCCCTTCGCGGACAGCTTGAATTGGAAAACGCCTACCTGCGCGAAGAAGTTTCTGATGCTCGCGCTTACGGAGATATCGTAGGCCAAAGCCCTGCACTGCGCACCATCATTCAGCAAATCGAGCTTGTCGCTCCAACAGATGCGAGCGTGTTGATTCTCGGAGAATCCGGGACGGGTAAGGAACTCGTCGCGCAAGAGATCCATCGGCGTAGCACCAGAAGTGCGCGGGCCCTGGTCCGCGTCAACTGCGCATCGGTGCCGCGTGAACTCTACGAGAGCGAGTTCTTCGGTCACGTCAAAGGCGCGTTCACCGGCGCTGTTCGAGATCGGGCCGGGCGGTTCGAGCTCGCCAACGGTGGATCCCTCATGCTCGACGAGGTGGGAGAGATCCCGCTGGAACTCCAAAGTAAGCTCCTTCGCGTTTTGCAGGAAGGAACCTACGAGCGGATTGGCGAAGAGAAGACCCGAGAGGCGGACGTGCGCCTCATCGCCGCCACGAACCGCGATTTGAAGGCTGAGGTTGAAGCCGGGCGGTTTCGACAAGACCTTTTCTACCGGCTGAACGTCTTTCCCATTGAAGTCCCACCTCTTCGCAAACGCAAGGAAGACATCCCGCTCCTGGCGGAACTCTTCCTCGACAAGTCGTCGCGCCGGTTCAATCGTCCGAGCAAGGGCCTGACGCAGGGCAACATCATTTCCTTGCAAGCGTACGAATGGCCGGGCAACGTGCGCGAGCTTCTCAACGTTATCGAGCGCGCGGTCATTACGTCGCGCTCGGGCGCCATTCGCTTTGATCTGCCTCGACCCAACTCAGGAAAGACACGCAAAGCCGACGCCACACCTACAAGCCCGTCTGCAACCGTCGTCTCCGACGCCGAAATGAAACAGCGCGATCGCGACAATATACTTGCCGCACTCAACCAAACGAACTGGAGAGTTCATGGTCCCGGTGGAGCTGCCGAGCTACTAGGGATGAGGCCAACAACGCTGACCTCGCGGATCAAGAGGATGCAACTTGCGAAACCCGACGCGGTGGATTGAAAGGCTATTAGCGGTTTCGTGGCATATCGCCAATAGCTGGCGTCGGTGTTTTCACCGTCGCGGTGTTTGAGGACCTGACGTCCGTAATTGGACCTTATGATGCACCGGTCTATCGGACGGCGGGGAGCGGCGAAGTCGTAGGCCGGAGTAGGATGTTCGCCGGAGCCATGACGGTCAGCATCATCTGCAATGGGATCAGGGAACTGACGGAGGTGCGCGGTATGTCCACACTGGTCGCGTCCACATCGGTGTCGTCCGGTACGGAAGCTCCGTCGATGATCCTCTTGACTACAGTTGTTCTCCTCTCGATTCGCGGGAATCCGAGAATTTGGCTCGGAGTCTGCCAGTGCTCGCCCACTTCGCGCTTTTCAAAGCGGGGGCGGCCCTCAGGGTGTGGCAGCGTTCATTATAATGAACCGTATGGCGGATAGCGACCACTATCGTGCCCTGGTCATAGGTCCGATAAGTGCTTGGTTACACGTCGATCTTGCTTTAATGTAAAGAATGTTGTACGATATATCAGATAAGGACCACTATGATGGACGCAATAAATGGCAAAAACAGACTCAGCACGAGAGTGCCGCTGCCGGTTCGGCGGGCGCTGCACAAACTGGGCCGGGACATCCGCGATGCACGGCTGCGGCGGCGTATCGCCACCGCCATTATGGCTCAGCGAGCGTCTATCAGTCGCACGACGCTGAACAAAATCGAGAAAGGCGATCCCAGCGTCTCGCTGGGTAACTATGCGTCCGTGCTCTTTGTCCTGGGTCTTTCTGATCGACTAGCCACGCTCGCCGACGTGAGGAGCGATTCGGTCGGTCTCGAACTCGACGAGGAGAGCCTGCCGCAGCGCATTCGCCGGCAGACCAGAGGAAGGCACTACACTTCCGGCAGATGGAAGTCCGGGTGATGGACACGGAAGCCCTGGTCTACGTGGAGCTAAGCGGCGAGGCGGTGCTGGTGGGCCGTCTGTGGGCGCGCACGCGAAAGGGCCGTGAAAGCGCTAGCTTCGAGTACGACTCGGAGTGGCTCAAGCATCCCGAACGCTTCGCATTGGAACCCGCCCTGCAACTTGGACCAGGCCCGTTTCACACTGCTGCCGACAAGCCCATGTTCGGCGCGATTGGCGATTCAGCGCCGGATCGATGGGGACGTGTGTTGATGAGGCGCGCCGAGCGCCGCCGCGCGGAACGTGCCGGCTCCACGCCGCGATCGTTGCGCGAGATCGATTACCTCCTTATGGTGAACGACGAGGCGCGCCAGGGCGCTCTGCGCTTCGCACGCGAGCCCGGCGGGCCGTTCCTGGCGTCGGGCGATGCAACCCCCATCCCGCCGCTCGTCGATCTGCCGAAGTTGCTGTCGGCAGCCGAGCACGTCAGCTCGGAGTCGGCCAGTGACGAGGACTTGCGACTCTTACTGGCCCCCGGGTCGTCGCTAGGCGGCGCGCGACCCAAGGCGTCGGTCAGGGATAGGGACGGACGACTTGCGATCGCCAAATTCCCGCACAAGGACGACGACTACGATGCGGTGCGATGGGAGGGAGTAGCCCTGAGCCTGGCAGCAAAGGCGGGCATTGCCGTGCCAGAATGGCGCATCGAGGGGGTCGCCGAGAAGCCCGTTCTACTGCTGCAACGGTTTGACCGCTCCGGCGTCGCGAGGATCCCGTTCTTGTCCGCCATGAGCATGTTCGGGGCGAGCGACCAAGAAACGCGAAGCTATATGGAATTTGCGGATGCACTCCGACAGCACGGTGCGTCACCTAGGAAAGACATGGAAGAAATCTGGCGGCGCCTCGTATTCAACGTGCTGATCTCCAACACCGATGATCACCTTCGAAATCATGGCTTCCTGTATGACGGACAGGACGGCTGGAGACTGGCCCCCGCATATGACCTGAATCCTGTTCCGGTCGACATCAAGCCGAGGATCCTGACGACTGCCATCGATGCGGAAGACAGCACTGCCTCGTTGGAACTTGCCCTAAGCGTGGCAACGTACTTCGATTTGGACGAATCCGACGCTTGTACAATCGCCGTAGAAGTCGGCCAGGCCGTACAATGCTGGCGTGAGGAAGGCTCGCGCCTCGGTATTGCTCGACGTCAGCTCGAACGCATGGCATCCGCGTTCGAACACGACGATTTGCGTTCGGCGCTTACGATGGCGCCGTGCAGCTGAGTGACGACTTCGAGTGGATATCGCCCAGCGCATGGAGGTCGCAGGACGGGGGTATCATTCCCTCCGCCCTGACCGTACTCTCTCAAGTTCCTCTCGTGCGGAGCCTTGTGGTGCACTTAAGGGTGGCCCTGGCCATGCTCACAGATAGGCGGCCCGCAGCTTAGCATCATCATCCTGCAGTTCGGACGCCACTCCGCTGTAGGAAACACGCCCACCGCGTAGAACGTACACTCGATCGGCAACACTGAGGATTTCCCGTACCTTCTGTTCGACAACGAGAACGGAGAAGCCTTCTTCGACAGCCACTTGCCGAATACGCTCGAATGCCCGCTTCACTAGATGGGGATGAAAGCCCGTTGCTCCCGGGTTAGATTATCGAGCGTCGTCTCGAAACTAGCCCATCTAACACAAAGGAGCAACGGACATGTACGATTGTAAGGTTTTTGTCGGAACTAATTCTCTACTTGACTCCGGTCCGTAAGTTCGGTATATGTTAGGCTTTAGCGTTTTTGGCCATGGAGACGACCGATGCCGACGAAGCCTGACAACGACCACAAGACGCCGATCCCGAAGGTCATTCTAAGGGCGCTCTAGGTTTCGCACCGCGAATACAGGTTCCGCACCAACCATAGCGCGCAGAAAACTCCTGCATCGCCCAGCCCCATCCAAGAAACCGGCGATCAGAAGATTATTTTCTTCGTTCCCGAAGCAGCTTCGATACAGCCTCGAACCACGTTCGATCGTGGCTCGATATGGCCGATCGCCAACTCATTCGTCGAGGTTCCAAGCACCAAACGCCGGGTCCGATCTCGGGCATTCCCAAGCGGCTCGCCGGTTCTTCACTTTGTTCAGGCTCGCGTACCGAACTTGCGGGCACGAGCAGCAGAGGCAGTACATTCGTCCGTCCGGATGAAGGGTCATGTGCGGACAAGCCGCGCACTTTTCGTTCCGCGATTCATACACCTCGTCAGGCACAATCTTCGACGCCAAGACCTTGAGCATCGACTTGGCCCGTGCGGGCAGGTCGCGCCATCGCGTCCGTTGACCGCACGGCTGCCCGTGCTTAATCGCATCGCGATTGCTGATCGGTGGCGTCGTCGACGCCCGAGGCGGCGGTCGCGTCACGACAGCGTCGGGTGCATCTGCGCCGGGCGAGGCGACGCGTCGTTCGCGCATCCTCTGAACGGCGCGAGCTGCTCGCGATTTCATCTCCTGTCGATCCATCAAAACCTCACCGACATATCGCTGTTGACGCGCCCGCAGTTCCACCGAGGAACAGCACAACCTCGCCACCAAAATGCTGCAGACCCGTGGGATCGTTCGTGTCATTGACTTGGCCAGGGATGACCAGTTCGTCCATCGCACAGAGTAGATCGTGGCACGGCTCGTTGAGAATCGCCCTGGCCTTGTACCCGAAGTCACCAGTCGCCCACGGTGCCGGACCGACCAAACCCTTCCAGGTGAAGTCGAGTGGCACGCGTGTGCATGTTCCGCTCGCCAAGATGAGGTATCGATCCGGATCAGACAGTTGCGGGTTACACGGCGAGTTCACATCGTTCTTGACTTTGATCGGACAGTCAACGTCTTGCCATCCGGGCAGCAGTCGAACCGAGAGCGTGATCCTGCAATGAAACACCGCCGCAATCCGAACGCCGCCACCGCCAGGATCACCCGAGACCCACAGGCTCGCCTCAATACCAGTCATCACCAATTCGGCAGGGAAGCGGCACGCCGTCTTGTACGGCTCGACCGTCACAAGTCCAACCACCGGCGCCTCCGCACAGTCGATGAAGATGTTCTCCCTCCACAGGTTCATTCCGGCGCCGTCATAGCTATGAAAGCGACCGCGCATAGTCAGTGCGAGCAGTCGATCATCGACCAACGCGAGTGCGGAATTGGCAAGCGTCACACACTCCGGCTCAAACTTGGGATAGCGATCCGCCGGTTCGTCCGTGGGCTCGGCGAACCGCATGTTGGCGACGAGGCCCAAGCTATCCAGTCGTATAATTTCATTGGAACCGTCTTCGATATGGAACCAACATGGGTCGGCGCCACATGAGGTCGACGTCGGCCCGGTCGAGAAGCAGTGCGGATCGAACACTTGGAAGCACCTGCGGGCTATGGTGCTGAACGAGAAGTGCACGAAGGCAATGGGCACTCCGAGGTTCAGGAACATGGGTCGCGGGTCAAGGTTGGGATCGGCATCCGACCCACAGTCGACGCCGGGCGTCGCACACCGCGAGAACAGACCTTGGAACACACCACCGTGGCACACACACTGCGACTCAGTCACTTCGATGCACTGATGGTTCGGCAAGCAGCACGCGCCCTTGGGATCAGTGAAGAACGGATCACAGTTCACGCATTCACACGACGTGCCGTCCCCCATCCACCGAGCGCCCGCCTGTTGTATTTCGCACATGTCCTTCGGCGTCGCGAAGCCGGCCAGTGCCGCGTCGTCCGGCGTGATCGTGATGCACGCACCATTACTCAGGCAACACGCGCCAGACGTGTCGCGCGTCCGGAACGGCAGCACATCTGTACACTGAACACGCCATGACACACCGATGTCCACGTAGTGCCGCATGGTCGCACACAGCCACGTGCCACACTCAGTGCATGACGGCCCTGATAACACCGGGTCGACCGTGGTGAAGACATTGTCTCGCGTATATGCTTTCACAACGCCGCCCGATTGCCCACCAGCCCCAAACGGATCGCCGTCACCGAAAATGTCCGCCATGCCCGGGTCAGGTATCACAGTCGCCCCGAACGACTCGTCGATCTGTCGGTCGCCGCCAATCGGAGAACCGCCGACAATCGGCAGCCCCAGAGCAGTGCAGGGATGCGTCACCGTGTCCTGCTCGATCGTGCATCGCACATGCGGGTTCTCTTGCGCGACGCAGTAGATACACTCTTGGCCAGGCGGAATCGGTCGCTCCAAGCACTCGGGCGTCGGCGGGTTCGGTGGCGGATTACAATCACCTGCGGCGGCGGCGTTGCTCTGAATGGCGGCCCGAGCGATACAGTCGGTCGAGGTGAAGAAAATTACGATGTGTACGGCGAGCGTGGCACGCAGGGCACCGACCAGGTTATTCTGCACGGGCACGAATCCTCCATACGCCAACTCGCCCTCGGTGCGCACGGACAATCCAAACTTCCCACGTCCCGGATTCATCACGAGGTCAGCGCACAGTCGTTTGCAACCGGAGATACCAACCTGCGTGCGATGAGCCGATACAAACCCCACATAGCCCACGCCGTCGCGCACAACGTGGGCCAGCCGGAAGTTCACTCGGGCGCATAGGTCGGGTAGTGCCATGATTACGCGAAGCTACATCCACTGCTCGGTTCGTCCGCCGGCAACAGCGACGCGTCGCACTTGAGCGGAATCATCAGGATCCAGAACCCACGCGCATCCAAGTCCGCCAGCAGCGGGACGGTGCGTTGCGATATCGGATTGTCCTTCATGATCGGATTGCCGTTGCCGTCCAAAACCGGATCGCCGTTCGCGTCCTCCTCCGGAACCTGCTCCGGCCAGGCGAACACTTCGTAGTCTTTGAAATCAGCCGTCTCTAACGGGTAGGCGGTCAAAATTTCACCAAACGCTTCGTAGTCGCCGATGACCGGCGGCACACTGTTGTACCGCACACGCTGAAACGTCATCCTGTTCGTGGCGCCGAGCTCGACCGAGCGAAGCACGACGCGGATCCAGTTGTCTCGCGTAGGCGGCACCTCGCGCACAGACGGTTGATCAAGCGGCGTGACGCGTCCGGCGTTCAAACGACGCTGTCGATCGCGTTGCGCTTCCGAGTCAATGGGCATCCGTCAAACTCCAATCCGGCTGTACGGAGCAATCTCCGCGCTGATCGCCGCCGACGACGCGGTCGGCGACACGTTGCGAACGACGACCACATCCGTCGTGTCTTGGTTTTTCTCGGCCACGCCGCCACTGTTGCGACCGCGCACTGCAAACGCGTGACTGGACAGGTCAGCCAATGCGGCACTGGTGAACGAAAACGACACCTGCCGTGCGGAGTATGCCACGGTGTTCAGTGCGGTGTCTGAGTCGACCAGCGGCGTCTCATAGTCGATCGTGGCGACCGTCGGTCCGCTGAACACTTGGAAGTCGGTGGGATAGTCGCCGTGTCCATGAGCAACATACTCCCATTGCACAAGCACCTTGCCACCGGCGAGCGGTTCGGCGACGACGCCAACCGGAGCGTTAGGCATCGCCGGTAGAATGCGGTTCACACCGGCGTCGAAGTCGATTCGAATCGGCGGGAACATCTCCGATATCATCCCGTTGCCGAGGAATCGCACGGCCGTGTATTGGTACGCTTGGTCAGCCTTGTGTGTCATGCCCGGGTAGTTTTTGATCTGCGTGTCCGCGCCGATCGCCAAGCCGCAGTACGTCCATGCATGCGGCTGCGGATAGAGCTCGCGGCGCAGCAACGCCACACCGCCTTGTCGCCACGGAAACGTCGCCCCGCGCGTCAGGGTCATCATCAGCCCAAAGTGTGCGGGCTGATCCGCCTGACCGAATGGGTCACTAACGACTCGGTGATGGTCGACCATGTAACTCATCAGACGCGTACGAACTCCACCTTGTCATCCGTCAAGCCCTGCTGCACGCGCTCCTTGTAGAGCGACGTCACACCGTCCGAGTCGAACACTTCAGTTTCTCCGGTAGCCTTGTCGGCCACCTTCTTCGTGGGTGCGACGGACTGCACCACAGTGTTGACCTGCACACCCATCGACCCGTTGGCCTTGTTGGCCGACTGCAACGCCGCCCACACCGTAGTGGCCACCGTGGCGGCACTTGGCGCCGTGGCTCCGGGTATGGTGCCCAGTGGCAGGATGACGAACGTCGTGGTCGCGTCGGGCGCCGTCGCCCACGCTGCGGCCATGGTCGCGACCTTGGTGCTGCCGACGTAACTGTTGACGATCTGTGACTGCCCGGCACCGGTGCCTCCGGTGAGTGCGATGATGGCGTGCTTGTAGTAGTCGTCCACGGCCGACGCCCCCGCGTCGAGCGTGATGGTCGAAGCCGCTCCGGCCTGCGCCGTGTTCGCACGTAGCTGTGTCTCGCCCAATCCACCGCCGCCGGCCGGCGCCTGAGCCAAAGCAGCGGCCGTATACCGCGACACCCCGGCGTTGTTCTCAATGAGCTCATTGAAAAGGGCGGTCGCCACGCCCGGTGGAACGGCCGGGTCATAGTCGACGGCGAGTAGATGATCCAAGTGGATGTCAGCCAGCGCCGTATCCACCTCCGCGTTAACCAGTGCCTGCGACAAGTCGTTGAGTGCATCGAGCGTGTTCTTTGTGCCCGCAATCCCCGCGATCCGGTTGGACGCATCCACCGTGGCCAGTCCGCCGTTGGTGCCGGGCGCGATGTTCGGCACTCCGGTCGCGATGTTGCCCAGTGTCGTGCGGTCAGCGGCGGTGAAGTCCACCGCCGTCGTATCCACGATTTGCGCCACGCGGTTGAACTTGCGCGTCGCACCGCCCTCGATCACCGTGAAGGTGAAGACCAGTCCTTCGATGGGAGAGGCTGCGGTCATGTCGTACTCGATCCAATACCGCCCGGCTTCCAGTTGCACCATTGTGGTTTGAGCCACGTGCGTTGTAGGATGCTGAAGGTTGGCGCTGCGTGCGGTGCCTTCCTCATTGACGACCGCGACGGTCGGCGCCGAGTCCGGCTCTTCCATGTTGCCCATCGTGTCGTAGTTGTTGAGGTACAGTTTGAAGCGCGTGCTACCACTGTCCGGTCGCTCCATCGCACCGGGCGCAGCGATCGTCGTGCGCGTGTTGTTTTGAATCGCCTGCACGTCAGCCAGGCTCGCCGCAAGACCGCCCACGTTCAGGTTGTCGAGGTACCCCGCTCGTAGGGCGGTCAGCCGCGCTTCCAGTTTCGTGATCAGATCGTTCACCGAATTCACCGTCGGCGATCCCGGCACGGCGGTGTTGAGTGCGGCGTCCACTTCCGTATTGACCTCGCCCTTCATCGTGGCACTCATACCACCGAGGCCGGTGAGTCCGGCACCGGCCACACCGATCGTTGTATTAGTCGTGTTGACCGTGGTGTTCATGCCGTCGATATCAAGCCCGCCGGCGTCGCTGATCGCCAGTCCGCCCGCCGCGTCGGCCGCAGCATTAGGCAGGGCGGTCATACCGCCGCGCACCGAATCGTCGAAGTCCATCGCGTGCTGGGCGCTGGCGTGCCCATATGTCTCGATCACCACGGCCTTGTCGAGCCACGCCTTGGCGCCCTGATCAACGACATACAGCACGATCCGTGCGGCCTGCATTTCCGTGGCGGTGAGCACGATGCTGTAGCCTTGCCCCTCATCCGTAAACGCGTTGGTTGTGTTGGCCTCGACGCCTTCGTCCGTCATGACCTTCGTGTCACCGAGCGCATGAACCGCAGCCACGTTGAAGTTCACGCCGTCCGTGTTGTAGAGCTCGAAGTTGATCGTCGCCGACGCCCCGTATTTTCTCATGTGTACGCCCTGCATCTAGCACGTCTCCCGTCTGCGTCGCAGCACCGTAATGTCAGACAATGGTTCCTGATGCAGAAACTGATTCCACATATCCACGCACTCGCCCGTCTTCTGTGCGGTGAAGTTGTTGACGATCCGAAACCCCTGCTGGCACCATTCCACCTCATTGGGCACATTGCCGTTGATGCTGTCGAAGATTTCGACGACGGACAGGTTAGCTTTCGTCGTGGTGAGCGCCACACCGAAGGCCGGCGTCTCCACCACGGCGGGCAGATTCTTGTTGACGTTCGATTGCCGCCCATACCGGCCGAAGAACTTCATGTCCTGTCCGAACTGGGCGTTCGGTCCCGTGTGCCGCCACGTCCACTTGCCGCCCTTAATCAGGTAGTCGAAATCCGGATTGTCTCTCGGCCCGCCCACGCTGTTGGTGGTGTGGTCCGTCACGATGCCGATCTTCTGCTGGGTTTCTCCGACGATCACCAGCTTGGCGCTGTCACCGTCGTCGGCGGGCGTGTCCTGACACATCGCAAGCGTCGACGCCGAACCCAGCGTATCCTCGCCCGCGAAGTCGCCCGTGCTGCCCTGCGTGTCGGACTCGAACGAACCGAGCACCGTATAGTCACCCAGGAATGTATTGTTCGTGTCGATGGTCGCCCCGTCGTCGGTGAACACGTAGTACGATCCGATGAACACGTTGACGATGTCGGCGGGGTTGGAACCGTTCGTCCACATCGGCGCTACGTTCGTTGCGCTTCCGCTTTGGCAGTCCATCGAACTCAGGTTGACCACGAGCGATTCGCCAATGCGTAGTTGGAAGGCGCTGGTGTTGGACAGCTTGAACTTCATCTCCATCAGCGGCCAGGTGTCCACGGTAATGGCTCCGGCCACCGTCGCCACCAGGCTGTTGTTCGCATCGTACACCTTGACGTCGCCGTTGCTCTTGTCCCACTTCAGATAGACATGCGGCGACGCTTCATTGGCTCGGAAGAACTCCGGAATCGCCGTCGTCGTGCCCAGGCTGTCCCACCGAGCAAGGAATCCGATCGTGATCCAATCGGTACCCGGTGCGAACGTGTCCGCCACGAGCTTAGACGGGCTGGCGACGTTGGCGATCTTGTAGACGTACGTTTCCTTCGAGCTCAGCGGCGCCGGCGACGTCACCACGGTGACATCCACCTGCCCGGGTACGAGCGTGTGCAAGCTCCCGGAATTGGCGCCGTCAAAGTCTGGGAGCTTAATAGCCATGCGTTTCGCGAGCTCCTATGTCGGCGGTGTTTGCGCTGCGATGAACCCGCCGATCACCACCGTCGCGTCCGCCGCCCCATTCGCCGCCTCGATCTCAAACGTCAGCGTCGACCCGGCGGCGACCACGTGGTTCTTCACCACCGACTGATCGAACGTCGCCGCATCAAGTATGTTGATCATCTCCGACTGGTTCGAGAAAATGCTCAACCCGTCGTCCATGATGTCGATAATGCACGGCCCACCCGCAGGCGCCGTGCCGAGCGATCCGTAGGCCTCCTTGATCGTAAACGCGATCGGGCAGTAGAGTTTGATCTTGGTCACCGCCACGGTGAGCGCACCGGGAATAACGACGTCGCGCGTGTAGGGAATCGCCTCGCTCGTTCCCGCCAGGTCCGCCGCATCCATGTCCGACCGACCCGTCTCCACCCAGAACGATCCATCGAAACGCAGGTCGAGCGTGCGCAATCTGTCGGACAACTTGTAGTCCTTGCCGTTGGCAAGCCTGATGTTGCCTGTCGCGTGCTTGACCACGACTACCTCGCCGGTCACGTTGGGCACGAGTCGCACCAAAGTTCCTCGGGTTATCACGCCGCTGATCGTGTCCAGGTCATCGGTGGCCGCAGCCGCTTCGGTCGCCACATGGGTAAACGTCTTGGTGATGTTGATGACGCCCGCCGCCATGGTCGCCACGGTGTTGTCCTCCATGTCCAGCAACCCAAGGTCGGCGATGCCGAACCCGGCGGCGTCCAGGTCCGTGGACAACAGATTGGGTGTAGAGAAACTCCGGAACAGTTCCCTTAGATTGGCGCCGTCAGAGATGAAGGCGATGAACTTGGTGGTGTCGTCCATCACATAAGCACCTTGCGGCCCTGTTAAGTTGGCTTGGATGGTCACGGTCCTGGCGGCGTCGGCCGCCTGCAGAATATAGATGCGTCCGAAGTCACCGGCAGTAAACGCGCCGAAGCCGGTCAGCATATCGGACGCGTCGCCGTTGAACGTGTCGACCAGGATGTAGCTCGGCTGGCCGCTAAGCGTGATCGCACCGGACGCGCTGAGCACCACCGTAGGCGGATCGGCCAGCCCCAGGTTTCGCACGTTGTCAATGTCCTGGTTGTTGAAGTCCACCAGTGCCGTCGGGTTGAACAGCCACCAACTCGTGATCGCTCCCACCTGATAGTTCTCGGGCCGTCGATCGGTCACCGTCGTCACCGTCGTCGCATCGGTCACCACCGTCGCTAACTTGACATGGTCACCCACCGGCCAGCCCGACGTGCCCACGGTCAGCGTTTGCGTCGCGTCGAGCGATAGGTAGTTCGTGGCGCTGGCGGTCATGGCCACACTGGCATCACCCGCGTAGGTTTTCGAGGCAGCGGCGATCGAGTACTGCATCTTAAACACACCAACGTTTAGCCCGCTGTCCAGATCGATCACCAGCCCCTGCGCCGCAGCGGCCACCAGCGTCATGAGATTGTTCTCCAGGTTCATCAGCCGCGCAAACGCTGAGGGTGCGGAGTTTTCGTCGGCACCGAACGTCTGGTGTTTGATCCCGGTACCGGGATCCGTCGTACTCCCCAGCGCTTCGGCGCTTGCTTCCACCAATTCCGACATCACCGGATTCGCCATCTCAAACTCCTATGCAAAATCGAACGTCAGCACACTGCTCGGCTGATCGAAGCCATTGATCGTCAACGAGTCCAGTGGGTCGGGGTCGGTCCCGCTCACCACGATCGTCGTCTCGACAAGCGCCGCCGATTGCACCACACCGTCCGCACCGATCGCCTGCACCGCAAACTTCCACGCACCGAACGCCGCCGGCACATCCACAACAACGGTCACAAACGGCGGGGCCGTACCCACCGGCGTAACGCCCACCCGCGTGCGACCGATGCCGCCGCGTGGCCGTGCCGCGCGACTGTCACCCACGCGCCCCACACCAACCGGTCGCCGCCCCACACCGCCCAGGCGATCGCGCCCCGGAAACACATCGTGCCCCCGAACGAGCAGCGGTTTCGTCAGGTCGATCGCCCCCGTACCGCCGTCGGTAAACACCTGCAACCGATCACCCGCATCCCACCCCTCATCCACCGGAACCTTGAATCGTATCGCCTGCCTCATTCCGTCCCCACCTCCGGCGCCCCGCGCAGGTCCGACAGATGCAGCACCGTCCGAAACCCCGCACCCGGCGAGTTGATGTACTCCGTGCGAATGATCATCGGGTTGCGGTCGAAGTGCAGGTCGAGGCCGGACGCTCCCTCGAACACGTCGCCGATTCGGTAGCTCGGGTCGATCCAGAACGACTCCACCGACCCGCTGACAACGTCCTGCACCATCTCGCTCGACGTATCGAGTGCGAAGTGCACGAGTCGTATCTTGTCGTTGCGGTCCTCGAACCGTGGATCGCCGTCGACGGCCTGCGTGTTGAGCGAACTGTTCTGTCCGCGCCGATTGCGCACCACGAATCGGTCACGCCCGAGATCAACAACCTGTGATCGCCGTCGCGTAAACGATGCCCCACCAGGCGTCGCGGTAAAACTCAGCCGATCGTCACCGCGTATCGTGCAGGTGACCGACACCATGAAACTGGGCTCACCGAACAGGTCACCGTTGTTGTCGTCACAGTTGTCGGTGTCCTTCCCGAACCCGGTCAGCCCCAGGTAGGCTTCAATCATTCGCACGCCGTTCGCCGGAAACTCCGGCTCACTATTGAGCAGCGGACTCTCAAGCAGGTTCGGTTCCGTCAACGTGATCGACGCACGGTCCGGGTCGATGTGTACCCCGCCCGAGTAGCGCACCCACTTCGTCGAGGCCAACGCAGTGCGTGGATCGGTCTCCGAGAAGTTCAGGCGCACCACAGGACGACGATCACCCGTCAGTTCAATGCGCCCGATCAGTTCACCGAAAGGCCGACGACGCGGCACCCAGTCCTTTGATTGAAACAGATCGCCGCCGATGGCCGGGTCGACCAGAACAAGCGTGGCGTTAGCAAAATCGGGTGGCCCGACCTCAGGGTCTGCCTCATTGAAATACGGGCTGTACAACGCCTTAGACCAACCGATCCGTTCATAGTCCGACGTGCCGTCCGCGTTGAACCACCGCCAGTCATCCGGAAAAATCCACAGCCGGCCCACGTCGGCCACGCTCGCATGGTCAGGGTTGTTGCCGTGGTAGACTGACAGGTCCGGCTTGGGTTGCCCGTTCGCATCGAACTGGCTGAACTCATCCCGCCAGAACTTCATGGCCGCCCGCTTCATCGTCAGGATTTTGCACGCGCGGGTCTGGTCGGTTTCATCCGCGTCGATCATCGCCTCCGTCACGTCCAGCTTGTCCGTCGGCATCCAACCCGGCCGCAGCAGCAGCGTCACCTCAAACAGTTGATCGCCGCCGAGAAATATCGACCGGTTGATCCCCCGGCGATCGATGGTCAGGTCCACCTGCGCCGCCCGATTCGCGATCGCCACGTCGCGATCACTGCGCCCCGTGCCGTCGCTAAACGGCGCCTCGCGGGCAATGTCGAAAAGCTTCGGCTTACCCATCCGCCGCCCGCGCCGCGCCGAGACACTGCCCGAATCTTCAATCGCCTCGAACACCCGCAGGAACCAATCCACGCCGCCGCTGATCGCGCGGATCGGGATTTCGTAATGCAGCCCGGCGGATTCGGTGATGGCCGCGATCGCCTCCTCCGCGTTGGTCGACGTGATGGACAGGTCGTTCACCCGCGCGGTCAACAGGCGAACAATCGGGTCCGTCGACGACAGCCCTCCGGTCCGATCGCTCGGCGGTTCAATCTCGGCCAGCGACTTGGTGTCCAAAAGGAACTCGTCCGGCGACACCCCGTCCGATTGAAACACATAGAAGATCACCACATAGCGCAGCGCCTGGGCGAACGTCCAGAACTTCGCCTCAGGCGCGTTGTCCTCAGTAAACAGATGCACCGGCTGTCCGCCCGCCTTATCCACCGGGAAGGCCGTCGCCGTCCGGTTCGGCAGTCCTTGGGCGTTGAAGATCGCTGGCAGCGCCGAAACGTTCCGGGCCAGCGTGGCCGACTTCTCGGGATCCCACGGCCCGAACCGCTCGAGCGGATCGAACATCAGCAGCCGCCCGGTGATCTGCGCCGCATCGCTACCCCGCAATCGTTCCTGCCCCTCCGACAAACAGGTGCAGTCCACCTCCTGCGTCTTCTCGTTCCAGATGATGCGCGACGTCTGCGGGAACCCCTGAAAGTACACCACGCGGTCTCTGCCTATCCCCTGCGAAATGCGTATGCGCCGATCCGGGCTCAGTTGCCGTATCAGATCAGCGAAGTGCTGGTCACCCACAGAACCGCCAACAGTGAGTTTCGAGGCATCCAGTCCGGCCGCGATGGTCGCCGTCGTATCGCCCCCGTCCATCGCTTCGGTAATGCCACGCCAGTCGAACACATTCGAGGCGATGTACCGGTTGCTGCCGAAGGACGTTTCCAGCCGCAGCGTCACCGGCGGATGCACCCGCTGCAGCGCGGTGGGCGCATTGCTGACGCTCTTGAGCGACGGACCAAGCGGCGAGCTCCCTAGCCCAGACCCTGGTCGCGGCGCCGAACCCGGCAGCTCACCCGCACTGGTTCCCGGCAGCGCCATTACGCCAGCACCCTAAAGGTCAGTTCCACGTCCATGATCGCGCCCCACGTCGAACCCTTGCGCCGCCGCGACGTCTGTCTCCATTCCGAAAGCACCGCCTTTTCGCCGAGCACGTTACCGTCCGAGTCGGTCAGCTTGGTCGGCTTGATCAGCGACGGGTTCGGCTTAATGAGTCCGCCGTGCAGCCGCTCGTTCATCTCCACGATGATCGCGTTCATCGTGGCCCCGTCCTTGGCAAATATTGTGCCCGCCCAGCGATGCGTCGCCCCATCCGAGCCCAGGTTATCGCGATACACCACGTTGCTCTGCGGCAACTTGTGCTCCACCGCCGCCGGTTCATCGCGGCCGACAAGCACCCGCACCGAAAACAGCGCATCCGACGCCGTGTTGCGTGCCCCCCCGCGCTGACCCAGGTCGAGCACCGGAACACCGCCGGAACTGATACCGAACTCAGGTGGCGCAGGCATCAGGGCTCACTCCGCTGGCGTAGTTGATCTTCAGGGATACGCGAACGGCGACGCTGACTCAAGGCGTCCATACCGATGTTCTTCGAG
>JAJDDY010000007.1 GCA_029260075.1 Phycisphaerae bacterium
GTCGCTTTGGGCTTGCCACGCTGAAAGTATGCGCCACGAACCCTGACCGCGCAAGTAAAGTGTGGCGCGAAATCCTGGCCTGCGACACACGCGGGAACCCGGACATGGCAAACCGCGTGCCGAACAGGATTGGGGTGCCCCTCGCCTATGGCGCACAAGTGCCCGCAACGCATCCTGATAACGCATCAGGACAGCAATCGGCGTCCGTCACACACCCGGTCTTCTGTTTCTTGATGCAGCAAGTCTTGGTCGCCTCCCAGCACAGCGTGTTCTGTTCAGGATCGTTACCGGAACAGTCGGTATCCACGGTACAAGAATATCCGACATTCTTATTGCCAGCGCCATCGAAAGCGGCGCTGGCGCTCGGTCCGCTGGCGTAGGCGCCAGTCGCAAAGAACGTGGAGATGATGGGCGGCGCAAGGAGCATTTTCGTTGTACTGCGAGTCAGCATCGCTCTGCGTGAAAGACCGACGCGCGAGGGCGGTCGCAGGTACGTCGGATCCACAACAGCCTTCGCTTGCTCCGTTCTTGCATGGAAGTCCGCAGGCGATTCAGTAACTTGGTCAACCGACGACGCGGAGCCCACGGCGTCGATCGCTACGTCTGGGCGCGCTGTAGGAACCAGAAGGCCCAGCACGTCCAGGTGAGACACTGTTCGTGCTATTTCGCGGCAAGCTTCCAGATGCAGAATGTCAAACCGTTCAGTGACTACCTGTGCGAGTTCTTTGATCGTGTTCGTTCCGTCGCAGGCCTCCCACACGACGAGTCCCACTACGCTTAACCGATGGACCGCGCCGGACGACGGATCGTAGAGGATCGCTTCGCCGTCAAGTTGCTCAAAGACCAGATCCTGCCGAACCAGCGGACAGTAGTTTTCGAGAGGGTTTTCTTGCATTTATCGCCGGGCCCATATCAGGCAATATGCTCTATCATGCACAGAATAATTAGCGCGCCGGGCCCGATAGTTCCCTTCTCTACGGGAAAGCACCACCCCTTAGGTCGGTCATTGGATGAGTCAGCTTGAGGGTCAGAATGCGGGGCGCCGCCCGCGAGAGCCGGTATGTTCGAAGGCCGGCGTCGCGCGTTCTGCGCGCGTCTGTGACCGGTTGCAACGCGTGCGATTATCGGGCGACGATCGATCGGACCTTCGCTGGTATCGATGGCGCCGGGTGTGTATCATGGGAGGCGATTTGCAGGCCGGAGAACCCGTGACATCATAGAGAGGAAAAGACCCGTGTATTATAGAATCCTTACGTCCATTCTCGTTTTGCTTACCGTAACCCTTACTGCTGTTGCGCAGGAAGACGGACCGTTCCGAACAGCCGGTGACAGACCAACCGACATCGAGCACATTCGGCTCGACCTTAAGGTGGACATACCCAACAAGACCGCGGGCGGCCAAGCCACGATCGATCTCGTCGCCCTTCGCGATACGCGTTCGATTCGTTTCGACGCCGTGGATTTCGACGTGTCCCGCGTGACGATCGCGCGCGGCGAGGGTCGACCGGCGCCGGTGCGGTTCACCGACGACGGCGACGCCATCGAACTGCTGCTCGGCGATGCCCCACTCGTCCCCGGCACCAAAGCCACGATCACGATCGACTATTCGGTAACCGACCCCAAGAACGGTTTGAACTTTTTCGGTCCGTCTGTAATGGACCCCGACACGCCGTACGTCGTGTGGTCGCAAGGCGAGTCGGTCACGAATCGCTATTGGTTTCCCTGTTTCGATCACCCCAACGAAATGCAAACCACGGAAATGATCGTGACCGCCGACGCCGGCAACGAGGTCATATCCAATGGCCATCTCGTGTCGCGGCAGCCCAACGGCGACGGCACGGTCACGTTCCACTGGCTTCAAGACAAGCCGCACGTCGCGTACTTGGTCACACTGATCGTGGGTGAGTTCCACCGTGTGCAGGAAATGTGGCGAGGTAAACCCGTGACGTACTACGTGCCCAAGGAACACGTCGACGATGTTCAGCGAAGCTTCGGCAACACGACACGCATGCTCGAACATTTCAGCAACATCACCGGCGTGGAATACCCTTGGGCCAAGTATGCGCAGACCTGCGCCTTCGGTTTCGGCGGCGGGATGGAAAACACATCAGCCACCACGTTGGGTACGTCAACCCTGCACGACGCACGGGCCCACTTGGACTTCAGCTCCGATGGGCTCGTGGCCCACGAACTGGCCCACCAGTGGTTCGGCGACTTGGTGACCTGTAAGGATTGGTCGCACTTGTGGCTTAACGAGGGGTTTGCGTCGTTCTTCTCGCCGGTTTGGACGGAGTTCGATCTGGGCAAGGACGAATACGATTACGAAATCTACAACAGCATGCAACGCGGAATTCGCGGCGGCAAGGAACGCCCCGTCGTCGACCGCAACTACACGAGTCCGGGTTCCATGTTCGATGGCCGTGCCTATCCGAAGGGCGCGTCCATCTTGCACATGCTGCGTCGGCGCGTCGGTGACGAAATGTTTTGGGCGTCGGTCAAACAATACCTGACCGAGAACGGCCACCACCCAGTGGAAACATCGGACCTGCGCAAGTCCTTCGAGCGCACCACCGGTCGATCCCTGGAGCGGTTCTTCTACGACTGGACCGAGCGCCCGGGTGCGCCCGAACTCGATGTCCGCTACACATGGATCGAGGAAGACCGACTCGCCGAGGTGAAGATCAAGCAAACCCAAGAGGCTGACGCCTTCCACATTCCCATCGAAATCGAGTTTCGATTCGACGAGCGCAAACCGATCACCGTACGCCGGGAGATGACCGACAAGACCAAGCGATTCCTGTTCCCACTTCCAGAGAACCCGACGATAGTCTTGTTCGACCCGCGCGATGCGGTCTTGAAGGAGATTGATGAACACAAGGGGCGTGATTTGTGGGCGGCGCAATTGGCTGACGCACCCTATGTGACGGCGCGCCTGCGTGCGGCGATCCATCTCGGTGACGAAGGCGGTCATCGCGACGTCGCCCTTCTCGCCGACGCGCTCCTGAAGGAAAAATTCTGGGGTGTGGCGGCTGAAATTGCAGAGGCGCTCGGGGAAGCGGGCGGCGACGAGGCGCGCGACGCCCTTCTGGCTGGCATCAAGTTGGAGCATCCGAAAGTGCGACGCGCCTGCGTCGCGGAACTAGGCTCGTTCCATAAGGACGAGAAGGTGATCAGCGCTTTGTATGCGTTGATCCAAAAAGGAGACGCCAGCTACCGCGTCGAGTCAGCCGCGATCCGCAGCTATGGAAAGTTGCAACCCGAGGACGCGGTATCATTCTTGACTACACTGCTCGACCGGGATTCCCATCGTCACCAGATTCAGTCCGCCGCACTCTCCGCCATCGGGTCACAGGACGACCCGACGGTGCTGGGCACATTGATGGAGTGGATCGCCCCGGGTCAACCGCGCAACTGCAGAGCGGCTGCCTATGGGGCAATGGGTACGCTCGCGGATAACGGTCACCTCAGCAACGACGAGGAGGACCGTGTCGTCGCCGCCATCAGCGAACACATCAGAGTGGAGCAGCGTTTCGCCAAGGGCGCGGCCATCCGCACGCTGCCGAAGCTCGGTCAATCCGCCAAGGCGGCGCTTCCGCTTCTGCGGTCGATGGAGGCCAACGACGCTCAGCGGCGCGTTCGCGCAGCCGCCAAGACCGCGATCAAAAAAATCACCGAGGCCCAGCCGGCGGAGGTCCAAGTCGACGACCTGCGTAAATCGCTGGACAAGCTTAGCGAAGAGAACGACGCCCTGCGGGCGCGCGTAGAAAAACTCGAAGCCCGTTCACAACCAGAGTTGATCAAGGAGGATGGGTAGGGCCTCTCTCACGCATCCTGACGGAACTGATTCTCTCACATGTGCCACGGTCGCGGCAGTACTTCGGAGGGTGCGTGACAAAATCGGCGGGAACGGTATAGCGCCCTGCTAGACTTATGCGGGTCTGATCGGTCAATTCATAACGCCGCCGCAATGCCCTGAAAGGGCAATCTACTTCAGCCCGGGGCAAGCCCTGGGACTGGTCCGAGGCGGTGCAACGAAAGCTCTGAAGGAGCGACATACTGGGTTATTTCGCCCTTTCAGGGCTGGCACGACTTCGGATGACGAAGACCCAGGGCGTTGCTCTGGGCTGGAATAGGACGCCCCGTTGGGGCTGCAAGGTGCACGTGTACTTCCGACGTTGACACCGTTCGTCGGCACGCCCAAGCTGTCTTGCACCCTGCTTCGGATGTCGGGTGCCCCACGGCTTGCGTAGGGTGGCCCATGGCTTTAGCCTTGGGGGAGTCGAATCGCCACTGGCGGATAGTCTAAGAAACAGAAGACTGCTGCAAGACCGACTGTTCAGTCGATGGTAGGTGCTTCACAAGAGGACGTTCAACCCGGCGTGTTTGAAGAGGCACCGACATCTGTTGAAGATTTAGCAAACCGTTCGAGCAGTTGAATCCAAGCCGGACCGAGCGTTGCCGGCGGAATCGCTTGGAGCGCCCGAAGCACGCTCTCGGTGCGATCGTCCATTGCCCCCGCATCGATCGCGTCCAAGTAGTCGCGGACCGTGTTGACCACGGTGGCTTGCGCGATATCGCTTGGCGACTCAGCCGCAAGCGTGACCACGAACTTCGCGAGCTGGGGATGGGGTCCACTGCGCAGCATCGATGCCAACACGCGACCACCGCACGAAATCGTCGAAGACGCCGACCGCGCCGACAATGCCGCAAACAACGCCTGCAAGTGAACCACCGCTTCCGCATGTCGACCTTGCTCAGCCAAGACAGCGCCGAGACGATCGAGCACACCTTCGCGCTCCGCCGTTTTCCCGTTGGACGCAGGAAGTGAATCGACAAGCTCTTCGAGGTAACGAATCTCAAGCTCCGGTCGATCCCGCAAGCGGTCAACCGCCTGAATACGATCGACAAGGGGGCGACGACTGAGGTGCGATCGGAACCCGCGCCATGCGGCGTCGCGCACAAACTCGGTGTTCTCAACCAGCGGGTCAAGCCGCGCCAGCAGGCGTTCAAGATCCGCCTCTTCGCTTCCCATCGCCCCGACGGCTTCGATGGCCTCCAGGCGAACCCGCGGATCGGCGTGGGCGGTTAGCGTACGAAGTCGCGGAAGCTTGGACGCCTCACCAGAGGCACGCAGTCCGCGAATGGCCGCCCGAACAATGGTCGCATTTTCAGACTCGACCGCCGAAAGCAACTCCATCGAGAACGATTGTGGTGCGACACCCGCCATCGCGCTAAGCAGTGCGGCGCGCAGCTCTACGTCCTCCGGGGCGGCGGCGCCGAAGCTCTTACGTAACGCTTCGACGGCAGCATCCACGTGATCAGCCGAATCGACCTCGGAAGCCACACGCCCGAGCGCCGACGCGGCTTCACGCACACACGCGGGCGACGCCGACGATGAGGCGATCTCGGCGATCAGCGCCGGGATCGCTTCAGCGGATTCGAATTCACCCAACGCTTTCAACACCGCGTGACGCGTGGCCGGGTCGCGCTCTTGCTGAAGTCGAAGCAGCACCGCCGCCACCACTTCCGGTTGCCGAACGTTTTGAACAATCTCAAGCGCCGCACGCGTGATCTCTGCATTGTCGTTTGCGATGAGATTGAGTAGGGCGGTTAGTACGGCGCCCTCCGGGCGTTTCCCCTCATCCGCCATTTCGGCTTTGATGATCGAAAGCGCCGTCCGCCGGACGATGGCCATCGGATCGTTCAGCCAAAGGGCAAGCCGGGCGTCACGCTGCTCCGCGCTGAGCATACGGAACAGTTCGCGCTGAAACCCCTGACTCTTCGTGGCCACTGCGCTGTACTCGTTCTGCGATCGGTCGCGGAATCGATCGAAGTCTTCTGACACTTTGCGAAACCGGTCCCGTGATATCCGCAACCGCTGCGCCAACCAAGCCTCGTCCCCAAGTCGCATCTGCTCTTGCCACCACGATTTCCAATGATCGGTGTCGCTACCGAACGAAGGATCAGTCAACGGTTCAAGTACATCGACCGCCCGCCGCGCAATGTCTGCGTCCTCTACTTCCAGAAGTGCAATCAGTTGAGCGACCACGTCACGGCGGTGTGTGTTGGGCGCCAGTGCATCGATTGCAGCCAGGCGCATGATCGACGGATTGTTTGATTTCGCAGCGATGTCGCCCAAACGCTCCACCACTTCTGCGCCGGAAAAATCAGCCAGCGCGCGGGCGGACGACTCGCGTAGCGCTTCGTCGTTGGCTCCGAGCAGCTTGAGCAGCGGCTCGCTCATGGCGGTATCAAGCTGTTTCGGGGTTAGTCGACCGCGATCAGCAAGCACACCGCACACGGCTCGTTGCACGTCGACGCGAGCGGACATGCCGAGAAGCTCGACCATCAAGTCGTGTGACTGTGGCGTGTTGAAAGACAACAAGAGCTCAGCCAGACGCCGACGCTCCTCGGGCCGAGCCTGCGGATCCAGCAACCCCGCGCGACACGTCGCAATTTGATTCAAGTGGTCCAGCGTTGGGACGGCAGCGACCGTGTTGGGCGGTTCCGCGATGACAGGCGCAACCATAAGTACTAGCGCTACCGACACCAATCTCCCAGCGGTACTCAGTGGCACAAACGAACTCCAGTGTCAGACCTGTGGCAGGAAAACCGGCGATGATTTTTGGCGACGAGACCCCCATCGCGCGACCGCGCCGGTTCGCACCATGACCACACTTGTACCCGCGACGCGTCACGCATGCAACTGATTGCGCACACGTCGCCGGTTCGTCCCGCCGTTTCCCTCGCGCGTGGCTGGTTCGATTCCAAGTCATGCGAGGCGATCGACGCACGTCTTCCGACCGACAGCGTGCATCACACGCTCGCAACGAACAGGAGGCGCATCGGCCATAAGTATGCATCGGCTTGCCGCGTCCGCTTCACGACAGCAATCTCAATTCGCATCTTGCGGAACAACGCCATGTTGACCGGGCGATGAAGAGTCTTGCGGACAACGACAAGGCGTGCTCTAGAACATATGGTCGAAGAAGCCGCCGTGACCGTGGTCGTCCGTTTCGATGACGACATAGTCAAACGTGTCCAAGAGCTCGTCGTCGACAAATACCGCGAATCCGTCCGGCGTCGACTCGCAGCTCAACGCCGTAATCAGCGGCGTGCCCGCCATCGCCAGTGCAGCCATGCCCCGCGAAGCCCGCGTCCACAAACCGTTTCGCCTCATGGTGTTGCTCCAGAATCCTGGTCCTCGGAAATATTATCCAAAAAGCTACTATCTATCTTACACCATAATTTATTGGATGAGATAAACGCAATTGTATTATTCCATAACACGTCCGTAACATGCTGTACCGTAGATGCTTATGCGCCAACAAGTGGTTCCGGCGTCACGCGACGTGACCGCCCAACGACACCGGTCGCAACTGGGTCGGTGATGTTCTGGTGCAGCTTCACACCTAAACCTTCGGGTTGTCGCAGCACGCACGACCAGAACCTGGCGCGGGTCAGAGCCCACCGCGCTAGCGGTGGGACCAGTCCGCGGGCTAGCCCCCGCGGCTCTGATACCGCACGAACCGACGAGCCAATCCCAAAACCCACAAGAGGACGTGTGACGTTGCACTAGTCGGTGGCGATCAGCAAGGCTTCGCGGGTGGCGCGTTTTGTGGAAAGGGCGTATTG
The DNA here is from genome assembly GCA_029260075.1 of Phycisphaerae bacterium. Taxonomy (GTDB): domain Bacteria; phylum Planctomycetota; class Phycisphaerae; order UBA1845; family UBA1845; genus OFTM250. Next base: position 7,636 of record JAJDDY010000007.1, read on the forward strand.
GTAGCGCTCGCCTTCAATCAGGCGCACATTCCGCTTGATCTTTCTGAGCATCGCTTCCAACTCTGAGAGCGAGGGTGTGCCGTCGCTTCGGTAGGAGACGACGAGCGTGCTTTTCCGGAATCGTGCGAAGAGTCGTTCGAACGCGCTAGCAGACTCAGCCGCGTTGGACCAGGGGTCCGGACGGCGCAGGAGTCGTTTGTGTTTGGAGCGCGCGTCGATCATCCCCGCCCACGCATCGTAGTTCTGCATGCCTTCGAGGAAGTGATAAAAATCTCGGTAGTCAACACCCACTCCGTTTTGGTTGATATACGGTGGGTCGATGTAGACCAGATCGAACTCGCCCGGTACGTCCAGTGCGTCAAAGCACACCGCACGACATCCACCCTTCTCGCCCCCATCCACGATGCCCGCGTTGGCTGCTCGGACGAACGCGCGAAAGTGGTCTTCGAAACTGCGGTCCCAGCTTGCCTTGTTGCCAAAGCTCCGGGGCACATCGGCGGTTCGCATATACAGGTTCGCCCGGTGAAACAGGTTGTATGGGCGCTTCGCCAGGGCGGCTTGAATCAGCGCGAACCACGCAATCGCACGTTTGAACCGACAGTCGATCGCGCGGATGTTGGCGACGGCTACGTCCAACCAGCGGTTTTCCGCGTCGGTAAAGTAGATGCCGCCGAAGCGTCGCTCGATCACGCACCCATACGACCGACCCGGTTGCGCCGTGACGACAGACTCCACGTCGTCATTGGCAAGTCGAACGCTGTCGTTTTCGATCAGCGCCAGGCCGATCTGTTCGTTGAACGCCAGGACGTCGTTGTAGGTAACTCGTTTGCCAATGCACTTGAAAGCGTACGCTATGGAACCCGTGCCACCAAACGCATCGAGCACGGAGTCGTACGTCAAGGATCGAAGATGGTTAAGGATCACGCCGGTGAGTTTTCGTTTACTTCCCTGATAGCGCGTACGTGGGAAATGTTGGGCGTCGGGACCGGCGGGGAAAAGAAGCCCTTGCGTATCGTTGGCGTCGAAAGGGCTGCGCGGCGCGGCGATGGTCACGTCGTACCGGCGTCGGCGGCTGCAGACGTTTGCGGATGATTGGGATCGCCCGCGGTGAGCCGTTCGATGGTCTTTCGGTCCGGTTCAACGCCGCTTCGGCGAAGCGCGGCGATGACGAGCCCGACGAACATCGGCTCCGGTCGAAGCGGTCTTCCCGTTAACTCAGGATGAGCTTGCGTAGCTACAAAGAACGGATGGGTATCGGTCGACAGCTCGAGCGCGTGCATGATGGGCAACTCGGGACTTCTACCGGAGAAGCTCAATCCGTTCTCTTCCAACTGCTCGATGTAGTCCGGGTTCACCTCGTAGCGATGTCGAAACCGCAAGCGAATGCATTCCCGCCCGCCATACAAACCAGCGATCAAGCTGCCTGCGGTCAGGTTGATGTCGTAGGCGCCGAGGCGCATGTTGCCGCCTAGTCCTTCGAGTTTTTTCTGCTCGGGCAGCAGGTCGATGACGGGCTGTGGACAGTCCGGCTCGATCTCCGTGCTGCTTGCATGCGGTAGTCCGGCCACGTGGCGGGCGTATTCAATAACCGCGAGCTGCATACCATAGCAGAGCCCAAGGTAGGGGATGTGCGTTTCTCGCGCGTGGCGAATGCAGGCGATCTTCCCTTCGACGCCGCGAATACCGAACCCGCCGGGAACGATCACGCCGTCCATCTTGGACAGGGCATCGGCCACGCTCTCTTTCGTGAGATCCGTGCTGTCGATCCATTCCAGACGCACCTTGGCGCCGACTGCGGCGGCGGCGTGCTCGATGGATTGGATGATACTGGCGTAGCTATCGCGCACGGTCGTGTACTTGCCAATGATGCCGATGGTCACGGGGTGCTTAGCCTCGCGGAACCGGGCGATGTAGTCAGCCCAAACCCGCCGCGCCTCTTCCTCGGTCTTCTCGTTGACTGAGCCGGCGATGTCGAGCAGGTCGATAACGGCGGCGTCGATACCCGCGCCGCGTAGCATTTCAGGAATCACGTAGACACTGTCGCAGTCGTGCATGGAAAACACTCGTTGCATGGGCACGTTGGCGAACATCGCTATCTTTTCGCGAACCTTCTTCGTTACCGGTGCGGACGCACGACACGCGATGATGTGTGGATGGATACCGGCAGCGTTGAGCAATTTCAGGTTGAGTTGGGCGGGCTTCGATTTTTGTTCGCCGAGGATTCTCGGTTCGACGATGTATGTCAGGGTGACGAAGCAGAAGTTACCCGGACCCTCTTCGTACGACATCTCGCGAAGGGCTTCGATGTAGTAAGCGTTCTCCACGTCACCCACCGTGCCGCCAATCTCCACAAAGACGACATCCGCCCTCGTCGAAACCGCCAGCTCGCGTAAACGCAGTTTCACTTCACCCGTTACGTGTGGAATCATCTGCACGTCACGACCCAAATATTGGCCGCGCCGTTCCTTATCCAATACCGAGGAAAATATCTGGCCGCTCGTGGTGAAGTTGAGGTGCGACAGATCTTGGTTCAGCATCCGTTCGTACGTGCCAAGGTCCATGTCGCATTCCATGCCGTCGTTCAGCACGAAGACCTCGCCGTGTCGGTATGGATTGAGCGTGCCGCTGTCGCGGTTTAGGTAGCCTTCGAGCTTGATCGGCGCGACCGTAAGCCCTTTGTCCTGCAATATCTTGGCGAGTGAGCTTGAAAAGATGCCCTTGCCCAGCCCGCTCATCACCGTACCGAAGACCGCCACATACTTCGTTTGGCCCGGCTGATAACCGGTCGGCATGGGAATGAAGAACTCGGTCTCGTCGGTCGCGTACGTCAGGGATGTGAGAGTCTTGTCGGCTGTCATGCTACCTCGCTTGGTTTGCCCACAGTTCGATTGACGAACGCCTTATAGTCATCCCGAGTATCGATACCCACAATGGGATGATCAACCACCGCCACCGCCACCGCGTGACCCCGATCAAGCCAACGCAGTTGCTCCAACGACTCATCGGTTTCCAAAACGCACGGGCCGATCGAATCGGAAGTGATCGCATGCAACGCATCGACGCGGAACGCATAGACGCCCAGGTGAAGCAACCAGCGGCTTGGCCGATCGACAACGCCGAGCGTATCCCGTGGGTACGGGAGAAGACTTCGTGAAAAGTACAGCGCCCGACCGTCCGCGTCCACCACGACCTTGACGCAGTTCGGATCCACCGGTGATCCCGGTCCGTCGCAAGGTCCGTCGTCGCGGAACCGAGAGGCCAACGTACCGATTCGTGGTCCGCCCGAACCGGCAATCATGCGCTCGATGAGTTGGTCGAGCACAGCCGGCGCGATCTCCGGCTCGTCCCCTTGGACATTGAGCACAAGGTCGTCACCGGCAAGACCGAGCACATCGACCGCTTCACGGACGCGATCCGTCCCGCTGACGTGATCACCACGCGTCATCACAGATTCACCGCCGAACGACTCGACAGCTTGAAGGATCCGCTCGTCATCCGTGGCCACCATCACGCGATCAATCTTGTGGCACGCACGAACGCATTCGACGACGTGTTGAATCAGGTACTTTCCGGTTTCTTGGGCGAGGGGTTTTCCGGGAAACCGTGTCGAGGCGTATCGAGCCGGGATCACGGCGACGATGTTCATCGACGCCTCCACATGGCTACGATCTGTCCAAGATGGTGTTGCACGGAACGAACATAACCGGCCTCGACCCCGATGTCAAAGCGTGCGTCTAAGAACGTGCGTGAGAAACCTCATTCCGAGCCGCGCCCGTGAGGAAGCGTTTTTCGCCAGCGAGCCGGGATCGCTTCCTCACGCGAGCGGCTCGGTTCATCGCAAACCGTCTAATTCGTCTTCTCGCACACGCTCTTATCAACGATGGGACCAATGTAGTGTACGTCACTCGCCCATGCGTCAAACATCGCACCGCGATGTCGATCGACGTCAGTCGTTTGGCGCCGGAACCATCGCCACCTACGATGCGCGGGCGCGATGACGTTGGTGCGGGTTTACACCTCCCCCGCGCCGTACGTCATGAGGCCGGCGCCGCGAAGGTTGGGCACATGAAACCTAGTTGGATTCTCACCGTTCTCATATTCGCCGGTCTCGTCGGCGGCGTTGTCGTTGGGCAGCTTCTGCACGATCCCAATTTCTCTTTGACCATGACCGACGATCAGCACGCCCACGCCACAGCCGTGGGCGCACTCTACTTCGTGGGCAACACCGTTTTCATGGGCCTGCTGCGCATGGTCGTGCTCCCGCTGATTGCAACGAGCGTGATCGTCGGCGTTACCAGTGTGGGGGACTTTCGCGAACTGGGTAAGATCGGATCCGTCACGCTGCTCTATTACGTGGGCACCATGCTCATCGCCGCGACGCTCGGTTTGGTCCTCGTAACCACAATCCGCCCGGGCGACGCCATCTCCAGTGAGCAGCGACAGGTTGCACAGCAATCCTACGAAACCAACGAGGGTATCCGGGAGTCGATTGAGCGCGGTCCACAGGGCGTGATCGGCGCCATGCAACGACTCGTAAGCGAAATCATTCCCAACAACGTCGTCGCCGCCGCTGCCAATGGCCAAGTGCTCCCGGTCATCTTCTTTTCGATCTTGCTTGGAATCGTCCTCACCACAATGGGCGACGCGGGACGCCCGATTGTCGACTTGGTGACTGCCCTCTTCGAAGCCGTGATGAAGTTGGTGCATGGCATCATCTGGCTGACACCCGTGGGTGTGTTCGGTCTGTTGGGCTGGACCGTGGCGCGGATCGGGCTGGGTGTGTTCGCGGAGGCGATCGGCGGCTACAGCTTCACGGTGCTGCTCGGGCTGGCGATTCATGGCCTGATCATTCTTCCGTTGATCTGCTGGATCTTCGCGCGAACCAACCCATTCCGCTACCTGTATCAAATGCGCCGAGCGATGATGACCGCGCTGGGCACCGATTCGTCGTCGGCGACGCTTCCCGTTACGATGGAATGCGCGACCGAACTCGGCGGTGTCAGTCGGAAAGCGGCTGGGTTCGTTTTGCCGCTTGGGTCGACGATCAATATGGACGGCACGGCGCTCTACGAAGCCGTGGCGGTGATCTTTCTGGCGCAGGCGTATGGAATCCCGCTGCACGGTACGGTGTTGATCCTCGTGGTGATCACAGCCACGTTCGCCGCCATCGGCGCTGCGGGTATTCCCAGCGCCGGGCTGGTCACCATGGTGATTGTTGTCGACACCGTGAACGGTACGCTTGCGTCCATGCCCGGCTCGCCGTCGTTGCCCATCGCCGCTGTCGGTTTGATTGTCGGTGTCGACCGCCTGCTGGATATGTTCCGAACCGTCGTCAACGTTTGGGGCGATGCGGTCGGAGCCAAGTTGATTGACCGGATCGATCGCAAGCGCGGTTGAGCTGAACAGTCTGCTGAAAGAGTGTGGCACCGGCTTCCAGCCGGTGATCCATTAGCGATTTCCGTCTCCTGACAGGGGCGAGTCCCGTTTTCACGTGCGGGTTCGCGGTGACGCGATTGAGTACCAGCATTGTTAGGCTACTAAGCGCTCCGTCGTTGGAAAGGACATCATGCGACTGAAACTGCATCATCAAATCTTGATCGCGATGGCCATTGGCGCGGGTGTCGGGTTGCCACTCAACATGCTCGCGGCCGATGGTTCAATTCCTCAGTCGTGGCCAGCGACGGTGGCAAGGTATGGCAAGGGCGTTGGCGACGTGTTCCTGCGTCTGCTGTCGATGATCGTCGCCCCGCTGATTCTTACGTCACTCATTACCGGCGTGACGGGTACGGGCAACGTCAAGGGGCTTGGCCGTATGGGCGGGCGCACCCTCGCCTACTACCTGACGACAAGCATGATCGCCATCGTTACCGGAATTGTCACGTTCAACATCATCCAACCTGGCAAGGGCATCGATCTTGGCCTGTTGGAACAGTCGCGCGAAGCGGTCGACACCGGCGTTGTGGAAACCAGCACGAGTCTCGGACAAACGCTGTGGAATCAGGTGTTCAACATGATTCCGTCGAACCCGTTCGCATCTCTGGCGGACCCAGCCAACAAATCGATCCTCGGCGTAATTTTCTTCGCGATCATGTTCGGCGTCTTTGTTACCGTTGTGGGCGGCGAGATGGGGAAACTCCTGAGCAAAATATTTTCTGGGGCGTTCGATGTGATGATGCGCATGACCATGTTCATCATCAAAGCCGCACCGATCGGCGTGCTCGGGTTTATGCTCTTCGCCTCGGCTGACAAGGGGCTGAAGGTCTTCGAAGCGCTTGGTTGGTATGCGCTGACCGTGGCGGTAGCGCTTTCCTTTCATGCGTTCGTGACGTTGCCTTTGCTCTTGCGCGTGCTCGGAAAGCGATCGCCGTGGAAATATGCCCAGGCCATGTCGCCGGCGCTGTTGACCGCGTTCAGCACCGCAAGCAGCAACGGCGCGCTGCCCCTGACGCTCACTTGCGTCGAAAAACGCGCGGGCATCAGCAACCGCATTAGTTCGTTTGTCCTACCGCTCGGCGCCACGATCAACATGGATGGGACGGCGCTCTACGAAGCTGTAGCCGTGTTGTTCATCGCGCAGGTTACGCCCGGGTTTGACTTGTCGCTGTCCGGGCAGATCATCGTCGCGGTTACCGCGTTATTCGCCAGCATCGGCGCCGCGGGTATTCCGCACGCGGGCACGGTGATGATGGTCGTCGTCTTGGGCGCGGTGGGCTTGCCGCTTGATGGCGTGGGGCTGATTCTGGCTGTCGATCGCGTGCTCGATATGTACCGCACCTCCATCAACGTGTGGAGTGACTCCACCGCCTGCGCCGTCGTCGCTCGGTTCGAACCGGATGCGTCGCACGTACCCGCAGAAACGTAGTGTAACGCGCGTGCCAGTACCGCGGACGGTCCGTGCGCGCCACAAAGCGGCGCCGTGCTTTTTCGTGGACCTGTCCACGTTGAGACACTTGCCGGATGCGCTACGCTGTACCGGGAATCCACTGTGCAATGAATCCGCTGTGCAATGAATCCGCTGTGCCGTGAATCCTTTCTCGGCACTTCCGCCGCGCCGTGAATCGCCTCTTAGCGCTTCGGTCAACAGACCTTTCCCCGGAGTTCCACAGCTTGACAAACGCACTACCGAATGCAAGATTGGTTCGCCGACCCGTCGCGCGGCGGGGCCAATCCATCATCACCACGACCTTCAGGGAGTTGAACCATGAAGCGATTTTACCTGGCCGGGATTTCGTTGTTTGCGCTCACCGTTCTTGCCACAGGTATGCTGTGGACAAGTCAGCCGAAAACCGCCGACGCCCATTGCCAAGTGCCCTGCGGTATCTATGACGACGCCGCACGCATCACCCGGATGCGCGAAGACGCAGCCACCATCGCCAAAGCCAGCAAGATGATTAGTGAACTTGCAGGGCAGCACAACGCCCAAGCAATCAATCAGGCGGTGCGATGGGTCAACACCAAGGAGCTGCACGCTTCGCACATTATCGAAGTCGTATCGGAATATTTCCTAACCCAGAAACTCAAGATAGTAGCCCCCGGCGCGGATGGGTATGACGTCTATCTCAAGAAGCTTGCCGATCACCACGCTGTCATGGTCGCAGCCATGAAGACGAAACAAAACGTAGGCGGCAACCATGTCGAGAACCTGGAGCACGCCATCGCTGCATTGGCCAAACACTATTAGCAGTATGGTGCCAACGCCTGGCACTCTGGCGTAGCGCGCGTGCATGGTACGCTCGTGTGGCACTCTTGTGTGGCACTCTTGTGTGGCAAACTTTGTGGCGGTCTTGCTTGGCCATACTCTGTGCCTCTCTTGTGTGGCACCGGCTTCCAGCCGGTGATCCGTTGGCGTTTTTCCCGTTGGCGGATGGACGAGATGGGAATCTCGTCCCAGCGTTACCGGCAGCTTGGGTGCCCACCCCTTCCTACAGGTGGCCACCTCTTCAGAGGTGGGGGAGTCGAATCCGGTGTCGATTCGACTCCCCCACGGCTAAAGCCATGGGCCACCCAGCCGCAACCGTGAGGGAGCGCTTCCAAGCTGTCGCGACCGGCTTTCGAACGTCCGCTTCCTTACGGGCGCGGCTCGGTAAACTCGTCATTCGATGTGAGACAGAGTAGTAGGAGCGGACCAAAATCATGGCGACTACGAAGACACCAACCTCTCACTTGAGCATCCTTAACGACGTGCTGTCGTTGCCTACCGCCCCCTTCGCCGAACACGTTGTGATTGATTTCATCGAGCGATTCTGCGCGGCGCGTCCCGGCGTCACACTGAATCGCGACGCGGCTGGCAATCTGTTGTTCCACCTCCGTCGCGGACGACGACGAATCGCCCGCCCGGTTTGCATCACCGCACACATGGACCATCCCGGTTTTGTGGTTGACCGTATGATCGCCAAGCAGCGACTTCGAGCCCACTGGCGCGGCGGTGTCCCCAAGGAATATTTCAAGGGCAGCCGCGTCCGCTTTTACACCGACGACGGTCTGATCAATGGAAGCATTCGCTCAATCAAGACGGTCGTCAAGCTCGGGCGCGAACGCGTCGACACCGCCACCATTGACGTACCCAAGACGGTACCAACCGGGTCGATCGGCATGTGGGATTTCCCCGATCCCCGCGTTCGCGGCCAGCGCATCTACGCCCGCGCCTGCGACGACCTCGCCGGCGCCGCGGCCATGCTCTGCGCCCTCGACACGCTTTCCCGAACGCGCGGAAGCTACGACGCGTATTTTCTCTTTACACGTGCCGAAGAGGTCGGTTTCATCGGCGCCATCGCCGCCTGTCGCCTCAAAACCATTCCGAAGAAGTGCTACATCGTGGCCATGGAAACGTCATCCGAACTTCCGCACGCCCGCATGGGCGACGGCCCCATCCTCCGCGTCGGCGATCGCGCCAGTGCGTTCACTCCGGCGGTGACCGCACACTGCCACCGGATCGCCCGCGAGCTCGAAGCCTCCAACGGCTCGTTCCGATATCAGCGAAAACTCATGGACGGCGGCACGTGCGAGTCGTCAGCTTATTGCACACTCGGCTATGAAGCTACGGGTTTGTGTGTGGCCTTGGGCAACTACCACAACGTCAACGCGGCGAAGAAAACGCTCGGTCCTGAATACATCGACCTGACCGACTTCGACCACGTCGTCCGTTGGTTCATCGAGCTTGCCAAAGCGCCCCACGCCTACAACGGACGCGACGAAGCCCTCCGCGACCAGATCAACACGCTGGAGCGAACCTACCGGAGTTTGCTTCGTCAGTCGCTACGTTCACCCTGCTAGTGCTTTGTCACAGCTAGAATGACGGGTTTACCGAGCCGCGACCGTGAGGGAGCGAACCCTAGTTAAGCTTCACTCACAGCGTCAAGACGCTCTCTGTCGGGTGGCCCATGGCTTTAGCCGTGGAACAGTCGATTCTAGCATCGATTCGAGTTCCCCACCTCCGAAGCGGTAGTGGCCTGCTCACCACAACTTGCAACCCACTGTTACGCCAACACGTGGCGCAGCCGGTCCAGCGCCCAATCAATCTCGTCCTTGGTAATACAAAGGGGCGGCGCGAGGCGCATCGTCTGTTCGTGCGTGTCTTTGCACAGCATGCCCTTCTCCCGCAGCTTGTTGCAATAGTCGATGGCTCTTCCGGCTTCGGGTTTGAACTCAATCCCGACCCACAACCCTCGTCCGCGAATCTCCCTGACCTTGTCGGTCTTGATAGCCCGAAGCTGCTCGAACAAATACACCCCAGCCGTCTTGGCGTTGTCTTGATACTTACCCGTTTCGAGTATCTCAATCACCTTGCGCGCGACCGCGCAAGACAGGGGATTGCCGCCGAACGTGCTGCCATGATCACCCGGTGTGAACACGCTCAGAATCTCGCGGCTCGACACCACAGCCGATACCGGCATGATCCCGCCACCGAGCGCCTTGCCGAGAATGAAGATGTCCGGCCTGACGCCTTCGTGGTCGATGCAAAACGTCGTACCGCACCGACCGAGACCCGATTGAATTTCGTCTGCGATAAACAGCACGTTCTTTTCTGTGCAGAGATCGCGCACCTGCTTGAGGTATCCGTCAGGGGGCACGATGATCCCCGCTTCACCCTGAATCGGCTCGACAAGAAATGCCACCGTGTTGTCATCGATAGCATCGCGCAGCGCGCCGATGTCGCCATATTTGACGACTTCAAATCCGGACGTGAACGGTCCGAACCCGGCACGACACTGCGGGTCCGTGCTGAAGCTGATGATCGTCGTGGTCCGGCCGTGGAAGTTGTCCTCGCAACAGATGATCTTGGCCTTACCCTCGGGCACGCCCTTCTTCGTATAGCCCCACTTGCGCGCCGTCTTGATAGCCGTCTCGACGCCCTCCGCTCCGGTGTTCATGGGCAGTACCGCTTCCATGCCACACAACGTCGCCAGCGCCTCACACATCGGACCGAGCTGGTCATTGTGGAACGCACGCGACGTAAGCGTCACGCGTTGTAGCTGTTCCCTGGCGACTTCGATCAGCTCGGCGTGACCGTGCCCAAAGTTGACCGCAGAATAGGCAGCCAGCATGTCCATATATCGTTTACCGTCGGCGTCTTCAACCCAAACGCCGTCGGCTTTGGCGACCACAACGGGCAACGGGTGATAATTGTGCGCGGCGTATCGCTCAACGAGTTCGATGTGCTGCTCGCTCGTCATGGCCGGAACTTCTTGCATGGCTGCTTGGGCTTCCATGGTGCTGGAATCTTTCATTGCTTCTCCTTTTCTAGAGCAGACTCTATCCAAGTGTAGCATCCGATCGCGGTCCTGACCCCGTTTGGTTTTGGCTGTACACCGCTACGTTTGGACTGAGGCTGCTGTGACGTTCCGCCGTGAGTATATCGACTCGACGTCGGTCAACGCAAGCCTGACCAATACGCCCGAATTCATAGGAAATCACGTTGATTATCGGTGGCCCGATTCCTCGCGATCACCCGCCAACCAGCGACGTCGGCAGCAATCATTTCTTGTCACGTGCCGACACGTGATTCTTACGGGCGTGTTTCAAAAGGAGTGCTTTGAACCGAGCCGCGACCGTAAGGGAGCGGTCTTCGCACCCTAAACCGGACCGCTTCCTTACGGTCGCGGCTCGGTCCACAACGGTCCTTGTTATACACGTTCTTCGCGTTACACGCGTGTTGCAACCGTGCGGGAACCTACCGGGATACGACGGCGTCAAACTTTGCGGAACCAAAACTCAACTCGCTCTCTTGAAAGGAGACATGGACCATGCATTCACATCGAATCGTCGCAAGTCTGAGCATCGGGTTCGTCGCGGTAGCAGCCACAGCCGTCGTCGTCGGACAAACAATCAGCGTCTCGGTTAACGCTTCCGGCACGGTGACCAAGAAGCCCGTACTGGCGCCCGACCCCGTCGGACCGCCTGTTCGCTGCCGTCGGCCGGTTGATCTGGTGATCTGTCTGGATACGTCAGGCAGCATGACCGCCCTGCTCGACTCGGCGCGGGCCAAGCTTTGGGAGGTGGTTAACGAACTCTCCGGCCTGGATCCCACGCCCATACTTCGCGTCGGCCTGCTGACCTACGGATCACCGAACCGAGCCGGTCCCGCACAGGGCTACGTCTATCGACACACGGACCTAACGAGCGATCTCGATACGGTGTACGCCCGCATGATGGAGATGAGCACCAACGGCGGTGACGAATTCGTCGGATGGGTGCTCAACGACGCCCTTCGTACGATGAGCTGGTCCCCTTCGCCCGACGCGCTGAAGATCGTCTTCGTTGCGGGAAACGAATCGGCTGATCAAGGGGCCAACATGTTCAACTTCCGCCACATCGCCAGCGAAGCCCGAGCGGCTGGTATCACCATCAACGCCATCTACGCCGGAACGCATCAGCAGGGTATCGCCGAGTCGTGGGATCAAGTGGCCATGCACGGCGGCGGCAAATACCTCGCCATCGACATGCAAGCGGGCGTCGTGCAGATCGCCACGCCGCAAGACAAGCTCCTCATCGAACTGAACGCCGAGCTGAACGCGACGTACATCCCGTTTGGCAAGGACGGTCGGCAGGGCAAAGCCAACCAGAACGAACAGGACGCCAACAGCGCCAAGCTCGGCGCTCAGTCATCTGGAAGTCGCGTCGCAGTCAAAGCCACACCGTTGTATGACAACGCCCAATGGGATCTCGTCGACGCCGAAGCCAAGCCCGACTTCGATCTATCCAAGGTAGAGAAGAAGGATCTGCCGGCGGAAATGCAATCCATGGCGCCGAAGAAGCAGAAGGAACATATCGCGGCCAAAAGAAGGGCGCGCGCAAGTGTCCAAAGCGAGATTCGAGAAGCGAACGACGCCCGGACCGACTATGTACGTCGCGCGCGTCTGAAGAAGGGTGGCAAACAATCGTTCGATGACGCCCTTCGAAAGACGATCATCAAGCAAGCAAAGGCCAAGAACTTCAAGAAGAACTAGGAGGTGTTTGACAAGGGTGGCTTCAAACCGAGCCGCGACTGTCAGGGAGCGGTCTTCGCACTTGGAACCAAACCGCTTCAGGTACGCTGGGACGAGATTCCTATCTCGTCCGTCCACCCGGCAGGATTCCCATCCTGCTGTTCATGCGCCGGCGGCCTGCGGGAAGGGATTCCCTCGGATCGTCGGTGCGAGAAAAGATTCACGCACCAGCAGTTTTATGCACCAGCGGCTGGGTGGCCCATGGCTTCAGCCGTGGGGGAGTCGAATCGGCTACGGGTTCACACCGGGGCGAGCGTGCGCTCTCGCCCCATCCCCAATTACGCTGGGACGAGATTCCTATCTCGTCCTTCCACCCGGCAGGATTCCCATCCTGCTTTGCATGCGCCGGCGGCCTGCGGGAAGGGATTCCCGCGGATCGTTGGTGCGAGAAAGGATTCACGCACCAGCAGTAGGTCGCGCGTAGCGCGCCGCCAATCGTCGCCCTCAGGACACACCGCTACCCGGCGCGATGTCCGAATCTGGGTTGACGATGATGACTTGACTGTCATCGGCGCTGCTGGCGGCGAGTAACATGCCTTGACTCTCCAGCCCGCGCATTTTGCGCGGCGCTAGATTGGCGACCACGACCACATTCTTACCGACCAACTCCTCCGGCGTGTAGTGGCCTCGAAGTCCGGCGCAGAGCTGGCGCTGCTCGTCGCCAAGGTCGACCTTGAGCACGATGAGTCGGTCGGCGTTGGGATGATCTTCGGCTTCAATAACACGGCCGACGCGAAGTTGGATTCTGGCGAAGTCGTCGAACGTGATCTGGTTCGTTGGTGATTCCTTGGGTGCTTCTTGCGGAGGATTCTTTGGGGCTTCCTTCGCTGATTCCTGAGGTGCGTCCTGCGGCGATTCCGACATTCCGGGTTCCTTTCCTTCCACTCAAAGAAGAGGTGCGTCGGGGACACACCCTACAATTCTCAAACACGCGGTACGTCCGGGACGCACGCTACAATTGGGGACGCCGCGGATTCGGCCTCCATCGGCTGCGGTAGAACACGATACGTTACCACTCAAATCGCACAACAGCGTGCCCGAAGTTTGCCTTCAAACCGTTCCATACTACAATTGGGCTCAACAGGAAGGCAACCCACGATGAACGCTTACCCGCTTATTTTCAGCCCGATCTTCAAGCGCCGCATCTGGGGTGGGCGAGGATTGGAATCGCTTCTACACAAGTCGCTACCGCCGGACGAACCAATCGGTGAATCCTGGGAATTGGCTGACCTCGAGGACGACGTGTCGGTCGTGCGTAACGGTCCGGCCGCCGGCAAGACGATTACCCAACTGATCACCGAGTGGGGCGCCGACCTGATGGGCGGCGCTTCCCTGTTCGAAGGCCGGTTCCCACTGCTCATCAAATTCCTGGACGCCTGCGACACGCTCAGCGTTCAAGTCCACCCCGACCAGCCGATGGCCGATCGACTCGGCGGACGCGTACGAGTCAAGAACGAAGCATGGTACGTCATCCACGCCGAGGACGACGGATTCATCTATCGCGGCGTGCGCAACGGCGTAGACGCCGCCGCGCTCGAGCGGGCCATCAAAGAGAAGCGTGTCGCGTCCGTCTTGAACAAAATCAACGTGCGCGTCGGCCACTGCTACTATCTGCCGAGCGGAACGATTCACGCGCTCGGGGCGGGGGTGACTGTGGCGGAAGTGCAAACGCCTTCGGACATCACCTACCGCGTGTACGATTGGGATCGCGTCGACGCCACCACCGGTCGCCCGCGCGATTTACACCTGGCCGAAGCGCTCGAGTGCATATCCTATGACACCGGCCCCATCCCCGGCGAAGTCTGCCAACACACCGCCAGCGTGTGGACAGCCGTCACCAGCTTCGTGCAAAGCGAATCATTCGGCATCGAACGTGTCCGAATGATCGAAGGCGTAGAACAACCGATCCCCTACAAAGAATTGGTGGTCTGGATCGTGCTCGAGGGTCGCGGTGCGATTACCGTCAAAGGAATGAACGACGAGATTCGCTTCACCGCCGGAGATACTGTTCTGCTCCCCGCCTCCATGGACGACGCCCATGTCCGCACCGACGAGGAGTGCATGTGGCTCGAAGTGACGGTGCCGATTCCCAGCCCGCTGGGCAACCTGTCGCCGTCAGACCGCGAATCGCTCGCCCATCCCCAGCAGCCCAGCAGTGCGTTCGTCACGTTGAACAGACCGGATCAGCCCGGTTCCGCTTGAGGGAACAAGGTGGCAGCAACGCCCGCCGACGGTGGCGTATGTACTGCGCCGTCAACCCCTGAGTGATCGTCACAATCAGGTCAAGGCCGCAAGAACCCAACGGCGGCCTGCGGGTCTGCATATTACCGGGCCTAATGCTCTGTCACGCCCTAGGTGGGGGGTTCGTCCGATCCGAGCCGCGACCGTGAGGGAGCGTCTTCGACCTGTAATGACCGCAGTTCAGACGTCGGCCTACGTGGGCGAAAACCGCTCCGTTACGGTCGCGGCTCGGTTTGACGCAACCCTTCCTAAGCACGAACTTAGGGGTCGCGACTAACGTGGGGCCCCACCCCCCTTAGAGGCAAGGGAGTCGAATCTGACGTCCATTCGACTCGCTCAAGCGCGCCGGCGCGACGCCTGTAGAATTCAGGATTCTGAAGTAGCGCCGATACATGCTGGTCTAGATAGTCCTCGGGCGCCCTCAATACTTTTCTCCTACACCGGTAGCGGTAACCAATCGTTGCGATACACTGCTGACGGCCTGTCGCGGGGGCTCGCTGAAATTGGCGCGGAACTGTAGGTTGTGATTGATGGAACGTAATCCGACGAATCATGTACACGCCACAGCCGGTGCGGACGGCTCGGCCGAATCGACGCGCCGCGCCAGGCGTACCGTCCATATCGTAACCGGCGTATACGTGGTCATTGGTTTCATAATGGCCATACCCGCAGCGTTGGCCGGTGAGCCTCAAGCGGCGTTTATTGGTTTCCTAATCATTAGCGGCGCACTGGCAGCCGCTGCACTAATCTCTTCCGTATTGCGGCTCGGAGCGCGTATCGGCGAAGTCTCACACCGTCTTCGCTCGCTCCAATCGCAAGTTGCACATCTGAGCGCGCAGCCGACCGACCAAGCCACCGAGACCAACCCCGCGATGACCTCGCCGGGCATCGACCTGGCCAAGCTCGGCACTGGCGACGCCGACCTGCTGACCGCCGCCACGCTCGACCGCAGCGTCTATCCGCGATTGGTCACCACCATGGAAGAGCAACCGCCACCCGACGCCGATCGACCGACGCTGATCGCTCATGGTGCAGAGCCGTCACCGCACGACGAACTCGAAACGATTTCGAGCATGGACGGCGTCGCGACCATCAGCTTGATGCGTCAATGGAAGATGGGCCTGCGTCAAAACGACCTGCAGACTTGCCGAGCGGTATTGGCCACCCTCGTCGACATTGCCGACGCGGACACGGTCGCTCAGTTGCAGCAACAATACACCGAGTTGGCGGACCGCACGGAGCACAGTCTTCGCGAAGAGTTCGCCCTACACCTTGCCGGCAACGATCATGCAGCCATGCTCGAAACGGGTCGGCGAATGAGCGAGCTCTTGCCCGACCGCCCCCTAAGCCAAGAGTTCAAGCTGATCGAACCGCACCTGTTGAAACGCCTCGGACAAACCGTCTCTTTGCCCGAAGGGTTGACCGTCAGCGGTTAGCGAATCGACATAAACACATAGAGCTCGTCCAAGCCAGACGGAAACATTCCCGACACAGTTGCGGCCTCATGCCGATGGCGTTATCAACCTACAATAGAATGCTCGGACGTAGCCGATGAGCGTGAACAAGAAGGACCGTTGCGAACCGATCCACGACCGTGAGGGCGTGTTTTTCTCCTTACACATGGACCGCTTCCTTACGGGCGCGGCTCTGCAAGACCCGTTTTGGACGCCGTCTTAGAACGAGTTTGCTGCAGTGCCTTGTTGGCGTGATATTGAAGGTTTGCATTCGACCTGAGTGGCCGGCCTCTTCAGACGTCGGTGAGTCGAAATCCAGCGTCGAGTCGACTCCCCCGCGGCTAAAGCCCTGGGCCGACCGACGTTGCGAACCGAGCCGCGACCATGAGGAAGCGGTTTCAAGTTGTCACGACCGAAATTCAAATGTCCGCTTCCTTACGGGCGCGGCTCGGTAGTCCCGTTCTTCGATGTGTGACAGAGCACTAGGGAGTTAATGTCATGTTCCACTGGCGACTGTTAGTCATGGCCTTGCGCGGGCTGCAGCAAAACATGCTGCGCTCCATGTTGGCCACACTCGGTGTGATCATTGGCGTGGGCGCCGTCGTCTCCGCGGTTTCGATCTTGGAGGGCGCCCAGCGCGACATTCTCGACCGATTCGAAACGCTTGGCTCGGACCAGGTGATCGTTGTCAACGGCAGCGAGCGCCGCCGTCATCGGGTCCAGCAGGCGAGTTCACTTCTTCCCAGCGACGCCAACGCCATCGCCGACAACAACCCCGAACTCATTGTGGCGACGGCGCCACAATCTACGGGTCCCGGCAACGTCAAGTTCCGTGAACGCAACACCTACGCCATAATTCTGGGCACCACTGAGGCATACGCAACGATCAACGACTATCGTGTGGCCGAAGGTCGCTTTCTGCGACGTCAGGACACCAACGCCATGGTGTGCGTGCTCGGATACACCGTCGCTGAGGATCTGTTTGGGGCGCGGTCGGCGAAGGGACAGAGCGTCAAGATCAACAGCCGAACATTCACGGTCATCGGCGTGATGGAGGAGCGCGGTTCGATGGGCTTTGTGGACGTCGACAAGCAAGTCGTTGTACCGCTCAACACCGCGATGGGGCGTCTGTTTGCCCAGCGGCACCTCTCCATGCTCGTGGTTCAATGTGTCGACACGCAACGCTTGCCCGCCTGCGTGGAAGCGGCGAAGAAGACACTGCGCGGAGCGCACCGCATCAAGGCGGGTAGCGGCGACGATTTCAACGTGCTCACGCAGGAACAGTTCAAAAAGCAGTTCGCACAAATCGCGAGCATTTTCGGCATCGTGCTTTATAGTATTGCCGGGATATCGATCGTAGTGGGTGCTATCGGCATCATGAACATCATGCTCGTATCCGTCACGGAGCGAACGCGCGAGATCGGCGTGCGCATCGCCGTCGGCGCCCGTCGAATGGATATCCTCAAACAGTTCCTCACCGAAGCCAGCATCATCAGTTCGTTCGGTGGCGTGCTCGGCGTGGTCTGCGGATGGGCGATCTCCAACTTCCTAAGCGCCTACAGCCAAGACATCCTCAAGACCTACACCCCACCCACCATCATCGTCGTCGCTCTTGTGATGGCCTGCATGGTCGGCATCGTCAGTGGCATCTACCCCGCCATTCGCGCCTCCCGCCTCGATCCGGTCACGGCGTTGCGATTTGAATAACGAGGACTAGGCGGAATCGACGCTCCAGTCGGTCACTTCGAGGTATGATCATGCGTGTGCTGCACAAAATGTTTCGGTCTACAAAAAGCTGGGACAAGCTGTTCAACGACGCGACGGATTTTGCTACGTCGCTTGATCCGGAGAAACTCATCTCCATCTCTCACTCGGCGGACAGTGCGGATGGCGTCGTTACGGTGTGGTACTGGGGCGACCCCGAGCACTCCCCGAAATGCGATTACAATCTCACCGGCAACAAATCGGGGCGTTGCCCGGAATGCGGTACGACGGTCTGACGGGATTGCAAAACCTTTTGGACGAGCGACGGATAGGTGGCCCACCTCTTCAAAGGTAGGGGAGTCGAATCGGTCTCGTTCGCGCCCAGCATGCGAAGGACATGCAATCGCGCGACCCGCAGGAAGACCAACGCAGCTACTTCGACTCGCGCTTCAGCCCCTTCTTCAGCGTTTCGAGTTGCGAATCGCTAAGACCCTTGCCCGTCTCCTTAACGATCGTCATGAAGTGGGCGATCTCTTGTGGTTCAACCGGAAAGCCAACGTTCCCCTCGGCACTCCGCGAAGTCGCCAAGGTCTTGCCACTACCGTCTACGATGGCAAAGAAAGGAACGCCGTCGTCCTCAGTCTGCCCAAGCCTTTCAGCCAGTTGCTGACCGCCCGTCATACGCTCGACGTCAATCTTGACCGTCACAAACGCGCTGCCCATCGCCAGCGCAATGTCTTCGCGAGCCAAGTAGCCATCCATCCGCTTGCACCAACCACACCATGGCGCGGAGAAGTGAACAAATACGTTCTTGCTGCCTGCCTTCGCCGTAGCCAAAGCACCCGACAACAACTCGTCTGCGGAGACGGGCTTGGATTGCCAATTCGCAAGGAACGCCAGCACCTTGTCGGGATCGTGATGGTCGCCAACTTCGAACGGTTCAGTTTGCTGCGTGATCAACTGTCTTCCGCCCGCGTCGAGCACAACCAGCGTCGGCAGGCCATGCTTGATGGGGTTGCCGTATCGTTTGATCACGGATTCGTTGTGGATCTTGCCGTCCACTTCGTCCACATCGATCAAGACGAATTCGTATTCATAGAGCAACTTGCGGGCGATGGCTTTGTCGTCGCGAAAGAGATCGTGCAACCGGTGACACCAGACACACCAATCGGCTCCGAACTGTAACAGCACGGTCTTGTGGTCGTGCTTCGCCCGCGCAAGCGCCTCGGCGATTTGCACTTCCCCATCGGCAGCGCGGTCATAAATGGACGGACGCTTGTCCTTGGTCGGCGCATCCATCGGCGCACCTTCCACAACGCATACGGAAGCGAGTGACACCGCCGTAACACCTACAAACGACACGAGAAGTCTTCCGGAACGAGACCACATCATGACTCTCCAACTCAGCCGACCGCACGCAAATCGCTCCGCCGCACCGTTCACCGGCGCGGAAGGTGCCCGGGTTCCTCCGCCATTATAGCGAAGAAACCCCCAGCACAACCGAGTCACACAAGACCGGCAACGTCAATCCCTATGTCCCTTCGTCCCTTCACCACCTAGTATCGATACTGGTCAGGCTTATACGGTCCGTCCGGGTTGATACCAATGTACTTCGCTTGATCATCGCGCAGTCGGGTCAGCTTAGCGCCCAGTTGACCAAGATGCAGCCGGGCCACCTTCTCGTCAAGCTCCTTGGGCAGCACATGCACGCCCGTGGGATACTTGTCGATGTTGTTCTGCAACTCGACCTGGGCCATCACCTGGTTGGTGAAGCTGTTGCTCATCACAAAGCTCGGATGACCGGTCGCACAGCCGAGGTTGACCAACCGGCCTTCCGCGAGCACCAAAATGCAATTCCCGTCGGGGAAAATCCATTTGTCGACCTGCGGTTTGATGTTTTCCGTCGTCACGCCAGGCATTTCCTTAAGGCCCGCCATGTCGATCTCATTATCGAAGTGCCCGATGTTGCACACGATGGCCTGGTTCTTCATTCGGGCCATGTGCGACGCCAAAATAATGTTCATGTTGCCTGTCGCGGTCACAAACACGTCCGCCGTCTCGACGACATCTTCGATCGCCTTGACCTCGTACCCTTCCATGCACGCTTGCAGCGCACAGATCGGATCAATTTCAGTGACAGTAACACGGCACCCTTGAGCACGAAGGCTTTGAGCACACCCCTTGCCGACGTCACCAAAACCACACACCAACGCATGCTTTCCCGCCAGCATGACATCGGTGGCACGCATGATGCCGTCGACCAGCGAGTGACGGCAACCATAGAGATTGTCGAACTTGCTCTTGGTGACGCTGTCGTTGACGTTGATCACCGGAAACAGCAGCGTGCCGGCCTCGGCTCGCTGATACAAGCGGTGTACGCCCGTCGTCGTTTCCTCGCTGACGCCGATCATCGACTTCGCCACACCATGCCACCGCTGGGGATCACGCTGCAACTCGTCGACAATCAATTGCAGAATGACCGCCTCCTCCTCGTTGGCTGCCTTCGATGGGTCGGGCATCGTGCCGTCCTTGGCGAAGGCGTTCTCAGCTTCGTAACCCATGTGAATGAGCATCGTGGCGTCGCCGCCGTCGTCGACGATCTGCGTCGGTCCGCCGTCCGGAAACGACAGCGCCTGATTCGTACACCACCAGTACTCTTCGAGCGATTCACCTTTCCAGGCAAACACCGGGACCCCTGCTGTTGCGATGGCCGCTGCAGCGTGGTCTTGCGTCGAGAAAATATTGCAACTGCACCAGCGCACGTCGGCGCCAAGATCGACCAGGCTCTCGATGAGCACAGCCGTTTGAATCGTCATGTGCAATGAACCCATGATCCGCGTGCCGGCGAGTGGTTTGTCCGCACCGTACTCGCGGCGCACCGCCATCAACCCGGGCATTTCATGTTCTGCTAGTGTGATCTCTTTGCGTCCAAAATCGCTCAGTTTGATGTCCGCAACTCTGAAGTCCGCAGTGGCCGTAGTCATCGTTCGCTCCGTTAGATTTCCGTAGTGATTAGTCCGTGTGCCAATATATCGTCAACGCCGCCTCGCCCCATTGGCCCATTGGCCCCAAGCGGTCGCATAGTCATGAACCACGAGAAACCCGCCCTACTCGGCAGCGTCTCTCATGCGGCACCTCTTGTGTGGCACCGGGTTACGACCCGTTGCCATTCCTGCGTGGCACCGGCTTCCAGCCGGTGATCCTGTAACCGCGGGGGCTTCTGTCCCCACAACATTTCCTCAACCCCCGACCCCAGCAAAAGTATCGACCGCCTTGCGACCGGTTACCACGAACAGCGCGGGCGCATCATCGCCCTGTTCCACGCTGGAAAGGCGGTGCGCCGCCACGTCTGCGAACCCCTCCTCCCCAAGCCACAACACCAGTTCCTCCGCATCAAACCCCCACCAACGATCCTGCATTCGATGATGAAAGGCTTCGTGGTCGTGGACCGCCTGCTCCACAAGCAAGACGGACCCTCCCGGTTTGAGAATCCGGTAGAGCTCGCCAAGCGCCGCCCGTGGCGCGGGCACATGGTGAAGCACAAGCATGGCAATCGCCACATCGGCACTCAGGTTATCGAGCGGCAAGTGCGTCAAATCGCCGCTGTGCAGGCTCACGTTGTCCAGCCGTTCGTACGTCAGGCGATTCCTCGCCGTCTCCAGCATGCGCTCCGAGGGCTCAACCGCCAGCACGTTTCGAAAATGACCCGCCAGCGTCGGCAAGAGATAGCCGGTCCCAGTACCAATATCAGCCACCGTCCAGTCTCGGGGCAGCAGCGCCACCAGGGCTTCAAGATGGAACCGGCCGCCGAAACTCTCCTCACGCAGCGTGTCCCACTCCGTGCCCACGCGATCGAAAAAACGCCGGCTCATGTCGCGACGTCGCTCCATGACCACATCAATCCGATGATGCAGGGCGTTGGGTAGCGTCTGCTCACCCGACCAGGCCATCAGTCGCGATCGAAGGTTCGACTCGTTTTGACCGTCCACGCTCGTGGGTACGGAGTACATCCGCGTGCTGCCCATCCGACGATCGCGAATCAAGCCAGCCTCTCGCAACACGCGAAGATGCCGCGAGACCGTCGACTGCGGCTGATCCAACACATCCACAAGCTCGGAAACGCTCAGCTCGTGCCGCTGCAAAACGCCAAGCGTCCGCCAACGGGTACTATCCGCAAGGGCCTTGAACATTGTCTCGGGTTGCACGTCCATGGTTAGTCCGAAAAACCCATAAAATCCATATATCCGGATACTAGGATATTCAGTCGTCATGTCAAGGCGTCCGCTGAAGAAAAAAGCCGCGAGAACCGGATCCGGTGTCGAAATCACGCGGCTCCTCTAAGGGCTTCCCGAGTTTGGCACTGAGTCTGCAGGTATGGCACTGGCCATATATGACGAAAGCCCCCTGCACGCTCGGTCTAGTGTCCAAGAACCGAGCGCCCAAGGGGCCCTCCAAAATGACTTCCGGCCGCTAGGCGTTGGCTGCGATCGCAGCCTGCCTGCGGCGTTCGCTAATCGCGTCCTGCTCGAAACGCTCCATGCGTAGAATGCGCTCAGCAGAGTCAAGATCGTCTGCGGTGACCGTTACATTCTCACCATCGGCCAGGCCGTGACGCCTACGGGCTCGGCGTGCTCCGTTCTGAACCAGCACACGACACCGGCGTAACGAGCCGTGGCCAAGCTGG
>JAJDDY010000061.1 GCA_029260075.1 Phycisphaerae bacterium
GGGTCTGTGTACCGGAGGTGCGCCTACGGTTTGCACGGGTACCGGCGATCAATGCAATGCGGACAGTACGTGCGATCCGGCCGGCCTGGAAGGCAACTGCGATACCGCTGGTGCGACCATAAACGAAGGCCTCGCTTGTGATGACGGCCTAGCTTGCAATCAAGGTGAGACTTGCCAAGTCGGTCTGTGTACCGGAGGTGCGCCTACAGTTTGCACGGGTACTGGTGATCAATGCAACGCAGACAGTACTTGCGACCCAGCCGGTCTCGAAGGCAACTGCGACACAGTCGGCGCGACGATCAATGAAGGACTCGCGTGCAACGATGGGCTTGCGTGTAATCAGGGTGAGACTTGCCAGCTTGGTCTATGTAGTGGAGGCGCGGCCACGGTATGCACGGGTACCGGTGATCAATGCAACGCAGACAGTACTTGCGACCCAGCCGGTCTCGAAGGCAACTGCGACACAGCCGGCGGTGCTATTAATGAGGGTTTGACGTGTAACGATGGGTTGTTCTGCACGCTAACGGACACGTGTACGGCTGGCGTATGCGGAGGCGTGGGCGATCCTTGTCCGGGGCAACTTTGCGATGAGTCGGGTAGCACATGCGTAGACTGTTTCATAGATTCCGACTGTGACGACGGCAACGCCTGTACTACCGATACATGTAGCACCAACGTCTGCACCAACACGCCGATCGGGGACGTCACGGTCAATCTGAAAGTCGACGCGCTCTCGAACGCGGTCACGCGCACGGTGACGTTCGAAATCACCACGTGCATGGGTACGACGGATACGAGAAATCTTCCGGTCGCGTTTGACGCACTTGGTCAGGCCACTGTCGTATTGCCATCGCTGACCGGTCAAGAGGGATGGCTTGCCGTGCGCGAGGGGCATACGTTACGTCAATCGGCGCCGCTTACGTTTGCCACCTGCCAAGCGACCGTAAACTTCACGGGGGCTGCGCAACTGCGATCTGGAGACTTCCAAGAGGGTGTTGTGGCGCAGGACAATCTCGTCGACATTACCGACTTCTCGATTCTGGCCAGGAATTTTAACGTGGCCATCAGTTCGGCGCTCAGCAACGGCGCCGACGCTACGGGCGATGGAGTGCAGGCGACCGCCGACTTTACGGCGATCCAGTTCAACTTCCTCTCCGTCGGTGATGCGGTCGATCAATGTCCGGCGGCGGTCACCGGACCCGGTGAACCCACGGCGATCACGGATGTACACGTCGAGTCGCGGCCCACTCTTCGTCAACCACGTGCCTCTATCGCTGTTGATCAACTGGGTTTCTCTGATGCCCAGCAGGCCGACGTGAACAATGATGGCATTGTCGATGCGCAGGACATTCGCCTGTTCGCCCGGCGTCACGGTCTTACGCTTCGACCGGAGTTCGCCCGCAAGCTTCGCAGCCTGACGTCAAAGCGGAGCGAACGGCGGAAGAGGTAGGTGCCTTGGTCAATCTTGGAATGTGACGGTGCGTGCGGAAAGAAGAGAGATGCCCGAAGCGCCGGGTGGAGCGAATCCGCAATGCACACACAATGCGGCGGGTGCCGCCCCGGGCGTCTCCCTACCGGTATATACGATCAACATCCGGCTACCTGACGCGCTTGTTCAGAATTCCTCGTGGAACACGTCTAAGAGGGCGCTTAAGAAGGTGTGCTTCGAGCCGAGCTGCAACCGTCAGGGAGCGGTTTTCGCACGTGAAACCGGACCGCTTCCTTACGGGCGCGGCTCTGCAAAGATTTCCTAGACACGCTCTAACGGATGTCGCACCGGTTGTGTGGCCGAGCTTGGTTTTGCCTTGAACCGACCGCACGCGTGCGCATCGAAGCCGCGAAAGCACTCAACGCCCAGTTCTACTGCCGCGAGAACCATTTCTTCTTCCTCCCCGGTACTCCCGGTTCTGTCCCCTGGCTCATGATTTGCCGGAGCAGCTCCATCTGTGGCTTCCCGGGGTGGAGTCGCCTCATCATTTTCAACTTGGCCAACACCTGCGGGCTCAGGTCGTCGGGTAGGGATTCTTGGTCCGAGACGGTCGGCGACGCCTGAAGGTCTCCACCGTCCATCAGGTCCTGCGTGGGTGACACGTTCGTCTCGGCATCGCCGACCGCAACCACACGCGATTTGGGTTCGCCCCTCGACCCCGGCGCCGGTGCATCGTCGAGCTCGAGCTCAGCCTTCGCAGCCTCCAGCGCGCGTTCCATCGCATGCGCCTGGGTTAGCTCTTCTTCATCTTCGGCGTTCGGTGCTTCCGAGTCAGCAGGAGCTAATGCATCCGCCGCCAGGAGGTCATTCGACTGAGATTCCGACCCATCAGTGGCCGGTTGAACGCTTACGGTCGCCAGACCCTTGATGTTCTTTGGATCGAATTCAGCCCAGAAGTCCGCGACAGACGCATGGCACTCATAGCGAACGGACAGACTTGAGTCGATCAGCGCACTGCGGTCGACTTCAGACCCGTCGCCTGTGAGGACACTGAATTCCTTTTCGCGCTCGTCGAGGTCGCAAGCACGCTGAGCAATCTCCGCCCGTTCGCATTCGAGTTGCTGCGTCAGCGCCTCGGATCGCTCCTCCGCCTTTCCAAGCGAGCAAGTTTGTTTGTCGCCCACCTTTTTGGCTTCTTGCAGGCCATGCTCCAGCTTGGCGCAACATTCGTAGGCCGTATCGAGCTTCGCCTGAAGATCCGCCACTTCAACTTTATTCTTCTCTAGCAACTCGGCTTGGTTCGCGGTCTTCTCAAGGCTTTGAGTTTTCTCGTCGCATTCACTCCGGACGTCCGCGATAGATTGCTCAAGTTTCGCGTCATGGGCCTTGGCGGCGTCGAGCTCGGCGCGTACCCTAACGAGTTCACTTTGTGCCTTTTCTAGAAGGTCGCCTTGTTTCGCGGCCTCTGAGCGACTCTGGGCTCTTCGGTCGTCGCCGACGCTTTCGGCTTTCTTGACGGCTTGCTCGAGTTGGGCACTGTGTTCTTCGGCTGACGCCAGTTTGCTGCGGAGCTCAGCTACTTCAGCTTGCTTCTTGGCGAGTTGAGATTTCTCGCCGTCCTGAGACTTCGTGAGCGCCAGGCGGTCCTGCTCCAAGTCCTTACGATCCTGGATACTCCGCGCACTGTCCGCTTCGAGCTTCTTCTGCCGGGATTTCAGTTCTTCACGTTCCGTCGCGACTGCCTCGGTCCGGCGCTTGAGCTCCTCCTCGCGATCTTCAAGCGTCTTGACTGCGAGATTGTTCGCCTTGTGGTTGCCGTCGATTTCGGCCTGCGAAGCCGCCAATTCTTTCTTTAGCTTATCCAATTCCTTTCGAGCGGCTTGTGTCTCGACCGAGAACTTCTTTCGTTCCTCTTCAAGTTGGTCGTGTTTCTTGGTCCATTCAGCAGCGACGTCGTGGTGCGCCTGCATGGCTTGCTTGTGCAGTTCTACATCGCGTTGGTACTCCGATCGCCGGCGCTCGATGGCTACGCGATCCTCTTCGCACGTCGCGCGAAGCTTGTCCAATTCGCCCTGCTTGTTCACCAACTCCTGGTTTCGCTTGTCGTTCGCCGCAGCCCGCTTCGTCGAATCGGCGATCGCAGCAGCTAATTGCTTCTCCCGCTGCTGTGTGCTGGTCACACTCTGATTCTTGGCTACATCGAGATCGCGGCGGGCTTGTTCAAACTCAGCCACCATCCGGTCGAGTTCGGCGCTACGATCTTCCACTTGCTTGCCGCGTTGCTTCACCGCGACTTGTTCTGCGTCCAACGACTTTCGCTTGGCCGCGAGTTCGGACGAATGCTTCTCGTGCTCTTGGCCGTTGGCGTCGAGGCGCTGCGTTCGATCCTGCAACTCGGCGGTAAGCTGTTCAAGGGCGCGGTGACGTTCGTCAAGATCCTTGGTTCGTTTCTCTAGGTCAGCGGCCCTACTCTTGAAATCGTCACGTTGTTCATCTAGCTGCTTCCGAAGACCGGCTGTTTCGGACTCGCGCCGATCCAATTTGACACATCGCTCCTTATGCGACGCGACTTCCTTTTCGAGCGAACGCGTTTGGGCGTCAAGCTTCTCCGACGTAGCCGCGAATTCGTTGCTCTTTCGGCGAAGCTGACTATCCCGTGATTTCAGTTCCTCGCCCTGTCGTGCGACGCCCTGTTCCCTTTTTTCGATCTCCTTTGCTCGAGCGCCGACTTGGGCGAGCTCTTCTTTGAGCTTCTGGCGATCTGCGTCCATGGCTTTATGGATCGCGGCCGACTCGGTCTCTCGCTGATCCAGCTTCTTGCATCGATTGTCGAGTGATGCCGATTCTGTCTCGAGTGCATTCGCTCGGACGTCGACCTTACTGGAAAGCGCATCCAGCTTCTCTTGTTCCAGTCGAAGTTGGTCTTCGAGCGACTTCAGCTTCTCGCCCTGTTGCGCGACCCCTTGCTCACGCTTTTCGACCTCCGCACCTCGAGCGCCAACTTGTGCGTGTTCTTCCTTGAGGGTCTTGCGGTCAATCTCCAGTTGCTTTCGAATCGAAGCTGTCTCAGCGTCACGCTGATCCATCTTCGCGCCTCGCTCCTTGAGCGTAGCCGCTTGTTGTTCCATGGCTGCCGCGCGGGTGACCTCTTGAGCGGCGCGTTGATCGAGCGTCTGCTTAGCTTGATCGAGTTGGGCGCGATCAGCCTTCAAAGCTCGACGCTGTTCTATGAGTTCCTTCGTCGAACGCGCCTGCTCAATGCGGAATGCATCCTTGTCCTTCTTAAGGGTCTCCTCCTGAAGCCGCAGCTTGTCCGCGCGCTGTGCACAGTCGGTCGCCTCTTTGTCTAGCTGCTTGCGCTGTTTCACACACTGTGACTCCTGCGCAGTCAGTTCGGCCCGTGTCCGTTCGATCTCGGTGCGGGCGGCGTGAAGCTTTGATTCGAGTTGCTGGTTTCGACGCTCCGCTTCTTCGGTGGCCTTGGCCCGTTGATTGTTTTCCTTTTCGCGAGCGGATATCCCGGCCTCGCGCTTTCCGAGCTCAGCCCGATCACTGTCCACACGGGTTCGCTCAGCCGCTTGGTCGGACTTCTGGCGGGCGAGCTGGTTGAATTGCTTCTTCTGCGCCTCTTCCTCTTTTTGTAGAGACGCCGCGCGTTCCGACAGTTTCTTGGACCGCGCTTCGAGGGACGCGTGCTCGTCGGCTGAATCTTTGCGGCGGGTCTTCAGATCGGCGGCATCTTGATCGAGCTTGGTCTTGCGTGCTGCAACCTCGCACATGCCGGCTTCCACGGCCTGCTCTTGGTGAACAAGACTTGCCTCTCGCTTTTGGAACGCTTGAGCAGTTTCTTGCTCGCGGGCTGCGGTCGACGCCTGGGTTTTTTGGAACTCAGTGGTACGCGTCTTGAGCGACTCAGCCTCCTTGGCCAGTTCACGCTCTCTCTGGTCAGCTAGCTTGACGCGCTGTTGGTGCGCCTCGGTCTCGCGTTGCAGATCGGTTCGCTCTGTCTGGAAAGCGGCCTGGTCTTTGTCGAATTGCGCTTTGCGTTCGTCGAGTTCGCGAGAGGCTTGGTTGCACTGCTCCTGACTCTGCTTGCTGTGTTCTTCGGTTTCGCGAATGAGCCCGGCCGACCACGCGGACACTTGTTCCGTGTAGTTTACGAGCTCACTTTCGAACGCGTGCATCGCGGTCTCGGCCGTCGCCAGCGTATCGCCTTGCACCATCGTTTCGACCATAACGCATCCCCTAATCGACCGCGACCCGACGCAGAACCCGTGTACGCCATGACGTAATGACGGCGCAATGCTCGCGGCCGATAGGCCAAGAGCCTATGCACCGCCTGCTGGTCCATTGGTCATACTGGTAGAGTCTACGTTTTGCGCAGGCGCCGCGAGGCCGTGGCCTCGGATTGCGCACATCGTCTCGGGAGGGGACCGCGCATCTGTCCGATAACGATTCATCATCCAGGGGTCCGAGAAACTCGGCTGTCGGTATGCGGTTGTTGAGCCACGCAAGCACGTGGAACAACGGGCCCGGCGCGACACCCATGTATCGTAAGCTTCGGGCATGCGTCTCACCCGTGCGTGTCTTCGCTCGTCCTTGGAGGGCCGGAGCGCGCTTTCCGTGACCGGATTCGGTGGCCGCATCGAACGTAAAGAGAACGACAACGTCGCATAAATAAGGATCTGGTCGATGGCCAAGAGCCCATCCAAGAAGCTGAACACGGCGCCGCCTGACTTTGGTCGGGTTCAAGCGAGAGGCTCCGAGATGCTGCAGGCACTCAGAGACTCGAAAGAGTGGCTGAATCAGGAGTCTGCCGAATCCCGGACGGTTCAGGAGCGTATCGCCCGTGAGCAGACGGACGTCGCCAACGACCGCAAGGACTTGCTCGAACTCCGTGACGATGTCGAGGGCAAGTTCACGCAACTGGCTGCGGCGACCAAGGAAATCGAAACGTACCGCGCGGGTGCGGAGGAATTGCGCCAACGGATCGATGAACAGTCGAGATCGATCGCGGCGGGTCAGCAGCAGCTCGACCGGCTTCGCGCCCAACTGGAGGAGCAGGCTCGGGCCAACTCGGCGCGGGCGGATGAGATTATGCAGCGTGACGCCGAGCTCGAGATGGCGAGACAACGCCTCAATGAAGAGAGCCAGTCGGTTCACGCGATGAATGAGGAAATGCAGAGTAGAACGGACGAATTGGAACGGCGGGAGGAAGAGGTTCAGGCGAGCGTGGGCGACGTGGCCAGCCGTCGCGAGGCGCTCGGCACGCTGCAAAACCAACTCGTTCGTGAACAGAAAGATCTCGCCGGGCAGCGACAAGAACTGCTGGACCGATTGGATACTGTTCCGGTTCGCGCCGGGCGAACCGAGAAGACCTCGGACGCTGACGCTGTTGCGGTTGAAGGGCAATCCGCCGAACTGCTGCAGTCGGGACCGGCGCCGAAGCCGGCTGGTAACAGTGCAGCTGAGCAGTTCCGCAAACTCAGGCGGGACTCACGACGCAAGGCCGTTGGTGTGTAGTCGTCTTTCGACCGCATCGACAAACTTAAATTGGTTTACGGAGCGCAACCATGGCGTTGAAGCTTTTCTCACGAAAAAAGTCGAAACCGCGCACACCGCGCAAGGAGTGGAGCGAACCCACGCCGAGCGGTGCCGAGGACTTCCAGCCCTCGCCGAAAAATTCGGTTTCGGAGGATCCGCTTCTGTGCCTTGCGCAGCAGCAGCGAGACTGCGTGCTTCTCCGCGACCCGTCGCGATGGGCATCCCACGCCGAAGGCGCCAAGATCGTCTCGGAGGCCAAAGACCGACTGGAACAGATGATGGCGTTGGTACCGGCTGGAAGCGTGACGATGAACCAAACGCTTTCAGACCAACCCGGCGCACCTGAGGAAGAGATCGCCGTAACGCCCTTCCTTCTCGACGTCCACACGGTAACCAACGAGCGGTATCAGCAGTTCGTGGACGCAGCGGGTTACGACGAGTTGGACTGCTGGCCCGAAGAAATCTGGCCACATCTCATCGAACTCAAAGACCAAACCGGTCAGCCCGCACCACGGTTTTGGCGCGACGGACGATACCATGCACCCTTAGCGCAGCATCCGGTCGTAGGAATCAGTTGGTACGAAGCGCAAGCGTACGCCCTGTGGATCGGCCAGCGATTGCCCACGGAAGCGGAGTGGCAGATGTCGGCTTCGTGGCACATCAGAAGCTCGACGGATATCATGCGCCGGTTTCCATGGGGCGATGCGATGGACATGACCAAATGCAACGTCTGGTCGTCGCACAAGAAGGCCACGGTTCCGGTTTCAGAATACGAAGAGGGTGCAGCCCCGAATCAGGTACGTCAACTTGTGGGCAACGTCTGGGAATGGACGGACACGGAATACAACATCGCGGACGACGAGGGACGCCCCATCGTTGGCGAGATGCCGATGCACGTCGTTCGCGGCGGTGCCTTCGATACGTACTTCGAATGTCAAACGACCACGTCGTTTCGCACCGGACAACTTGCGTTGGCACGCCCTCATAACACGGGGTTTCGCTGCGCCATCGACCTCGACCAGGCCACTTGGATGAACGGCGAATAACGCCCAGGAGAACACCGTGACTACGTTGACAGCCGTCGCACCCTCGACCGAAACTGCCACAACCTGCATGATCTGTGGGACCACCAACGCCGGCGACACGGTCGTCTGCAGCGTGTGCGGCGCCCCCATGGCGCTAACGCACGATACGGTCGATCAAGGTCGTGATCCGTGCATCGTTACCGTCATCGGCGACAGCAACGTCGGGAAGACCGTCTATCTCGGCGTGCTTCTCGACATGCTCTCGAAACGCGCGGACCAATTCGAAGCCGTTCCCAGGGGGGCGTTCTCAGTCAACCTGCAGCATACCGTCGTCAGCTACCTCGGCGCTCGACAGTTTCCGCCGAAGACAGCCATGGAAGTGGACGAATGGCAATGGGCCTATTACCAAGCCAACCACGCCGGCGAACCCGACATGGTTTATGACCTGGTGATGCCCGACATCGCCGGCGAAGCGTTGGCTGCAGAGGTGTCGTCACCCAACACGTTCACGGTGATCAACTCGTTGCTACGCAAGTCCGCCGGCGCGATCTTGCTCGTGGACGGTGCCATGGCGGCGGCCGGTTCACCGCAACCGGATTTCTTTGCGCTCAAACTCATGACCTACATCGACGGCGTGTGCAGAAACAAGAAAAAAAAGAAGATCGACATGCCGGTCGCCATTGTCTTGTCCAAAGCAGACTACTGCATCGAGTGTTCCGATGATCCCAACCGGTTTGCCCAGACGAACCTCAACCGACTTTGGAACATCTGCGAAAACCGTTTCGAGCACTTCCGCTTCTTCTCGGCTACCGTCGTCGGCGCCCTGGGATATGGCACTGACGAAGCAGACAACGTCATTCCCTACCCACTGCACGTCGCCCCGCGAGGGATACTTGAGCCGTTCGCGTGGACGCTTTCCGTGATTGGAAACCGCTAACCGGACGAGTAAACAGAGGACGACACCATGGCCACCACAACGATCGTCTGCGCTCAAGCTATCTTCACCTCGGTACGCACACCGATGGGCGAAGGCTATCGCATCATCGCCGCGAGCCGAGGGCTTCGCGCCGGAGACAAGCAGCGAATCACGCGCAACTCACCGTCGCACGATTCACTGTGTACTGCGGCTGCCGGCTCGGACGAATATGCAGGCTGCGCCGCGTCCGTGTATCCGATTGGCGATGGTCGAGTGAGCGTATCGCTTTCTTGCCCCGCCGGCGCGGAGCACACTGGTCGCGGTGGTCAGCGCGTCTATACGCACATCGTCGTACTCTCACAGGAAGACTTGGAGACGCACGCCGCGTCCAATCCATTCACCGTACTACGTGCTATGGTCGCGATGAAGCTCCACGCGCCACAACTGAATCCGCCTGGCGTGCTGGATGATTTGGAACTCGCGATCGACGACAGGCCGGTTGTTCGAGAGGGTGCGATCGCCCAACCGCCATTGACGACCGCGTGGGGCGGTCACTGCTTGGAGTCGCTCCTTGATGGCCGCAAGATCGTTGTCAACCTCGCGCAGCCGTGGATCGATTCGGGCGAGGCGATGTGGCTTGGTCTGCCCGGACCGATGCGCGTCCGCATGTCACTTTCCGTCGGGCTTCGATTCTCCGTCGGTCGCTGCCATAACCTGATGCTCATACACGATGACCAAGGCGTCACGCAAAAGCGCGTGACCGGGCAGGATGTGGCCTACCTGGAACCGAACGCCAACAACGAACCAACCGCCGACGACACGCCATGGTTGATGTTCGTGAAACGACATTGGACGCGTGGCGATCTTACTGAGCTATCGACGCGAACGGCACGCCCGTATTCGCAATTCGACTCGGATGGCCGCGAGCGCATCGGGAAGATATTCAACGAACAAGACCTCGTGGGCGAAACGGAAATCACCGAGCTCCTAACGATCGCACGACGACGCTTGGTCGAACCGGAATGCAAAGTCGAGGCCGAATGTACCGCCGATTTGGTCACGACCGTACAACGCGAACTGCTTAAGCGCATTGCGATCGCGCCGTGGCAAGAATCCTCAGCATACTGGGGGAACCTAGTCGAACTCAACCGCGGCAGCGAGGAGTCGCGACTCTTCGTTCGACCACTCATTGAACGTGTGTTCGATTCAACGGCCAACGACAGATCAGAAGAAGCGGCCCGACGGGCGCTCGACCTCTGCGCGGATGACGGCGCCGATTGGGAACGTGAATTGATCGACCGGGTTTTGACGCGACTGGTCGCCTTGACTGGTGACGCTGACACGGAACAGCTCGCAACCATCTCGGAGGTCGGTCGGCGATGGCGTCAGGTTCGCCCGACCTGCCCGATTGTCGACGAGATCGTTCAGCGATGCGCATCGCCAGCGCCGACAAACACGCGCGTGTAGTAGCCTGTTCAACGAGGCGAACATCCTCGCACATCGCATGCCGGATCGCACGATCTGCTGCCGCGTACGCCCTGTCCCAGACGCACCCTTATGCAATTCCGGTCTGAGTTCCTGACCGCTCCCGCCCCACCCGTCAAACGATTGTCCGTAAGCTTGGCACGTCACCCGAAACCGCGACGCCCGAGGGTCTTGCGGAATCCAGGTCTATCCGGACAATCCACTGCTACTGCTGTCGGCTGTGAGAATACCCGTCCGGCGGCTGAGCGAAATCAACAGGAATGGAGTTCCATGACCCGTCAACTCATCGAATGCGTCCCGAATTTTAGCGAGGGGCGAGACCCCTCGGTCATCAAACAGATCACGGACGCCATAGAGGGCGTCGACGGTGTGCGTCTTCTCGACGTCGACCCCGGTAAGGCCACCAACCGCACCGTCGTCACGTTCGTCGGCGCACCGGAACCGGTGATCGAAGCCGCTGTTCGAGCGGCGAAACAGGCGGCCGAGTTGATCGACATGAGCAAACACACGGGCGAGCACCCGCGCTTCGGCGCGATGGACGTCTGCCCGCTCGTTCCCATCGCCAACATCTCCATGGATGAAACAGTGGTCCACGCACACCGTTTGGCGCAGCGACTTGGCGAAGAGGTCGGGCTGACCATCTATTGCTACGAGCACGCAGCCAAAACATCGCGACGCCGCAACCTGGCCACGGTTCGCGCCGGCGAATACGGGGGGCTGAAGGAAAAGCTGACCGACGCCGAGTGGAAACCCGACTTCGGACCCGCGGTGTTCAACGCACGGTGCGGAGCGACAGGGGTCAGCGCTCGCGATTTCCTCGTGGCGTACAACGTCAACCTGAATACTACCTCGACGCGCCGAGCCAACGCGATCGCTTTCGATGTCCGCGAAAAAGGTCGCGTCGCGACCGACAACGGAACGATCACTGGCAAGCCGGTACTCGACGACAAAGGGCATCGCGTTTGGACGCCGGGAACACTCAAGTGTGTCAAAGCCATCGGCTGGTTTATTGAGGAGTACGGTGTCGCGCAAATCTCGATCAACCTGACGAACATCACCGTCACGCCGATTCACGTGGCGTTCGACGAAGTGTGTAGGAAGGCCGATGCCCGAGGCATTCGCGTCACCGGGTCTGAACTCGTCGGATTAGTCCCGCTTAAGGCCATGCTGGATGCCGGTGCCTATTTCCTACGAAAACAAGGGCGATCGGTCGGCGTCTCAGAGTCGGAACTCATCAAGATCGCCGTGAAGTCTCTCGGGCTGGATGACTTGGCTCCATTCAACCCGAAACAAAAGATCATCGAGTATCTGCTTGCGAAATCGAGCAATGACAATCTCGTCGACCTGACGGTGGCCGGGTTTGTCGAAGAGACGGCGTCGGAATCCCCTGCCCCGGGGGGAGGGTCGATCGCAGCCGCCGTCGGATCGATGGGTGCCGCTCTGGCTACCATGGTCGCGAATCTTTCCGCACACAAGCGTGGCTGGGACGATCGATGGGAGGAATTCTCTGACTGGGCGGTCAAGGGCAAAGCCGCGTACGAACACCTACTCGCCCTTGTCGACGAAGATACCGAAGCCTTCAACCGTATCCTCGCAGCCTTCGGCCTGCCCAAGGGTAGCGACGCGCAACAGACTGCCCGCCGCGATGCCATCGAGCAGGCCACGAAGCACGCCATTGACGTGCCTTTTCGTGTTATGCAAGCGGCGTTCGATTCGATGACGGTGATCAAGGCCATGGCAGAGATTGGCAACCCGAATTCCGTATCCGACGCCGGCGTCGGCGCTCTTTGTGCCCGGACGGCTATCTTGGGCGCCGGACTCAACGTGCGTATCAATTCGGCTGAGCTTTCAGATAAGGAATTCTCGGCAGACATGCTGTCCCGCGCTGCCGACCTTGAACGCAGCGCTAGAGCGATGGAAAAGGAGATTCTCGAAATCGTCGAAGGTAAGATAAGCGGTCAGTGATCGCATCGCGTACGAGCCAAGACCGCTCATCCGAACCACAGACCCGCGAGACAAGAATATGACACCTACGACCAAGCCACCAAGTCTGGAGGAAATCACGCAAGCCGCCGAACGTATGCGCGAAGTCGTCGTCCGGTCGCCGATCGTCCCGCTCCACGACTTCGCCGGCGCAAGCGACATCTTACTCAAGCTGGAGATTCATCAGGTCGTCACGTCGTTCAAGATTCGCGGCATCTATCACGCGGTAGCATCGCTGGCGCCGGAGGTGCGCGCGCACGGTCTTAGTACGGTGAGTGCCGGAAACACGGCACAGGCGCTGGCGTGGTGTGGCCGACACTTCGACGTGCCTTCTCGCAGCATCATGCCCGACACAGCCCCCGCCACGAAGATCGAGGCTGTCAAGAAGTACGGCGGGGAACCCGTGCTCGTGCCAATGGACGAAGTGTTCGCGTTCCTCAAAGAGCGTCGATGGGAGCAGCAGCCGTATGCGTTCATACATCCGTGGATCGAACGCGACGTGTGGATCGGCCACGGTTCACTTGGTTTGGAAATCTTAGCCGACCGTCCCGACGTGCAAACCGTGTTCATTCCCGTCGGCGGTGGCGGTTTGATCACCGGTGTGGCCAGCGCCCTGAAAGCCACCAACCCCGACATCCGTGTTGTGGCTGTTGAACCTGAAGGGTGCGCATCGCTCTATGAGAGCATGCGACAGGGCAAGCCGGCGAGCGTGCCGTGCAATACGATGTGCGACGGCGTGGCCGTGCCGTACATGACCGATACCGTATTCGGCGTCGTCAAGAGTCTCATCGACGACGTGGTGCTCGTCTCGGAGGAGGACACCAAGTCCACCATCAGACGCCTCGCCTTGGGAAACCGTGTGATCGTAGAAGGTTCCGCCGCCCTACCCGTGGCGGCAGCACTCAAGACTCCGCCCGACGCACGTGGCCGTTCCGTCTGCGTCGTCACCGGAGGATCGATTGACTCGCGGAAACTCGTAGCGATTTTGGGCGATGGGTAATACGTGGTGAGCGAAAACCGCGAGGACGTAACTCGTTGCTCGTATGAGCAATAGTAAGACCGGCGCAGAGCGCCCTGCCCAATCCGACGGCGCGAGCCTGTTTCGGACGACGCGGGAGTGGTGCGTCCGGGACGCGCGCTACCACTACGATCTGAACAGGTGCGAGAAAGTATTCACGCACCAGCGAATTGATGGGACGAGATTCCTATCTCGTCCATCTGCTCAAACAGGCGCATGGGACGCACTACGAGCGATGCTACGATCTAAATGGGTGCGAGAAAGGATTCACGCACCAGCGAAATGGACGGGCGCGAGAAATGATTCACGCACCAGCGATAGCTTGGGATTCGCACGCCAGCGGGCGCGAGAAGGGATTCACACGCAAGCTACGTCCGCCGAGAGCGTGTGCTACGCGCCGGCGTAGGGAATCAGCCCGATGAAGCGGGCGCGCTTGACGGCGATCTTCAACGCGCGTTGCTCTTGCGTGTTCGTACCGGCACGCTTGCGCGACATGATCTTGCTACTGGAAGTCAGACACTTGCGGATCAATTCGACTTCCTTGTAGTCCACGAGCGGGCCATCCCACTCGGGGGTATCGCGATCGGAAAAACGACGCTTGGTGTGAAAACCGCCTGATTCGTATGCCATCTAATCTCTTTCCTAGTCCACGTCTTACGACGACCGCCATGATCGCCAAACATTGTCAATAAGCCGGGCCGGTCAACATGCGACCAACCCGAGTCGTCGTCAGAAACTACCTGAGCCGTCGTATCAAATCGCTGGGACTCGCCAGCCTGCTGCTGGGACGTGATCCCTACCTTGCTGGGACGTGATTCCCATCTCGTCCCTAAGATCTTGCTGGGACGCGATTCCTATCTCGTCCCTACGATTGAGCAGGATTCCCATCCTGCCCGTCACGACCACACTCAGCCATAACCCGGTCGAACTCGTCCGCGTCAACCACCTCCGACTCATCGACAAGCATCACCGGGATGCCGTCGCGAACCGGATATTTCCGCCGCGTGGCCGGATCCGTAGCGTATAGCCAATCGCCAGCCTGCACCAGAGGCACATGCGCCACCGGGCATTCCATCAGCTTGAGCAATTTCGCATCGACATCAGCCAACGTCCACAACCCCCGCAACGCGACCGGACCCATCGTGCCCAGACGCAATACAACGTGCCGGTCATTCTAGCCCGCTGACGGTATTCCGCAACCTACGAATTGGGGGAGGAAGGGACAGAGAGACTTAAGGAACCAAGGGACGAAGACATTCGTCCAACCCCTACGTCCCGGAGTCGATTCGTCCCTCCGTGGCCGCCTGAATCTCGCTCCCAGCCCCCAAGCCTGTTATCCTCCGGCTATGATTGTTCGTGAGCCGGTTGTGGCTGGCCAGTTTTATCCTTCCGGTGGCGACGCGTGTCGGCGTGACCTTGAGGAGTTGCTCAGCAGCAACTCGAGCGACGCGGACGATGCGCGCGAATATGTCGGCGGGCTGGTGCCGCATGCGGGTTGGATGTGCAGCGGCGGCGTGGCGGCTAAGGTGTTCGACACCCTCGTGTCTTCGTGGACCAAGCACGCCGATCGGCCGAGCGGTCGCAAGCCTCACCCGGACGTCATCATCCTGATTGGCGGCGTGCATCGTCATCGTGGCAAAGAGGCGGCTATGTTCGGGTCCGGGCGGTGGGAGACGCCGGTCGGGTCGGTGTCGGTCGACGCCCGGTTGGCTGAGCGGATCATGGGTCACACGAATTTGATTGTCGACGACCCGTACGCCCACGCCGACGAGCATTCGCTCGAAGTACAAATACCCTTTGTCGCCCACCTGTTTCCAAACACGCCGATCGTCCCGATCATGGTACCGATCGTGACCACGGCGCCGGAGATCGGGCAGGCTGTCGGGCGAACGCTAAAGGCATATAAGTATGACGCCCTCATCGTGGGAACGACGGACCTGACGCACTACGGTCCGCAGTATGGGTTCACGCCGCACGGCGACGGTGAAGACGGTCAAACTTGGGCTAAGGAAAACGATCGGCGGTTCGTCGATTTGATGTGTGGAATGCGTGCTGCGGAGTTGGTGCCCGAAGCGGCAAGCCATCGCAATGCGTGCAACAGTGGTGCGGCGGCAGCGACGATTGCCGCGAGCCAGGCGATCGGTGCCACGGACGGCGTACTGTTGGAGCACACGACCAGTGCCGAAGTACTTAATCGACGGGGAGCCGCCGATCAGGATGATTCCGTGGGTTATGCGGGATTGGTTTTTGGTCGACCGGACGTGAACGGTGGGTAGTCTCGCGGCGGTCAAATGGAAGGGGGCCTTTTCGGGCCGGTTGACCTATTTGGATCACCGGCTGGAAGCCGGTGCCACACATGAGATGCCACTCGGCGAGTCGACACCGGTCGGGTTGTCGGATCACCGTCGGGTGGCCCATGGCTTTAGCCGCGGGGGAGTCGAATCGACTACGGATTCGATCGCCCCATCTTTGAATAGGTGAGGCACTTAGGCGTCGGGGTAGGTAGTGTTGTGGTGTTGGATGGAAGGTGGGCCTGGCGGACCGGTTGGCTGTTCGGATCACCGGCTGGAAGCCGGTACCACACATGAGATGCTACTCCGCGAGTCGATAGACTGAAGTTACTAAGGATCGAAGATGCCCAAAATTCTCGTTGCAGACAAAATCGCGCCGGCCGGGATTGAGCGGTTGGAGCAAACGCCCAACGTATCGTTCGACGTTCGACATGGTCTTTCGCCGACTGAACTCGCGTCGGCGGTCGGCGAATACGACGGCATGTTGATCCGTTCGGCGGTGAAGGTGACGGCCGAAGTGCTCGCCAAACCCGGCAAGCTCGTCGCAATCGCCAGAGCGGGGGTTGGTGTGGACAACGTCGACCTCAGCGCCGCGACGGCTGCGGGCGTATTGGTCATGAACACGCCGGACGCCAACACCATCTCTACAGCCGAGCATACGATTGCCATGATCCTGGCACTTCATCGCCGGATCCCGTCGGCCCATGCCCATGTCGTGTCGGGACAGTGGACTCGGTCGGACTACCAGGGCGATCAGGTCGCGGGAAAGACGCTGGGCATCGTTGGATTCGGGCGCATCGGTCGCGCCGTCGCGCAGCGTGCCCTCGCCTTGGAAATGAAAGTCATCTGCTTCGACCCCTTCGTCACGGGCACGTCGAGCATGGACGGTGCGGTCACGCTGGTAGCTACGCTCGACGATCTGCTCGCGCAGGCTGATTGCACCACGCTGCATTCCGCCCTATCCGACGACACGCGGGGCATGCTCGGCAAGGAGCAGTTCGCCCGGTTCAAACCGGGTGCTCGATTGGTCAACTGTGCGCGCGGCGGGCTTATCGACGAGTTGGCGCTCGCGGACGCGCTCAACGCCGGTCAACTCGCCGGGGCGGCGCTCGATGTGTATGCCAAAGAGCCGCCGAAAGACAGCCCGATTCTGTCGGCAAGAAACGTCGTGCTCACGCCGCACCTGGCCGCATCGACCGTGGAAGCTCAGACGCAGGTCTCCGTAGACGCGGTGGACGCGCTGCTTGCATACCTGATCCGCGGCGAAATTCTATCAGCCGTAAACGTCACGGGGTTACCCGCCAGCCTTCCCCCTCGTGGGCGGGCGTATGTTGATCTCGCGGCGCGCATGGGTGCGATTCTATCGCCGTGGTGTGCGGGCGGGGTGGAGCGCATCACCGTGACCGTCTTCGGCGACTCACTACACGAACTCTCGGGCGTGCTGGCGTGGCAGGCGATGGTGGCGATCGTCGGTCCGCATCTCGACGCACGCATCAATATCGTCAACGCCAAGGAACACGCGAACCGCCGAGGAATCACTGTGGAGCACGCAAGCCGAAACGCCCAACCCGGTTTCCCCGACGCGCTCAGTGTCTCCGTGTGTTCCGGCGGGGTCGACCACGAAATCGAAGGCGTAATTTTCGGCGACGGCAAGCCAAGGATCACGGCCATAGACGGCTATCGAATGGAGATTGTTCCGGAGCGCACGATGGTGCTCATCTTCAACGACGACAGGCCTGGCGTGATCGGACTGGTGGGTCATCGGTTCGGCGACGCCGGCATCAACATTGCTGACATGGCGCTGTCACGACGCGGTCAGACGGCGCTCATGCTGCTCAAACTCGACAAGCCCATGCCGGACGATCTCCGCGAAGGCCTGATCGCGACCGACCCACCGATCAATTCGCTATCCTCCATTTCATTGCCGCCGATTCCTGAAAGTCCGTCGACGAAATGAACGCTTCCGTCGCCATCGGCATCGATCTCGGCGGAACGACGTTGAGCGTGGCCCTTGTTGAACGGGACGGGCGAATGTTGGCAAGTCGCTCGACGCCCACAGACGCCGCCCGTGGACCGCAACCCGTCATCGACAAGATGGTCCGGATGGCTGACGAGTTGTTGACGTCGGCGAGTCTAGATCGTTCAGCCGTCGTTGGTGTCGGCGTCGGATCACCGGGACCGCTGGACCTTGACGCGGGGCGAATCGTCCGCGCCGCCAACCTGCCGGGATGGATCGATGTACCACTGCGCTCGCTGCTGTTTGACAAGCTCGAAATTGATGTGGTCCTCGATAACGACGGCAACACCGCCGCCTTCGGCGAGCACTGGGCAGGCGCGGGTCGCGGATATCGGGATATGGTGATGCTTACGCTCGGCACCGGTGTAGGGGCCGGCGTCGTGCTTGGTGGTCAACTGGTTCACGGACATTTCCACAACGCGGCGGAGCTGGGTCATACGATCGTCGCCATAGACGGGCTGCGCTGTGCGTGCGGTCAACGCGGTTGCCTTGAGCAGTATGCGTCAGCCGGCGGTGTTGCACGCCGAGCGATCGACGCCATCGAGCACGGTCAGTCGAGCGTGCTGACCGACAACGACACCGAACCCATTACCGCCGAGCGCGTTGCGGATGGGGCTCGCGCGGGCGATGACGTTTGTCTTCATATTTGGGACGAGGCCTGTCGCGCTCTGGCGATCGCTTGTATCAACATCCAACATTCGTACAACCCGGAATGCGTCGTCTTCGGCGGCGGCATGAGCGATGCGGGGGATTTCCTGCTGGACGGCGTCAACCATCACCTCGCCGCGCAACGCTGGTCACTTTGTGACGACGTGCCGTCGTTGCGCCTTGCAGAGTTGGGTCGCGAAGCGGGCGTGATTGGTGCCGGCGGTTTGGCGTGGCGGCAATCATTGGACTGTTAACGGCCTGTTGAGAAAGTGTGGCACCGGCTTCCAGCCGGTGATCCATTAGCGATTTCTGCCTCTTGATGGAGACACGTCCCGTCGTCACGGGCGGGTTCGTGGGGACGTGATTGAATACCAGCGTTGTTCAACAGACTGCTGGGCGAGGCGATTCGACTCCCTCACCGCTGTAGCAATGAGTCACCCGCCGGCACCAGTTTGCTCCAATACCACTAGCTTCTAGAATGGCGGGCGATGAGCGAGCTAATCTATTTCGATAACAACGCCAGCACCAAACCGCTACCCGAAGTGGTCGAGGCCATGGTCCCGGTTCTTAGGGAGCAGTACGCGAACCCTTCGAGCTTGCATCAGTTTGGTCAGGCTGTTCGCCACCGTGTGGAGGTGGCGCGCGAGCAGGTGGCCTCTTTGATCGGGGCGGAATCTCGGGAAATCGTTTTCACCAGTGGCGGTACCGAGGCGATCAATCTGGCGCTTCGGGGCGTCCTTCATGGCCATCCCAACCGACGACATATCGTCACGACGGCCGTGGAGCACTCGGCCGTGCTCAAGGTCATGGAACAATTGGCGCACGAAGGATACCGCATCGACTACGCCCGCGTTGACTCGGATGGTCGCGTCAATGCGGATCAGTGGTCGAAGTTGATCACAGACGATACGGCCTTGGTTTCAATTCAGCACGCCAACAACGAAACAGGCGTGGTCAATGACATTTTTCGATTGGGCGAGGTCGCACGTGAGCGAGACGTGCCCGTCCACGTCGACGCCGTACAAGCCGTGGGCAAGTTGCCGATCGACGTCAGCGGCTGGCCCGTGCAGTTGGTGAGCTTGTCGGCCCACAAATTCCATGGTCCCAAAGGCACCGGCGCGCTGTATGTTCGACGCCGAACGCGAATCGAACCGCTCATCCTAGGCGGCGGTCAGGAGCGACGGATTCGCGGCGGCACGGAGCACGTCGCCGGTATCGTGGGCATGGGCGTGGCCGCATCCCTCGTTAGCGAGACACTGCTGGACACGGCAGAGCATGTCGGGCGTCTGCGCGATACGCTTGAGACTGGGCTGCTCGAGTCGGTCCCCTACTCTGTGATCAACGGAGGTGGCGCCGAACGCGTGTACAACACGTGCAACATCTCATTCGCCGGGCTTGAGGCCGAGGCTATCTTGATACTCCTGAGCGAAGCCGGCATCTGTGCGTCGAGCGGCGCGGCGTGTAGCAGCGGTTCTCTCCAACCGTCGCACGTGTTGCAAGCCATGAAGATCGACGAGCGAATCGCGCACGGCGCCATTCGGCTAAGCTTATCGCGGTTCAATACGGAGGAGGAGGTTGACCGCGCGGTACAGGTGATACCCGAGCTGCTCTCGCGATGGACAACTGTTACCGGTTCGCACTCATGATTCGGTTGACGTTCCTGTGTGGCACCGGCTTCCAGCCGGTGATCAGAATAACTCTTGGAAGGTGTGCAGAAGACGTGTTAGAGGGTTTGCGATGAACCGAGCCGCGCCCGTGAGGAAGCGGTTTCACCCGCGAGCCCGGACCGCTTCCTCAGGGGCGCGGCTCGGCAAAAGGCATGTCACACACGTTCTTAATCGTAAGCATATGCGATCGAAACAAACCGACACGGAACGGTTCCTTGTCGAGATCGACGAACAGAAACAACGCGAAGGGTGATCGATGGGTAAGGCACAAGTGGGATTCATCGGCGGTACTGGCTTGGGTGAGATGCTGCACAAGGAGGTGGGCGGCGAACCGGTTTCGATCGACACGCCGTTTGGGGCCACCAGCGCGCCGCTGCTGCTGACGAATTGGAACGGTGTCGACATAGCCTTCCTATCGCGGCACGGCGCGGGCCACCGACTCAATCCATCCAGCGTACCCTATCGCGCCAACATCTGGGCGCTCAAGTCGCTCGGCGTGCGCGCCATCATCGCGAGTGGCGCCACTGGCAGCCTTCAGGAATCGATTTGCCCAGGCCATCTTGTTCTTTGTGACCAAGTGATCGACAAGACGTTTCGTCGTGCGGGCACGTTCTTCGACGAGGGCATGGCCGTACACGTGGAACTCGCCGAGCCATTTTGCCCACACCTTCGTTCGCTGCTGGCTAATGCTGCTGAGCACGTCGACACGAAAGTTCACATGACGGGCACGTACGTGTGTATGGAGGGGCCGCAATTTTCGACACGCGCCGAATCGAGAATGCACCGGCAATGGGGTGCGGACCTCATCGGCATGACGTGCATGCCCGAAGCCAGATTGGCCCGAGAAGCCGAGATTTGTTACGCCCTGGTCGCCCTTCCGACGGACTACGATTGCTGGCGCGAATCTCCCCCCGGACAGGCTGGCGATCAGATTATGCAGTCGGTCTTGAAGAACCTCGACACCGCCACGCGCGGCGCCCACGCATTAATCGCCGCCACGCTGCAGGCGATGCCAGACGCCTACCCCTCCTGTAGCTGTCACGACGCGCTGAAACTGGCGATTTGGACGGATCCGGCTCAACTGGAGCCCAAAGTTCGCACGCGACTCGCCCCGCTCATCGATCGGTACATGACGAAGCCGACGGATGCCGACTAATATAGTATATGTGGGCGAATGATCGATCGACATCAATAGAGTACCTGCTGATCCGGGTGGTTGTACTCGGCTGTATGGTGGCGCCCGTAGTGGCGCAGGACAAGGTGCCGACCGAAGCGGTGCCTGGACTTCGCGCGGATACGACATTCACCAACGCCTATGTCAACGACAACTTCGCCGCCGTCGATGCCCTGGCCAAGGCTCGGGTGTTGGCCTCGCGGGGGCGCTGGTCGCAGGCGGCGACACTGCTCCAAGAGGTTTCCGATTCAGCGGACGACAAGCTCACGCGTTTGTCACCCGGTCGATACGTCGGGCTTCGCCCGCATATCAATCAACTGATCGCCACATGGCCCGCCCCTGGTTTGAGCGCCTATGATTCACTCGTTGACGCGCGATTGCAACGGGCGTTGGCGACGCTGCGTGGCCGTCGTAAGCTTGGCACTCTGGTCGAACTGTTTAACCGATATTTTTGCACGCCATCCGCCGCTGCGCTCGCCGACGCAATCGGTCAGATCGCCATCGAAGAAGGCAATATCGCGCTCGCGCGATATGTCTACCGCCGCGTGGTAGACGAACATCCCAACCCGGGCGATCACGAGCGGCGTGCGCGAACAATGTTGGCGATGCTCGACGCCATGCGCGCGGGTCACGACGGCGACACGCCGACCGACACGACGTCGATCCGTTGGAAGGGGCAAGAGCAATCGCTGGGCAAGGTGGCTCTGGATATCGCCAAGACGTTTCCCGATCTCAACACGCCCGTGATCCCGTCAGACTGGCCGATCTTCGGCGGCAATTCGGAACGCGCGCGACATCCAAGAAGCGACGTGGATGATCCCGGCGTGCGTTGGCGGTTCGATGCCACCGCTCAGCTCGGTTCCGCCCATGGATCGGACGACACGACGAGCATGATTCGCAG
Source organism: Phycisphaerae bacterium (assembly GCA_029260075.1). Taxonomy (GTDB): domain Bacteria; phylum Planctomycetota; class Phycisphaerae; order UBA1845; family UBA1845; genus OFTM250. Next base: position 22,099 of record JAJDDY010000061.1, read on the forward strand.
CGACAAGAGCGACGGCTTACCCGGTGTTCAGCCAGTGGTGCAGGGCGAATTGATCTACGCCCAGTTTCCGCAGGCGATCGTGGCCCTTCACCGACGAACGGGAGGCGTGGCATGGAAGCATTCCTTCGGCGATCCGAGCGCAACGGGTCTGACCTATGTGGACGAACACACGCCGGGCTGGGGCGCGGTGACCGTCGCCGGCGACCGACTGTACGCGTCGCTTCCTGGTGATCCCGTGCCATACTACAGCTACGAATCGCCTCGTAACGCGGCCGAGCTAGTCTGCCTTGACGCGTTGACCGGCGCCGTGGTGTGGCGACTGGATCGCACGATGATTCAGGAGGCGTTCGCCGAAGTTTCGTTCGACTCCAGTCCGGTGGTTCTCCATAACCGACTCTTTGTCGTCGGTCGACGTCGTCGTTCGTTTGGCTTCGAAGACTGCTACCTTTACTGCTTCGATGCGGCCACCGGATCAATGATGTTTCGAACGCACGTGGGCAGTGCGTCAACGGGAAGTTTCGGCTCGCGCCAGGCGACGCGATCCGTGATCGCTCTGCACGAAGACACCGCGTATGTGTGCAGCAACCTGGGCACGGTGGCGGCTGTGTTGACGTACACGGGTGAAGTCCAGTGGTTAACGATGTACGGCCGAAATGAGACGCCCGGTGGAACGGACTCGACGCGATCCATACGGAACACCTATCCGTGGCAGTTCAATCCGCCGGTCTACGCGGATGGTCGACTCATCGTCTTGCCCATGGATCGCGCGGACGTGCTGATCATGGACGCCGAAGATGGTGCCGTCGTTCGGGCGGTTCCGACGTCCGAGCTCGGCGGCGGCGACACCATGCTCGGCGTGCGCGGTAACGTAGTGTGCGGCGCGGGCTACGCCGTGGCGTGCTATGACTTGCACGCGGGACGGCAACTGTGGGAGAAGCCGCTTCCCGATGGTCAAGAACTTGACGGTCGCGGCCAATGGGTCGGCGATAGCCTGCTGGTTCCCACCAAGAACGCCCTCGCGAGTTATGCCGTTGCAGACGGCTCGCGCATGGACATTGCTTTGAACGAAGAAGACCACGGCGGCAACATCGTCGCCCTGCCCGGCGAGTTGTTGATCGCGGGCGGTGGTCGTGTGACCGCGTACGTGAGGAAACGGGACATCTGGAACGCCCTGCGCGCGCGCATGGCCGCCGCCCCGTCCGACCCGCTCCCGGCGCTCGAGCTGGTCGAGATTGCGATGAGCAATGGGGCGTATGACAAAGCAATTAACGTTCTCGCCGAGGCCGCACGCCGTGTCGATGGGCTCGACCCGTCGCTCGGTTGCAACATGGCGCGTCGGTTGTTCGATGACGTGCTCGCATTCGGGCGACGGCTCGAATCGCGCAAGCTGCTCGACACGACGACCATCGACACGCTCTATGAACATGCGTCGCGCTATGCGTCGGACCCACAAGCGCACTTGGCGTATCGTCTTAAGTTCGGCGAATGGTTCGAGCAGGACGAACGAGAGAAGCGTTCGCTCCGTGTGTATCACCAGATACTTCGTGACCGCTCACTTCGCGAACAACCGGACGAAAGCGCCAAAGCAAGCGGCGCGACGGGCGGCGACGACGCTCGACAACGGATCGCGAAATTGCTCGATCGATATAGCCGTACGCTCTACGCGCCGTACGAGCGCGAAGCGAAGCAATGGCTTGACCGGGCGAGCCAGCGCGGTGACGATGACAGCTTTCGCCGGGTTGTCGATACGTTTCCCAACAGCGAGACAGCGCCACGCGTGTTCATCGCTTGGGGCGAGCGGTTGCTGAGAGACGCCCGTCCGGTCGACGCAGCCCGACGATTCGCCAACGCTTACCACCGATATCCGACCAGCGTCGATCGCGCCGATCTTCTTCGGAGAATCGCCAACGCCTACGAATCGGCCGGCGAACGATCGAACGCCTATCGATGGTTAACCAAGGCCAGTCGAGAGTTTCCGGGGTACCGCTTCGATGTCTCCGGTCGCACCGTGTCGTTCTCGGATTATCGACAGCGTCTGTCTGACGTTCGAGATCAAGTGGAACCGTCACGCCCAAGGCTTACTCTGCCTCTTGACCATCGGTTGGCTCGCGAGTTCGAAACGCCGATCACGCTGCTGACTCCGCAGTTCGGTCACGCACCGGGAGCCACGTGGTCCCGATTCTACGTACACACGCCGGACGGCGTCATCGCATGTGACCCCAGTTCGGGCGACGACCTTTGGACCCAACCAAGCGCCGTGCGTCGCCAACCGGAACTTCTATACACCAACGCCAACGTAGCCGTCTTCGCCAACGACTTCGAAGTCTTCGCGCTGGACGCATGGACGGGAAGGCGGCGCTGGTCCCGTGGGGACTATCCACCGGACCTCGACGAGCGCGACGCCGACTGGGAAGACGCCGATCCATGGCGTACCCACGCCATACGGGGCGATCGTCTGCTGAGCGTGCGCGATAGCGGAACCATGACCCTTTGCGACATCGCGACGGGCGATACGCTTTGGAAACGCTCGCCGCGACGCGCACCGACCGGACGCGTACGGCTGTTCGACTCGTGGATCGTCTATTCCGCCCTGCAGGATCAAGAGGCTATGGCCTGTCTGATCAACGCCGATACCGGTGAGTGGTTCGGCGCCTTCCGCACCGGGCAACGCCGATCGGTCGAAGATCTGTTCGTCACAATCGACGGCCAAGTTGTTGTGGTCAGCACGCGATCGATCGCCGCGTTCGCCTCAGAAACCGGCGAACAACGATGGCACATCGAGCTCGACGGACGCGTTCACCGGGCGTCGATACTGGTCGACGTCGACGTGCTCTACGTCAGCGATGACGGCCATCACGTGAAGAAAATCAACCTGGAGGACGGCCGCCCGCTGTGGGTCTCTGGTCGCGTCGTACCGAGGGTGGATGACAACCTTGTGGTCCAACTGCACGGTACGAGCCTGATCGTTACGTCCACCTCGGCGGTCAACGCATTGGACGCCGTAACCGGGGTGACGTTGTGGCGCGGTACGACTCCGGGCGAACCAACGTTCACAGATCACGTCCTCACCGAGTCTTACATGATGGCCCTGCATACGCCGTCCATCGAGCACGCTGGCGTGCTGGATTCGCGTGCGGAGCGCGTGGCCTATAGCTACGACCTGCGCAACGGCAGCGGACTCATCCCGCCCGTCGGCGGCGTTATGGAACTGGGGCGATTGATCGATACGCAGGCAGTGCTTGCGTGCGACAACGCCCTGCTGATTCAAACCGGTAACACAATCCGCGGATGGTCGCACCGCTGAAGCGGCGCACGCTGTAACACGCGGTGGCCACTCACAAAACCTCTGGTGCGTCGCCACGACTCGCTGGTGCGTGAATACAGCTGGTGCGTGAATCCTTTCTCGCGCCTTCTTCGGTGCACCGAAAAAAGAAACGCACACAACCAGCGCATCAACGGATCACCGGCTGGAAGCCGATGCCACGCTCTTGTGCCGAGAAAGGATTCACGGCACAGCATCACGGCGTCCGAAGTCTAAACGCTGGTGCGTGAATCCTTTCTCGCACCTTCTTCGGTGTACCGAAAAAAGAGACACGCACAACCAGCGCATCAACGGATCACCGGCTGGAAGCCGATGCCACGCTCTTGTGCCGAGAAAGGATTCACGGCACAGCATGAAGGGATTCACGGCACAGCATCACAGCGTCCGAAGTCTAAACGCTGGTTCGTGAATCCTTTCTCGCACCTTCTTCGGTGTACCGAAAAAAGAGACACGCACAACCAGCGCATCAACGGATCACCGGCTGGAAGCCGGGGCCACGCTCCTGTGCCGAGAAGGGATTCACGGCACAGCATGAAGGGATTCACGGCACAGCATCACGGCATTCGAAATCTAATCGCAGGGATGTTGGGCGACAGCGGGTTGACATTGCGGGCAGATAAACGTGGATCGCCCCGCCGCCACGAAGCACTCGATCGGCAGGCCGCACGTACGACACGGATCACCCGTACGTTGGTACACTCGATGGTGTTGGCGAAACGACCCCTCGCTACCGTCGGCGCGCCGATAGTCGACAAGCGTCGATCCGTTGAAGCGAATGGCTTTGTTCAATACTGATTTGATCTTCCGCAGTAATCGATCCGCCACCCGTCCGTCCAAGTCATCGGCTCGCGTCAGTGGATGTATGCTCGCGGCGTGCAACGCTTCGTCGCAGTAGATATTACCGATCCCTACAATGATTCGCTGATCGAGCAGTATGGCCTTGATCTGCCGGCGCCGGCGAAGCAGTCGTCGAAAGACCGCCGGTGTCGTGTCGAGCGGCTCTACGCCCAACGGTCCGAGCCGACGTCCGACGTGCGTCTTGCCACCGGCCAAACACCACACGCCGCCGAAGCGACGCGGATCGCGAAATCGCAACTCGCTCTGCATTCCGCGGACCGTCACACGCAGATGCGTATGTGGCTCAGCCAGCACATCCGAATCGACAACGGTCAACCGACCGCTCATACCCAGATGAACAATCAACTCGGCGGTCGGTTTGAGACTGACAACGATCCGCTTCGCTTGTCGCGAGATGTCGATCACACGACGCTTCGGCAATAGCGAAGTCAGCGGACGCGGATCGCCGTGAACAATGTCGGACCGCACGTGCAGAACCGACCCGAACGATCGACCAACAAGCAGGGGTCGAAGATCGCGGACGATGGTTTCGACCTCGGGCAACTCGGGCATGTGCGGCGACTCCGGCTCTGAAACGACCCATCTTAGCAGAGCCGGAATGCTTCGAACATGCCTGCGTAGCCGCAATCACGGGCGGACGAACGCGTTGACCCGCACGACTACTGGAGACGCGATCCGGTTTCGTGTAGGCTTTCGTCGCGGTCGGGAGTGTCTTAGCTCTTATCGCCAGCGTCAGTATTCGATAGCCACTGGTTTCCAGCCGGCGTACCGGAATCGGAAATCGCGCTACCACATGGAGAAATCGCCCGTGTCCAACTCGTCACAAGGCACGTTCTTAGGCCACCCCAAAGGGCTCTACGTTCTGTTCTTCACGGAAATGTGGGAGCGATTCAGCTACTACGGCATGCGTGCGCTGCTGCTGCTCTACATGGTCGACTACTTCAAGTGGACGCAGGAGGACGCATCGGGGATCTACAAATGGTACACATCATTGGTCTACCTAACGCCGCTTCTCGGCGGTTACTTGGCCGACCGAGTGCTCGGCAATAAGTGGGCCATCGTCATCGGCGCGATTCTCATGTCCGTCGGACACTTTCTGATGGCCTTCGAAGATATCTGGATGTTCTACATGGCGCTGGGGTTCCTGATCATCGGCAACGGGTTCTTTAAGCCCAACATGTCCGTCCAAGTCGGGCGTCTCTATCCGCAGAACGATCCTCGTCGCGACGGCGCGTATACGATTTTCTATATGGGCATCAATTTGGGCGCGTTCCTGTCACCGCTGGTTTGCGGTGCTCTTCGCGACACGCCCGGTCTCGGTCCGCACTGGGGATTTGGCGCGGCCGGCGTCGGGATGGCGATCGGCTTGGTCACCTACTTGATCGGCCTCCCTTGGATCAAAGAACTTCCCGAATCGGCCGTCTACGAGCCGCCCGAAGGAGAGGAAGCGGGGCAGGCTGCTAACGAGCACATCATGACGGAAGCCGAAGCCGAAACGGCGCCATCTGCGGTGGCTACTTTTTCACGACTGTCACCCGCCATTTTTACACTGATAGGTGTGGCCTTGCTGATTGGATCGCCGGCCCTTTGGCTGATGAACCTCGTAAAATTTGATAACTTCATCGCCATGGAAATTGCCGCGATTGTTGCGTTTATCGGAGGATGGATTCTCAAGCACCTGAGTATGGCCGTTCGAGATCGGGTGTTGGCGATCTACGTGCTTTCCGTTTTCGTCGTGTTCTTCTGGGGTGCCTTCGAGCAAGCCGGCAACGCGATGAATGTGTGGGCGGACCAAACGACAAACCGCTACCTTACCGAAACGCCACGGATCCCGGACGTTTACCCACAAACACCCGTCGACCTGGACGAACAAGGCTTCGCGGAGACGTTGAAGTCCGCGTTCTCGAAGCTTACGGCGATCAATCCCGTCTTGACTACATCTTTCCAATCGATCAACGCGTTGGCCATCGTCTGCTTCGCGCCAATCTTCGCGTGGTTGTGGCTCTTCCTCGCGAGACGCCACGTCAATTTATCCATCGCCGGGAAGATGTCGATTGGCGTCTTCATGCAAGGAATGGCGTTTGCGTTGATGATCTGGGCCGTCAGCTACGAAAACGGATCGAGCACCACAAGTCTTGCGGCGCTTCCACCACGCTTTGAGATCGATGGCGGTGGCGCCGTTGCGTTCTACGACGTTCCGGACTTCGGTGACGACGAGGGATTCGAAGAATTCGAGCGGGGCGACCTGCCCGAGGAAGAAATGATCGCCCACGGGGGACGCCTCGTTCACGATAGCTCGTCCGGTAACCTCAACATGCACGGAGTGCTCAACGCCAACCATCGTGACCGAATGCTGCGAGCGACAGTGCCAACGGACTTTGTTGAGGCGGTATGGGAACTCGCCCGCAAGAGTAACGCGGCCGAGACTGCGGCCGAGGAAAGCGGAGAGGAAAGATTCGAGATACAAGTCACGCTTGACCAACTTCCGCCCGGGTTTGACGCCAAGTACCTTCAGGGTTTCAAGGCCGAGGATCTTGTGTTTGACGCGAGCACGCGCACGTTCACCGTCGGCACAGTGTTAGCGGACAAGGACTACAAGCAAATTCTCGTCGCCGGTGCCAACCCTGAGTTCCGCTCTGCGTTGAACGACCTCTATCTCAAGTCGTCGAAGTTCCGCGTGAGTTCCTGGTGGTTGGTCTGGTTCTACATTCTATGTACACTTGGTGAGTTGTGTCTTTCGCCGGTCGGACTATCCATGGTCAGCAAGCTTGCACCGCGGCGCTTCGCCACAATGCTGATGGGGATGTGGCTGTTGACGAGCTTCTTCGGCAACTTCACCGCCGGTCTCGCCGGTGAGAACTGGGAGAAACTGGCACCAACGAACTACTTCTTCTACATCACGCTAGCCTTGGTGGGCGCGTCGTTCGTTTGCTTCTGTCTCATCAAGAAAGTGACATCCATGATGCACGGCGTGAAGTAGGGTGAAGTTCTGGACCGAAGCACGCACGAGAGTGCGGTGGCGCCGTTCGCCAAACTGACTTAGTGAAGAGCAAAGACTACAGAAATCTGTTCGAGTGGCGCGGCGACACGCCGTGGTTCCGCGGTCTGCCCGTGCAGCTTCGCCGCATCAGCACCGGCGCAGGCACCGTGATCATGGCCGGTCTCAAAGACGCCGCCGATTTACTTGATCAACCAGACTTCGCCGAGCGGTTCATCAAGGACGACATCGCCCCTTACGGCATGGAGCTTTGGCCGTCGTCCCTGATATTGGCCGAGGAATTGCTCGCGACGGATCCGGGAATGGGACGCACGGCGCTCGACCTTGGCTGTGGACTCGGATTGGTCTCGATCGTCGCCGCGCGTTGCGATTGGTGTGTCACGGCGTCTGACCTTGACGACCTATCACTTCGTTTCGCATCCTACAACGCCTCGCTCAACGACGTGGACATTGAAGCGTTCACAAACATCGATTGGCACAAGCCAAGTTCGACGACCACGTTCGATCGCATCTTGGCGGCTGACGTGTTGTATCAGCGCATGGACCACGTCCCGATACTTCGCTGCATCGAGGGCTTGCTTAGCCCCGGCGGCACGGCGTGGGTGTGCGATCCCAACCGATCCATCGCCGACGGGTTCGCGGACACAGCGCGGGAGTATGGATTTTCCGTACACGTAGCCTCCCGATCCATTGCGCGCCCAACCGAGAAGCTGGTAGCCGGGCGTATCTTCTTTCTTGAACCACAGAAGGCGTAGTCGCACAGGCCTCGGTCCCGATAACGCGCAGCGTGGCCATTCCTTTGCGGCATCGCTGGTCGAGCACATTCGCTAAGGCCGATGTCACGCGCAGCATAGGCACCCGTCGTGCCCATGGCGTATCGCAGGCTCAGGTCATACCCATTTCGCGCACACCGTCGGTTTCACTTGACTCCTCCACAAGCCGATGTTAGTATGGTGACCCGATAGTTTGGGCTGTTCGTCCTCCTATCTTTACCGTGTCGTATGACTATCTTTGACCGGCACCTTGCGAAAACCGCGCTGCGTGCTCTGCACTCCGACCGCGGTTTTCGCCACGCGCCTGTGGAAACATGCTGTGAGCGATTCATCACCTGCGCTACGCGCTCAGGAAATCATCGGACACACCTTCAACGACCCAGACCTTATCGAAATCGCGCTAACGCACGCCTCATGCGCCAGCAACCGCCTCGATAGCAACGAACGGCTTGAGTTTCTTGGAGACGCTGTCTTGGGGCTGGTCGTCTGCGCCGAGCTGTACAGCCGCTTCCCGAATTGGCTTGAGGGCGACCTAACCAAGGTGAAGTCGATGGTAGTGTCGCGGCGGGTTTGCGCTGAGATTTCGGACGAACTCGGGTTGACCGAGCTACTCATACTCGGCAACGGTTTCGACGCGCGCGGTGAACTCCCGACTTCGCTTCGTGCGGCGGTCTTGGAGGGTGTGATCGGCGCCATGTTTCTTGACGGTGGGTATGAGGTCGTAGCCCACTTCATCCGACGGTCTGTTTCCCACCACATCGATACGTGGGCCGCTGGCGAGAAGCGTGAGAACTATAAATCAGCGCTACAGCAGCACGTCCAGCGACACTTCGCCACAGTCCCGCACTACGAAACATTGGACGAGCAGGGTCCGGACCACAGCAAGTGCTTCGAAGTGTGCGTAATGATCAACAACCGCCGATTCCCCAGCGCCTGGGGCCCGAGCAAGAAGGACTCCGAGCAAGAGGCTGCACGGCGGGCGTTGGCGATGCTACGAGACGCCGGCGAAATCGGCGTCAATTTGCCGACGTAGCGCATCGCCGTCCCCTCGGCAACCGCGGGTGCTATGTCACACACCGAACGACGAATTTACCGAGCCGCGCCCGTAAGGAAGCGGACTATTCACTGATCTACCGAGCCGCGTCCGTTAGGAAGCGGACGTTTGAAATCCAGTCGCGACAGCTCAAAAACGCTCCTTCACGGTCACGGCTCGGATCGGATGAACCCGTCGCTCGCCAACCCCAATGTCCATGTCAGCGTGAGCAACTCAGAGGAATAGAGCACCCGGAACGCGTTGACAGCATTATCAGCTCCGGTATCGCGGTCAGGTGCGCGACTGCTTGGTGAGACCGCTTCCCCCGGGTCAAACTGCGCGACCTCGCCCCGAACTCAAGCCGACCACACCGCAGGACCACGTCACTCAAGTCGGCCTTGCCGACTTCCGAAAAACAATCGGAAGCAAGGATGCTTGCGCAACTGACAAGGCCCTCCACGTACCGAGTTTCATGAATCGACCGAACGCGCATCTGGTAGTCGACCGCCCCGCCGCGGCATGCGATGTGCGCGCCGACTTGCATAGCCCCACCGTAGATTCCGAGCCCCACTGCGATGACGACGTCGACCGCGCCCGATTGATCGACCTGGAGGATCAGTTTCGCCGCGCCCGTAGTCTGCAACAGCGACTTCAAGCTGCGACGCCTATGATGCCCGATGGCGTGCGAACGTACTCGCGAGATTCCGCCGAGATGGGCGGAGATTTGTACGAGGCGGTTCGACTCGACGATACGCACATTTCCATCTTCTTGGGCGATGCGACCGGACACGACCTGGTCGCCAACGTGCTCGCGAACTTCGTCCGCCGGTGGCTTCTCGAAGCTGACTCGGCCGCATCCTCCCAACGCTCCATGGACCCTACGGCCAAACTCCGACGCATCAACGACCGTCTGATTCGCGCATCGCTCACCGATTGTCAGTTCCTTTCGGCGATCCACATGATCTACGATGAAGAGACACGCGTGCTTCGATGGGCACGAGCCGGTGCCCCCTACCCGATTCTCGTCCGAGCGGACGGGCAACCGCGACGTATCATTACCAGTACCGGTCCGCTGCTTGGCGTGGTGGACAATGCTTCGTTTGAGATCGGCGAACTTCAACTTGAACCCGGCGATACGATCGTGCTGCACACGGACGGGATCGACGAACTCGAAGCTGATCAACCCGCGCACAGCAGTGATGTTCACGCCGATCTGCGTCCTTGGCTTCGCGCCGTGGAAACGGCGGGTGCCGACGCGTCTTTCAAAATCCTCGCCGAGCAGCTCACCCGATCTTGCACCGGAACGTCGAATGTCGACGATGTCACCGTCGTGACGCTAACGGCGAACGCGATCGTCGGCGACGAACTTGAATCTCCAGCCCCAGCGGTAAGCCAAACGACGCACGCCGTTTCCGTCTGACCAAGACCCGTTCCGTTCCTGCGTTGCTCCCTCCCCCCGCGCCGACAAGCCAACAAGATCCGGCCAATCTCCGGCATAGAGAAAGACCTCACGCACGAGCACAAGGCAACCTCAGACCGACCGAAGTGCCGAAAACCGAATTCGATGTCCAAAAATCGGTGGATGTAGGCACGGTCCTGAAGTACGTTGAAGGCATGACGATTTCCCTGCCCTCAATCGATCAGATGGACGAAGCTTTGCGACGCCGCGACGCCGCTTTTGACGGCATATTCTACACCGGCGTGCGCACGACGGGCATTTTCTGCCGACCCTCTTGCCCGGCGAAAAAACCGTTGCGGACGAACATCGACTTCTTCCGCTCGGTGCATGACGCCCTGCTGGCTGGGTTTCGCCCGTGCAAACGCTGTCGACCCATGGATCGCAATGGCGCGTCGCCGCAATGGGTCAAGCGTTTACTGGCGATGGTCGATGCCGATCCGACGCGACGATGGACCGATACCGATCTGCAATCGACCTCGATCGACCCAACCCAAGCACGTCGACATTTCAGCACGCACTTTGGCATGACGTTTCAAACCTACCACCGTTCTCGCCGGATGGGGTTGGCGCTGGCTGAATTGCAGCGGGGCGCGGACATCATGGACGTAGCCCACCGGCACGGTTTCGCTTCGTGTAGCGGTTTCCGAGCGGCGTTTGCTCGGACGTTTGGTGTACCGCCCGGCGCGGGGCGAACGGCCAAGTGCATTCATACGACTTCGATCCCAAGCCCACTCGGGCCGCTCATTGCTGGCGCCACCGATGAAGGCGTTTGCTTGCTGGAGTTCACCGACCGGCGTGCGCTGCGCAATCAAGTGAAGACGCTGCAGAAACGCCTCGATCGCTCCATGTTGCCCGGCGTCAACGAACCGCTGGAGCAGCTTCGCGCAGAGCTTGGTAGCTACTTCCGCGGCTCGCTGAACCGCTTCACCGTGCCGATGGTGCTCCCCGGCACACCGTTCCAACAAACGGTTTGGCGCCGGCTGATGCAAATTCCTTATGGTTCGACCACGTCATACGGACAACTCGCGCGCGACCTCAATCGCAACGGCGCCCAGCGCGCCGTGGCCCGCGCGAATGGTGACAATCGATTGGCCATTCTGATCCCCTGCCACCGCGTGGTCGGTAGCGACGGGCAGTTAACCGGTTACGGCGGCGGGCTTTGGCGTAAGAAGTTTCTTCTGGACCATGAGCGACAGTATCGCAGCACGCTCGCTACGTAGGCTTCATGGAACGCCCTCACGCGAAACAGAAGTCGCGGCGTGTTTCCAGTACTCGCAGCAGTGCGCTCGCAGGTGAAGACCGCTTCCTTACGGGCGCGGCTCGGTTCATCGGAAGCCCTCTAGTGGGTTTCTTCGCACGCTCTTATTGATCATATGGCACCCGGCGATTCGACTCCCCCACGGCTAAAGTCATGGGCCACCCGCTCACATGGAAGACCCCGCCGCATCCGGAGGGCGGGCCCTTGCCCCAAACCGCTATGGTTGATTCCGCTGGCGCCACTTCTCTTCTGCTTCGGGCGGCCTGATGTACGTGGGAACGAGCGACCGGTAGTCGGTGAACGATCCGGCGGCTTCGAGCTCGGCGCCGAGGGAGAAAACGGTCTCTGCTCTTGGCCGAAAGAGCGACTCAGGAAGAACGGTCCAACCGGCGGCGTGGATAGCGTCCGCATGAAGCGAAGCGCCGTCACCGACGACAGCTCCGCCGGTCCCGCCGTGTTCGTTCAAAAAACCCTCCGGAGCCACTTCTTCCGGTTGAGCCATAGTTTCGTATCGATCGCCGCGATATGCGAACAACGCGGCGTATACGTGGTGACGCTTGGCGTCGACCATGACTGCGAGTCGCGAAGGCCGATCGGGCACGTCCAGGGCGTTTTGGGCGATTACGTCCAGCGTCGGAACCGTGACGACTCGAACACCGCCGGCGAACCCCAGCATCCTGGCTACGGTCACGCCGATGCGCAACCCCGTAAAGCTACCCGGACCGCGTGAGACGAACACTGTGCGAAGCGCCTGAGGGCTCACACTGCGACGACTGCACAAGTCCGCGATCGCGGGCAAGAACTCTGCGGCATGGCGGCGCGGGCCTGAGAGTGTGACACTGTCCACAACCTTGCCCGCCAGACCGAGGGCGGCGCTTCCGATATCGCTGGATGTTTCCAGGGCCAGAGCGTAGGTCAGATCGGTCTCGTTGACGGTCATCATGGACGGTGATGATACAAATATCGACGGGATCGTGTACCCCACCGTGTAATACCGCTGTCAGTTCTCTGAATATGCTGGTGAAACGGCCCCGTCAATTTTCTCTGGTGATTGACGAAACGCCGTGACACCCGTACATTCGGCGGTTCTTGGCGACATCGACAACGCCCGTAGATTCGCCGTGAATCTGCGGCGTCTCATCCCTTGGAAAACTGCGGTACAGGTAACGACCGGTGTATGCGGTAATCTCTGACATCCATGGCAACCTCGAAGCACTCGAGACCGCCCTTGGCTATATCGAGCAACGATCGATCAAGAAAATCCTCTGCCTCGGCGACGTGATCGGCTACGGCGCGAGCCCTAAGCAATGCCTCGACCTGGTCATTGAGCGGTGTGCATTGGTCCTTTGCGGCAACCACGACCAAGCCGTGTTCTACGAGCCGACGAATTTCAACATCGGCGCGGAGCGTGCCGCCTATTGGACACGGCAAGCGTTGGAGGAGGAAACGAACAAGGCCGATCGTGACAGGAGGTGGGCAGCCCTCGGCCGCATGCCCCTGCGCAGCGAAGTCGATGGGCTGATGTTGGTTCACGCCGCGCCGCGACGCCCGATCAACGAATACCTCTTTCCTGAAGACGTGTACACGAACCCAAGCAAGATCATCGAGAACTTCAAACGGCTCAAAGATCACCACATGGCCTGCCTGGTCGGCCACACGCATGTCCCCGGCGTGTTTCTGGACGATCCATGTTTCGACTCGCCGGACGAGCTTCCCGAAATGGGTTTCTACTCCATCACGTCCGACGAAAAAGCCATCATCAACGTGGGCAGTGTCGGTCAGCCGCGCGATCGAGACCCACGGTTGTGCTTCACGATTGTCCACGAAAACGGTGAATCGCCCGAGGGTTATGACCCACCCGAAGTCGACGAAGACGAGATCGTCATCACGATGGAATTCGTTCGTCTAGAGTACGACATCGAAAAGTCAGCCCGAAAGATCTACGACACGCCGGAGCTTGACGATTTTCTAGGGACACGCCTGTTCGAGGGACGCTAGCCGTCTATGACGTCAGACTGTTGTTCTGATGCACTGCAGCCGCCCTGTCGGCGCCGATGGGCTTCGTACAGCCCCATTTGACAATCGCCTAGGAATCACCCGCCAAGAGCCGCTACCACCGCTGTGGCACACGGTTGAACTGCCCTGGGGCGACGGCGGAGCACGCTTCGTCGCCTACAGCCACCTGCCGACAGGATGCAAGACCGATAGGGCGGCGCCAAGACCGATGTGCGGTGCCCCATTCCTCGCGTCACCGTGTAATGCACCACGTTGAAGCACAAGTGTCCTGTGACGCGAAGCGTAGAGAGCTGGTGGTCTTCCCGTGAGCTATCCGTCCCCCACGCTTCGCCAACGGCGAAGAATGGGGCACCCGCTTGAGAAGTCGCGTTTGCCTATGCCGGCATGCACGCACCGCCTCAATTCAGGGGCGCTGGAGTTGCACGTCGGACCGAAAACACCTAGAGTTTGGGTTAGGGAATGGCACCTCAGAGCGACAAGTATCGATAGGAGACGCTTGATGAATACGAGAAACTATCGGGGTATCGCGGCGATGGCCGTGTGCCTGTTGGCTGCGCCGGCGATTCAGCCGCAAACCGCACTGGCGATCGAGTCGCCCTCCGCCGCCGGCGTCAAGCCGACGGAGGTCGTGCTCGACAATGGGCTGACTCTTCTGCTCGTGGAGCGGCGCGACCAACCGGTTGTGGCGGCGGGCATGTTCTTTGATGTTGGCGGTGTCAACGATCCACGCGGGAAAAGCGGAATCGCCCATCTGTTCGAGCACATGTTGTTCAAAGGATCGAGTGTGGTCGGCACGAAAGACTTCGACGCGGAGCGTCCGTTCATCGAACAGCAGGACCACCTTCGTCGTGACATGATTGCCGAAATGAACCGGATGCGCGTCATGAAGCGCCGCGGTGAAATCACCGACGTGCTCGATCCGACGCAGTGGACGAGCAAGTACACGGGCATGAAGAAGCAGTACGACCAGCTCGTCCAATCCGAGCGGGAGTACGTCGTCAACAACGAACTCTTCAATCTGTACACCACCAACGGCGGCGCAGGGCTCAACGCCGGTACAATGGAAGACCTCACGATGTATTTCGTGCAGCTTCCTTCCAACAAACTGGAGCTGTTTTTCTGGCTCGAAGCCGATCGCATGTCGAACGGCATCATGCGTGAATTCTACGTCGAGCGATTCAACGTCCGCGAAGAGCGGCGCCTTCGCGTCGAAAGCACACCCACGGGCAAGTACGACGAAGCGTTCAATTCGCTTTTTTGGCAGTCACACCCGTACGGCATTCCGGTCATCGGTTGGCCGTCCGAGGTCGAATCGATTAGTCGCGATGACGTGCGTGATTTTTACAAGATTTATTACGCACCCAACAACGTCAAGGTCGTGATCGTCGGTGATTTTGATACCGACGAGACAATTGCGATGGCGAAGAATTACTTCGGGTCGATTCCGCGCGGAACGCGAGCGCCGGACCCGGTGATCACCGAAGAGCCGAAACCGATCGCCGAGCGTCGCCTGAGCGCCGAAGCCGATACCAACCCGCGTGTGCGGCTGCGGTATCACAGCGTCGCAATGGGTCACACCGACGAAGCCGCATTGAACGTGCTCTCCGGTCTGCTCTCAGGCAAGACGGGGCGTCTGTTCAAGAGGTTGATCACATCCGAGGACGTGGCCATCGGAAGGCCCCAGGCCGGAAACAACAGCCGTAAGTACGCCGGCTCCTTTGAGATCAACGTGACGGTCAAGGAAGGCCACACGCCGGAGGAGGTCGAGGGAATCGTTCTAGAGGAGATCGACAAGCTTCGCGAAGGCGACATTTCCGATCGCGAATTGCAGAAGGTCAAGAATCAGGTGCTCGCGTCGTCCGTACGCCGGGTGAAGAGCAACATGGGACTGATGTTTCAACTCGGGCTATACGACACGTGGTACGACTGGAGCTACATCAACACCGGTCCGAAGCGCATGCTGGAAGTAACGACCAACGACGTACACCGCGTGGTCAAGGAATTCTTCAATCCCAAGACGCGTACGGTAGCCATCTATCGAACCAAGAAGAAGGATGATGACGTCGGTGCCGGAGATGCGGAGCTGACGGCGTTTCTGGCCAGCGTGCCCGTCGAGCAGCGCGATCAGACGAAAATGATGATCGCCCAGATCGAGAAGATGAGCGAAGGGTTCAAGCTGCAACAGATGGTGGGCATGATGGAGCAGGGTCTTGATTCCGACAAGATTTCAGAAGAACAAAGCAACGTCATGAAATACATGCTAAAAGTCGCCAAGAAGCGTCTGGCTGAGTTGACCTCGGCGAACAAGGAGTCTGACTAATATGCACGCCCTATCCAAGATATTCGTAGTGTCGCTACCGCTGTGCGTCGCCGTGCAAGGGGTCGCAGCTCAAAAGCCCAAAGCCGACCACCCCAAGAACATCGTCTACCCCAAGCTTGACTTCAAGCTGCCGCCGCCGTCCCAGTTCCGCGAGGTGCTATCGAACGGTATGGTCGTTTTCATCGCCAAAGACCGCATGCTGCCCACGTTCGATCTGTCGATCACGCTGCGTACCGGGTCAGCCGTCGAACCGGTCGACAAAATCGGCCTCGCGGAGTTGATGGGCGAGCAAATGCGCGACGGTGGAACGAAGAACCTCACCCCTGCCGAGCTCGACGAAGAGGTCGAGTTCTTGGCGGCGTCCCTGTCCACCAACATCGGCGAGACGCGCGGGCGGGTCGGCTTGTCCTGCCTGTCCAAAGACATCGACGAGGGACTACGCCTGCTTATCGACGTCGTTCGATACCCGAGCTTCGATAAGGAACGGTTCCGTCTGGCCAAGGAACGTCGCGTGCAGAACATCAAGCGCCGCAACGACTCCACGAACTCCATATCAGGAATCGAGTGGGGGTTCCTGATGAGCGGCGAGGACCACTACTCGAACCGATACCCTTCGACCAAGTCGCTCAACGCCATCACCCGCGATGACATGTTCGCGTTCCACAAGAAGTACGTACACCCCGCCAACATGCTGGTTACCGTGACCGGCGACTTCGATCGCACCGAAATGCTTCGCAAACTGGAAGGCGTGTTCGGTGATTGGCCGGTGGGCGAAACGGGACCGACTACGTTCCCCGCACCGAACTACACCCCGAAGCCGGGCGTCTATCTGCTGAACAAAGAAGGCGTCAATCAGGGGCGCGTGGCGATCGGCCATCGGTCCATCAAACGCGGTTCTCCGGACGAGTTTCCGCTGATGGTCATGAACGGCATCTTGGGCGCGTCTGGGTTCCGCTCGCGGCTCGTTGCAAGGGTTCGTTCCGACGAAGGTCTTGCATACAACACCGGTAGCCGCTTCAGCCAGGGAACGTACTTCCCTGGCTCGTTCCAATGCTGGTTCCAAAGCAAGAGCAACTCGTGCGCCTACGCGGCGCGAATCGTTCTCGACGAAATCAATCGATTGCGAACGGAGCTGGTGTCGCAGGAAGACATCGACGACACGGTGGCCTACAACGTGGAAAGTTTCCCGCAGCGTTTTCAAACGAGGGCGGCGTTGCTGGGAACGTACGCATCGGACGAATACACGGGCAGGAATCCGAAGTATTGGCTAACGTACACGGACAACCTCAAGCGGGTTACGCGAGAGGACGTACTCCGCGTCGCGAAGAAGTATCTCCACCCCGATCAGCTTGTGATTCTCGGCGTGGGTGATGCGGATGCGATTTTCACTGGTGGCCACGACAAGGCGCCGAACCTCAAGTTCTCGGAGTTTGGCCACGTAACACGCCTTCCATTGCGTGATCCGGATACGCTTAGTCGTTGAACCGCCGCGTCGCCAAGCGGCGGACGCCCTATGAAATCCGAAGTCATCAAGGTGGAGTCGGGCGGCGCCCATCGTCACGCCGTAGACCGCGCCGTCGAAGTCATTCGCCGGGGCGGCGTTGTAGCGTTTCCGACCGAAACGGTATACGGCGTGGGCGTGCGCGCAGACCAGCCGGATGCGTTGGCCCGTCTGCGCGAAGTGAAAAATCGCCCGGTGCGGCAAGCGTTCACGGTTCACGTCGACTCTTTGAAGACCGCCCTGCGTTACGTTCCGGACGCGAGCGGGCTCACTACACGCCTGATGCGACGGGGTTGGCCCGGTCCCCTCACCCTTCTGCTGCCGGTGAGCGCGACCGGTTTGGATCACATCCGAACAGCGTGGGGCGCCGACGCCGCAGAGGCCGTGTGCGTCAACGAAACCGTTGGCCTGCGATGCCCTGACGACGCGATGGCGATCGAACTACTGCGCCGTGTGGATGCACCGGTCGTCGCAGCCAGCGCCAACCTCGCCGGCGAACCAGCCCCGTACTCCGGCGAGGCTGTGGTGGCGCGGTTGTCGGGATCTGTTGACCTCATTCTCGATGCTGGAACCACGCGATACGCCAGGTCGTCAACGATTGTGCGGGTGGCCGGTTCGACTTATGATTTTGTTCGCGAAGGCGTATACGACAAAGGAATTGTGAAGCGATTGGCGACACTCCGGCTCTTATTGGTATGTACCGGCAACACGTGTCGCAGCCCCATGGCCGCAGGTGTAACGATGCGCCTGATGGCTGAGCGATTGAAATGCGAAGTCAGCGAACTGCCGGATCGCGGCGTTGTGGTCACCTCCGCAGGAATGTCGGGCGGTGGCGGCGGTCCGGCGGAATACGCGGTGACGGTTATGGCCAAGCGTGGCGTTGATATTTCGAGCCATTCACCGCAGACACTGACCGAAGCGATGGTGCGCGACGCGGACCACGTCTTCGCGATGACAGGATGGCATCGGGATCGGATCGTATCGATGGTCCCTGACGCAGCCGATCGCGTCGCGTTGGTCGTAGACAATTGCGACGTAGACGATCCGATCGGCGGAAGCGAACAAGCGTATGACGAGTGTGCCCGTATCATTGAAGACGGGCTCCGTGCTAGGCTACGGGAGATTTCGGTATGAACGTGGCTCTTTCCAGTGATCACCGCGGTTATTCGGCCAAAGAACAGATCAAGTCGTACGTAACGACCAGCGGCCATAACGTGCTGGACTTCGGTTGCGACAGCACCGCCAGTTGCGACTATCCCGAGACCGCACTTAAGGGTGCCGAGTCCGTCGCCAGCGGCGAGGCCGATAGGGGCATTCTGTTTTGCGGCACGGGAATCGGCATGTCGATCACCGCGAACAAGGTCCGTGGTATTCGAGCTGCACTCTGTCACGATGAACTCACCGCCGAGCTGTCCCGCCGCCACAACGACGCCAACGTGCTCTGCCTACCGGCCGACCTCATCGGTGAAGAGCTGATGCGCCGCGTGGTCGACGTATGGCTTCGCACCGAATACGAAGCAGGGCGTCATCAACGCCGCATCGACAAAATTTCGGCCTTCGAAGAGAACGGCCAATACAGTAAGAAGTAGTCCAACGATGTGCCTGCGTAGAGTCTTCGACAGCTCTTGACCTACCTTGACAACGCTTCCATGGTTCTCGGCTTTCTACGCATACCGAGCACACTTCGCAAGCGCGGCGCGTCGTGGGTT
Organism: Phycisphaerae bacterium; assembly: GCA_029260075.1. Classification (GTDB taxonomy): domain Bacteria; phylum Planctomycetota; class Phycisphaerae; order UBA1845; family UBA1845; genus OFTM250. The sequence goes on from JAJDDY010000061.1 coordinate 41,346, forward strand.
GCACCGCCGTTGGCGAATCACCGAAACTCCGCTATCATTCTTTCTTCGGTCACCACTGCTTTGGTGTAGACCACTTGGCCCAAGCCGTTGTCAGACACTTTCCGCGAACGACGAAACGTTCCGATTATTGGGGGTTCCCACGTGATCGATCAAGTTATTGCTCGGATAGACGCCAACAAAGATGCTAACGTCGACCGCCTGAAAGATCTGCTCCGGATCCCATGCATCTCGACCGACCCCGCCAGAGGTCAAGATATGCAGCGGGGTGCCCAGTGGGTTCAAGATCTCTTTGTAAGTTGCGGAGTGGAGAGTCGAATCGTCGAGACCAAGGGGCACGCATGCGTCCTTGCCGACACCGGTCCGGTGTCGGGCGATGGGCCGACCGTGCTCGTGTATGGCCACTACGACGTGCAACCAACGGGCGACCCGGCGCTTTGGGATTCCCCCGCGTTCGAGCCGACCGTTCGCGACTGTATCTTGTTTGCCCGAGGGTCAGCCGACGACAAGGGTCAGGCACTGACGCATTTGCTTGCCTTGGAAGCGTGGAGACACGTAGCCGGCGGAACACCGATTCGCGTGAAGTACATCATCGAGGGTGAAGAGGAAATCGGTTCGCCGAATCTGGAGAAGATCCTTCGAGACCACCGCGACGAGTTGGCGTGCGACTATGTGGTCATTTCGGATACGCCGAAGTTCGACGCGAACACCCCGGCGATCACGTATGGCACGAAGGGCATGATCTACAAAGAAATCATCGTAACGGGTCCGAAGCAGAACCTGCACAGCGGCTCGTTCGGCGGCACCATCACCAACCCGGGCAATGCACTGGCTTCGATTCTCGCGTCGTTGCGTGACGCCGACAACCGCGTCACGATTCCAGGCTATTACGACGACGTCCGCGACGTGACGGCTGAGGATAGAGGACGACTTGCCGCCCTACCGTTCGATGAGACTGAATTTCGAGATTCCATGGACGTAGCGTCGCTGGAAGGCGAGCGTCAATACAGCACGCTGGAACGTCGCTGGTTCCGCCCGACGCTTGATGTCAACGGGCTACACGGCGGGTTCACCGGCGAAGGCGCGTCGACGGTCATTCCCGCCACGGTGATGGCCAAAGTGTCGATGCGCATCGTGCCGGATCAGGATCCCGACCGGATATCGAAGTCCTTCGACGAAGCCATACACGCTGCGACACCGCCCGGCGTTCGCGTTGAGATTATGGAGCACGCACGCTGCGGCGCCTACGTCAGCCCGATCGATTCCCCAGGAATGAACGCCGCCGTCGCAGCCGTGGAAGCCGGCTTCGGCAAACGCCCCGTGTTCACCCGGGAAGGCGGGAGTCTACCGATCCTCCCGCTCTTCAGGGATTTGCTGGGCGCTGAGTCGATCATGATCGGGTTCTGCACGCCAGACTGCAACGCCCACGGTCCCAACGAGTTCTTCGCCCTATCCGACTTCCACAACGGAACAAAAACCGCCGCCCATTTCCTCGATAAGCTCGCGCACGCTGGCTAGTGCTTTGTCACAGCTAGACTGACGGGTTGACCGAACCGCGACCGTAAGGAAGCGGACGATTGAAAGCATCTCGCGACAGCTCGAAAACGCTCCGTCGCGGTCGCGGATCGGATCGGACGAACCCGTCAGATAATGCATGACAAGCGGTAGCGTCGCACTTGATCTATAGGTTGCCCGGCCTTTGACGTCGGTGTAGCCTACCGCATGCACATGATCACGATTCTTGCGTTCGCGCTGCTTTTTTGGCACGCGGAGCAGCCCACGCGCTGGCTGATTGTCGGTGAGCACGATGTTTTTTTTACGCTGCTGATCGTGATTATTCAGCCGCCCCTGTTGTGGATTACGTCGACGCTGGCCGCAACACGATCCATTCGCCTGCTTGAAGAGAACGACAGTTCGCGGCAGCGCGCCCAACTCATGCACCACCGCGTTGCACTGGTGCTGCGCATCGCGGCGCTCTGCGGTCTCGCTGCCGCCATCAAGCTCACGAACTGGCCGACGTGGTTCGCGTGGGGTCGCGTGTCTCCGGTGCTTCAAATCTTTGGTGACCTGATCATCCTGTCGCCGTTCGTGGTGAATCTTATCGCAATCTGGTGCGGAGCGCACCGTCTGGAACAGGCAATTCACGAAGACTGCCTGACCAAAGCCCCGCCGACGGATGGTAATCGCAAGACATGGAACCTGCGCTCGTACGTGGGTTTCAACCTGCGCCATCAAGTGTTCGTCGTGGCCGTGCCACTTGTCTTGATTCTCCTCGCGTCCAACCTGACTCGAGGCTACGCACGATCGCTCCAACTCACGTTCAATCGTGCGTGGGCGCCGGATGCAGTCTTGGGTCTTTCGGCGGTGGTGGTTTTTGTGTTCGCCCCCCTGCTCATCTGCCGCGTGTGGCGTACCGGTCGGTTGGAAGAGGGTGAATTGCGTCAGCGGTTGGATTTGCTGTGTGACCGAATCGGACTCAAGTGTCGCGACATCCTGATCTGGTACAGCGACGGTATGGCGATCAACGCCGCAGTCATGGGTGTCTTCGCACCGCTGCGATATGTCTTGCTGTCCGACGCCTTGCTCGACACGATGACACCGCCGCAAATCGAAGCCGTCTTCGGTCACGAAGCCGGGCACGTCAAGAAACGCCACATACAACATTTCCTCGTCTTTGCCTTCGTCGGGTGGTTGCTGGTCGCAGCCATCATGGAACTCATGGCGCGGTGGTGGGTCGCGTCACCGCAAATCGGTGGGGACTCGGTTTGGGTCGTTCGCGTAGTCGGCGTTGCGGCTACGGTCGCTTTTTGGGGATTGGGGTTCGGTTGGGTCTCGCGACGCTTCGAGCGTGAAGCCGACACTTATGGCGCTCAATGCGTCACGCCAGACGCGGACGGATGCCATCAACCATGCAGCGTCCATCCGGAGAACGGCCCGGAACGCAAAGGTACACATCGAGTCTGCACGACCGGCGCAGCCATATTCGCCTCGGCGCTGGATCGCGTAGCTGTGCTCAACGGCATACCGCACGAAGAACGTAGCTGGCGCCACTCGTCCATCGGCAGTCGCATTCGCTTCTTGACCTCACTAAGTGGCGATCCGACGCGCGCGGAAAGATTTCACAGGTTGGTGCATCGGATACGCCGTGGGTTGGTCGCGGCGGCGCTTATCGGCTCGGCCGGTTCGGTGTACTATTGGTCGGTCGTTGAGCGTCCGGCGCTTCTGGCGTTGCAGAGCATGGGTGGTTGATCGTACCGCTTCAGCGTGACGAGGTTTTGAATAATGGCGGATTTGATGACGGGTGCAGCAATTATCGACGGGCGGGCACTGGCACGGCGGATCAAACAACAAGCCGTCGAGCGGGTACAAGCCCTGGGCAATCGCGGCGTAACCGTAAGCCTTGACGTCGTCATGGTGGGGTCGTCCGAAGCCGGGGAAATCTACGCCCGGTCGCAGCGCAAAAGGTGCCAAGATATTGGCATCGATTACCACCTCCACACTCTGCCTGACGAATCGACTGAATCGGAAATTCGCACGTTGATCCGTCAACTCAACGCCGACACCGCGGTCACGGGTATTCTCCTAAACCTGCCGTTGCCAAGCGGAATCGATACGGCGGCCATGCAGTATTGCATCGATCCATACAAGGATGTCGAAGGCGTCAACCCAGCCAACATCGGGCTGCTGTTCTACGGCAGTCCGATTATCGCACCTTGCACAGCGCTCGCGGTGATGGAGATTCTCCAGGACGCCCAAGTCGACCCGCGCGGGCTCGACGCGGTTGTCGTCGGGCAAGGTGCGATTGCTGGAAAACCAATTTCCCTCTTCCTGCTTCACGAGATGGCCACCGTCACATGTTGCCACGTGGCTACACGTGACTTGCTCGAACACACGCGCCACGCCGACGTACTCGTGGTGGCGGTCGGCAAGGCTGGACTCATTCGCGCCGAGCACGTGAAACCCGGCGCCCTGGTTATCGACGTGGGCATCAATTCCGTGGTGGAACCCGATGGGACGCGCCGGATTGTCGGCGACGTGGCGTTTGACGAAGTGCGTGAGGTGGCCGGTGTGATTACGCCGGTTCCCGGCGGTGTGGGTCCGGTGACGGTTTCGATCTTGTTGCGCAGCGCAGCCGACGCCGCCGCCAAGCAACTGGCCACGCCGAGACGGTTGGACAGTTGATGCCGCAGTCGTCGGAGCAACGTGTGGCACCGGCATCTTGCCGGTGTGTTGATTGACATTGGCAGACTGGGACGAGATTCCTATCTCGTCGCTACGCTGTGAAAGAATTCCTATCCTGGAGGCCGTGGCAACGGGAACGAACGGGAAGGGATTCCCGCGAACGTGGGTGCGAGAAGGGATTCACGCACCAGCGGTCGGCGTCTTACAGGTGCATTGTCAAGTTGGATGCGCATGCCGAACCAGCGGCGATCACCATTTTGAGTAGAACATCATGGCACTGATCTTTTCGGAAATCGAATTGCGATTGCTCGGCGTGATGATGGAAAAATCGCTGAGCAACCCGGCCGGATATCCGCTGACGCTCAACGCCGCCGTCTTGGGTGCCAACCAGAAGCAAAATCGCGACCCTGTCATCAACCACGCCGAGAGTGACATCGCCAAAGCGATGCACGGCCTGCAGCAGAAAAATCTGGCGAGGCAGGCATCGCCGTTGCCCGGCGCCCGGGCAAATCGATTCGAGCACACCGTCATTGAGCGATTCCGATGGGATCGGCGCGAGCAAGCCATCATGGCGGAGCTCATACTTCGCGGGCGGCAAACCGTCGGAGAGCTGCGCACGCGTGCCGCGCGTATGACACCATTTCCCGACCTGGCGGCCGCCTCAACGACGCTGGCCGCGCTCGCGGCGTACGACCCGCCGCAGGTCGAAGAACTCGCCCGCGAACCAGGCCGCTCCGCCAATCGCTTTCGACATCTTCTTGGCACGAACGAAACGCCGGAGACCTCCGCCGCGCCGGCCACGACCGAGCAAGCACAGCGTCCACCGGTTAGCGATGAAGTCGACCCACACATCGACATGCCCATCGCCGCCCCTTCGCTCGAGCCAAACTCAGACCGGTTGGAAGAGTTGGAGGCACGGGTCGGCAGGCTGGAACGATTGGTCAACAGACTGAACGAAGCCGCCGATTCATAGCCCTTCAGCAGCACGAGCTTTCGACAGCCACCTCCCCACATAACCTCAGCACACTCGAAGACCGCTACGCCGCCCCGGCGGCATCCCATAGCAGCGTCTTTAGATTGAACAAGGCGTGGATAGCGATTGGTGGTACGAGTGATCCGGTTCGTTCGTAGGCGAAGCCCATGATGACGCCGAGGACCGCGAGTGCGGGCACGGCGTACGCTTGTTCGACGTGTACGCCGCCGAAAGCGAGTGACGCCACGCCGATCGCGAACCAGCGGCGACCGGATAGGCGGACGAGGAACGTTTGGAGCAATCCGCGAAAGAACATTTCCTCCGCCACAGGTGCCAACAGCGCCGCGCCAAGCCAGAGCGTCACAATCGTCGCCATCGACTGCGAGCCGTCGTGCAATCCCTTGATCGTCTGGTGCGTTGGAAATGAATAGTCCGGCGCGACGTATTGTAGAATCCAGACGGTAACATCGCGAACCATCGGACACAGACCCACGGCGAGCAGGGTACACACGAACGTGAGACGTAGCGTTCCAAACCGTCCTCTGCCGACCGGACCGAAAATGAACCGCGAGATACCTCCGCGCACACGAAACGTAGCCACAACAAGACAAACGCCCACGCCACCGACTTGCACGATCGTGCTGGCGATCGTACGCGCGTGAATGGTGTCCGTCTCGCCGATCCAACTCTTCACGAACAGACCGGCCAGCAACCCGATGCACAAGTAGATAAGGATGGCCAAGCCGAGCGAGTCTTCGCGAATGTCGTTGGCGCGATGCGGCGCCAATCGGAGCGGGTCTACCTGCGCTCGACCCCACGTCATGCCCACTACCAGCAGCGTGATCAACGCGACAACGCTGATGGCGTTGTCAATCTGGAATAGGTATGGCTGCATGCGATTTCGATCGCGTTCGGTTACAATTATCGGCTGGCAATGATCGCGCCGACGTTCGGCGTGAGCGTGCCCGCAGGGGATGTCATGGCCGAGACTATATTGGACCAGATCGTTGAGACCAAGCGAAAAGAAATTGAGCTGGCCAAACAGCAGCGCCCGCTCGACGAATTGACCCGATTGATTGAAACGCTTGACTGCCCTCGCAACTTTTTCGGCGCGGTTCGATCCGGCGGCGGCGATGACGTCCGCCTCGTTGCTGAGATCAAGAAAGCATCACCATCCGCCGGACTCATCGTGCCCGATTTCGACGCGGTTGCGATCGCACTGACGTACGCGGCACACGGGGCGGCTGCACTTAGTGTAGTGACCGACGAAACGTACTTTCAAGGCAACCTCGGGCTGATCCGCCAGGTTCGCGCCGCCGTGGACCTCCCCGTGCTCCGCAAGGACTTCCTCGTGGAGGCGTATCAGGTATACGAAGCCCGCGCAGCGCAGGCGGACGCCGTATTGTTGATCGCGGAGGTTGTGCCGCCGGACAATCTAAGCGAGCTCGCAAGCTTGGCCACAAACCTCGGAATGAGCGTGCTCGTTGAGGTTCATAGTGAGGATCGCTTGGCCGACGTGCTGAGTGTACTGGGTTCGCCCGACGATAGTGGATACCTTGTCGGGATCAACAACCGCGATCTTTCGGCCCAACGGACCGACCTGACGACGATGTCGCGCGTGGCGAGACTTCTGCCGACGACGACGCGATTCGTGGCAGAAAGCGGATTGGCCGCTCGCGCGGACGTGTTAACTGCGGCTGCGAGCGGAGCGTGCGCCGTGTTGGTGGGCGAGTCGCTATTACGTTCGGAAAACTTGGGCGCCAAGGTCGACGAACTCATGGGACGTTGAGATGAAGGAGAGGGTGTCCAAGAGGGGTCTTTCCGATCCGCGACCGTGAGGGAGCGCCTTCAAGCTGTCACGACCGACTTTCAAACAACCACTTCCTTATGGTCGCGGCTCGGTAGATTCGTCATTCGATGTGTGACAGAGCACTACGGTGTTTGGTCGACCGTGTTCGCCTGAAGCAACCCGCGTAACGTGTCCTCCAGGCCATTGACCAGATCCTTGCCCGTGCGAAAGAACTTCCCACTCGCCCGACCGCCGCCGAGTTGGTGCATATAAACATCCGGTTTCGGCGGTCCGTCTTCCCAGACCGCGCCGGGTTTGTAGAAGAAGTACATGTCCCATGCAGGTCCGCGCCCGTCCTTAACGATGCCCTTACCAAACGCGTTGCCAGCCAGATGCGTCTTCACCGGATCGAAGAACTGGGCTACGCGCGGATCGACGAGCAGGCGGGCGATCTTCTTGGCTGATCGCTGGTTGTCGTTGAATCCCGGCATCTGAATCCAAACCACGGTCACGCTGATGGCGGCCTTGGGAAATCTTCTTAGGATCGATGTTTGCACCGCACGGGCGCCAGCTACGCAACCGGGTCATGTGGGCGACAGCAGCGCAATGAAACGAATCTTCTCTCTGTGATCGTTGAATCGCTCTTTGATCGCCGCTAAGGAATCGTGGAGTGGAGTCAGCTTGACGTCGTCGTCCGCGTTGACTGCGTCATCGGCAACGGCATGAACGGGAGACGCGACGCCGCCCAACATCAGTATCAGTGCAATACCGACCGCCAAGAATCGTGACTTCATTGTCGCTTCCCAAGACACAGCGCTGGTCGCAACGGCAACATGCCGCATACGCATGATCACAGCGCATGAGCGATTGGTTTTAACAGCTGGTACGACGGGATCGATCTACCAGAAAAACCGAACGCCGATGACGAACCGGACATCAGTCTCGGCCCGGTCATCGGCCACCTCGCGAACAACGGGCAACTGTAGAGACGTTTCCAGGGCCCACCCGTCCCCGGCGAGCTGCAAACCTGGGGCAAGATAAACCTCATGGCTGCCGTCGGTGCGATACACACCGTTGAGTTCCGCGACCGTGTCGAGCGAGACAACTTGCCCCGGCGCGTACTTTGCGGGATAGATTCGATAGGACCAAGCGAAGTCATACCGAAGAGCATCGTGGCCAAAATTTCCGGTTCCGGTGTTAATGCGATACAGAACGTCAGCGTCCAACCTCGTGCGGTCGGCGCGCCACGACCACGCGAGGCCGACCATCGGGTCGTAACTATCTGTCGTAAAATCTGAATCTCCGGCACGAACGCTTACGCCGGCTAACAGGGCCAAGCGATTCGTTTCAAGTGTGTCCGTGTCCTGCTGCCAAAAGCGATATTTCACCAGCGCGGTGATGTCGCCGATTCCGTCATGGGCATCCTCGAAACGCGCCCCCCCCACAGGCGAGACGTCGATCTGCCGATTGTGATACGGCGCGCTCAGAAACAGGGCCATGCGCTCCGTCGCTCCGTAAACTAACGTACTTCGAAACGTCGAAGCATTGATCTGACCGGCGGCGCCACGTCCCTCTGCTTCGGCATAAATATATTGAAGCCGCAGAACGCCGCCGCCTTCGCGAGGCGTGAACGCCACGTCCGTATTAATCGGTCCGGCGACAACCGGCGCGACGGCGAGACCGCACAGCAGTACGACAACCGCCGACATCGCCTGCCGGGTATTCGTTCCACGCAATCGCTTCATAGATTCCTTCCCTCAGTCCGCAAGATCGTCATCCACCCTGCTTGGCGTTCTGTATTTCGATCTTTCCGGACGTGAACCCTCCGTTCTTGGCGGCCGCCCGCAACCGGGCTTGATCGACTCGCGTTTCCTTAGCAAAGAAAACCGTAGCCTCCCCACTGCCCAAGTCGAACGCCACGTGCTCGACACCTTCAACGCGCTCGACCGAGCGCTTAAGCCCGAAGGCTCAGTTGCCTCACGAGACGCCCTTTACGTGCATGACCGCCACGGGACCATTCCATGTTTGTGCATCCGGTGCCGCGTCGTGCCGAGATGTCGAACATCCGCCGACCGCCAGCAATCCGGCAGCCGCCATGAGCAAGGGCTGGTATCGCAACATTCACAATTCCTTTCCATACGCGTAGACAAAGCACGCGCGATGACGGGTGCCGCGTGGCGAAGCATAGCTACGGGGCACCATAGCTGCAACGGCCGCATACGCAACGTTTGCGCGCCTTTTTGGCTTGGATATGACGCGGGAGCTACGGAAGAGCGTCTCTTGAGGTCGTCAGTAGGCGCCTGGCTCAAAGAACGGCGGTCATCCGAGCGTCACATGCTTGTATCAGCGATGCTCGTTGCGGCGGCAGTGGAATGTTTGCCACGGTTTCGCCATGGCATGGTGCGTAACGTACACGGGTGGAGCGCCGCCAGCACACGAACGTTGCAGCTTGATTCGACCGGCGACTAGCGGCCTGTAGAACAAGTGTGGTACCGCCCTCCAGCCAGTGATCCAATCGCGATTACCAACTCTTGACGGGGACATTTCCCGTTGTCACGGACGAATTCGCAGCGACGTGATTGAATACCAGCCCTGTTCAACAGACTGCTAGGGACGGACGATCAGCCGCTCGCCTTTCGCGCGTTGTTCCGCCGCTTCTTCCACGCGTCCCTGTCGCTCCAGCGCCTCCGACAGTGCCAAGCGAATCCTCGCGGTATCCGGATCAATCTTCACGGCACGCCGCAGGACGTCAACCGCCTTATCAACGGCATTGCCCCTGAGCAATACGGCACTGAGGCTGACGTAGGTGCGGACGTATTCAGGCGTCGTTCGAATGGCCTCACGATAGTGCTTGATAGCTTCTTCGAACCTGCCCTCACGCACGAGCATGTTGCCGAGATCGGACCGGGCCTGCCCCATCTTCGGATCGAGCCGTACCGTTTCTTCATAGCAGCGGCGAGCGTCGTCAACACGACCCAGAGCAGATAGTGCCTTACCAAGGTTGTAATGGGCCTCGACGAACTCCGGATCAACTTCAATAGCTCGCCGCAGGGCTTGCTCTGCAGCCGACGGATTGCCTTCATCCAGCCAAGCCCGACCGAGGTTATAGTGCGCGCGTGCGTTTCCAGGACGAGTCGCAATCACACTTTCCCACATCCGCGTCTCGCTCGCATAGACACGGTTGCGCATGGCTGACGTTAGCGCGAGCGCTGCAACGCACAGCCCGGCCAAGCCATGCGTCACGAGTCGCGAACGCCTATCCCCAACCGCCATTCGCCGCAGTATGAATTGGAGGGCGCGATAGGCTCCAATCACGACGAGCACGACAACAGCAGCCGATGACAGATACATTCGGTGCTCGAAGAACGGGTCTTTCATCTGGACAATGCTCGACGTGGGCGATAGAACCACGAAAAACCACGCGACCAGAAACGCAACCGGGCGAAATCTAACCAATACCCAAACAGCGACCACGAGTAGCGAGAGAAAGAAGATCAAATGCGGTACAATCGAGCCAGCGGCAGAAGCGATCGGCCATTCATAGTCGAGCGACTGCGGGTACGGCCAGAGGGCGAGTCGAAGATATCGCAGCAGGACGCCCGGCTGGGTCATGAGGTATTCGGTGGGCGTCACGCCGACAAGTGATCGGCCGACGGTACCCACGGTGTTCGCATAGGGGAAAAACGTCTGGCGCACAAACTTCGTCGCAAACAGTACACCCCAGCTACCCACCAAGCCCACATAGACCCACCAACGCTTCGCCAACATACGGCTCAATGAGCGTGCGAGAAAAGTCCAGTCGAACAACGCCACGACGACGGGAATGGTGACAGCAACCGCTTTGCAGCCCATTGCGAGCGCCGAACACACGATCGCAATCAGATACCAATAGACCCCCGACGGTTGTGTGGCGCCGCGCAGCATGCAATACAATGTCAGAAAATAGAACATCCCCATGAAGGACTCGTAGCGCTGTACCACATAAGTTACACTTTGGGTTTGCAGTGGGTGTACACACCAGGCGCACGCCACCAACAGCGATACAGCGGTAGCGGAAGAACCCCAACGGGCAGCACAAACCGGAAGTGTGAGTGTTCGACGCACAATCCCCAGCAGTGCTAGCCCGGCCACGAAGTGGATAAGCAGGTTGACCGCATGGTAGCCGGACGGATCGTCTCCGCCGAGCGCATAGTTCACTGCGAAAGTGAGATCAACGATCGGGCGCCGACCGGAAAATACATGGCCGAGATCGCTGAGGTCCTGAAGACGTGCATTTTCTAGAATGGATCTTTTGTCGTCAAACAGAAATACGCCGTCGAAGCTGTTGACGTATGGAATCAGAACAACGAGGCCCAGAAAGACAGCTGGCCAGTAGTGGAACTGGCTCTGGAGTTTCTGGTGTCCATCGGCGAACCCGACATACGACGCGTACATTATTCACCTCGCAACGGAGGTCCGCCGCGTCCGGATCGAAGTTTGGCGAACACGCCGTGGACCATGCCCACGCCGCGCCAGTACGAACGAAGGAAACCCATAATCCCAAAACACACGTATCGAGTGTTCTTCATGCGACGGACGAGTTTCAGAGTCATTGGGACTTGCGCTAGCACGAGCAGTATGACCAGTCCGACCGGAACGGATAGGGGCATTGTGACCGGCAACTCGACCAGAACAAGTGGAGCGATCAAGAGGGTAAGGACTGCGACCAGCGGTTGCATGTGATCGAGAAGGCTGCTGTAGGAATCGCCTGTGTCATGACCGGAATGTGAAAGGTGAAGGAAAACGCGCCAATAGCCTTGACGTCGCTGGGTGCGAAGGTATTGCGACCAACGCGTATTGTGAAAGTGTTTGACGCGCGACTCGCCCACAAAACGTAATTCATAACCCGCATCCATCACCCGAAATGAAAACTCGGCGTCTTCGGCCATGATGTACCCTTCATGGAAACCGGAGAGCTCTTCGAGAATCGCGCGACGATACAACACGTTGAACGTGGCCAAGAAGTCGACGCGTTTCGGCATGCTCTGGTGTCGCTCGATAATCTCTTCGTGAATCAAACACGCCAGCAGCGACCCCGTGTTCATGTTGCCATAGCTACCACTCACACCACCCGTGACAGCGTCCCGCATTTGCGGAAGGAGTAGAGCGAGCGCGTCCGGCTCGGCCACACAGTCAGAATCGATAAACCAAACCAACGGGGTCTGGGCGTGGCGCCAACCGACGTTTCGCGCCGCCGCGGGACCGCGACCCTGGCCCTTGAGGCATGTAACCGGGAATTCACGGACAATGTTCGCGGTGTCGTCGGTTGATCCGTCGTCGACGAAAATGATTTCCCGCAACACACCCTGATCAATCAATGGCGCGACAGAAGAGAGGCACTGGCGGATGGTCGCCGCGCAGTTGCGCCCTGGAATCACCAGACTGATTGGCTCGGCGTCAGCCATCGTAGTAGCACAATCCCGCTATTGAATACATGAGCATTGCCCATCGCCGAGCCGCGTGCGTTGGGTTCCACGGCCAAGCGCAGCGCGACCATGTGCTCCGTGGGCCAAAACATGCTGCCGATTTCGGTTTGGACATACCAAACCAACAACGCGCGAGCATTTCTTGACACACCACTAGATTCGTACGGCTCGTCTCGATCATTCGCATTAGCTTTCTTACCATTGACGCCACGGGGAATATATCGGCCTATCGACACACGGCCAACAGCGTGCTTCGGTGAAGCGTCGTCTGTCTGCCGCACGTATCGACTATCAGTCCCGGTCGCCGTCGTCGAGGCGATCGAGAATTCTCTTGCGCTGTCTTATCGCGTCCGCGTTCTCGGGGTTGATGGCCAACGCACGATCGACGTAGGGCAACGCCTCCTGCGGTCGCCCACGGATATTCAAGAGATACGCCAGTTGCACCAACGCTCGTTCATACTTCGGCCACCGCTCGACGGCCAACTCGTAGTGCGTCAGCGCTCCATCCAAATCGCCCGCGCGGCCGACAGCACTTCCGAGATTGTAGTGGGCGTTGGCAAGAAGTTTTCTGTTGGCGAACTGTGGCGCGATCTCCGTCGCCTCGCGATAGGCGTCCATCGCTTCTTCGCTGCGACCGAGCGCGTCGAGGGCGTGCCCCAAATTGGTTCGCGCCTCGACGTGCTCGGGATCCTGCCGAGCGACTTGGCGATACTGCCGTTCCGCCTTGACCGGTTGATTCGTCTCCATCAACGCGTTGCCTAGATTCATTCGCGCCGAGACGAAGTCCGGCTCGAGCACCAACGCTTTTCGAAACTCCCGGATCGCCTCGCTCCTTCGGTTCAGTTGTACGAGCGCCGTGCCGAGATGCTGAAGCGCCCGGGCGTTGTTCGGCCTCTTCGAGACGACGTCTCGCCACATGGATTCCTTGGACTGATACGTCTCAGTGCGCCGAGCCGTTCGCATAACAAGTGTCGTGGTAACCGTGCCAACGACGATCGCCACACCGACACCGGCGGACATCCGCGAACACGCGATCCGGTGACGCAACAGAGTCACTACGTGAGCGCCGGCGATCACCACAAGCGTTACGATACCCGCCAGCGGCAAGTACATACGGTGCTCGAACATCGCGTCCTTGATGGGGATGATCGTGGAGGTCGGCGCCAGGACTAACCACGGGCTGATGCATACGAACCCGATCGCCGGTCGTTTGGCAAGCAACCAGAAGGATGCAGCCACGAGCGAGACGATGACCAGCGCAGCCGGTGCGATCGCGCCAAGCGTTTCTGCGGTCGGCCATTGATAGTCAAGACAGAGCGGGTACGGCCAGAGCGACAGCTTGAGGTATTCCACCAAGACACCGAACTGCGTCAATGCATACTGCAACGGCGTCGTCCCTTCCAGGCTAAAGCCTGAACTCGCGCCAACGGTTTTCGTCCCCAAGACGCTCGGTACGACGCCGCGTACAAAAAGTATCGCTAACGTCGCGGTCAAACCCGCGTACGCCGGCCAGCGACGTTTCACGACATCGCGCCATGACGCGGCCAGAAATATCCGATCGTATGCCAGGATGACGATCGGCGCCGTCGCCATCACAGCCTTGGAACCCATGCCCAGCGCGCACACGACGATCGCGATAACATACCACCCCACCGGACGCGAGGAACCGGCGCCACGAATGACACAATAGAGCGTGAGCAGATAGAACAACGCCATCATGGACTCGGCACGCTGGATGCAATAGTTCACGCTCTGCGTCTGAAGCGGATGCACCACCCAAACCAACGCGACGACAAACGCCATCCAATGCGCATCGAATCCGTAACGATGGCTTAGTCGCGGGGTGAGCAGCGTTCGGCGTACGACGCCAAGAAGCGTGAGGGCTGCGGCCAAGTGAACCGCCAGGTTGACTACGAGATAACCTCGCGGATTCAAGTCGCCGTAGGCATAGTTCACCGCCAACGTCAGATCAACAACCGGTCGCGTCTTGGAGAGCACCGTCGACAACGACGACAGGTCCCGGATACGGGTATTGTTGATGATTTGGGCCAGATCATCGAATAGGAACACGCCGTCGCCAATGCCGGAATAGGCGATCAAGCCAGCGATCAACACCATCGCCGGCGCCGCAAACCGGCTCCACGCAGACCAGCCTTCTACCTGTTCCACTGTCGCTGCGGCCGCGCGAGTTGTCACATCCCACCTTCTTCCGACGAGGTTGATGCGTTCACTCGATCAAACGCTCGGCGCGCCCCCTCGTGATTCGGTCGCGCACGCAACACGAATCGAAACCGCTCTATGGCTTCGCTGGTTCGTCCTAGTCTTTCCAGCGCCAACCCGAGCTCGTAGTGTGTCTCGATGTGTTGCGGACGGGTCTGTAACGCTTCTCGATAGTGCTGGATCGCTTCGCTCGGCCTGCCAAGGTGGAGTAGACATCCGCCCAGGTTGAATTGGGCCTGAGAAAACCCAGGCTTGATCTCGATCGCTCGCTCGAAGTAAGGCACCGCCTCTTTCATCTGATCTTGCGACGCAAACACGATCGCCAATCCGTTGTTCGCATTGGCCGACCCAGGATTAAGGGCAAGAGCACGCCAGAACGCCTGCCTCGCTTCATCAGCTTGACCTATGGAAAGCAGCGCCGTGCCGAGGTTGGACCACCCGGAGTCGTGCTCTGGATCGAGTGCCACAAGATCGCGGTACTCACGAATCGCCTCGTCGCGGCGTTTCAAGGAAAACAACACACCGCCAAGTCCCAACCGGGCATGAAGATTATCTGGTTGGATGCGCTTTGCCGTCCGGTACGACAATACGGCTTCTTCCAAGCGACCGGTGTCTCTAAGCACATTGCCGAGGTTTACATGCGCTCGGTCCAGGGTCGAGCGAAGGCGCACGGCCTCGCGAAACTGAAACTCAGCGTCGGACATGCGACCATCCGCTACGTACGCAAAACCTAATCCGTTTCGCACTTCGGCCGATTTCGGCGTGATGACCACGGCCTTCTCCAAGGCATCGAGGGCTTCGGTCAGCTTGCCCTCCGCCAACAACGCTGTCCCAAAGTTTTCTGCAGCACGCGGGTTCTTCGGTCGCTTCGTCCAGACGTCGCGCCACATACCGGATTCGCTCAGGTACATACGATTGCGCGCGTGCGTAGCGCCAGCCAGCGACGCCGACGCCAGAACCGCCACACCAAGCGACACGATACGCAACGTGGTCTCACCTAATTCGAGTCGGCACCTCAGCCAATGCAGCACGTAGTTCACAGCCAGCACGCCGGCGACAGCCACCGCAGCCAACGACAGATACATCCGGTGTTCAAATGCCGGATCTTCAATGGGTATGACGGAGGACGTCGGCGCAAGGATCAGAAAAAACCATAGACCGATGAATCCCAACGCGGGGCGTCGAGCACATGCCCACGCCGTGGCGAGGAGCATGCCCACGATCAACAATCCAGGCAATACTACGTCGACGGCGGTATGCGCGATGGGCCAATCGTAATCCAAACACAACGCCCTCGGCCAGATGGACAGGCGGACGTAGTGCAACAATACACCAGCCTCGGTGAACAAGTAGTCGAGCGCAGAGATGCCCTTGACCGAGAAGCCGACGTTCGTATTTCGCGCCTCCGGGCTGAGCACGCCGGGTACGAGCCCGGACGCCCAGATGATCGCCCATGTACTCGCCAATCCCGCATACAGCACCGCGCGACGTTTCAACAGACTTACGAACGACCGCGAAAGAAACATCCGGTCATACAGCAAGACGACAACCGGCGCGGTTATCATGATCGCCTTGCTGGACATACCCAATGCGCAGACGACTACCGTGCCGATCGACCAGACCATCGGGCGCCGTGAGCCGGCGGTGCGGATGACGCCGTAGAGCGTGAGCATATAGAACAAGCCCATCATCGACTCCGCCCGTTGGATCAAGTACGTCACGCCCTGAGTGAGCAGCGGATGGGCGACCCAGATCGCTGACGTCGCAAGGGCGAGTGATACGGCTGATCGATGAAAACGACCGTCGAATCGTTTCAACAGCAGGGTTCGACGCACGACGCCATAGAGCGTCAACGCGGCCAGGAGATGAACGGTGAGGTTGAACAGATGGTAGCCCCACACGTCTCGCTGCCCGATCGCGTAGTTGACAGCAAGCGAATAGTCGACCGCCGGACGGTTTCTACGAAGCGCTTGCCATAGTGGCCACAGTTCCTTGATGCGGCGGTGCCCGAGAATGTGCAGTCGATCGTCGAATAGGAATCCACCGTCAAAGCTCGTCCAATACGCCGTACCGCCCAGCGCCACAATCAGCGCCGGCGCGATGATGCGTCTCAGCGCCGATCCACCCTGCTCGGTCATGTTGATTTCTGATCGCATCCTGGACATCGTCCACTATCTTCCGACGACTTCGCATGAGCCGGAGTTGGCCAGCGCATCTGTTCGACTACCGAACAACACGGGCCTCGACCCGAACGGGAGAGTATCAAACCAAACGGCCTCGGATTCAAGATGTCCGGCAAAGAATGACCTGTCGCGACGTGGCCGATGGACGTGCATCGAGACGCGCGAGGCTAACGGACAGATGTGGCGTGACCAGAACTGATACGCGGTACGCGCGGCGGGCATCTCGTCTGTGTTCGGATTGCGCGACTACTCGGAAACCGAGTTGGATTGGGAGACGGCGCCGCTCTGAGCCACGTGGAGAAGATCGTCCACCTGTTCCGCCAGCCGACGGGTAGCGTCTCGTCGGGCGCCGCGATCGATCGATCCGGACTCCGCGGCCGTTTGGGCAAGACGGCGCAGACCGCTCGAGCTCTCGTGGACATCTCGAATGATCCCGACCGCCTCCGATCGGGTTCGGCTGTCGTCACGACGAACCGGAGTCACGCCGACAGAACTCGCCGAACCGGTCTTGAGAACCTCGACCTGATCGCCAGCCCCTTGGGGCGCAAGAGTCACTTCCGGTGTGAGTCGCGCGATACGTTCGGTCACTTCACGAGATACGCGGGTTTGTTCGACGAGTTTTCGGTAGGCGGTCTGAGCGTTCTGTTCCGCGCGTTTCGCCTCCGCTACGGAACGTCCGGTCTGCTCAAGCAGTTTGGACAGTCCGCGCACAATGCCCTTGACGGACGCCGCGGCGTCGTGAAGCTGTTTCGTTTTCTTCTCAGCCACGCGAGATTCGCGGGTCGCGCGACTGATGACCGTGCGGGCCTGATGGACAAGCGTGCTAAGCTCACGCCGTGCATCGCCGGACTCAGCGACAGTCGACGCATCTTCCTGCCGACGCTTCTCCAACTGCCCCACACGGCGCAGAACGGACGCCATCTCGGCATGATGACGCCGATCCATGGCGGCGCATTCCGCTCTGAATTGTTCATGCGCATCAACATGAGCGTAGCGCGGTGCCTCAAGAGACGCACAGCGCAATTGGGATTCGATGGCGGCAAGACGTGACACGAGCGGATCAACGGCGACCGGCGGTGCATAGCTTCTCGGCGCCGTCGGAGCCAGCGGCGCCCGCGCCGGGCTCGGCGCGGAGTGGAAACGGCCAGCTGACGGCCGTGGCGTTCGCGCTTCGGATCCTGGACCGCTCCCGACTTTGTCGACAGTACCCACCAACGTCATGTGCTGAGTCACGGACTGTACGAAGGCGCGATCAAGATCACGTCGGTTGGCTGAGTACGCGCTGAGCAGCGTGTTGTCGCAGATCGTATTGATGACGCGAGGAAGCCCGTTCGACACGCGATAGATTTCGTCGACGGCCTCGGCGCTGAAGATTTTGTCGGGCTCATCCGTAACAACCGACAACCGGTGCAGGATGTATCCTTCGGTGGCTTCGCGACTCAGCGCGGGAAGATGGAAGCTGCGAAAAATGCGTTGGCCTAGTTGGCGGAGCTTGGGTGACGCAAAACGCTGTTGTAATTCCGGCTGACCGACGATCGCGATCTGCAGCAGCTTGGCGTCATCCGCCTCCAAATTGCCGATCATGCGCAGTCGCTCGAATCCGTCGGCGGGCAAGTTCTGTGCCTCGTCCAACAGCAACACGACCGGAATGTTTTGCGCAAACTGAGCGAGCAAGTAGTCGTGCAACGAACGCACCATATCCGTCGGTCCGTCGCCTTCCTCGATCGGGATTTCGAGCTCGGTACAGATCGATGCCATCAAATCGTCCGCGTTGTCCACCGCATGATTGATGTTGGCGAAGGCGATGTTCGTTCCGAAGTTACGCACCATCATCCGAGTAACCAGCGTTTTTCCCGCGCCGACCTCACCCGTGAGCAACACAAACCCCTTCCGCTCTTTGACGGCATAAATCAAAGATGCGAGGGCCTCTTCGTGGTCTGGCGTCGAATAGAAAAAACGCGGATCCGGGGTGTTGTTGAATGGCAATTCCCGCAACCCGAAGAATTCGATGTACATAACACTCTCAGCGTGTGCGCCCACAGCGGTCCCGACGGACCTATATCTAGCCGCTGACCTATCGGTCGTCCCGGGACGCCCCTTGAAGTTCCCACCACATGTCTGTCCGGACGAATGTCGCCCACGCGCCCGAGCCAGAGGCCCGGCGGACCGCACCTGCATCCGGGTACGCCCCTCTACGCTCGAAACACGCCTTGGAATCGCAGCCCCACGCCAACGGATCGCTCTTCTAGCCAAGACCGGCCATCCTGCGTCGCAGCGTCCAATTAGACGGCCACGTTCAGAATCGTTACGGACGACCCGATAAACCCACATGGTAGTCGCACAGCACGCGGACGTTCTCGGCCATCCGGCTTATCGGTGGTCACGACGAGCTAGGCGCTTCGCGCCCTTGGGAGCCGTTCGGATGAACATGTCACCGGCAATTCGGTACATCATTCCAGCCGTATGCATCGTGTTCCCCGGGTGCGCGGTGAAGAACCGGGACATGCTTCATTTTCTTCGCGAAAACGAACATCAGGTTTCCGCCATCGAATACCGCATCGGTATACCCGACAGTATTGCAATTTTCGCACCGTCCGTCCCTGAGATCGATGGCGTCAACACACGTCTTCAACCAGACGGGAAGATTCACGTGAAACTCCTTGGTGAAGTGACGGTCGTCGGACTGACGGCGAAAGAAGTCGCCGCCAAGCTGGAGGTTCTGGCCACACGCTACTATGTGGACCCGAAAATATCAGTTCGCGTAAGTGGATTCTCGAGTAAGCGGTACTACGTTCGCGGCCCTAGCGGTGCGGCCGGGGCGGTGCCGTATTCGGGGAGGGATACGGTGTTGGACGCGGTCATTGCGTCCGGTCTAAGCCATCGCGCGTGGACCAGCCGCGTCACCGTGACGCGCCCCGCCCACAACGAAGAACCCGTGCGCACGATTCGCATCAATATCGACAAGATGGTCAAGAAAGGGGACTGGAATCAGAACATCCTTCTCGAACCGAATGATATCGTCAACATACCCCCGACACCCGGTATGTGGGTAGCGCTGCAGGTGCGCAACGTGCTCTTCCCGGTCGGACCGGTGTTACAGGCCTATACTACGCCAGCGTATATGTTGGACGCGCAGGATGCCTACAGCGGCGACGGAAGAAACAACTTTCGAGGCGGCGGAAGTTTCAATACTTCGCTCCCGTGAGCGCGATTTGAAGATGAGGACGGCTCGCGCAACCGGTTTGCCGTTCGGTTGTTCCCGGGCCATGAAAACCCAGAAACAAAAGCAGCGTCTTTCACAGAATCGCTCGACGGCATGCTGACCGTACGACGTGACCAACTGCGGCAAGTAGGCCGCACAAGAGAGTATTCATGGGCAGAATCGCAGATGCACTAAAGCGGGCGGAACAGGAGCGGCAGCATTCCTTGCGCGCGCCGACCGCCATCGTCACACCTTCATCCGAAACACCGCTGATGGACCTTGTGGATGTTCCGGAACCGATCCTCGACATAGCGGCCGAACATCGTGTGAAACTGGTCAACGGGCTGTCCGAATCGCTCGTGCCGCTCTACGAACCCTCGTCGCTGATTAGCGAGCAATATCGATCGCTGCGCACACGTCTGCTGAGTCAAAATCCGAATTACGAACACCGTGTTATCGCAGTGACCAGCGCCGTGCCCAAAGAAGGCAAGAGCGTGACCGTGCTCAACCTCGGGACAACGCTCGCAGAGATTCGCCACTTGAAGGTGCTCGTGGTTGATGGTGACTTCAGGCGAAGTTCGCTCGCACAGATGCTCAGCCAACCAGAGCGTCCGGGCCTTGCCGAAGTGCTCACGGGCGACGCGACATATGAGGAGGCCATTCGCGACACACCCGTGCCCAACCTGAAGTTCATCGCCGCCGGCAGTACGAAGAACCGCTCCGCCGCAGAACTGCTTACGGAGTCATGCGCCAGACGCGTGTTCAAGCGAATGCAGAACGAATTTCACTTCACTATTGTAGATACGCCCCCCGCCACAACCGTAACTGACGTCGGGATCATTGGTCAAATGTGTGACGGCGTCATTATGATCGTCCGCCTCAACCGAACGCACGAAGCCGCTGCCAAACGGGCGGTCCGCCTGCTGCAAGTAAACAATATCGCCATCATGGGTTGTCTCATCGTGGGTCGCGATTCGCCTATGGATCGATACGGTTATGGGTACGGGTATGGTTATCATTACAACTATTACCGGTACTACAAACACGTCAACAAAGACGAAGAGGCGTAGACCATGGCTGGATTCCCGCGAACCGCAAAGGGCGTCGCCGGTTGTGCATAATGGTTCTTGAGTAGTTCTTGATGATCACTGACCGACTCATCGTATGTATTGGCAGCTCGTGGGATTACGATCCGACGAGCAAGCACCACATTATGAGGATGCTGTCGCGACACAATCGCATTCTGTGGATCAACTACCACGGTACGCGTTGTCCGGAAGCGAACGCCGTGGACCTCAAGGACGTCTTCGGCGCACTCCACCGAGTGACCAAAGGTCTGAAGCGCGAATCTGAATCCATTTCTCAACTCACACCCCTGGTCATACCGGGTGCTTCGAGTGCGCTGTTGCAGCGTCTGCACCAGCGTTTGCTCATCTTTCAGATTCGCCGCGCCATCGCCAAGTTGCAAGGTGAGACGACGCAACCAATACAGGTCTGGTCGTTCGCACCCGACGTCCCCTACCTCGTCGGAGCATTGGGCGAAGAACGCTTTGTCTACTACTGCGTCGATGAATACCGCGCATTTGATGGTTTCGACGCGAAGAAGATCGCCGACGCCGAGGACGAATTGATCGACCGCGCGGACTGGGTCGTAACTTCTTCGGAAACACTGCGCAGCGAGAAAGCCCGCCGCAGACCAGACGTCATGTTGGTCCGACACGGCGTCGACTTCGACCATTTCGCCACCGCTTGGCGAGACAAACTACCGCTACCGACCGACTTGAGTAACGTACCCCGACCTATGTTCGGGTTCTTCGGCGTGGTACATCATTGGGTGGATCGTCGACTGCTGGCTGAAGTGGCCCGCCTGAGACCGTCGTATTCCTTCGTCCTGATCGGCGAGTGCAAAGTCGATGTGTCCGAGCTGCGCACGCTGCCCAACGTCTATCTCTTGGGAAGAAAACCATACGCCCAACTTCCGGCGTATGCGGCTGCGTTCGATGCAGCCATGTTGCTCTTCGCACGAAACGAAATGACCCGGCATGTCAATCCGGTGAAACTTAGCGAATACCTTGCGGCTGGGCTGCCCGTCATTTCCACGCCGCTGCCCGAAGCGAAACGTATCGGCGGTCCCGTAGTGATGGCCGACACAGCCCAGGAATTTGCACTGGCCTGCGATGCCATCGTCGCATCACCGAAGTCGATCAACCGAGAGCAAATAAGCCATACGGTGAGCGATGCGTCTTGGCATACCAAAGTAGAACACCTGTCCGACCTTGTGATGAACGGAGTCTCTGGCGATGAACGAACGCGTTTTATTGGTGAACCCACCTGCCGAAGTTGTGCGTGAGTGCTACGATACACCCAACTATCCGGCGATCGGTATTGCCTACGTCGCGGGCTACTTGCAGCGTCACGACGTTGACGTATCGGTCGTCGACGGCAAACTGGCGCGCCACACGCTCGCGCAAACCATCGACGAAATCGTCACGACCAACCCACGCGTGCTCGGCCTAACAGCCATGACACATATGATCGCTACGGCGCACAAGATCGCCATTGCGGTTCGCGAGCGCTCTCCCGACACGGTCATCGTTCTTGGCGGATTCCACGGCAGCTTCCTTCCAGAGCAAACGCTGCGCGAATTCCCTGCATTCAACTACGTTGTGGTCGGCGAAGGTGAGCTGGCGTTTCTGGAATTCGTGCAGGCCGTGTTCGCAGGAAGTAATCCGGCGGAAATCCAAGGCGTAGCCAGCCGCACCGCCGCTCCCACACCCGACGAATTCGCAGTGCGCCTAAACGGCAGGGGTAAGCTGACCGACCACCTCGACGAAGTCGGTATGCCCGCGTGGGATCTTTTCCCACGTGCCGAGATGTACCCCATTATGACGCAACGCGGTTGCCCGTTCGGATGCAACTTCTGCAGCCGACCCTATGGACGCACGGTCCGCCAGCGCACACCCGCCCACGTCGTCGCGGAGCTGCGACGCAGCGTCGAAGAGTATGGATGCAAGCACGTGGATCTATACGACGAGACCTTCACCGTGCGTCGAGATTATGTCGCCTCTCTCTGTGACGCGATCTGCGACGCGGGTTTGGATGAGAAGCTAAGTTTCTGGTCCTACGTTCACGCCAACACCGTCGATCTTCCGACCGCTAAGAAGATGAAGCGCGCGGGATTCCGAGAAGTCGGTTTCGGAGTGGAAAGCGGCAACCCGGAAATCATGAAGCAAATGAAGAAAGGCGTGACCCGCGAAGACGTACACCGTGCTGCGGACATATTCCGTAAGGCAGGTCTGAAGTTCGCCGCGTACTTCATCATCGGTCACCCCAACGAAACGAAAAAGTCGGCACTGGACACGATCGACCTGGCCGTCAAACTCAACCCCGACTCCGTGGCGTTCGGAATCATGACGCCCTATCCCGGAACGGAAGTGTGGGATATGGCCAAGCGCGGCGAGGGTGGTTATCGAATGCTGAGCATGCGCTGGGAAGACTTCAATAAGCAAATCGGCTCGGCGTTGGAACTGGAGAACCTGAGTCGCCGACAGATGGAAATGCTCCAACTTCGCGGCTACCTCACCGTCTACCTCAAGAACTTTCGCCTCCGCGAGCTGTACGAGGCCGTAGCGATCAATCGCAAACGCATCACGTTTATCTTGAAGAAGATCCTATCGAAGACGCGACGCACGGCGTCGTCATCGTGGCTCGAGCGCAAACGCCCGCAGCCTGCGATGAACGGTTAGCACGCCTTTGAAGAAATGTGGTACTAAGCGCGCACATCGCTACCGTCACGCCACGAATCGGCGCCTCGCCATATCAGACGACGCCAAGTTTGACACGCCCACATACCCGCCTAGCATGAGTAGACGACGGCGCAATGGAATCGCGTCGCTTGGGGACGATTATGTTTAGTGGAATCGTAGAATCGATCGGCAAGATACACCACGCGCGATCCGCGCCCGGTGGACGGCGGTTGACGATCGACGTCGGCGACATCGCCGGCGAATGCGAACTTGGCGCCAGCGTGTGCATCAGCGGCGCGTGCCTTACAATCACGGAGCGCGACGCCGACACATTGACGTTCGACGTGATCAAAGAAACACTAGACAAGACAACGCTCGGAGCGAAACAACCCGGTGACGGCGTCAACATCGAACGATCGCTACGTGTCGGCGACCGCGTCGATGGCCACTTCGTACAAGGGCACATCGACGGCAAGGCCATTGTCAAGTGCGTCACGGCCACACCGGCGGAACACGTGCTCCATCTTTGCCCGGACGCCTCGCTACAACGCTTTATCGTTCCGAAAGGATCGGTAACCATCGACGGCGTATCGCTCACCATCGCCGAGGTCGACCGTGACATCTTCTCGGTCGCGCTCATCCCCACTACGCTCGAGCGTACGACGCTCGCCACACTACGCGAAGGCGACGGCGTCAATATCGAAACCGACATCATCACACGGACCGTAGTGCATCATCTCACCGCGCAGACCACGAAAAGCAGCCTTACGCTCGAAGCGCTTCGCGAGGCGCACATGGCATGACCAAGCCATCGATGACAATCAACGATAGCGACGTCGGCGCCGCACAACGGCCCCTCGTCGGAATCACCATGGGCGATCCATGTGGCATTGGCGCGGAGGTCATCGTCAAAGCACTCGCCGACCCGGACGTGCGTTCCCTCGGCCGTTTCGTGATCTACGGCGTCGACGAAGTGCTCAACGGCGCCGCCGACGCGGCCAACATTCGGCGCTATTGGTTCCGCCTGAATAACGGCGACAAGTTGTGCATCGACAGCGGTGTGGTCGTCAAGGACACAGCCGGAGATGCAGCCGGTTTCTGGATTAACGCTCGACCGTCGGCCGAAGGCGGCGCCGCATCCCTTCGTTACATCGCCGCCGCAACAGCAGACGCCAAAGCAGGTCACATCGATGCTATCGTCACCGCCCCGATCAACAAGACAAGCTGGAAACTGGCCGGTGGTCGTTTCCCTGGACATACTGAGTTGCTGGCCGATGAGTGGCACACCAAGCGTGTGACCATGTCCTTCGTCGGTGGCGGTCTACGCATAGCGCTCGCGAGCGCTCACCTTGGGCTGTTCGAACTTCGAAGCAAGTTCTCAATCGGCGTAGTGTTTCAACCCATCGACTTGCTCAATCAGGCCCTCGTCAACTGGTTCGATATTCCACACCCGCGCATCGCCGTAGCCGGGTTGAACCCCCACGCCGGCGAGGGTGGACGGTTTGGCGACGAAGAGGCACGAGTCATTGAGCCCGCCATACAAATGGCGAAAAACCAGGGCATCGACGCACGCGGTCCGTTCCCAGCCGATACGCTGTTCACGCCGAAATATCGAACGCGATACGACGGCTTTGTGGCCATGTATCACGATCAAGGCCTGATCCCGATCAAGATGCTCGCGTTCGATACAGCCGTCAACGTGTCACTGGGTTTGCCGATCGTGCGAACAAGCCCCGACCACGGCACCGCGTTCGATATCGCCGGCACGAATCAAGCCAACCCCGGTAGCATGAAAGAAGCGATCCGTCTCGCCTGCCAACTCGCCGCACGACCGCTGCCATCTCCCGCCCCGCCAACTCCGGCGACCACTCCCGGGTAGACCGGCAAACCATTCACCCGATCACGCTCGTGGCTGAGTGCCCGTGGTCTTAGCAGGACGTTGAAAAAGTGTCGCACCGGCTTCCAGCCGGTGGTCCAGATGGGAACGCAGTACGTTATCGCGTGCGAGTTCTTGGTGTCTGGGTGGCCCATGGCTTCAGCCGTGGGGGACTCGAATCGGCAACGGCGCAACAGTCGCACACCTTGGACGCCTCACGCAATCGCGTTTATCATGCCCGAACTACGCGATAGTGCTCCGTCACAGCCAAGTCTGCGGGTTTGCGACGGCATCAGAGCCGTGGGCGCCAGCCCGCGGACCGGTCCCGCCGCTAGCGCAGCGGGCTCTGACCGGCGCGTCTGCTCCGGTGGTGCGGGCAGCGACGACCCGAAGATTAAGGTGTGACGCTGCACTGGTGTGTAGTAAATGTTACAACGGTAGACCATCGCGGATCGGACCGACTCGAGAACTCCGACCGCGCCATAGAAATCCGAAAAGGAACAGGAGAGCACGTAACTATGCCCACGCACGATAAAGTTGAGCAAGTCATCATCGTCGGATCCGGACCGGCCGGTTGGACGGCGGCCATCTACGCCGCTCGGGCCAACCTCGCGCCGCTGGTCTTCGCCGGTCGCCCAAAGACGATACCCACGACAATACTTCCCGGCGGTCAACTCATGATGACCACCGAAGTGGAAAACTACCCCGGCTTTCCCGAGGGTGTCACGGGTCCGGCACTAATGGCCTATTTCGAACAGCAGGCGGTCCGATTCGACACGCGCATCGTCACCGACAAGGGCCTAACCCCCGACGTATCCAACCCGGACGACGGGCACAGCTATTCATACCACGATTGCAAACGGCTCGACCTGTCGAAGCGCCCGTTCCTCGTGGTCGGTGAGGACGACAAAGAGTATCGCGCCCACTCCGTGATCATCGCCACCGGCGCCACGGCCAACTGGATGGGCCTTGAGAACGAAAAACGATTGGCCATGAGCGGTGGCGGCGTCAGCGCCTGCGCCGTGTGCGATGGCGCCCTACCCGTTTTTCGCGACAAGGTTCTCGGCGTCGTGGGCGGCGGCGACTCGGCGGTTGAAGAGGCCACCTATCTCACAAAGTTTGCCTCCAAGGTCTGCATGATCCACCGGCGCGACCAACTGCGCGCGTCGAAAATCATGGCCCAGCGTGCCATCGACAACCCTAAGATCGAGCTGCTGTGGAACAAAGTCGTGCTCGACGTGCTTGGTGACGAGAAGATCACCGGCGTCAAGCTCAAGGATACGCAAACCGGCGAAGAGTCCACGCTCGACATGGGCGGTCTGTTCATGGCCATAGGGCACACACCCGCAACCGAATTCCTCGAAGGCCAACTCGAACTCGATGAGAAGAAGTACATCAAACTGGCCGACCCCTACCGCTCGACCACAAACATCGAAGGCGTATTCGCCGCCGGCGACTGCGTGGACAGCGTATACCGACAAGCCATCACCGCCGCCGGAATGGGCTGCAAAGCGGCCATCGACGCGGAACGGTGGTTGGGGGATAAGGGGCTTGATTGACAGCACAGGAACGTCGCCGGGTGGGACTCCGCTACTTCTCTACACCTTGAGTAACGGTCATCATAGGGCCCCACTGTTTGTGCGTCACGGGAAATTTTGGTTCGAGATCAACGAATCCGGCAAGTGCGAGAATCATGTACCCGTAGAACCAACATAGCCAAATCATATCGTCGAGTGCCGTGTCCGGTTCGTCGTGCGAAAGCGCATCATCCTGCGTTACTACCCAGTCAGGATGCGCATTGCGATGTCGAATTCGAGCGCAAGTTGTGATGGCTTTGCGGCAACTTGATTTCCATTTCCTAGACAGAAATCGGTCTCTGAAACGAGCCATACTCTTGCCAGCATCCCACTTGTTGTCTTTCCTTTTTGGCGTGAACGGTTGATCTTCGATAGTCCGTAGCGCGGCCTCGAGTGTCGTTGCGCACAGTAACTCGCGCGCTCCCCACGTGGTCTGCCTGCACGCGTCGGCCATTTGTTCGCAAATGTGCCGCGACACCCGAACCTCGGTTCTGTCTCGGGCAAAAAACCGGGCGAGTTTGATGAACTTGTACTTATCGATCACAACCGGTTCGCGGGAGCTTCGTGGCGCTAGAGAGAAGATGCGGAGCAAGAACGGAGCACGCTCCTTTAGGCGCTCGATGATCTCGCGCTTTCCTCGCTTCGTCCTACGTTCGAGCACCTGTACCGTTCGACCTCCAAGAAATGACAGCGCCGAAGCCACGCCCTTCGTCCACCGCCACGCATCGCTTCTAGCCCATGAATCCCCCAACAAGCGCCACTCAATGTGCAGCTGTGTTTCGGATTCCTTCCATGCGGCGAGTTTCAGCGACTCGTCTTCGTAGTCAATGCCATCTGCCGCGGCTCCGTGGCCGATCTTGATCTTGCTTTTTCCCAGAAACGTCACGCGCTCTATGGGATCCGGAAACATCAAGCCCTTGCCGACTTCGAGCAAGGCCGTGCCAAAATGACCGGTCGGTCTAGAAACAGTGGGAAGCGAGCGGGATAGTGTGAGCGACGGGAGATCGATACTTAGTCGGCTGGACCCGATCAAGTCCATGTCTTCGTTAACCAATACGCCCGACGCGTAGCCCCGCATGCCGTCCTCAAGCCAGAGGTGAATGCTGCTCGACTCCGAGCGAGTCACCATGCGTATTTTCCCAATTTCAATGGTTCTCGGCAAAGGCTGCCCTAGGCGTTCAAGAAAAGCATCCAGATGGAATCCGACTTCGGGACTCCAGCTCAGCAACCCACGGCCTCGGTACCAACCATCGAGGCACTCAAATTGAACCTTGTCTACGCCCCAAACAGACTTGCGTGAATATTCGAACATTATGTCAACCGAAGAAGGACACGGTCCTTCGCCCAATACACGAAACCGCGATCAGTATACGCGAGCACGCCAAGTGTTCAACGATCGCATGGGTCCAACTTACTTGGTATAGTTCCGACGTGTAGCCGACCGACCTTCCTCTCATGGGCCCTGGATATGCGAATGTCATCGCACAGCACTCCTTCTACCACGCTTGCCGCCGATCCAAACAGCTTGCCATGACGGAGCACGTACGCTAGGCGTACGCTAGTATACGAACCGCATGGTCTTTAACTCGCTCACATTCCTCGTATTCTTCGCAGCCGTACTCGCCGTGCATTCGTCTCCGATTTCATGGCGTAAGCGCAAGTGGTCGTTGCTTGTTGCGAGCTATCTGTTTTACGCGGCGTGGAATCCACCGTTTGTACTGCTGCTTTGGATTTCGACGGCCGTCGACTGGTTCGCCGCCAAGCGCATGGTGACCGCCGCAACGCAACGTCGCCGACTCGGACTGTTGGTGATCAGCTTGGTATCCAACCTGGGGATGTTGGGGCTGTTCAAGTATGGCGAATTCCTACTTGAGAACTTCACGATGTTCGTCCGCATGTTCGGCGTGGCCTACCAACCGCCGACTTGGCATATCGTCCTACCGGTGGGCATCTCCTTCTACACCTTTCAAACGCTATCGTACACGATTGAAGTGTACCGGCGTCGGATGCAACCGGCCGACTCGCTCTTGGATTTCGCACTGTATGTAAGCTTCTTCCCGCAGCTCGTCGCCGGTCCCATCGTGCGTGCCGATCGGTTTCTTCCTCAATGTTTATCACCGCGCCGTGCCACCGGCTCGCAATGGGCGTGGGGCGCCGTGCTCTTGACGGTCGGGCTTTTTCAGAAGACCGTGTTGGCTGACGGCATACTCGCGCCGGTCGTGGAGATGGTGTACGACAGCACGACACAAGCTTCGTGCATCGCGGCGTGGGTCGGGACGATCGCCTTTTCGTCGCAAATCTTCTTCGACTTTTCGGGATACTCCACATGCGCCATCGGCGCAGCTCTGTGTCTCGGTTTTTCGATCCCGGACAACTTCCGCGCCCCCTATGCGTCGGTTGGGTTCTCCGACTTCTGGCGGCGCTGGCACATCTCGCTGTCGACCTGGCTGCGCGACTACCTCTACATTTCGCTGGGTGGCAACCGCGGCGGTCGTTTCAGAACCAACGTCAACTTGATGGTGACCATGCTGCTCGGGGGCTTATGGCACGGCGCTTCCTGGCGATTCGTCGTCTGGGGCGGATTGCACGGGCTGTACCTCATGATTGAGCGTGTCATCCGGCATCTGTTTGGGACGGTCTCCTGGACGTCTCACGCCCTTGTTCAACTTACGCTAGGCCTGATCACCTATCTGCTTGTTTGCCTGACGTGGGTGTTCTTTCGTGCGTGTGATTTCGAATCCGCCATGACGCTCATATCAGCTATGCTGGGCGCGGGCACGCGAGATACGCAAGTGCCCCGGCTCGACATTCTGTTTTCGATGGGCGTCAGCGCGCTCTTGATCGCCGGTCATTGGGTCATGCGCCGCTCGACGTTTGAAGAAGTTTGCGGGCGCATACCCTGGTATGTTCGTGCCATCGCGTTGTCAGCGATGCTCGTGTCCATTGTACTCGCACAGGAAGAGAACCGTGCCTTCATCTACTTCCAGTTCTAGCGATCGACTCCCATCAGGGCCTTGGTTGAAGACCTGGCTGCTCGTCGCGATCATCTCTTTCCTCGCGCTCGGTTCGTGGGAGTTGCTCTGGAGAAGTCGCGGAGCACTTCCATCTCGAAGGGGTGGTTACTACCTATGGACACAGGCGTACCATAGGGTGCAACCCGATTCAATCGTACTACTCGGCACGTCGCGAATACAAGCCGGCGTCAACCCAGAACTGCTCGCCAAGATCACAAACCGTTCGACGATCCAACTGGGCATACACGGCTCCTCGCCCATCCCGGTGCTCGATCTGCTCGCGTCTGAGGCGTGGTTCCATGGAACGGTCGTCGTCGACCTTGTTCCCCACATCACCTTCGACGCGACGCGCGAGCGCGAAAGGGATCCGAGCGAATACATCGAAGCCGGATTGAGAAGCGTTTCGCCCGCAACCCGAACCGAGTCATACCTAACAGCCCTGGCCGATCAACGTCTCGTTTTTCGACGTCCGGACTACGCCGCGCGAAAACTTATCAACGACGTACTGAAAGGATCGATACCCAACATTCCGTATAGATCGTTCGATGACAACAGATTCGCGAGGTTGGACTTCACCCGCATGGACACGACCGCACGAACGCAGGAGCTTCGACAGAGGATTGCCACACATGGACGAGCGCCCGACGAAGATGAGCGCGACGAAACGATCGCGAGAATCATGGCACCGGTGTCGAAGATCGAAGCAAGGGGCGGGCGCGTGATGTTCATACGTATGCCCACCACCGGAGGCATTCGAGAGATCGAGGAAGAGCGATATCCTCGCGCCGTGTACTGGGATGTTCTGGCCGATCGCTTCCCGGGAAAAACTTTTCATTCCGATGACTTCCCGGCGCTCGCGCGTTTCGACTGCCCGGACGAATCGCACATCGAATTCCGTGACACGCCCGCATTCACAACCCAGCTGGCAAGCGTTCTCGGCCTTTGAATCCCGGATCGAAGACGTCGGCATTATCGGATCAACCCCACGATGCAGCGTCCCAAAACATTGCCCATCCGCTGCGGACGTCTCGGGATCGATTGAAGTCCGGCGCTCAAATCCGTACAATGAGATATTCGTAAGCGAAGCGGTCAGCGTACGAATTCGCACCTGACCTGCGCGCGGCTTACGCCTCACGGCCAGGGGATTCTTAGAACGTGTGTGAGAAGACGTATTGGAGAGTTTTTCCGGGAACCGAGCCGCGCCCGTGAGGAAGCGGTTTTCGCCAGCGAGCGCGGGTTGAAACCCAACCAACCGCAATCGCGCGACGAAGGAACACGCACGCCCGAACGGACAACGATCATCCTTGGGCGAGAACGGATGCGGAAGAAGCCACCTCAACAGGAGCAGTAATAGTGAACAATCAACATTTGCGATATGGACTCGTCGCGCTCACCATGTTGGCCGCAGCGCCCATAGCGGCGCGGGCGACGGGTGACAATTGTCTGGCATCTTTCGCCGCACCCGTCAACTACAGCACCGGCGACCTCGCCTTCTCCGTGGCCACCGACGACGTAAACGGTGACGACTTGCCCGACCTGGTCGTCGTGAACGCTTTGGACAACGACGTTGCGGTTCTACTAGGCAACGGGGATGGAACGTTCATGACCCCGGTCAACTACACCGTGGGTAACCAGCCGGTCTCTGTGGCCATCGGTGATGTAAACGGCGACGACCGGCTCGACTTGGCGGTCGCGAACCGCGTCGGGTCCGACATTTCGATTTTGCTGGGCAACGGCGATGGAACATTTCAAACAGCGGTCAACTACGATTCAGGTCTTCTTTCCTACTCAGTGGCCATCGGCGACATGAACGACGACGGTCAACCCGACCTTGCAGTGGCGAACTCCGGTGCCGCAAGCGTGGCAGTCATACTCGGCAACGGCGATGGCACATTTCAAGCGCCGGTCGAGTATGGTGTGGGGGACGATCCCCAATCCGTGCTCATCGCTGATCTAAGCGGCGACGGCCAGCCCGACTTGGCTGTCGCCAACTTCAACATCGGTAGCGCAAGCGTCTCGGTGCTGCTTGGAAATGGCGACGGCACGTTCGCGCCGGCGGTCGACAACGGCGTCGGTGGGCAAGCCGCCTCTGTGGCCCTCGGCGACCTCAACGCCGACGGCCGGCCCGACCTCGTAGCCGCAACTACGCAGGGCATGGTGACCGTACTGCTTGGCAACGGTGACGGCACGTTTGCCGAGCAAGTCAATTACAACGTGAGCGGAGCAATTTTTGACATTGTAATCGGCGACCTAAACGGCGACGGACGGCTCGACCTTGCGGCGACCGCAGCCGCAACGGACACGGTCAAAGTACTGCTGGGCAACGGCGACGGGACACTTCGGATGTGGACTCCATTCGCAACCGGCGACGTCCCGCAGGCGTTGGTCCTTGGCGACATGAACGGCGACGGCCGACCCGACGTGGCCGTCGCAAATTTTGAAGGCGACAACGTGTCGGTCTTGCTGAACGACGCCCTCTCGATCGTAATCAGCCAACACCCGATGAGCCAAACGGTGATTGATTCCGAAGACGCATCGTTCACCGTAACCGCCGACGGACCAACGAACTATCAGTGGCGACGCAACGGCATACCCCTGCAAGAGGGTGACCCATTCAGCGGCGTGCGTACCGATGTCCTAACCATAACGGGAGCGACGGCGGCGGAGGCTGGTGTGTACGATGTGCAGATCATCGGCGGGTGTAATTCCGGACAGATCAGCCGGGCCGCCGCGCTGACGGTCGTCAACGCTTTCGGCGACGTGGACGGGGATGGTGACGTGGACCTGTTCGACTATTCGGCATTCGCGGAGGTGTTCACCGACCCCATTCCGTGAGACCGCGTCAAGGACGTCTCCTTCAGATCCGCGCCCGTAGGGAAGCGGTGCAGTTTCAATTGCGAGAACCGCTTCCTGACGGGCGCGGCTCAGTTCATCGAAAACCCTCTAACGCATCTTCTTGACCACGTTCTTCCAGAAGTTTCGGTAGACGCCAAGATGCAGAAAAAGTAGGATCGTGCTCCGTACGACTCTTGGGGGAGATGATCATGACGTACACGAACGAATCCGACGCGCGATCCGGATTGATGGCCAAGGTCGCGCTCGGCGTTTGCTTACTGTCCGTGAGTCCCGCGCTTGACCGATCCAACGGACAGACTGCGGCGGTTCGCTCCATGGCCGGGAGCAACCTTCAGGGCAGCACAATCGTATCCAACCCGACAGCCTTCCAACTGGAACTCATCTACAAGAAGTTTCCGACAACCGTGGCGGTGACACCGAACACGCCATGGCAGCTGAGCTTCGGCGTGCTGTTGACCGGCGCCCCACCTTCCACCCTCGTTACACTCACCCTCGACCCGGCGGAGCAAAACGCGGACGTCCAGATTGTCGATGGTAGCGCGACGTTCGTTCTCGACGGCGCCATGAACCACAACTACGATGCGGCTGAACGATTTGAGATACTATATACAGGCCCACTCGATCCGTTCGTTGGACCGATCGATTTCCTACTCGAACCGGCAGGACTTCCGCCGATCCCCGTACGCGTTCACCTAGGCGTCATCGAACAACCCGGATACCCCATACCTTTCGTCACCACCACCAACGCCACCGCACCGACGGGCGATGTCATCGGCGATAACAAACTCGAAATCGTTGTACCCGGCGGCGCGTTCGGATCACGAGGTTTGTTTGCGTTCGATCACGCTGGAACCCCGCTACCGGGCTGGCCTCTTCAACTCACCGACCCAGACATCCTCGACCAAAGTTTTTCGTCGCCCGCGCTGGTCGATCTGGATCACGATGGCAAAGATGACGTCGTGGTTGTGGGCCTCTTTCAGCGCAACGTCCTAGACGAAGCAGCAACCGCAGGATTCGTGTTCACCACTTCGCTATTTGTAGTTGATGGCACCGGTAGTATTCGGTGGCAAGTCGAGGATAGCTTCGTACCGTCTTCCGTTCCGACCGTAGCGGATCTGAATGGAGACGAAGCCTTGGACATCCTCGTAGGTGGGAGCGGGAACCTGATGCGTTTCAACGAGAGCGGCATACGCCTAGCTGGTTGGCAGGTCGAAACGCTCAACGACATCACGGTCGACGTTCCGGTGATCGGCGACGTGGACGGTATTCCGGGAAACGGTCTTCAGATTGTGGCGTGCAGCCCACTGCCAGGGCTCCCGCGAAGTACTCAAGTCTACGTTTGGAACCAAGACGGATCGCTTCACGATCCGGCGTGGCCCAAGACATTGGAACGGTGTTTCGCGCCGGTAGTAGTCGATCTCGATGGCGATTTGACCAACGGGCGCGAAATCGTCATGGCCATTCATCACGAACAACCGGAGGTGGATCCCGGAACCGGCTTTCGGAATACGTTTACCGTCTTCGCGTGGCATGCGGATGGCACTGACGTGATCGGTTGGCCGCACCGCTTTATGCGCTCCCCCACCGTAACCCCCGATGACCGGATCGTGTCGTCGCCGTCGGCCGACGACTTGGACGGTGACGGCGATATGGAAGTCGTCGTCGGAACCTACGGCCAAGGGGACCAAGCGAACGGCAACTTGTTCGTATTCCATCACGACGGAACGCTCGATCCGAATTGGCCTCAATGGGCGGGCACGGCCCAAACGCCGGCGATTGCGGGCGGTAGAGCCCTCGGCGACTTGGACAACGACGGAGTGCTCGAAATCGTTACAGGGTCCGGTTTCAGCGTGAACGTGCTACGCATGGACGGTACACAGTTCGAGGGGTTCCCCAAACTCACGTCGGACAATTTCGGGCAACCCATGATCGCCGACATCGATCGAGACGGGCGACTAGAAATCGTAGTCGTTTCGTTGCTCGACTTCGTATCTTCGTGGAAAGTGCTGACCGCATCCGCCGAGTCCGACCCCTGGCCTCGCTTCCGACAAAACGCCGCCCGAACCGGAACGTCCGAGCGCGTCCTCCCTGCACCAATACCCACAGTGTCGGAAGTCGGTTTGGTAGCAATGATCTGTCTTCTTCTCGGAGCGGGCGTTTGCATCATCCGTCGCAACGCAAGCACGCTGCCGTAACAGCCTGTTGAGAAAGTGTGGCACCGGCTTCCGGCCCGTGATCCATTAGCGACTTTCGTCTCTTGACGAGAACGCAGCCCGTTATCACGGGCGGCTTCGCAGCGACGCGGTTGAATACCAACCTTGTTCAGCAGGCTGCTAACACTCCGGCCTGAGCACGATAGCAAGACAGCTTACAGACGCGCGTACGCACGCATGCGGAAACGCGGGGCGAAGCGCACCGCCCGATCGTTATCGTTGACGGTCGACACAAGGTCGTAGGGTCTGCCACTACATCGAATCGCTCGCGGCGCCCTATCGCGCCCGCGCGAACACTTGTCGAACGCCACTCAAGGCATGCAGACCGAAGGCTACCGAGTATCGAAAACCTTGACGCCCGATCCGTTTCTCTGGACAATGCTTCCGTTGGCCCCAGGCGCACCAACCTCGAGGCGCGGTGTCGGGACGACCAACATGCCGTGGTACCTACGGGCATCATCGCTCCAGCCCAGCGATACCTGGAGCAAGACCAGCCGGAGTGGCGGAATTGGCAGACGCGCGGGATTCAAAATCCCGTCCTGGCAACAGGGTAAGGGTTCGAGTCCCTTCTCCGGCAGTATCGTAAACAGCCTTCCCGTAAGCACTTAACGCAATCCTTCGACAGTTGAGTGGGGCCCCGTGGCCGGGGTCCCGAATACTTGGGCACGCTAGTGGGCACGCTCGCCCGCAAGTTGAGGCCCACAACCGTCGAAGGAGCACTCATGGCTAGCGATCAATCCCTCAACGACATAGGGCCGGGCGTCAACATCAAGGCCCGCGATGGCAGGTGGTCGGTGCGGTTTCGTTTGCCAGCCGAGATTGCCGAGCAGTATGACCTGCCGCGAATGCCCCGGCTCGCGACCGATAATCTGCGCGGTGATCTGAGCGACCAGCGACGGCGTCAGGCGGCTCTACGGAGGGAAGCCAACAGAATCGGTGCAAAGCTCGACCTTCTCTTTGCCAACCATGACGCGCCCACCCCAGGAGAGACTCTTGCTAACTGGCTGGGGCTTGTCGAGACGACACGGGTCCGCCACAACTCCAAACGCCGTGTCCCGCGCAGCAAGACATGGCAGTATCTCGCGCAGCTATACATCGACGAGTACAAGGATTCGACGATCGCACGCGAGATCAACGAAGCCGATGCCGTCCGTCGCTTTGAGCGCATCCGTGACCTCGACTTCTGTCAGAATCGCTTCCCGCCTGACATCAAGGCCGAAGAGTGGGATGAGTTTTTCGATGGCCTCATGCGCGACCGACCAACTTCCAGCGGGGGCAAGACGACAAGCCTAGTCCTCGACGCGGCACGGTCGCTGATTGCCAAGAACAGCAAAACGAATGCCTCTGAGCTTACACTGCACTTGAAATCCAAGGTCAAGCGGCAAAGCTTCGATAAGCACATCGCTGTTCTCATTCGAGATGGATTCCTTACTCATCAGATGGAGCCGATGCGGAGGGGTTTGAAGCGGAGAATCCGCATGCTGTCGAGAGGACTGAGATTCGACGAGCCGTTCGTGTTGTGGGCGCCAACCAGTTCGGCCAAGACGGTCAACAAGGTTCGCGCACTCGTGCGGCGCATCTACGATCTCGGCATACGCCATCGGATGTTCCGCGACAACACTGTCCTCTCCACCGTCAAGCGCACCGCAGGCCGACGCCACTCGTCGAAGCCGTGCTACCGTACCAAGAGCTTGATCGAGGAAGAGCTTGACCGTCGGAACTACTCAGCGGCAGATAAGAAGCGAATGTGTCGCTATCGCGTTCTTGACCACCAAGAGCAAGCCGACTTGATTCGACTGGCCACCGAACGCGCAGAACTATACATGCTCGAACCTGTAATCTTCGGGCTACATGGAATCTCAGGTGTAGACCTACGCGAGATGTTGAAAGGCGGATACAACGCCAGGACAGGAATTGTCTCCGGCCAAAGAGCGAAGACTGGTCAAGCGAAGTTCGCTGTACCGTTAGCGCCTGCGCTCAAACCGAACTTGGATCGCTACGTCGTTGCGTTACATCGCGGCTCCTTCATGTTTCCGCAATTCCGCGTTGGCGAAGATGGGCAGGCGTGCGACCCGAAGGGTAGAATGGACAGGCTGTTCTCTCGACTGGTGAAAGACACCGAGTTTGCTGGATTGACATTCTACTGCCTCCGCCACAGTTTCATCAGCCTAATGCTGAGCAAGGGCATCCCGGCGGAACAGATTACGACGTGGGTCGGCCACCTCGACATCAAGCTGACGACGACCACGTACGCAGCATTCATGCCAGATGAATCGTCACGCCTTATGGAATCGCTGCATCTGTTTGAAGCGGTTTCTTGATGATGTTGTTCCTCGGCCAGCACCGGCAGAAGTAGTCCAACCACCCTCGCTCCAATACTCACATCGAGCCGTCACGCCCGATCCAGCCGTGCCGGCGATGATCGGACGTGGACACGCTTCGATCGGACATCATGCACCACTAGCGCACACGGGCAGCCGATGACGTGAAGACAAGAGTATCGGCCGTGCCGCCCGTTCTTGGTGCCGGCCGACCTGCTAGTAGCAACTACCAAAGAAAATTGCAGCAAGAAGGATTGCTCGTGCCACCACAACTCAACACGCGACAAGATACCGACCACTACCGCGGAGCATGTCCCGAACGTAGTTGAAAAAGAGCGGTTCTCCCCTGGGGCCAACCACGGTGGTAGGCTCCGGGAAGAGAAGAACAGTCCCAAAAAGGAGAACCGCCATGTCGAAAAGTTACTCGAAGCGAACGAAGAAATCG
>JAJDDY010000062.1 GCA_029260075.1 Phycisphaerae bacterium
TACGACAGTCGATGAAAAGATGTGTAGAACAACGAGGGCAACGCCCTGGGCTGGAATAGGACGCCCCGTTAGGGCTGTAAGATCAGTTCGCAAGAGAAACTGCGACGCATTACGTTGGCACGCCCAAACTGTCTTGCACCCCGAATGCGCCCTGCACGTCGTTACATCTGAAGGCGGTAGAACCGAAAAAGCGGATTCTTAATCGGTAGTACGCCGACGTCGCGAAAGCCGGCTTGGAGGGCGTACACGCGTAGCGTGTCGGCACGCATGACCGTGCCCGTCGCGGCGGAGGGTCGATCCGCCATGCCGACCGGCAGGCAATGGAACAGGCTCCAGCCATACATCATGGGGTCCATCTCCTCACTCTGGGTCGTGAACGTGTGACTGACGCGTTCGTCGACCACGAGCACCACACCCGTCTCGCCGGCAAGTCGCCGCATCGTACTCAACACGCGAACGGGATCAGGCATATCATGGATACACTCGAAAGCAGTGACCAAATCGAACGGACCATCGACGGCGGCCTCGCGCGCGTCGCATTGATGTATATGCACACGATCGGCGAGCGATGCGTCTTGTACATTCCGGATCGCCAGCTCGACCGATGGCGCATCGAGATCAAACCCATCAACGCGAACATTGGCGTAGGCCTTCGCCATGCCGATGCACGACCATCCGGCGCCGCAGCCGATGTCGGCAATGCACGCCGGCGGGTCCGCACGAAGTCGCTCATGCACGTCGGCGATCGCAGGAAGCCACCTCGACCCTAGCAGCTTCAAGTACATCGGACGGTTCATGCGCGCCTGCCCAGCACGCAGGTTCGCTCCGTACGCTTCATAGGGAACACCCTGGCCGGTGCGGTACGCTTCGAGCACATCAGACAAGGGGTGCAGCGCGCCGGACAAGAGTTGGGTCATCGGTGCGAGAAAACTCAAACTGTCCTCGTCGACCAGCACCTCGACGTGCGCCGCCGGAATGCGAAAACGACGCGACGTCGCGTCGGCGGTTTCGTCTTCGACCTCCAGGATGCCCGAGACACTCTGCTGTTCAAGCCATTCGCGCGCGTATCGCTCGGACGTCCGAGTCTGCTCCGCGAGTTGTGTTGACGTAATCCAACCTGAATCCGCAAGGGTCCGGTACCAACCCAATTGATCGCCAAGGTAGATGGCGAACATGTCAAACGTGGCCCGCGCGGAATCCAACAGCCGCTTCGAGAAAAGGTCACGCCCCTCTGAATGGGATCGCGATTGATCAGTCATGGTATGCTCCAACAAGGCGGGCAACCGTTTCAGAAACGAATCGGCCGCGCGCGGATTGTATCGCCGCGCTCTTCGTGGAGCAATCAACAATGAGATGCGTGGTAGGCGTTAGCGCCGGCATACCAGCACGGCGGCGCGGCGAACATGCCGGCGCCTTCAGCTTGGACGTACCACATGACGGAGACGGCTCCAAAGCAGTAGCACACGAACCGGCAGATACAACGTTGACGGCGCACTCTGCGGAACGGCAGTTATCGCAAAGGGTGTTTCGAGAGCGTCATAATGAACCGAGCCGCGACTGTCAGGGAGCGGTTTTCGCACGTGAAACCGCACCGCTTCCTAACGGGCGCGGCTCCGAAAGAGATTTCTTAGACACGTTCTCAGGGAGCAAGCGGCATCGCCAAGGCGCCGCTGTTGTATCGCGTCGCCAGTAGTTGACGCGGAAGTAGCGTGCGAAAAATTCTCGGCGCGTTGTCGTTGCCAACCAGGGCCGAGCCCTGACGCGTCTGCCAGAGTCGACTGCACATGTTGGCATAGGAGAAATGCAGGTCGGCGTTGGAAGCGCCCGGTACGCCACCGGCTTTCTTAAGTTTGTCATACAATCGCTGAATCGAAATTCGCGCCAACTCGATCGTTGCGCCCGGCGCCACCGACACGAGTTTGGCCGTGACGAAATCATCCCACGAACGAGGTCGCGGGGGGACGACGGGAATCTTCAAACGCTCGCTGCCGTGCTGCCATATCCAGTGACCTTCGGCGAACGGTACCACATCACCGAAGTCGGTGTTCACGACCATTGTCTGATCCGTGTGGTTGGTCAAAACGGACACGAGCTCGCGATCTTCGCGGCGGATTTCCACAGACGCCACACGACCGCCCCGCGACACAGACTTCGGCGCGCCGCGCGTAACAACAATCGTCGCCTCATTACTCGTAACCCGACCGACACCGCGACCAACGAGCACTTCGTCATCCCATTGGGGTCGGTAGTCAAGCACTATCGTGTACGTACCTGCATCGAGCAGACGATAGCGGGCCCATCCTCGATTGAATTGACCCACGGTCAACGTGCGCCGCTCGCCGGGCGCTAGCTCGCCCGTTGGTCCCATGTCGAGACGATCCTGAACAGCCGCAAGCACGGCGCTGTCCGCGCCGATGTCGTCGACGGTCAAGTCCAGCTCCGAATCACGTCCGTCGCGCACGCGAACGATTTCGGCTAGGTCGACCATGTGGCCAACCTGCCGGGCGGCCTCACTGTCCGTCGCCGCCTCGGACAAGTCGAAGGGAATCTTCGCGGCATAGCGTGATGCGTTCGACAATGTGATCATAAGATCAACGGATTCGTCCCACTCGATTTTCGGCTTCGAAAACGAAACGTGAACGTCGACGCCCGCCAACATCAGACGGTCCAGATCATTCAAGACCGCCTGAGCGCGCAGCGATGTTTCCGCATCACCGTGGGCAGACGCAACGCGAAGTTGCTCGATCGCCGGCATACCGACCGCGCGGAGTTCACGCTCGGCGCCCCTCCGCTTGGCGAAGACAGGATGAGCGAGCTCTTTGATGAGGGTCGCGACCCGATCCTGATCGGAGGTCGCCGACCTCTTCGGCGCTTGTATGGCCATCAACGGCGCCGACGCCAAGATGACAACAACGCCAGCGAGCAGTGCACGACGGAGTCGATTGTGGTTCGCTTTCATCGCAAGACCTAGCAAAGTGCGGCACCGGATTCCAGCCGGTGACCCATTAGCGATTTCCGCCTCTTGCCAAGTACCGCACGACACATCCGCCCGACTTCCACCACCGACGATTTCCAAATCTGAACGCAGGGCAATCATATCATGGACATCGGCGAAAACGGGCTGGTCGAGAAGTTCCGTTGAGGGCGATCCCTATTCGTTCGCTCAAAGAGGCCGGCGATTCGGCGTGGCACCGGATTCGACGCCCCGCACCTCTGAAAACGTGGGGCACGCACGAATCAAATGCACCCTGAGATTCTACGTCGATTTACATCCAAGTTCCATGGAGACGGCGCTGGAGGACAGACACAGTTGCGACGCTCCTGTGGACCGGCGCATGACCGGCTGTACAATGTAAGAGCCAAGGGCCATGGCCAAGACGCGGATCTGGGGGGTGATCGCGAAGCGAATCGTAATCGACGTCGTTAGCACGCCCCCATTCGGACAACCCAGGAGCATAGTATCATCACGACCCGCCCCGCCGATGCGTCAATGTCCCCAGATCCATCCTGGAACCAGCCCACAGCCTTGCGCTATGCGGTACCGCTGGCCATCATCATCATTATTCTTCTCGTATTCATTCCGGCGCTCGACGCCGGTATTGTAGACTGGGATGACAGCGACCTGTTGTTCGGTACCGACAATTACCAAACGCTGTCGCTCGACAGCCTCCGATGGATGTTCACGACGTCGTACGCCGGCCACTTCCAACCGTTGACATGGCTGAGCTTTACGCTTGATTGGGCCATCTGGAAACGCGAACTGTTCGGGTACCACCTGACCAACGTACTGCTGCACATCGGAACGTCGCTAACGTTCTATTTTTTGACGCGGCGATTGCTGACAACCGCTTTCGGCATCGCCAAACGCACGTGCATGCCCGTCGTTCTGTCGGCGGCGGTGGCTACACTGATCTTCGCGATTCATCCGTTGAGGGTCGAATCCGTCGCGTGGCTTGCAGAACGGCGCCAGATGCTCGGTAGTTTCCTGTACCTCTTGTCTATCCTGGCCTACGTGCGATACGCCGAACCGACACGCGCCCGCGACGATGATTCCAACGACGCGGACGCTCACCATCGTGCCACAATCACGTCACCGAACATGCGACGGTGGTATGTCGCGTCAGTCCTCTCTTGTGGCCTATCCCTACTGTCAATGGCCGCAGCGATGACGCTGCCGTTTGTACTATGGATTCTCGACGTCTACCCACTTCGCCGCTGGCGGAGCCTTGGGGTTGGAGACGATTCGCCAGACGCACGCGATCGCCTCCGTCGTCCCGGAGTATCGCGACGGCTATTGGAAAAACTCCCGTTCTTGCTCCTCGCGGTGGCGGCAGGTGTTCGCGCGGTAATCGCCCAAGCCGATGTCGGTGCCCTTACCACGTTAGGGCGACACGACATCGTCGCCCGGATTGCTCAAGCGTGTTACGGACTGGTCTTCTACCTTCGTAAGACGCTTTGGCCTATGAACCTCGGTCCGATTTATGAACTTCCCCCGCGGGACGTTCTGCTCGGTTCGATGTTTTGGATCAGCGTCGGCGTAATCCTGCTCCTTGTATTCGCCGCGATATGGTCCCTTCGTCGAGCGCCGGGAATAGCTGTGTCCTTGGTTGGCTACGCGGTTGTTGT
Organism: Phycisphaerae bacterium; assembly: GCA_029260075.1. Classification (GTDB taxonomy): domain Bacteria; phylum Planctomycetota; class Phycisphaerae; order UBA1845; family UBA1845; genus OFTM250. Next base: position 4,627 of record JAJDDY010000062.1, read on the forward strand.
GGCTCCGGTGCTCGGTTTCGCACAGAGCGGACCGCAGTTGGTGGCCGACCGGTACAGCTATCTTTCGTGCATGGGGTTGGCGGTGCTCGCCGGCGCCGGCGTGCTCTTGTGGTTGCGACGCTATCCACTGTCGCAGGGTACGAATCGCGCCAAGCTTCTGGGCGGACTCTCGCTTGTGCTCTGTGCGCTGAGTTCCTTGACCTTCGCCCAATCGGACACGTGGCTTTCGGCGAAAACACTGTGGGCCCACGCCGTTCGTGTCAGCCCGGGTAGCGCCATCGCGCATACGAATTATGGCGACGCCTTGGCACGAACGGATGATCTTCCCGGCGCCGTTCATCACTACCGTCGCGCGCTTGAGATCAATCCCGACGACGCTGTGGCGTGGCATCACCTGGGCGACACGTACCGCCGGGTCGGCCGCGACGCCGACGCCATCGCGCACTACATACGAGCCCTTAGCGTCGATCCCAACCGATACCAGGCTTGTTTCTCGTTGGGACGGCTTCTGGTGCGTCACGGTCAGGACGCCGACGGTGTGAAGGTCCTGCGCGACGGGGCACGGCGCCATCCCGAACGCTTCGAACTGATCGAGTTCCTAGCGGACGTGCTGGCCACATCGTCCGACCCGACCGCACGCAACGCGCCCGAGGCGATTCGATGGGCTACCCAAGTGGTCAACGCACAGCCCACGCCAAGACCGCAATCACTCATGGCGCTCGCCGGTGCGTACGCCAGCGCGGGCCTATTCCAAGAGGCGATCGACACGGGCGAGCTCGCCATCAGCGCCATCGACGCGACCGCCCCGGCGGCGATCAAGACCATGTTCCAGCGCCGCATCGCCGAGTTTCGCGCGGGCAAGACCCCGCCGGACCGTGGATAATCCTTGGCGCGTGAACTGACAAAGCACGACACTGGAGCCCTTCGCTCGACTCCGCAATCAAATCACGAACACCAATATACGAAGCCACACCTCCGGCGACCGAGAAAGAAGTCAAACCGTTACTTCCAACGAAACGAACTATGAACAGCGCGGCGCGACGCCGTTCTTTCGATAGAGCACCAGCGTTCCCGCGAGAAGCGTCAACAACCCCATCACCATAAGACCCCACTGCGACACGGCTGGTACGGGCGGAGTGATGGTGATGTCAAATGTACTCACCGCCTGTGCGCCGAGATCGTCCGTTACGCGGAGTGCCACACTAAAGACACCGGACGAAGCATACACATGCACAGGCCCCGCGCCGGTCGCGTCCACATCAAACGTCGTGCCGTCGAAGTCGAAGTCCCATTGATAGGTAACAATCGCGCGAAGCGTGTCGCACGTTGTCGAACTGCTGCCGTCGAATGTGAGGGGCTCACGCGCCACACCCGGATTCCTGGCTACCGTAAGGCTCGGCACCGGCAGGTCCGGTTGATCACATAGGACAAACAACCCGCGTTCGATATCTGAAATAAGCACAACGCGTGAGGGTAATCCGGTATAGACCCCCCATGCGCCAACGAAGTCGGTCACGTTGTCCTCGGGGTGCGTGTCGAAGTAAGCCACCTCCGCAGGAACTAAGGGATTCTGCACATTGAGCACACGCAACCCCGCGCTATAGTGGGCCTGATACAATCGATCGCCCTGCGGGATCAAGTTGTGGTCGATCCAGCAACCAGGGTGATCGAACGTCGCCACCAAGGTAGGTGCGGCTGGATTTTGCACGTCGGCCACGTAGGTTCGCGTCTGTGAGACGAGGCCGGAGTTCTCGTCAAGCTCGTCATTGAAGAACAAGAATCGGCCATCGTCGCTCAGCCAACCCTGATGACAGAAGGACAACGTCGGATAGGTCAGCGTCGAAATCGTGGTCATACTGGCTTTGTTGGTAACGTCGACGATCTTGAGGCCCGCGGAACCGACGAACAGGTACGCCAACTCGCACGGTTGCCCGGCTCGCCCGGACCAGGGACATTGATCGAAGGATCGGGCGTACACGTCGTGTACCACGTTGTCGTTCCACGTGCCGGCCGCCACGGGATTCGCAGGATTCGACAGGTCGAACGCGATGATCCCCTGTGCGTTGTTTGTACCACACGCATAGGCGAAACCGCTGACCGGATTCACGTAGATATTGTGGGCGTGCTGGACCCCGCCCGCCGCCGATCCAAGCAGCGTGACCGTACCGCTGTCGATATTGGTCAGGTCAATGATTTGAATGCCGGCGCCGAACTGCTCCTCGTTGACGTTGTAGGCGAACGTCTTGAATGTGGCCATGTCGCTCCAGATCGAAAGATCATCCGCGATGGTCGCGACCAGCGACGGGCTGCGCGGGTCGGTGATGTCGACGAATCCGGTCGAGTTGGACAACCCGACGATGGCATACTTCCTGCCCGTCGGCGAGACGTACCCCCAAATATCGTTGGCGCTCTGCGCACCGAACGTAGCCAGTGGAACTTGGCTGAGCAATTCAACGCCCAACGCATCGAACTGCGGACCGGCTGGGTCGCGACATTCTACGGCGCAGCACTTCGTCCGAGCCGACCACGTCTCCTGCACCGCTACGCATTGATCCTGCGTCACATTCTCAGTGCAGGTTTCAGTTCCGAAATCACAACAGGCACCGAGACAACCGGTGCAGCTACCGGAACACTCCTCAGCCGTAACGGTCATCGTATACAGACCGGGTGCATGCCCGAGGAACGCGGCATCGGAAATGATGGGGTGGTAATACTTCCCAGGCGGCAATGCGTTGAAGGTCAATGTTGCGTTCTGTTCTGCGCCGCAAAGAGCGCGCGTAAACGAGTCCGAGTTGATGGTGGGCGAGCACGAAGAACCATCTGTAGCACACGCACTCGTGATCGCACCAAAGTTCGGGCTGATCGTCGGTGACGTACCACAAAAATCGATCGTTACGTTGGCGCACTTGTCAATCTCGAACGCCTCCCACCAAGAGATGATCGTAGACGAAAAGCAGTCGGGAGAGGTCGCGGCGCTTGAGTCGCCAGTCAGCACAATCGAGTTGGGACTGCCCGCGAGACCGACCGGAAGAAACGTGACCGGCGCCGTGTTGCAGTTGTCGCCGCCGCCGGCGACTGCCCGCGCAATCACCGTCGCATCCGCACGGCGCCGCGACTCAAGCTCTTCCTCCAAACTCAGACCGTCGTCGGTCTCGCCGGATGCACGGAGAAAACGCGATACGTCAACCGGACCGGGTGGCTTCGCGGCTGCTACCGACACGATCACGCATGCAATCCCAAGCACCGGCACGAAACCAGAACATATGCCACACGTAGCCATCGCCGAATTACTCTTCATACTATTCCCCTTCGCGGTCGTGTCTACAAGACTTGAGGCCCGTCCGAAACACCGAAGGTCCAACGTACCAGATTCGCGCACAGAAACCAAAGGATTTCCATAGATTTGAGGAGAAATGCGGCTGGAAACTGCGTTTCGCGCCAAGAACGCGAACTCTACTTCAGAGCCCAGTGTGCAAGGAAGCGGACGTCGGCAATCCGGCCGTGACAGCTCGAAAACGCTCCCTCACGGTCGCGGCTCGGATCGCACGAACCCGTCACCTAAGGCGTGACGGAGCACTACGGGCAAATGTTGCGGATGGTGCCGAGCGGCTGCCCGCCGCCACATCCACCCGGTACGAGGCATGTAGGGTCGAGGCAGAAATCACCAATATCGGCGTTGAGCAACTGGAAGGAACCCGGAGCGCAGTTTCCGAAAATTGTTCCACACGGTTCGACGACCGTCGCCAGATTCAGCAAGGTGTCGTTGCAAGATTCCAGGATTCCAAGCATGAACACACCGCCCGCGATGAAACAGATCAGTTTCTTGCGTCGAAGGCGGTTGGCGGATTTCGTTTGCGTCATCGTATCCTGTCCTATCGGGTTGGCACTCATCTTATGGTTTCAAATACTCGAACACGGCCGAACGCCATACCGGCCGAATTCCCGCCAGCAGCCATTCGACCGAAACATAGTCGCTACGGGCAGTCGGCGAATAGCGGGCCTCGGTTGGTTCCGTCGGTGTTCTGGTTTCCCGTGTCATTGCACGGACTGAGCGTGCCCCCGAGAATCCCGTTCTGGCAGTCAAAGATAAAGCAGAAATCGACCGCCGCAAGCGTAGATTCGGCAAGAAACGGAACACATCCGGTACCGTTCTGTGCGAGCAACATGGCGCCCGAAAAGATCAATCCGAGTGTCAATGTAATCCGTCGTACGGGTCTACGCATCGCAAGTTTCCTCTCAGGTGAGAAAGATAGCCGGTAGTTGGCGAGTCCTCAAACGCGGCGTCGCAGTCCTACATCAGCGACCAGGGAAGTATAGGGTGCAAACGCGGCGCCGACAACCCGAGGGATTCACGCACCCACCCCGAGCCCGCTCGATCCTCGCATCGCGGCGGCCCGCGCCGGTCGCCCAACCCAGTTTCGCTACGGACGGGTGTCCGGACAAGCAGTCCATCAATTCGCCGCGCTACGCATGGCTGCCGCCACGGTCTCAACCGAGACCGGCTCAATCACGCCCTTGTCGGTAATAATTCCACGAATCAACTCCGCAGGCGTTACGTCAAACGCGGGACAGTAGCAGGCCACATCCGGCGGCGCCGTCGCCGGACCGAATCCGCGGCGGATTTCCTCGGGATCGCGCTGCTCGATGGGAATGGCAGCCCCGGTGGGCGTGTCCAGGTCGAATGTCGACGTCGGAGCCGCAACGTAGAAGGGGACACCGTGTGCCTTCGCGATAACAGCCACGCTGTACGTTCCGATCTTGTTGGCTACGTCGCCGTTCGCTGCGATCCGGTCGGCGCCGGTGATCACTAGGTCGATCCGCCCTTCGCGCATGAGCGCAGCGGCCATGCCATCGCACAACAGCGTCACATCGATACCCGCGCGCGACAACTCCCAGGCAGTCAGGCGCGACCCCTGCAACAGCGGTCGGGTCTCATCGGCGAACACACGAAACTCGCGGCCGGCCTCATGGGCTACGTACATCGGCGCCAGCGCCGTGCCAAGTTCTGCGGTCGCGAGGGCACCGGCGTTACAATGCGTCAGCACACCCGATCCGTCCTTGATGAGGAACTGACCGTGGGCGCCGATGGCGCGGGACATGGCTGCATCTTCATCACGAATCCGCTTCGCTTCGTCAAGCAAACCCTGCTTGATCGCAGCCACGTCCGACTCGACCATCGTCCGCGCGAATCGGCGCATTCGGTCGAGCGCCCAGAACAGATTGACGGCGGTGGGCCGAGACGTAGCCAGGTAGTCACAAACCGTATCGAGACGGTTCAGCAGGGAGTCGCGAACTTCGTCCGCATGATCGCGAACACCGAGAACCGCACCCATGGCGGCTGTAATGCCGATCGCCGGAGCACCACGCACGCTAAGCCGTTTGATGGCATGCCAAATGGTGTCCGTGTCGCGACACTCGATGAAAACGAGTTCGGTGGGAAGTTTCGTTTGATCGATCAGTCGCACGAGACCATCGAGTCCGCCGACCCATTCAACACTAAGCGGCGGCGACGTAATCACTTCGGCAGCTTTCCTTGCAACGCGACGTTCTTGGCCTCTACGCGCTCGGCTTGTTCTTGTTTGAACGTGCGGTATCGCTCGGCCAACTGCTTATCGCTCCGCGCGAGAATCTGAACGGCCAGAAGGGCTGCGTTGACGGCGCCCGCCGCCCCGACGCTGACGCAGGCCACGGGAATTCCCGGTGGCATCTGCACCGTCGACAGCAAGGCGTCGACCCCCTGAAGCGAGCCACTCACCAGCGGTATTCCGATCACCGGCAAACACGTGTGGGCGGCGATGGCTCCGGTCAGCGCGTTGGACATGCCGGCTGCGGCGATAATGATTTCGATGCCGTCGGCCTCGGCGTGTTTGGCGAACTCAGCCACTAGATCCGGATTGCGATGGGCGCTGATAATTTGTACGCACGGGTTCAGATCGAACGTGCGAAGCTTGGCCACGCACTGCTCCATCACCGGCCAATCGGAATCACTACCGAAGACGATAGCGACACGAGGTTTCGACATGATTGACTCCTATCAAATCGCCCGACAGGCGGTCATGTGCATACACCACGGACTTTCAACCGACGGAGACACCGGCTGGGTAGCCCTTCGCTCCAGCCGTAGGAGAGCGGAATCGACACTCGATTCGAGCCCTCAACATCTGAAGAGACAGGCCACCCGACCAGACAACCTCCACCAGGATTCACTCAGGCGAGAGAGCATAACACAATCGCGGTTAGCGTCACTACTCCTTGCCTACGTATTCCGGATCGAGTCCATCAAGCGTGCCCGAACCGCTTCAGCGACCGATTAGCCGCCAACCGGAACAGCCGGTGTGTCCGGCGCGATCGAGGTGCGGCGATCGCCAAGCGGTGAAGGATTCGCTTGGCGGTCGCGATAGCGTGCGGTATCATCCACCGGTTCAAGACACACGAGCGAGAGTCAGATCATGGACCTGTTTCGCCTCGATCAAATCATACTGAGTGAGTCGTCCAACGCCCTTCTGAAGGATGTTGATGACACTGCGCGCCTAATCAACGAGGACGGTCCGCTGCCGCCTGCAGTGGTGAGTAGCTTGCTCGATTTGCTCAGCGACAGAGTCCATATGAGCAACGCGATTGAGGGCAACACCCTCGACTTGCGCGAAACTCGCGAGGTGCTAAGAACAGGCAACTTGGACATCCCGAAGAAACGCGAGGCCACCGAGGCACTCAATCTCGGAAAGGCCATTGAATACGTCGGCGAAAACCTGGTATCCCCGGATTCGGATCTCTGCGTTGATGAGTTGCTTCACGTACATCGGTTGATTCTGAAGGAAATCGACGACGATTGGGCCGGGCGCTTTCGCGACGTGGATGTGACGCTTGGCGGAGCGAAGTACCAACCTCCCGACCCTCTGCATATCCGAGGCATGGTAGACAGCTTTTTGGAACAGCTGAGTACGTGCGACAAGCGCGTCCATCCGGTACTGCTCGCCGCGTGGGGACACTGGGCAATTGCGCGCATCCACCCTTTTCGCAACGGCAATGGACGGACGGCCCGTCTCTGGCAAGATGCTTTGTTGCTTCGTCACCGGCTCACCTGTGCCATAATTTCCAACAACGAGCGCGGGGACTATCTTGCCGCACTGGAGTCAGCCGACGAGGGTCAATTCGACCTCCTTGTGCAACTCGTTGCACAAGGCGTTCTGGACACGTTTTACAAATACCGGACCGCCAAGGACAAGGCCGAAGGGCTTGAGGAATGGGCCGTCAAGCTCGTGGGTGAGCGTGACGCACGCGAGACGGAGCGTCGGAAACTGACCTATTTGCGATGGTCGCGCAAGATGGAACAGATTCGTTTTGAGTTTGAACGCGGCGCTGCGCAAATCACTAAAGCCGGGAGTGATATAGAGATCCAGCTCCGCAAGTACGAAACGATCGACGAAGCCAAGTGGCTCAGTATCAGATCGGGCGATCCTGCACAAAAGACGTGGTTCTTTACGCTCAGTTTTCGCAATCGATCGAGTTACACGCGGTATTTCTTTTTCTTCGGCAAGCATTATTGGGCCGACGAGATGGATACCGAGGAAGAAAAAAAAGAACCGCACGTGACGCTGTTGGCCAGTGAGCAGGGCTCAAGTGCAAAATTAGCAAGACGCCTCGGTGAAGACAGTTTCGAAACGTGTTCGTCCTTCCGCGAGGTCTTTGTCTCCAACGATCGCCTTGTGCGAAAACGCTGGGACGCTGAGACAGGCAGCGACATCTACGATCGAGGCATTGACGCCTTGAAGGTCGCCCAAGACTTCATTCAGGACGTGCTTCTCCGCCGACTCTCGTGAGTTCCGAACTTCGGCCTGCCGACGTGCTTACGGCGTTGAGCCGTCGCCGCCGGGAAGCGCTTGACCCCTCCGTCACTTCGCCACGCCATCCTCACTCAGGCCGCAGACCGTCACCGTTACCGGCCTGTCCAACCTCATCAACCACCGCCCGAAGCGTCTCTCCGATCGACTCATGGATGACCACGTCAGCCAAGTCATCCAGCGGCGTGGGGTCGCGATTGATAATCACGAGCGTCGCACCGTACTGTTTGGCCGCGACGGGAAGCGACGCTGCGGGCTCGACAACGAGCGATGAACCGATGGCGAGATACAGATCGGCCTCGCGGGAGAGGCTGGCCGCTTCCTCCATTGCATGAGCGGGCATCGCTTGGCCGAAGGAGATTGTCTTGGATTTCAACGGGGCGCCACAGTCGTCGCACTCCGGTGCTTCATCGCCGGCTTCCACGCGCGCGATGATTTCCTCCGGTGGCCACTCCTTGCCGCAAGAAATACACGCCACGACCCGAGCCGTCCCATGCAACTCGATCACGCGCCGGCTACCGGAGTCCTGATGCAAGCCGTCGATGTTCTGGGTTACGACGGCGACGAGATTCCCTCGGCGTTCGAGCGCGGCGATGGCTCTGTGACCGTCGTTGGGCACCGCCGTGCGAAACTCGCGGAACAGCTCGACGCGCATCTTCCAATACCTCGCCCGCTCGGCACGCGACGCGACGAAGTTCTGATACATAACCGGACTACTCTTTGACCAAATACCGCCCGGGCTTCGGAAATCGGAAAGACCACTCTCCGTGCTGATACCCGCGCCGGTAAACGCCACGCCGCGCTCGGCGTTTGCGATAAGACGAGCAAGTCTTGCTGCAGAGCTCATTTTGAGTCCCGACGCTGCGGCCAACTTGACAAGGGCAACAACATGCTGGGACGAGATTCCTTTCTCGTCCCTACGATCAAGGAGGACTCCCATCCTGCCTTCCACGGCTACTGCAGCATGCGGGAATGGATTCTCGCGAAAGTGGGTGCGAGAAAGGATTCACGCACCAGCGACCGGACCACTAGCTTGAAAGGATTCACGCACCAGCGACCGGTTCCTTACAGACGCGGCCCGGCAAGGGGCTTCTCGCACACGTTCGTATCTATTCCGGCGTCGCCAGCCGGTCACCTTTGGTCACGCGACGTCCGTTCACATATTCAGGCCAGGTCATCTCGCGCCCCGACGATGGCTTCAACTCCAACAGTTCAAGCCAACCATCCGCCGCAGCGATATACAGTCGCTCATCGATCGTACCCGACGGGTGTGTCGACGCGTCGGGCGCGATGGGTGCGTCGGCCACGCGAACGCGGGTCAGTATGACTTTTTCCCACCGCCCGTCCCGGCTGTGATAGCCCGCCGACGCACCAGGCCACGGCGTCATGCCGTGGACATGATTGACGATACTACGTGCCGATCGGTCGAACCGCACGAATCCGGTCCTCTTCACGAGCTTCGGCGCCATCGTCACTTCGCGTGGATCTTGCGGCGTGCCCGTCGGCAGCTCCTCTTGATCAAACAACGCCAGCGATTCGCGCACGGCATCGACGCCGATTGCGGCAAGCCTATCGTGCAGCGCGCCGGCGGTTTCCTCTGGTTTGATACTTGTCCAGCGAGACAGCAAGATCGGGCCCGCATCCATTTGCCGGACAATCTGAAAAACCGTACACCCCGTTCGTTCCTCACCGTTCGCGATGGCCCAGTTAATTGGGGCTGCGCCGCGATATTTCGGTAGCAGCGAGGCGTGCAGGTTGATGCATCCACCCTGCGTAGCCCGCAGCAGTTCATCACCGAGCATCTGCCCGAACGCGATCACCAACCCCACACGCGCGCCGATTCCGGCGATGCGCTTGACGACATCGGTCGAGTTGACGTCTTCCACGCCGACGGTCGGCAGGCCCAGCTCTTTGGCCATCTGCTCGACCGGTGTGGCGGCCACACGGCGCCCGCGACCGCTGGGACGCGGCGGTTGGGTCACGACGAGCGCCACCTCGTGCTCACTCTCTGCAAGCCAGCGAATGGTGGGCACGGCGAATTCGCCGGAGGCTAGTAGGACGATCCGCATCAGCGTCTACCGACTTTCTTGGAGTTCGTAGCGTAGTCTGATTCGAGTTGTTTGAGCGCGCGACGGTTAGCGATTTCGTCGGTGGCAGACATGGTGTCAGTGATGAGGCGGCCATCCAGATGATCGGCCTCGTGCTGCCAAACTCGCGCAGCCAGCCCTTCGCCGCTGCACTCGAAGGGTTGACCGTGGATGTCCGCTGCCGCGAGCGTTGCGGTCGTGGCGCGGCGCATGGTTACCTCGACCTCCGGAATCGACAGACAACCTTCGATCATCTCGCCGACACCGTCGAGTTCCAAGAATCGCGGATTGACACAGACAAGATCGCCCTCCGGTTCGCCGGTCCAGTTGCACACGAAGAGTCTGATCGCGAGACCAACTTGCGGTGCGGCCAGACCCACGCCGCTGGCGTCTCGCATCAAGCACAGCATCTTTTCGGCCACCGCAGCCAGCGACGCATCGAACGTTTCAATCGGCGCACATTTGACGCTCAGTATGGGGTCGGGATAGCAGACAATGTGAAGCGTTTCTGGGTTGGGACATGCCACGAGGTAACCGATCAGTTCGCGGGTGCGGGTAGGCCGTGCTCGGACGAATCGTCCCCCATCCCGGACGGTACGTGCGTACGGTTGGCACGGGTTCTCCAACTTGACACCTATTGTCGCACGGATACTATACTGTGCCTAGCAAATGTAAAGGGATCGTGGGGTTGGGCTTCCGATTACGGAGCGCGTTTACCCACTCAGTGACCGTACATTCCGTCGGTTTTGGTTCTTGGTCGGCGGGTAATCGTACACTTTGCATTACACCATTCCCGATTTCGAGTCGTGGAGCCTTTGATTTTGATGGCTAAGAACAACGGCGACACACCTACCGAAGACAACGTCCACGCGCGACTTTCCACAAGCGCGGCAGACAAGGCCAAAGCTGACAAGTGGTTCCAACGCGGAAAAGAACTCGGCGGTAAGCGTCAGTTCGAATACGCCATCGAATACTACGTCAACGGCTTGGAGTTCTGGCCGGACGCCGTCGAGGAGGGGTGCAAACCTTTGCACGGCTGCGCCGTGGCCCGCCGACAGACCGGCGGCAAGAAGGCCGGTCTGAAAGACACGATGACGCACTCCATGACGGACAAGGACGCCCGAAAGGCCTTGTTCAATTCGTTCTGGTTGTTCGGCCGCGACCCGGAAAACCTCTCGTATATTGAAGGCATCCTGAATAGCGCCAGCCGGCTTCACGCAGACGACACGGCTCGGTGGGCGGCGGGCGTCTTTCAAAAGGCCTTGGAATCGGCCCCCAAGGTTAGCGCCAAACAGCTTCAGTCATTGGCTACCCTGCTTGAAGAGTTGGGCGATCGCGCAGCCGAGCGTGCGGAAGCGGCGTTTGCGGTCGAGGTGTATCGGTCCGGCGTGGAAGTGTTGGATTACTGGCGTCGGCGGTTCCCGAAAGACGACTCGGTCGAGTCGGCCGTCAAGAACCTGTCCACGAAAATGACAATCCTCAAAGGCAAGTACAAAGACGGAGAGGGTTATCGCGACAGCGTGGTCGACACCGAAGAACAGATGGAGATGCACGACGAGCAGCGATCGGTGCAAAGTGACGACCGCGTCGAGCAACTGGTGGCATCAGCCGAGGCGGAGTTCAAGAAAAACCCCGACAACAAGTCGGCCTTGCGCAAGTACATCGATTTGCTGACGCGTCGCGAGCAGGACGAAGACGAAGAGCGTGCGATCGAGGTCCTTCATGCTGAGTTCAAGAGGACCGACGACTATGGATGGAAGAGTCTGGCTGACGACATCCGCATGAAGCAACTAGGTCGCGCGGTGCGCCTAGCGACCAAGGCTGGTGACGCCGGCAAGCTGAAAGAGCAGCGGATTAGCAAGCTACGATTCGAGCTGGCGGTGTACAAAGAGCGAGGCGAGCGATATCCGACGGACAACCGTATCCGCTTCGAATACGGCGTGCGTAATTTCCAGGCAAGCCGATTCGATGAGGCGATCCCGCTGTTCCAAGCCGCCCGATCTGACCCGAAGAACCGGGCGGCGTGTGGAATGTATCTGGGACGGTGCTTTTTCCGCAAGGGCTATCACGATCAGGCCATCGCAGCCCTCGAAGAGGCCATCGAGACCCACACGCTCAACGACGACGATGTCGCCAAAACCATGCTCTACTGGCTTGGAAGGGCTCAGCAGGCGTCCGGGGAAGCGGCGGCAGCGAAAAAAACCTACGGAAAACTCCTCCAGATGGACTACAACTACGGTGACGTCCGTGCTAGACTGGACGCCTTACCCGCCTAGGGACGGTTTCCCGGTCGGCAAACAAAGCATGAGCACTACGGACCGCCGAGGATTGATCCGGCGGCCTATGGTAGAATCTCAACGGAGACGGCAACGTGGCTAATTCGATTTCGTCCAAGAAACGCATCCGACAGAACGAGCGCAATCGCATTCGCAACCGAGCGAGGAAGTCTGTCCTCAAGACCGCGACGCGCAAACTCACCGACGCGATGCATGCGGGTGAGACCGACACCGCAAAGGCCCTGTTCGTACAGATCACGAAACAGCTCGATCAGGTCGCCGCTAAGGGCACCCTGCATAAGAACACCGTCGCCCGACGCAAATCACGCTTGGCACGCCAACTCAACGCCACCATCGCCAAAGGCTAACGCCAGCCTGCTACCCACGTCGTAGCGCCGGTCGGTAGGCTTCTTCCGCCAGCGGGCGGTTGGTCGCCCAACACTACCCAACCCTTCCGCCTGCGCTACCGAACGACTACCAACACGACCTCTTCGTGCCGAACGGCAACACCTTCCGTCCCCGGCTATGAGCGCCCTGGAGACTCGCACGCGCTCGACTTGCGGCCGTGATCAAACTCCGGTCAATACTTCCATCCAAATCGCACGCTCGGTAAACAAAAAGGCCGGGGCGGAACAAACGCTCCACCCCGGCCCGAAAGAGCCTAGGAATTGCCTGCCGAAGTCACCGAATCAGCGGGCGTATGCATTGTCGAGGCAAGCGCTTTGCGCCCGCCCCATGCACTACGGACACACCACGTTCGTCGTCGGCGGGAACGGGTACGGCTTTCCACCGAACGCATCGACCTCGAGGGTGATCTCGGCAACCGAGATGACACCGTCGAGTTCAGGGGATGGTCCAACAAACACGCCAAGCCCATCGACTCGCGGCTTGATGGGAAGACCGCCTGAACCTGGAGCGCCACCCTGTCCGGCAAACTTCTGGAGGACGAAGAGGAACTCTTCGACGCCGACACTGTCGTTCGGCGCTGCAGCTCGGCCGCCCGACAGTTCGCCAATGTCACCAGGAATCGCCATCCTCATAGGCAGCGGAGGACCAAAGTTGCCAGCCGCGATCGGGCATGCCACGTCGATGAACTCCACAACATAATCCGACGGTCGGGCGATGCCGCCACCAGCCTGCGCCTCGCTCGGAACGAGCATCTCGTCACGCAGCCAAACGGTTACGTCACCCAACGACGCCCAATCGTGGTACGTCGGCGTACACTTCAAGACCGACGAGAGGAACGTATTCTCGGTACCGCCGGCACCCGGCGTGGAGAACCCACGACCCGGAAGTTCGCTGTACTCGACAGGAATGTCGGCCCACTTGGACTGACCGTTCCAAACGTTCCACGGCGGCGGCAGAGAGACAGCCCTTACCCGCATGGCCTGCGAGCGCCCGGGCGTCATTCCGCCCACAGCGACGCCGATCATGCGTGCCGTGCGGAGATCGACCAACACGCCGGCCCCGTCAAGGATTTGTTCCGCCTTGGCCGGATCCGCCGTTGGGCACGGACACTCGCACGTCACCACGACGCCTGGTGCCACAGCACCGCTGTTGATCGTGGTGCCAGGCGTGGCCGCACCATCAAGATGGATCAGGCAATCGTTCGTACCGTCCGGGCAAATCCCGTCACACGAATATTCGAAGTCCGTAGCACCCACGACCTGCCTGATCGTAACGGGACCACAACCGGGACCATCACGGAAACATGCACAAGACGTAGCCACTGGACCCACGCCCGGTTCGGTCATCACGCCGTTCGGGAGACAGAACTCAGGCACCGTTGAGTCTGGCACGCAGTCGCCCTGCTGAATTCGCTGGGCACACCAGTCCACGCCTGGAGGTTCTGGGCAGGCGTTCACAGGTGGGTCGCATGCGTCGTCGTTCCCGTCGTTGTCTGAATCACCCAAGCATTGAGGCACGACCGTGCCGTTGCGGGCGTCACAATCCGCCTGAGTCAACGACTGACAAACATTCGTACCCAACGGTCCAACGAAACAGCAGTCGGGCAAGGTGAAGTGTTGCGCTTCGACCAGGTTACCCACCTGAACACCCTGACCAGGAATCGGCGAGGTGAACAGTGGTGTGCAACCGCTGAAGTGGATGTACTTCGCCTTCGGCGGCAGACACGACACGACAGCCTTCACCAGAATTGGCGTCTGGTTATAAAGCGGCGTACCACCACCGTCGTCGATCTCAGCAAAGACCTGGAACATGCTCTCAGCCATCGACGGATCAGTCGTCAACTCCGCAACGGCACCTAGGGTCGCCGCCAACGGGTTGGCGCCGAGACCTGCGCCTGCGGTTAGCGTGACACCACCGCCGGTGAGCGACATTTGGAGCATTTCCGTATCGATCACATCCTTGTGCGTATCGATCGGCCGCAAACCCGGGAAGTTGGCCGAGTCATCACGCGGGCCCCACTTCTCGACCGTGGCCGGTCCATGCATTCGCACACTAACGTCAGCAGCACAGTCGCCATCAGTGTCGATGCCGAGCACCGCACCGGACGGGAACGTATCGCGGTCGTGACTGATTTTGTTGCAGCGAGGACCGCGACAGACGTCTGTCGGCCCGCCGGTACAATCGGCGTTGGTCGTGCAGGAGCCTCCGGAGTCTACGCACGTGGCGCAGTCAGCATTAGTGAAGCACACCGCGCCGGTGTTCTTGCAGAACCCAGCCACATCCGGATCGGGCGCCGGACACGCCGGACTATCGATCCAATGAGCACCGGGACCACACTGCTCGCACTCGCCGGCCTGACAGGCGTCGTCGATGCCGTTGCCATCGTTGTCACCGAGACAGACCGAGGCGACGCCGAGCGACTTACCATTCAGGGCCAGGCAATCGGCCGGACGGATCAGTTGACACGTCCCATCCGGAACGCAGCAGGCTTCCAATACGGGTAGTGGTCGCACCGGATGCGTTACACCACCGCCGTCGCTCGTTCCCGTCGCCTGGACGATCGCCTGTGTTGCAGGCGTACCCGGTGTGAACTCGCGCACGCCGGGGACGAAATCGCCGTCGTTGGGCGTGGCGATAGTTCCGACGAGATGGGCCGCCAAGTTGCGAACCCACGACGCGCCGGCGAAGTTCACCGTAAGCTCCGGAATCCCTTCGACACCGTAGTCGAGAACCCGAACGTCGAACGGATCGCTCACCTTCGTAAACACGAACCGCGGTCGCACCTTGATGGTCGCGTCGTACGTTCCGCCATTGGCGTGCGTAAGCGTCGCCGATAGCTGACCGAACGTCGGAGGATTAATCGAAAGTCCTAAGGCCACGTCCCAATCTTCGGTCGTCGCACCGCCGTTAGAGCTGACGGTAATCGGAGCCGAAGAAACCAGATCAAGCTGAACCATTTCGGTGCTCACTGGTGCACACGGTCGCGGGAAGCCCGCACCCGGACACGTAATGGCATCCGAACGCTGGATCAGCGTATCGCCCGCTCCACCCGTCATGTTGACGGCGCCGGTAAGCGGATCCGATCCGGGCCCAAAGAAATCGGCCGGTATCGCCGGGGTGTCGGGCATACCAAACGTAACCGACGTACCCTGTACCGTGAGGTGCGGATCCGGTAGCGGCCCAGGCGCACACCTGCAACAGATCGTAATGGTTCCGTCAGGATTGACCGTGGTCGTCTCTTCGCACACCTCTCCGCTCGGGCAACTGCCCGCGCACGTTGGCTTCGTTCCGGTCTTCATACGCACCGTAGTGGTTGTAGATCCCGACATGCCGTCAAGCGCACTGCCTGGACAACCCTGGTAGTCAATCCGGTACGTGAGGTCGAAGAAGCTATCAACCTGCCAATTGCTTCCGGGCGGTCCGAGGCGGGTCAACACCGTTTCGCCCGAGCTCGGAAGACCGTTTTCACTCCCAGCCGTCACGATGAACGTACAGAAGTCCGGATCGCCGAATAACTGCCCCTGAAGACGCGACATTTCTGTCGGGAAAGTCTGAACCGCGTCGCCCGGAGTCCTTGGTCCCGTCGAAATCTTGACGGCCATGGGCACGAACAGCTGACGGTTGAATCCAGGCAAACCCGGACCCGTCGTTGTGACCGTAAGGTCCAATATGGAGTCGAAGCAGTCCGAACTACCCCCAAGATTACCACCCGGTGCCTCACAAATGTTCGGCGGTGGGCACCCTGGGAAGCCGGCACCAGGCTGGCTCTCACAGATGAAGTCCTTATGGATCGGCGCGAACTCAATGGTCGTGTCAGGAGGAAGACCGTCGAGTATTACGTGTACTTCATCGGGACTCAAGTAGTCGCAACCGATCGGCGGGAGCGTTACCGTTCCGCTTCCGTTATCCGCGACGACACAAGGTCCGCCCGTGGCTGCGATAACACCGGCACCACCTGAGAAGACAGCGCCCTCGACGCGACAGTCGTCCGGACCACCGCACTCGCACGCCTCAATCACAGTCGTACCTGTTACCGAATCGTAGGTCATGCATGTCGCACGACACCGATCACCGGCGACGGGGCAGACGGCGTCGTTGCACGCCGTGCCATCCGCGTTGGGTTCACACGGACAGTTCGGATCGGGCGTGTTGACACAAACGCCCGCTATGCACTCGACAATCGTGCAGGCGTCAGCGACGGGACAGTCGGCGGCGGTCGTGCATTGCGAAGGCGGGCAGTCACATGTGACGGCCTGACCGTTCGTTGCTGCCGAATCAATAACCGTCAACCCCGTGGGCAAGCCATCGAGATGGATCTGACAATTGGTAGAGCCGTCAACGCACAAACCGTCGCAGGCGAAGTTGATGAACGGCGTTCCAGGAACGGGGCGAATCTGAACAGGCCCGCAACCCGGACCCTCGCGGAAGCACTCGCACACCTGAACGTCGAGACCGGCAGCTCCGGCCACGACACGACTCGGGAGACAGAATTCCGCCGTCGTAGGATCGTTCGGCACACAATCGCCGGCTGTGATCCGCTGAGCGCAGTAGTCTGCTCCAGACGGATCAGGGCACGACACCTGTGGCGGAACGCAAACGTCGTCGTTGCCGTCGTTGTCCGAATCACCCAGACAGGCTGCGACCGCGGTACCGCCACGGGCCTTGCAGTCGTTCGCCGATATGGCCTGGCAAACTTGCTTACCGGTGAGTGCGTCTTGGAAACAGCAATCGGGGAACGTGAAATGGTTCGCCTGAACAAGATTTCCGATACGGATTCCCTGACCCGGAACCGGAGAAGTCCAAAGCGGTGTACAACCGCTGAAGTGGACGTAATTGGCGCGAGGCGGCAAACACGTAACCACGGTTTGGACACGAATCGGTGCTTGGTTGTACGCCGGTGCACCGAGCCCGCCACCGCGAATTTCGGCGAACACGTCGAACATGCTGTCCGCCCGAGAACTATCGCTTGGGAGTTCAGCAACCGCACCGAGTGTCGCCGCAAGCGGCTGAAGGCCGAGACCCGCACCCACCGTAAGCTGAACGCCGCCACGGGAGAGCGTCATCGAGAGCATCTCGGTATCGATCACATCCTTGTGTGCATCGATCGGTCGAAGACCCGGGAAGTTGGCCGAGTCATCACGCGGACCCCACTTCTCAACGGTAACCGGACCACGCATGGCGACGCTGGTGTCGGCCACACAGTCGCCGTCGAGATCGATGCCGAGAAGGGCACCAGACGGGAAGGTATCCCGATCGTGACTGATTTTGTTGCAGCGCTGACCGTCGCAGGTTTCGCCAATGGCCACATCGCACCCGCTATTGCCCAAACAAGCGGCGCCGCTTACCGAGCAAAGACCCCGACAATCGGTATCCGCTGCACACAAGGCGCCGTCGAGCTTACAGAAGCCCAGCGCCGTCGGGTCTGGAGCCGGGCACGCCGGCTGATCGATCCAGTGGGTACCGGGACCACACTGTTCGCATTCCACCGCGCCACACGCGTCATCGATACCGTCACCGTCGAGGTCGCCCAGACACGTCGTACCCGGCGGCAGCTGTTTGCCGCGTCGCGCCGAACACGCGTCAAGCGATAGAATTTCGCAGGTGCCGTCCGGCAAACAGCAAGCGCCGTCGGGTTCACACGGATCGGTTCCGGCGGCCAATTCGGCGCCGTCGTCGACACCGTCACCGTCAGTATCCGGGACGTTGGGATTGGTACCCGTGTTGCAGCGATCGCGATTGGGGTCGCAGCAATCATTGGTCTCCAACCAGTCGGCGATGCCGTCACCATCCGTATCATCGCAATTGGTGCCGTCACCCTTGTATTCGCCACCGAAGAGGAGGACGCAACGCTGGTCCGGGAATTCGTTTCCGTTAGGCCCTTGATCCACCACGATGCACTGACCAGTCGCTGGGATGCAGCACGCACCGCGCGGACACGGACCACACTTCTCGCCGGTCACGTGCAAATGACCAGGACCGGCATGACCTGTCGGCTCACAGCACTGTTCCAACGTAAGAGGGTCTTCGTGCACACCGGGTTCAAAGTTCGTACCGCACGACGGCGAAATGATTACGCCGGGACGTGGTGTGTGAACCCAGTTGGCACCGTTATCGTTCGCACCACCGACGGTTTGTAGTGATACCGCATTCGGCGGTCCGAAGACGCGAACCTCGGCCGGATCAGCTCTATTCGTAAACGTGAACACGGGTCTTACCGGGAAATCGGATCGGAAGTAACCACCGTTGTCGTGGGTTTTGGTGACTTCCATCGATCCCGGCACATCGCCGGTTTGCGGCGGTGCGAGGCTGACTTCCACGTCGAAAAAGACATCGAATCCGCCACGATTAACGGTAATGGGGGCACAACTCACGAGCGAGAGCTGAAGCATCTCAACCTGAACCGTTCGCGTCGCTTGCGGTAGCGGAGCGCACAGATTCAGGTCAGACAATCGCCTGACCGTCGTATCGGCAACGCCTCCCGCGCCACCACCACGAAGTTGAATAGTTCCGCCAAACGCGTCCGAATTCGCCCCGAAGAAACCGGCCGGAATGGGTTGGTCGCACAGCTCGACGAAACTGCTGCAGGTCGGTGTGGTCCAACAATCGTCGCCGGCAGGGACGTAGCACGTCTCGCACTCGTCGGGAATACCGTTGCCGTTGTCGTCGGACGAAGTGCCACCGTTAAGATCGCATGTATCGGGCTGACCGTTATTGTTGCAATCCGTATCAGCCGTGCATGGATCGCCACCACAGGCCAGTTCAACGCCGTCATCGAAGCCGTCGCCGTCCGTATCCGGATTCTCCGGATCGGATCCAGTGCTGCACGCGCTGAACGACGCCTGACAACAGTCGTTATTCTCGAAGACATCGGGGATGGTATCACCGTCAGTGTCGCCGCAATCGGTCCCGTCACCGAAGTAGATGGAAGCCGGGTTGAGCCCGCAGTCTGCCGCGCTGACCTCAGTGCATCCACCGATCACAGCATCGCAGCACGCACCGACCGGACACACTCGGCACTGCTTGGTGCAATGCAAGTGACCGGCCGACGGACCGTCATGGCACGTCTCTTCGCAACACTGATTCAGCGTAAGGGGGTCTTCTGATATTCCGGGGGCAAAGTTGAGACCGCACGGCGTCGCGCCGGTCGCCGCGTTGGGCGTGTGTACCCAGGAACCGTCGCCCACCATCCCGAGGATCACAGGGCCAGGCGCAAACGGCCCCGCCGTCGCCAAGCCGTCGACGCGTGTAAAGAAGAATAGGGGCTCCACGCCGAAGTCCGAATTGAACGTACCGCCGTTCGCATGATCCTTGGTTACAACCATCGCACCCGTGGGCTGTGGATTTCCCGACAGCACCACGTCTACGTCCCACTGTGATGACGTGCCGTCATCGAACTGCACAATGACAGGACTGCAACTGCGAAGGCTCAAAGCCACCATTTCGATTGGAATCACGGCCTGATCACCAGGGAACTCTATAGTGGCCGGCTCAAGTCGCCGGACCCTGGTCCCGGACTCGCCCGCAATGTCTCCGAGCATCATGAACCCGGAGACCGGCTGCGACCCCGTACCGAAGAAACCGGCCGGAATGGGATTATCGCAAAAATCAAAGCCTGTACGCCCACAATCGGTGGACCAGCAATCGTCACCAGCAGGAATGGTTGGGCATTGGCACGTGCCGACTGGACCGCACTTGGTTCCCGCGGGACAATCGACGTCAGTAGCACATAAGGTCTGTTGAACATCGGCACCCGGAATGCACTGGCCGGTGTTTCCACATTGGTCTCCGAGGGTACAGAAGTCTCCATCCTCGCAGGGGGCGCCGACGTTAGGACTGCTCACACACTGACCGATAGCCGCATCGCACACGTTCTGCGTGCAGGCGTTGCCGTCGTCGCATTGCGCATCGTTTTGGCAGGGCGCCGCCCCGGCGGAAGCTTCCATCCGGACCGTTCCCACGGTCGTTCCAACCGCACCGCCAAGGGCACCACCGGGACATCCTTGATAATCTATCTGGTACGTCACGTCGAAAAAGCTGTCCACTTGCCACGTTCCGTTTCCGAGATCGGTTAGCGTGGTTTGGCCGGGACTTGGCAGACCCTGGGCACTGCCAGCGCTGATGCTCAGCGCACAGAAGTCCGGATCGGTATTCACGGGGAGCGATCCAGTGCAATCGACCATCTGGGTCGGAAACGTCGTCGGTGAGCCCGCGGGACGTGGATCACTGTGCATGGTGCAGCAGACGGGCAATTGAATGACCCTGCTGAACGTGCCTAGTGTTCCGGTCCCGGTCATGTTGAGGTCGAGCGTCGAGCAGAAAAACTCGTTCTCACCGCCCAAGCCGTCGGCCGTGTTGCACAACTCCTGGGGCAGCCCCGGCTGTTCACAAATGAAATCTTTGTGGATGGTCGCGAGCTGAATCTCGGTCCCGAGCGGCAACCCATCCATGATCATGTGAACTTGTGCGGGGCTCAAGTATTCACACCCTACCGGCGGCAACACCACCGGTCCGGTTGGATTGTCCGGCACAATGCACGGGTCTTGTGCCACAGATGTGGCACTAACTAGCAACACAGTCGCGACCGCAGCCACCATTCCGGCAACTACCGATCGCGGCGCATGCGGCCACGTACGACACGAACCGCGGTTCGCGTTGTCTGTCATGTTCGATGTCATAGGAAGGCTCTCCCTCTCGCAACGGAGTCGTTGCATCATTTCCGCTTGTTGACGATTGCACGAAGTAACGTAGATAGGCGTGTCGTGCGCGCAGGGGGTACCCCGAGCGCAGATTAGACCAATAAGCCGTCGGGTCCGCGAACGCAGACCGCATGCCAGCCTAGGCATAGCTAGCTCCTCAGATTGCCCGGCCATACACCCGATGTAGCGCCAGAACGTGATCATGCGAAAGCCTCGCGACCCACGCACGTGCTTCTTCTTCCTCGACAGCATGCTACGGCGATTGACAAAGCCCCGCGACGCGACCTTGTGGTTGGTCGCACCATGCCTCGTTGTCATCGCAGCCATCGAACGGCCAAGCGAATACCGTCTGTCCACGGTATGCCGATCCGTCGATCGTCTGTCCCACCATTCAATTCCCCGCAAGGAATCTAAAGCAGCTGCCACCCCGTCACTCAGTGTCCGGCCCGACAGAGTCACGGCGTTGTAACACATCCAGACCGGGAAGTCAATAGGCTACTCAGTGTCTTTGGTCGTTATCTTGGAACGTGAATACCGGAGGCATGTCCTGAAAACGGGCACGAATCGAGAAGGGAACATCGCGAGGCGCGACTACTTGTTTCTTCGTAACGTCCTATAATATGATATATCTTGGCACCATAATTGGCTACGGAACGGCGATCCGAAACTCTGCGTAGACAATCCGGGGCACCTCGGCATCATTGAGAAACTGGGTCGTGCCCTCCCGGTGCTGAGGATCGAGCAGATTGCGGACGCCGATGGCAAACCACGCCTGATCGTTGAGGAACTCATACTCCGCCCGCAGATCCACACGCACATACGCATCGATCGGTCGAGATAGGATCGGCAGGATCGGGTTCGGAGCACGTGTGCTGTCTACGTAGAACGCGTTGGCTGACAGATGGATGTCATCCGTCATATCGTAGCGGGCCCCAACCATTAGCTTGTGCTTTGGCGGGGTGATCAGGTCGGCGTCAACGATCGATCCGATCACATCCCAGTTCATCTGCTGATAGGTGTAGTTGCCGAGCAACGTAAGCCTTACCGTGGCGGCGTACTTCGCTTCAAGCTCCAGGCCATATAGCGATACCGAACCGGCCCGATCGGCGAAGTTGAATCGGAGAAGCCCCGGTCCTCCGAGACCCGGTCGAAACGTACCGACCTCATCGTAGTCGTGCCAGAAGAGACTAACGCTCGTGTCGAGCCGGTCCGCGAATCGCCTGCGGTAGCCTAGTTCGTAGGCAATCAAGGTCGTCGGGTCGAGGGGGCGATCGACGTTCACTCCGGCGAGACCATTGGCCATCGGAATGCTCGTGAACGCGCCGGCGGCTACCGGCATGGAAAAAGCCCGCGACACGGCGCCATAGATCGAAGAGGTCTCGGACAACTCGTAAGCCAACGAGGCGCGGGCGCTGGGCTGGAAACCACCGTAAAACTCGTAGTCCATGCGCCCGCCCAAACTCAACACCCACTTGGGCGCGATCCGCCACTCGTCTTGTAAATACGCGCCGATAATTGCAGTGCCCACGAAGTCCTTGGAGAGCATGGCCGGCGACGAATTCCCGGCATCCATTAGATCGATGCGCGTGTCCACGCCCCATGTACGCGTGTGGTCGTCCTCGCTGTGCATCGTGTGGGCGAACTGCAAACCGATCTGCTGATACCGGTAGTCGATCTGCGGAATACCGGGTGAAGCGTAGAAGTCATTAACATAACCCGTGAACTCCATCTCGCCGTTGGACGGAGTTCGATGCACCCATTTTCCCAAGACATACGACGCCTGGGATCCGGGATTGCGCCGAACTCCGATCCCGGCCTGCGGGGTCGCGGGAAAACCGCCATCGACGACCGCGCTACCGGCAGAAATCGTGATCGTATCGTCCGGCCCATGATCATAAACCGCATGCAGGGAAAGGCGGGCACCCTTATAGTCGTCGTCCAGCGTTCGGAGGATCGATCCACCTTTGTTGAACCCGTCGCTGGACTCATACTCGGCAGAAACACGCACGCGAAGCTTGCCCTCCCTGTACCCAAACGCGACGCTCTGCCCCAACGTACCGCGCGAACCGCCGCGCGATCTGATCGTCAGACCGAGTTGGTCCCCTGGATCTTTGGTGATGATGTTGATGACGCCGTTGACGGCGTTGGCGCCCCAGGTCACACCGCCGGGTCCACGGATGACTTCGATTCGTTCGATGTCTTCCATCTGGAACGGCCAGTTGCCCCAAAGCGTGCCACCAAAAAGCGAATCGTAAATCTGACGCCCGTCGACCAATACGAGAACCTGGCTGGCGATGAATCCGTGGAACCCTCTGGGCGAAACCGCAGTGGTGCCAAACGTAAGATCCGCAACATCGACGCCAGGAACCAAGCGCAACGCATCCGGTATAGAATGAGCACCCGATTCGCGAATGTCCGCCGCAGTGATGACGCTCATGGCGTAAGGAACTGTGTTGAGACGTTGTGGTCGGCGCGAGGCGGTGACCACGACCGGAACTTCCATGTCGAGTAGGTCGATATCCTCGACGTCGAAATCGTCGTCCTCTGTCGATGGTTCCCCACCGTCATCGACGGCCACGCCGGTCGAAGAAACGTCTTCAACCTGAGCGAAGCCCACCGCGGGTGTAGACAGGACCAGAAGTGCAGCCACCCACAACGCGTAGCGCGCCCGTCGAAGCAAGCGCGTGTCCGAGGTCGTCGACGCGCGCGGCGTCATGCCTAGTGCTTTGTCACAGCTAAGACTTCGGGTTGCGTTTGTCTGATCAGAGCCGTGGGCGCCAGCCCGCGGACCGGTCCCACCGCTAGCGCGGAGGGCTCTGACCGGCGCGCCTGGCTCCGCCGGTGCGGGCAGCGACAACCCGAACATTAAGGTGCGACAGAGCACTAGTCCGTTACTGATAGCGCAACCCGACACTTCTCTCTCCGTCGCCGAAGAGGAATTAGAATGAGTCTTCAATGGCACGGAAACCTCCCCCCACGATTCGTTGCGAAGGCACGACGCGACGCATCGAGTGAGTCTTGCCGAAACGGCACTACGACCTGAGCACACGCCCGATCTGATGGTTCGATACATTACTTCCCTCCGAGCTCGAGTAGATCGGCGCCAACGAGCGTTCGATCCACGACGACACCCAGTCTTTCGGCGGTACGACTGTTAAATGCTTTGTGGACGGTGTTCGGATACGCAATCCCGATCGTAGAAACATCTTCACCGGACGCGACGCGATCAACGACTTCCGCCATCTGCCGTCCGAGCGCGTCGCCACTAGAATAAATACCGGCGAGCGCCCCAGCTTTGGTGAGGTTCTGCGAAAACGTGAATACGCCCCGCCGCTGGCGAACACCCCAAAGAATGAGGCGCTGAACTGAGGGGGAATCGTAGACCCGGGAATCCGGAACCATTAACACGGCATCAGCACCGGATCGGTTCAGTTGGTCGATCGCTTGGGGAAAGGCAGATTTGCTTGCGTTTATGAACACGATGTCCAAGCCACGGCTTTCGGCGGCCAACCGAATCGCGTCCACAGTCCGCTCGGACCGGGCACTATGCAAGACGGCGATCCTTCGCGCCGAGGGTCGGACGCGCTTGATAAAATCAACCTGCTGCGCCGGGTCGACATCGGAGGTCACGCCGGCCACACGACCAGCTTGACCGAACGTACTCGATATGACCGCTGCATCGAGCGCGTTAGGGACCATGAAAAACAGAACGGGGATATGTGGAATGGTCTTGAGGGCGAAGACCGTCGCACTTTGCCCGCGAGATTGTCCCGTTCGTAGTTGAAGTTTGAAGGGTTCTCCTTCGCAGTTGTAATCACACTACGCGGCTTGCTCTACTGCGGCAAGCTTCGCTTTGTCGTGGTCGGCGGCCTTGTCGACGTCGAGAGCAGCGAGCAGCTTCG
>JAJDDY010000063.1 GCA_029260075.1 Phycisphaerae bacterium
GCAATCCTCACCGTCTCGAAAGCACCCACTTGGGCTATCCCTCACAGGAGACGCTCGGATAGAAGATTGGGACCACCACGGAATCGCAACAAACCCCACAAGGTCGCTTGACACGCAACGGGCTTTCATAGAAGAGCCGCGTCCGTAAGGAAGCGGTCCGGTTTCACGGACAACAACCGCTCCCTGACAGTCGCGGCTCGGTTCGAAGCCACCCTTCAGCGCAAGACTGACACCGCACTACGCAGACTCAGTCGACACCGCTGAGACTCAATGATGGGCCGTCCCCTGGTGCAAGCCGCGTCCAACGGTCTGTCAGCCAGCTACACCAATCGCGGATATTGACGTGTCAGACACGATTCGACAAGTCCGCCTCCACGACAAGAAAAGTTAGCCTAGGCGAATTTTTCAGTTGCATTCACCTAGTTGCCGATGTATCCTAGGGGCAGTAGCCGAAAGGAAGGCCCGAGATGTACTCATGTTATGAACGCCCCACCAACGAGCGTCCGCGTCTTGGCGGTGGGTGCTGGTGCTCTGTCGGTTTGATCATCGCGATGATCGCCTGCCCGGGAAGCGCCTACGGTCAGAACCGCCTCAAGGTCGTGGGCACAACCACCATGATTACCGATCTCGCTCGCCAGATTGCGGGCGACGATGCAGACGTGTCCGGTATCATGCGGCCGGGCGAAGATCCACACATCTACGAGGTTCGGCCGCGCGATGTTCAACTGATCGCGGGCGCTGACCTGCTTCTGGCGAATGGGCTGCACCTTGAGAGCACGCTCGGACATGTCATCACCAACAACACCGAAGGCGCGACAGTGGTTCTCCTCGCTGAGACGCCGCGTATTACGCCGCTGCAGAGCGAAAAGCTTCACGGCGCGCCCGATCCGCACTGCTGGTTCAACGTGACCTACTTTCGCGTCTTCGCCGAGCGTACGCGGGATGCGTTGGTCAAGATCGATCCGAATCACGCCGATGGCTATCGTCAACGCGCGACAAGCTACCTAGCGGAACTGGACGAACTCCACAATTGGGTACGCCAAGAAATCAGTCGCGTGCCACGCGAGCAGCGCGTGATGGTTACGAGCCACGACGCGTTCCAATACTTCGGCGAAGCCTACGACATCGATGTATTTGCCGTGATCGGAATCAGCACGGAACAGCAACCCAAACCGCGCGACCTCACGCGCCTTGCGAGCATCGTTCGCGAGCGTCACGTCAAGGCACTGTTCATCGAAACGTCCGTCAGCCAGACGCTCAATACCATCGTTACGAAAATCGCCAAAACCACCGGCGCGAAGATCGGCGGCACGCTCTATAGCGATTCACTGGGTCCGCCCGACTCGCCGGCGGGGACGTACATCGGCATGGTACGAGAGAACGTCAAGACCGTGGTGAGGGCGCTACAATGATTCAACAGCCCACAGCGCAACCGATCGATTCCCGCGCACCGAACGAACAGACAACGCCCGCCGAGCCTGCCGTCGAATCCGTCGGCGTGGGTCACGCGGTAGCCATCGCAATTCGCGGTCTGACGGTGTCGTATGGACAGACGCCGGTGCTACGATCCGTTTCCGTCGACATGCCGTCCGGTCGATTGATCGGCGTCGTCGGTCCGAACGGCGCCGGTAAGAGTACGCTGCTCAAGGCTGTGCTCGGACTGATTACACCGGAGTCCGGCTCTATTCAGATTTTCTCCGAACCCCTCGAATCTTATCGTCAGCGTATCGCCTATGTCCCGCAGACCGAAGCCGTCGATTGGGATTTCCCGGTGTCGGTGATGGACGTCGTGCTCATGGGTCGCTACGGACAGCTTGGCTGGTTCGGTCGTCCCAAGGCCACAGATCGTGATATCGCCCGCGAAGCCCTGACCATGGTGGGTATGAACGACTTTGCATCGAGGCACATTCGCCAGCTTTCCGGCGGACAGCAGCAACGTATATTTCTCGCGCGAGCGCTGTGCCAACAAGCTGACATTCTCTTGCTCGACGAACCGTTCGCCGGTGTCGATGCAGCCACCGAGCAGGCCATCTTCGATCTGATCGCCCGGTTGACCGGTGAAGGCAAGACGCTCGTCGTGGTCAACCACGACCTGTCGGTGCTCGATCGGTTTGACTACGTTCTCCTGATCAACCAACAGGTGGTGGCGTTCGGGCCGACGAGCGACGTGGTCAATGACAGAAACCTTCGCCGAACCTATGGCGGCCGTCTTACCCTGCTCGATCGTGCTGACGCGGTGTTGCGCGACAACCGGGGGGATTCGTAATGCCCCTTCTTGCGACGTTGGAACTCGACTGGTCGCAGTGGAGCGTGCCCTTTACCCATCAATGGTGGCAGGAGACGACGTGCAGCGTGCTCGTGGGCGTCGCATGTAGCGTGCTCGGTTGCTACGTCGTGCTTCGGCGGATGGCGTTGATCGGGGACGCCCTTTCGCACGCCGTATTGCCCGGTGTGGTGATCGCGTTCTTGATCACTGGCAATACCGGCATCGGCGGTCTTTTTCTCGGGGCACTCATCGCCGGACTGGTAACGGCCGGTTTGATCAAACTCGTGAGTTCATTCAGCCGAGCGAAAGACGACTCGGCCATCGGCATCGTGTTCACAGCCTTCTTCGCGATCGGAATCATACTCATCAGCGCCCTGCCGCGTGGTACGCATTTCGACCTGAAGTGTTTCCTTTTCGGCGATCCGCTGGCCGTGGGACGTGACGACTTGATCATGATGAGCATCGTCGCACCGGCCGTCATCGCCATTGTAATTATGCTCTACCATCCGCTCAAGCTCGCCAGTTTCGACCCGGTCGTTGCTACGACGATGGGTGTTTCCGTGGCCGGGCTACACTACCTGCTCATGGGCATGCTCTCGGCGACGGTGGTGGCTGGTCTGCGAACCACGGGCGTGATTCTGGTCGTGGCCATGGTCATCACACCGGCGTCGGCTGCGTATCAGTTATGCAACCGCCTTGCACCGATGCTCATTCTTTCCGGCGTGTTTGGTGCAGTGTCAGCCGCAGCGGGCATGTCCGTGGCATTCATTACGAACTCACCCACCGGACCAGCCATGGTTCTGGTGGCGACGATTCTCTTTGGTCTGACCATGCTGCTTAGCCCGGAACACGGCCTGATGTTCCGAGCGTTGAAAAAGCGACGCGTTCGCAGACACATCGAGGGTGAGGACGTATTGAAGGCTATTTTTCGGTTCTCGGAAGACGGCGAGGTCTGCGGGGCGGAACAACTCGCGGCGAAGACGGGCTTGGCCGCTCGTTGCGTCATATCGCATCTGCGATCGCTGACCGGTGAGCGGTTCGTTACGGTTCCAAGGGGTATCATCGAGTTGACTGCTGTCGGGCGGGAGCGAGCCGTTGGCCTGGTGCGTGCCCATCGATTGTGGGAATCATACCTGGCCGACGAAGCAGGGATTGACCACGACGCGATTCACGACGCGGCTGAGCGCCTCGAACATGCGCACGAACTGGCCGACGAAGTCGACAAGAAGCTCGGTCACCCGACGCGCGACCCGCACGGAACCGTCATCCCGGAGGCGTAGCGCACGTTTTATCTTCGTGTCGCGTCTCTCGCGTGTGGCAATTCTTTAGTGGCATCGCGCGGGGCGCGGTGGCCACGAATTCAGAGACGCTCGCGTTGCGACTCGATGTCGGCGTGGCCATTCCTCACAGAACGTGATTAAGCAGTCTCTTTCAGAGCCGCGCCCGGTGGGGAGCGATCCGGTTTCAAATGCAAAAACCGTTCCCTGACAGTCGCGGCTCGGTTTGAAACACGCCTTCATCAGCACCCTCTCAGCAGGAAACGATGCCTCCGGTCACGTAGCATGCCCGCGCGAGCTTGGGCATGGCAGCCGACGCTTGGGTATGGCACGCGATGCTTGAGTACGGCGCCCGACCGGTGCACACTGCCACGCTCTCCGTCGTTGGTCTTTTCAGGACGTCGGCGATCGAATAGTGTGCGCGACGATGACGAACTTTCATGAACCGCAAACCATTCGTATCACCTGCGCCCCTGGTCTGGTTGATTATCTTCGGCGGGAAGTCGAAGATATGGGCTATACGATCGACGCCTTTCGTCCGACCGGCGTTGAAATTACAGCAAACATAGACGACGCCATGCGGCTGAACCTCTTTCTGCGCACGGCGTTCAACGTGCTCGTCCTGATCGATGCGTTCCAGTGCGCTGATCCGGATGAACTTTATCGGCGCGTGAACGCGCAACCGTGGGAAGAGATGATCTCGCCCGACGAATATCTCAGTGTGGTGTCGAGTGTGAATACGCCGACCATCAACGATCGACGATTCGCAAGCCTCAAGGTCAAAGACGCCATTGTCGATCGCGTGGCCTCGGTCCACGGCACGAGGCCGGATTCCGGTCCGTTGCGTGAGAACTTTGTCGTTCAGCTTTATTGGAACGGAACGGACGCACTGATTTTCATCAACACGTCTGGGCGAAAACTCGCGGATCGCAACTACCGCAAGATGCCGCACAAAGCGCCGATGCAAGAAACCTTGGCGGCTGGTGTCATGACGGCGACGGGTTATGACGGGACCGTGCCCCTAATCAACCCGATGTGCGGAAGCGGTACGCTGGCGATCGAGGCGGCGCTGATTGCCTCGGGTCGTGCACCCGGGTTGCTGCGGGACAACTTCGGGTTCATGCACCGCAAAGGTTTCGACTCCGATGCATGGCAGTCGATGCGTCGCGACGCCCGCAAGATTCGCAACAGAGGCATAATCGCCCCGATCATCGCGTCGGATATCGACGCGAACGCGGTACACGCCGCCCGAAAGAACGCCGAGACCGCCGGCGTACACCACATGATCCGGTTCGAGGTGTGCGATTTCGCAGAAACGCCAATGACGCCGGAGCGAGGGATCGTTGTGATCAATCCCGAGTACGGCGAGCGCATGGGCGTGATCGCCGAACTTGAAGAGACGTATGGCCGCATGGGCGACTTCTTCAAGCAGCGCTGTGCGGGGTGGACCGGCTACATTTTCACCGGCAATCTCGAACTGTCGAAGAGGGTCGGACTTCGGACAAGCCGGCGTATCGAGTTCTTCAACGCGAAGATCGACTGCCGGTTGCTGAAATACGAGTTGTACGAAGGCACACGTCGAAAGGATGGATAGCAGCCTCTTGAACAAGGCTGATCTTCAAGCGCGTGGCCGCGAGCCCGTCCATGACAACGAACTGCGATCCCGTC
Source organism: Phycisphaerae bacterium (assembly GCA_029260075.1). Lineage (GTDB taxonomy): Bacteria > Planctomycetota > Phycisphaerae > UBA1845 > UBA1845 > OFTM250. The sequence goes on from JAJDDY010000063.1 coordinate 5,212, forward strand.
AACTCTCGGAAATGCTAATGGATCACCGGATGGAAGCCGGTGCCACACTTCGTCAACAGGCTGCTAATCACAAACATTGGTGATGTTGCACGAACCGCTGCAGCATGGTTCGTTTCCGGGGCACGCGTGACCGGCGGCGTAGCAGCTGTTGTTGCTGCCTGCGGCCATCGCATCGCTTGCGAAGAACGTGGATATGACGGGGGCGACGAAGGCGAGTTTGATTCCCCGACCCACAACGTTGCGTCGCGACGGATTCCGCACCTTGGCCGTGGCGTCCGTGTTTTCGGAATCACCGACGACATCTGTCTCCGATGGTGCAGGAGCGGGAGTGTATTCTGGCTCTGGACAGTCCACGGCTATCTATCGGACCGCGAGGATCGTTTCTCAAATAGGGACCGACCGATAATGTGGTTCGGACCGTTCCCCGTCCTGCGTTTCGCGTCGGACGTGTCGATCGCATACGTTCATCTTCCGCCACCTCGGTCGCTCGCGCCGGCCATCTGAATAGTTATATCGTACGCTTCGCGGGGAAGGCTCATCTCGGCCGATGCGCGCGCTTGGGTCGCCGGGATGTGACGCGGGGGTAGCGAAGCAACATCCATAGCTGTAGTACGCCGGCGCCATACGATCCGGCGTAGCCCACCAATCGCGCCCATCGCTCGACGCGAGTCACTCCACTTCGGTCACAGCAGCAAGCGGCTGCCGGCGTGACTCACTGTACACAGAAGGAATCACTATGAATCTAGCAGCAACCTTGCGAAAACGACTCGCTGTGGCCGTGGCGATCTGCTGGATCGGCGCCGCGCCGAGCGTGGCCGGCATTCGATTCGGCGGTTCCGGCGGCTCCGTCCAAACCCTCGACTTTGAAGAGTTCGCTAGCATGGCTGTGTCACTCGGCAGCGCGCACGTGACACTTGAGAGTGCTTCGACCGGGATGTCATTTGGCGAAAAACTTGTTGGGCAAGTGCTCAGCGCGGATGGTCTCTTCGACGTGGTCACGGGCACACCGACGTTTCCACTCGCCTTGGATACCACGATCGATGGCAACGCCGGCGTCAACGTGATTCATATCTTCGGTTCTACCGCGATCGACGGTATCGGAGCACTTGGTTTTCCGGATCGCGACGCGCTCGCAGAAGGTGCGGTTACTGTGCTGTACGCGCAAGACCAGCGCCTGGTCGGGTTCGATGTCCTGGGAAACAACGGGGGAACGCTGAGAACTCAATTCTTCAATCGGTCGGGGGCGAAAGTTGGCGACGTAGCCTTCGAGGTAAGCATCGACGGAGCGGTTCTGTTCAGCAGCGATCAGCGCGACATCGCGGCGATCACGGTGACGAACAATGACTTTGGCGGATTCGTCTACGACAACTTTCGATTCATACCGGCGGCGGAAACCGGCGCCTCGGCCTGTTCCGCGGGCGGGCCATATGACGTATCGCCGATCGGCGACTTTGCGGAAGTGACACTGAACGCCAATGTGGTCGACGACCCCAACGGCGACTTGCTCGATTATTCCTGGGGCACGAATTGCCCCGGCGCTTCGTTCGATGACGACACAGTGCGTGACGCTACCCTGTTTGCGGATACGTCGGCAGGTTGCAGCGTGAGTTGCGCCGTCACTTTGATCACTACGGATGGACTCACGACGGACACCTGCAGCGCCCCGGTGACTATTTCCGGCGCCTCGGGGACGACGGGTGTAACCTGCCCGTCGGATGTGACCGTGGAGTCGGACGGGTTCGGCAATCTCGACGCGCTGGATGGCTGGCTGGCGAGCGGCGTCTCCGACGATCCGGACCTACAAAACGATTTTGCCGGCATGACCTTCGCCTGTGGGTCGAGCGGATCCGTGACGGTCACGTGGTGGATTCCAACGTCCGGAAGCAGCCCGTGCAATGGCGATGCTCAATGCTCGGCGACATTCACCATCAAAGACACCATACCGCCGGAGTTGGACGTCGACACGACGCCGATCGTCGTTGCGGTTTCCGATTGCGACGAGGACAGCCGTGTCTTCCTTCCGCAAGCCACCGCGTCCGATGGTGCGACGATCACCACAGATGCGCCCGATGCGTTTCTTGTGGGCTCAACCACGGTGACGTATACAGCCACAGACGAGTGCGGGCTGACGACGACCGCGACCGTTGACGTGACGATTCTGTTCGACGACGGCGACGACAGCGACTCGGATGACAGCGACAGCGATGATAACCCGCCGGGTGATGGCGGGTATCCGGTCATCGTCCCGTCGGGACTTGACGTCTACGTCGCACAGCGGATCGAAGACGCCGAGGACAATAGGACTGATTCTAGTGAAGCGTTGGTGGGCGTGGCTGTCTTGGTGTTCGACAGATCTAAGGGCTCGTGCGCGAGGAACGCTCGCGGCAAGCGTGAATCGCAGAGGCAATTCGAGAACATCGTGACCGACTGTGAACCGATCAACTTCGGTACGACGGATGAGGACGGGCTTGTCCGCGTCGACGTGCCGCCCGGGAATTATCTTGTCATCGTGCCGGTCGATTGGGATGGGGACTCAGTCCCAGATCAGTACGCCGGGCGCACGGTCGGTAAACTTCACTGCGGTCAATGGAAGGAAGTCGATATTGCTTTCGACGACCGTAGTGAAGAACACAGGGGCCACGATGATCACGGCGGCAAGGACGGCGACTAACGTTCGCTGATGCGCTCTACCCACCGCGCTTCATATCCTGCGGTCTTGCTGACTAGCAGTCTGTTGAACAATTCTGGTAGCCAATCACGTCGCCGCGAACCCGCGCGTGACAACCGAATTTGTCCCTCTAAAGAGACGGAAATCGCTAATGGATCACCGGCTGGAAGCCCGTGCCACCATTGTTCAACAGGCTGCTCGGGTTCCATTCGAGTTTCTTGTTGGGATGGCACGCTAGACCGCACCCTGATACGCTTCGATCATGTTGCAATCCTCGCGCCTTCTGGGTGGCGTTCTTGTCGGCGGCAAGTCGAAGCGCATGGGTACTGCGAAGGCCATGCTTCGGTGTGGTCGCACCACCATCATCGAACATATCGTCGAATTGCTGCGCGGCGTCTGCGAGGAGTGCGTGTTGCTCGGCGACTGCGAAGTGCGGCCGGTAGGCCTCGACTCGATGATCACCCTGCCGGACCTGCATTCCGGTGACGGACCCATCGGGGGATTGCGTTCGCTGCTCGAACATCACTCCGACGGTTGGTCGCTTCTTGTTGGGTGCGACCTTCCGCTTCTCAGCGTCGAGACACTTCAAACTTTGATCGCACACCCGCGCGGTGACGCTTCCGTAGTAGCGTTTCGTATCGATGATCGCCTGGAGACATGCTGCGCATTGTACCATGGTCGCCTGCTCCCTGTGGTCGAGCGGGCGTTGCGCGACGGCGCGTTGCGACTCCAACATCTCGTCCGAAGCGCGCCGCACGTATCAATCATCCCCGACGTCGCCACGTCGCAGTCTCTTGCCAACGTCAACACACCGGACGATTACGAGCGGCTGCGCGGATAGAGCCAGTGCTTTGTCAGCGTTGCTTTGAGAGGTTGGGTGGCCCATGGCTTTAGAGGTGGGGGAGTCGAATCCGGGGGCGATTAGACACCCCCCCCACGAAAGCCAGGGGGCACCC
>JAJDDY010000064.1 GCA_029260075.1 Phycisphaerae bacterium
CAATCCTCACCGTCTCGAAAGCACCCACTTGGGCTATCCCTCACAGGAGACGCTCGGATAGAAGATTGGGACCACCACGGAATCGCAACAAACCCCACAAGGTCGCTTGACACGCAACGGGCTTTCATAGAAGAGCCGCGACCGCGAGGGAGCGGACATCGACAACACGAACATTGAGGTGTGGCACAACGCCAGCGGTGAGTCACAGCTGAATCTACGGGTTTGCGACGGCATCAGAGCCGTGGGCGCCAGCCCGCGAACCGGTCCCACCGCTAGCGCGGAGGGCTCTGACCGGCGCTCTTGGCTCCCGTGGTGCGGGCGGCGACAACCCGAACATTAAGGTGTGACAGAGCACTGGCGTTGTGTTGCAAGAGTGTGGCACGGGCTTCCAGCCGGTGATCCATTACCGCCGGTCGAGCGATGTTTCCGGACGGCACAGCGCATGAACCGGACCACGTGCATGTCACTGTCACCTGGCCGTAACGAAAACACACCACTCGTTGACCCTCGCGGATTCGGTTGCGATCATTGTTGGGCTGCGGTCTCGGCGGCGTGATGTTTGGTGCAGCACCGCAGATACTCTGCAGAGTCTTAGAGCGTGTTTACGAATGGCTGCTTCAAACCGAGCCGCGACCGTAAGGGAGCGGTGTTCGCTCACGAGAGCGGACCGCTTCCTTACGGTCGCGGCTCTGAAAGAGACTTCTGAAACACGTTCTTAGTTCGATTTTCGCACTTATGCGGCCCAACCGGTTGATGAGACGTCATGCGGCGAGTGCCGCCGATGGAAACACTAGGAGCGAAATGAGCGATGAAATCCTTGCGATCGATCGTGACTGAGTTGGTCGTGCTGTCGATGTTGGCCGTAGCGCTTGGTCTGGGCGCGAACGCGGTGCGCGCCTCAGCCAAAAAACCGGGTGTGATCAAACTGACGCACAACTACTTCAAGACGCCGCCGAAACGTCAACCCAAGGCTGCTGATCGAGCGACCGGAGCTACGATCATCGGCGTCAAGTCCCCGGACGACACCGAGGTCAAGTCGGCGGTGGAAGAGGTGGGGCACATCGACAGCCCATACACGATCGTGTCGGTCAATGAGGCCGCCGAGGTTTTTCGCGACCCCAACACGGCATTGGGCGTCAACGTTTTCGTCGATGCACGCGGTGACGGCCCTTTTGCGGAAGGGCACATTCCCGGTGCTGTTCAGTGTGACCACTACAACCTGGACCTCTATGTCGACAACGTGTTGGATTACGCCCAAGGCGCGGACAAAGTCATCGTGTACTGCAATGGCGGCGACTGTATCGACAGCATGAGCGTCTGCACCGACCTCGAAGATGCGGGCGTATCGATCGACAACATCTATCTTTTTGCGGGCGGGTGGAAAGCGTGGCTCGCTGCGAAGCTTCCCGTCGCCACGGGGTCGCAGGACGGGGGCAATTGATGGTCACGAATCGATCGATCCTTAGAAGGGTGGACGAGAGCGGTGTGTTTGTGCTGCTCGTCAGGCTCTTTCTCGGCGGACTCTTCGTTTGGATGGGCATGAGCAAGATCGCCCATCCGGACGCTTTTCTCAAGCAGGTCCACCTGTACGAAATGCTCCCCGAGTCGCCGGCCTATTTCCTGAACGCGACCGCACTGTTCTTACCTTGGTTGGAGGTCGTCTGTGGTGTCGCGCTTATTCTGGGGATCGCAACGCGCGGCGCCGCGCTGGCTGTGGGCGGGATGCTGTGCGTGTTCACTCCAGCCATCCTGTTGCGTGCCTTGGCGATCCGAGCGGCCGAGGGAACGCCGTTCATGGAGATCAGTTTTGATTGCGGATGCGGATCTGGCGTGGTCATCATCTGGACGAAGCTGCTGAAGAACTCCGGCTTGGCGCTGTTGTCGCTGGTTGTACTTCTCGCCCGATCGCGGCGATTCACACTGGCCATGCTCCTCGACCGTCGTCGCGCTGTCGCCAGGTATTGCCGACGCTGCGGGTTCCCGGTCGGTTCCGCGAGTTCACCCTTCTTCTGTTCGTCTTGCTCGAAGCCAGAACCAGTGGCTGACGCTACGTCGCCGGTATACGGTGCATCAAATCAGCCGGCGCCCGACGCAAGCCTCTAGTGTCTTGTCAGCTGTTAAGCGACGGATTCCTCCGAACCGAGCCGCGACCGTGAGGGAGCGTCTTCAAGCTGTCACGAGCGGATTTCAATCGCCCGCTTCGTTACTGGCGCGGCTCGGCAAACCCGCCGTTTGAGTCGTAACAAAGCACTACGGTCTCAGGGAAGGCTGTCGGTGCCGCGAAAAGTGGTTTTCGCGTCGACGAAGCAAATCTTGTTGCCGAACGGATCCGTCGCGTAAAAGCTTCGCTCTCCCCACGGTCGGACTCTAATGGCTTCATCCAGCGAACCGCATCCCGCGCATCGTGCGCGTTCCAACGTGGCGTCAAGGTCGGTCATGGCGAAGTACACATGACCGGGATTCGGCTTCGCGTCAAACGAATCACCGTCCGCACGCGGGTCGAAACATGCGAGGATTGTTCCGCCACACTCGAAGTAGTGGCGCCCGGGCGATACACGTTCGCCGGGTAGGTTGAAGAGCTGTCCATAAAAGTGTGCGGCGGCGTCGATGTTGGCCACAGGCAGGATGACTCGAAAGAGTGTCACCGACATGCGTAGTTCCCCTTATCGGTACGGCGCCACAGCGACGTCGCTTGGGCACCAAGCTTCGTGTCTACTCGGGTAGCGGACAGGAACCGCCGTGCTTAGCGTGATAATCTTGATGGTATTCTTCAGCCGCATAGAACGGTCCAGCTTGTTCGACGGTGGTGGCCACGGTGGTGCCTGAGAGGCGACTTGACTGTTCAAGCTGCGCGATGGCTCGACGCGCCGCCGCTTCTTGAAGATCATCCGTGACGAAGATGGCGGAGCGGTATTGCGTGCCCAGGTCGGGCCCTTGGCGGTTGAGTTGGCTCGGGTCGTGGAATTTGAAGAACCATGTCAGTAGCGCTTCGTAGGTAACCGTGGTGGGGTCAAACGTAACCCGCACCGCCTCTGCGTGTCCGGTCCGACCGGTGCAAACCTGTTTGTACGTTGGGTCGACCGGCTCGCCGCCCATGTATCCCGAAACAGCGTCGACGACGCCCTGCACTTTTTGAAAGCGATCTTCGATCCCCCAGAAGCACCCGCCGGCGAAGTACGCAGTCTGCGTTTCGACAGCGGACGTGTCCGAAGGTTGTTCGCCGCTTGTCGGCGCGAATCGCAGCGCGGCTGAGTTGAGGCAATATCGCTGTCCGGTCGGCGCGGGACCATCGCCGAACAGGTGACCCAAGTGGGCGTCGCACCGGCTGCACTGCACCTCGACACGGTGCATGCCGTGGGTGTCGTCTGTGGTTAGCGCGACTCGTCCCTCGACCAACGGTGCCCAGAAGCTTGGCCAACCCGTGCCCGAATCGAACTTTGTATCGGAACTGAAGAGTTCCTGACCACAGCACACGCATGCATACGTGCCGTCGTCTTTGAGGTTCCAGTAGGGGCCGGTGAATGCACGTTCGGTTCCCTTTTCACGCGCTACGTGAAACTGTTCCGGGGTTAGATTCGCTCGCCATTCGTCTTGCGATTTCACGACTCGTGCTCCTTGCATGGGTTCGCGCTGGGCGGTGGCCGTCGTGGGCGTCGATTCCACCCGCCTGCATTGAAGCATGGATGCTGACAGCAGGATGCATAGCGCGATGGCGGTTGGTTTCATGGATCGTTACCAGTCTCAGGATTACGCCCGCTTCCGGGTTGGCGGTCGCACTAGATTGTATGTCGCCTTTTGAAGCGTTCAAGCGTCACACCGTCATAACAGCCCGTCCGGGCGGTCGATGGCTTCGGGCGTTGGATTGTGGTTTGCGAGCATCCGCGTAGGATAGACCGCCGCGCCGCCGTTTGCGATGTCCGGTTTCGGTCATTTGCCCGCGGATACCTTTGCTGGCATCCAACCGACGCCGATAGGATCAGTGTGGCGCAAAGTGACTTGGCGCGTTGACCGATTGAGCGATGAGATGGTGCCTGTGTTTGTATTACGACTGATTGCGCTTAGCGTTCTGACGATCCTTCCTGCATTCTTGACGACGAGTTGCATGCGGACCGAACCCAGCGAACTTGATCAACTCGGTACGGTGGACGTCACGATCGCCGGTCGGCCGTTCAAGCTTTGGATCGCCGACGACTTCGACGAACAGCAGCGCGGGTTGATGTTCGTCACGCTCGAAGAGATGGCGCCTCTGTCCGATGGTACGCAGCGTGGCATGGTTTTCGTGTTCGACCATGAGCGTGAGCTTAGCTTTTGGATGAAGAATACGATCATTCCGCTGGATATTGCCTACGTGGATACCGACGGTACGATCGTGTCGACCTACACGATGATGGCGCTCGACGACCGCATTGGCCAATATCCCTCCGACTCGCCCGCACGCTTCGCCATCGAGTTCAACGCCGACGTGTTGTCGACGGTCGGCGTGGGTCCGGGTGACATGATCAAACTTCCCGACTCACTGCTCAGTCCCTGACGGACACCGGTTTCACCCGGATCGTCACGCCGCGTTACCAGACTGTTGAACAAGAAAGTATTCAATCGCGTCACCACGAACCCGCACGTGAAAACGTACTGCGTCCCGATCAATAGGGATAAATCGGCAATGGATCACCGGCTGGAAGCCGGTGCCACACTTTATCGACAGGCTGTTACTCAAGCCACACGCGAATGGTGCGTTGTTCGTCCGGCTCGTCGAGCCTAAACAGTTCGGTCGGCGCGAACCCGCCGCGCCGGGCGCTTCGAATGATTTCCTTGAGATCGAGGGACCGCTCGGTGATGCGTTCGGTGATTTCCGGTTCGATCATGTCCTCAAGGTTCTCGACCGCCGATGCAGGCAAGGTCAGCGACACTTTTTGTACGCCGTCCCTGCGTACCTCGATGCGCATATGCGTCGCGATCGATTCGAATGTCCCCTCGTCGCTCGTGAATGTCGGTAGCTCGATCGCAGCCAGTTCGGCCGCGTGATTTGTCAAGAAAGGACGGATCGCCAGACGCCAACTTACCGGTGTGTTGAGACGTTCCAAGTAGTACAACAAACCGCGAAATGCCCGCATCAAGAGAATGAATCGCGCCGGTGCGGCCATCCGAAAGTTCCAGCGATGTTCCGAAAGAATATCGTTGATGCGCTCCGACCGATGCCAATCGCCCAATGAATACTTTCCAATCTGCGTGAATGGCTCGAACAGCACGCTGCACAGTGCAGGCATCTTGGCGCGAATCGGCGACAGCAGGTGGTCGTTGAAACCCAACGCGACGAGCGACGCCGTCGGATCTCCGACTCGGTCCACGGTGTCGGCGATCAACTTGAGCAGGAGGAGCCGATCGCGCTGCGAAATTTGGGCAATCGACCCGTAGTCGTACAGCACGACGGACGGACCGCCGGCGCTATCGTTTCGAAATCGGTAGTTACCGGCGTGCGGGTCGCCGTGGAGGAATCCATGCTTGAACGTGCATGTTAGAAAATGTTGCAGCATACGACGGGCGAGTTCTTCGCGCGCCGGAGCGGGCCACGTGATGACAGCGTCGATCCGATCGCCGTCTTCCCAATCCGAAACCAGCACGCCGTCGCTGCTGAGTTCCGGGTGCGCACGAGGCACCACGAGGCCCACCATTTCCTCGGCCATTTCGCCGAAGCGTTGTTGGTTGCTCAGCTCTCGGTCATAATCGAGTTCTTCGTCGAGATCACGTGCGATCTCGCTGCGATAGTCACCCAGGTTGAATCCGCGCCGCAGGTCTCCTAACGGGACGGATAGCCACCCGAGGACTTTGAGGTCTGCGTGAACGGCTGCTCGGATACCAGGATACGCTACCTTTACCGCCACCTCGCGTCCGTCGAACAGCGTAGCACGGTGAACCTGTCCAAGAGATGCAGCCAGTCCGACGGTTTCAATTTCACGAACGACTGACGACGGCGCCGCATTCCAGCCGACTTCCAAAAGTGGCCGCACCTGATCGAACGGGATGGGTTCCGCGTGGTCGGTAAGGTGTTCAAAGACAGCGGCTTGATCCGCGTCATCCGCACAGCTCATGATCTGACCGATCTTTTGCGGCAGACCGCGCAGCTTGCCCATGCGTTCCGCCAAGTGATGCCGCGCGTTGTTGCGCACGGTGTCGTCTGTCGTACGCCGTATGGTCCGCAAGTTCATGGCCATTCCGGCGTATGCGATCGTTTTCCCTAATACGGTATGGCGCTTTCCCATATCGGACTCCTTCTTGTCGCCTCGAGCCGGATTAAGACCACTGTCTACCTACGGTGGTTTCACACAGCGGAATATCGGCCGATGGGGCGCGGTGCATCACTCGATGCGATACCAACGGTAGGTCCACACGACCATGGCGATTCAGTGTTGAACGATCGTCAAGTCTCACGAGTTTTCGCCCGATCTAGAAAGGCGCACTTTAGATGCGTCACTATTGGGAAAACCAGACGTGCCGGTCCCAATCAGATCAACCCGCTAATCGAGGGCAAGACCATGACAACGGCCACCGCACCGGTCGAAACTGGCTCCACAGTCGGAAACGGGATCCATGGCGATGCTACGACTTCGACTACACAGGTAGTGAGTTTTCGCCTCGCCAATGAGGAGTACGGCTTGGACATCATGCGTGTCCAGGAAATTATCCTCATGGGGCAGATTACGGAAATCCCAGAGGTTCCGTCCTTCATATGCGGGCTGATTAATCTACGCGGGAAAGTTATTCCCATAGTCGACCTGCGTAAGCGTTTCCGACTGGAGGCCAAAGCGTCCGGAGAGCACACGCGCATCATCGTCGTCAATGCAGCAGACAACACGTTCGGTATCGTCGTCGACGCAGTCAGTGAAGTGCTTCGCATCGATGCCGGACAGATGGAACCGGCGCCTACCGGGCTTCTCGGTCTTGACCAAGCGTATATCAAGGGACTCGTAAAGATGCCGGACAAGATCATGATCGTTCTGAACTTGGACAACATCTTGAGCCACGACGATCAGACGGCGCTCTCCGATGCCGGTTCGATCGCTCAAGCAACGTAGCGTTCATTCTCGGTTTAGACTTTCGCCGAAGTCCATTCCGAGTTCGATAGTGATAAACGTGGACCAAACAACAGAACCAAGGATAAGCCATGTCGACCACCACAAACAAAGATGCCCATTCCGTAGCTCAACGTTTCGAACATTTCGTCGGTGATACCGAAGACGTCGGCGGCGCTCTGCACCGCCTTCAAGCGGTCGTCGACAAGCTCGGGACGAACGTATTGATCGCCGACGCCGATCGCAAACTCGTCTACATGAATGAGCGTTCCGAGGACACGTTACGCGCCGTGGCGAATGTTGTGCAAAACGAACTCGGGCTGAGCGTCGACGACCTTATCGGCGGCAGCCTGGATCGCTTCCACGGACCGCGCAGAGCGGAAATCGCCAGGACGCTCGGCGATCCAAAAAACCTTCCAGTTAAGACGGATATTCGCCTCGGTCCGCTCACACTCGCGCTCGAAGTCAATGCGGTGTTCGACGAACAAGGGGAATACGTCGGACAGGTGGTGAACTGGGAAGACGGTACCGAGCAGAGGCTTCAATCCGCCGACGTCCAGGGTCAGATTGCAGCCATCAACAAAGCTCAGGCGGTGATCGAGTTCAACATGGATGGAACCATCATCACGGCCAACGACAACTTCTTGAACACGTTGGGATATACACTGCAGGAAATCCAAGGTCAGCATCACCGGATGTTTGTGGAGGACTCGTTTGCGGCCAGCGCCGAATACAAGGCATTCTGGGAGAAGCTCAATCGAGGTGAGTTCGAGGCCAAGGAGTACAAACGAATCGGCAAGGGCGGCAGCGAGATTTGGATACAGGCGTCGTACAACCCTATCATGGACGTCAACGGCCAGCCCTTCAAGGTCGTCAAATACGCAACGGATGTTACCGCCGCGGCGTTGGCTCGGGTAGAAATCGGGAAGCTTGCGGAAGCAGCGAAGGTCGGCGCGCTAAGCGCTCGTGCAGACACGTCGTTGATCACCGGTGATTCCGCCCGTCTAGTCGGTGCTGTGAACGACATGCTGGACGCAATTCTGCTCCCGATTCAGGACGGCGCGCGCGTGCTCGAACGGATCGCCAACAGCGATTTTACAGAGACGGTGACGGCCGACTACCAGGGTGAGCACGCCAAGATCAAGAACAGTATCAATTCCGTTGTCGAAAATGTGGGCTCGGTCATCACGCAGATTACTGAAGCCGCGGCGCAGTTCACGGAAGGGTCGCGTGTCGTGGCTGAGGGATCGACCTCGTTGTCCGACGGTGCGCAGTCGCAGTCGGCCAACGTCGAGGAGATGTCCGGATCGATCCAGTCGCTGAACAAGATGATCGAGGGCGTGGCCGAAAATGCCAAAAAAGCCAACGAAGTCGCCACGGACACGAGTTCACGCGCCGAAGAAGGCGGCGCTGCGGTCGCCAAAAATATCGAAGCAATGAAGCTCATCGACAAATCGGCTGAGCAAATCGCAGAGATCATCGGCGTCATCTCCGAGATCGCTGCGCAGACGAATTTGCTCGCGCTCAACGCGGCGATCGAAGCCGCCCGCGCCGGCGAACACGGACTCGGGTTTGCGGTTGTTGCGGACGAAGTTCGGAAGCTGGCGGAGCGGTCGAGCCAGGCGGCTAAGGAGATCAATGGATTGATCAAGGAGTCGACGCAGCGGGTCAAGGAAGGTGCGGAACTCAGCGAGCAAACCGGGGCGGCGTTGCAAACGATTATCGAAGGCGTGGAGCAAACCGCTCAGGGCATCGCGCAAATTGCCGAAGCGACCAGCGAACAAGCTCAGACGGCCGGCGAGGTGAGCGTAGCCATCGAAAACGTGGCTTCGATTACCGAGAAC
>JAJDDY010000065.1 GCA_029260075.1 Phycisphaerae bacterium
TCGTTCATGCTCGTTGCTCCTTTGTGTTAGCTGGGCTAGCCTTTCGAAAACGCTTGACGACGCTCGATAAACTAACCCGGGAGCAACGGGCTTTCATCCCCATCTGATCAGACAAACGCAACCCGAAGTCTTGGCTGTGACCAAGGGATAACAGGCGTACGCTCCCTCACGGTCGCGGCTCGGTAAATCCGTCATTCTAGCGGTGCCAGAGCGCTAGACGGCATAGCCCCAGTTGTCGAAGCAGAATCGCCATTCCTCCGCGATGCGGCGGCGCAGTGGCTCTTGGATGGATGCGTATCGGTTCTTTCGATATCCGCGTAGCGAGCCTACGTATTGACGGAGAACCGGCTCGACGTGATCGAAGTCCGGCAGTGCGAGTTGACCGTAAATCTTGCGCATCTCGCCAACGGGGTCGGCTTCAAGATCGGCGAATGCGACGTCTTGAAACTGACCGGCTGGCACTTGGTGTTTCTGGGCGAAGAACGATTCGTACGTGTTACGATAGTATCGCACCAACCGGTCTTCGAGCTCGGCTTCGTCAAGCGCCTGAACGCGCATGAACGGCGACACGGTTCGAAAAGTATGTCGGGCTGACTGAAACACGTCGTATGGGTTGCGATGGATGTGGACGAATTTCGCCTTGGGGAACATGTCGAGCAGCAAGGCGATTCGCGCCGTGTGCGGAGGTGACTTGAGCACGAGCGGCCGGCGCTGGCGATAGCTCAACTTTTTCATGTAGATCGTCATGGCGTCGCGCCAACGCTGCAAGTCGGCATCCGACGCGCCCTCGAACGTCTGGTACTGCTCGTGCTGGTCGCGCCGGTTCGGAAAAATCCACGCGGTGTAGGGCGAGAGACCGGTCAACGTGCAAAGCGCCAACTCGTCTTCCTGCGGCATCGACGCGGCGCACTCCATGTTGTCCATCGGGCGCGTCTGAAGCATCATGACGTTGAACAACTCCGTCCCCCATCGCTCCGTCGTCAGAAACGTGCTGGGAAACATCGTCTGAAACGTGTTGGCGAACGCCAAGCGTTTGTCGAGGCAGAGAAGATTGTGAAGATGAGTCGTGCCGCTGCGGTTGAACCCCAGCACGAAAATCGGCGGCTGAATCTCAACCTCCGCCAGCTTCGCATCGAACGTACGGCGCTCGGTGGCTTCAAACACGGAATTGATCAGCGCGCCGCAGCACGTCGCCAGCGCGCGAGGCCAATAGCGCGGTGGAATCTTGAAACGGTGATCGGAGAGAAACGCCCACCACTGCGACCACGTGACGCCGTTGAGCAGCATGGACGGCGTCACCGTCGTGGCCAAGAGGGTTTTTACGCCGCGAAACGGAGCGCTCCGGACACAGCGCACGCCCTCGCGTCTTGCAACGCCTTGCGGCTTAGCGACCTCAGGCGACCGCAGCAGCACATGATCGCTGGTCGACGTCGTACCCTGTGCGACCATGTTCGATTCTGCCCCTCTATTTCGTCCGCCGCAGAATCCAAATGATGACGATCAGTGTGGCTATCGCCACATACGCTGAAACCAAAAACATCGGTAAATCCGCTCCGTAGTTCGGGCGCAGATGATACGCGAAAAATCCACGCTCCGCGACCGTCGGTCAATCCAATTGGCGACAGCAGTACGGTGACGCCGGAGGGCGAGCTGAACAACAACTAAGGCGACGCCTCCGGTGACTGACGGATTCGGACTGAGCATCGTGGGCAATCTAACAGTCTGTCTGGGAACGTATGTGAGAAGACGTATTCGAGGGTTTGTGATGAACCGAGCCGCGCCCGTGCGGAAGCGGTTTCACACGAGAACCCGGATCGCTGCCTCACAGTCGCGGATCGGTATGAGGCATTTCACACACGTTGTAAGCAAGCTGGTCTTCGAGCACGTCGAAGCCGTCCCGAACGTGACACTGGGCTGCGGCCGCGCCAAGGCAGGAGAATCGCCAATGGATCACCGGCTGAAAGCCAGTGCCACACTAAGGACTCCTACGGGCACACTTGAGATGTGGAAGGTGTAAACGGATAGTTGTTGCCACCGAACGCATCCACGATCGAGGACGTTTCGCTCACCGTGATCGTGCCATCCAAGACGGGGGTCGGACCGCCAGCCACGCCGAGCATGTCGACCCGGGCTTTGATGGGCAGGCCACCGGACCCCGCAGCGCCGCCGAGGCCAGAGAATTTCTGAAGGACGAACACGAACTCCTCAACGCCGACCGAGTCACCGACCGCCCTCGCCTCACCGGCAGACAGCGTTCCGATGTCGCCCCACGCCGCCGAGGTAATGCGCATCGGCGGGCCGAAATCTCCTTCATTCGCCACACCGCAGAGCTCGTCGGCAAACTGTACGTCGTACTCAGAGGCCGCGGCAAGACCACCGCCGGGTTGCACAGTGCTGGGAACGATGAATTCACCACGAAGCCAGACGACCTCGTTGCCTAGCGTGCTCCAGTCCATAAACACGGGCGTACACTGTAGCGTGGCGGAAAGGAATGTGGCTTCTTGGGCTAACGCGCCGGGGCTGTCAAACCCGCGACCAGGAAGTTCACTGTATTCGCCCGGAGCCCCGGCGTACATGGATTGACCATTCCAGACGTCGAAGGGCGGCGCTAGTCCGGATGCGGTCACGCGAATGGCCTGCCGGGTTCCGGCGACGGCACTCGACGCATCAACACCGATCATGCGCATTGTGCGCAGCGCCACCGGAGCGCCGCCATCCGAAAGAATCGTCGCCGGCTGCGGCTGAGCGTTTGGAGCGCAACAGGGAACAGCCACCGCCAAGTTGACACTCGCCGGGTCGAGACTGTCCTGAGCAACGATGACGCCGTCGCCGTTGAAATTGCCAATCAAACTGGCCCGCCACGTACCGCGACCGAACGTGCCCGCCGTGATCGTGCCGTTAGCGAAATCAATGAGTAGGTCGCCGATGATGACGTTCGGTAAATCGAGACCGTCCTTGATCCAATTCGTTCCGCCGTTGGTTGACGAATACACACCCGCGCCTGATCCGATGTACAGCGGCGGCGGGTCCAAGCGCCAGTCGACGGCCAGCGCACGTGCCGATACGCCAACCGGTAAGTCCCCGGTTACGTCGGTCCATGATCCACCCAAGTTAGTCGTCTTGGCTACTCGAAGCCCGCTCGTATTATGGTAGGCAACGTAGGCCGTCGACGCGCTCGCGGGATCGACCAAGATATCGCTAATCTGACCGAACGGTAGGCCGGTCGATCGATCACTCCATGTCGACGCGTTCGTAGTGACGAACACCTTGCCGGTCGTACTACCGGTATAGATCGTATCCGACGCGCATGTGCCTACTGCGATCGCGTTCAATCTTCCACCGCCGCCGACCGATGTGTCGCTAATGGCAGTCCAATTGGCCCCCACGTCGGCGTCGCGCGTCCGCCAGACCCGGTTCGTGCCACCGAGCAGCGTGCGCGAATCGTTCGGATCCATAACCAGCGGCGCAATGAAATTGGCCGGGTCGCCAGCCGCTTCCCATGGTCCGGTGATCTCGGCTTGAAAAGCATCTCCGAAGAAGCGGTACACCGTGAGGTAGACATAGGTCGTGTACTTACGCAATGGCTGCGTGACATCGTATAGAAGGAACCCGCCGTCCCCACCGATGATTTGAGGCCACATGTCGCCACTGAGATCGCGGCCGATGGTCCCGTTGTCCTGCGTTCCACCCATCACCTGCGCCGGATCGGTTGGATGGATCGCGATGTTGTAATTCTGCGTTACTGTGAGCGTCGCGTTCCTGTTGATCCACGACGCTCCGCCGTCCGCACTCTTCCAAACACCGCCGTCGTTGCCAATCCACAGATCACCCGTGGCGCCGAAAGCAATGGTGTGCTGGTCGGGGTGAAGTTGACCGGTTGGGCGAATCGTGATATCGGTCCAGGACGCCCCACCGTCCGTACTCTTAATCACCCCAGCGACAGCGTACGTCGGAAACACGCCTCCGGCGTAGATCACGTCGGCGTTCGTTGGATCGACCCCAATGAACGCATCGTACCAACCCTGCGGACTCGGAAAATTAGGCGTGTTGTTCTGTTGTACCCAGGTGTTGCCGCCGTCGACGGTCTTGAACAACCCACGTAGGCCGGCCGACCCGCTGATGAACGCCGTGTACACGGTGGTTGGATCAGATGGCGCCAGCGCGACGAGAACGCGCGAAATGTTGTTGTTGGCCAGACCGTTGGTCAACTTCGTGAACGTACCACCGCTGTCTTGCGATCGATAAACGCCATCGGAATGTCTTCCGACAAACACCGTAGCCGTGTTGATCGGGTCGACGGCTAACCCCGACGCACGCCCGCTCAAAAGCTTCGTCCACGTAACACCGCCGTCTTCGGAGCGCACGTAACCGGCGTCGCCGGTAAGATGGATACGAAGCGGGTTAGCCGGGTCGACGATGAGCCCACTACACCACACGCCGACTTGCGCTGTAGTCGCGATGCGAACCCACGTAGCCCCACCGTCCGTGGAGCGAAAGACGCCGTCGCCATTCGTTTGCGTCGTATACTCACCCGTGCCGACGTAGACCGTTTCCGGGTTCGTCGGATCGAGTGCGACGCACCCATGATTGAGATTGGGCAGCTCATCGGTCAGCGGCGTCCACAGCGCGCCGCCATCGATCGTCTTCCACACCCCGCCCGATGCAGAAGCAATGTACACCGTATCCGGATCAGTGGGATGCGTGGCGATCGACACTACGCGCCCCGACGCATCATCATTGCCGCTCCAAAACTCACCAAGAATCGGACGCGGACCGAGCGGCTGCCACACGAGCCCAACCGCCGACTCAGCCGTTTGCTTCCGAAGGTGAACCGGCGTCCAATTCGGAACCGACTCGCCGCGGATTCGGATATACCCCGGAGGCGGCGGCCCCATCTTCATGGGCCGCTTCGGTGTGCGGAATGCAGGTTCGTCGGGTGACAGCACGGCGGCATCAAACCGCGCTTCGACAGATCGTCCCTCTTGCGACAACGCCGACGTCGCCACGTCATTCCAACCAGACCGTTGGTGATTGGCGCAGCCGGTACCCAAGACCAATGAAATGGCCAATAGAGCGAACGTCCAAAGAAACCGTCGTGATGCCCTACCGATCATGAGTGACTCTTTCCCATAGTGCCTGACTTCGCGGACAACCAATCCGTTCGTGAATCCTACTCGACAACCTCGTTCGGTACTAGCGCATTGCCACGGCTCAAGCCACGGGTTGGTCCGAACCGAGCCGCGACCGTGAGGGAGCGTCTTCAAGCTGTCGCCACCGGCTTTCGAACACCGGCATCGTCACAGGCGCGGCTCAGCAAACCCTTCATTCGAGGTGCGACAGAGCACTAGTTGCGGCATCCGGCTAAGGTCGGTTCGCGCACGGCTGCCACGTCCCTAAGCGCCGTTTCGATGCGATCAAGCCGCTTACGCAGTGCATCAGTTTCCTTGCGCATCGCACGCATGTCCGCGACACGGCCGTCGTTCAATTCGCGAAGCGCTTCTACAAGGAGCGCCTCCATGCCGCGTACGGTCACATACTTGTAGCCGTCAGCATCTTCTTCCACCCATTCAGGGAATACAGTTTCGACTTCCTGCGCAATCAGGCCTGTCTGGCGCCCGGGCATGGCGAAGTGTTCACCGGGGTTCTTGTACTCAAATGTCACGCCGGAAAGCCGCAAGAGGCGATGAAGAGCACCGCGGAGCGGTTCTACGTTCTTCTTCAACCGCGCGTCAGAATAGACCGCCCAAGAACCGCCGCCGGGTTTGGCCGCATTACCGTTTACCGCCAGTTGAAACACGCCGGGCGCGTTCGTACCAATGCCCACGCCGCCCGCCGCGCGAATGAGAAACTGTGCTGGACCAGTCGAAGAAAACCGAGGCCCTTCATCGTCCGCCCAAACGAACGTACCGTCGTGAATCGCGGTAGCCGTGCGGCCAGCAGCCAAGCTATATCGCCCTTCCGCTGCGTTGTCCGCACCTCCGGGAACCCTGGCGCCGGTTCCGGACGCCGTATTGCTGTGGCCACCGCCAATCGACGCGTACAAACCGCTTGCGTTGTTGCTCCAGCCTCCGGATACCGTTGCGCCGGACGCATCGCTGACGCTGCCCGTTCCGTTGCCAGCGTGATTATCCCAACCGCCGCTCACCGTACCGAAACTGTCGTTCACGGTGTTGGACCTGAACTGTGGCGCGGAATTTGTCTTTCCTCCGCCACCGCCAACCGTACCACCCACAACGCCAACGCCTACGGCATTCTGCGCATAGCCACCCACAATACTCGGTCCGTTGTTGTTCGGCATGATCTGCAAAGCGCGGCGATTGTTGACGCGAATCGACAGTGACATAGCGTCCGTCGTACCCAGGAAGTCCGACGCTGCGGAAGTACCTGAATTACCGCCAAGACGCCACAGGCCATTCGTACTGCCAGCCGCCGTCGTTTGCACGGTACCGTCGGGAAACTTGAAACCACCCGCAAGCGACTCCACGATCCCGTTCACGTTGAATTTGGAGTTCAGTTGTGACGTTCCAACACCCACGTTGCCGGCAGCGCTCAGCAACATCGCATCCACGAACGTACCGCCGCTTTGAGTTCGCAGCGCGAGACCAATGGATGACGACCCGGACTTATCGCGGGCTTGCACGTACGCCGTGCCGTTGCGACCGTCACCCTCATACGCGTAAAGATAAAGGTGCCCACGACCATAATAGTCGCCGGCGACGTGAAGCATGCCCTTCGGCGCATTCGTCCCGATACCGACGCCGCCCGAGGCTCGAATGAGAAACTGATTCGGACCGGTCGAAGCGAATTTGTTCATCACGTCCGGCGCATCCGTGGCGTCTCCCCACACAAACGATCCTGCGTGCGCGGCCTCAGCGCCATGCCCCGCTGCAAGACTGAGATCGCCGGAAGCGACGTTGCCCAAACCACCCGGAACCGTGGCGCAGGTTCCGGAGGCTGAATTCCACATCCCGGTCCAGCTGCCGTCACCGATGTCGTACATCCCACCACCACCGACCACCGCACCGACACCACTGGCTTCGCTGCGCCAACCTCCACTGACTACGGCGAAATCTGCGGACGCTATCGAAGAGTTTCCGCCACTGACGACGGAATGAAGCCCTTCGGCCCTATTGCTCCACCCACCGGCCACAGTCGCATATGGCGCCAAAGCTTCGTTTCCCGCTCCGCCGCTCACCGTGGAGGCTGTCGCGAAAGCATTGTTGTACCGACCTCCGGAGACTGTACCCGCCCGCGCGTTACTCAGGTTGGCGTCGCGGTTACCGACGCGGTTATGCGCTCCGCCGCCAACTGTACCGTAATCATCAGTTACCGCGTTGTGCTGAGGATCAAGCGCGTCCGTCCCCGCGTTGCCACCGCCGCTGATGGTTCCGCCTACGACGCCGTCGGCAACGAAGTTCCCGCTCCAACCCCCGACAAGATTCGGGCTCGTGTTGTTCGGTTGCGGGCAGAAACCGGGAAGCGCCAACGCAAGCGGCGTTGGTGTTACGTGTTGTCGCGGCGTCAACGGCAACACAGTGGCCGCGCCTGACGGATAGGCAACAGCGACCCCTAGCCAACAGTCAACGGAGGTCACAACCGCGGTGCCGAAATCCAACTCAACATCGAACAATCCGTTGACGACGTCCACGCCCTCATGCAAGTCGACACCAAGCGCAGCGCCGGTCGTCTCGCTGTCCCAAAGCGTGAATTCGAGGTCGACGGACCCGGAAAGTGGTTGTCCATCCATCTTGAGTTGCCCCTGATAGGTGAAGGCGGTGCCGATGGGCGCGGCAGCGTGTACGTGGTAGGGATAAAGTGCAACTACAACGAAGGTGGCAGATACTGACATCCGCAAGCCTTGCATGATCGTCTCCCGTTCTGAATCCTAAGTCCCCTTGACACAAGAAATGCGGCGCGCCGACACACCGTACCGAAAGCGGCACGTCCATCGCTTCGGGCTGATGCCACCGCGCGCATCCGCGACAATTTCTCGATCCTATCATGTATGCACGTCGAGATGCAATAGTTGGGGGGTCGCTTCGAGCAAACGCAAGGGGCGGACCAAGTGGGAAACGTTACCGGACGCGCACCATAGGCGCCGGATCAAACCGCCCTGCCCACATGTTTGGGCGAATCAACGACGCTCGAAAGACGTCCTCGCGGCCCACGAAGGCCACCGACAGTCGCCTCGCTCAACCAATCTCGCGAACAGTAGCTCTACGGAAAACCTGGTATGACACAGGAACTAACCCTTACACGATCCCTTCGTACTCATCCAACACATCAGGGTTCGCGAGGGCGTCTCGGTTGGGGACATTGTCGCCGTGGATCATTAGTTGTACGGCCAACTCGACTTTTTTTCCGCTGATCGTGTAGGGCACGGCCGAGACTTGTTTGATGATGCGGGGTACGTGACGCTTGGACGCGCCTTGAGCGATTCGCTGTTTGATCGTGTCGATTAGTTCACTCGTAATTGACAGCCCCTCGCGCAGGACTACAAACAGACAAACTTCCACGTCGGCGTCTTCAGTTCGTTTGCCCACGACCACACTGTCGACCACCTCCTCCATGGCCTCCACAATGCGGTAGATTTCTGCCGTGCCGATGCGCACGCCGCCGGGGTTGAGCGTGGCGTCGGATCGACCGTATACAATGACACCGCCGCGCTCGGTGATCTCGACGAAGTCGCCGTGCCTCCAGACGCCGTCGAAGTGATCGAAGTAGGCCTTGCGATACTTTTCGCCGTCGGGGTCATTCCAAAACCCGATCGGTTGCGAGGGGAACGGAGCGCAGCAGACAAGTTCACCCTTTTGTCCGATCAACGGTTGACCATCGGCGTCCACGGCCCGCACGTCCATGCCAAGACCGAGGCACTGAATCTCACCGGGGTAGACGGGCAGGATGGGGTTGCCGAGCATGAAGCAACTGATAATGTCGGTACCGCCGCAAATGCTGGAGAGTTGGACATCATCCTTAATGTGCTCGTAGACCCAGCGAAAGTTCTCGTCGGTCAGGGGCGACCCTGTGGAGAGGACCGCCCGCAGTTTCGATAGGTCGTGCTCTGTCCGCGGATCCAAACCCACCTTTTCGCACGCGGAGATGAACTTCGGGCTCGTGCCGAACACCGAAACACCCAATCGCTCCGCCATCGCCCAGAGCGTACGCGGTTTCGGATGAAACGGACTGCCTTCGTACAAGACGATCGTGGCGCCCACGCCAAGTGCGCTCACCAGCCAGTTCCACATCATCCACCCGCACGTGGTGAAGTAGAAAATACGATCGTCGCGACGAAGATCGCAGTGCAGTATGAGTTCCTTCATCTGCTGCAACAACGTGCCGCCGTGACCGTGGACGATGCACTTGGGGACGCCCGTCGTGCCCGACGAATACATGATGTACAGCGGATGATCGAACGAAACGGCTTCGAACTCGGGGCGTAGCGCATCGTCTTTAGGATCGGACGAAGCGCCGTTCGGCGCATCATGGTCGCCGCCGTCGAGGAAATCCGACCATACAACAGCCCCGTCGATCGAAGAAACGTCGGGGGCGTCATTGACATACGCCACAATCACGACGCGATTGATGCTGTCGATTTTGGCGACGATACCGCGCACGCGATCCAGCGAATCGATAGGCTTACCGTTGTAGGTGTATCCGTCGGCCGCAATCAGTACCGTAGGTTTGATCTGGCCGAACCGATCGAACACACCGTCGATTCCGAAATCCGGCGAGCACGAGGACCAAATGGCGCCAATGCTTGCCGTCGCGAGCATGGCGATAACAGCCTCCGGGATGTTGGGAATAAACGCGGCGACGCGGTCACCCTTCACGACACCGGCCTGCCGAAGCGCACGCGCGCAGCGGGAAACTTCGATGTTCAACTCGCGATAGGTGATCGATCGCGTGCGGCCAAGCTCGTTTTGAGATTCGATCGCGGTGTGGTCATCGGCGAACCGGAGCAGATGAGCGGCGAAGTTGAGTTTCATCCCGGGGAACCACTTCGTGTCGAGCATTCCCTGGCCGGAGACCACTGCATCGGCCGCATGAAGCGGCTTGATACCGGCGAAGTCGATCATCCGCGTCCAAAACGCATTACGACTGTCGACGGACCACGCGTGCAACGCCGGCCATGTCGGTTCAATTCCGTCCTCCTCAACCACCCGGGTGAGGAAGGCGTGCATCTGCGTACGTCGGCAGCGCCGCGCCGACGGCGTCCATACTGGTTTGGTTTCAGGCATCGCTTCTCTACTCTTATGTGATGAAAAGTCGCAGCTTATTGAAATGTCAAAACGTCGACATGTCAAAACTCGAAATGTCGAAACGTCAGAACCTCAAAACGTCGCGACTGAGTAACAGTAACCTCACCAGCCGTTTCGAGTAGTTGACGTTTCGACGTTTCGACATTTGGGCGTTTCGACGTTTGTTCACGTCTTGGTCTGACGCTTCGATGCGACGGCGAACCGTGCGCCGGGGAGTTGGCGGACGAGACCTGTCAGTTGCATTCGCGTCAGTGTGGTAAGGATTTCCGACGGATTCAATCCGGTGGTTTCGGCCAGGGCGTCTACATCTTCAGCCCCCGCCACCATCGCATTCATGATCGCCGCATCGCTACCTTCGAGTCGCGCCGTCGCCGTCGCCTGCTTGTCAACCGCCGCATGCGTCGACCGAATGTCGTCCGTAGTGCTCGCGCCCATGATTTGACCGACCTCTCCCAACTCGTCAAGAATATCTTCGAGATCGGTTACGAGCTTAGCGCCGCCGTCGCGGAGCAGTCCGTTAACACCCCGGGAATACTCCGGACGATCCACACGACCGGGGATGGCGAACACCTCGCGGTTGTATTCACTCGCGAGTCGTGCTGTGATCAACGCCCCGCTGCGCTTGCCGGCTTCGATGACGAGCACACCCAACGTCAGTCCGGCGATGATGCGGTTGCGACGCGGAAAGCTGCCCGTGTCCGGTCGCACGTCGACGGCGGATTCACTAACGACGGCCCCACACTTCGTCATTTCCTCTGCCAGTTGTTCATGCTCGCTTGGATAAACCGTGCCCAGACCGTTGCCCAAGACTGCAATGGTTCGACCGCCGGACTTCATCGCGCCGCGGTGTGCATGGCCATCGACGCCGCGTGCCAAACCGGAAACGACGGTGATACCCGCACTGCCTAACAGCTCGCCAAAACGAAACGCCTGCTCACGACCGTAGTGCGAGCATCGCCGCGTGCCCACCACCGCAACAGCCACACCATCGGTTGGGATCATCGTACCCCGGACGAAGAGACAGATGGGCGGGTCCGGCGTGTTCAACAATGACTGCGGATAATCCGGATCCTCCATGCAGACGATACGCACGCCTACGGCCTTCGCTCGCTCAACCTCGACATCGGCTGAGTCTGAGTCTCTAGCCCGGAAGATCGCCTTCGCTGTTGCGGGACCGATCTTCGTTACGTGCTCAAGCTCGGCAATCGACGCGCCGAGGACGGCGTCGATGGTCTTGAATCGCTCGATCAAATTACGAAAGCGAATGGGGCCGACATCGCTGGCCAAGTGGAGTTGAAGGTATTTTCTGGCTACATCAGAAGCGCAGTGGGCGACGGACGTGTTCGAGGAATCTTCGACCGCAACGGGGTCGCCGTCTCCGTCGACCCTTGTAACCGTATCCGCGTCGCCGCTAGCCATGACCATCTCGCTCGATCGGGGAAAGCCACGCCTCGCGACGCCTATCAGTAGGTTGCCCCAGAACCAATCCGAACGAACCCGCAACACGGGGTCGCCCGAAGACCAGACCGCGCTGTCAGTCTAGCCCTACGCACCCCCTGATTCCAGATGCGAGCAACGCCGAGGGTGACACGCAGTGTGTCACCATGAACCGGCCGTGGACTCGAATCCAGCGTCGATTTGACTCCCCGACGGCTAAAGCCATGGCCCCCCTGCCTGTCGTAACTGCTTGCAAACGCCCCCTCGCGGTCGCGGCTCGGAGTGGATCGGGCGAACCCGCCACTCGAATCGGAACGAGGGCTAGCCGTTCGGCGCCCCTGATATCATGATTTTCGCAAGAGTCCCTCGCACCAAGCCTACGCGCCACTGTCCAATGATTTCAGATGCTTGTCCAGAAAATCGAGATACGCCTCGGACGCGGTGATTCGGTTCTCGCGCTTGCGGAACCCGTGACCCTCATCGTCGAAGATCACATAGGACACGGGAACACCGTTGTCGCGAACAGCTTGGACCAACTCATCGCTCTCGACCTGCAACACGCGAGGATCGTTGGCTCCTTGAATCACCAAGAGCGGGCGGACGATGTTGGATGCATGGAACAGTGGCGAGATGCGGCGCAACCGATCCTCTTCAACGGCCGGATCACCCAACTCAGCGTACAACCCCTCACGCATCGCGCTCCACCACGCCGGTATGCTCTTGAGTGTGCGCACCCAATTGGTCACACCGAAAATGTCGATGCCCACCTCGAACGCTTCCGGTTCGAACGCCAGTGCAGCCGCCACCATGTATCCGCCGTAGCTTCCTCCGATGATGCCGATACGCTTTCCATCAACCCACGACTGGCGCTCGAGCCACCTGCGCGCGAATATGCAATCTTTCAAGTCCACGTCGCCGTGCTTCTTATCGTCCATGTGGTAGAAACTTTTTCCGTATCCGGACGATCCGCGATTGTTAACCGCGAGCACTGAGTACCCATGATTGACGAGGTGTTGGAGCGTGGCCGAGTAACCCATGCGACTCTGACCGCCGGGACCGCCATGTACCCACACAAGAGCCGGGGCTTTGTTGGCGCGCGATGCCTGACGTGGCTTATACAAAATCGCTGGAATCTTGAGCCCGTCGAAACTTCGGAAACGAATCACCTGTGCGGCCACGAGATCATCCGGATTGATCTTCGGATTCAGCGTGTCGGTCAGTTGCTTGACCCGACCGGTCTGAAAATCGAACACGAAGAGATTGGACGGAGCGGTCGACCCGTTTAGGTAGAACGCCATTTTGGTCTCACTATCGGAAACGGTCACGCCGCGAATGTCACCCTTCGGCAACGGCGGCATCTTCACCTTGCGACGAGTGCTCGTGTCGAGAATCGTGACCAGCGTGCGCGCGTCCTGATTGATTCCGGTGATGCGGTATCGACCATCCTCTGAGAAATAGGTGTAGGAAACATCCCACGCGGCTTTGAGCACCGGCTTGTGCGTGCCGGTCTGGAGATCGTACGACCACACCTCGTTGAACTCGCCATGCCCGTTGGTTCCATAGTAAAGTTGCTTACTGTCGGGCGTGAAGCTCATTACACGATAAGACACGTCGCCCTCGTGCGATGTGATATGTTGGGGATCGGCGCTGCCGCTGGTGATGTCCCATACATAAAGATCGTTGTCTGCGTTGGTACGCACTTTGCTCAGCGCAAGCCATCGATCGTCGTCACTGACACCGGCGACCTGCCAACCGCCCGCGTTGCGAAACACAAGCTGCTTCGAGTAACCATCCGTCGTGTACAGGTAGAGATCGAAGAACTTGGGATCACGTTCGTTCGTCGTCACATAAAACGCCGTCTTGTCGCCGTTGAATCCGGCGAACGACGCCTTGACGTCGTCGCCCGGAGTCAGGTCGCGGGTCTGACCATTCACTTCACGTACGAACAGGTGGTTACGCTCGTTGCCGCCCTTGTCCGACGTGTACAAGACGCGATCATCGAACGGGAAATAGCTGACCGCGAAGACCGAGTTCGTCGTAGAGTTGGTGAGTTGAGTGGGTGTGCCGCCTTCGAGCGGTTGGCTGTAGGCGTTGAACACGCCGCTCTTGTCACTGCTGAACAGAATGCGCCGCTCGTCGTGTGAAAACGACGCACCCGCCACACTGGTGGTTTCATAGAACGTGCGTGCGTCGTACGTCGAATGGCGTTTGGCGCTGGCGCCGGACCTCGACCCGGTCGTGGCGCATCCCGCAAGACTCATGAACCCAACAGCGACCAACGCCGTCAGTACTCTGGTGGATCTGGTGACTAGCATGATGATTCTCCAATGGGTCAAGTGGTCTACATTGTGGCAAGACAGCCATAGCGCGGCGCGATCGCGAAGTAGCGGGCCATCAGTAACGTATCTCTCATATCAGTAAGGGCCTTGTCCGCGTGAACGACAGTACTAACAGTCTGTTGAACAAGGCTGGTATTCAATCACGTCGCCGCGAACCCGACCGTGACAACGGGACTTGTCCCCGTCAAGAGGCGGAAATCGCTAAGAACGTGTTTCAGAAGTCTCTTTCAGAGCCGCGCCCGTAAGGAAGCGGACCGGTTTCGTGAGCGAAAACCGCTCCCTTACGGTCGCGGCTCGGTTTGACGCAACCCTTCCTATACACGCTCTAATGGATCACCGGCTGGAAGCCGGCGCCACACTTTTTCAACAGCCAGCTAAGCGACCGACACCAAGCCTGCGATGCACGCCTCGGCCCGTACGCCGCCACCAACAACACACATGAACGAGTTATCGTATCGAAAGCGTCAACAACACGACGATTTTCGACCGGCGACTCGTCCGCAGCGCGAACGCCGAATCCGCGCCGTCTTCATCGCGTGCCCTGCCGGGCGAATTCTACATCTCACGTCTCTTTCGCGAAAGGGCCTTGACGCCTGATGGGCCATCTTGCTACGCTTCCCGGGCTGGAGATTCAGCCCGTTCGCGTTGGTGGATGTGCGACTACTTCAACCGGTCACGCCGGGTTACACTGAGAACGTGTGTGAGAAGACGTATTCGAGAGGTTTGCGACGAACCGAGCCGCGCCCGTAAGGAAGCGGTTTTCACCTGCGAGTCCGGATCGCTTCCTCATGGGCGCGGCTCGGAAAGAGGCTTGTCAAACACGGTCTGAGACAAGCCGCCACACCGCCACTCGCTTCGGCGACCCGAACGTCAAAGTACGAAAGGAGAACCACCTTGCAACGATTCCCATCGACCATCCTCTGGATGCTCGTGCTCATGCCCACCGCCTGCAGCGCGCAGGAGCGACATTACGCCTTCGTCGGCGCACGTCTGATTCCGATCAGTGGTGACGAAATAGCCGAAGGCGTCCTTGTAGTCCGTGACGGAAAAATCACCGCCGTCGGCGCGACAAGCGACGTATCCATTCCCGCAGGCGCATTGCGTGTCGAGATGAACGGCAAGGTGATCATGCCCGGTCTGGTCGACACGCACACGCACATCGGCGGATTCGGCGGTGCTGACAGCTCGGCCCCAATCCAACCGGATGTGCGCATTTACGATTCGCTCAACGTCCTAAGTCCCGGATTCCGCCGAGCGGTAGCCGGGGGTCTCACCACGCTCAACATCATGCCCGGCTCGGGCCATTTGCTCAGCGGGCAAACCGTCTACGTAAAGATGCGTAAGGGCGGGAAGACTATTGACGATTGGTTCTACCTGGACGCCGACGGTCACCCGATGGGTGGGATGAAAATGGCCAATGGCACGAACTCGCAACGCAAGAAACCGTTCCCCGGAACGCGCGGCAAGTCGGCGGCTCTGGTTCGTGAACGGTACATCAAAGCGCAGGAATACCGCGACAAGATCAAGCGGGCGGACGGTGATCCGGAAAAAATGCCGGCGCGAGACCTGGGCCTTGAAGCGCTCGTCGAGGTGCTCGACGGCAAACGCATCGTCCACCATCACACGCACCGCCACGACGACATCATGACCGTAATCCGCCTGTCCAAGGAGTTCGGCTTCCGCGTCGTACTCCACCACGTAAGCGAGGGTTGGAAAGTGGCGGACGAAATCGCCCGAGCCGGCGTGCCCTGCTCGGTGATTGTCATCGACAGCCCGGGCGGCAAACTCGAAGCCGTGAACATGTCGCTCAAGACCGGTGGGATTCTCGAACGAGCCGGCGTCAAGGTAGCGTTCCACACCGACGATTGGATCACCGACTCCCGGTTGTTCTTGCGCACCGCAGCGCTGGCGGTTCGAGCGGGGATGTCGCGGGCGGGTGCCCTCAACGCACTGACGCTGGCTGGTGCGGAGATGTTGGACCTGTCCGACAAGGTCGGTTCGCTCGACGTCGGTAAGGATGCAGACTTCATTGTCCTCTCGGGTGACCCGCTGAGTGTCTATGCCAAAGTGCTTGAGACATGGGTCGAGGGTGTCAAGGTTTTCGATAGAACCGACGCCACCGACTATCTGCACGCCGTCGGCGGCTATGGCGCCGGCGATGACCTCACACCCTACCTGTGCTGCATCGAGCAGTCGGAGGACAATTAATGTCGATACGATTCAACAAACGAACAAGCTGCGAACCTAGCCTCCGACTGAAAACGAGTGATGTTTCCACGAACGAAGCGACTCCTTCTACTCCCCTCGATTACAAGGAGGGGTTAGGGCAGGTGCTATTGCGTCCGAACCCCCCTCGGTCCTCCCTTTGCAAGCGGGCAAGAAAGCAACATGACCGCTTCCGCCGCATAGGCGCATGGGCACTGGTGATCGCGATCACAACGCCGCTATTGGCGCCATCAGTCGCGACAGCACAAGTGGCTGTTCGGGGCAAGACGGTCTACACGATGGCCGGCGATGCGATCAAAGACGGCGTCGTGGTAATTCGTGACGGCAAGATTGCCGCCGTGGGTCCGGCGTCAGGCGTGGTCATCCCGGACGGCTTCACCGTGCTGAGCGCCGAGGTCGTCACGCCCGGCCTGATCGACGCCCACGCGACCGTCGGTTTGACCGGCATCTTCAATCAGGACCACGATCAAGATCAAATCGAGCACTCGGCGCCGATCCAACCGGAACTGCGTGCCATCGATGCGTACAACGCCCACGAAGAACTCATCAAGTGGATACGCAGCTACGGCGTCACGACCGTACACGCCGCCCACGCGCCCGGCGAAATCATTTCCGGTCAGACGTTGATCGCCAAAACGCGGGGCAACACGATCGACGACGCCGTCATCGTGCCCACCGCCGCCATTGCTGCCACACTGAGTCCGAGTGCAACGAAGAAGGAACGTGGCAAGTCTCCGGGCACGCGGGGCAAGCTGATCGCCATGATCCGCAGCGAGTTGATCAAGGCCCAAGAATATCTCGCGAAACGCGAAAAGCCCAAGTCCGAATCGACCAACGACGACGCCAAGGATGACAAGAAGCCAGCCCGGAACCTGCGACTCGAAGCGCTCGGTCGGGTGCTCAAGAGAGAGTTGCCGCTGATGGTCGCGGCCAACCACGTGCAGGACATCGCCAACGTGCTTCGCGTAGCTGACGAGTTCCATATCCGCATCTGGCTCGACAGCGCGGCGGAAAGCTATCTGATGCTCGATGAAATCAAGGCGGCCGGAATCCCCGTCATCGTGCATCCGCCGATGATGCGTGCCTTTCGCGAACTCAAGAACATGAGCATGGAAACCGCCTCGCGACTCATCGCCGCCGGCATTCCCGTAGCCATGCAAAGCGGATTCGAAAGTTATGTACCCAAGACACGCGTCGTGCTGTTTGAAGCAGCCATCGCGGCTGCGAACGGTCTGACGTTCGAGCAAGCGCTCGGCACGATCACCATCGAGCCCGCGAAACTTCTCGGCATCGCCGATCGCGTCGGCTCACTCGAAGTCGGCAAGGACGGCGACCTCGCACTCTACGACGGCGACCCGTTTGAATATACGAGTCACTGCATCGGCGTGATCATCGAGGGCGAAGTGGTTAGCAATACGCCGCGTTGAATGAGGGGGAAGAAGGGACGGAGGAACTGAGGGAGAGGGACGGACAAAGTCGGCTTTGTGTGGCACCGGCATCTTGCCGGTGATCCCAGTCTACGCGACACCGGCATCCTGCCGGTGACCCTCAACGACCTGCCGCCGGTACGCTGGTGACGCGAAGACATCAAGCCGTCTTGGTGAATTGACATGACCTACAGATCGTGGTTTCGCACTTGGCTGACGAACCCGCGCCTCGGCATTCATCTTGTCCTGCTGACCCTGTTGCTTGGCGCCCCGTCACTGTGGTTGGGCTGGCAGCTCGACGACTACGTCCACCGGGCATCGCTCGTCGGCGTTGACCAATTCCCCGATGCATCGCGAGCGTGGTGGAATCTGTTCGGCTTCCTCGACGGCGATCCGGTCGTCAACCAAGCCTTAATCGAACGCGGCGCTTTGCCCTGGTGGTCCTCGCCCACCCTCCGCCTGGCGTTCTTCCGTCCGGTCGCCGGGTTGACACATTGGCTGGACTACCAATTGTGGCCGAACACGCCCGCATTAATGCACTTGCAGTCGCTGTTTTGGTACGCCGCCGTCGTGTTGGGGATGACGCGTCTCTTCCGATCGACGGCAAGCGTGGCGTTTGCGGCAGGCATTGCGGCGCTGGTTTTTGCCATAGACGATTCCCACGGAATGCCACTGGTCTGGCTCGCCAATAGAAACTCAGTCGTCGCACTACTGTTCACTACAATATCACTACTCTCACATATTCGCTGGCGACGAGATGGATCACATCGGCACGCTTGGCTTTCGGCGGTCGCGCTTTTGCTCGCCCTCCTCTCTGCCGAAGGTGCGATCGCGACTTGTGCATACGTCGTTTCTTACGCCCTGTTCATCGAACGCGGCGCGGTTTCTAAACGTGCTCGGAGTCTGCTGCCCGCAACCGCCGTGACCGCCCTGTGGCTCGTGGCGTACAAAATTCTCGGGTACGGCGCATCCGGTTCCGGTATGTACGTCGACCCGCTCACCAACCCCCTCCGATACCTCGGTGCGGCTGTCGAGCGCGCGCCGCTGCTCCTCTGGGGTCAATGGGCCTGGCCGCCGTCGGACGTTCATCAGCTCGTTTCCGCGCCAGCCGGTCGATTGATGTGGGCCGTGACCGTCGTGTTTGCCGCGGGTCTTGCGTACGTGCTGTACCCACTACTTCGACGAAATCGAGTCGCACGGTTTTGGGCGGTTGGAATGCTGCTTTCGCTACCCCCCGTCTGTGCCACGTTCGCGTCACACCGACTCCTAATGTTTGTGGGAATCGGTGGTGCAGGCCTCTTGGGCGAATTCCTGGCCGAATGGCAAGGTAAATGCGAAGGAGGCAAACGCCCCCTCCTCAGCTTATCTCGACTCGCAGTCTTCGGTCTGATCGTCGTTCACATGTTTCTCGCACCGCTCGGACTTCTCGGGGCGTCCCATGCGATGAAGAACTTCGGAGTCCTTAGCGACGGCGCCGTGCGCTCGCTGCCTTCGGACGAATCCATTGCGGGCCAAGACGTCTTCATCGTACAAATCCCCGCCGCCTTTCTCGCCGGTTCCGGCCCCCTCGTGCTCGCGATGGACGGTCGACCCGTACCCCGGCGATTGGTCACCTTGGGATCCTCAATCTTTCCAATCGAAATCGAACGACCCACCGCGAGCACACTGATCTTCCGACCCGAGGGCGGATTCCTGCCACCATCCGGCGGACCGCACCCGGGCGAAGCCAAAGATCACCCCGTGTTCCATCCGCTCTACGTCCACACTCAATTCGACCATCTCTTTCGCGACGTCGGCGAGCCGTTCACCGTGGGACGGCGAATCAATCTCTCAGGGTTGACCGCCCACGTAACGGAGTTGACGCCGGACCATCGCCCGGCCGAGGTAAGATTCGACTTCGATCACCCGCTCGAAGATTCGCGCTACCGCTGCGTGCGATGGAGCGCCGGCGTCTTCGTACCGTTCGATTTGCCCGCAGTCGGCGCGAAAACGGTCGTAAGAATGAAGCCGTCGAAGCCGATACGGTGATCAAACGGGAACACATCCGAACGCGCGAACGGCAGCAATCGCTCAATACAGCGAGTCGAGGAGAGAGTGCCTCCGCCCTACCCCTGGTGTGCCACGGTTTCTGATCACCCTCCTTCGTGGTGTAGGCTTAACCGCAACCGACCGTTGTCCGATAAGCACACAGACAGTGCATCGCGATAGTCCGCACGCTAGCGCGCGGATTGCGTACGAGCCGCCGGAATTACCAAACATGAACGCGAAACTCAACTTGGAACCAACCGCGCCGCGCTGGGATCGACGGGATATCGCCTTGATGGCCGTGCTGCTGTTCATCGCTACGGTATTGCTGTCTCGTGGAATCACCGAGGGCGGGTTTCGCCACGGCGACTCCGCCGCGCACGCAATGGACGGCGTGTTGATTCACGATTGGATCGCCTCGGGTTCTGATGCCTGGTTTCAACCGATGACCTTCGCGGTCGATCAATATGCCCACTACCCGACGCTCGGAATAGGTCGTCACTATCCACCCGGTTTCGCCGTGGTAGAGGCTGCGTTCTTCGCGGTGTTCGGCGTATCGGCGGTGACAGCGCGCCTGTGCGTCGTCTTCTTCGGGCTCGTGGGTATCGCCGGCGTCTACACCTTCGTCCGCCTCATCGCCGACCGTACTTCGGCTACACTAGCGGGCGTCGCCCTGCTCACCATGCCGGCGACACTTCGCTGGGGACGACAGGTCATGCTCGAAGCGCCGACGCTGTCCGTAATGATTTGGACGGGGGTCGCTCTCGTGTGGTACTTACAGAAACCAACCGCTCGCCGACTCATACTGCCCACCGCCGGATGCTTGATGACGATTCTGTTCAAACAGACCGGCCTGTTCTTGGCGCCGGCGTTCGCCATGACGGTGCTGATCGCATGGCGCAGGGGCCGCGCGGGGCGGGCTCACGCCGTAGCCGCCTCACTCGTCGCCGTAGTGGCCGTTGCGGCTGTGTGGTTTTCGTTAGACCGTCACGGGGCCACGCTTCTTAGGGGCGACCGCAGTTTCGACCACTGGTGGTCTTGGGGCTCGTTGTCGTTCTATCCCCACATAGCCCTCCCTCAGGTTGGCCTGTTTGTCGCCGTGGCTGCATTAGTAGGCTTCGTTCTGTACGCCCGCCCCAAGAAAATACCGTCGGTCTTCCTCGTCGCTTGGATGGCCGGGTGTTACGCGATGTTGAGCATTGCGGATTACAAGACCGTCCGCTACGTGTACCTCGGATTGTTTCCTCTTGCAGTCTTCGCGGGTTTGGGTTCCGGCTTCCTGCTGCGTACCATCTGTCCGCCTTCCGTGCGTTTCGCCACGGCATCGATCGTGTTCGTCATGTGCGTCCTAGCCGGCTTGGCGCAATCGATCGATACGCGTCCGGACTATGGCAAGATCGTATTGGCCCAGCGCGACAACTTAATCGGACGGGTCGTCTTGTTCAGTGGGCTTCGCGACGGTGACTTCGTGTTCGCGGTCCGGCAACACCTCCCCTGGCGCCGCGTCGCTGTCGTTCGCGGTAGCAAGTTTCTGTATACATGCAACGGTCGTCCCGACATCGGCTTCTCGTCCAACATCACATCGCGTGCAGCGCTGGCCGACGTCATGAAGCGGTTTGCCTTTCACACTGTGGTGGTGGAGCGAGAGAACAAACTCGAGCTGGTCGAAGATCATTGGCTGCGCAGTTATCTGGACGAGAGCGAGACCTATCGGCACACCGCGTCGACGGCGTTTCGCATGGATATTGAACCGAGCTACCGCGACATCACCGTGGACGTTTTCGAACTCAAAGAACCGTTGGTGCGATCCGTCGATCACCTCGACATCATCATCCCGCGTTCGGGTCGGTCGGTTCGGTTGGACTTTTCGGGCTGGTCGTAAGGCCACAGGCATCAATATGCCGCACGGCAGTTTGAACCACAGAACGTATCAGCACCCATTCTCCACATGCCCGACGCGATGCGCACCGCTGGGGTCCCTCCGGAATCCGCCTTCAGTCCGGCATCGCCTGGACCGATAAGCCATGCGTTGATCGTCTGCATGTAACAGGAACGGATAAGCGATGTTCGCTACGACAAGCACGGTACGATTTCTGTACCATCATTCTACGCGGCTGCTCCACGAACTCGCTGCGCCCTTCTTTCCGGTAACGTTTACGGAGCAAGAAGTGGAGTCAACCAAACGCCGGCTCGATGGACGCAACACACGCAGCGCACGCATCCAGAGCCACGACACGACGGCTCGATTGCTACGAATCGCAAGAACCTTGGGGTTGGATGATGAGAAAGCGCTTGCCTACATTGAAGAAGCACGCCAGGTGCAACTCTCGACCGCCAGGGCCAGCGGGGGCGTGAAGCTCGGCTCGCCGATGTGTTTCGAAGATCGCTGCACCGTCTACCTGGTAACTCGAGCCATTAGGCCCGCCGTCGCCGTAGAGACCGGCGTGGCCCACGGAGTTTCCTCAGCATACATTCTCGCGGCGATGGAAGCGGCCGCATGCGGCCACTTGCACAGCGTGGAACTCCGCGACGACCCAGGAATCGGCCAAGTCATTCCCGGCGATTTATGCACGCGATGGTCCTTGCACACCGGCAACAGTCAAGAAATATTGCCGGCCCTGCTGGCGAGACACGGTCCAATCGACATGTTCCTGCACGATAGCATGCACCGTTACAGGTTTATGAAACGTGAATACGAACAGGCGTGGCCCTGTATTACGCCTGGGGGTGTCCTCTGCTCGCACGATGTCCTTGCGACCAATGCGTTTGACCGATTCGTACGCCGACGTGATCGCGACATCAAGTCGTCGATCACCAGTATCAACTTCGGTTTGGTGCTCAAACGAGACTGAGCGGTGTCGACGATGTGTGATGCCGCAACGTCCTGGCACGTGGGGGAATACTTCTTGACGATTCAATCTAACGACTACCGAACCGGACGACCTGCGTACTTCGCTCGGTGTCTGAGTCAACGGGCGTAGTATGTGGCCAAGCCGAACCATCGCGTTCTTCATAGGCTTTTGGACGCTGTGCGCACTCGCGCTGAGCAATCCGATCTTCGGCATCGTGAACTACGTTCTCGTGTATCAGATGAACCCTACGAACACATGGTGGGGTAGGCCGCTGGCAGACCTCGGTGTGCGGTTCTCGCTATTGGCCGCCGCGACGACGTTGCTCGGCATGGTGTTCGGTCGAAAACATGTGCCGTCCATCCGCCCGGTCGTGTCGATTTGGGAAATCGGCGTCCTCGCGCTGGTCCTTCTGGCGGCGCTGGGCTTGGCAATTGGATACGAATACGGCCCGCATACCCTAACCGTGTTCGAAAAGCTCTGGAAAATGATGCTGTTCGTCGTCGTCATCGGCCGGCTCGTGACGACGCGCCTCAACATCAGGCTCTTTCTGTGGTCCCTGGTCGTCGGGACACTGTACATTGGTTATGACGCGTACACGGCCCCACCGTCTTCGTTCTGGCTCGGACGTTTGGAGGCCATCGGCGGACCCGATTTTGCAACAACGTCGGGAACAGGAGCACACCTCAGCGCGATGCTACCCCTGGTCGGTGTGGCCTTCTTGATCGCGCCTACGTGGAAGCTCCGCGCGCTCGCTGCGATCAGCGGGGGTCTGGCGGTCAACACGATCATCATGTGCCGTACGCGATCCGCATTCATCGGTCTCCTAGCCGGCGGGTTGATTGCCATACTTGCAGCCCCCAGGGCACGCCGATACCGGATTCACCTGATGATCGGCGTCGCGGCCGTCCTCGCCTTCAGCCTGGCGGACGAGCACTTTATCACACGAATGAAGACGCTCACCGATCCGAAATTGGTCGAGCATGATCCCGCCGCGGCGACGCGCTTACGCGTATGGCAACTCGCCGAAGAAATCATCGCTGATCATCCGATGGGCGTGGGTCCGGGCAACTTCACGCGAATTATTGGGGAGTACCAAAAGGAACACTACAAGAGATCCTCGCACAACACCGTCGTTGTCTGCTTCTCCGAGCTGGGGATCATAGGCGGAGTGGTTCTCTTGCTCATGGTCCTCGGGTCGCTCGCCTACTTATTCATTAACGCCCGTCTCGCCGACCGATGCGACAATCCGATCGAAACGAAAATGATGGTGTACGGATCGCTCATCTCCGTCGTAACGTACTTCGTCACGGGTCTCGGAACCGAACGGTTCTACTGTGAATCGTTTTGGTGGGTGATGGTGCTTCCGCTGTGCATCAACCGCATGGTCCGGCGTGAAATGCTCGATTCAGCGGAGGCGATGCTGCCCGTGCTATCGGATAACGATTCCGAGGAGGTGTCTGCGTTTGGCCGCGTTGATCCGTCCTATTGACCCACGCCCGGTCGTCGTCCACCTCATCAACAGCCTGGACGGTGGAGGGACGCAGTGCGCGCTCGTCCGCCTGCTCCGCGCGATGGATCACCGGACCAACCGGCACGTCGTCGTCACACTTCGTGACGCGGGCATACTTACGACGCAACTACCAGACGACGTGTCGTGCCATGCACTCGGCACCGCTGGCACGTCGAGAACGGTCTGGTGGAAAGTCGCACGCATCATCCGCTTCTGGAATGCATCCGTACTGCATGCGCGCAATACAAGCTGTTGGGCCGACGCCATCATGGCCGCCACGATGGCGCGTTCCGCGACGCCCGTGCTCAGCTTTCACGGGTCGGAAACCACGCGACCGCTTTCAAAACGCGTTCGCAGAGTCGGACGCCTCGCAAGATGTCTACGCGCGAAATGGACCAGCGTTTCCTATTCTGGTCGACGGCAACTGTGCACACAAATGGGTCTGACCGAATCCATGGTTGACGTCCTACCCAACGGCGTAGATCTTGACCGGTTCACGAAACCGATCGAGTCAAACCGTACATCGTTCCGCGCCGGCTATCAATGGGATGACGACGCGTTTGTCGTAGTGGCGGTCGGATCGCTCACCGAAATCAAGCGTCCGGATTTGCTCATCGACGCCGTGGCCAGTCTCTCGCCCGCACTACCCAAGCTCAAACTCCTTTTCATCGGAACCGGCCCGCTCGTCGATGTACTCCGCGACCAGACTCGCTCACTCGGTATCGAATCTGCCGTTCGGTTCTCAGGTTGGCAAAACGATGTCTCGACGGCGCTCGCCGCAGCCGATGCGTTCGTCTGCGCAAGTGACTACGAAGGAATGAGCAACGCCCTGCTCGAAGCCATGGCCGCCGGGCTGCCCGTGGTGGCGACCGACGTAGGTGACAACGCCATCGTCCTGCGATCTGGCATCGACGGAATCCTGGCGCCACCAGGATCCGCCCGCGTACTTGCTGACGCCATCAAATCGCTTGTCGCAAGCCCAAGCCTCCGACGGGCGCTATCCGCTTCCGCACGCGATCGCGTTCGGTCGCTCAGCCTCCAACGTACGTCAAACGCCTATGACGCTTACTACGAGGGCATGACGACCCCCGCGAGACGATATTCCGCGATCCACAAGAACGGCCAAAATCCGGAATTCCATCCGTGGCGCAAGTTCGTCGCGTCCCGAACGCGTTGACTGACCCTCATAGGCGCGATTCCCGACCAACGGTCCGATAATGACAAACATTCCCCCCCCGGGAACGTCGATCATTCTGTCCAGGTTGAAGCCGACGGAGTGGCCCCGTTCGCCCGCATTCGACCACAACGTCACGATACGTCCGCATTGGCGCTTAAGCATGGGCGTGAGGCGTCCGAAAAAACAAAGAGGATTCACCGCGCGGCGTTGCGGCATGCGATTTCAGACTGAGCAGCCAGCGACCCGCTGTTCCGGATGCCGGACCGCCGTACGAACCTGGTGAGCGCAACCAGCAATTGCTCCGGCAGGCGTCAGAGCGAAGAGCGAACAACGTATGACTAAGTTTTCGTCACCATCCAAAGGCGGACGTCCGAAGAACCCGACCTCTACGGACCCGTCAGAAGCGAATGCCGGCGACGAGCGTCCGTTTTCCGAAATCCGCAAGAACCTCAACGGCCTGCTCCGCTTGGTTACACTGCACCGGTGGGCCTTCCTCCTGCCGTTCAGTTTTGTTTCATGTATCGCCTTCATACTGAGTCTCTACTACCCGCGAAGCTACCGCGCTATGACCACGTTCGAGCGGCGTAACGATCCCGTCATGGTCAACCTTCCCATGGAGGGCGGTCTCGCATCGTTCAAGTACTTCAAGGCCACGATGGAGCGCGACATTACGTCGCTGCCGTGCATGCGCACCGTGGTCGACAACCTCGGGATGACCAAGGACTTGGAGCGGGACAAAGAGGGCAAGTTCACGAACCTGGCGTCGAAACAAAGAGACTCCATGGCGCGATCGCTGGGTTCGCGGATTACGGCGAGTTCCGTAAAGCGTGGAATCGGAATCGACCTGGTAAAAATCGTCTATAACGGGCCCGATCCGTCGATCGGCCGCAAGCTGGTCGACGAAGTACGACGTACCTACTGCGCCCTGACCATGGAATGGCTTCTCGCTGATCTAACCAAACAGCGCACGTATTTCCAGCACGAAGAGAAAACGGCTCGCGAAAACCTCAAGAAGGCCCAGCGAGCGGAAATGCTCATGCGACTGCAGAATCCCCATGCCGACCCCATCAACCCCGGCATGGTCACACTTCGACTCGCCCAACTCGAAATGGAACGGCGAGAGTTATTGCTGCGCAAGCGCGAGTATGTAGCCGACTTGGCCATGCTCCAACAAACGCTGGCGACGCTCAACGACGACTACGACATCGAGGCCAACGCCAATACGAACGAAGGCACCGGCGACGGCGCCCAGAGTTTCGATCCATGGGCGATCCATATCGAACGGCTACTGGCCACGATGGACGACAAGATCAAGGAATCGATGTCACAGCGCGGATTGACGGAACAGCATCCTGACGTCAAAGCCATGTTTGCCGAACGCGCCCAAATCGTACAAGCGGGCGCCAACGGTCCACCGAGAGATTTCCAACCGCAAGCGGTCGAGCTTCCCGGCGCCAGTCCCGAGTCGGGGATGACCACTCGCGAAGTCTATTGGGAGCGCAATAGGATTCTGGTTCGCGTCAGCGCGCAAGAATCGCGAATCAAGGACATTCAAATCAGCCTGGGAACGAATGACCTCGCCATCAAACAGATGGAGCACGCCAAGAGCGAATTGATGCGTACAGAGGAGCTGTATTCGGATCGCCTCGCTGTCCTGTCGCGGGCGCAGGCCGAAGTGAAGAAAATCGTTGACGTGCTTGTCACGATCGATCCGGCGATCAAAGCAGTACGCGAAAACCGCCTGCTGCAATTCTCCAAGAACACGCGGCCGAGCGGCAGCTATCTTCCGGTCGCGCCGCGTGCACAAGTCATCGTACTGCTTGCCCTGCTCGCCGGTTTGATCACAGGAACGATCTTCGTAGTCCTAGCCGAAATCTTCGACAACGTCTTCCGAAGTTCGAGCCAGGTCGCGAAGACGCTTGGACTCACGATGCTCGAGTCCATCGACGAAATCGTCACAACCGACGACAGGCGACGGCTCTTCGTGCGTAGAATGGTCGTCTCGCCGCTGATCGTAACCGGCTGTTTGGGTTTGACGGTCCTAAGCGGGTCGATGGCCTATCTCAGCCTCGAACGTCCGGCAGACTATCAACGAATCGCCAAGATTCCGCATGCCGTAATGAATCTGTTCACGGAAGCGCAATCGACTGATTCCGGCGGATAGACCGTGGCGGCCCGTCGAACAAGTGCGGCACCGGCTTCCGGTGATCCACCTGCAATCTGTTCATCTGGACGGATCGCAATCCCCTACCGCGCCCGGCCGGAGCGCGACGCACGAATATCTCAAGCCTGTCTCGCTAGGCGCCGGCTGAGAGTCCCGCAGCGACGGAGCTCCAATTAGTCGATCACCGAACGCACCCACCGTGCGCCTTCACTCTTCACGCAACTTGACGAAATCGCCCGCGGCGTAGACAACATCGTCATGCTCAGCGCAATGCTTACTGTAGGCCCCTGGGAACTGGAACACGACGACCTTGCGGGTGCTTTCGACCGACTCCACGGAACCGTGGGAATCACAGGACTGAGTCTGCGCGTGGCGACGGCGCCGCAATTGCAGCTTGTCGCCCACGCGTATGAACACCAAACGTTTCGGACGCGCGGCGGGCTGTTCTATCACGCTGATCCGGATCGCTATTCGTCCACACGATGCAAGCCCATCATGTCGGCTTGGCTCAAACGCAAAGATCCGCTCGAACGAATCGGTGAAGCATGCACACAATCCGGACTGTCACTTCGCGCCGTCGTCTCCGCATCGTTGACAGGCCGCATCGCCGCCAAACACCCCGACATGGCCTGCAAGAACTGCTTCGGCGATGTGTCGAGCGAGTCCGTCTGTCTCGCCAACCCCGACGTCCGCGCCTACCTCGCCGCGCTCGTCGCCGACGTTTCGGCGCGACCGGCAGTAACCGCGTTGGTCATGGCCGATCTGCAAATCGCATGGTCCGAAGCCCACGATCATGATCTCCGCGCCGGACCGGCGCTTGGCGCCGTCGAGCGCGACATGCTCGCCATGTGCTTCTGCGAATCCTGCCAGCAACAAGCCGGTTCATTGGGAGTCGATATGGAGGCAGCGCGAGACACCGCGAAACGACTCACCACAGTATCGCTGCAACGCGGCGCGCCCTGTGACCAACCGCTCGACGCCGTCCTCGCCGACCAAGCGCCATTGACGCTCCTGCGCGAATGGCGAACACAAACGCTTACGAAACTCGTAGACGAACTCGTGTCGGCATGTTCGGGCGAGCTGATTCTCTTGCGACGTGCACACCACGACCGTGCTCTTGATGACTTCGCCGCATTCGCCGATCGTGCGGCTGCGGTGATTACAAGCGTCGAAGAAATCGAAACCATCCGCGGCGCGATGTGTCCTTCCGCGCGACGGAACGAAGTTCAACTGCCCGGGTGGTTGACGTGTGCACCGCACAATGCAGAACTCGTACGAGGCCTGTCCCAAGCTGTCGAGTCGGGATTCAATGGGATTGACATTGACGGATATGGTCTTGTCGGCGACAGCGGACTCGCAGCCATCAGGCAAGCGATTCGCTACGCGCGACGATCGGCGAACGACTAATGCTTTGTCACAACTCAAGTGACGGGTTCGTCCAGTCGGATCCGTTCTGAACTGAGCCGCGACCGTGAGGGATCGCTTTCGTGCTGTCACGATCGGCGTTCAAACGCCCGCTCCCTCACGGTCGCGGCTCGGTAAACCCATCATCGGAAAACCCGTCATCGATGTGTGACAGAGCACCATAGCAAGCTCTATCCTGCTTGTGACTCACTGGTGTGCAGCGCGGGATCGCGGCCCGGAATGATCAACGCCCCCCCCGTACGCACCGGAGGAAACCCGTCGAACCGAACAGGCGACGGTTGCCGGTTCACCGCAATCAAGCCGTAGAACAGCCCGACCACATGCTCAAGAAGGGTCGCCGTCTCGTCGACGGACTCGATCGATCGTGACGGATAGTACGCGTCGTGACAGGGCACTTCGATACGAACGACACGACCACCTTGCTTGATTACGGTGCGGTGACCCTTGCGACTGAACAGCTCAGCATCCTGCTCCACCTGAACCGTTCGACGGACACATCGCCATGCGTAGCGATCGCGATCCGCGAATCGTTCACCCTCGCCTGTGCAATACGCCACGAACCGCTTCGGCGAAAACGCCGCCGCCAACCCCGGCAGTTCGTTACTCATCCGCTCATACGCGCCGCCCTGACCCGGGATGATCACGCGCGACTGACTAATCGGCTTTGAGACCACGTCGATCAGCGCCGCGACCTGACCACTGTCCGTCTCGATCTCGACATCGTCGACCCGATTGGCCTCGTCGCGTCGCCAACCGTGGCGAACCTGCCACGGCGCGACCGTGGGCACCCACACCAATCGAAACTGTGTAGTGAGCGCGTCGGCGTAGGGGCATGTATGGGGCGCCATACGCACTAGCTGTTTGAACCAGGCAAATACGCCGTAAATACTTTCCATATCGCCCGGAATGAGCCCACTGCGGATGATGATGACGGGCTTCGGTGTAAGCGGAAGACCAAGCGATTGGTCCTCATGTCCAATCGTGACCAACTGTTCGGTCAAATCCTCGGCGGGGAGACCGGAATCCTGAACAACGAACGGCTGAAACCGAGCGGCCATCTCGCGGAGTGAGTCGCGAAAGCCGGCCTCCGTCCGCGCGGGCACAGCGTATTGACCGAGGCCGGGTGACGTGAGCCCGAGAATCGACAGCAACACGTGCGCCGCCGTATTCACTTCGCCGAACGTAGTACACGGCGCCTCGATCGGCTCGATGTCGAGCACGACGAGATAGCCATTCGCCGTTCGCTTGAACAAGCAAACCGCATGGTCCGACGTAGCGTCCTGATCGCAGACGGACGCAACAAGCG
Organism: Phycisphaerae bacterium; assembly: GCA_029260075.1. Classification (GTDB taxonomy): domain Bacteria; phylum Planctomycetota; class Phycisphaerae; order UBA1845; family UBA1845; genus OFTM250. Next base: position 30,148 of record JAJDDY010000065.1, read on the forward strand.
TTTCAAACCCGTGTCGCTCGCAAAATTCGGTGAATGATTTTGTCTTGCGCAAATGGTTCTGGACGAAGCTGCCCAGCGTCTTTCCCGGCCACGCATACGGAAAGGCATCGTCCAGTGCGAACCCGACCGACAGCTCGTTCCCAAACGTGACCTTGGCATGAATGGGATCGTCGTCCTGTTCGATACGCCGCAGACGCAACGCGCCGTTCGTGAGTTGGACAAACGCCGGAAGCGAGACCACGACAACGCGATCAGCAGCCAGCTTGAGCAATGCCCCGACCGATCGAATCGACCCGGGCATTTTGGCATCGGGCAGAAGAAGCACACCGGCTTGAACTTTGGACGCCCGTAATGACTCGGGCGAGCAGGTCTCGACACGCTTCGGAGAAAGTACACACCCAAGAACCTCGACGAGCGGACGATCAGCCGGTTGGGCTGAGCAAATACACGCAGTAGTTACGGAAGCCCGCGCCGGAAACGAATGCGGCGGAGGTGGAATAGCCAGTGCGTGAGCCTCTTCGTCCGGGTCGAGAATCGGAACCACACACACATCATGCACGACGGCTGTGCCCGTAACGCCAGCCAAACCCACCGACACGCGAACGCGCCTGATTTGATCCGGGACGGCGTAGTACGCACGAACAACCAGAGGATCGGACGCGCGATGCAAACCGGCCGTGACCCGTTTGGGGCCAGCCGGCTTGCCGTCCACCGTAGGCTCGACAGCCAGCACGAACCCGCAGCCGTCGACATCCGTCGCACGCGAATCGGCGTCAAGGTCGCACGTGATCGTGGCTTCAACGCGATAGTGCTGACCCGGTTTGACCACAACGATCTGCGACCACTCAGCTCCCGCCCGCGCGGAATCAACCACCATGGTGACGCCAGTACCCGACGCATGATCACCCGACCGACCGCGTTCCCAGCGCGCAGCCCCGCTGCTCGACCACACCCACCGGCGCGGCTCCGCCTTCCCAAGACTGAAATCGGGATTCTTAATTTTGTTGACGTTCGATTTCACGTCTCGGCATTGTTATGCGTTCGGCTCTGTCGGTCAACCGTCCACTCCGATAACGAATCAGACGGAGTACGTGTGGACAATCGCTGTGCCAAGAAATAAGCGCTACGCCTGAGAATAGGCGCCGCGTCTGAGAAGAAGAGCTGCGCGTTAGAAGAAAAGCTGTGCCGTGAATCCCTTCTCGGCACAAACCATGGAGAGCTGTGCCGTGAATCCCTTCTCGGCACAAACCATGGAGAGCTGTGCCGTGAATCCCTTCTCGGCACAATCCATGGAGAGCTGTGCCGTGAATCCTTTCTCGGCACAATCCCAGGAGCGAGAAAGGATTCACGCTCCAGTAGTCGAGTGCCATGGCACCCATTTCGCCCGCGCCGATCACGGTTTTCTAACAACCGACCGGTCGCCACGCCCGGCGAAACCCGTTATGATTCGCGGGTATGACCGCCAACAAGGACGACATAGCCACAGCAATTGAAGACGCCGAGTTCGACTCGGACCTGACGCCGGAGTCCATCGTCGAAGCGTTGTTGTTTTCGACGAACGAACCGGTACAGGCCGCGCGCATCACGAAAATTCTCGGCATCGGTACGGCTGGCGACATCAAGACCTATGTCGCCGGTCTGAACGAACGGTTCGAGGAAACCGGGGCGTCGTTCCGAATCGAACTGACCGCCAAGGGCTACGTCATGCAAACCCTTCCCGCCTACCACCCGTGGGTCAGCAAGCTCCACAAGACCCGAGGCGAGTCGCGTCTCACTCCCGCCGGGCTCGAAACGCTGGCCATCGTCGCCTACAAACAACCAACCCTCCGCGCCGACATCGAAACAGTCCGAGGCGTCGCCGTTGGGGATATGCTACTGCGTCTCCGAGAGTTGAACCTCGTGCGCATCGTCGGCCGTGCGGAAGAAATCGGTCGACCACTACTCTACGGCACAACCACCAAATTCCTCGAAGTGTTCGGACTACGCTCGGTCAAAGATCTACCCAAGCTCGACCCCGACAAGCCCAACGAAGTCCCCCCGCTCAAGATGGCTGGCGATGATGAGGCAGGTTCGGAAGCAGAGCCCGAATCGTCCGACTCAACCGAGGACGCTTCGTCGTAGGTTTTGCCCCAGTATTGTAGGCAGGGTCATCGACCCGGCACTTCTTGAGCGTGCCGTTCGATTATGTGCCCACGATTCCAATGATGCCAGCGCATTTGGATGACATATCCGTGTCATGCCATGCCGGGTCGATGACCCAGTCTACGCTGCTAATCGCAGGAGGAGTTCGCGCACAGTTCGCGGAAAAACGAGGAAGGGAAGGTCGATGACCGGACCTACAAGACTGGCAAGACCATATTGGTAGAACGTGATGATACTAAATCGGCAACGTAGCGACAAACTGTTTGCAATAACTGCGGCACTGGCTCTTGGTGCGATAGTCTGCAGTCCGAGTGCGTCACCCGTTGCTAGAAAAACATACTCTTCGCCGAGCGGCAGATTCGCAGCAATTGTTTGGGTTAGCGGAGTGCCGAACGAGCCTCCTTCTTACCGGTGCGTAACACTAGAAATCCGCACTAGTGCCGGTCGCGTACTGTATTCGGAGCAAACCAGCGCATCTGACCAACTGAAATGGCGAGTCGCCTGGGACGCGCAAGATCGGTTTTGGCTGAAAAGCTCCGACATCGGAACATACTACTGGTCCCGAGTCGACGGGAATAGCTGGAAACGGTTTGCGCCAAGTGGACAGGGACGATCTGACCGAATTCCAGTGTCGCCGTTTTCGACGACTGGAGGTAGTTTCGGCGGCGGGTGATACGCAAATGAAGCAAGCTGCCGCTAGCAATAATTCCATCCGAGGCGGTTCCGGCGATTCCTCGGCCTTGATTTCGTCTGCAGTATCGGGAAAAAAACTCATTGCGCCTTGTTGATGGGGATGAAAGCCCGTCTGCGCGGCTCGAAAAAGCACAAACAGAAACTAGCGCAAGCCAACGCCGTCAGTCCGTAATACCCAAATCACCCTTGGTCAGCAGTGACTCGAACACGAACCCGGCTGATTCGATGTTCTCTCGCGCCCCCTCTTGACGATCAATGACGGACACGATGCGTTCGACCTTGGCGCCGATTTCGGTGATGAGCTTTGCAGCTTCGAGCACCTGACCGCCGGTGGTCGCGATGTCTTCCACGAGCAACACGCTGTCGCCGTCGACAAGCCTGCCCTCGAACGGCTTGGACGTGCCGTAGTCTTTCTTGGCGTTTCGGATGATCACAAACGGCTTGCCGGAGGCCAACGACGTCGCCGCAGCGAGCGACACGCCGCCGAGCTCTGCACCGGCGATCAGCGTCGTACTTTCGCCCACGAACGCCGCGAACGACTTACCGAGCGCCGCGAGAATGTCCGGCTGAGTTTCAAAGAGGTATTTGTCGAGGTAATACTTGCTCTTGCGGCCGGACCGCAGTGTAAAATCACCTTCGAGGTAAGCCGATTCCTTGACGCGTCGAGCCAGTTCGTTTCGTTCCATCGGTTGTCCCTCTTCCTTCCTGAATGTGGCCAGCGGCACATGTGTGGCACCGGCTTCCAGCCGGTGATCCTGATTGCGTTTTTCCCTCTTGAATGGACGCGACCGGTGTGCGCCAGATGATGCAAGCTCCTGCCGAACCTGCGCGCGATTCAGTCTGCGCCGTAGTTCTTGTCAGAGCCCCAAGCGCAAGCGAGCGGGTCCCAACACGTTTGATTGACCGCCCAAGACCCGGCGCTGGCGCTTAGGGCTCTGAAAGCTGCCCGCCGATTGCGTCACGCACCCTTGCAGCGACGGCCCCAACGGAGCAACGGCTTCGACGAGCTACGAGAGTGAGCGCGTCACACCGACAGCTCGCTCGTCTGCGCTAGCACCTTTCGGTAGCGCCGGCGGATGGGCGTAACAAACCCCCGAACGAATTCATCCACCTGCTTGGGCGACCGGCCGATGAATCGCTTCGGGTCGGTCGCCGTTTTAAGTTCGACGCCGGAAAATGCGGGGTCATTGCGAAGCCGGTCGAGTAGGATGTTGCCCTTCCCCTCCATCTTGACGCGAAGCGCAGCCGCCTGCGTGTGCTTGCGCAGACGCTCGTGTAATTCCTGCCGATCGCCACCGGAAGCCGACGCCGCCATGAGAATCTCTTCGGTGGCCATGAATGGCAACTCCGACGCCAATCGCGTGCTAATCACCTTCGGATAGACCACGAGGCCGCGAGAGACGTTGGCCACGATGCGCAACATAGCATCGGTGGCCAGAAAAGCTTCGGGAACGGTCATGCGTTTGTTGGAAGAGTCGTCCAGCGTGCGCTCGAACCACTGCTCAGCCGAGGTTTGCAGGGGCGACTGCACAAGGGTGATCACAAATCGGGCCAGCCCGGTCGCCCGCTCGCAACGCATGGGGTTGCGTTTGTAAGGCATGGCGCTCGAGCCGACCTGCCATTTCTCGAAAGGCTCTTCCATTTCCTTGAGGCTGGCCAGCAGGCGAATGTCATTGGAAAACTTGTGAACGCTCGCAGCAATCTGTCCCAAACTGCAAACAAGTTGGGCGTCGACTTTGCGTGAGTAGGTCTGACCGGTGATCGGTTCGACCTCGGAAAAATCAAATGCGCGAGCGACGTCGGCTTCGAGACGTAGCACCTTCTTCTCATCGCCGTTCAGCAGAGTCATGAAACTCGCCTGCGTGCCGGTCGTGCCCTTCACGCCACGGAATCGAAGCGTGCTCAGACGGTGCTCCACCTCTTCGAGATCGCGAACGAAATCGTAGCACCAAAGCGCCGCCCGTTTACCCACGGTGGTCACCTGCGCCGGTTGGAAATGCGTGAAGCCCAACGTCGGCAGCGCCCTGTGTTTTTTTGCAAACGTGGCTAAGGCGTCCACCACACTCGCCAGCCAACCCGTTACCATTCGCACTGCGTCGCGTTGAATAATCAGATCGGCGTTGTCGACGATATACGCGCTCGTAGCACCCAAATGAAGCACGCCGCGGGCCGCGGGGGCGATATCGCCCCATGCGTGCATATGGGCCATCACATCGTGTCGAAGACGTTTTTCGTGGCGCGCCGCCGATGCGAAATCGACCTTCTCGAGCGTTCGCTCTAGCTGCGCGACCTGTTTGGCTGTGATTTTGAGCCCCGCTTTACGCTGAGCCTTTACCAGCGCCAACCACAGTCGCCTCCACGTCACGATACGATGGCGAGCGCCAAACAATTCACACATCTCGCGCGACGCATAGCGCGTGACCAATGGGGATTCGTAGACGTCGTGTTTCGCCATGGACCCAATCGCAACGACCAAACGCCTCACACAGCGTCTGGCGAACTTTATGGAAGTAACGAACGCAGCCTAGCGCTTTGTCGCGCCTCGAACGAGGGATTAACCGAGCCGCGCCCGTAAGGAATCGGACGTTGGAAATCCGGTCGTGACAACTCGACAACGCTCCCTTACGGTCGCGGCTCGGATCGGACGAAACCGCAACTTAAAGCTTAACAGAACACTAGAGCCCCATCATACACGGTGCGCCGCTTCTCGCCACTTATCCGGGCGAAACAGTTAGGTGTATGCGACGACGATGTGCGCTTGAAGCGTAACCGATTCATAGCTAGAGTTGCCGCCGTGGACGCCGGAGCGACGGCACGCATGCAACGGGGCACAGCCGGCCCGGCCATGGAGCAACGAATGCCTAGCCACATCTTCGCAGAAACGCGGCGAACATCCGCCTGGGTGATTGTTGCCTCCCTCGTCGTCCTAGTGGGCGGCGCCGTTCTGCTCTTCAATTCCGAAGTCTATCGACAGGACATCATCACGCCGATCCACAAGGCCACACGCGGCCTGTGCAACGGGACGCTCATTCACGGCGTGATCGTGATCGCCCTGAGCGTTGGGGTGATCATCGTCGGCCTTGGTCGGCTGCGTCTGCGAGACGTTGGACTTCGCCGTGAGCACATCTTTCCTGCTGTCGTCACCACGTCGATCTTGTGGCTCACGATTCAGGGGATTGCAGTCGTTACCGCCCTAGCCAAAGACGGCAACTTGGTTGCCCACAGCCTTTGGGACACCAAGGGCGTCGCGACCGTCCTCGGCCAACTTCTTGGGCAGCTCTTCGGCAACGCCTTGTGTGAAGAAATCATTTTCCGTGGCCTACTCATCGCCCAGTTGTACCTTGTGTTGGCCCGGCCCCTGCGCGATCGCCCCAAGTGGCGTCTGGCGGCCGCAGTCCTGCTCTCGCAACTGGTCTTTGCCGCAATTCACGTGCCGAACAGATTGGCCCTTGGGGCCTACGACGATGTGCTTGCCGTTCTTGCGGATCAGTCGATGCTCGTGTTCATGGGCATTCTGTTCTCGTGGCTGTACCTGCGGACTCACAATCTCCTTATCGCTGTAGGAATCCACGCGATCGTTAACAGTCCGACGATGCTTTTTGCATCGCCTCTCGACCGCGAAGGGTGGACTCAGGGGCTAGTGGTCGCGCTCGCCATAGCGATGGTGCTTGCTTGGTCACGCATAGAAAAAAATCACGTAAAGCACAAGGTGGAGGATATTGACTGATGTCTTGCCACGTCGAAGTTGTGGGCGCGCCGCTGCTCTCGATCACTCCGGTGGCCCGCGAGGAGAGATTGACTCACGGACCTTGGACGACTGGAAGATAACAAGTTCGCACCGTGCTTGAACGCGACCTCCATATCGGATCAACACGCAATATTTTACGTTGGTCGAGGCCCGGTCGCTTTTTGTCGGTTCCTGTCTTCGCCGATCGCGTCACAGCACGTCTCTCGGACCGAACGCCAACTCCATGTATCGGAATCGCTCCCGCGGCGTGCTGTCGAAAGCCGATCGGTCGGACCGCTGGCGCGTCGTTCGCTTGAACCGGTGCGCAAGTTTCGTTACGCTCAATTTGCAGAGGACTCGGCAGAGCGCCATCGCTGTTACTGTTGGTTGGATGGATACCGCATCGGGCAGAGCCAACCAAAACGCGTGCGTTACGGTCTTCGACAGTCGTACCTAGCCCCTAGCGTTGGCCCTGAATGCAAAGAAAAGGAAGCACAAATGTCTACACGTCGAACACAATTTACACTCGGGTTGTTAACGTTGCTGATCGTTGCACGCCCTGCTCTCGCGGATGATTCGCTTGATGCGTTTTGGGCGGCGGCGCGATCGGGGGACTTGGCCGCTATTCAAAAAATGGTCAGCGACGGCGTCGATGTCAACGCGGCGACGAAGTACGGCGCAACGGCCCTCTCCTACGCCGCCGACAAGGGACATCTCCCCGTCGTGCGTTTCCTGCTCGAAAACGGCGCCAACCCGAATGTGACGGACACCTTCTACAAGGCCACGCCGATGACATGGGCCGTGCAAAACGGACACATGGACGTCGCGGTCGAACTGGTGCTCCACGGAGCAGAGCTCACTGGCGACATCCTCGCCGGTGTTGCGGGTTCCGGCCAGACCGATCTGCTCGCCAAGCTGATCGAGTCGGGCAAGTGCCAATCCGGCGATCTCACCCGGGCGTTAATGGCGACCAAGAAGGACGACGCGAAGACGATCGCGATGCTCAAAAAAGCCGGCGCGAAACCGATCGCAACTGTTCCATCCAAACTGTTGGACGAATACGCCGGAAAATATCAACTGCAACCAGGGTTCGTAGTGGCCGTACGGCGCAAGGACGACGGCTTGGTCGCACAGCTAACCGGTCAGCCGGAGTTCCCGATCTACGCAGAATCGGAATCCGAGTTCTTCTGGACCGTGGTACCGGCCACGCTAACGTTCGAGCGAGACAATGAGGGCAAGATCGACCGCGCCGTACTTCGCCAAATGGGACGTACCATGCCGGCTATGCGTATGGACACGACAACGACCAAGCCCGACACGGCGATTGACCCAGCTGTTGGTAAGCAATACGTCGGCCTCTATGAATCCAAAGAGGGCAGCGTCTATCGCGTCGCAATGGAAAACGAACGACTCGCGATCGGCGCGGACGAATCCAGCTTGAGGCCGCTTCGCATGACCGGACAGCATGTGTTCCAAGTGGCCAACACGCCCAGCATAAAGATCACGTTTCAGGTCGAGGGCGACATCGCCACCGGATACATCGTTGATCAAGGCAACGAAAAACTCGTGCGCACTCGTGTGGTCGTGCCCGGACACGGCGAAAGACAAGCGGCCAAGAACTATGCACGAACCAAGCCGGCCAACTGGACGTCCTTTCGCGGCAACAACGCGAGCGGAATCGGCGACGGACAAGCCCCCCCGACAACGTGGAATGCGGAGCAAAACGAGGGAATCAAGTGGAAGACGGCCATCCCGGGACTTGGACATTCGTCGCCGGTCGTTTGGGGTGACCGCGTATTCGTCACGTCAGCCGACAGTGGCCAAGACGCCGAGTTCCGCGCTGGACCATACGGCGACGTCAAGTCAGCCGACGACAGCGGCGAACATGAGTGGAAGGTCTATTGCCTGAGCGCCAAGACGGGAAAGATCATCTGGGAGAAAACGGCGTACAAGGGCGTCCCCCGCTCCGCGCGTCACACCAAGGGCAGCCAGGCAAGTTGCACTCCGGCTGTGAGCGCTACGCACGTCGTCGTGAACTTCGGTTCGGAAGGCCTATACACGTACGACCACGCGGGGAACCAGCTGTGGAAGAAAGATCTCGGCGTGCTCCCCTCGGGCTGGTTCTATGACCCGACGTACCAGTGGGGCTTCAGCAGCTCGCCGGTCATCCACGACAAACTCGTCATCATACAGGCCGATCTGGACAGCGGTGCGTTCATCGCAGCGTACGACATCTATGGCGGTAGCGAAGTATGGCGAACCGATCGTGACGAAGTGCCCTCGTGGGGGACACCAACAATCGTTGAGTCAGACGGGCGCGTGCAGGTAGTTACGAACTCCACCAAACACATCTACGGGTACGACCTACGCAGCGGCAAAGAACTCTGGCGTCTGGCCGGCAACTCCGAGGTCACGGTCGGCACACCGGTGTACGGTCATGGCCTCATGTTCTTCACCGGCGGATACACGCCATTCCAGCCTATCTACGCCGTCAAGATCGGCGCATCCGGCGACATCAGCCTGAAGGAAGGAGCCACAGAGAATGAGCACGTGGCCTGGTCGACGCGGCGCGGCGGAACCTACATGCCTACGCCGATCGTATACGAAGACTACCTCTACCTGTGCTCCAACCAGGGCGTGCTCAGTTGCTTCGACGCGAAGACGGGCAAGCGCATGTATCGCGCCCGCATCGCAAACGGCAAAGCGGGTAGCTACACGGCGTCGCCCGTCGCTGCCGACGGCAAGCTCTACTTCAGTAGCGAGGCGAGCGGCATCTTCGTCGTCAAAGCGGGTCCGACCTACGAACTACTTTCCGAGAATCCGATGGATGAAATCGTAATGGCGACGCCGGCCATCACCGATGGACTCATGATCGTTCGAGCGCAACATCACGTGTTCGCGTTCGGCAAGTGACGGACCGCTACGATCGGCGCTTGGCTGCCCGTCTCCGACAGAGCAGCGGCCGGTCGACTTTGCACTCGCCCGTGAGGACAATTGTGGCACGCTTAGTCCGAACGTAGCTGCGAATCATCACGATGTACCGGGAGGGATAGGCGCGCAGACGCTATAGTCAGATACTGCTCGCGCTGGCGCTCTGTCACACATCGAATGACGGGCTTTACCGAGCCGCGACCGTAATGAAGCGGACGTTTGAAAATCGGTCGTGACAGCTTGAAAACACTCCTTCACGGTCGCGGATCGGATCGGAACAACCCGTCACTTGAGTCGTGACGCGGCACCAGCGATCTCTTGGAAGTCCGGAGGTCAGCGAACGTGTGCGCTCGAAACGATCCGGGCATCCGATACCCAGCAAACCCCAGAACACGCGAACCACAGCGCAATATGCTGACATGACAGCGGATCCGGAAACGGCGCGAACGTCAGCCCGTAGATGCGGCGGGAAGACTGAAGGTGAATAGGCATCCGCCGTATTGGTTCATGCACGGGCTGCATGCACCGGTGGGTTGCGAGCGTCAGCGATGATCCTCGGCGGTATCGCCCCACGTCGGACGCGAGCGTGCCGTCGTTGACGGACGCCGCACGTCCGCTGGCTTGGCACGACGATGGAACCGGTCCACCAGATCGCAACGAATACACCGGTGCGCAAGAAAAAACGCGGCGAGCTTTCGCTCGCCGCGTCGCTTGACTAAATATGCTACCTGACAGTTGCCTACGGGTAGAGCAGCGTGTCCGTCGAAGCAAACCCGTTCGGGCCCGCAAAGAAGGCATCCTGGCCAGGATATGGAGCGCCGGCAGTGCCGGATTCATGCGGCGTTGAGCCGTGAATCCGGTTACGACCGGTGACATCACCCCACGAACCAGACATCAGTGTGTAGATGTTGTCGTTGTCAATACCAACAGCAGGCATCCGCTGGAACGATGCGTGACCGTCAGCGTATAGGCAGTTTTGCCCTTCCGCTGTGTGGTTACGGGAATTGTACCGCTGCCATGCTTTGGGCGAGTCATCGGACGTGAGCAATCCGGCGACGCCACCCTGCCAGGTAGGACCAGGGGTGGATGCGACATAGAAAGGCCCTTTGTCCGCCGCGACAATCTGGCGGTTGTCCATGCCTTCTCGCGGCTGCGTCGACCGCGGTCCGAAGGGAACCTGGTATCCGTAACTGATGTTCTGGAATTCCTCGAAATCGTAGTACAGGTCGATATTCTCGGTTTCATCCGGCGTATCGCCACTGCTCGGGCAAATGAACTGGTCCACGGTCACGTCACCTGAACGGACCAACATCCAAAAAGCTCGCGTCGTTTGCACAGCCTTACTGCCGTTCGGCGAATTGCGGGTTTCGGATGTGCTTTGGAACTGCCGATCGAAGCCGATTTGACCCGGTTCATTCGGGATCCCGCTCGCCGTCGTACCACTAAACAGGTAGTCAATGCCGGGAGTGTAAACCGACTTGGCCTCGAACGGGGGGATCATCCAACGCTCATTGTTGTCGTTGGCGTAAATCTTCGCCGAGGTACCGATACCCTTGATGTTTGACGCGCAAACCAAACGCTTGCTCAACTCACGAGCCCTGGAAAGGCTCGGCAACAAGATCGAGATTAAGAGAGCGATAATGGCGATTACAACCAGAAGCTCGATCAACGTAAAAGCCTTGAGTCTTCGTTTCACAGATACATCTCCTTTTGTTTGCGACTCCGCCGACGCATCATAAGACACACCGATCGAAGCCCGCGACTCCAACACACCGTGTTCTCCCCGTGCGATAGGACCGTCACCATTATGGGACGCGCCGCACGGCCGATAACAGCCACGCCGAAATGCTGACCGACCATAGGCCCATCAGGCATATCTGCCCGCTGCAATCAGGTCCAGTTTTCCGATCTATCGATTGAACGAAGAGGCGCTCAGACGGGTGCGAGAAGTCCGGAAACGCGATTTGCGCACCAGACTGCAGCGAAACCACAAGAAAAACGGCATGCGCGCCGAGCTAGCTTCAGCGCAGCAAAAACGCTTGCGGGTGGAACCGCCACAACACATCGAGCTAGGCGAGGAATCCTGCGGACACGCAAGAAGGAAAATCTAAGAGCGGCGAAACAAATAGGACACTAATAATGGCGATAAAAAATATGTATCAAACGCCGTTCCGCTTAGGCACGGTCAAAACAACCACGCCACCAGATTCCACAACACCACTTCCTTACAGGAGCATACTCGGACCTCGACCATCTGTCAACATATGTTAAGGAAAAAAACTCACTATTTCGGTCCGATAAGCAGAACGCGCGGCAGCGTCGACCGTTGTGCATGCCACATTGGTCCGCAGTGAGACGCGCAAACGATCAATGGGAGCGACCTGACCGGCCCGAAGATAGCAAGAGGTTGCCCATGATCGTAGCTGCGTCGGCCGGTTCGTACCCGACGCAGTGCAGGCAGGTATGGCCGGTAGCGCCGCACGTCAGATCGTACGGAGAGTGGATCATCACCCACCGCCCCCCGGATCTCAGACCGAACAGAAGCGGCCGATCGAGCCACGCGGGAACGCCGCCGCCAAGCCGGCGCCGGTAGTTCAAATCGGAGAGCGATCCAACCTGCGCCGGGGCAACCATTCCCGTCATGATCGGATCGTCGCGGGGAATGGCCTGCCATTCCCTACCACCAGCAAAATCGGCCGCGAACGCACGAAAAGCCTCGTCAAACGCTTGGCGTCCGCAACAGGCTGACGAAATCAACATGCCGCCGCGCCCGAAGTAGTCGCTGAGCGCCCTGCGCTCATCGTCCTTGAGCGGCTTGAACGTGTGCCCCGTGAGCCATAGCACGTCCGCGTCGCAGTGGGCCAAGTCAGACAGTGCTACCGAATTCATCTCACGAACACCGAGACCGATTCTACGTGATAACTGTTCGTTCAGCCGCTTGATCGCATACGGGTCCGACCACCAGTCCCCACCGTGTCGAACCCGTGCGATCGACACGGTCCGAGTGACGTCCGTTGTGCCGCTCGGTGGCCCGTCGATTCGTGCCGGCGGAGTTCGCTCGAACGTCGCGAAGGCCAACACATTTCCGGCGATCCGAAACAATCGCTCGTAGCGCGCGGACAGGTCTTGCTGCCACGCACAGCACGCGCTGCCTGATAGCAGGATCATCGGCGTGCGACACCCGTCACGAAACACCAAGACATCCTTGCCAGCGCGGGCTTCGTCGTGCATTGACCAAACCGGATGATCCTTGGGCGGTACGTCCATTTCGAGGTGAGGAAAAACCGTGGCCACCATCCCTTTGAATCCGTCCACAAAAATCTGACTAGAGCAACAGGCTGAGGCGATGATTGTGCCACCGCTGTACACGTAGCGTCGAAGCTCCTGCTGCTGCACCTCGCTGAGCGCTGGCCACTCGTGCGCTGAAACCAAAAGAATTGGCGCGTTGCCGAGTTCGCGTTCGCCGTCCCCGAAACCAACAACGTCCCACGTATACCTTGCCGTCGTCTGACGATTCCACCAGCGGACGAGATTGGCTGCATCGCGCGGGTCGCGATTCCAATCCACGTCTTCGCCGAATCGTAGTTTGCTTATGAGCACAGGCCTACGGGTTTCGAGTAAGGCGAGAATCGCAAAGCAGCTTTCGTGAACAGTTCCCCATGACCCCTCAGCCTGCTGCCTGTCGACCAACTGACGACTTACGGCGCGAGCCCAGTCGTGTTGGCCGAACGATCGCCGCCCCGACAATGTGCCCAAGCGAGATACCAAGTGCAGGTAGAAAGCAGGGAACGGGCGATGTGGATCGGTAGCGATCGCCGCCGGGGCGACGGGAATCGAGGTGCTGTCAAAGTTCTTATCCCACCACACCCACGCGCGATCAAGGGCTTGATCAATCGCGTGCGGTTCTTTCGGTGGCAAGCCGCATTTGGCCTTGAATCGACCGTTGAAGGCGCCGGCGTCTTTGAGATGCAACTGGTCGGCGATGACCATTAAGGACGCAAGCCCGGCGGCGGCCATGCTGCGATCAGATTCAACATCCGGCAAAGAGCCGCTGGCGTCGGCCCCAACGACATAGCCCCACCCACCGTCAGTGTTCTGATGGTTCAGCCAGCTAGCCTCCGCCCGCCTCCATACTCGAGGGCTGACGTCGAAACCGGCCTCCGCGGCGGTCGCAAGCGCAGCCAGCGCGAATTGTGAATTGGACTGATCGTACCAATCCTTGGTCGGGTTGGCCCTCGACTGCCGGCCATACCCCCATGCACCCTCGTCGCTCTGTTGCTTTTCAAGAAACCGAATGTCTTCGAGAATGAGTGGCCGGTACTGACGCGCGTCAAGCGCACACCAGAGCATGAGTGTGAGTGATCGCGCGTAGACCGTCGTGACGTTGGACCGATCCAACAACGGTTGAACGCCACGCCGCAACCGCGGATCGGTCGGTACGACAGAAGCCCGGCGCAGCGTGTAGGCGACGAGCGCCGTTTGGCCGAGGCGGAACTTCGCCTCGAACGCCCGACTCACCCACCGACCGGATCGTCTCTGCTTTGACCAGAGGTAATCGACGCCGCGGCGGATGGCGGCGTCGACTGACGCCGTGCTGACGGTCGACGCTTGAGCTGGCGGCGACGCCAGTACGCGGCCATACATCGCTGACAAGGCCACTACGCAACAGAGAACCGCCGACGGTCGCCCAGATAGCACGGTCGTCCTCCATGCGTGCGCCGGCGGCGGGAAGCGGTCGACACACCGAATTCAAGCGATCCCCGAAGAACGGCTACGGAGTGAGACCACGTTCTATGGTTTTCTTCGATCCCAGTAGTACTGTGGTGTTGGGATGCATTTTTCGCCATTCGCCGAGTTTGACGATGGGCACCTCTTCGATAATGGGAATCGATTCGCCCTTGCGCGGACCGGAAATCGCGGTCCAGCCTTTGTCGTCGAACGGATACCAAAGGCTTTCCGTCCTGCGGTCGAAGAGGATGAAGACGTCCTTGTAGACGTAACCGCTAACGCCGAACTCATCTACTTGCTTACCCTTGTTGTCACGGCCGTGAACCACGGCCAGTCGTGCGAGCGGTCACCAGCCGACTGTAACGGGTTTGCCCCTGAACTTGTCGTTCACGACCTCGTGGTGATCGAGCAGGCCGATGGGGTACGCGCGAGCCACGCCCTCGATGAAGAATCCCATAACGCTCAGTTCGTCGTTGGTCTTGGCGGCCTCGGTTTCGCGATAGACACTCTTGCCGAGTGCGAGCAGGCGTGGATCATCCGGCGAGACGAACAGCGGATCGTCGATCGCACGAATCGTGTCTTTGCCGATACCGAATTGGAGCTTTTCCGTCGGGATGACGGAATCCGTAAAGTCGTACCAAGGTGCCCCAGGCGTGCTGGGATCAGATCGCCGCGGGCCCGCATAGATATACGTCTTGCCACCTTCGTGTTTGACTTTCTTACTATCGGGCCCGAGCAGCCCTCGGTACCTCTTTTCGCTATGCTGACTACCCTGTGCGTGGACGATACACGGGATGCTGCCGAGCATGGCAAGCGAAAGTAACCAATTCGGGTTCGTTCTTCTGTTTCGTTTGTTTGCGTGCATTCGAACTCACTCTCCAACCGTTAGGATCAACAACATCCGGCGCCTGCCACCGCGGCCACGGTGAGCGCCGAGCTCCACTCTTTCGCGTGCGTTTCACGAGTGGTACAACTACGGGCGTAGCGAAGTTCGATCAAGCAAGACCCACGACTACCGCAGCGTAACCACGCGCCACCCAGTGTAACTCGATTCGAATACGGAACCAAGCCTCATACAACAAAAAGACCGTGCGGGTCGACAACCGAGGCTTCCCTCGGTGCCCAACCCACGCGGCCCATATTGAACTCAGATCGAAACGACCGGGGACACCTGCCGTCCGCGCAAATGCAGCCCTGCGCACATCAGTACGATAAGAAATCCGCACCGCCGACCGGCGCGACCCCCATGTCTTTGATCGTCCGCTATCGACTACGTGCCGACGAGCGAGTACTTGCCGAACCCGATCCGCTTCACTTGCTTGAGCTGCGGAAGTGTGTTGCTGACCGCCTTGGTCAGGTCTTTCGCTTTGGTCTTGAAACCACCCTTGAGGATCCGCACGCCGATGTCGTTGGGGCTCATGGGCTTGGTGTGTTGGCTCAGCACGCGGACAATGTAATCCTTCAATGTTCCGGTGCGAAAACTCCCACCCTTGGACTTCTTCGCGTTGGTTGAACCAGCCGGACGACCAGGACCACGTTTCCCAGGCGCCCGGACGACTGACTTGGTCGTGGTCATAGAACGACCGCCGAGCGAGCGCATGGCGTCTGCAATGGCGCCGATCTCACCATCGATACCGACGCGCTGGGCGAGCAAGTTATCGTGGTATGCTTGCATTTCACCGAGGACGCGTGCCGCACCGTCACTGAACGACGCAGTGCTTCGGACCACCGTACGGCCGCTGCCGCGTGGACGTCCCGGACCGCGTTTGGCCGTCGCGGGACTCGCCGACACCTTCTTCTTACCGGTGCCGTGGATCGTGCTGTTGTGTCTTGCCAAATGCGCCGCCATGGAAAAATTGCGTTTGCATCTTGCACACCTGAACTTCTTGGCCATTCTCATTCTCCCTTGTGTCAGCGGCCCGTGCGTTCCAAAAAAACTTCGCCAGTCCGACCATTGGACTGTTCACTACGGGGAACACACACGTTACCGCACTCTAGTCAGCCGCATCCTAACGCTCGCGCCCGGTGTCGGCAATGCCCCGCAATGTTTTTTTTGGGAAACCAGTACCACACCGTCGAAGAGATATTCCCGCCACTTCCAGGCCGGCCTTGGAGTGTGTTTGAGAAGGACTGCTTCGAACCAAGCCGCGACTGTCAGGCAGCGGATTGGGCACTTTAGCCGGACCGCTTCCTTACGGTCGCGGCCCCGGAAAAGACTTCCTAAGCATATTCTCAGCTCGCTGACTTTCGGACTGGCGACGCGTTGTGCCGACTGTCCACAGTGGGGTAAGTGCCTCGGGTGGCGTCGGCGAAGTGTTCACCGTAGCTTGGTGGCAGGGGCGGAGGCACGGCCGGCAAATACCGGCAACATTAGTCCCATGCCGCCAGGTAGAATGATACAGGCGATGCGGGCCTCGATACGAGCCAGTTACCTGATGAATTCCCGATATGCGGAGAACGTGATCATGCAACGATTATCGATAGTCCTTTGTTTGATGCTCGCAACACTCTGTTGCTCCCACGCGGACAACGATGAATCCATAGTGGCGGTAGCTCCCCGACCGGACTCGGATAGCTACATCGTGCTCCTGGGCACCGGTACCCCCAATGCCGACCCGGAACGATCCGGACCGGCCGTCGCGATAATAGTTTCTGGAACGCCGTATCTTGTGGATTGTGGTCCGGGAGTGGTTCGACGCGCCGCGGCGGCCAAGCGACGCGGTTGGAATGCCCTAGCCGTGACTAATCTCACCACGCTGTTCGTAACCCACCTTCACTCCGACCACACACTGGGATACCCAGACCTGATCTTCACACCATGGGTATTGGGTCGAGAGAGGCCGCTGAGCGTGTTCGGACCGCCTGGCATTAGCGCCATGACCGATCACATCTTGGCGGCCTACCGGGAAGATATTCGCATCCGACTGGATGGGCTTGAACCGGCGAATAGTCTCGGGTACAAGGTCCAAGCGAACGAAATAGCACCTGGCACCGTCTACACGGACGACAATGTTACTGTAAGAGCATTCTCGGTACCCCACGGATCATGGAAACACAGTTTCGGCTACCGCTTTGAGACCGCAGACCGGGTTATCGTCGTATCCGGAGACACGACCCCCAGTGATATCCTGGTGCGGAACGCTCAGGGTTGTGACGTGCTCATTCACGAGGTGTATTCACAGGTCGGATTCGAGCGGCGCCCGCCGGAATGGCAAGAGTATCACTCGCAATTCCACACATCGACGGTCGAATTGGCGGCCATCGCCAACCGCGTTCGGCCCAAGCTCTTAGTCCTTTACCATCAGCTACTGTGGGGCGAAACCCCTGAGGATCTCGTCAACGAGATTCGCGCGCACTACGACGGCGCCGTAGTGTTCGGGAACGACTTGGATAGCTATTGATGGCTCGGTCGCCGCGACATTCCGGTGGCCTGTCAGCGCTTCTTTGAGGAACTGAACTGGCCTGCGTGGCCCAGTTCTTCAAACGTGGAGGACTCGAATCCAGAACCCAGTCGAGTTTCCCAACGTGCTTAGAAAGTCTCTGTCAAAGCCGCGCCCGTAACGGAGCGGACGATTGAAAGACGGTCGTGACGGCTTGAAAACGCTCCCTCACGGTCGCGGCTCGCTTCGGATCGGATCGGTTTGGCGGGGTTTGGATTGGATTGGATCGGATCGGACGAACCCGTCACTTGATACGTGATACGCCAGTAGTGGCCCACGCATTGAGGTTCTGCGGGTAGCGCGGAATCGGGACGTTCGCCACGCAGATACCATGCTGACGACACGCGAGGCGATTAGCCGCCGTCGCACCCGTTGGGTCTGAGCGTCTGGTCCCAACCCGGATCGGACGTGCCGCCTCCAGTGAGCAGGTCAATCACGCACAGCATGTCAGCCGGCGTTACCTCACCGCTCCGATCGCAATCGACGCTGTAGATGCCCCACTCGGGGACAACCGTCCCGCGCAGAACCTGCACCAGCGCCACGACATCGCCCACGTCGGCCACGGCGCCACCTGAAACATTGGCCGGGTGCGAGGTGAACGTGCCGGCGCTGACCACGCCGCCGTCGCTTGTGTAAATGATTTTCGTGACAGCACCCGGCGTAATTGGCCGTGCTAAGTCGACAGTCCACGTCGCCGACCCCGACTCGCCGGAGACGACACGCTCCACAAAGTTCGCCGAAAGACTTGCCGGCGATTCGCAAAGTGAGAAGCAGTCGGCAGGTATCTGCGTTACTGGAACGCCGCCAAGCCTGGCTTCGATCACGAACGAATCCAACACCCGACCGGAACCACCCGCTCCGGATGGCCTCCGAGCATCAACAACACCATCCGGCGGATCGAGCCAGGTGATGTCGACTTCGGGGCAGGGTTCGCGGCACGTCTCGCACAACTCTAACGCCGCAGTAACGCACAATTCGTCCCAATGAGTTTCGCAACAGAAGAAGTCAACTTGCGTGCAGACTTTCGTGCAGCAGGATGCATCGGAACAACCTCGGGACACCAGACAGTTGCCACCACCTTCCCGACACACAACGTCACAGGACACCGGATCGCAAATCACGTCGCCGGAGCAGGGCTGCCCGTCCGAAGTGCCTCCGACGCAAAGAACGATTTCTTCGGTGCAGCAGCTCCCCTCGCTTCCCAAGCAAATGCCGACACTACATCTTTGCCCGTTCAAGTTGCAGGATTGCCCTCGCTCGAACTCGCGCGGGTCAGTTACGGGCTCGATAAAGAGACATTCGCGTTCCGTTATATCGAGGCAAGAATCGTCGTACGTACAGCACGCCGATGTGCCGCACGGCTTGCCGCCGTTGAAGGTGAACGGACCCGGACAATCGCCGCCGGGGCAGTCAACCTGCCTCGTGCAGGGTTGACCGTCTCGGTTGCCGCCGTCGCAGGTGCTCTCGCATACGGAATTCTCCTGCCACAGGTCGGGAAACGCGCAGTTCATTTGCGCCCTCTCACGACAGACCGAGTCGCCGACGCAGGTTCCCTCCTGACAATTCTTGAGGCCAAGCGGACATGCACAGTCCCCATCGCCCACGCAGGAAAGACCGTCGAACGGTCCACCGATGCACGTCCGGTTGTCCGTGTGGATCATGTCGCAACAGGCACCGGTCGGCGGTGGGCCTTGGCAATGGATTGTTATCTCAAATCCGCCGCCGCAACCCGTGACATTCGCCGGAAAGCTCCAACCACCCTCGCCAAATTCCGCGAGTACATCCTGTGTTCCACCAAGCGCAGGGCTGACGCAGGTGGCTATGGGTCCGACCTGTTTGCTCGATGTACGAATGACCATCCAATAGTTCTGCTGGGTTAGTAGAATCGGCGTATCGAACTCAGCGCGAACGAGTTGGACGTCATCACCAATGATGCTCGACTGGCGTACCGTGCCAGGGATCAAGCCGCTCACTTCCGGATCAACGTCGCTCAGGTTGGTATGCAGTTGGGTTCGAACCACACCAAGACTGCCTAGCGACTGGCCGCGAAACCCCACGGTGTATCCGACCATGTTGCACCGATTCGGGCTTACCGAAAGCGAAATTTGCTCGGCCACAAGGCGCGTCCCGTCGGGTGTGAATGGCCTACCTCCTTGGTTGCTGTTCACGTACGTCGGGTAGGTGTCGACGCAAGTTCCGCGTACGTACAACTCGACGTGGAAGCTGGAGTGCGGGGCGGCGGGGAATCCACCGACCGTGGTGGTGCAGGACCCGCCTGGGAAATCAAAGCTGTCGGCGGAGAACCCGACAAGTGCGGGTCCGGCAAGAAACACGCCGGCGTTTTCGCGGCTGAAGGTCAGCGCGAGGTAGAGCGCGTTGGGAATGACAACGCTGGTGGATTTGGGGATGACGACCTCGACGTCGTAGACGCCGTTGTCGGGGGCCTCAAAAAAACCGGTGGTGCCGGGGATGGGTACGGGTGCGGTCGAACTTCCCGGGCAGGTTTCATACAGGGCATACTTGACGGCGTACGGCCCGGCGCCGCTGAGGTCGCCTTGATTATCGCCCGAGACGCGAAAGACATATCGATCGAGCATGCAAGTCGAAGCGCCGGTCGTGATGATGTCATCCGCAATCCGTGCCCCGGCCGCCGGGCTGAAAACGTGCTGCCCGAGTGTGTTGCTGTAGGCAAGCCGAGACGTCGACACCGGACCGAACTCACGGAGTTGCATGCCGCCAGACGTAGTGCCCGCGATGAGACGAACGCGGTGCGCGCTCGAACCGCCGGGCTGCGTCAACGCTTCCGGCGGAGCCATCTTAGCTGATTGAATTGCTCGGCGAACCGGAGTCTCACTCGCGGCGCTCGATGCGACCGGCTGAGCACACGCTTGAGAAAGTGAGATGAGAGCGAACACCACGGCAAGCTCGAAACCGAACGCGACGCCAAGCGATGACCTGCGACCCATGCGGTCTTTCCGACAATCGATGCGCATTTCGTATCCCCCTACTCGTTCAAACAAGTCGGAAGTATCGCAATATCGCCGCTCGAAACACGCGCACGCGACTGAAGCCATACAGTTTCAAACTGGGCGATCGCAATGACATGATACCCGAATCTTGGCCGACTTGTGGCGGCTTGGCCGCCGGCCCCTTGGTTCCCCCGAACCTGTTCACGTTCAAACTGGATGCCAGCCACTCGCACCCGACGCCGTTGGTTCTTCCCCAGAGTCCAATAATCGTAGGCAACATTTGCACGCACTTCCACACGATCAATCTATCCAACAGGGCTGCCGCCCATGAATGGCGGGCGTTCCCTGCCGGCGACAACAGGAATGGTTGAACGAAAACGGTACGCTCTCTATCAGCCTGCGGCACTGGCGGGTATTCTGAACTGTCGTCGTCCGCTCGGGGGTGACAACGACCGATGTCTTCGTCGGCAGGGAAAAATGTCGACGGTTCGGCGCGTGGAAGTGGGTTCCACGCTTGTTCAACAAGTGAACAATCATTCGATAATGCGAGGTGTGATGATAGCGACACGAACGTTCAAGAAACCGTCTCGACTTCTGCCTCGAGCACTGGCGTGTTCGGTAGGCCTGTCGATGGCCTTCACCGCCCTCGCTCAAGCCGATGGCGATGGCATTGAGTCGAAGTGGACCAAGGTGGACGGTGGCAAGGTTCATTACCTACAGGCCGGACCGAAAACGGGCGTTCCGATTCTTCTGTTGCACGGTGGGCGATTTCAAGCCGAGACTTGGCGCAAGACCCGTACGTTGAAAGTGTTCTCCAACGCCGGGTACTACGTAGCGGCTGTCGACTTGCCCGGGTTCGGCAAGACACCCAGCGCGAAGACCGAGCCGGGTGTGTGGCTTGGCAAGTTGATCGTCGCGCTCGACCTTGATCGACCCGTTCTGGTGTCGCCGTCGATGAGCGGTCGATTCTCCATGCCGTTCGTCGTCGAACATTCGGATCGTCTTCGCGCGTTTGTAGCCGTCGCCCCGGTCAGCGTAGCGCGACATGAGCGTGCCCTGTCTCGCATCAGCGTGCCGCTGCTGGCGATTTGGGGCGAGCGTGACAAGGTGATACCGCTTGCGCATGCTGATCTATTGGTCAAACACGCACCGCATTGTCGCAAGGTCATCGTCCCCAAGGCCGGGCACGCGTTGTACATGGACGATGCCGCATCGTTCCATAAGGAGCTGCTGAAGTTCTTCGGGGAGCTCAAAACGCCGTAGGGCATCGTCAGCTATCCGCTGACGGGTTGGGTGGCCATGGCCTTAGTGCTTGTATGAGAAGGACCGTTGCGATCTGCGAACGCGAGGGGGCGATTGCAAGCTGTCGCGACCGGCTTGCGAACGTCCGCTTCCTTACGGGCGCGGCTCGGTTAACCCGTCGTTCGATGTGCGACATTATCTATTCGCCTGGCAGTTTCGCCTGCGTGACTGCGAAGATGTGCTCGTTGCCGGATCGTATGTTCGTCACCACCGCATCGTCCAGCGGTGCATCCACCTGGATTTGAGCACACGCGGATTCCGCGCCGGTACAGATTATGTTGTCCATCTCTTCGACGTTGACACCGGCTTGCCTGATGGCAAGGAGTGTGTGGGCGAGCACGCCGGGTCGGTTCTTGTGACGAACAACGACCACATACTTAGCCCGAGTCTTGGCGTTGATGTTCACGCAGTTACGCACGTGGCCGGTGTGCATGTAGTGCATGACGATGTCTACGGCCTCGGCGCCGATGGCGGATTGCGCCTGCTGCGTCGACGCGCCGCAATGATGCGTTCCATAGACCACGCCCCCACCGCTCACGATCGGATTCGTAAACGTCGCCTTGGCTGTCCCGGGTTCTTCCGGGTACACATCGAGGCCAACGCGTAGGTCGCGTTCCGTCATCAACTCGGCGAGGGCCTCATAGTCCAACACGTCAGCGCGGGCCGTGTTGATGACGTAGCTTCCCGGCTTGAGTCGACGTAGCACATCGCGGTTGATCAGGTTCTTCGTTTCCGGTGCAGACGCGACGTGAATCGAAAGAATGTCGCATCGATCGGCGACTTCCGCCACACCGTCGACACCACGCACACCGAGGGATTCCGCCTGCTCGTCGGTTAGCGAACGACTCCAAGCCACCACGGGCATTTCGAACGCCAAGGCGCGGGCGATGACGGCCTGACCGATCGGTCCGGTTCCCACTACGCCGAGCGTGCGACCCTTCAGACCTCTTGCTTTGCCATACTCTTTCTTGTCCCAAACGCCCTTTCGCAGATCGTTTACACCTTCGACGATACGGCGGTCCAACGCCAGGATCAGTCCCATCGTCAACTCCGCAACGGCGATCGCGTTCTTACCGGGACAGTTGGCCACGAGCACACTTTGCCGCGATGCGGCCTCCAAGTCGATCGTGTTCACCCCGGCGCCGGCGCGCACCACCACGCCCAAGTCAGCACTGGCCTCCAACATTTCGGCGGAGACCTTCGTCCCGCGGACGATCAAAACGCGCGGAGTGTGCTGGATGATGGCGTCGCGAAGGGTGTCACCGGTGAGCGTCGGGTCGTGCGTGATGTCGCACCCGCCCTCCTTGAGTTGAGCAACACGGGGCAACTCGAAACTGTCAGCGATAAGTACATTCATGGCGATGATCTCGGTCAAAGTAGAGGCTGGTCTTCGCCCGACCTGCGTGATCGGGGTCTCGACCGCGCATCGTCGGCGAGTGCGGCGACGACGTCAACCGGGATTCCAGCTGCATCGCGTCGGGGGCTTTGTGGTTCGGGCGCACCCGCCCAACCTCTCGATGGGGCGAGCGCAAAAAAACGTTCCGCGCCGGAGTCATTTTTCCGACACGGAACGGTGATGAGTCACACAAACGGGCGTCGATTTCGCGCCGCCACGTTGATCAAGATCGCCTTGCGAACAATGCAGGTATTCAAGCGCGCCACCGCGCACCCGCATGTGAAGACGGGACTTGCCCTCGTCAAGAGGCGGAAATCGCTAATGGATCACCGGCTGGAAGCCAGTGCCACACTTTCATGACAGGCTGCTAAGCATTCGCCGGTCAACAGCGCGTCCACACTTCTACTCGTCTTCGTCGATGTCGAGCAGCTTTTCATACTTTTTGTAGAGGCTGGGACGGCGATCAGCCAGGTCGTCGGCATCTTCAAACACCTTGACCAATTCCGAATCGCCGCTTCGGATCGTCACTTCGATCGTTCCGTCGGGCAGGACCTTGAACGAATGGCTGGCTTTGGCGGTGCGTGACATCCTTACGACGTGTGGCGAAGACCCAACGCTACCGCCGTCTTTGGTTGAAAAATGGAAATCGTGCAAGGCCGATCCGGCGCCGGACTTGAGCTTCTCCATCAGTGCTTCGAGTTCCTCCACCGCAATTTCATGGGCATCGCCGGCGGCGCTAAGACTCTCCTCAAGCTTGGCCTTCCACTCGGCCATGTGCGATTGGAAATCTTCGGAATCGAAGGCGAAGTCCGTGTCGCCGTCGAGTTTCAGCTCGAAGAGCCCGCCCGTGATGCCCTCCATGTCGATGTCGGGCAAGTGCAGCCCGTCGACGTTCACGTGGACACCGATCGAACTGTTGGAGTTTTCGAGCAACTCAAACGCGTCCGCGTCAGCATCCTTCAGTTCGTCGGCGCTTTCGTACGTCTCCTTCGTTTCGTTACCGTCTTGATCAACACGGGACACGGTGATTTCACCGTCACCATCCTGCTCGACGACGATGACCTCACCATCGCGCACGACCTTGGTCATGATGCGGGTCTGACCGCCTTCAGTGAAGACCTTCATCGAACGGTTGCCTGTTTTCGGCAGGAACATTTGAACGTTGTGCGGAAGGTTCTTAAGCGCTTCGAGTTCGCCTAGATCCTGCATGACCCAGGCGCCGTCGTCGCCGCGATGCATCATGCGTCCACGCGTAAACACCCGATCCTCGATGTCCGCATCGGGAGCACCTTCAAACTTCCAATCGAATTTGAAGTTGTTCTCGGCTCGTTCGCCGAGCACGACGTCGATCTCCCGCTCACGACCTTCTCGAAGAACCACGATGGTCACCTCGTCACCGGGTTGGCGCGAGCTGATGGCCTTGACGAGTTCGCTTGAGTCGCCCGAGATCAACGTACCGTCGACCGAGAGCACGACGTCGTGTGCCTCCAGGCCGGCTTTGTCGGCCGGGCTGTCTTCCACGACGTTGGAAATCAACACGCCGCGGCCCTCGATGTCGAGCTGTACGGCCAGCGCTTCGGGCACGGACTCAATGGAAACGCCCAACCATCCGCGGTTCTTGTCGCTCTTATCGCTTTGCGCGAAGACAGCGTGGGCACCACTGCGCCCGTCATTGGCGCCCTCAGCACCAACCTGAACCGCATAGGCCGTGGCGGCTGCAGGGTCGCCATCGGCCTTCATCAGAACGCGAAACTTGGTGCCGTCGCCATCGCCCACGACGAATGCGTTGCCATCATCGCCACTGAAGACAACATGCGGCCCGTCGGTGCCACCAACCTTGATGGTCTTGACATCCCCGTCTTCCGTGACCCATTTGATCACGCCATCGTCGCCCACTTTGCCGCTCTTCTTAATGACAACGCGCTTCGTGACGTCACCGTCAGATTCGTCGCCACTCGTGACAACGACTACGCATTTCTTCGTCTTGTCCCCGTCGTCGGACTGTGCTGCGGCCGGCATAAGCCACTGAGACAATCCTGAAAGAACCCACCCCATGAGAAACAGCTTCATCGCTAAACTCCTTTTCTTGATGGACGATGCTCAAACGACCCGCGTCGCCCTAGACCCCGAAAATGTTCGTTTCACACCGCCCGAATACGCATCAGACGGAACTAGGAACGTTTGTGAGAAGATGTATTAGACGGTCTACGATGAACCGAGCCGCGACCGTAAGGGAGCGGTTTCAGGCTGTCGCAACCGGGTTTCAAACCTCCGCTTCCTAACAGGCGCGGCTCTGAAAGTGACTTACTTGGCACGTTCTAAAACGGACCCGATCGCGCCGGGCGCCGTACCGTTCGAACGCGATCGACCTCTATCCAATAGATATTGCCGTCGTCTCCCATGACACCGAACACGTCCACGCCGGTGTTCCGGTTGACTTTCGGCCGGCCGGTGCCCACGTTGAGCATCGGAGGTCGCACAGTGTCGATATGCCGGACACCCGGTTGAACACCCGCGATAGGCTGGGTTTGGCTGGAATTGCCAGCTACGCTTGGATGAAGTACCGGCGTTCCGAAAGGCAACTGCGCGAATGCGAAACCCAACAACGCAGCAGCCACCGCACCCGGCGCCAACCAACGACTCCAAGCGCTAACTCGACCACCAACCGCCCTCTCGCGCTCGGGCAAGGACGCGACGTCAAACGAGACACCAGCCTCGCCGAGTGTTTCCTTCATGGCCAACGCTGCGGCTTGGTCGTTGTCCCGAAGTTGGTCCATCAACAGTCGAGCGTCGGGATTGCGAATGAGCTCGCGGTTCAACGTGAGTTCCTCGTCGTCGCTCAGCGCGCCGTCGAGGCTACGATTGATCAGCAACTCAATATTGTTGGGTAGTTCGTTCATGATTTCACTCTGCTTTGGTCTTGAGTTCTTCGCGAAGAAGACGTCTCGCCCGCACCAGTCGCGTCTCGACGGTATCTACCGGCATGCCCATGACGTCTCCGATTTCTCGGTACGACCACCCGCTGATGTGCCGGAGCACGAATGGCTCGCGATACAAAGCGGGTAGCGCCGTGATGGCTTCGAGCACCTCACCATGGTTGGGTGTTGATGTTGATGAAGTCGCCCGGAATGTCGACGTCTTGGGCTCGGACGTACCGGACTCCAGCGACTGAAAACGTTTGCGCCGGCGCGTGGCGTCGCGGCCAAAATCGATGGCGGCGTTGCGTGCCAAACGGTACAGCCAAGGTCGCCAGCGACGCGCGTCGCGAAGCTCGCCGATGCGAAGCCACGCCGCCGTCCAAACCTGTTGTACCGCATCGTCGACATAGTCCCGATCACCAAGAACGCCATACACGACACCGCGCACCCATCCAGAGTTGCGAGCGAGGAATTCGGAAAAGGCGTACCGATCGCCCGCCCGTATCGCCTCAAGCACGGGCAGTTCCAAATCCTCTGAATCACATCGCGGCATCGCCATATTCACCCCAACAGACGGTCTGCACGAGTGCTTCCTGTCAATTCAGGACATAATCGGCAATTATTTGCCTGGCCCAGACCACAACCGCCGCTGAGACGCTCCAGTGACACCGGCGCCCGATAACCGGCATAGGTCGAAGCCGATCAGCCCCGTACGGAACGGACGGCGTCCGGCGCCGGACAGAGCCATCCCATCCCCACACGCTGGAGCGTGAATCCTTTCTCGCTCCTTGCACATGCCCCAAGACAGGACTAGCGGAGCACGAGAGCGATATCCATTTTCGACCAGTCGTTTGCAGAATGTTGAACAATGCGAGCGTTCAAGAGCGCCACCGCGAACCTGCAGGTCACAACCACCTTCGTCCCCATCAAAAGGGAAGAATCGCCAATAGATCACCGGCTGGAAACCGGTGCCACACTTCTTCAATAGGCGGCGCCGGCAGCGGCGGTCGACGGGATCGAGCGCGTCAGGGCGGAAAGTGGGATCATGTGTCGGGTCGGTCCGAGTACGCTGACCGCGTGGGCACCCAAGAGATCGACCAGCGATTGGATAATCTCGGGGCCGCACGTCACCCGCAGGCGCGGATGGCATTCGATTTGCGCGACCAAGTCGTCGGACGCCGGCACGTTCAGGTATACGGCACATGTACCGGGTGCCCGCCTGATTATATTAACGAGCTCGTCCACGGGAGTGTTCGAGTCAACATCAAGCAGCAAAGCGGTCGCGAGTAACGGGACGGCTTGCGCCAGGGCGATGGCCCGCGTCGTGCGGACGGAAGGGTCTTCACGTTTGCGATCGACGGTACCCTCGAAAAACACAACGGCGTCAGGGACAAGCCAATCGCGATACTCCGCCAACTCCTTAGGGAAGACGACGACTTCGGTGCGACCCTGCAAATCCTCCAACGTCACGATGCCAAGCCGCTTGCCCGCGTTTCTACCTTGTCGGGCGGTGACCGTTCGCAAACTCGAAACCATTCCTCCCACAATCACGCTGTCGCCGTCTTGATATTTCACGAGCCCAACCGTCGACGTCGTCGTACACGATTCGATCAACTCCGCCTGACTGGCCAACGGATGTCGCGTGATGTAGAAGCCAAGCACCGCCTTCTCGCGAGCGAGCATCTCCGCTTCGGTCCATTCGGTCGCCGGAAGAATGTTCTCTGGCGCCGCGGCGTCCGCATCCGAGCTGTCGTCACCGAACAGACTGATTTGACCGCTACGCCGATCGCTCTGCGCCGTTTGTCCACCGGCGATAGCACGATCGAGCGCCTCGACCATGGCCCGACGCATAGCGCCGGTTGAGTCGAACGCACCCGCGCAGATCAGCGACTCGGTGGCTGCGCGGTTGACGGCGGTCAAATCAACACGCTCGTAAAACTCGAACAAGCTTCGAAACGGCTCATCCTTCTTGCGTGCGGCGACAATCGCAGCCACCGCTTTGCCCCCCACGCCCTTGATCGCACCCAACCCGAACCGAATGGAGCCCTTGCCGCCCTCTCCCGCAGCTTCGGCCATGAAATCGAACTCGGACGCATTGATGCACGGCGGCGCCAGGTCGATGCCCAATTCTTTGCACTCCTCTCGATACTCTGCGACTTTTTCCGTGCTGGACATTTCGAACGTCATCACCGCAGCCATAAACTCGACGGGGAAGTACGTCTTCATCCAGGCCGTGTTGAACGCGACCAACGCGTAGCCCGTAGAGTGGGCTTTGTTGAACGCATACCCACCGAACTTCAAAATGTCCTCGAACACTTCGTTGGCGACGCTCCGCTGGACGCCGTTCTTCTCGCAACCATCAAGGAACGGCTCGCGCATGGCCTCGATCATGTCCGTCTTTTTCTTACTGATCGCTTTGGCCAAGCGGAACGCCGTCTTGAGTTCGATGCCGCCGAGTTGATGGACGATGCGCGAGACCTGCTCTTGATAGACCATAATACCGTACGTCTCGGAGAGGACGTCGGTCATGATCGGATGCGGAGTGGTCCACGGTTCGCCGTGCTTTCGCGCGATGTAGTCGGGGATATATTCCATCGGGCCCGGCCGGTAGAGCGCGTTGGCTGCGATGAGGTCTTCAATGCGGTTGGGTTTGATGCGCATGATCACGTCGCGCATACCCCCCGACTCGAACTGAAAAATGCCCTTCGTTTCGCCCTTGGCAAACAACGCGTACACGTTCGGGTCGGCAAGGTCAACGTCGTCCAAATCGACCGTTCGACCGCTGCTATGCTCGGCCAACTGACGTGCGCGTTCCAACGTCGTCAGCGTACGCAAACCCAGGAAGTCCATCTTCAACAAGCCGACCCGCTCCACGGTCGGACCGTCGTACTGCGTCACGACGACGTTGGAATCAGAAGACTTGTACAGCGGAAGGAAGTTCACCAGCGGTTGATCAGCCACAACGACACCGGCTGCGTGAACGCCGACGTTGCGCGCGCCGCCTTCGAGTCGGCGACCGATGTCGAGCACCTTGCGAACGCGTTCGTCCTCATTGTACCGCTTCTTGAGTTCCGGCTCGCGCTCAAGCGCCTTGTCCAGCGTCATCTTGAGCTCAGTGGGGATGAGCTTGCTCAAGCTGTTCGCTTCTTCAAACCCCCAACCCATAACGCGCGACACATCTTTGATCACCGCTTTGGCTTTGAGCGTGCCGAACGTGATGATCTGCGCAACGTGGCCATACTTTTCCCGCACATACTCGATCAACTCCGCCCGCCCGTTCTGGCAGATGTCGAGATCGATGTCGGGCATCTCGTCGCGGTCGGGGTCCATGAAGCGTTCGAAGTAGAGGCCGTAGCGCATCGGGTCCGGCGTGCTGATGTACAGGCAAAAGGAGACGACCGAGCTGCAACCGCTGCCCCGTGCCCCCACGGGAATGGCGTGCATGCGGGCGTAGTTGACGCAATCCCAAACGATCAAAAAGTAACTGGCGAACCCCTTGCTCGTGATCACTTCGAGTTCGTAATCGATACGCTCGCGAATCTCGTCCGTAATTTCGTCGTAGTGTTTCTCTGCCCCTTGATAGACCAGCCGGCGCAGATACTCAGCGTCGGTCAACCGCTTGCCGTCGTCCGACGTGATGTCGTCGGGCACGCGGTAAACCGGGGCGTGCCGTTCGCTCAGGTTCAGTTCGAGGTTGCACATGTCAGCCACGTGCAACGTGTTCGCGAGCAATTCGAGTCGATCGGGAAAGATCGCCGCCATTTCTTCCGGGCTCTTGAAGTAGAATTGGTCCGTCTCGAAACGAAAGCGGTCTTCGTCAGAAACCAACTTGCCCGTGTTGATGCAACAAAGAACGTCGTGCGCTTCCACGTCGTCGTGCTCAAGGTAGTGGACGTCGTTCGAGGCGATAGCGGCGACGCCGAGGCGCTTGGCCATGTCCAGAAGCTCGGGGTTGATCGCCTGCTGTTCGGACAAGCTGTGGTCTTGTAGCTCGATGAAGAAACGATCGGGACCGAAGATTTCGAGGTACGTCTTGGCTAGCTCCTCCGCTTTGGTTTGGTCCTGATTGAGCAGGGCTTGCGGAATTTCGCCACCGAGGCACGTGCTGGTACAAATCAAACCGCCGGAATGCTCCCGCAACACTTCCTTATCAATCCGGGGTTTGCGATAGAACCCTTCCGTATAGCCGATGCTCGAAAGGCGCATGAGGTTTTGATATCCCTCAAGGTTCATGGCCAACAGGAGCAGATGATACGACCCCTTCTGCCCGCTACGTTCCTTACCTGTGCGGTGGCCGGAGGCGAGATAGGTCTCGCACCCGATGATCGGTTTGACCCCTGCCTTACGCGCGGCCAGATAAAACTCCACCGCGCCAAACATGTTGCCATGGTCGGTGATGGCCACCGCCGGCATGTCGAACTGCTTGGCCCGTTCGACAAGTGCCTCAATGCGCGTCGCGCCATCGAGCAAGCTGTAGTGCGTGTGAACGTGAAGATGAACAAAAGACGGTGCAGGCACAGCGATGCAGACTCCGTTCCGAATAGTGCTGTCGGTCGACGCCTCGACATAAGAACGCCGATGCGCCGCCCCGTCAACGGGTCAAGTCTCGACAAGCTGTGACTTGATTGTGAATTGCGCTCGTCGATGGAGAATCGAAACAACCCGCAGCGCCGAGAATGCGCCGAGCCGTTCAAGAGTGCATGTGCGACCAGCATCGATTGGGCGCGATCGACGACAGGTGTGTCCCCTCGGGTACTACGGCGCGAGTCCGCACCGGCTATCGAGCAGTGGACCGGGCGTGGTTTCGGACCAAGTCGTCAGCGGCCGATTGGGGTCGACGCCAGACCGGTCCCTTTCGACGCAAATCACCGTCGCGTCTAGTTCGAGCCATGATTTCAGGGCGGCCCAGAGCGGCGCGCTTTGCCACGCACAAACGCCAGTACCATCGTCGTCGCAGATGCGATAGTCCATCTTCTCGGGCTTCTCCCAACTATCGTGCGTATCCCACTCGGGGGCGAACACCGCATGACCGACGGACGTTTGGACGTCGGCGGGGCCCTCTTCCGGCGCGCCGGCGGATCGATTGACCGCACCGCGAGCAATCGCACGAACACGTATGGCAAAGTCCAACGGGTTGTAGACTGCGCTTTCAGTGGCGCGCAAATCGCACGGCCCGACGCCATCGGGACAGTACGGCAAAGCAGTACACGGAAAGTTCTCGTCGTGCGAACCGCAAATGCTTCCGTCGTCGGCAACATAGCCACGGTCAAAAAAGGAGTCAGATATTCTGGTGAAGCTAAGTAGACCTGTGTCCCTCACAACATGGTCGTATAGCTGCGGCGAGAGGAACAGCGGCGTAGTGACGTGGTTCATCAGCACATGCATGCTGTCGAGGCAGGCTTCGGCATTGCCGCCGAGACCGCCGAAGAGACCGTGCTCCCGAAAGCAGCTCTCGTCGAGCGTGACCACACTCGCGATGTCGTCGGCAGTGGATCCGACTCCGTCGCCAAAGAGAATCGCGCCCCAGCTCCGGCTCCACTTGAATTCGATTCCATCAAAATACGTGAGCGTAGAATACCACAGTCCGTCGGCCGGGTTCGGCCCAGCCGTGCTTCGTGGGGCAACGATGTGGTCATCAAACGAAAGTGGATGATAGTCGCTCCACGCGAAGACGTTCATCAGTGGGTTGTTGATCAGATTCTCCGCTTCCACCGAGGCCCGAACATAACTCGCCGTAAGACCGCGCACGTCGGCGTTGGCGAGCCCAAGCCCGGGCTGACCGTCAGAGGGATCATGCCGGATGTACTCCGCAATACGATCGATGTACATGTACATGCCGTTGGACCCATTTGAATGGGCCGCAAGGGATATCTGACTATCCGATGTGAGTCGGTTGCCCCCGTCCCATACGGTTAGGTACTTGAGCAGCGCTTGCAGTTCGCGATAGCCGTGAAAGTATACCTCCGCTTGGCCCATCGGAGTGCCTTGGTCGTCGAACTGATCGACCGAACTCCGTGTGCTCGACCCGCAATTACGATCGCCGACGCACTTATCAATGATGATGCGGTTGTAGGACGAGAACGGAGAATCCTGAAACGGCTTGTACAAGCCCGTGAACGTCCTCGTCAGTCGATGCTCTCCCCAGGCACTCGTGAAACTCGCACGGTCCTCGTCCTCCCAACAATCACCCAAACAGGCGACCCCGCCGTTTTGAACCTTAATGATCCATCGATCGGTCGTTCCCGCATCGTAATAGAACAACGGGCGCGTGCCGTCCGTGCATTGGATGATCGGTTGTCCATCTGGGCAAACGGTTGTGCCTTTCGCGGGCGTGCTCCCATCGGTACACATAGGCATGAAATGCCGCTCGTAAGGCCTGTTGGTTGGTCCCGGCGGGTAGTGTTCTCGCGCAAGCTGGTTGCACGCATCGTCCGGCTCCCAGAAAAAATCGTTCCACTCTGCAAGCGTATCCAAACTGACATGCAGATCGCGTGCGCCGTCGGCGTTTCGGTCACACACCACGGTCCAGTAGTTCTTCGGCGCGTCGCACGCCAGCCCAGGCGGACCGGTCTGCGTTTGGCAACAAGGATCACCTACCTGACACACGCTGTCACCGCCGTCGGCTTGAGCACAACGTACGTGGTAGTCCGCAAGTTGCGACACAAAGATGTTGGTCGGCGGCGAACCGGAGGTGTCCTGAGCCGTATGGAACGTCCGCTGCAGGATGCTGAAATCGCGCAGGTCGACGCATCCGTCGGAGTTGAGGTCGTAGCATGCGCAGACGCTCGACCCACGGCAGCCGACGCCCTGAAAGACAAGCGCGAACTCCGCATAGTCCGCGATGTCCACGATGCCGTTGTTGTCGCAATCACCGGGGAGTGACGGCACTCCCGCTGTGCAGACCTGAAGGCTCGCGCAAACGAACAGGAACGACGCCCCTGTGAATGGCAACCGCATGATACGCTGCTCCGCCAACGGCAACTCGACCATCCAAACACGTGTGCGAGATGGATGCTAAGTCGACGGGGTATTCTACCGCTTTGGGACCGAACAAAGCAAGGAGTGTTGTGTCTGTCCGATAAATCTGGAGCGTACACTGCGGTGGTCTCGCCTTGGATCCTATGTGCGCGACGATCTGTGAGAAGCCGACTTGCGGATTCGGGGCGACCGGATTCAAACCAGTAAGCTCGTGACCCGCGATGGACGCCCGTATGTCGTTGTCTACGTTAGGCGGCTACGAACTCGTCGTTCTGTCCTTCCTCCTGCCAAGTTCACTCGCGTAACGCACGCCGAGCGTGTCACGGTGGGCGCTTGCCCACTCGGTCAGGCTGGTTTCGCCTGTCGGCTTGGAGTTCGTGCAGAGAAGCCCGGCCATCAAGCCCGCAATCTCCGCGCGTGTGATGACCACATCGCCGACGATCTTGCCAACCGCCCAGCCGACGAGATGTCCCATCGCAGGTGGAACGGACGAGATTGGCCTCGGCTTTTGGATGATCCGCCCTATCTGTGCGACAAGTTCTCGGTAGGTGAAGGTCTCCGGCCCGATGGCATCAACAACACGGTTGTCGGTGCGCAGACCTTCCTCCACGGCGAGCTTGGCCATGTCGTCCACATACATGGGTTGCAAGCGGTACGAGCCGTCGCCGAAAACTCCGAAGAACGGGAATCTCAGCAACAACCACGCGATGTTGTTGACGAGGACATCCTCGCGCCCAAACAGTACCGTTGGTCGCAGGATGGAGTACGACAAACCCGATTCCATCAGTGCCTTTTCGAGTGTCGCCTTGCTGCGAAAATACTCCAGCGGCGAATCCTGCGAAGGGTTGGTGAACGAAGAAACGGTGTCAGGAAAAGTTTTTTTGACGATGTGGTGTGGGTTGGTCTGATTGGAGAAAGAGACGGTCGCTACGGGCGACACGTCCTGGCGATTGTCAAGCGTACGCTCCTCAAGGGCACTCGACGGAACGCAATCATCGCCAGCCGCCAGGAGGTCGAAAGCTCGCTCTGCCCACGCGGACGGCCAAGGAAGAACCCACAGTAATCTTCCTGACAACTTTGTCTCGACAGGGCCAGCGCGCATAGATAGGGAAAATAGGAAAACTGGGCGATTGGGCGATCTGGCCAGATTGCGTTTTTCGCTGGGAAAACGCTATGAGACCAGTATGCAGCGTAATGGAAGAGTTACGATTCCTCGGTGGTAGCAGCCACTACCGACCGTAGGTCCCTGTAATACAAGGGGTTTCATGTGCGCTGGCCCTGTTTGTCTCGATCACTACTTTTCTTCACTCTTCGATTTCGAAAAAAATACAGCTTGCGGTAGCGTACTACAGTTCGGTTCTGATCATTTGGTAGATCGCACGCGTCGCCGTCGATCGATTCAGAGTATAAAAATGAATACCAGCCACACCGTGTTCAAGTAGATCGAGACATTGCCGGGTCGTGTGGTACATACCGATGTGGCGCACGGCCTCCGGATCGTCCTCGACGGCTTCGATTCGGCGTAATAAGTCTTTGGGAATCTTCGCCCCGCACATCTGAGTGAACCGCTTAACCTGTTTGACACTTTGAATCGGCATGATCCCGGCGATAATCGGAAGTTTGATGCCACATCGGTCCACACGATCGCGGAAGGATAGAAAATCGTCGTTGTTGAAAAAGAGCTGCGTGATCAGGAAATCGACACCCGCATCGACCTTATACTTGAGGTTCGCAAGATCTTGATCGGCGTTCGACGCCTCGGGGTGGGACTCCGGATAGCACGCTCCACCCAGGCAGATGTCTTGGTGACGGTCGCGAATAAACGCCGCAAGCTCGCTGGCATAACGAAAGCCCTTAGCGGTCGGCACGAATTTCTTGGTGCCGTCCGGAGGATCGCCGCGAAGCGCAAGAATGTTCTTCACGCCTCGCTGCTTTAGATCGTCCACGACCGCGCCAATCTCTTCGCGCATCGCCCCAACGCACGTGAGGTGGGCCATGCTCTCGATGCCGATGTCGCTCTTGATGCGCGCCACCAGGTCGCGCGTTTTGGCCCGACTGGAACCACCGGCACCGTACGTCACAGATACATAGCTTGGTTCAAGCGGTTTGAGCGATTCAATCGTGCGATAGAGGTCCCAAAAACCGATGTCGTCCTTCGGAGGAAAGAACTCGAACGATAGCGTGGGCTTCTGAGAATCTAGAATGTCGCGTATGTGCATGTTTGGGGCACCGAATGGGCGCGGCAGGATTCGAACCTGCGAAGACGTACGTCAACGGGTTTACAGCCCGTCCCCTTTGGCCACTTGGGTACACGCCCGGAGCTCACTGGCCCCAACACGCCAAGCGCGCATTAGGTCATCAAGCAAACGGAGCGGCTTTCTACCGCACAAGCCGCCAGGTGACAAGCACCGACGAGTCCAAGCCATGCCGTGCGCCGCCCATCGCGACCGAACACCAACGACAGACCAACAGGTAACACCCGCTACTGTTGGCAACAATCGGCAATCCATCGCAGGGACGACATGTGAAAAAACTTGGGTCGATCCCGAACGACCTACGCGGTCAAGTCGTTCGCCAAAGCACGCGACAAGGTCGCATGGAAATAGAGAATCGCTACGCATAAAATACAGCAACTACGGAAAAACTCCTCTGTCCGTGCAACTTAAGCATCCAGTGGAGCCAGACTAAGACGCAAACACGGCGCCGCGAACCCACCCGTGACAACGGGCTCTGCTTCCCCCCAAGACGGGAAGTTCGCCAATGGACCACCCGCTGGAAGCCGGTGCTACACTTTCTTAACAAGCGCACGGACCGTGCTACAGACTCGCCGAGCCCCGAACATGTGGCGTAGCCTTCTAGAACCCACCGCCGGTGCGGCCGACTGCGGAGCAAAGCGTACGCCGCGTTCGCGACGTTGACACCTTAACGAACCGATTTTAAGGTACCCGCCCGGCCTTGAAACTTGGCCCGATTCAGGCGGACTTTTGCATGACCGAAACGCTTCACAAGACTCCGTTGTACAACACGCACGTCGCCTTCGACGGCCGCATGGTCGATTTCGCCGGGTGGTCGCTCCCCGTCTGCTTCGCCGGAATCATCGAGGAACACGTCCACACACGAACCGCGTGCAGCCTGTTCGACATATCGCACATGGGTCGCCTTCGCCTCAGCGGCCGCGACACCGCGGACTTGCTCGAATGGTTGTGTACAAGAAACCTGACTCAGGCTGAAGTCGGCCGCTCGTACTACACGCACATGTGCAACGAAGACGGCGGTATTCTCGACGACATGATCGTCTCTCGCTTCGAGGATGACTGGGGTGTTGTATGCAACGGATCCAACCGCGAGAAAATCGTCGCGTGGATTCAGCAACACGGCACCGACATGGACGTGACGCTACGCGACGAGACACTCACCACGTCCATGATTGCCGTGCAAGGCCCCAAGACAATCGACGTCATCGAAGACCTTGTCGCAGAAGACATCGCATCGATCAAACGCTATCGACACCACACGTTCAACGTCATGGGTCTCTCGCTAACGGTGTACCGGTGCGGATATACCGGCGAAGACGGCTTCGAGGTCGTGACGCCGGCCATGGCCGTGAGCATGTTTCTTCCCATGCTGATTGGTAAGAAGGAACGACCACACCCGATCATCCGGCCGGCCGGCCTTGGCGCACGCGATACATTGCGCATCGAAGCCGGCATGCCACTCTATGGACACGAGCTGTCCGAGTCCGTCGATCCACTCACCGCCGGGGCATCTTGGTGCGTAGACCTCGCGAAAGACTTCGTCGGCGTCGAAGCGATGCGTCGACTCAAGCAAGTGGGACTGCCACGTCGGCTCGTTGGACTCCAACTGGACGGACGGCGAATCGCGCGGCAAGATCACAAAGTTTTGTGCGGGGATGAAGAAGTCGGTGAGATCACCAGCGGCACGCTCAGCCCGACGTTGAACAAGAGCATCGCCATGGCCTACGTCCGCAGTGACGTTGCTGACACCGGCCAGGAACTCCAGGTCGACCTCGGTCGCGTGCGCATCCGCGGCGTCGTGGTCGCCTTGCCGTTTTACAAACGAGATGGGAACGCCGGCGAATCAGGTCGGGCCAAGTGCGGCTCGACGACGCCGGCCCTGTGAAAGGACAGAAGACGGAACCATGGCAGTCCCGAACGATCGCAAGTACACCGAAACGCATGAATGGTTCATGATCGACGGCGATACCGTCACCATGGGCATCACGCAATACGCCGCCGAGGAACTGACCGACATCACATATGTTGAACTTCCCGACCCGGGCACATCACTGGGTGTGGGTGATGCTATTGGCGAAGTCGAGTCCGTAAAAGCCACATCGGAACTGTTCAGTTCGGTGGCTGGCGAAGTGATTGAGATCAACACGGCGCTCGCGGACCAACCCGAGCTTGTCAACAGTGACGCCTTCGAAGAAGGCTGGATGGTCAGGATTCGTCCCGAGTCCACCGCCCCACTCGCAGCCCTGATGACAGGCAAAGACTACGACGTCTTCCTGGAAAACGGGATCTGACGACTGTGTGGAGTTCATCCGCCTGAATTGCGACGCGTACGATTGTTCGGTGGCGCGCATCGCGTCGTAATCTTTGGGCCGCGTAGGATCACCCTTGGTTCGCGCGAAACATCTGACCTTCACAATTGTCCGCTAGCGAAAGTCTCTCAATGAACGCGCGAACACTAATCACGATCATCGTCGGCGCCGGCTGGGCCGCCGTTATTGCCACCATCGTATCGAAGATGATCGGTTCCGAATCAAGCGCCGCCGTCGGTGGCGGCGTCGGCGGTGCCGTCGCTGCGATCATTGGCGCTTCGCAATCGTCCAAGAAGTAGTAGTGCTTTGTTACGACTCAATCTTCGGGTTCTCGCCGCCCACATCACCGGAGCTAGGCGCGCCGGTCAGAGCCCGCCGCGCTAGCGGTGGGACCGGTCCGCAGGCTGGCGCCCACGACTCTGATGCCGAATTCGTCCGAGCCGAGCCGCGACCGTGAGGGAGCGTTTTGAAGCTGTCACAACAGACTTTCAGTCGTCCGCTTCCTCACGGGCGCGGCTCGGTTAGCCCATCGTTCGATGTATGACACAGCACTAGCTGGCCGCTGCGGTACTTGCTTGAACTAGATCGCACGCTGAGTCACAACACAGAGATCCCGTGGGGCACCAGACAAACAACCGCACCACTTTTCCGTCCCTCCGGCATGAACGAAAGATCCGCTCACGGGGCATCGGTCTCCGAAGGCAGCACTTCAAACGACTTAGCCACAAACCGATCGCCGACCACTTCCCCCTCGACGATAGCCGTGCGCGCCGCCAAGCACATCCCGTCTGCTGCATGAGCGTCGCCGTGGTCGTCGATGTCGCTACCCGAAACAAGGTAGGCATTGCCACCCACCCTTACGGCGAGCTTGCAACCAGAGACACCCTGCATGTCGAAGACACAAGTCGCACAGCCTGCCTCCACAGTTTGAAGGGAACTCGAAGCAACGTCACGACCGGACGCGGTGTACTCAGCGGACTTGCAGCCGCTTATGAACATCGTCGCCGCAATTGCAAGCGACCATAATATCGAACGCATGAGTAATTCTCCTGCCTCATCTTGACACGATTGAGTCGTTGACTCGGCCATTCGCCACACACCGCAGCGCCCTCTCTCCGAGCCCGGTGCATGCCTATTGTCCTGGAACGCGAACAACGTGCAAGCGTAGGCCGAGTCGCGCACGGGCAACCGGGTGCGTCACAAAATCGGCGGGAACGGGATAGCGGCCCGCTAGACTTACGCGCGTCTGATCGGTCAATTCGTAACGCCGCTGCGATGCCCTGAAGGGGCAATCTACTTCGGCCCAGGGCAACGCGCTGGGACTGGTCCGAGGCGGTGCAGCGAAAGCTCTGAAGGAGCGACACACCGAGTTATTTTGCCCTTTCAGGGCTGGCACGATTTCGGATTGTCGAAGACCCAGGGCGTTGCCCTGAGCTGGAATAGGGCGCCCCGTTGGGGCTGCAAAGTGCGCGCGTAGTTCCGACGTTGAGACGTTTCGTCGGCACGCCCAAACTGTCTTGAACCGCGGGCAACCCGATCGTAGAGGAGGCGAAGAACCCGCTGCGACGGTCAAACATCGTGGCGCCGCGCGACTAAGGACGAACGAGTTGCAGGATCGAGAGGACCACGGGCGTTGCGGTCAGTACGAACGCGAACCTAGCGAGGTTATGGCCGACGCGGGGCTTGCGACGTCCGATGACCTCACACGACACCACAACGAAGACCACTAGGCAGAACTTGTACAAGATCATTCCGACAAGCCCCTGCGACGCGATCACCGCATCCGCGATGACGTTCACCTCCCGACCGCCGAGAAGGATGATGAACCACGTCAGAACGATGTCCGCCGCCGACGCAAACACGAACCACTTGTAGGTCTTGGGGTACAGCATGGACGGAAGAGACAACCAACCGATCCGCCGTCGCGAACGACTGGCACGAACCGGCACGAAAGAAGAACCGCATCCCGGGCAAAACGCTACCGAGACCGAGGCCGCCTCATAGCCACAGCCAGCACACACCGCCGGACCCATCGATTGTTTGCGTTTGCGATTCATGCCCTCAGATTCGCCTCCTCGCACATGATATTTCAATCGACCGTTCGACACAGGCTACGTCAGTTCGAAGGGCGCACAAACAGCGCTCGCCATTACTTCCATTGTCACTTACAAATACGCAGCAAGAAAAATAAATGTTTTTCTTATCAAAGTATGTTTGACGGACAGAACATTATGGATATAGTGCCGCCCCGGTTGAGGTTGCTTGGCGCTGTCGTGAGAGGATACGTGTTGCATACCAAGAAAGACGTTTCCGAAACCTACGAGATGTACCTGAAGGTTCTTGTCCAACTCCGACGGGATAAGGGAACGGTCCGCGTTCGCGACATGGCCGGCGACTTGCAGGTAACGCTCGGCACGGTGTCGTCGCTACTCAAGAAAATGGAACACGCGGGGCTTGTCGTTCACGAGCGATACGGCGCGGTGCAGCCGACCGCAGCAGGGATGCGGGTCGGCGAGTGCGTCATCCGTCGCTTCGAAACGATCATGGCGTTTCTTATTGAAGTGCTCGGCGTTCCCTCCGCGATCGCAGAGATTGACGCCTGCCGCATGGAGCACGCGGTTAGTCCGGCCACAATCAATCGGCTCAAACATTTTCTGCGATCCGTCCAATCGAATGAAATCGACCTGCGTAGCCGGGATGAATCGACGACACTTAGCAGCGACCGAACGTGCTCCGAATGTGAAACGACCGGCGTGTGCGGCGCCGAAGCGGCGCTTAAGCCCGCTAACGAATGAACGATTTGTTGGAACTGTGTCGCCTGACATGACGTAACCCGTTGGCGCGGCAACCGTCATGGCAAGAGCAAGTGGGAGAAGAACTCGATGAAGTCATCACGTACCGTATTGGCTGGCCTTGTTGGTGTAGGCGCGATCGTCACCGGTCGCGTCGACGCGGCCGAGCGCCGTTTTACATACACCTACGAAGCCACGACACACAAGAAAGGCGAATGGGAATTGGAGCAATGGACCACGTGGAAAACCGCGAAGGAAACGAACCGAGACTTCGATCGATTCGATTTTCGAACCGAGCTTGAGTACGGCGTCACCGACAAGTTCCAGCTTGGGTTCTACCTATCCGATTGGCGCTACGAGGAAAATAGCCCCGACAACATACGCGGGGGCGACTGGCGTAATGTTGGTGTCGAAGGCATCTTGAATCTCACGGACCCGACGACTGAACCGCTCGGGCTGGCGCTGTATGGCGAGGTCAAGCTCGGCGACGCACTGTTTGAGCTCGAAGGCAAATTCATAGCGCAAAAGAACTTCGGCAAGAGCGTCCTCGCGTACAACGCCATTATCGAAGCGGAGTGGGAGGGGGGACACTACCAGGATGACAACGGCGAGCTTCAACAGACGCTCGGATTCAGCTATCAGTTTTCGCCGCGTTTCCTCGCTGGAATGGAATTGCTCCATGAGGTCGGCATTCCCGATTGGCGAGGCGCGAGCGGCAAGGGCGTGCTCTACGTCGGTCCGAATTTCTCCTACCGCACGGAAACTTGGTGGGCTACACTTACGCCGCTCTTTCAGGTTAGCGACGTAGAAGACGAACCGGACTTTCAAATGCGGCTGATCGTAGGGTTTCCATTGGGTGGATGAGGTGAACGACTACGCAGCTGGTGTCGCAAGACAAGATCATGCGGCCATGCCTGAAGGGAAGATGTTCCGACAGGCTGGTGCCAGTGCGTCGTCACGCTTGCTTACGCGGGTATGCCCGAATTGACCACGGCCGCCCAACCGAGCCGCGACCGTAAGGGAGCGGACGATGGGTCGAAACCAACCTGCATGTCTAAGGGTCAGCGGTTTGTTGACGGGTTGGGTGGCCCTTGGCTTGAGCCGTGGGCGACACGCATCGACGCTGGATTCGACTCCCCCACCTCTGAAGAGATGGGCCACCCGAGCCGACGCTGGATTCGAGTCCTCCGGCCCTGAAGAGATGGGGCACCCAAGCGAACGCAACCCCGCAACGCTGCTCTGACAAGGCACTTGCGAAAGAGATTGAGCATAAACATGAACACAACAAAGCAGTCAACACGTTCGACACGCGCGGTCGTCGTAGGTGGCGTCCTATCACTGAGCCTTACGGGTTGCCTGACCGTTGGGCAGATGGCTCCGCCGGTCGATCCGGATTTTACGCGACTCGCCACCGGGACCGGCGTGTCCCGCGCTACGCTCGACGTGGGCAGAGAAGTGTACATTTCAGACTGCGCACGCTGCCACACGATCGAACCCATCAGCCGGTACACCGCAGACCGATGGAATGACATCATTTCGCGAATGGGTGCGCGATCGAAGTTGGATGAAACGCGTGCGGAAGCGCTCCGCGCGTACGTACTGACAGCGCACCAGGTTCTTGCCGACCGCGCCACCGCGAACTGACGGCGCATGGAAAAAGGCGCCGGAGTCGCGTGCCCCGGCGCCTTTCGTATTCCTATTCACAATTCAGACTGATCGACGCACCAGCCCGACAGCCGGAATGAACGCCCCACCGCAAGCACTGCGCACTCGCGACGTGTCCGTTGCGGTCAG
This sequence comes from Phycisphaerae bacterium, assembly GCA_029260075.1. Lineage (GTDB taxonomy): Bacteria > Planctomycetota > Phycisphaerae > UBA1845 > UBA1845 > OFTM250. The sequence continues at coordinate 72,522 of JAJDDY010000065.1, forward strand.
CCTGTGCGTTTACCCTGGCATTTGAGATCGCCCATAGGCCCCGAGTAGGAACCGTCAACCTTGTCACCGTCGACGGTGCCTTTGAAATCCAACGAAGGACCGCCGCCGATGGACCGCTGAAAGCTCAGCTTGTTGCCAGTAAGCTTCAGGTCGGTCATGGCCATGTCCATACCCTGACTGGTCCAAGTGCCCGTGAGCACACCATCCTTCGCACGGATCACCATGACAGCGGGTATGTCGTTTCCGCTAAACTTGGTCGTCATGTCCCAACTGCCGACGATCGCCTTGGTCGACGCGGCGTCGTGACGAATCTTCGGACGGCGAGCGTCCGTGGTCGAGTCATCTTTCTTGGTTTTCGGTATGACCAGCTCCGGCTCTACACCAGTCTCTTTGTACGACGCCAACCACGCCTTAGAGGCGTTGAGGGCCGGCTTGTAACCCCACGGTCCGCGCTTGCCGGCCACAGCAAGTCGGCCGTCCTTGCGAACAAGGTAAATTCGATCCGGATGTGCTTTGTATGCCTTGTTGACCGAATTTTCCATATCGTCGACAAGCGTCGGTATGGTCAAACTCTTGTCCTTCATCAAACGTTCGGCGGTAGTGCAGCGCTGACCGTACGTTTTGTGCTTGGTGATGTTCATTTCCTTTGCGTACCCGACCGGCCAACTGCTGTCTTTGGCGTGCGCCTCGGTAATGTAAACGAGACGGAAGTCAGCAATGTCATTATATGTCAGGTATATCTTTTCCATTTCAGCAACCTGCTGAAGAAAAGGCGGTCACGTGTAGCTTCCGAAGAACAGCATTACGGGCTTCTTACCTCGATAGTTTGCAAGATCCATCTTGGACTTGCCGTCGAGTGACGCCAACTCGAACGTGGGTGCTTCATCTCCGACCTTCGGCGCCCCATCGTCCTTGCTCATCATTTCGCGCATGCGCTTGCGCCGCTCCGGCGTCATCTCCGGGCGACCGGAGCCGTGCCGAGACGGCTCCGCCTTCTTTTCATCCGCGACTTTCGCGCCGTCCGGCGGCGCCGCAGCGCACCCCGCAACCAATGCGGCTCCGACCCAAAGCCCCGCAAGGCCCATCCAATACTTTGTCATCATACAGTTCCCTTAACCTGAGATTCCGACCTGACCCGGGTACGCCCAGCGACGCCGCCTCGTCCGGCTCGAAGCGTGGCGTACCGCCCCAGCCAAACGACACGGGGCGCCCGAGTATAACCTTACAGCGAATCCCGCCAAGCAAGAGCGAAGTACGCGCGCCAAACTCGCTAGAAAACGGAATCGACACTCGTCCGGTAGCACGGGACAGCCCAAGAGTATGTATTTTTTTGTCGGGTTTGCATTTCGTTCGCGTATTCCGAAGAGGGGGACGGGGTGCAAGACTGGTGCGGCGGCGCCGAGACCGATGTGCGTGCCCCATTCTTCGCCGTACGCGAAGGATGGGCGCGGATGGTTCGCGCGAACACCGGCAGTTCCCCACGGTTCGCGTACTGGGGAGAAGGGAGGCGCAAGCGCATGGATAGGCTGTGTCGCGACGTGTTGGGCTAGAGCGAGTGTGTCGCCACGCGCAAATCCTCGTGAGTACGAGAAACTATCAGCAGTCTATTAAACAAGGCTGGTATTCAATCACGTCGCCGCGAAGCCGCCCGTGACACCGGGATTTATCCCGGTCAAGAGGCGGAAATCGCTAATGGATCACCGGCTGGAAGCCGGTACCACACTCTTTCAATCGGCTGCTGAGTCGAGACTGCGAGAAACGTTAGCGCATTAGTGTTTCGCCCACCATGCAAAAAAGGGCAAGCTCGCGCTTGCCCTGGTTCGCTCGTCTGTGACCGTCACACCATCGCGGACGATCTGCGGTTTGACTGTGGATCGCCCTTGTCTCAGCCAACGCCAACGAGGATCTGCTCTCGTGACGACGTCGACGTAGCCGACTCGGCGTCAAACGGACCGGGGTCTTGACCCACAGCCTCCGACGCGGCGGCGAGCATGTTCTCCAAGTGACTGGTCAGCTTGCACAGAGACTCGGTGCCATCCATTCCTTCCTCGCTGGCGACCGTTCTGGTCATGGCCAACGCTTGGGTCAGGGCCTCGTGATCCGCTCGCTTTTCCTCTCGGAGCGAGTCCATCGCTTTCATGAACGTGCCGAAGAACTCCTTGAATTCATCCTTCTTGCGCAGCGGACGCACTGTAGGAATCGTTCCACCGATCAAGCACTTGAGGTGTCGGTCCAAGACATATAGCGGTCCGCACATACGGTGCGTAATGGTCATAAACCAAAGGGCCACACCGCCGGCGGTCAGCACGGAGAAAGCCACTCCGAACACGAGCATCGTCATCGAAGCGGACCCCGACGCAATCCCTGGATTGATCATTCGTTCGCGCGCCTGACTGTGCATGACGCCGAATTGCACGGAACTGATGATCGACGAAATGAGGAAGATCAAGATCGCGATGGTCAATGCGTACTTCCACTGAAGATTCGGGTTGATCACAAACTGACGTCTGCGGTTGCTGTTCTCTCCGCTGCGTGGTGCCATTACATTGTCAATGCCGGCCATGGATCGGCTCCTTGTACCTATTGGAATTCAACTGCGGATCAAGTTCGACTACGCACATAGCCTACGTTACAAGTCCGCGGCGGGTCGGCGCCGGACGCATCCAACCTGGTTATGGGGCGAGTTTCTTGCACCGAAAGCAGCGTAAACCACCGGCGCGTCTCGGTCCGGACTACCGCGCGGCATTGAGAGGTATCTGATCGGGCCACGCGATCCGATAACGCGCCAAGAGGGTATTTAAGAAGGGGTGCCTCGAACCGAGCCGCGACGGTCAGGGAGCGGTTGTTCGCCTTGCACATGGATCGCTTCCTTACGGGCGCGGTTCGGAAAGAGACTTCTTAGACACGCTGTAAGACTCAACGCTCGTGGCTTGTGCCCAACAGTGCCACGCGTATGCGAGTGCGTTTGTTCTCGGACGGCGGACTCCGAGCGCCAAAGCGCATGGCGCCGGTCCGATTATATCACCGTTGCACGACCGTTGACCATTAGAAAACGCGACCGGTTGAAGTTCGCATGCGGCGTGGCCTATGATTCGTAGCGTTGTCACAGGTCGAACGCAACGCCGCGTAGCACTGGCCGTGAGGGACGGGATCGTTAGCCAAGTGCACGTTAATCCGCGTCACAATACAACAGGTAGAAAAAGGGGGAGTGGAAATCATGGTGGATCATCTCAACACACAAACTCTAGAGGCGCCGTCGACTGACGTCGAGCGTCGCAACGAGCAGCGCACGCACATGTGCAAACCGGCTGAATTGTGGATGTTCGACGTGGACGGTGAGAAACGCCGCCTGAACGATGTCGTCGCGCACAACTCGTGCTTTGGCGGTTTGGCGATCATTGCGAGGTTGGACGGCGCCATTCGAATCGGACGACCCGTGGAATTGGTCCTGCGTTCTATTGGTGATCAAGCCGCGCATATCGCGGGCACGATCACGTTCTGCCGCAGCGCTGGACCCCACTATTTTGACATCGGCATCTGCGTCAAAGCCACGGGTTCGCACTGGATTGTCGCCGACGATGTTTCACAGGCGACAGCCCGATACGACTGGTTCTCGCAGGCCATCCGGGGCAATTCACAACTCTTTGGCCCCGGCGACTAACTTGACTTCCGGCGCTCTGCCTTGCGCGTACACACATCGCCCGGCTGCGTTCGGTTCATCTGTGTTCGACTTGGTACGACTCCTCGTACCGACTCCGCCGGCCAACAACATCCCCCTGTTGTTGGCGCGGCGGTCAGGCCCGGGTGAGGGCATGCATCAAGCGGCATTTACCTTCCGACGCTTCTGTGTCATCATGCCACCGCACCGCAGCGCACGACATGGCGCCTGCGAAAGTGAGAACGAGCGTTTCACATAACTGACCGAACAAACGACACGGCTGGTTGGCCGCGGTGGAAATCAATGCCAAGAAAACCGAAGAACGACGCACGTTCGACAACAGACGCACCATCACCCCTACCTGCCGACGCCCTTCGCTGGAGATGCGACGAATCCTGCTTGGATTTCGAATCCACCGCCGACGTCACACCGGTTACCGGCGTAGTGGGGCAGGATTCAGCCGTCGAGGCGCTGCGGTTCGGTCTCGAGACAGACGCTCCGGGCCAAAACATCTTCGTCCGTGGACTCACGGGCACGGGACGACTGACGCTGGTGCGGCGACAGCTGGAAGAACTACGCCCGGTCTGCAAACTGACCAAGGATTGTTGCTACGTCCACAGTTTCGCCAACCCGGAGTGCCCACGGCTCATCACCCTGCCCGCCGGCAACGCCAAGACGTTCCGGCGTCGAATCGACAAGCTCGCCGATTTCATTCGCGACGATCTTGCGACTGCGCTTTCGTCCGAAGGAATTACCGCACGGCGCAAGGTCGTCGAAGACCGCACACGCACGCGCCTCGCCGCTGTGGTGCAGCCGTTTGAAGAAGAAATCAAACAGGCGGGACTGACCCTGGTCACGGTGGAAGCTGGACCGGTCTTCCAGAGCGCGTTGTTTCCACTCGTCGATGGCAAAGCCGTAGCTCCCGAAGAATTCGATCAACTTCATACGCAAGGGGAGATCGAAGACGCGACGTACAAGAGCGTTCGGGACAGCTTCCAGACGTTTGAACGAAAACTCGAAGAAGTCACTCGCCAAGCGGACGAAATCCGCCGGGAGCACGACGAATCCGTCAGCGCGATCACGGAAACCGCGACACGATCGAGCCTCGCAGGAATCATCGACGGCATCACCCGCCTCTTCGATCAAGACGCTGTGACCACTTTTCTCGCCGAAATCGTCGACGACGTGGTTATGCAGCGACTCGGCATGCTCGGGGGCGATGTGGACTTCACGCGACTCTACCGAGTGAACGTCGTGTCCGAACACCATGGAGCGGACAGCTGCCCGATCATCGTCGAAAACACAGCCACGGTGCGCAACCTCCTCGGAACCGTCGAGATGGATTTCGACCACACCGACTCGATCAGACCGACCCATATGGGTATTCGTGCGGGCTCGATCTTGCGGGCCGACGGCGGGTTCTTGATCATCGAAGATCGCGACATCCTCGACGAGACCGACGCCTGGAAATGCCTTAAGCGTGTGCTGCGATCACGGCGTCTCGACCCGGCGCCGCCGGGTGGAATGAATCAAGGCGGGGCACCGGCGGTCAAACCCGAATCGATTGAAATCAACGTGAAGGTCGTCATGCTGGGCGATCCGGAAACCTATGCAATGCTCGACGGCGGCGACCCTGACTTCCCGCATTTGTTCAAGGTGCTCGCCGACTTCGACGAGGTCATTCCGCGCGACGCCGAAGGGGTGAAGCACTACGCGTGCGTGCTCGCACGAATCGCCACGGAAGAAAACCTTCGACATTTCCACCACTCGGCCGTAGCCGCGCTCACTGAACACGGTGCGCGTATCGCCGCCACCTCGGGCAAACTCACCGCCCGGTTCGGTCGGTTGGCGGACATCGCCCGCGAGGCAGCTTTTGTAGCCAACAAGTGCGATCACGAGTTGGTCCTAGCCGACGACGTCCATGCGGCCATTCGTCGAGGCCGCAATCGGGCCGACCTACCCTCGCGGCGTTTTCGCGAACTCGTTTCCAACGGAAGCATTCGCGTCGAAACCAGCGGCTCCGTGGAGGGCCAAGTCAATGGCATGGCTGTCATGCAAGCGGGGCCGCTCATCTATGGTTTCCCCACGCGCATCACCGCGACCGTCGGTCCTGGTACAGCGGGTGTGATCAACATCGAACGCGAAGCGGCGCTCAGCGGCGCGATTCACACCAAGGGGTTCTACATTCTGCGCGGCCTACTTCGACAAATCTTGCGCACGGACCACCCGTTAGCGTTCGATGCGTCGATAGCATTCGAGCAGACCTACGGCGGCATCGACGGCGACTCCGCCTCCGGTGCAGAAATCTGTTGCCTGTTGAGCGCCCTCACCCGCATACCCATCCGCCAAGACATCGCTATGACCGGCGCGATCGACCAGATGGGACACATGCTTGCGGTCGGCGCGGTCGATCAGAAAATCGAAGGATTCTACGACGCCTGCCACGACCTCGGCGGACATTCGACGCAGGGCGTGGTCATACCTAAGTCCAACGCCCCGGACCTCATGCTGCGCGAAGACGTGGTCGAAGCGTGCGTTCGAGGCGAATTCCGCGTGTATGCCGTGGAGACGGTACACGAGGCTATCACACTCTTGACCGGGCGACCGGCCGGTGCGCGCGACGCCGACGGGAACTATGCATCGGATTCCGTGCTCGGCGTAGCCGTGCGTAGAGCCCGCGAGTATTGGGAAATAGTACGCCACGCGACGGTGGTCCAGCCCCAACGAAAAACCCGGTGAAAAAACCCACAAGCAATCGGTTCGTATCACGCGGCGGTGACAAGCTCGACGCGGCGATGAACGCTTTTGGTCTGACGACGTCGGGCTTGGTCTGCGCCGACCTGGGAAGTCACGTCGGCGGCTTCGTCGATTGCCTGCTGCAGCGCGGCGCGAAGCGAGTCTACTCCGTCGACACCTCCTACGGCACATTGGCATGGACGATGCGCCGCGACCCGCGCGTCGTTGTGCTTGAACGAACCAACGCCATGCACGTCGACTTGCCCGAGCCCATCGACCTCTTCACCATCGATGTCGGCTGGACCCGCCAAAGCAAAATCCTCCCCGCCGCCGCCTGCATCCTTGCACCGGCCGGCCACGTGGTGTCCCTGGTCAAACCCCACTACGAAGCCGACAAACCCATGCTCGTCGACGGCGTGCTGCCGGAAGAACACTTTGACGCCGTCACATCACGCGTGCTTCAGGAAATAGAACAAAGCGGATGGAACGTCCTAGCGAAATCCGAAAGCCCCATCAAAGGCCATGGCGGAAACCGCGAACTATTCGCCCTGCTGGCAAGACAGTAGGTGAATCGGCGTCACTTGTTTCGTCAGTGAACACTACAACGCTCGACATCCTAACCCGAAAGCAGCGAGCCTTCATCCCCATCGACCCAACTCCTCTGTCGAACAGAACTGCGGTGCGGATAGCATCCCAGCGCGACATGACCGGCAGCATTGTCATTCGATTTGTGTCGGGGCGGAGTTTCGCTAGAGTGACGACCTCGGGGCCGGCAGATGGGATAACCCGGCTAGTGACTGGGGAGCCGAAGGCATCGACCTAGACTTGGGGCATAGCATGTGGAATTCCGATCGTCTGTGTTGTTTCGTGGCTTTGATTTGGCTTACAGGCTGTACTGCTGGGGGCGGAGGCGGCGACGATCAGGACGGTAACCCGGACGGACCGTTGGCCCTATCGGAGATTCGATCCTGGGGATACCAAATCCAGGCGGTCTCGGGCGACAGGACGGCCGACGCCTTGGCCCAAAGCTCGTACGACATGCTGGTCATCGAACCCACGCGGACCGACTTCTCCTCCGACGACCGCGAGTTTGATACGCCCGCGTTGGTGCAACGACTCAAGTCCACCATGGCCAGCGACGGTGTGCATCGAAAGCTGGTCATTGCCTACATCGATATCGGCGAAGCCGAGGATTGGCGATGGTATTGGACCTGGTCCAAGGAATGGCCCGAAGACGAACCGGTGCCTCCGGACGATTGGCCGGACTGGATCGTCACGCGCGACCCCGACGGGTTCGAGGGGAATTACCCGGTTGCTTACTGGGACCCCGAATGGCAGAACATTATTATCGAAGGAGACGGACTTTCCACCGCGCCGATCGGCAACTACGTCAGCACCATCGACGAGACGCTGCGCAGCGGATTCGACGGCATCTATCTGGACTGGGTCGAAGCCTATGAAGACGAGGACGTGGCCGCCCGAGCGGCGGCCGACGGAATCGACCCGGCTGACGCGATGATTGCGTTCATCGGTCGCATGCGCGACTACGCTCGAGCGCGCAACCCTAACTTTCTGATCATCCAACAGAACGCCGTTTCCTTGATCGATGGCCACCCCGAACTGCTCGAAGTCATCGATGCCGTATCACAAGAACCGATCTGGTTCGACGGCGACGCCACCGATGATTGGGAAGACCCCAACGGTTTCGACAATCGCCGCGACCTGGAGGACGTCGACTTCTTTCTTCAGTTTCTCGATCAGTTTCAAGAGGCCGACGTGCCCATTCTCAATGTCGAATACGCCCTGGGCGATGCCCAAGAGGCCTATGAACTTTCGCTTGAGCAGGGGTACATCCCTTACGTTTCGCGAAGATCACTTAGTCAGCTCACGACCACGCCACCGGCTGGACAGTGACGATAGTACCGCGCCATCGATCAGTCGAGGAATTCTAAGGTGTGGTTCGTGGCATTCCTAAGCACGTGGGGCGGGCTATTGCCCGCCGCTGGTGCGTTACAAGAGTTTTGTAGGCCGGGTGCGCGCCGCGTGGTGGCCGTGCAAGCGAGCCGGTACCCTCGCCCATTCTGAGCCCTTCAAGACACCCGGACACAGAACTTGGGCAGGGACATCTGACTCCTATTCATCGCCAGTAGTCCTCGTTCCGAACTCTGACCAGACGCCGGAGACGTTGCCGGTAAGGTCGTAGGAGGTAGCGCAGACGCAGCCACGCAGTTGTCGTCGCTACTGGCAAGAACACATGTCCGACGTGGAAAAGGCAATGGTACCACTCGCTATCTGCCATGCCAGAGTATGCCATGAGCAGTTCCATTCCGCCGTTTGCGACGAACATGCTGATTCCAAAAATCCACGCCAAGCGAAGTGGTCGCCTCGCATTGACGATCCCAAATGCCAAACCAGCAATGGCACTAACCGCGAAGCACGGTAAGAAGAAGAACGGGTAAGCGAAGCCAATGCCGAGCCCACCGACATTTTTGACCCACTCCATCGAAATGTGTGCCCATATATAAACGAGATTCCAGAGTGGTGAGACGAGTACAAAAGGTGCTATCGCTGCAAGAGCCTCTCGCCAGTATCTTCGTAGTCCCATGCTGGCTTGGCGGATCATTCTTCCTCCGCTACCTACGCAACGGGCCACAGATGAACGGTTTGTTGTTCAAGGAAGTTCCGTAGGGTGCGTCCCGGACGTACCATTACTGTCTGCACATTGTACGCGCGGGCCACGATGGGACCGACGGCGGCGGGTGGCACGGGCAAGCTCGTTTCCCTATGCATGGCCACGCGCGCCGACGCGGATAAGCTGCGCTCACGCCACGGCACCCGACTCAAGACCTCGCTCGGTCACGCGTCGGAAAGGAGTGCAAACGATCTATTGTGTCTCTAGGAGCGTTCCAATCATGCATTGACACCGAACGCCCTCCTCGCCGACTATTGCCTCCGGCGCACGGAAGAGGTGCGTCAGGGACGCACTCTACGCGACTGTCGTAGGTCTTGGACGACGTCGCCGCCTGTAACCACCACGTTCTGGCTACAGGCAACGCAAGAATGCTACGACGTCTTTCTTTTCTTGCTCCGTCAGCTTCACTTCTGTAATCATGTTGAAGAACTCTACCGTGTCCTCCAACGTCAAGAGACGTCTGTCGTGAAGATACGGTGGAGAATCTTTGATACCGCGCAGAGGGAACGTCTTGATCGGACCGTCACCGACAGCCATTCTGCCGTTGACCATCTGCGGTCTGAAGAACCGTTCGGTCTGAAGGTTGTGCATCAGATTGTCGGTATAGTAGGGCGCAGGATGACATTCAGCACACCGCCCCTTACTGAAGAACACGTCTTGCCCCCTCAATTCAGATTCCGTGGCCGCGTCGCGCCTTAGCTTGCCGAAGATGTCAAGCTTCGGCGCCGGTGGAAAGTCGAACAGTTCCTCCATCTCGGCCATGAAGTGGACCTGACTTCCTCGGTCAAGGACGTTGACGCCCTTCTTCGCAGCGATGACATGATCGCCGTCGAAATACGCGGCCCGCTGCTCAAACTCCGTGAAGTCCTCGACCGTCTTCAATGCTCGTTGCGACCCGAACAGTCGTTGAATGTTCACTCCACGCAACGTGGGCGTGTCCAAGCCGTGACGAAACTCCTGCGGTCTAATGTCGCCAACCAGGTGCGTGGCGGCGTTGGTATGTCCGTTGACGTGACAATCGAGACAAGTAACACCTCGGTGTGGGCGTGCGGAACGGCGGTCTTCCGTCTGGTTGTACTGCTGTTGCGGGAAAGGAGTCACGAGCAAACGAAGCCCCTCAATTTGCTTTGGGTTCAGAATGCCGTTGAAGAGCTCGTAGAAGTTGTCGATCGTGACAACCTTGCCCTGCGAGACGTCACCAAGGTCAGGCCTTGTGGTGAGGTAGATTGCCGGCGGGTAGTCCGGTAGGAAATGCTTGGGCAGATCGTAGTCCAAGTCGAAGCGTGTCAGGTCGCGGGCTTCCTGCCGCTTGATCTCGTCGATGTGATGCTGTGGAAAAACCATACCGCCTTCCGCGTGATTCGGGTGCGGAAGCGGTAGGAATCCTCTCGGGAACAGATCCCTCTCGCGAATTTCTTGCGCCGTCATTGTGGCGAGTGCATCCCATGTCACGCCCGACGGAAGCTTCACGCGGACGCCTGATTGCACAGGCTTTCCACGGGACATGGTGACTGCTTTCGCGGGACGGTCGGTGAGGTCGTAGCGCTCGTTCAGCAAATCCGTAGCGCGCTGCATCACCTGCTTCTTGGCCGCCGCCATCCGAACCATCGTGTCCTGGAAGGAATCTTTGATCGCGACGGGGGCGTAACTCGTGGCGGTTTGGGCTACGGCGCTGGTCAGAAGCAATTCGAACGCGAAGACTACGATGGTTGCCCCAAGGACGCTCGCCGGCGCCCACGAACGCTGTCGTTCCTGGTCTCGTTTCATCATTTTTTCTTCCTTGTCTTGGTATGTGGAGGTTCGTTCTATTGACGCTTGGTACACGATGGCAAGTAGGTCAGGTTGATACCCCACTTTTCCTATGATCGACGATCTCTCCTCGATGTCAGGAAGATCGAATGCACTCGACCCGGGTCGATTCATGTCAAGGCAACCCGGACTGACGCGACGATGCAAGTTCGACCACGGCCACAACCCGGGCCGATCGACGAATCCGAGTTTCACCGCGTTGAGGTGAGCATCGTCTTGACACCGACGGCATACGACCTCGTTTCGAATCCACTGTTCCCAACTTCGACGCTACCAGGTGCTTCAACGTGGCCGCGACCGGTGTTGGTCGGTCACGCCTCAATCGCGACCGCTTCGCGCAAGACAATCGTGCACGAAGCGCCCCGTGATCTGTTGTCGTCGTCCACATGTCGACGCACCGGTACAGTATCAACCGCCCCGACTTGCGCCAACCGCAAAGGCAGGTCATCGGCCTGTCCGCCCGACTGATCACACGCGTCCTACCGCCCGCGTGATGCCCGCGTCAACGGCGTACGACCGAGCAATTCACACGGTACACAAAGAGCCAACAGCGTAGTGAAAACCGTATGAGTTGCTCCGGCGCGCGAGGGCGGATAACTTCTCCGGCGACGAGTCGCCACCTGACCTTCGGCGGGGTATGGGGCGTGCTCGACCGCCGACCGGCCTCTGTTCGGCGGGCTCGCTTTGCGGATGCCGTTGCGTTATGCCAAGAGACCCATCGATTCAGCGCGTGCTCATCATCGGTAGTGGCCCGATTGTCATCGGGCAGGCGTGCGAGTTCGACTATTCCGGGACGCAGGCGTGCCGGGCGTTGGCGGAAGAAGGGATCGGGGTCGTGCTGGTCAACAGCAACCCGGCCACGATCATGACCGATCCGGAACTTGCGGACCGCACGTACATCGAGCCCATCACCCCAGAAGTCATCGACCTGATCCTCAAATGTGAGCACGATCGCGGTACGCCGGTGGACGCGCTGCTGCCTACGCTTGGCGGTCAGACGGGCTTGAACTGCGCGATGGAATCGGTCGAACAGGGGATACTTGAGCGGCATGGCGTGCGGCTGATCGGGGCTGATCGCGAAACGATCGCGCGTGCCGAAGATCGCGGGCTGTTCAAGAAAACCGTTCAAAGCGTGGGCGTTGATCTTCCTCGTTCGGGCATCGCCCACACGATGGAAGAGGCGCTAGCGGTCGTCGAGGATATCAAACTCCCCGTGTGCATTCGGCCAGCCTATACGATGGGTGGATCGGGCGGCGGGATGGCCCGGACGCCCGAGCAATTCGACGCGTTGATCACGTCCGGGTTGTCGGAATCGCGCATTTCCGAAGTGCTGATCGAAGAGGATTTGACCGGTTGGAAGGAGTTCGAGCTGGAGCTGATGCGCGACCGCTTGGACAACGTCGTGGTCGTGTGTTCAATCGAAAACGTGGACCCCATGGGCGTTCACACGGGCGACTCGGTAACGGTGGCGCCCGCGCTGACGCTCACCGATCGTGAATATCAAAATATGCGCGACGCCGCGCTGCGCATCATTCGCGCGGTGGGCGTGGAGACGGGCGGCTCGAATATTCAATTCGCGGTCGACCCGAAGACCGGTCGTATGATCGTGATTGAGATGAACCCGCGCGTGTCGCGTTCGTCGGCGCTCGCGTCGAAAGCGACGGGGTTCCCGATCGCGAAGATCGCCACGAAGCTCGCTATCGGATACGCGATGAGCGAACTGCGTAACGACATCACGCGCGAGACGCCGGCCTGTTTCGAGCCTGCAATCGACTATTGCGTCGTGAAGATGCCCCGTTTCACCTTTGAGAAGTTTCCCGACGCCGATGAAACACTGACCACCGCGATGAAGTCCGTCGGCGAAGCCATGGCTATCGGTCGGACGTTCAAGGAAGCGTTCCAGAAGTGCATCCGGTCGATGGAGATCAAACGTCCTGGATATGGTCTTCATGCGGGTGATCGTCGGTTGAAGGCGCAGGCGTCGGACAGACTGGCTGTTGGGGAGGAAGCGGAGCTTTGGGTCGACGCCTTCGGTGAGCGCTCGGAAGTGCTCGCCGGTCGTGCCACGGGCACGTCACTATCGGAACCGCCGGCCGACGTTCGCGAGCACTCGTCGGATGAGTGGCCTATCCCCGACGCGATCCTTAAAGACAAGCTGTCCACGCCCTGCCAAGGTCGCCTTTATTACATACGATATGCGTTGATCCACGGCTGGTCGGTCGAGCGCATTCACGAACTATCCGGTATCGATCCGTGGTTTCTCGATCAGATGGCCGAGCTGCACGAGTTCGAGGAGCGGCTGCTCGCGCTGCGCGTGACCAACGGCGCCGGTCTTCGCCTGACGAACGAAATTGTTGACACGTTTCAACTTGCGAAGCAGTTCGGGTACAGCGATGTTCAGCTCGCGTCCGCTTGGCGGATTGACACGACGACGCTGGGACACATCAAGGCGCGATTGGATCGAGCCAAGTACAAACTCGTCGACACGTGTGCGGCTGAGTTCGAATCGTGTACGCCCTACTACTATTCAACGCACGAACGGCCGCTGGCGCAGGTGGTGCATAGCCCTGAGGCTGTGGCGGAGGTCCGGGCGCGCGGCGAGTCGGGCGGAACCATCGAGCTTGGGCAGGCCGTTAGAGGGCTTGGAATTGACTCTGCCTTTCGCTATCGGGCGTTGGATGAAGAGCATCTGCTCGTCGAGTCGCACGACGACGAGCTCGACGTGACCGACCGTCCCAAGGTGATCGTGCTCGGTGGCGGTCCGAATCGGATTGGGCAGGGGCTTGAGTTCGACTATTGCTGTGTCCATGCGGCGCAGTCCGCCAGCGAGCTCGGCTTCGAAACCGCCATGGTCAACTCGAATCCGGAAACGGTCAGCACCGACTACGACACGAGCGATCTGCTCTTTTTCGAACCACTCACGCACGAAGATGTGCTTAACATCTGCGAGCGACTCAACGGTCGCCCGTTCGACAACCACAGTAGCAACGGTCATGCGTCGCCGGGCTATCTGCGCGGCGTGGTCGTGCAATTCGGCGGGCAGACTCCGTTGAATCTTGCTCAAGGGTTAAGTGACGCCGGTGTGCCCATTCTCGGCACGTCGCCAGCCAGCATTCATCTCGCGGAGGACCGCGAACAGTTTGAGCAGATCGTTCGAGAGTTGGGTCTGCGTCAGCCGAGCAGTGGATTCGCTACATCGCGTGCGGAAGCCGTCGAGGTCGCGGAGCGACTTGGGTATCCCGTGCTCGTTCGACCATCGTATGTGCTTGGCGGTCGCGGTATGCAGATTTGCAACCACGCCGGCGACCTGGTTCGATACATCGACGGCGCCTTGGTCGCGACGGATCGCGGCGCCCGTCTTGACGAGCGCAATCCCATCCTTGTGGACAAATTCCTCTTGGACGCGGTCGAAATTGATGTCGACGCGGTGAGCGACTACGGCTATCCCGGTCGCGACGCCGCGGACGGCCGGTGCGATATATGTGGCATTATGGAACACATCGAGGAGGCTGGCGTGCACAGCGGCGATAGCTGCTGCGTGCTTCCGCCCTACTCGCTTTCGCCGGCGCTGGTCGACGAAATCAAATACCAAGTCAAGGTGTTGGCGCGACGACTCGGTGTGTGCGGCTTGATGAATGTGCAGTTCGCCATACAGGGGCGTGTGGTCTACGTGATTGAAGTCAACCCTCGGGCGTCGCGTACGATCCCGTTCGTTAGCAAAGCGACGGGTGTGCCGTGGGCGAAGATTGCCACACAGGTCATGCTCGGACGTTCGCTCGACGAAGCACTGGCCGACATGGGCATTACCGACGTTCGGATGCCGCGCCACGTGTCTGTTAAGGCGCCGGTGTTTCCGTTCAACCGATTCCCATCGGTGAACAGTAAGGGCTGCGTCGACTGTGTGCTTGGTCCGGAGATGCACAGCACGGGCGAGGTGATGGGCATCGCGGAAACCTATCCCCTTGCGTTTGCCAAGGCCCTAGCCGGTGCCGGCACAGTTCTTCCTACGTCCGGTCGAGCGCTGGTGAGCGTGAACGATCCGGACAAACCGAGAATCGTGCGGATTGTTCGCGAGTTGGTCGAACTGGGGTTCGAACTCGTATCGACAATCGGTACGCACAAACACCTGGCGGAGCACGGCGTACCGAGTTTGGTCGTGTCGAAACACGCTGGCGAAACGAATCAATCTAGTCTGTTCGACGAAGCGGACGATTCGTGTCCGTTCCTGTTGGACTTGATCGAGCGCCGCGAACTCGACCTGCTGATCAATACGCCGATCCATTCGGGAAGCGCCACCGAAGAGGGTCGCTGGCGGGCGGCGTCGATTCGCGTGGGTATTCCTCTGATCACGACGCTGGCTGGGGCGCGGGCGGCGGTAGGCGCCATTCGGGCGATGAAGTCCAAAGAATTAACGGTGGCGGCTCTGCAAGATTATCTTGAAGTGGAGAGGTCCGCATGATTGCGAAGCTTGCACTCGAGGACGGTTTCATCTTCACGGGTCGGTCCTTTGGAGCAGCCGGCACATCGACCGGCGAGATCGTCTTCAACACGTCCATGACCGGATACCAAGAGGTCTTCACCGACCCTTCGTATTGTGGACAGATCGTCACCATGACCTTCCCGCTGATCGGTAACTATGGCGTCAACGCGGAAGACTTCGAGTCTAAGGGCGCCGCCCTCTCCGGATTCGTCATCAAGGAATTACCTCGCCGTCCGAGCAACTATCGCTCGTCCGGGTCGCTGCCGGATTTTCTTCGTGAACATAACATCATCGGGCTTTGCGACATCGACACCCGCGCGCTTACGCGACGCCTGCGCATCCACGGCGCCGTTCGCGGCGTGATTTCCACCGAAGTGCTGGACGACGTTCGCCTCGTGACGATGGCGAGGGAAGCGCCGAACATGGCCGGGGCAAATCTTGTCCAGCGCGTCGCGGGCACGGGGCTGCTGGTAGATATGAATACCGCAGACACTCAGGCTTCCGACTGGTCCGAACCGCTACCGTCGTTCAGCGCGTCTAATGGAGACGCAACCGAGAACAGCGGGCACGTTGTGGTTCTCGACTGCGGAATCAAATACAACATTCTGCGCCACTTGCGGTCTGCAGGGTGTCGTGTCACCGTCGTGCCGGCCACAACGCCAGCCGACGAGATTCGAGATTTGTCGCCTGATGGATTGCTCGTGGGCAATGGACCCGGAGACCCCGAAGCCGTACACGCGACCATCGCCACGATCGCGGAGTTGATCGGTAACGTTCCCATCTTCGGGATATGTCTGGGCCATCAAATGACGGCGCTCGCGCTGGGTGCGACGACATACAAACTCAAGTTCGGTCACCACGGCGGGAATCAACCGGTGCTCAATCGATGTGCCGATCGCGTGGAGATCACGGCGCAAAACCACGGGTTCGCCGTCGACGCCGCCTCCGTCGAGAAGGTTGGCGGTACGGTCACCCATATCAATCTCAACGACGATAGCCTTGAGGGTTTCATCCACGAGGACAAGCAAGTCCTTGCGGTTCAGTTTCATCCGGAAGCAAGCCCCGGACCGCACGACTCCGCCTATGTCATTGAACGATTCGCACACGCCGTAGCACACGGACGCCGCATCGATACGGAGCTACTCAAGTTCGCCGCTCGAGCACCGGACGCTCAACACGTTGGATGACTATCGATCGCGGCTCCACTCTGAGTGGCTTGACGGCGACGCGACGGCACGAGCAACGTCCGCACACATGGCGGCCGATAACGCTTCTGATCTCGAGGAACGTGCCTAAGAACTCTCTTTCGTAGCCGCGCCCGTATGGAACCGGTCCGGTTCCAAGTCCGACGACCGCTCCCTGACGGTCGCGGCTCGGTTCGAATCACGCCTTCCTAAACACGACTGGCCCAGCGATGACGCCGTGAACCCGGCAACCAGCCCCCCCGTCACACACGATACGGCGTCCGAACAGACGCGATCGCGCTCGTTTCTCGACGCCAGCCATGATTTCCGTTATTTTTTGATCGGTCGGGATGATCTCGGAACATTCATACGTTCTATACCTCTAGTGGATAAGGGGACGGGTTGCGCATGGAATCGGCAGTGGACGTTTTTCTGCGGCACATCAGACCGCAATGGACAGCCATGTACTCCGTTGCGCGGCGTTACACCGGCGACGAAGATGCTGCTCGCGATCTCGTACAAGAGACGCTGCTTCGGGCATGGCGCGGCTTCGCCCCGGACGACACACGAACCTACAACCGATCATGGGTGTTTGTGATTATGCGAAGCGCCATGTTGGATTGGCAACGCAAGGTCGATCGGCGCATCACGATGGTCTCCACACCGTGCGGCGAGCTTACGGAACTCGCGCCGACGGATTCAACGGAACCGTTCGCACCGTTGCCGAACATGACCGAAGAGCGATTCCGGGAATTCCTGGACGACACGGTCGTGCAAGCGTTGGATGCGCTCGATCCGTCGTTCCGGGAAGTCATTGTGCTGTCGGTCGCCGGTGGATTGGGCTATCGCGATATCGCGGAAGTGATGGACTGTCCAGCGGGCACGGTCATGTCGCGTCTCTCGCGCGCGAGGCGTACGCTGCGCGAAAACCTTGCAAGCTATGCCCGACAGACTGGGTTTCTGAAGGAGTCGCGGTCGTGAACTGCGGAGACGTACGATCCTATTTGCACGCGTTCCTCGACAATGAGCTGGACGCACCGCTCAGCATCGACGTTCAGCGTCATCTGGACGGCTGCCACGAATGTGCGCGCGAAGCTGAAATCGAGCGATCTATAAGCAAACGGCTAGCCCAAGCCATTCGGTACGACCGTTCATCCTTGCCGGCGTTCTGCGGTTCGCTCGACGATAACATTACGTTTTCGACCGATGGTTGTCAGGAACAAGTTAGCGACACGAGCACTGAATACACCGCGCGCAACGGGGCGCGTATGGTTGCCGTGGCGGCGACTCTTGCGATCGTTGTCGGCGCAACCGGTTGGTTCATGTTCGGTGATCGCCACGAAGACCTGAGTCCCAGCCATTTTTCCGATCTCGTCGTAGCCGACTTCCAGCATTTTCTAGATGAAGGCAGCAAGCTTCAAATCGAGTCATCCGATCGGAGCGACGTGTCTCGTTGGCTTGAAAGTAAGACGCAATTGGCCATGGCGCTTCCGGACTCATCCGATCCAAGATGTCGTTTGCTCGGCGGTCGCAAGTGTACGATCGCCGGCGCAGCAGCCGCCTTTGCGGTATATGAGATGAACGGTGTCACGGCGTCGCTGGTGGCGTTGCCGTCACACTCAGCCGACCTTGAAAGCATGACCGCCGTGCAGTCACACGGTTCCACCCATTGGGTGGCGAAACGCGGAGCGTATACGGTGTTAGCCAAACGCCGAGGCGACCTGATCTACGCCGCCGCAGCGCAACTACCAATGGAAGAACTAACTTGTTTGTTGAAGAGCCGAAGAGACGAAAAGTCGAAAAACTGAAAAGTCGAAGAGTCGAAGAGACTCCCTATCCGGGTGTCTTAAGTTTGTGATTTTTCGACGTTTCGATTCTTCGACGTTTCGACGTTTCGACTTCTTGATGTTTCAATATGTTGACGTTTCCCAAAATGATGGGCCTATTGCATGAGAGCGATTGAAGTAACCCTTAGGAACCCACACCTGGTCGTCGTACTCGTACTGGTGACCGCCGTGGTCGGTGTGCGTTCGATGATGGATATTCCGGCGGACCTTCTTCCGCAGTTCGACACACCTGCTGTGCAGATTGTCACGTTCTACCCGGGCATGCCGCCCGAGGTGATGGAGCGCGACATCATGAGTCGCCTCCAGCGCTGGACGGGACAATCCGTCGGCATCGAACACCAAGAAGCCAAGGCCATGCTCGGCGTGTGCATCGTCAAGGATTTCTTCCGCGAAGACATCAGCTTCGACACCGCCATGTCGCAGGTGACGTCGTACGCCATGTCCGACATGTTCTATCTACCGCCCGGCACGGTCCCGCCGATGGTCATGCCGTTCGACCCCACGGCGTCCGTACCGCTCTGTCTGGTCAGTGTGTCAAGCCCAACGATGACGGAAAAGCAACTCTACGACGTCGCGTACTACGAACTTCGCAACCGGCTTCAATCGATCTCCGGCGTCATCGCGCCGGCCGTCTACGGCGGCGTGCTCCGTCGCATCTTGGCCTACGTAGACCCCATAAAGCTCGCGGCCCGCGGACTCTCACCCATGGACGTTGTCAACGCGATCAAGAAGCAGAGCGTGTTCATTCCAACGGGAAACGCCAAGTTCGGCGACATCGATTATCAAATCATCTCCAACGCGATGCCCGCCACCGTCGAAGAGCTGAACGACATTCCGATCAAGGCGACCGAAGATGGCGTCGTGTTCATTCGCGATGTGGGCAGGGTCAAGGACAGCCATCAAATCCAGGGGAACAAGGTCCGCATCAACGGCAAGACGATGGCCTACATCCCGATCTACCGACAACCCGGCGCCAACACGCTGGAGATCGTCGATCGGATCAAGAGTCAACTGGCCCGCATCGGTGCCGACCTTCGCCAAACGAACAAGGACGCGGGCGACCTTGTTCTCGGCGTCGTTATGGATCAATCATCGACCGTACGTGCTTCCGTCAAGTGGCTACAGGTGTCCGCCGGACTCGGGGCACTATTGGCCGGGCTCGTCGTGCTTGTGTTCCTAAGAAGCATTCGTCTGACGTTCATCGTGTTCCTGGCCATCCCCATGTCGATCTTGGCCGCATTGATTGGCCTGTTCATGACGGGGGACACGCTCAACAGCATGACACTTGGCGGGTTGGCATTGGCGATTGGAATTCTCGTCGACCAATCGATCGTTGTGATCGACAACATCGTCCGCCACGTTCGGATGGGCAAGCCCACGACAATGGCCGCACTTGACGGCACGCGCGAAGTCGCCTTACCCGTGCTCGTCTCAACGGCTACGTTCATTATCGTGTTCTTCCCGATCATATTCCTCACCGGCATCCCGCGATTTCTGTTTCAACCGTTGGCCGTCACCGTCACGTTCGCCGTGGTCGCGAGCTTCTTGATCGCCATGTTGGTCATCCCGTCATTCACCGCCAAGCTGTTGAAGTCGCGGAATAACGGCTCGAACGCCAGCGACGGCGGACCGGAAGGACCACCCAACTGGTTCAATAGTTTGTTCGGGCAGATCATGACCATGCGGTACCTGATCGTCATGGGCGCTGTCGCACTCCTGGTCGGCGCCGGTTGGGTGGGTACCACGTTGGGCCGCGAGTTGTTTCCGGCTGTAGACTCCAACCAGTTTACGCTGTTCGTGCGCCTGCCGTCTGGAACGCGTCTGGAAAACACCGAAACCCAAATCACCAAAATCGAAAAGAGCATCATCGACGAAATGGGTACACCAGACCCGGACCCGGAGAACGAGCAGGATCCGGACTCCAATTTGCGTATCCTGATTTCCAACATCGGCGTGCTTATGGACTGGCCCGCCGCCTATACCCCGAACAATGGCCCCATGGATGCGTTCGTTCTAGTTCAAACGAAAGGTAAATCGAACAAGCCCAATACATTCGAAATCGTGAATGCACTTCGTGAGCGTCTGAACCGAGAGTTTCCGACCATCGATTTTGCGTTCGACACGGGCGGCATGATGACCGCAGCCATGAACTTCGGACTGCCATCGCCCATTCAGGTTCAAGTCAAGGGGTACGACCTTCACAAGGCCCAGCGGATTGCGAGGCACATCAAAGAGATCATGCAGTCTGTTCCCGGAACGACGGATGTACGAATCGCCCAGCGGATTGACTATCCGCAGATCGCCATCAACGTGGATCGAGTCAAGGCGGCGATGCTCGGCTTGACACAGGACGACGTCATCAAGAACGTCGTGACCGCGTTCAACTCGAGCATCGGATTCGATCCGGCATTCTGGATCGCCGACAACTTCAATCACTATTTCATCGGCGCTCAATACGCCGAGCACGCGATCGAGTCGATGGAGACTCTTCGCGACATACCCATCACGGGAACGAACAGCAAGCAACCGGTTCCTCTGCGCAATATCGCCGACCTAAGTCGAAAAACCGGACCCGCCGTCGTCAATCACGATAACATCAAGAGAGTCACCGACGTCTTCGCCAACGTCGCGACGGGATTTGACAGCGGCAGCGTGGCCGACGAAATCGAGCGACGACTTCAAGATTCAAGCGTCCTGCAACCGAAAGCAGCGATGATTAAACGCGGGAAGATTTATGACATCGGCGGCGAATACGCTAAGAAGGGGTTCACGTTCAAGATCAAGGGCGAGACGGAAACAATGCGCAATGCGTTTAAGCAGTTCGCTACCGGGCTGGCGATCGCGGGCATCTTGGTCTACCTCGTCATGGTCGCGCAGCTTCGATCGTTCTCCGTGCCCTTCGTCATCGTACTGAGCATTCCCCTGGCCATGATCGGCGTGGTCGCTGCGCTCAAGCTGACGGGCTCCAACTTCAACGTTCCGGTGTTCATGGGCGTCATCATGGTGACCGGCATTGTCGTGGAGTACAGCATCATTCTGTTGGAGTTCGCCAACGCGCGTGTCCGCGACGGCATCTCCGTGCGCGACGCGATTCAGGAAGCCACGTGGGTGCGTCTTCGTCCCATCATGATGACTTCCTTGACCACTTGGCTGGCGCTGATTCCCATGTCGATCGGCGCCGCCGGCGGCGAGGCCAACGCCCCGCTCGCCCGAACGATTATTGGTGGCGTATTGGCCGCGACGGTGCTGTCGATCGTCGTGATTCCCTGTTTGTATGTAATGATCAAGCGAGCCCCCGTAGCGACCACCGCTTCGGCGACGATGTGATGTGGCACAGATGGCATGCTTGATCGATAAACCTCGAAGATGAGCGGAGTTTGATATGGGTACGAGAAACAGCAATCACCGAACGGTGTGGTCTGACCGAGCAACGGGATGGCGCCAATACCAAATCATCGTCATCCTGGCCGCTGCATCGGCGGCGATGGTAGGTGGTCTGGCACGGGCGGAGGACAATGCAGGCAGAAAGAAGGTGTCGGTCGAGGCGGTGCAACCGGTCCGCCGCACGGTGACGCAGGGGTTAACATTGCCGGGTACGCTGATGGCCGACGAGCGCGTCGAGCTGTTCGCCAAGACAAGCGGTTACGTCGATACGATCGATCTCGACATCGGCGCGCGTGTGCGCAAGGGCGACGAGTTGGTCACAATCAGCGTACCGGAGATGGCCGACGAACTTCGCCAATCCGAGGCCGTCGTTCGCGCGAAACAATCGAAAGTCAAAGCCCTCAAGGCCAAGTCGGTTCAGGCCCAGCGCCTGATCGATACGGCCGTGGCACAGGTTCAACGTTTCTCCGCAGAGCACGACCTGGAAAAGATCAACCTCCGCCGCACGGAGACGTTGCGCGAAGGCAACGCCATCCCCGAGCAGGCACTCGACAAAGCGCGTAGCGACAACGCCATCACCGAAGCGCAGTTGCGCATTGCGGAAGCACAAGTGGCTGGCGCTCGCGCGGAGTTCCAAGCCGTATCCGCTGATGTCGATGTGGCCAAGGCCGACGCCGCCGTCGCAGCCGCCAGCGTCGCACGCCTCAAGACGCTCATGAACTACGCCACGATTCGCGCTCCGTTCGACGGCGTGATTACACACCGCCACGTCGATCACGGCACGTTCGTTCGCTCCGCAGCCGAGGGCGTC
The DNA here is from genome assembly GCA_029260075.1 of Phycisphaerae bacterium. Lineage (GTDB taxonomy): Bacteria > Planctomycetota > Phycisphaerae > UBA1845 > UBA1845 > OFTM250. Next base: position 95,123 of record JAJDDY010000065.1, read on the forward strand.
GCGCAACCGCTGCTTCGCGTGGCGAAGACCGATCGCATTCGCGTTGTGATTGAAATACCAGAGTCCGACACACCGTTTGTTCGGGCTGGGACGAATGTCAAGATCGAGCTGAAGACGTTGGGCGACGCCACCATCAACGGAGTGATTTCTCGGACCGCTGCGTCCATCAAACCCGAAACGCGCACGATGCGCGCCGAGGTAGACTTGGACAACGCCGACGGGCGCCTTACGCCGGGCATGTATGCGTTGGTGACCGTCTTGCTTGATACAAGGGCGAACGCCACCGTCGTGCCTTCCAAGGCGATTCGTACTTCGGAAGATAGGACGGTGGTGTATCTCGTCGTTAACGGCAAGGCTGAGCCGCGTCCGGTCGAAATCGGCTACGACGACGGCATCTGGGCGGAGATTCTTTCGGGGCTGTCGTCGGGTGATCAGGTCATTATCGCCGCGGACGCCACCGTGGCGTCGGGCGTTGCGGTGGAGATCGCCACGACAAACCCGTCGTGATAGAAGCTCAGCAGTGCAAGGTGTTGACGGTGTGCGATCATCCTTGTGGCCATTCAGTATGAAGATCGCGCGCTGTTCGGTGAGGACAATCGTCGGTACCGTGTGAATACGGCGACAGTGCAGCTTTTTCTTGAAACGTAGAGTTCGTAGTCGACGGTCCGTTTGGGTCGGACGATTGATTCCTGGGAGTTTGCGAATGGTATGGTTCACACTACGTGACGGAGCACGCGCGGGTGCGTCCTGTTGTCTCATGGTACTCGTGCTGACGTCCTGCTCCTCGCGCCCAGAGCACATCGCCGTCGAACGTCCCAACGTCGCCCCGATCGATACCGCCGGTGTGGGCGAGGCGTTGGAACTCGATACCGAAGACGTCGAACCGATGTTTACTGAGATGCTCGCGATCGACCTGCCGTCGGTCGTTCGTGTGGCCGCCGCACAAAACTTCGACATCCGCGCGGCCCAACAGGCGGTCATCGCGTCGCGCGGCTCCGTTGAAAGCGCCGTCGGCGCTGCCTTTCCCGCCTTGGTTCCCACGGCACTGTTCGAAAGCGCGCAAGGTACTGTCCGGGCCACCGAGGGCACGCTGGTCGGCGTCGGCTTCAACACGTTCCAGCCTTCCATTGCCATCCAATGGCTGATCAATCCGGGTCGGGTCATCTACGACATCGTCGCCGCCAAGAAGCGTCTGTCGGCCTCGGAACACGAAGAAGAGGCCGTCGTTATCGAAACGTTGCGTGCCGCTGTGGTCCAGTTCTACGATATCGTTCTGGCCCAAGCCCGCATTTCAGCCGCGCATCAAGGCGTGGTAGAATCAGAAGAACTCCTCCGAATCAACCGCCTGCGCACACAGACCGGTACCGGTGTACTTGCCGACGAGCTTCGAGCCAAAGCTCGCTTGGCGCAGCGACGTCAAGACCTGATCACAGAAATGTCGGCGTTCTATGAAGCGTCCGTCACGCTCGCGGTCACGTTGCACTTGGATTCATCCGTAACGCTCGTGCCCAAGCTCGACCGCCTCCCGCCCATCAAACTCGTGCGCGATGATATCGAAATTGAGGAGCTGCTCGCTATCGCCATGAATTTTCGACCGGACCTCGAAGGCGTCAAAGCACTTGTCGAAGCCGCCGCCGCCCGAACCGGTTCCACGTGGTGGGGTGCGTTCGGACCGCAGTTTTCGGCAAGTTATCAGTATGGCGGAATCACAGGTAATGCCCAAAATGCGGAGCCGATCGTCGGTGTGAATGGTCCGGAGCTCGTAGACCAGACGTATAGCCTTAGCCATCAGCAACTCGCCGACGCGTCGGTGGAATGGCGGTTGAGTTTGTCGGCCTTCGGCAATATGAAAACCGCCAAGGCCTACGAATCTCAAGCGGAAATCGAAGCACTTCGGCTTATGGATCGCGTAGCCGCACAGGTTGTTACCGCCGCGCAAGTCAGTCGGGCCAACGCGAAACTGATTGGACTTGCGAGACAACAAGTCGACGCAGCCGCTGAGGCGCTTCGACTCAGTCAAGCCAATCTCGAAGCCGGATCGATGACCACGCTCGACGTGCTTCAAGCACAAGACGCAGTGAATCAAGCTCGCGTTCGACACGCGGCGGCTGTCGTTCGATACAACCAAGCCCAGGTCAATCTTCTGGCCTCACTCGGATTGCTGGAACTTGAGACCCTGGCGCCGAGTGAAGTCGCAAGCACGGACAACGCGTCTGATTAGCCGCCTGTTGAAAAAGTGTGGCACCGGCTTCCAGCCGGTAATCCATTAGCGCTTTCCGCCTCTTGACGGGGCAAGTCCCGTTGTCACGGGCGGGTTTTCGGCGACGTGATTGAATACCAGACTTGTTCAACAGACTGTTCGCCGTGGCCACTCTCACAGGGCTCACGCCATCGACACTCAGAACGTGCTTGAGAAGTCTATTTCAGAGCTGCGTCGTAAGGAACAGAGCCGCGCCTGTGAGGAAGCGATCCGGTCGCAAGTGCGAAAACCGCTCCCTGGCAGTCGCGGCTCGGTTCGAAACTACCCCGCTTACGCGCGATCTTGGAACGGGTCCGTGTTCGTCGCAAACTCGAACATACGCCTGCGCCGTCGGGCTATGTCGCTTGGACTGCGGGCCACAGGATGTGCCACACGACGTCGGCCCAGAAGTGAACTCCGACAGCCGCGATCAGGCCTTCCTTTATGTACCGCTCGCCCACGACGATTCCGACGATGCTGCTCAGCACAAGCACTTCCGCTATCGCGATCGATGGTAGCTCAGCCGGTGTGGCGACGCCCAACGCCACCATCGTAGCCGGCAAGTGCGCGGGACCGAACGCAAGAGCGGCGATCACGTTGCCCGCCCAGAGTGCGCCGCGTCTGGCGTTCCACCGCTTGAGTGCCAAACTCAGAAGGAACGCCCATAGCCCAAGGACGAACAACCGAAAGAGGATTTCCTCGCCGACTGCTGCGGTAACAGAGCCGACAATCGAAAGTGGGAACTCAGGATGCGGTGTCAGGGGGCGGGCAAAACCGGCCAGTAAGGGGCGGGTGAAAACCGGCCATTTTGAGGAGACGTGGGTTCGCCACGAGTCTGTTCCTCCGAAAGGAGGAAGCTGTGGCGAATCAACTCAAGATGGCCAAAGTACACA
>JAJDDY010000066.1 GCA_029260075.1 Phycisphaerae bacterium
CGAACGCACTTCGAACGCCTTTCGAAACCCTCGCCCACTGATGCTACAGATCGGTGTGCTGGGGATGAACTCGGCGGTGACGCGACTGACTACGGTGCTGCGGGCGGACAACGATGTGCGCAGCGGGAAGCTCGCATCGTCTGTCAGGGTCAGCGCGGAAGGCGCTGGCGACGAGAACACCGTGTTCAGACTGACCGACGACTCGGTGGAGATCGGCACCAACCTGCGCTACGCGGCGCAGGTGAACTTCGGCGGGACGATCTTCCCACGACCGCCACGCAAGGCGCTGGCCATACCGCTGTTCGACACGATCGCGCGAAGCGGGATCGGGCCGGCGGAGGCGGACCCGGGACGGGAACACCTGAGCTTCGTACCCGTGCGGAGCAAGACCAGTAAGGTCATCGGGCTGCTGGTCGATGACGAAAACGTGTTCGGGCGCGGCGAGGGTGCGGCGCTCTACGCACTGGCGTCGTCGGTGACGCAGATCGCACGGCCGTATCTGTTCTGGTCGGACGACGATCAACGTGTGATTCGCGAGGAACTGTATCCGAATTTTCTTGGGTTGGAGTAGGAAGGTGCGGAACGGCCATGGCCAATGATGGATCGATAGCGTCGCAGGTTGAGGATTGGATCGTTGCGCAGATCCAGGCGATTCAGGTTGACGCCCTCAATGTGTTCGAGGCTGCTGAGGTGGGGCCGTGGAACGGGACGCAGAGCGGTGACGTGAAGGCGTTTGCGGCGGAACTGTTTGCCAACAGCCGTGACCTGGTGGCGCGGGTGTTCTATGCACGCGATAGCGTCGTGACGCTGGAAGCCGGGGACATTCGGCGGAGGCCTCAGTTTGTCGTGCTGGTTGGCATTGCGAACAAACGCCCTGCGGTGGCGAGGCGCGGCGACGCTGATTACATCGGGACCAACCGCATCGCGGAACTGCTCAAGGAAGCGCTGCACAACAAACAACCCATGGACGCGACGCCGAAACCGATCACCAATGGGCCGATGACCGTGGACCTGACGAACTACGTGGGTAGCGAAGTGGTGCTCAACGACTTCGGGCGGTGCATCCAACAGACCATAATCGAGGTGGATCAATCGACCTCGGCGACGTAAAGGAATTGCGATATGCCCAACCAACGAATTTTTGAGGCGCAGGGACTGACCAGTAACGGCGTGGCGATCGGCGGGATGTCGGCCATCGGCGTGAACGGCGAGTATGTCGACGTGGTTCAGAGCGCGGCGGATGGTGCGATCGGTGTCGAAGATGTGGATCGGGCCGGGCTGGATGTGAAGGCCACGCTGAGCTCGACGGATGTCACCAAGGCGAACGCGCTGCTCGATGCGCTTGTGGGCAACTCGGTGTTTGACGGACGGGAGGCGGGGCTGGCGACGTGGCACCGGATGACCATCGGCAACATCCTGTGGAACAGTATGCGGATGAACATGAGCCTTAACGCCGACGCCACGGTGCAGTACGACGGGCGGGTTCGGTTCGCGGATGGGACGAAGTCGCTGGCGGACGTGGTCACGGTGGCGGGGGTGAGCATGGTGGTGCCGACGTTGACCTATCCCGCGCGGCTCTATCGGCCGAATGCGGCGTCGTTCGATCCGGACCCGGTGGGCGGCGCCGACGTGATTCTTCCGTTGCACCTGCGGTCGGTGTCGCTGTCTCTTAGTGCGCCGATCATCGCGGACTACGGCGATGCGGACATCGGGCACACCTCGGTGGATCGCGGGCCGTGGCAGGCGCTGACGGTCACGCTGACGCATCGCGATGCGAAGGTGGAGACGCCGTCGCACGTTAACGCGAAACTGCTTGGCGCCGGTCGGGGTGCGTTGACGGTGAACCTGCTGGGTCGCGGCGGTGCGGCCGCCCAGACGCTTACGGTCAACAACCTGCTGTTTACGGGGGCGACGGAGGCGCACAAGGGTGAGACGTTCACCGACTATACGATCACCGGCGTGGCCGGTTGGAAAAACGGGGCGACGGCCTACACGTTGAACGCGGCCAGCAAGCTGTTCGCGATTGCGTAGGGCACGCGACACCGAAAGGCACGTATGCCACCAGGCAGTGAACAACTAACGATCGCGGCGAAGGCCTTGGGGTTCGACGAGAGCGCCAAGGCGGTTGACGTGTTGACCGAAGCGCAGAAGCGGCTGGTCGATGTGCAGGCGCAGCTTGCCAACGCGAAAGGCTCGGGCTCGATCGCGGAGGTGGCGGGTCTGACCCAACAGCAGACGAAGCTGACCGAGATCACGAAGCAACTCGGCACAGAACAGAAAACGCTCAACGCGTCGGAGAGCGACTACGTGCAACTTCTGGTTGCGATCAACCCAATACTGGGTCGGTTCGTGGATGCGGGGGTTAAGGCCGCGAGGGTGGCCGGGGAGATGGCGGCGAAGAACATCGACGCCGTAGGGGCGTTCAAGTCGTTGAGCGGCGCTGCTGCGAATAACGCGGCGGCACTGAAGCTGGTCGGTGCGGGCGGTGCGGTGGTGGTGGGCATCCTTGCGATCACGGCAGCGGTGCGGGCGTCGCGAGAGGAGCACGAACGGAACACGCGGGCGATCCAGGACGAGACCGACGCCCTGGACGCTTTGCAGAAACAACGTGACCTAGAGACGGCGGAAGAAAACCGTCGGAGTGCGCGACGGCCTGATGGGCCGTTCTCTGCCGAGGAGTCACGGCAGGCGGCGGACGCACGCGAACGGCTCGCGGGCAAGGTGCCTTCTACGAGTGAAGAATCTCGGGCGAGGGCGGTTGAGCTTGCCGGGGCTGATGCCGACATTGAACGACAGAAGCAACTCGCGATCTTGATCGACAACCCGGGACGAGGCCCCGCTCCTGATTTTGACGCCGCCGCGCAGCTTCCGCAGGATCGCAAGGACGCGTTTATCGATCGACTGTTCCAGCGGAGGGGGAACGACGCTCAAGATATTTCTGCACGCGAACGCGATCTTCAATCGGAAAGCAATGTACGAGCCCTGGATCAGGCAGGAGCACAAGGTGGATCGACTGAGGATATTCAGAAGTTCATCGACAGGCTTCCTGGTAAGGCGTTCGAGGGTGCAGACGTTGAAAGGCTTGCCAAGGTCACTCAGGGACTTGTTGGGGCTGAAGGTCGTGGCCTGTCCCCTATTGATATCCTCGGCTCGATACCTAAGACCTTCGTCGCGAATCAGCGAGGCAAAAACAACACGTTCCGCGACCTTAGTATTGTCGCCGGACAAATCGAAGACGAGGGCGTCGACGATGTGACGGAAGAAGAAGTCCGTCAATCGGAGTTTATACTGAAGCAACTTCGAAAGAAAAACGCGAAGCAGCGATCGTCCGGTGCCAACATCACGGTCAACAACAACGACAATCGCTTCTCGAAGAACATCGGTATGGACGCCTTGAGTCAGCGTCGCCGTTCGCGTATCCCTGAAGATCAACTACGCCAGCGGAGTGAGCCCTGATGCCTGCGCCACCTGAGTTCGGTATCAGTTCCGGCGGTGTTCCGGTGCTCGAC
>JAJDDY010000067.1 GCA_029260075.1 Phycisphaerae bacterium
TACGACAGTCGATGAAAAGATGTGTAGAACAACGAGGGCAACGCCCTGGGCTGGAATAGGACGCCCCGTTAGGGCTGTAAGATCAGTTCGCAAGAGAAACTGCGACGCATTACGTTGGCACGCCCAAACTGTCTTGCACCCGAGCGTGAATCCTTTCTCGCTCCATTGTAGACCACCGGAACAAATTCAAACGCAGCAAACTGTTGAAGAAGACCAGTTCCATGGTGTGGTGTGTCTTTCCGTCGAAGGAAGAAGACGCCAATGGGATCACCGGCTGGAAGCCGGTGCCACACGAGTGGGTCAGTCGCGCCCAGCAGTTTCAAAGAAGATCGACGTAGAGCAGCCTTCGAGCTGAGTTCGTACGCGGACGAGCATGACTGCGCTGCGCTTAGGTATGGAACCCGCGCTCTGGCATGGCACGCGGATGCCAGTCCGAAAATCGCGTCAGAGTTAGGTGTTCTACAGACCGCACGCCTGAAGCGTGGACCGGTACGCTGGCATGGGGTCGGGGTAGGTGCCCGGTTCGGGAAGTGACCACTTGGCGAAAAGCTTTTCGTTGTCGGCTTGGCCGGTGGAGAGGTCGCCGATCTTTCGGTCGTCGTGGTGCTCGTCGTGGTGAATCAGCGCCTCGCGACAGCCGATCACCTTCAACCCTTCGTTGATCTGGATTTTCAAGGAGAGATCCGGGTCGAACCCGAAGAAATAGAACCGCTCGTCTGCATAGTCGACGCATTCGAGCAACGAGCGCCGGAGCAGGCCGAAGTTCGCGTAGGGGTACCCACGTACGTGGCACATCGCGAACGTTTGGCCATCATGCTCGACGCGGTCGAGCACGTTGCGTGGGCTTTTCCAGTTGTGGTAGAACGCGATCATGCCGACCTCAGCCGGGTCGCACCGCTCGATCAGGGTTGTGGCGTGGGACACGGCTCCGGGAAGCGGATAGGCGTCGTCGTTAAGCCACATGACGTAATGCCCTGTCGCGGCACGGAAGCCCTTGTTGAACGCCCGGACTGCCCCTTCCCGCTCGCGTTCCAGAATGACGTGCAGATCGTGCTGACCGGCAAGCCAATCGCGCGTGCCGTCGGTCGAACCACCATCGACCACGATGATCTCGCGGGGACCGGCGACGTGGCGTCGAATCTTGTCGACACACCGCGATAATTGCGCACACCGATTGAAGGTAGGCACGACGATACTGACGATACGTGTTGTATTCACGCGATTTCCCGTACTCTTGGTGTCAAGGAATGTATCGGTAAATCGGCGTGTCGTGCTTCGGTCGTTTGCAACGGGCGCTTGTCTTTCGCTCGGCATCCGGCTAGAAACCTATGGTGCTGATTTTCCGGCCGGACCACGCGCCGCCGGTGGCTGACAAGTAACGCACGGGGTGGTCGGTCGCGCAAAACGACCCCGTTGATCAACCGACTTATTGGAGACCAATCGATGTGGCCCATTGTGACCATGCTCGTGCTCGTCGCACCGGCGATTCAGACGGCGCCGGAAGAAGTATCACCCGTCGCCAAGGTGGCGACACAGGCGAACAACACGCTCGGCATCTGGCCGTCGCCCAAGCTGACGCGATTGATGGTGCGTCGCTGGGCCTCTCGGATGGGCGACCGCTACGATATGGACGACACGCAGCGCGAAAAACTGCAAGGCGCGGTCGTCGAACGCTGGGTTCCCTTCCTTGCTAAGTATCGCGACCGAATCGAACCGCTGGTCGACGAATTCGTCGAGATGCGTCTCGAGCTGTCGCCTCCGTCGCGCGAAAAAGCCCAAGCGTGGGCGCACCGTGCCCTGCCCATGCTCGACACGCTCAAGACGGAACTGGCCGGCGGTGCCGACGATATGCGCGAGTTTCTCACGCCCATGCAGCGGTTGAAGTTCGAAGCCCAACGGTTACAGCTTGGCCTCGGAATGAAACTCGCTGAACAGCGCTTGAAGACATTCGAATCGGGCGACTTTGACAACAGTGAGCTTGACGATCTGTGGAAACCCAGCGCCGCGAGTCGTCGTGCGCGGCGAAAGGAACGCGCCGCGGAGCGAGCCCGAATGCGCGCCGAGGCGAAAGCAGCATCGGAACCCACCGATCAGATCGAAATCGAGCTGCTTGCGTGGGAGAAGTATATTAAGGATTTCATCGAGCGATACGACCTGGACGACGGACAGGTGACGGCCGTCCGGTCTTGCTTCGATGAATTGAAACTGCGGGCGAGGGTGCATCGAGACCGGCGGCGTGTCGACATCGATGATCTCGAGCGCCGCATTAAAGCCCACGACGGCAACGAAGAGGAAACCAAGGAACTCGAAACGCGACTGACGGAACTGTACGGACCCATAGACGACATGTTCGGCGAGCTCAAGCGCCGCATTGAGTTGATCCCAACGATGGCCCAGCGTACTGCAGTTCGCACGCGAGAAGAGCAACCCGACGTCCCTGACGCACGCCCCGACGCCACCGCGAAGGTCCGCACGGTGAACAAGCTGGTGAATGACAGGCCGTAGCCGTTCGTTGGCAATTAGTGACGGCCGGTGCGCAGTAGGGGAGTCTCGCGCCGGTGGTCTCTTCGAGTGCGGACAAGAGGTAATGGATCACCGGCTGGAAGCCCGTGCCACACAAGTGTGCTACGCAAGAACCGTACGCATGAGTGCCGCGCACATCCATCATGCTAGCTCATCAAGTCCACAACGCCATCAAGCTGCGTATGCCATTCCGTCTATCACGACCAGATTACCAACATGCTCTTTGGCATTTCCCGTTCCCAGATTCAAAGTGTACTTGACACGCGCACCTACTCTCCTTCGGCGTCGCAACTGACGCCAATGATCGGAATGAGCTCCGCAAGCGATTGGATGACGAAGTTCGCCTGGCCCGCAAAGTCTGGCCGGGGGCGCTCGCCGAGCATGAGCACGGTCCGCGTTCCTGCTGCTGCACCTGATTGAAGGTCAAACAGATAGTCACCCACCATCCAACTCACCCTCGGGTCGGCACCGAGTTCGCGACAGATGGACAGGATTGGCTCGGCGGAGGGTTTGATCGCACCGTCGTCGCGCGTCCGCACCGTATCCACCGCTAGGCCGAACTTGGCCATCACGGTATCGAGCGCGCGGCGCGAGTTGCGTGTGAGAACCGCCAGCGCCAAACCGCCATTGCGACATGCATCGAGCACATCATGCGCGCCGTCGTAGAGCTCCGCATGTTCAGCCGCCTTTCGTTCGTGCCGCGCAAGAATGACTTCGGCGCGCTGCTGCTCCGCGTCATCCATGTGTTGCATGGCCTCCAAAATGGGGCCGGACACACCGATTTCCTCGCGAATGTCGTCGAACAGCAGGCACGGCTTGGTCAAGGTGCCATCGAGGTCAAAGATCACTACCGTCTTGCTCATTCAAAACTCCTATGAAGACCAGTGCCGTGTCACACATCGCATTATGGGTTTACCGAGCCGCGCCCGTAAGGAAGCGGACGTTTGCAATCCGCTTATGACGGCTCAATAACGCTCCCGTACGGTCGCGGCTCGGATCGAACGAAGGCGTCAGTTGAGTCGTGACGAAGCGCTAGTCTTGTTGATATTCTACTTCAATGAGCACCGTATGTGTGTTCACGCGAACGGAATCATATTGGGAATCTCTGGATCGAATAGGTTATCCAGGTCATACGGTCTCAAGAGCGCCGCCACGTCGTCATTATATGTCTTACTCATCGCAGCGGTCAGTTCACTTGACTCCGCAAGTCGACAAGCAACGCGATACGATTGATCAACAGCCGCTGTGAACGCCGCATCGCTGGCCATCAGGAAGGCGTCGCCGTGCTCGCCGCGGCGCCGTCGGTGCTCGCACGACGTTGCACCGGCGAAGTACCCCATCGAATACGGAACCATCAGATCGAACCGATGTCGCGTCATATAGCACCCGTGAATCAAGCGGTCGATGAGTTCGATTTCCAGTCCCATGAATCGTTCGTATGCGTTCATTCGCGCACGACGTTCGTTGCCCGCTTCAGTGTCCGCCAAAATGCCGATTAGTCGTTCGACGCCGACCAGCGTGAAGGCATTGCCTGCACTGTGCAATGGGTCAATGAAACCGGCAGTGTAAGGGAGCATGGCCCAATTGTGGCCGGCCACGCGGGCGGCGCGGCGTTGCATTCGACCGGTGCGCACGAATGGTCGTATGGGTTTGGCCCGATCGAATTGCTGTAGAATAGAGGGGTACTTCTCAATGAGCTTGGCCCACTCTTCGCCCGCACTGATGGACATGTCGAGCGGTGCGTCGGATTCATCCAATACGAACCCAGCGCTGGTCACACCGTTGTCGAACCGCAAGACCCACATCCACCCTTCGTCAAAAATATGGTGCAGTGCAGCCGCGTCGCAATCGAAGGGGTGATCATGCGTGGACACATCGAGGTGCGACAAGACATCACCAAAGCGTTCCACGTCAACAAAATGTGTGTAGAGCGTTCGCGATCGTGTCTTGATCCGTGTCAAGTCCTGTTCAATATTCAGCGCCGACGCCAAGGCACCCGCTTGTCCGGAAGCATCGACCACAAACCCGGCACGAATACGCACGTCCACCCCATCACGCTGCCCGGAGAACTCCCAGTCATCCGCTTGCTGAATATGTGTGAGGTGTGTTTGATCTAAGTATGTAATTCCTGCCGCGCGCACCTCGTCGACGAAAAACGCGTCGAGGTCCGCGCGAAGCCAATGCGTGTCACTCTTCTCGTCACTGGCGCTGGCGCCTACCAATAGTTCGTTGGCGTGGTGTTCACCGGCCGAGAATTCCTCGCCCGGAGTATGTCGAAAGTAGCTGAAGCCGCGCTTCAGGCCGCATACCAGGTTCGGATAAGTGCGTTTCCATTCTCCATAGCTACAAAGCGGCTTGAGACGGGGTAGGTCGTATCGCTGTGCAAGGTTTTTCAGTACAAGGTCGGCGATCGGTGTGGACGACTCACCGATGGCGAATCGTGGGTGCGCATATCGCTCGATGAGTACAGGGCGAAGTCCGATCCGCTGGGCCAACAAAGCGGTAAGACTCCCAGCGAAACCGGCGCCGATGATGGCTATGTCTGCTCTGATTTCCATTAGGATGACTCGCAGCGGTCACAGGAAACAGAAGGGCTCACGCATTGTGTGAGGTTCATGGTAGAGAGTCGCGCAGTACGTTGGGCACCGCACGCAGTGCAACTGGAGAATTGCTCGACATCCCATAGGTCCATCAAGACGCGGCCGCGACCAAGTCCCAAACCGTACTCCAGCACAGCCTCCATCGAGGCGAGAGTCGGCGGTGAGAAGTGTCCATTGGCTTGCAGTTGATCCATGGCGCCGTTGCCCGCTCGTGTCGGTATCACGGCGCAACATTCGACGCCGATGGAAAACGCATACTCGACGGAACGCATGGCCCAGTCGATGCCCTCCGCTTCGCTTTGAAAGGGCGTGCGAAGCAACACGAATGACCGAACCGAGATGTTGCGATTGAGCAAAAACGTCGTCGCCCGCGTAAAGTCTTCCAGCGTCATGCGTTTGTTCAGGCGGGGTAGGACGTTCGGGTCCACCGTTTCCAATCCCATCGCCACCTGCACAGCCGGGTCGATCGACGTGGCAAACTCGACGCATCGCCGATCCACAAGCTTGGGGTGACATTCGACGATCACCGATCGAAAGCTCGACACCTGTCCGGCGATGTCGCGGCGGTCGGCCGGCGGGATGGCTTGATCGTCAAAGAAATTGCCGGAATTGTAGAGCTTCACACTGTCGGCGCCGGGCAGTCGCTCGAGCGCCCAGCGGACCTGACCGGCCACCGCACCGACCGGTACGCGCTCGGGCGTTGTGTTCTTCCAGAGATCGCACATCAGACAGCGGAAGGGGCACGACTTATTGGTGATGAAAACCGTCGCGACATCTTCGACGCATCCCGAAGCGGACCGCTCCGGCTCGATGAGCCACGCATAGGGTCGCGCCCAGTCGACAGTGTGGCGCGGGCCGCGCAACCCGGCGATGTCGCGATCGCTCGGTAGCCCGACAACGTCAGGCATCGAACTGCGCCTGAAACGTCTGTCGATAGGTATGCGGCGACTCGGGGAATCGCTCGGCGAAACTGTGCTCTGGCATGGCGCCGTTTTGGAAGCGGCGCTTTTCGAACACCGGCATCGTCACCCCGGTGACAGCCTCCACCCCGCGCGAAACAATTTCACCCTTCAATGAATACAATCGATCGTGTTGCCAGTCCGTCAGTGCGATAAAGGGAATACCCTCAGCCACTTCGATCACGTTCGGTAGGGCGAAGGGGCTGAACGCGTCAAACCCCCATCGAGCCGCCGGGGCAAACGTTCGCGTACACGCTCGACCCTGACCACCGCCATACACGAGGGAATGTTTGATCGAGTCGACACCCCATCCTTCTTGATACAACATGCGGTTGTTGAGCACGCTGCGAATGGTCAGCTCGGGGTTTTCCTCGATTGGATAGTCTTTGAGGTTCTCATCGCCGCCGTCGCCATCGATCAAGTATCGCCAGCCCGGATAGGCGCGACGAATGCCACGACACAGTGCCAACGCCATGGCAGCCGACTGAATGTCCAACGGCTTGTAGTCTTCGGTCGTACGGATCGCTTCGCGAAAGTCGATCCATTCCGCCGGAACGTCCACCGGTTCGTGCAGAAGCGCCAAGTCCAGGGTTTCGAGAAAGCGCCGGGCCTGATCCAAATCATCACCCGCGCCGGACACGCACAGCGTAAACGCTTTCAGCCGACCCGGGTTCTGCCCCATCGCCAACATCCGGTGATACAACACAAGCAACACCGCCCCGCTGTCTACCCCACCCGAAAAACAGACGCCGATTGGCGCGTTCTCATCCAACCGCTCCAACCACTTGCCGATCTCTTGATCCAGCGTTGCGACGTACGCTCGCCCTATCTTATCGATATCGGTTTCGTGGACTTCGCGCTCGGGCGCGAAGAATCGCGTATAGGTCGGATTCGGATCGGGACAGCCAACCAGGGCGATCTCGGTGATGTAGTGCGCCGGGACCATACGCGTATAGGTTGGATGGTATTGGTCGAGGAACCCCGCATCGCGCAGCCATCGTTCGATGTCGTCCATGCGGTGTGCGACGACCAATGCCGGTCCGGCGGCTTGCTTGACGATGAAGTACCGCATGGGTACCGAAATCGATCGGGCCAGCCGAACGATGTGGCCCTTTCGAGCGACGACGGCGAAGGGCCCGTCTATGCGCCGCACGCGCGCCGGATCGCCGGAGGCCACGTCTTGCTGGGCCTCTTTCATGGTTCGGTTGAACGCTACGCAGCGATTCGAATCTGTCAGATCGATCAGATCACGTATGGGATGATTCTCAGCCATCGCGAAGACTCCAGTTGATGGTCACACCTTGCATCATTGCATCTTCGATGCGCCGATTCTGCCCGTTAACCATACCGGGCCGAGGGTACCACGATGGATTATCGAGCGCCACGTAATGCTTGGCAAACCGGTTGACGTGCGTTGCGGACGACAAGCCGATTGGGGTGGCCCATGGCTTCAGCCGTGGGGGAGTCGAATCGGGCGCGGTTTCGCCTCCAAAGAACGAGGCACCCGTACACATGCAAGCAACCGCAAAGTTGCCAATCCCACACGCAACCGACAAAACCTCTTAACGGGACGCGCATCGTCTGCATGGACGGACGCATCGCAAATCGGTACGCTCTGGCCGGAAAGCGATGACAACCATTCTTGGCATTGAAACTTCCTGCGATGAAACCTCCGCGTCTGTGGTCGATGATGGCTGCACCGTGCGGAGCAATATCGTCGCGTCGCAGATTGACCTGCACCGTAAGTATGGCGGCGTGGTTCCGGAGATTGCTGCGCGGGCCCATATCGAGAACCTCGACGCCGTGGTCGACGAAGCCCTGTCGGCGGCGCGGTGCAAGCCGGACGATATTGACGCCATCGCCGTGACCAACCGGCCCGGGCTCGTCGGCGCTCTGCTCATCGGCGTGACCGCAGCCAAGACGCTCAGTTGGACGTGGGACAAACCGCTCGTCGGTGTGGACCACATTCTTGCGCACGCCCATAGTGCGGCCATCGACCTGGATTCACCGCCCTGGCCAGCGGTCGGATTGATCGTGTCGGGTGGTCACACGTCGTTGTTTCGCATCACCGCACCGACCGAAATCGAACTATTGGGCGCCACCACCGACGACGCGGCGGGCGAGGCATTCGATAAGGTGGCGGCCATCTTGGGACTGCCCTATCCCGGGGGACCGGCCATCGAACGCGTGGGGAAATCCGGCAACGCGCGAGCCGTAAGTTTTCCGCGCACCATGCTCGGTGCGGAGTCGCTGGATTTTTCCTTTTCCGGCATCAAGACGGCCGTGCTCTATCACGTCCACGGGCACGGTCAGACAAGTGGCGGATTAGAGAAACAAACCGAGGGAGACGTGGCCGACATTGCAGCCAGCTTTCAGCAGGCGGTCGTCGATGTGCTGGTTCGCAAGACGATGCTGGCCGTGGCAAAGACGGGCGTTTCGGCGGTCGTGCTGGGCGGCGGAGTGGCGGCCAACAGCGCGCTGCGGGAGCAACTGGAAAGCACCTGCCGCGATCGTCGCTTAGATTTTCACGCGGCAAGAATGTCCTACTGCACGGACAACGCCGCGATGATCGCCGCACTGGGTTACCACATGTTTGCGGGCGGCACACGCGACCGTCTTGATTTGGAAGCCTATCCCACCGGAACGTTTCACGCCCGTGCGGGTCGCGTCCGCAAGTAGCGTCGACGCCTGCGCCGGACTCAGCTATTCGAGGTTCTTGCTGCATACGCAAGTAGTGCCACCGGTACACTTGCAACCACCGCCCCCACAATCCGAAGAGTCGGCGTCGCTCGAGCACCCACTTGAGGAATTACAGCAGCACGTAGAGCAATTGGTCGGACAGCATTCGTAGCCCTCCGATACTGGGACACCGGACGCTATCGTTCCCCCGAAGGGCGAACGCATCTTGATGCGAGCTATCCGCTGTGCCTTGAGCAAGTGCAGCGACTGCCGGTACAAGAGCTTACCGTTCGTATCAATGTCCGAAGCAACGAACCGGGCGCCCACCAATCCTTCGCCGTCGAACACCAGCCAGACCACGCGGTCACCGAAGTCAAGCGTCATCACCGCTTCGAACGCGCCGTCGGACAGCTCGTTGGGATCGGTCAGCCGCGCCATGGAAAGGGTTAGATCGTCGGGATCGGCATCGGGATCGAAGCGCCCGTTGAGCACGCCAGCTACAGCGCCCATTCCTACCGTAGTGCTGCGCAGGTTCATGGCAACGCCGCCGCGGACCGTCTCAGCTATTGGCATGAGAAAGTTTTGGGCTTCTCCGATTGTAAGCACTTCATCGACGACGTTTGCACCCTCGGACAATTGAATGATCACATACGATTCGCGATTCTTGGCCGTCTGAAGGGAACGACCAGACAATGCCAAAGTCGTGTCACTTAGAACCATCTTGGCCGATACGATCGCTTCGGCGCCCTTGGCGAATCGCTCGTGTTCTCGCTGAGCCTGAACTGACGTGGAAAGGATGAGTGCGACGACCGAAGACAGGACAACTGACCGCGTCAGTGACATGATTCGACTCCTTTAGTTCGTATTGAAATGTTCGAGTCCCAAACGCTTTCGCAGTGTACAACCTGTTCATCGGGATGTGTACGCCGCCACGAGAATAAAGTCAAGGTGAAAGGTGGGAAACTTCTGGCGCTCTTCGGATCAGAATCGTCCATGACGGGCCTGAAATGCGTCACCGCACGATATTGGCGCATTCCCGTCCTCTCTCGCTCTGTAACCGGGCATGCCCAAATACCCGGCGAAACTCGGGACGGGTGGGTCTGGAAACGACCCGCTAATTACCCCGGAACGCGTCGGGCGGTAATCTCGAGAGTCGCGTCCACGATCGTCAGCGCGTTCGGTCTTGCACCAGTCGCGTCAAACCGAACCCTTACAGCCGGCGCGCCTTGCGGATGATACTCCCACGGTCCCACGCGGACGATCGATCGATGCGTTCGACCTTCGCGCTCGATGGCCAGCCCGCGCTTGGCCACGAAGATTCTCAAACGCTCGTCCGGAGCGCCGCCGAACTTGTACACACCTTGGATGGCCGTGTGTTCTTCAGTTGGAACAGGTAGTCCCTTTTGGTCAATGTCCGCGTCGCCGAGCGATTCGAGATATTCGACCGTGGACTTGGAGCTTCCTCCGCCGGCCTTGGCGTGGGCCAGTAGCGTGATGCCGTGCGGCCCGGCAAGTCGCTGGACGCCCGGATTGGCTTCGATCATAGCGCGAACGGCATCGAGGTTGCCGAGCATGGCGAACGTGAAGATAGTGGGTCGGGCTCCGTGGTCCATGAGTACTTCGGCGATATCGCGCCGACCAACGTGCGACGCAGCGCCGAGTGCCGACTCCCAGTCACCAAACCCCCAATCCCAACTCGCCTTGGCGAGCGCAGGACGTGCGGACACGATCTTGGTCACTTTGTCGATGTTGAAATGCGAGAGACCAACGATGGCCCGAACGGCTAGTGAATCTTGCCTCGGGAATTCGTCGGGGACGCGGGTCGGGGATGAATTCTCATCTTCGGCTGTCGCGCCGATTGCCGCCGCTCCACCAAACGAGCCGAACCCCAACATGCCGGCGGCTGTGCAGGCGACGGGCGCAGTACCAAAAAATTCTCGACGAGACAACGGATGGATCATGTTGCTTGTCCTCTCACTTAACAAACGGGCGACTAGCCCGCAGTCCTCCACGACCCTTGTGGCCACGAAACCTGACGAGCGCATCGCGTTGCACGTTCTGCCCAATCCGGAACCCACGACACGAGTCAGCGCATACCCATGTACGACCATCGACAAGACAATGTTCCGAAAGTTATCTAAGAACTTGCGAGAGACTTCGCCAGCGACCGGCACATCGAAGCACGGCGCCCTGTTCTCGGTCGACTCTGTTTCGGAACATGTTGTGAACGCACGAGGAGCCACGATCTGTCCGACAGGGCCCAAGTCGTCTTGGTGCACCTATGCGCCAGCCAGTACCTGACCAGACTGCGGAGGTCGTCGCCGATTCGTCGAGGTTTGCCCGACCGTTTCGGGCGTTGTAAACTCTGGTGCCATGAATGAGACAGCCCTTCGAGAATTACTCGACTCGCTACGCACCGGCGCGTGCTCGGTTGACGCCGCCGTGGCGAGATTGCGATCGCTGCCGTTTGAGGATATCGGATTCGCCAAGGTCGATCACCACCGCGCCATTCGATGCGGATTCCCCGAAGCAATCTACTGCGAAGGCAAGACGATCGAACAAGTTACGGCCATCTTCTCGCGCTGCGCCGCTATCGGTGGCAACGTGCTCGCCACCCGCGCCTCTGAGGCCATGTTTCAATCCGTAGCGGCCGGGTTCGACAACGCCAGGTACAACCGGGCGGCGCGCACCATCGTCTTGCGCCAGCAGGAACCCGTCTTGTCCGAGTCGACCGTCGCCATCATCAGCGCCGGAACCAGTGACATGCCCGTGGCAGAGGAAGCCCGCGAGACGTGCGAAATCATGGACCAGCGAACGGCTACGTACTACGACGTGGGTGTAGCCGGCATCCACCGCCTATTGGCCCACGCTGAGGCGCTGAACGAATCCGGCGTGGCGGTTGTGGTGGCCGGTATGGAAGGCGCCCTGGCGAGCGTGGTCGGGGGGTTGGTACAGTGTCCGGTGATCGCCGTGCCCACCAGCGTGGGTTACGGCGCGAGCTTTCACGGGCTGGCCGCTCTTCTTGGCATGCTCAACAGTTGTTCCGCCGGTGTGACCGTCGTCAACATCGACAACGGTTTCGGCGCCGGACACACCGCCGCTTTGATCAATCGTCGTTTGGTGTGTAGTAACAAGAAGTCCGCCGCGCCGCCTATCCATGGAACAGACCCTGCGCTGAGTGGCCTCGCGCCCCGCGCAGAAGGAGCATCCTAATCGCCCTCGATCCAGTCATCACGCGAGAGATCGGCGAACTGCCTCGGCGCAGTGACGACGCCCACAAGGGCGACGTGGGGCGTGTCGTTGTGGCCGGCGGCTGTGCTGACGAAACGATGATGATCGGCGCGCCGGCGCTGGCGGGCAATGCGGCGCTGTGCAGCGGCGCGGGTCTTGTTCAACTGCTCGTGCCCGAACCGCTACGCACCGCCGTCGGCGTGCTGGCGCCTTGCGCGACCATCCGAACGCTTCCGACGTCAACTGGCGAACTGATCGACGCCATCACGGCGTTCAGTGCGAAGGTTCTCGTGGTCGGTCCGGGGCTCGGGAAATCCATCGCGCCCGACGTGGTGGTCGAGTTGATCGCCCGGTTCCCCGGCGCTGTCGTCGTGGATGCTGACGGTCTCAACGCCGTGTCGCAGGCGTCGTCGTACGACGTGCCCGACCCCCAGCGGGTTACTATGACGCCGCACGTCGGCGAGTTGAAACGGCTGCTCGATGCGCGCGGCGTGACCTATGATCTCGACACCTCTGCCGAATCCCGTCACGCCGCAGCCTGTGCACTGGTTGAAGCCTACGGATGCGTGGCGGTGCTCAAGGGACACGGCACGGTGGTTACCAATGGCGATCGTCTTTACGTCAACCAAACGGGCAACTCGGGGATGGCGACCGGCGGCATGGGCGATGTGCTTTCCGGCGTTATCGCGGCCCTAAACGGCCAAGACATGGCCCCTCTGGAAGCGGCGATCCTCGGCGTATATCTTCACGGTCTCGCGGGCGATTTTGCGGCTGAAGAGTTGGGCCGCTGGTCCATGACCGCGACCGACCTGCTGGAGTATCTCCCCGAGGCGTTCTGCGAATACGACATTTCAGAATCGTCGTAGCGCTCCACCGTTGGACCCTGGTGCGACCGTGCGTGCGCATCGCGCCCCTAGAACGTGTGTGAGAAGATGCGTTAGACGGTTTGCGACGAACCGAGCCGCGCCCGTTAGGAAGCAGTTTTCGCCAGCGAGCCAGGATCGCTTCCTAACGGGTGCGGCTCGGAAAGGGGGCTTCTCACACACACGCTCTAAGCCATGAGTCCGCCAACCACCCGATGCGTCCACGGTGTGCGACGCCGAGGTCTGGTTAAGTCACCGCGCGGACAGCGTAACCGGACTTGCCCCAACGGTTTTTCTGAGCTTGCGTATCGGCCGATAATATTATCCCCCTTCTCGCTCGCCGCTCGAAAGCTATTGAGACGACTGCGCCTCGCAGGCGATCACACTATTGTGCGGACCATTACGATGGTCGAGAACGGACACCACGTCCAATACCGGTGGTGAGGTTGAATTCACTGCACCGGCCAGACATAATGGTTGTGACCTATTGGGGGATGTTGCTCAGACCATCTGATGCGACGCACTGGCAGGGGTCTTCGTGTACTTGGTCCGCCGGCATGACACGGGGTCCGCGCCAAGAGGGGACCGGGGAAAACATGATCACGCATTGAAGGCCGTGGCCACTTTGTAGACGAACTGCGATTCGTGCCTGCGCGGAGTGTGCAAACGCGGCAAGAAATCAGTCAGACGCGGCTTAGGAAGGGTTGCGACGAACCGAGCCGCGCCCGTAAGGAAGCGGTCTTTGGCACTTGAAACCGGACCGCGTCCTGACGGGTGCGGCTCTGAAAGAGACCTGCTTAACACGTTCTCAGACGCTGCGCGGCCGGTTGATCGTCGATGGGGGTTGTTGACGTAGCATGCGTTGACGCGTGGGGATTTAGGTAACGACAATGAAGCGAAGTGTAAGAAATCATTATCGACGTGCAGCCTTTGCGGCGGCGCTGGCCGTTGCTATTGGCGGCGTGTTGTCGAGCGCAGCCCTCGCCGCGCGCCCGCCAAGGTCGACCACGCGTCGAGGCGTATCGCCAACGGCCCTGCGCCCATCGGCTGCACAACTTGCCGAAGAGATAGCCACTACACTGAACGTGGCGTCCGCATCACTGACGATGCTGCCGATTCGTCAAACGCCGGCCGGCGTCGTGACGACCGACGTCATGCTCGACGGACAAGTTCGATCGCTTTCCCTGCATCGTCACTCGGTGCGGGCGGCCGGCTTTCAGCTATTGGTACAAGGTGACGACGGTTCGCTTGTCGCGGTCGCTCCCGGTCCCGTCAGCACACTACGCGGCGAAATCGACGGTTTGCCAGGAAGTGTCGTCGCGGCGTCACTCACGAACGAAGGCCTCCGCGCCAAAATCGTACTGCCGGACGACACAACTTATTGGGTAGAACCGTCGGCCGGCCGGATCGCATCCGCTCGCGCCGGCGAACACCTCGTCTACCGAGGCGACAACGTCATGCCCAGCGGCGGAACGTGCGCCATGGCCACCGCCGCCGTGGACAACGGCGCGATCGCCACCACCTCCGGAACGTCCGGAACCGTGTCGGCTGCCGGCGGATTGTTTCTGGCGGAACTTCTGATCGACACCGATTACGAATTCTTCCTCAGCTCATCCAGTGATGCACAAACCGTGGTTGATCGCATCGAATCCATCATCAACGGCGTCAACGTGCAGTTCGAGCGAGACGTGGCCATCAGGCACGTTATTACGAGAATCGTCGTGCGCTCTTCACCCAACGATCCGTACGCGGACATCCCGAGTGATGCGGATGCGTTGCTATCCAAGTTTCAAGACGTATGGCGATTCAGCTCAGAACGACGTGACCTTGCTCAGCTATTCACTGGACGACAGTTGGCCGGTTCCACGATCGGTATCGCGTTCGTCGGTTTTGTCTGCTCGTCGGGTTTCGGTTATAGCCTGGTCGAGGGCAACTGTAGTTCGTGCTCCACTGTGGCCTGCCGGACCGACCTGTCGGCGCATGAACTCGGGCACAACTGGGATGCGATACATTGTGGCGACGCAGGGCCGGGCGATCCCAGCCCGTGCAGTCCATCGTGCCCCGGGTTTACGATGAATTGTTCCCTCCAATGCGCGAACCAGTTTCACTCATTGCTCACGGTCCCGGATATCATCACCGAACGCGACTTGAAGGCGCCTATTTGTCTCGATCAAGGCGACGAATTGATCCGATTGATTCTGGCCGTCGACCCGCCGGGCACCACATCCATCAACGAGGGTGACTCAGTACAGTTTGCCGCTACGGCGAACTTTCGATTCGGCGCCGATCAAGATGTAACCACACTCGCCACTTGGTCAGTAGACCGCCCGCAGGCCGGTTCGATTGACACAGTCGGTCTGTTCACTGCGTTCGACGTCGTCGGCGACACGTGCATCACCATCTCCGCCACGTACACTTCGGAAGGCATCCAGCGGACCAATACGAGAACGATTATCATCGTCGACCTGGACCAAGCCCGTGCGTTCGTTCAGTCCGACCCAACCGACGGCGCCATCGACGCCCGGCAACCGAGTGATCCGAACGGTCGGAACACGGCCGGTTGGCGATTCCTCGACCTAATGTACAACGGCGACGTGTGCATGTTGACAGCCGCCGATTTCGTTTCGACGGAGTTGGGCGATGACGGAATCGCCCCGTTGGTCGTGAATCTTCAGAACGTGGGCGATCGCGCCATACGTCTCGTGCTGTTGAGCACGGCTGACGCTTGTGCGTGGACCACGGTAACCGACACGACGATCGGAGCGTCGATTGCGTTTGCTGTTTTGGCTGGTGATGTAGACGGTGACGGCATCGCGGACACGGCGGATGTGGTCCGACTGATCGACTCGTTGATCGGTTCGGGCGCCGCACTGCCAGTTTGGTCGACGGACATTGATCGCTCTGACCTGACCGCACCGCCCGACATTCTTCGACTTATCGACCTGCACAACGGCGCCGGCGTGTATGAAGTCTGCCCCGGTCGCCAACTGCCGCCGTAGCGGATATGCATCGACACCGGATTCGACTCCCCCCGCCTCTGAAGAGATGGGCCACCTTGTACGCGGGCCGGGTGCCATGTTTACTGGTCGCGGAACTAACCGACGGCCGCGCCTGTCCAGAACGGCATGTTCATCAGTCCGTCGACCACAAGCACCTTGAGCCCCGCAAGAATCAACGCGACGCGAAAGGCGATGCGAAACTGCGACTCACTCACGCGTTGTTGCAGTCGCTTGCCGATGAGTGTGCCGGGAATGACCACGACGATCATAATCGCAGCCAGCAGCCCGAGCTTGGAAAGATCGAGCTGTCGCATCAGAATGAACGCCGGGATTTTGAAGACGTGAATCGATAGTTGGCAGACAGCCTTCGTCGCGATGAGTCGCTCTTTCGTAAAATCTCGACGGGCGAAGAGCGGCGCGATCAACGGCCCCACCGCCCCCACCGTAAGCGCCGCGACGCCGGCGACCAATCCCATCAGCGGAAAGTCCCACCACGTGCCGGTCTTGTGGCCGTTCGCTCCACCCCTCGGTATGAACGTCGAAGATACGATATAGCAACCAATGAGCGTCTTAAGGTAGGGCTCGCTGCCGCCCATCTGTCCCAACGACCACAAGAGCAAGAGGCCGATGGTCGCGCCGGGTACCACGCCGAAGAGAAAGCGAACGAACGCACTGCGGTCGATGTGCCGCGCGAACGCCATCACACGTGTGCCGTTGCTTGCGATCTGCACCGCAGCGTGCGTCGGTATGGACTCGGCGTGCGTGAGAAAACACATCATCACGGCAAGCAGCATCACACCGCCGGCCATGCCCAAAATCGCGGATATGATGGACGTAATGAGCGCAACAATCGCGAGTGTGCCGAGCACCCATGCGCTCATCGGGCGTTGCCCCCACAACTGGAATGCGAATCTAAAGGGCCATCAAGATGGCACCAGTCGATATCGAGCGGCTGAATCGTTTCGTCGGGTTCGTCGACACAGGTTGCACATGCCCCGGTCTCCGCCTGAATGGCCAGCGCGGTGACGTGGTCTTCGTGGTGATGGTGTTCAACCATCCATCGTGCGCCCTCATAAATAAGTGCCATTCGAGCGGCACTTATTATCTCGACAAGTCGGCATGAAGAAAACCCGGCAATACCCACGCCGTTCGCTTTCAATGTGGCTTCCTTGGCCGTCCAAAGTCGATAGAACGCGGGCCACGACTGACTGCCCACGAGGTTCCATTCCTCAACACCCGCCAGCTTGTCGTGGAGTCGATGCGGTCGCGGTTCGATCTTTTCAATGTCGATACCGACAGGTTTGCAGGCGATGACTGCGGCTGCGAAATCACGCTTGTGTGAAAGTGACCAGTGGAATCCGCAATTGGGCATAGGTACTTCGGTCTCAGACTTGCACCACCCCTCGGCGGGTGCGCCGCAGAGACTGGCGCAGTGTCGAAGCGCAGTACGCGCGGCGATTCGTTGATGTTGCACTTGGGCCGGTGTGCGTGGCGGCGCTTCGCTCGGAACGGCCACGATAACCGGACGCAGGATCATGACGGATCGGTGGTCGACCGGCCTTCTGTCGGCGAAGCACCTGCTGTGGGCGAATTTTCCACAGTGGGCCAAGCACCGGCCAGCGTATGCTTCACGACGTCCTGATCGAAATAGTTCGTGCTCATACCGGCGTCGACGACGATCCGCTGGGCGTTGATACCGCTCGACCGCTCGCTCAGCAGAAACACCGCCGTGGCTGCGACCTCGTCCGTGGCGAGTCCCTTCTTGCGAAGCGTAACCTGCTCGGCGTACATGTAGTGATCAACGTAACCTGGAATACCGGCGGACGCGCTGGTCTTAAGCAAGCCCGCGCCGACCGAGTTGAATCGTATCTCGGAGAACCGGCTGAACGACTTCGCGAGGAACGCGGTCGTCGAGTCGAGCGCCGCCTTGGCTGGGGCCATGTATCCGTAACTTTCGACAGCCATGCGCGTGGTCGAAATGGAAATGGTCACCACGCTCGCCCGTTTATGCATCAGATGGCTGAACGCCTTGGCGATCGACACGAGCGAGAAACAGCTTACCGAGACGCACTGAAGAAAATCTTCCCGCCGAACTTCGTGGAACGTGCCCGAGAACGATTCGTAGTTGGCGTAGGCGATGGAGTGTACGATTCCGTGGATCGGACCGCTGCCGACGGCCTTCGCCAACTCGGCAATCTGATCGTCGTCCCCCACATCGCACACGTGAACCTCGCGCCCAGCCAACAGTCGGTCGAGGCGTTCGCGACGCTCTTGCGACCGCACGCTGTAGATGACCGTCGCCCCTTCTTCCTCCAGAAGATGGGCGATGCGGTAGGCCACACTCCGTTTGTTGGCCACACCGAAGACGAGAAAACGCTTGCCGGTCAGGTCGAGAAAGCTCACGATGGTTACCCGCCGCCTGGGGTTTGCATGCACACGAATTGAACGCGAAGGACAGGCTTGCCCTCAACAGACGCCCGCCCCGTCAGGTAATACGCATTGTCGAGTTCATCATCGAGCGTCACGTCCATGCGAAGCGTCGAACCGGGTTTGACAATCCGGCGAAACTTCGCGTCGGTAATGCGTGTCAACACCGGCACGCCCCGGGACGCGTCGTAGCCGCCCATTCGATGGGCGATCAGCAGGGCACCCGCTTGAAAGCAGCACTCACTGATGAGCACGCCGGGCATGACCGGTTCGTGGGGGTAATGGCCTCGAAAGAAATCGGCCGACGGATCGACGTATTTCGTGGTAACGATGCGCCCGTCGTCCACTTCAACAATCTCGTCGACAAACAGAAAGGGCGGTCGATGCGGAATCGACTCTATGCTTAGGGTCTTTGTCATGAGCGCATGGGCTCCGTCGTGGAGATCGTGTCGTCGTGCCCGCCGGTTCTTGCCTGTTCGAACATGTAGGTCTCCAACTCGTTGGCGACGATCACACCGTAGTTGATCGCACCAAGCCAACCGGACATGATGATACCCACAGACCCGGCGTGGAACAGACCTGGGATATGATTGGGTAAGTCCATACTGACCTTCAACCCCTCGAACTTCGTGCCGAAGGTCGAGCCGTGCATCTGCTGCGTATAGTGGTGAAACGTCACCGGCGTCGACGCTTCGACGTGGTCGAGTTTGCTTCGTATGTCGGGCACATATTTCTCAAGAGCAGCCAACGTCGTTTCGATCAGGTGCGCCTTGTCGCGTTGATAGTCCTCTGGGCTGAGGTTGGCCCAATCATTCCAGTTCGCGTTGGTCGACGAGACGATGGCGTAGCGATCGCTACCCGGTCGCGTGTCGGGGTAGTACATGGAAAACGTTCGACTCGTGACGTCCCTGGCGCACATGGCCTTCGTATCGAACACGTCGCTGACGGACGTGAAAAGCAGGTCGCCGATGTAGTCGATCCGCTCACCCTTCTTGATTCCCATATAGACCTGGCAACTGCTGTTGTTGAGTCGGACCGCCCGCGTTTCTTCGAGCAACTCATCCGGGCAATGCTCCGGACCCACCAGCTTTTCCACGGTTGTCTTGAGGTTGGCGTTGGAAAGCACGGCGCCGGCGCTGATCCGCCGACCGTTGGCGATCACACCGCACGCCCGTCCGTCTTCAACAACGATGCGCTCGACCTGAACCTGTTTGCGCAGGTCGACGCCGGTGCGCACCATCTCCTGACGCATCATCTGAATGAGCTTGTCGGTGCCACCCTGAAAAATGTAGACGCCCCTGCTCATGAAGTTGGAAAAAACGATGCCGTACGTGATGGCCGGGTCGTCCAGTGTGGAGCCGTTAGCGTAGGTGATCGGTTCCATCAGCAGACGGACGACGTCGGATCGGCCGGGAAAGAACTTCTCGAACAACTCGCGCGTGGTCATGGACTGGTCATCGTAGAAGTCCATGCGCCGCGCGGTGTCGAAGAATGATTCCACCGTTTCAGGGGCGATGCCGAACCGCTCGACGAGAATTCGCGTGAAGTCGGCGCGGTCGAACGGTGTCTTCAGTTGAAACTGGGGGTTGTCGAACACGATGCCTTTGAGTTGGACGATGCAGTCGGCGATCTCGCGGGTCCAATACTTCCGGCAGCTCTTGATCATGCCGATCGGAAACCCGTGCAGCGAAATATCGAAAATGTGCCCGCCCTTGCGCCGAAACCAGGTGGCCATGCCGCCGAAGTTGTAGTGTTGTTCGAGAAGCAGGACGCTTCGCCCGCACTTGGCGAGGTTGTTCGCAGACGTCATCCCCGCGAGGCCCGCGCCGATCACGATCACATCGTAGTGATCCCGTACACCATCAAGACGATCCCGCGCCATAATCCGAAACTACCCTCAACTTTCCGTGGCTACGCGGTACTTCCCGTCGCTAGGCTTGGGAAAGCACATGCAGGTTCGCAATGGTGACCCCGCTGAGCATGGCCCCAATGATACCCAGAAACCCCTGATCGGTTCCGCAGATGAAGAGGTTTTCGACGCGCGTGCGTCCGTCACGTCTCTTGCGCGGCGAACCGTAGACCGCTCCGTTCGCGTGACCCGTAAACCGCTGGATCGTTCGCGGCGTGAACATGTCAGTATACACAATATGCGGCGAAAATCCCGGTATGACCGATTCGCCGCGCCGACGAAAGTCGGCCAGCAGCGACGCCTTGGCCTCGCGGTAGGCGACCTCGTCCAGCGAGTTCCACCGCGCGTAGTTGGCGAGCCACGTCACGCGGAACAGACTATCCTTTACCGACTCGTGCCCTTCGTAGTTGGTCGGACAGCAGATCACACCGCTTCGAAGATCCACGAGTTCGTTCGGGACAGCGTAGTCGAACACATCCGAATCGTTGAAGAACACGATCGCAGCGTCGTGGCCAAGCTGATGCGGATGTTCGTCGAGCACGGCGATCGTCTCCACGAACGATATCCGACCGACTGGGTCGTCTGGCACATTTTGGCTGTGATCGGAGCACATGCCCATGGTTTCGTGGAAACCAGCGGACGAAAACACCACGTCGGCGGTAATCTGCTCGCCGGAGTCGAGCACGATGCTCTCGACCGTGCCGCCCTTCACGTTGATTCGGTCGACGCCGCATTGCATGCGGAGCTTGCCACCGCACGATCGATACTTGCGTACGAGCATCTTGATAATCGTGCGGACGCCATCCACCGGCCTCGCGAAGCCTTCGAGAAGAATACTCTTGAACATGGTCACGAACTGCGTGAAGTCCATGTCGTGCTCTTCCGCACTTCCGTAGTACATGAGCGGGCAGAGCAGCATTTCCGTCAGGACCGGATCGTCAATATGCGCGCGCAGGACGCGGCGGGCCGATAGGGGCTTGGCGTCGAGGCGGACGTCGTTGTACTCACGCACCACGGTCAACAAGCGTTGGAACGCGTCCTTCTGGTGTGGGAATTCTCGTGCGACCTCGTCGGTAAGTTCGGCGATGTCGTTGGAAAAGCGCAATGTTCGACCCGGGAAACGAATCTCGGAGAACCGCTGCGGATGCATCGCGAAATCGTCACGGGTGAGGCGTAGCTGCCGACAGAGCTTGGCGAGGGGTGCTTGTCGTACGTTTGGCGGGGCAAAATTCGTCACCGCGTGCAACCCGACGTCGAACGAACGACCGTCGATCGTGTAGTACGAATTCAACCCGCCGTACGCATAGTGCTTCTCGAGAATGCATACGCGCTTGTCGAAGTAGGCAAGGCGAATCCCCGCTGCGAGCCCGGACATGCCCGCACCAATGATGGCGACGTCGTAGTGCATTGGGGTAGAACGTGAGGGCGCCTCATGCCGCCGGACCATGCCGACTCCCTTGTCTCGCACCAGCCGGGTGGCCCATGGCTTTAGCCGTGGGGGAGTCGAATCGACGCCGGACTCCAGGTGCTGTGTCGTGAATCCCTTCTCGACACCCTCGGACAGCCCGCTAAGTGCGTGTCTAAGAAGCCCCTTTCCGAGCCGCGCCCGTGAGGAAGCGGTCCGGTTTCGTGGGCGAGAACCGCTCCCTTACGGTCGCGGCTCAGTTTGTCATAACCCTTTCTATACACCCTCTAAGACGCGGCGACGGCCTCAAACTTGGGCGCAAGATAGGCGGCACAACTGTCCAGCGTTTCCAGCTGCATATAGTCTTCCTTTGGGACTTCGACCTTGTATCGCTTGCGTAGCTCCATGACGATGTCCAGAAAGTCCATCGAATCCATATCGAGCTGATCCCGCAAGCGGACGTCGCTCTTGACGTCCGACAGATCCGCATCCGGCGCGATCGTCTCGATGATTTTGAGGATTATCTCCTTGACTTGCTGCTGTCCCATGCCTTTTTCGAGTCCTTCGCTTACGCCGCCCGTTACCGGGATCGGCCGTATCAACCGCGATAGCGCCTAACCACAACCGCAGAGTTGGTACCCAACATACCGAACGAGTTGTTCAGAATGCAGTCCACGCGGTCGAGGGTTCGCGGTTCGTTGATCACCAGATTCCTTAGCGCACAATCGGGATCGAGTTCGGTGACGTTGATCGTGGGGTGCACGATCCCATCGTCAAACGATCCCAGGTTGCCCGCCAACTCCAAAGCACCGGCTGCCCCCATGGCGTGGCCGATGAAACTCTTCGTATTGTTTACATACACATCGCTGCAATCGCCAAACACACGGCGAAGCGCGGATACCTCTTGCTGATCGCCCAGCTCGGTGGCTGTGGCGTGCGTGCTGACGATGTCCACGTCGCACGCTTCAATCTCTGAGCGCCCCAAGGCCAACTGTATGCACTCGGCGATGCGCTCGGGATTCGGCAGCACCGAGTCGGAAGCGTCCGAGTTCATCGCGTACCCAATGACCTCAGCCACAATCGGCGCCTTGCGCCGCACCGCGTCGCTCAGGCGTTCAAGCACATACAGGCAACCGCCTTCCGCGACGACAACGCCGTTTCGCGCCTTGTCGAATGGCCTGCATGCTTCGGTTGGATCGTCATGCGTCGCCAACGCATTCTGGCTTGCGAAACTCGCAAATATGCCAAACGAATGAATCGACTCCGACACACCGCCAGCCAGCGCCACGTCGACCTCGCCCAGGCGAAGCATCTGCACGCCTTGAATCAATCCGGCGTTGCCAGCAGCACAGGCCGCGCCAATAGTATAGTGCGGACCCTGCAAGCCAAGGCAGATCGTCACCTCCCCCGCAGGGTTGTTCGCCACCGTTCGGGGGTTGTGGTGGTGCGACCAGTAACGCGTGTCATAGTCGTACTGGCGGATCAGGTCAATCTCGTTCTCGGTTTCCACCGTGCCATGCTCGGTGATTCCGATGAACACGCCGACCCGCGCGGGGTCCAAACGCTCCCGATCAATCGCCGCCTTCCCCAAGGCCTCTTCGGCGCAGTAGACCGCGATTGCCCCGGCGCGTGTTCCGCGACGACGGTCCTTACGGCTCTGATGCCGCAATTCGTCGTGACAACACACTCCGGCGGCCACTTGGCCCATGAACCGGGTTTCCATCGTCGTCACGCCCGACACGCCCGCAAGCAAGGCACGCCGAAATTCTTCCAGCGAACTGCCGTTGGGCGCCGTGAGCCCTACGCCCGTGATGACGACTCGTTCCGAATGCGACATTCGCTCCTCGCGCAGGGCAGAGCACGCGACCCGTGGCGGCAACCCCCGCCTCGAAACGTTTCGCGACCGCCCACCAGCAGCGCGTTGAAAGAAGACCAGTTGGCGCGGGCTTCCAGCCTGTGAAAACACGAGCGGGAAGCACCTGCCTGGCTTCTTCAACGAACCTTCAGGCTCGCATTCTACGAGCCGACCCGGTCAAGACGCTCGGCCGGGTCTGTGGAACTGGGGAGTTTAACAGATTACGCGCAGTTGGGAATCCCTCTGGCCGAGCAATCCCAGCGGGCGTATCGACGACGTCTCCCGTCAGTCGGCTCAACGACACGCATCCGATACCGCGTCGACCGCGGCCGAAGAGAACAATCGGTCGAGACCGTCGTCAGCCGAAACGGTCGCCTCATATCCGAAGTCTCGTCGCGCCGAAGATATGTCAAAATAGTGACTCTTGGCGAGCTGGGACGCCATGAAGCGCGTCATCCGTGGCTCACGTCGACTTCCGACGCATCGGTGAAGCGCCTCCAGAATGGCCCCCGCGCGGCGAGCGGCGGCGTAGCTGATGGACTTCGTGATGGCCGGCGCACCCGCCCGCCGCAGCACCTTGCCAAGCCAAGGCCAGATCGCTACCGGCTCACCTTGACTTATGAAGTACGCCCGCCCCGCGCACGGCGACCCAACCGAAAGCGCCTCGGCGGCTAGAACATGCGCGGAGGCGGCGTTGTCGATATATGTAATATCCACGAGATTCGTCCCATCGCCCACGCGTCGAAGCCGGCCTCGACGCGCTTGGTCGATAACCCGAGGAATCAAGTGCGGGTCGCCGGGACCCCATATCAGATGCGGGCGTAGCGCGACTGTCGCCAACTCGGACCCGTTGGCGCCGAGCACGAGTTGCTCTGCGGCTGCTTTCGTTTCGGGATAGTGAGCAAGGTATCGCGGCGGATATGGCTGTGATTCGTCCACGCCGCAAAGATCGTCTTCGCCGAACACGACGCTGGGCGAACTCGTGAAGACGAGCCGGCCGACGCCCTGTTGCCGACAAGCGTCAATGACGTTACGCGTACCCACCACGTTAATCTCATGAAACACCCGGCGTGGTCCCCAGATGGCGGCGAGCGCGGCGGTATGAAACACGAAGTCGATATTGCGACACGCCTGCTTTAGATCCACGGCATTTCTGATATCTGCCTGAATGCAGCGTACACCGACGGCGTCGAGTTCGGGGTACGAGTGGCGACCGAGCGCGACGACCTCGTGGCCACGGTCGCGCAGCATGCGCACGATCGCCCCACCGAGAAACCCGCCGCCACCGGTGACGAGCGTCTTCATCGCAATCGCCCCGTAGCCCATACGGTCAGAGCTTCCCGATTGATCTTGGCGTTGTGGCGAACGTCTACGGGTAGGTCTCGATGAAACAATACGTGCTTGATCCCACTGGTCATCGGGTCATCGGCGCCTAGTTGCAGGAGTTCTTTGACGATCCGATCGCGCGCGACAGCCTTCTTAGGAAAGCGCCCCGAACGTGGTTCGACAACGATCGCGGGAACCTTGTGACCCTGTTCACCAACGCCCACCAGCGCCGAGCGCTGCACATCGCCGTGCTGGTTGAAGACGGATTCGCAGAGCACGGAATAGAGTGTACTGCTCGTCGTTTCCACACGGTGGGCTTTGCGGCCACAAAACCAAACACGGCCATCGCCGTCGCGGTATCCGATGTCGCCGATTCGATGACGTATGCTGTCGCCGTCGCGAATCTTGGCTGAAGCGGTCGCGGCAGGCAGTCCGAAATACTCCTTCGTGACAACCGGACCGGAAACCACGATCTCACCAAACTCGCCGTCCGCCACAAGCAAGTCATCCGACCAAGTGGGGATCGGCTCGTCGGTGATACGTATCAGACTTAGGATGATGTTGGCCAACGGTCGACCGACGCACGTACCGCGCGGTTTTCCGGAAGGTGCCGAGAAAGGATTCACGGCACAGCTAGCAGGATTCGAGTCTCGCTCGTGGTCAGGTGCCGAGAAGGGATTCACGGCGCAGCTCTTGGTCGCAGACGCCGAAGCGTAATTCACGGCACAGCGTAGCGCCACAATCTCACGGCCGCTGATGGACGTCGCCGGTAGTGATTCCGTGGCCCCGTAGGGCGTGTGTACGTCGGCGTCGGGATCGATCACGGACCGCAACTGTTCGATCACATGGAATGGAACAGGTGCTCCGGCGATGAGGATGCGACGAATCGATGGCAGTTTGATCCCGTGGTGTACACAGTGGGCGGCTACGCGCCGCCACAGCGCGGGCGATCCGAACGTGTTCGTCACGCCACGATCGATGATTGCGCGAACGATTCTTGCCGGGTCGACGTTGGCCGGGCGCGAGGGATCCATGTCCGGGATGACGCAAGTCATTCCCATGGCCGGGTCGAACAGGGCGAACAGCGGGAACGTGGGGAGGTCGACCTCGCCGGGTTTGATGTCGTAGTGCTGCTGGATCGACTGCACCTGAGCTTCGAACATTCCGTGGGTATACACAACACCCTTCGCCGGGCCGGTGCTACCCGACGTGAATAAGATTGCGGCTGTTTCGTCTGCGGCGGTCTCGCCGATTTCGAAGTGATCGTCAGCATCGCGCGCCAGTTGTGACAGCGTGGACCCGCCCCAGAACCACCGCCGACCGACAGTAACGACATGACGCACGGTGCGAAAGGATCGCGGGCGAAGGACGCGAACGACCTGCGCTGCGCCGACGCCGATGACCGCGTGTAACTCGACTTGCCGAATGCACTCGAGCAGTCGTCGCACACCCATACCCGGATCGATCATCACGGGCACGGTCCGCAACTTGAACAGGGCGAAGATGATCGCGACGAAGTCGAAGCCCGGCCTGACCATTACCAAGACACGCCGGCCCTGATTGATCCCGATCGACGCCAGACCGTTGGCGTAGCGGTTCGAGAGGGATTCGAACTCGGCAAAACTCAATTCGGAATAGCGGACCGGTCGGGTGCCTGATGCGTCGTTCGACACGACCACCGCCGGTCGGTTCGGCGCTTCGGCGGCGCGGAACGAAAGATGTGCGGCGATATTGTGGCACCGTCCGCCCGGACCCAATCCGGGCATGTCACCTGACACGATTTCACTAGTGGGCGCTTCGATCGGTCGCATGGCCATAGATTACACGATGGCTGCCCGCTCGCGAGTCGTGTACGCATAATGCGGATAGGAATCCGCAGAAGATGGTGCCGCGATAGGAATCACGGCACAGCGGCACAGCGGGAGGAGAAGAAGAGACTAAGGAACCAAGCGACGGAGGGGCTCCGGGCATGTTCCTGGTGCGTGAATCCTTTCTCGCACCTCTGATCCGGGGAATCCCTTCCCACGAACGCCGAATTACGCGACGCTCGCCTCTATGATCCGCTATCATGCCCAGGAATCGTCACTGGATTCGCCGGGGATCGCAACGCCGCATTCCGGGCAAGTCCCGGAGACGTTTCCTGTCAGGTTGTATTCGCAGTTGGAACAGAAACCCGATCGGTTCGTGCTCTTGAACCACGAGACGACGCACGGTGTCCAGCGACAAGCTAGGCCCATGCCAACCACAATTAGACATGAATAGATCGCCACGCTAAGCATACGCAGATCCGTCGCTTGGATAGGCCAGTACCATGTACGCCGGACATACGAAGTAACATACGCGAGCCCCGTGAACAATCCATAGACCATAAACATCCACAAAGGCAAACCGAATCGTATGGTGTGCAGTACGCCGAGAAACATGACCGCAATGGATCCAATATCCATCAAGGAAGGATAGGTGCCTCCGTTAAGGCTCTCTCCGCCTATCGCGCCAAAGGACGCAATGATTAACCAAAACATCAGCCAGAAAATACCCTGAAGCATCTTCCAGGCCGGGCTCTGACGCAAGCCGGTTGACTGAGTCGTTTCAAGGTCCATTTGTTCGCGCATACGCATCGTTCTGTCGCCCTAATGAGCCTGTTGCGCGTGAATCTCTATCGCACCTATCCTCCGCTTCGTCAGGCCCGCTGCGTAATGCGGATAGGAATCCGCAGAAGAAGGTGCCGAGATCGGAATCACGGCACAGCAGCGTGGCATGCGAGACCGCTGGTGCGTGCGTCCCTCATCGCTGGTGCGTGAATCCTTTCTCGCACCTCCGCTGGTGCGTGAATCCTTTCTCGCACCCAATTCGTCCGCCACCGTGCGGCCTCGGTTTTCCGCCGTGCTAGTCGAACACTACCGTCTTGTTCTGACTGACAAGGATCTTATTCTCGACGTGCAGTCGGACAGCCGTCGCCAAAACGACGCGTTCCAAGTCGCGCCCTTTGCGAATTAAGTCGTCGAGGGTATCACCGTGGTCGACGTGCGTGGTGGACTGCGAGATGATGGGTCCGCCGTCGAGATCTTCGGTCACATAGTGACTCGTCGCACCAATGATCTTCACGCCGCGTTCGAAGGCTTGGTGATAGGGGCGCCGCCCCGCGAAGGCAGGCAGAAAGCTGTGGTGGATGTTGATCATGCGGGCATGATAGGCGTCGACGAACTCCGGCGACAGCACTTGCATGTAGCGTGCGAGCACCACGAGATCGACCGAGGCGTCGCGAAGCAGATCGAGCATGTGTTGCTCTTGGGCAACACGTGTTTCCGGCGTAATCGGCACAGTGTGGTAGGCCACGTGGTGTCCGGCGGTATGCTCTTTCAGCATGTCGTGGTTCCCAATCACCAGTGGGATTTCGACATTCAGCTCACCGGTCTTCCATCGCCAGAGCAGGTCGCTGAGGCAGTGGCTTTCCTTAGTGACCAGGATGGCCATGCGTTTGATTTCTGTGCTCCAAAAAATACGCCAGCGCATGCCGTATGATTCCGCGACCTTGGTCCACGCGGGGGCGAAGCTTGTGCGATCGAGGTCGAAACCATCGAGGTCGATGTCGACACGCATGAAGAACTCGGCGTGCCGTGGGTCGGAGTGTTGGTCGGCGTTGATGATGTTCCCACCATGCTCGCCGATGAATCCGGCGACGGCGGCGATGATGCCGCGTCCGTCCGGGCAGGAGATGAGTAGCTTGGCCGTGGCTGCGCCCATTAACGATTAGCCTTCATGACAAGGGTGTTGCGCCGCTAGCAGTCTGTTGAACACGTGTGGCACCGGCTTCCAGCCGGTGATCCATTCGCGATTTCCGCCTCTTGACGGGGACAAGTCCCGTCGTCACGTGCGGGTTCGCGGCGACGTGATTGAGTACCGGCATCGTTCAACCCCCTGCGAGGTTGCCGGATTCGATTCCCCCACCGCCAAGGCGATGGGCCACAACCGTCGGTAGCAACTCCTCAACGCGACGCTGGCGCAGCACTACAACGGATCGATGCGCAAGCGGAGTTCGTCTTGCGTGCAACGGATCGACATCAGTCGAAACGGTCGCTGCCCGTTGAACCACACAAAATCGTTCTTGATCGTGAACCCGTCGAACAGATCTTCTGCTGATCTTACGTTCGCCATGAGCGGCGCCAAGGCGCCGTCATCACCGGCTTCTTCCCGGTGACGGACCACCGCTTCCAGTATCGAGTTGACAATGCGGTGCTGCGTCGAGCGCGGTAGGGGTAGCGACCCGGCGCGCACATCGATCAGTCGGATATGAATTCGGTCACGATTCTTCGATACGACAACGCGAAGTGAAACGTTCACGATTGCCTGCCAACGGGCGTCGACGTAATGGGCACCGATACGCACCACGCCGCCATCGAACGACAGCGCCGGATCATGCAATGCTTCCGGCACTCGAGCCCAGGCGTCGGGCCACGTCTCCGGCAGCGCCGCCAGCCAGGCGTTCGCTTGGGCTGCGGACAAAGCGAGGTCGAACGGGTTGCCGCCGACAATGCCATCGCCGACGAAATCTGCAACCGTAACCGCAGTGCGACGGGCTTCGTCAGCCACACCTTCAGCAAGATCGACAGGGCGATACCAATGAGGGATGTGTTGGAAGCTCAGCCATGCCGCCACAGCCAGAAAAGGCAAGGCGATAACCACGACCGCGGTAAGCCGCGCGAGCATGCGAAAAAGTCGTCGCGGCGAGAACGGCTGAGCTACAGGTGGATTGGCTTGTTCCATGGCACCATCTGTTCACGTGTGTGGTAGCCGCTGACCGCATCGCAAACGACGTCAACGGTAAACGCTGCAGCGAAACAGTGTACGCATGGTGGGGCGAGATGCCTATTACCATGCAACGTGGGGCGAGATGCCTATTGTCATGCAAGCTGGGACGAGATTCCTATCTCGTCCCTCTTCTCCAGCAGGATTCCTATCCTGCGCAACAGTTACCCACCCATACACTTAGAGCACTCTCGTGAACAGTGGTGCGAGAAGGGATTCACGCACCAGCGAGTGCGGGCAGACAGCGTTGCGCCCTAACGGGCGGTTTTTGGATCACCGGCTGGAAGCCGGTGCCACACGAGACGATCAGGTTGAAACCCAATGCTACACGAAGCGATAGGATTGGGAGCCGTGCGACGCAAGACGGCCAAGTTGGAAGCGGGCACCCTTCGAAAATGTCGGAGCATGTGTGATCACACGGAAAGGCCAGGGTTGAGAATCATGACGGTGGCTTGCCTAGAATGAACGGATAGCTTACGTACTCGGGACGGCTCGCACCTGAAGAACTCGGTATCTGTCTCGGTCCAGTCCGTCGCTACGCTTCGATACGCGGTCACGGACCGGCCGCGCGAAATCCTTATGGGGTGTCCAAAAAAGGTTTCGTCAAACCGAGCCGCGCCCGTAAGGGAGCGGTCTTGGGTGGGAAAGTCAGACCGCTCCCTTACGGGCGCGGCTTGGAGTATGGGTTCTTAAGAACGCTTTTCGGGGTCTTCTCATGTTCACCCGTGCCACGGGGATGTTGATCGTACCGTTCTGGCTCGCAGCCATGGGTTGGCTTGTGGCGCACGACGTCATTCCCGCATGGACTGCGACCGACCCGCCCCTCGTTCGGCCAAACGATTGGCTGGCGGGTGAAGGCAAGAACGTCCAATTCTCGATCCACGTGGGTGGGCAGCGTACGGGGAGCGCCGGCGACAGCACAGGCAGTCAAGTCGGAACCCTCTGGACGAAGTATCTATCGGCGGAGAATTCGCTGCAACGCCGTGACGTGATTTGGATCGAACAATTCCCACTGCCCATCGCCCCGCTACGGGCGACGACGACGCTCGTGTTCACCGGCGATGGGCTGCTCGACGAGTTTACCGTCCTGCTCGAAAACCGCATGGTCCATAGAATCCGCCTGCACGGCGAACGGTTTCCGACTGATTTTTCCTTTACGCTTGAGCACGGCGCCCTCGAACGTGCGTTCAAGATTCCGCTGACCGACGGCGGCATTATCGGCAGCGCCTTCAACCCGTTCGCACAGCTTACGGACTTGAAAGTCGGCGACGCTTGGCGCATGCAGGTGTTCAACCCCATCGCCGCCGTGACCGGCGTGGGCGATCGTTTTTTGTCCATCCTCGTCAAAGTCACCGGCCGCGAGACGCTGGATCTTCGGGGCGAGGTGTACCACTGCTTCGTGGTCGAATCGCCCGACACCAAGGCATGGGTCGACTCGCGCGGTGTGGTTTGGGTTCAGGAGTTCACCCTGCCGGTCGGGGGCACCATGCGCATCGTTCGAGAAACCGGGTTCGACGGGCAAACGCTCGCCGACGTGAGAAACGCACGACTATGAACCCCACCGAAACGGCAACCGACAAGAGCAAGACAAGCGACAACAATTCGTCCACGTCTCGAAACAACGATACGCCATCATTGATAGATCACCGACCGGAAGACGACGACACACCAACAACTTCTAGACAATCCGACGACACGCCACCAAGTAGCGCGAACGGCTGTGCGATCGCATTAGATTGTGTGCAGCGTGCCTACGGCACGACAATTGCCGTGCGCGACCTTACGCTCTCGATTCCTCGGGGCGAACTCTTCGCGTTCCTCGGACCCAATGGCGCCGGCAAGACGACCACCATCAAGATGATCGTGGGCCTGCTTCGCCCGGGTCGTGGAAGCGTTCATGTTTGTGGGCACGATATGAACGCCGACGGTCTGGCGGCCAAGGCTCAACTCGCCTACGTTCCCGACCAACCATTCCTCTACGAAAAACTCACCGGGCGCGAATTCTTGTACTTCGTCGCAGAGATGTACGGCATTTCGTGCGAAGACCGTGACGCACGGCTGGCGCAGCTCATCCGTCGCTTGGACATCGGATCGTTTCTTGACGAACTCAGCGAAGGCTATAGCCACGGCATGAAGCAGAAGGTCGTGCTCGCGTCCGCACTGCTTCACAACCCATCCGTGCTCGTGATTGACGAACCCATGGTCGGGCTTGACCCGCGCGGCATTCGCGCCGTCAAGAATCTTTTCCAGGAACACACCGGCGCCGGCGACACGGTGTTCATGAGCACGCATACGCTCGACATCGCCGAAGCCGTCGCCGACCGCATCGGCATCATCCACCACGGCGAGTTGATCGCGGTCGGCACGCTCGCGGAACTGCGGGCAAAAGCCCAACGCGAACACTCGCTCGAAGAAATCTTCCTACAACTTACGGAACCGGACGATGGATGATCTGCCCGCCCTGTATACGCGGTCTCGACTGGGTCTACTTCTTCGCGTCAAGGCGCAGTCGTACACGAACCAAATAGCCCGCGCACTTCGCGATGCCCCCATCCGTCTGATGGCCACCGGGCTTCTTGTGGCGTTGGTGTGGTTCGGTCTGTATATGATGTTTCGTTTGGTGTTCGATCAATTCCGCCGGACGCCGCTCGAAGCCACCGTCGCGATCCCCCTGGTCTTCAATTTCTTCTTCGTCGCCATGTTGTTCATGCTGGCGTTTTCGAACGCGATCATCACCTACAGTTCACTCTTTGGAAGAACAGAATCGACGTACTTGCTTACGTCGCCGTTGACGACGCTCGACGTCATTACCCTTAAATACCTCGAAGGGCTGGTCATCGCGAGTTGGTCGCTCGTCGTGCTTGGGCTTCCGTTGATGATGGCGCTCGCCCATCGCGCGACCAACTCCAAGCTTGCGGTTTTGTCCTTGAACCCACCGGGGAACGAGTGGACCTTCTATGTGTTGTTCATGGCGTTCTTTCTCGCGTTCATCCCCATCCCAGCCGCAATCGGTCTGGTCATGTCGTGGGCGGCCGCGCGGTTCTTCCCGCGCCGAGCGCTCCGTTTCTCCGCAGTCATCGCCGCCGTCGCCGTCGCGGCGTTCATCTTTCGCGGCGTGCGATTGTTGCGCC
The DNA here is from genome assembly GCA_029260075.1 of Phycisphaerae bacterium. Lineage (GTDB taxonomy): Bacteria > Planctomycetota > Phycisphaerae > UBA1845 > UBA1845 > OFTM250. Next base: position 32,714 of record JAJDDY010000067.1, read on the forward strand.
TTGACGATACAGCCACCGAGTCGTGGATTCGTTCGTTCCTATCGCGGATCAGCTTTATCGAGTCGTCATTCCTGCCGAACTATTGGGTCTCCAAAGGTATCGACCACGCCATGCACGGGCAGCTTTCCGAGTCTGTACTGTTTCTCGGCGTCACGATCGCCAACGCACTGTTACTCAGTTGGCTTGCGGTTCGCTTCGTCGCGAAGCGCTTCGACACCGCGCTCGAGCGGGCGTCCACCGCAGGAAGCCGAGCGCCACGGCGCGCCCAAGACTCCGCCGCCGGACTGCCGGGCTTGGTGTTCTTCTACCTGCCCGGTCGACTGCGCTTGATTGCCGCCAAAGATCTACGCACGTTTTTTCGTGACCCCATGCAGTGGACGCAGCTGGTCATCCTGTTCGGATTGATGGTGCTCTACCTCACGAACATGCCGACCCTTACGCTGCAATTCAGCACGCGCGGCTGGGCGCTCGTCATACCCTTCCTCAATCTCTGCGCCGTATCGCTTATTCTCGCGACGTTTACCTGCCGGTTCGTTTTTCCGCTCGTATCGCTTGAGGGTCGACAACTCTGGATGATCGGGCTGCTCCCCGTCAAGCGCGGACACATACTCATCGCCAAGCTCGCGTTTGCCATGACCGTGTGTGTGTTGGTGGGCGTTTCGGCGATGGGGTTGGCCACGTGGATGCTCGGTCTTCAGCCGATTTGGGCGGCGATACACCTACTGGTCACGGCCGCGATCTGCTTCGGTCTTTGCGGGTTTTCCGTAGGGCTTGGGGCGCGTCTGCCCATGTTTCAACAAACGAGCATGGCCCGAATCGCCGGCAGCTTGGGCGGTACGACCAACCTTCTGGCCTCCGTCGCGTTGGTCACCGTGATACTCACCGGCGTCGGCGTCGCCACTTGGCGATCGCGCGAGCTCTCTGTCAACGCTTGGCCCGACGCTACGTCGTTCGCCTACTGCGGCGGCGCGGCGGTTGCGGCGTTGTTGGCTGGAGCGATCGCAATGTGGATCGGAGCACGGCACTTCGCCAAGGTCGAAGTTTAGTAACCTGTCACGCCTCAAGTGACGGGTTCGTCCGATCCGAGCCGCGATCGTGAGGGAGCGTTTTCGAGCTGTCATGGCCGGATTTCAGACGTCCGCTTTCTTACGGGCGCGGCCCGGTCAGCCCCTCTTTCGAGGCGTGACCAAGCAGTAGTGACCTGACGTGCAACGACGTCATGAACAACTCCTCGAACGACACCGACTTTCTCTTCTCGTGTGGTACCGGCTATCGGCTGGGTTACCTTGCGCGGTACCGGGTTGTCCTTCTTGTGTGACATCCGCTTCCGGCTTGCCTTTCCTGTGTGGCACCGGCTTCCAGCCGGTGATCCAGTACTTCCTAACCGCACCTACTGGTCCGCAATCTTTCACGCGCACTCGCCGTGCGCCTTCCCTTTCTCGGACGCTGGCCTACCGATATGTAGCGCTGCAGTGAGTCAATTTGTCATACCAATCCGATAATGACAGCTCGATCGTACCGTAGCGGGCAACGCGCAGTCCTAACTCCAATCACCCACTTGCAAGACATCATTTCCCCCGACTCGCTGCCTACAATGCTCCGAACGGAGGGGAAGCGATCATGGACAACGACATCTATCGGTTTGGTAGCGCCAACCGCACGTCGGCGGAAAGCGACCTACCGGAATACAGGCCGACAATCGACACACACGACGTGTTCCGCGAATTGATTGCGAGCGAGATACGCGATGGGCGACTCTCGGCGTCACGTCGCCGACGGATCATTCGATACGCCGCCCACCTTGGATTGTCCGCTGTAGAGACGGGGCAATTGATCGCGCACTGTCGCGAACAGGCTGTTCCATGCGACAACCCGGACGAAAGGGCGTACGCGCTCCGACTGGCGCCGGCGGAACCGGCGCGCATCCCGAAACCGATACTCATCGCGCTGGCGGTTATCGTGTTCGCCGCGCTGAACGCGCTCGCGTTGAATTGGTGGGGGGGATAGAAGCTCAAACGTCAAAACGTCGAAATGTCGAAACGCTCGCGACTGAACGTGTGTGGGATGACGTATTAGAGGATTTGCGATGAACCGAGCCCGTGAGGAAGCGGTTCTTACCCGTTCGACGCGGTTCGCGGTTGATTGTCTTCGACGGATACGATTCGGTCGACCAGGCGGCGATGGGCGCCAACCAGGTCGCGGCAAACGAGTTCTACGCGTTTGTTCAATTCGCGTCGCTCGCGAATTACGCGCCGTACCAACCCACGCATCCGATGATTTCGCGACGCTCGACGGCGCTGGAGTCGATCTTGGGCGACCAAGTCTCTGGCCTGTTCCAACAATCTCGTCATCGCGAAGGGCTTGAGCAGCACGTCGTCGGCGCCGATCCGGATCATCTCAAGAACGGCATCGCAATCAGGATTGTCAGCCAGCAGCACCAGCGGGCGATCGGTGAACGTTCGAACCGCGTGAACAATATCGGCGCCCTCCGCATCAGGTACAGACAGATCCACCAAGATCAAATCATGCGTTTCGCTAAGCACGACATCGATGCACGACTCGGCGTCGGAAACGCACGTGAGGTGCGCGTCCAGCCCACCCGACAGCGATGAGACGAGCATTTCCAACAAGCCCGCATCCGGTTCGACCAGGAGGATCTTGGGGGCTTCGTCACGCATTCGACGCGCTCCCTGCTCCTGCCGAACGAGGACGAGGATCGGGCCTGCGAACTTGCTTCGAAACGGCGAAACGTCGAAATATCGAGACGTCGAGACGTGGAGGGCTCGACGCTTTGGGTTTTGGGAGCGACGGTGAAACGCTAGGAGCCGGGCGCTCTTGCGGGGAATTCGATGCGAACGGTCGTACCCTTGCCGGGGCGCGAGTCGAGTCTGAGACGCCCACCGTTGAGCGCGACCAGTCGATGGGCGCGGGAGAGCCCAAGCCCTCGACCTCGACCGGCGGGACGACTGGAATAGAACGGATCAATCGCATGCTCCAACACCTTGGGTGTCATTCCGACACCGTTATCCTCGATAACGATGCGGACTGTTTCATCGGAAGCGTGCGACGGCGAGTTGATCTTGACGATCGCCGTTTCGGGAGATGTGGCGTCCAGCGTGTTGGCCATAACCGCATCAAGCACCTCGCGAAGCTGGATCGGGTCGACGAAGACGGTGGCCGCAGGATCCACCACCATCAACTTCATCCGGTCCGCGCCGATCGAAGAAACGCCACGCCAATGCTGGCAGAGCGATTCCAGGGCGTCGCCGAGACGGCGGAGAATCGGCTGAGGCTGCGGTGGCTTGGCAAAATGCATTAACTCCATAACGATCGCGGACGCGCGCTGCGTTTGGTCGAGCATGATCTCCAAGCTGCTCTTGGTTTCGCCATCGTCGCACGAAGCGACTATCATCTGCGCCCTGGCTGAGATCACCGCGAGCGGATTGTTTAACTCATGCGCGGCGCCGGCGGCCATCTTCGCGACCATGGCGATAGATCGCACACGTACGAGTTGTTTCTGCGCCGCCTGCCAGCGACGGTTGTGATCGAGCAATTCCTCGCTCATCCGCCCGGTGGCGATGCGTTGATGGGTTGCAGCCAATGTCCCGGCGATTGCCGTCGCGAGCAATTCGCACTCTTCGGTCGAGCCCGACAGCTTGCCGACGGTGGCCGGCGAACCCTCGACGATGATGCCCCCCGGTGCCCCGTTGCCAAGTCGAAGCGGGAGAAGCCACAGGCGTTCATCGAAGCCGTCGCTGAAACAGCGCCGCCAGATCGACTCGATAGTGATGGGCGCCTCGATCAACCCCGAACCCGCGGGGCAACACCAGGACGCGTCAGCCCCGTCCACCGCAGCGTTCTTGGATTCGGCGACGTCCCCGTTCGTCAGCGCCACAACGAGCGTGTCGATACGCCCATCCGTAAGATCAACCGCACCAAGGTGCATACATTCCGTGGCCGGTTCGGTCCATACACCCATCGCCCGCCGCGACTTAACGAGCTGCGCCAGGGCTTGGGCAGCGGCGGCGCAGACGTCGGCAATCCCACCCTGCGGCGGTGCCTGTTTGATGAACTGTTCCAGCGCCGAAAAATAGGATGAGCGAATTTCGAGGTCGCGATTGTCTCGCGCCAAGCGGTCGTTGATGTCCGCCAGTTGGCGGTTCGCCGCGATAAGAGCCTCAGTATCCATGACCGAGTCGAACAGTCCGTCGGCGCCCACCATGGCGCAAAACGACTTCACCCGATCGGGCAGGGCTTCGGTGATCGAATCGATGTCGTGGCTGTCCAGCCCAAGGGCTTTGGCGGATTCGCTAAGGTCAGCCACATATTGATAGCCGGAATACCCGATGCGCTCGCGCCGAACCAAGTTGTCCGCCAGATGAACGATACGGATGAGGTCCACCGACGTGACCGAAGAAGGTAGCGTGTTGGGATCTTGATGGTGCAGCCACGCACACTCGACGATGCATTCAGGAAGTCCCCACCGCGTGGTCAGGTGCTTGCCGGCTGCGGTATGGTCCAGTCCGAACGTCTCGCGCTCGACGTCACAGATGCACTCATCGCGGCGTTCCGTTTGCTTGACCACGAGCGCGTAGCTCTTGGGCAAACAGGCGTCGAGAGCGATCTTGCCGATGTCGTGGAGCAGTCCGCAAACGAAGGCTTCGTCAACCCATCGCCCGCCCTGGCCACGCTCCGCGATCATCGCCGACGCACACCCGACGGCCAGACTGTGTTTCCAAAGCTCGCACCGGGCGTCAGCGGCTTCCGTGTTGTCCGAGTCGTCGGCAAACACGCTACAGAACTGCGAAGACAGCAATGCATTTCTAAGCGTGCGGAACCCGACCAACGTGACCGCCTGAGCGACGGTCATGGCCTTGCCGTGCAGTCCCAAGTCGGCGCGCTGAACAAGACGCAGCACGGCTGCGGTCATGGATGCGTCGGACTTGATGATGTTGACGACGTCGTCGGCCGACGATTCTTCGGACGATGTGACCTGAAGCAGACGCCCGACAACGCCGGGAAGCGTCGGAAGTTGATCCAAGTGTCCTAGAACCAGCGCTACACGTTCGCGCCCCGGCGCCGACTGTTCATGTTGAGATTCGACACATGCAAACATCGCGCGGCCCTATTTCTCGGCGGTGCCCGATCGTTCCCGACCGGATCAATTCATGCTCAGCAGTTCGGTCATACGTGCGATGACGATCTTGATATCGAACGGTTTCCGAATGAAGTCGTCGATACCGGAAGACTGAAGTTCCTCGACTTCCTCGGGGTCAGCCACACCGCTTAGGATAATGATCTTGATGTGCTCGTACGTGGGGTTCGCACGGATTGTTCTGCACACCGCGTTGCCATTGATGTCCGGTAGCTTGAAATCGAGCAAAATAATGTCCGGACGGAATTTCTCGGTGATGATGCCGGCTTCGTATCCGGTCTTTGCTGTCGCGATTTCAAAGCGCCCGTCCCGAGCCAACAAGTCCGAAAACATATCCACGATGGCTTCGTCGTCGTCGACCACGAGCACACGTTTCTTCCCGCTGTCCAACTGGTCCAACGGAATCTGATTCTCTTTCATGAAGCGCATGAGTGCATCGCGTGGGATGCGTCGAAACCGCGACCCCGGAACGCGGAAGCCCTGCAGCTTGCCACTGTCGAAACACCGGATCACCGTCTGCTGACTCACCTTGCAGACCCGCGCGACCTCACCCGTCGTAAACACTTGCTTCGTTTGCTGCTCAACCATGACAAAGCCCCTCTGACTACGCGATCCATCTCTGCCAGACCCGACCAAAGTTTACCATATAGCCCATGTTCCCTATACCGTACATACCTCACATATACCCGTCAATGAAAAAAATGCCGATGCACGAAGATTCTCGAAGGTCTTATCAGACTACTGGCAAGGAGCAAGAACAATGCTACAGGGTCACTTGTCGTCGCGCGGTGTTTAGATACATCGGCGGTTGGGGAGATTTGGAGCGGATCGAGAACTGAAGCGACGGCGAAGCTTATCCGCTGTACCGTGATTCCTACCCCGCTGTACCGTGATTCAAATCCCGCTGTGCCTTGACCGCTGTGCCGTGATTCCTATCTCGGTACAATCTTCGGCGGATTCCCATCCGCTGTACACGGTGCGGACGCAGGCGTGCGGAAAGGTGCGAGAAGGGATTCACGCGCCAGCACTCCGGTGTGCCACCGGCTACCAGCAAGTGATCCGTTAGCGATTTCCGCCTCTTGAAGAGGACGAGTCCCGTTGTCACGGGCGGGTTCGCGGCGACGTGTTTGAATACCAGCCTTGCTCAACAGACTGCTAGCCGCATCGCGGGAGGGACCGCCGTCCTACGAGGTAGATCCAAAGGACCGTTACGTCCGCCGGGTTGATTCCGCTTAGGCGAGAGGCTTGGCCAAGCGTTCGCGGCGCCACCCGAGCCAAACACTGGCTGGCTTCTTTGCGGAGTTCAGGAATGGCTTCGTAGTCGACGTCCTGCGGGAGGACCATGGATTCCAGACGGCGGAAGCGCTCAATCTGCTGCGCTTGCCGCGCCACGTAGCCGCTGTATTTCGCGTCGACCAAGACGTGCCACAGGGTGGCTGTCGAGTGTATTCGAGGCTCGACTTCGGTGAGGGCGTCGGCGAGCGTTTCAACCGTGGCGTCCGGGCGCCGCATCCAGACTTCAATCGGTAGGCCGTCGACCCGGCCGCGCCGGCACGCTCCGTTGATCGACGCCATGTCGTCGCGTTTTCTCTCGAACCGCGACCAGCGAACGTCGTCGACCATTCCGATGGATCGCCCGATGGGTGTGAGGCGTTGGTCGGCGTTGTCGGCACGTAGGCTCAAGCGATATTCAGCGCGCGACGTGAACATCCGGTAGGGTTCGGTCGGGGGTTTGGTGATCAAGTCGTCGACCATCACGCCGATGTAGGCCTCATCGCGACCCAAGACGAACGGCTCGTCGCCCCGGATCGTCCGCACGGCGTTCACCCCGGCGACGAGCCCCTGACCGGCGGCTTCCTCATAGCCGCTGGTGCCGTTGATCTGTCCAGCCATGAACAGTCCATCCACGCGCTTCGACTCCAACGACGACTTGGTCTGGTGGGTCGGGACGAAGTCGTACTCGACGGCGTAGCCATGTTGGAGAATTCGGGCGCGGCGTAATCCGGGCACCTCGCGAATGAACGCGTTTTGAACGTCTTTGGGCAGTGATGTGCTGACACCGTTGCAGTAGACCCGCTCGTTGTCGTAACCCTCGGGTTCCAGAAAAATTTGATGTTTCGGGTTGTCTGCGAACCGCACGACTTTGTCTTCGATGCTGGGGCAATAGCGTGGTCCGGTCGATTGGATTCGACCGGAGTACATTGGTGCTCGGTGCAGGTTGCGACGAATGTGTTCGTGAACACGATCGTTGGTCCAGGTGATCCAGCAGTCGATCTGTGGTTGGGTGATGCAGTCCGTCATGAACGAAAACGGTGTCGGTATGTCGTCACCGGGCTGGGGTTCGCACTGATCGTAGTCGATGGAATCTCGATGAAGGCGCGGCGGCGTACCCGTTTTGAGTCGACCCAGCTCGAACCCTAGTGCCTCAAGCGTGACACTCAAACCCGCAGAAGCTCGTTCGCCAACGCGTCCGCCGTGGCTCTGACGGTCGCCGCAGTGCATCAGCCCACGCAAGAACGTTCCTGTGGTAAGGATCACCGCGCCGGCCCGCAGCACGCGGCCATCGGCTAGCGTGACCGACGTGACCCGTGGCCTCGGAGCGCTCGTCGTAGTTTCCGTCGTGTTGAGTTGCTCGACCGAACCCTCAACGATTTCCAAGTCAGTCGCGTCAGCAAGCAGCGATTGGACGGCCATGGGGTAGGCGTCGCGGTCGGCTTGGGCACGCGGCGCCCAGACGGCCGGACCCTTGCTGCGATTGAGCATGCGAAACTGCACACCGGAGCGATCGATGGCCAAACCCATCAACCCGCCGAGCGCGTCGATTTCGCGAACGATCTGACCCTTGCCCAGCCCGCCGATGGCGGGATTGCACGACATGCGTCCGATGGCGTTGCGGTCCATCGTGATCAGCGCGGTCTCCGCGCCAAGGCTGGACGCCGCCCAAGCGGCTTCTACGCCGGCGTGTCCACCGCCTATGATGATGACGTCGAAACTTCGATTCACGGTTCGTATACCTTCGGGTGCGAGCGGCATGCTGATGCATTCGGCTGCGCCGTGTTGTCGTTGGGACATCGGCTGGAAGCCGATGCCGCGTGTTATCAGAATCACCGGCTGGAAGCCGGTGCCACACTTGGTCAACCTCGCCGCCTAGAAGCCACGCTGGGACGAGATTCCTATCTCGTACCTCCGCCGCAAGCCGATGCCACACACCACCGACCATGCCCCGCGACATGGTACATGTTTTCGACGGTCTCGTATGCAATGACCCCATCATCAGTCGTTCGACGGAACAATCTGAACCGCAAGTGCTTCCGGATTCAGGACGCCTCCAGACATGTCGCTTCGCCAAGCCGTGATGCTCGTGCATTCCACCTGCGTCAACGCGACGATCACATAGACGTGGTCCACCCAAGCCCAGCGTGTATCCGTCGCAGACGGCATCGACGAACCGTCTGGGTGGGAATGGTAGAAGCCGACGATGCCGAGGTCGTCGGCTCGGGCGGCCTTGGTGGTTCGAAACAGCGTCTCCCAGTCAATTTGGTATGCCTTGCGTTTGTCACCCTCAGCGATGTTCGTCGCCGGTTCTAGTCGCACTACCGTAATCTCGTCGGAACCTCTTCGCCCCAGCAATACCCCGCAACATTCCTCAGGCCAGACCCGCCGTGCGTGCGCGATCAATCCCGCATGAATTGTTTGGTCAACTAGGAATGCCATAAGAAGAAGCTGTGACCGTCTCCGTCGGGTGGCCGGGCGGCCCATGGATTTAGCCGTGGGCGAGTCGTATCCCCGCTGGTGCGTGAACCCCCGCCCGCTGGTGCGTGAATCCCTTCTCGCACTCTTGTTCGCCGGAATCCCTTGTCTTGCGTCGGAGAAGCCACGCTCACGCACGATTGGAATTCTGCTTCAACGGAGCGACGAGACAGGATTCTTGTCCCAGCATCAATCCCCGCTCAATTCGACTCCCCCACCTCTGAAGAGATGGGCCACCCATCGGAATCTTGCTTGAGCGGAGGGACGAGATAGGAATCACGTCCCAGCATTAGGAACCACGTCCCAGTATACCCACTATTGTGTGGCACCGGCTTCCAGCCGGTGATCCCATTAGCATTCTTCGCCTCTTGATTGGGCCACCCGTCGGAATTTTGCTTGAGCGGAGGGACGAGATACGAATCACGTCCCAGCATTGGGAATCACGTCACAGCGTAGCTCGCTACGCGCCGAAATACCTTGCGTACAAAGCCCGTGCCTTCTTCGGGTCGTCGGTGCCTTTGACAATCGCCCGACCGTCGGCAAAGAGCGTCAGTTCATAGCCATCCACGATCGCCCGCAGCATGTACTGATTGTGACTGATTCGGCCTACGCCCGCGCGTTGCAGCGATTGTCCCAATGCTTCCAGATTCGGCGACGCTGTCGGCTCCGCGGTGATTTGAACCGCATCGCGTCCGCACAACGTGGTCGCTTGCGCGGCGCGTTGCCCGTCGAGGTATGGAAACTCGCTACGCTTGCAACAGGGACAGTCGCCATCGTCGTATGCGGATTGCACGTTCATGTTCACGAATCGGGCGGACCACACGTCCGCATGAACGAGATGGCGATTGATGTCGTCGCGCCGACCGATCAACAGCTTGACGGCTTCGATCGCTTGAAGACTGGCGACAACGTTCACCGTAGCCGCGAGCACGCCGGCGGTGTCACATGTCGGGTTCATCTCAGCTGGCGGCGCCTCTTCAAACACGCATCGCAAACAAGGCGTATCGTGCGGGATGATCGTCATGCACAGTCCCGTCGACCCGATGACAGCCCCATACACCCACGGCGTTTCGGTCTTGACGCAATAGTCGTTGATCAGGTATCGCGTCTCAAAATTGTCGGTACCGTCGAGGATCAAGTCCGCCCCGTCGCCAAGCCGCTCGATGTTGCGGTGGGTGACGTCGGTGACTTCCGCTTCGATGGTGACGTCGCTGTTGATTCGCATCAGCTTGCGGGCGGCGGCTTCTGACTTGGGAAGGTTCGCGGCGATGTCGGCTTCGTCGAAAAGCACTTGGCGCTGCAGGTTGTCTCGCTCGATGAAGTCGCGGTCGCAGATGCGGACGAAACCCACGCCGCCGCGAACCAGTGTGTTCGCCAGCACCGTGCCGAGTGCGCCGCATCCGATGAGCGTGACGCGTGACGACGCGAGTCGTTGCTGACCGTCTACACCGATCTTATCAAACAGCACTTGGCGCGAATATCGCCCTAGCGACGGGTCGAGCGGCGCGGATTCGGATTCTTCGTACATGACGAGCATCCTACCGTGGAATGAGTGCGTCGCCGAGGGTGCTGCGAGACGACAGGCACGAAGGTGTGACCAGAATCTGTGGCACGGCAAGGGTAGGGCGGGCGCTGGCAACAGGAACCACGGGCCGATTCGAGTCCCCCACCGCTGAAGCGATGCGCCACCCGTCACCCATCCAGCCGACGTCTACGGCGTGGACGGCGGATCTTGTCGACCGAACGCAGCCAGGAATCCACCATCTTCGTCCGACGAGTCGTCGGTGGATGCGTCGTTGGAAACCTCGCCGCCGGAGGCGCCGTCAGCGACCTCGTCGACGGTTGCACCGCTAGGCGCGTCTGCGTTGCTTGGAGTCTCTCCGATACCGGCAAGTTCTGAACTCGTGGTCGGTTCCGGTGTGGGCGGAAGCGGCACGTCCTGTGCGGTCGGCTCGTCAGCCGCGCGAGCGTAGTCGTCGAAGACAGGACGGGGCGACTCTTCCACGGCCATCGGACCTTCGAAGTCATTCAAACTTCGCCCAAACGTTTTCGGCGTCGATTCAGAAGTGGTCACCGCCGGCGGCGGTTCGGTGGATTGCGACGCCCGGTGTTCGCGAAGATGGCCCGCCAACGACGCGGTTGAGGACTCGCCGGTTGGTGGTGAAGTCATCGGCGATTGAACCGTTTCGGCTGTGGTATTCTCCAATTGTTGCGATTGCCTCGCCTCGCCTCGAAGCGCGCTGTAGTGACGACCATTGCGCACACCGGCGGACACAAACATGGCACCGAACACGACTTGGAGCAGGGGGTTCAAACCCGTACCGCCATCAGCCCACATCGCGAGACCCGTGACCGCAAACAGCACACCGATGCCAACGGAAACAATCGCGTCAAAAAGAAGTGTGACGCCGACACCTATGATCGACAGCACCGCGATCACGGCCATCATCACTCCGCCGACGCGCAGGGTGTGATAGAACAAGAGCCCGGCGCGTTCGAACATGCCCGTGCCCGTTGGTTCTGCGAGCACGGTGAACCCGTAGTAGGACAGAAGGAGCGCCGCGATCGCGGATGAGAGTGTATTCTCGCGAACGCGCGTGACGAGTGATTCGTTGTGGTCCATGGTCCACCATCTTATCGGTGATCGCGGTAGGAACAACATGGCTCGGGTCGGCGCGAGAAAGGATTCACGGACCCGCGACAGCGTCCCTCAGCCCCACGCCGTTTACGTCTCTTCCACGCCAGCGCATCGCTCACGAAAGGTGTGCGGACCAGTAGGTGCGGTCAAGAGTAAGGGATCACCGGCTGGAAGCGGTGCCACACAAGACAGGCAAGCCCCATCCGGTGCGCGTCCTACGTCCCTCAGTCGCAACACACCCTTTGTTCCTTAGAACGTGTGTGAGAAGACGTATTAGAGGGTTTGCGACGAACCGAGCCGCGCCCGTGAGGAAGCGGGTTTAACCCGCGACCCCGGATCGCTTCCTCCCGGGCGCGGCTCGGTAAGAGGCATTTCACACACGTTCTTAGACTCCCTTATCCCTTGATCCATAGAACTCACGCACCAGCAACACGTTCCTCTACGTCCCTCCGTCCCTATGTCCTTCCGCCCCCTCCAGACCAGTCCATACGTTTGCCGACTTTTCACGCGTAGACCATTCGTGTATCGTTGATCCACTGGGTTGTTCCGCACGACGCGGACGCCGCAACCCGTCGGTTGCTCGGGGATCGAAGCAAGTAGTTCAAGTCCCGCCTGCAACGTCCGATAGTATCACTAGGAGAGTCTTGTATCGTGCCAGCGCGCGTACGCCGGCGCGGAGGGGAACGCGAAGCGATGTGCAATAGGCTTCGCTCGATCGAAAGGATCATCATGGACACGCGTAGACGTTGGATATGGTCTCTTGTCTTGGTTTCGCTTTTTTCAACAGGCGTCATGGCCATCGACGAGGGTGGGTCGGATGACGAAGATGACAACGCCAAGCCGATGTCAGCGAACACCTTCGCCGGACTGAAGCTTCGCTCGATCGGTCCGGCGCTGATGTCGGGACGAGTTTGCGACTTCGCCGTCGACCCCACCGACGATAGTCACTACTACGTGGCCGTCTGCTCGGGCGGTGTATGGAAAACCACGAACGCCGGGATCACTTTCAAGCCGGTTTTCGACAGTCAAAGCTCCTATTCCATTGGCTGTGTGACCATGGACCCCAACAACAGCAACGTGGTTTGGGTCGGCGCCGGAGAGAACAACAGTCAGCGAAGTGTATCCTTCGGTGATGGTGTTTATCGCTCGCGCGATGGTGGCAAGAGCTGGAAGAACATGGGGCTCAAAGATTCCGAACACATCGGCATGATCGTCGTCGACCCACGCGATTCGGATACGGTATATGTAGCTGCTCAGGGACGACTTTGGCGATCGGGTGGCGACCGCGGTCTCTACAAGACGACCAACGGCGGCAAATCGTGGGAGCGTGTCCTTCACATCAGCGACGACACGGGCGTCAACGAAGTACACATGGACCCGCGCAACCCGGACGTGCTTTATGCGTCGTCCTATCAGCGGCGCCGGCGCGTTTGGACGTTGGTCAACGGCGGACCGGAGTCAGCCATCTACAAGTCAACCGACGCGGGCAAGACCTGGCGCAAACTGACGAGTGGCGTACCCGGTGGCGACAAGGGTCGCATCGGCATGTGTATTTCACCGGCAGATCCGGACGTGGTCTACGCCATTATCGAAGCCGCCAACGGCAACGGTGGATTTTTTCGATCAACCAACCGGGGCGAAACGTGGGTGAAGCGCGACAGCTACACCGCATCAAGCCCGCAATACTACAACGAAATCGTTTGCGATCCGCAGGACGTCGATCGTGTGTACACGTTGGACACGTTCATGCACGTCACGCAAAATGGCGGGAAATCCTTCAAGCGCACGCCGAGGAAATACCGCCACGTCGACGACCATGCGCTGTGGATCGACCCGAACAACACGAACCACATGCTCGTGGGCTGCGACGGCGGTATCTACGAAAGCTACGAACGCGGCGAGAACTGGAATTTCAAACAGAACCTGCCCATCACCCAGTTCTATCGTGTCAGCGTCGACAACTCGTCCCCGTTCTACTACGTCTACGGCGGCACGCAGGACAACAACTCGCAGGGTGGACCGGCGCGAACGACGAACCCAGCCGGTATCACGAACGAAGACTGGTTCGTGACCGTGGGCGGCGACGGCTATGAGTCGCGCGTCGATCCCGAAGACCCGAACATAGTCTACGCCCAGTGGCAATATGGCGGTCTCGTGCGGCACGACCGTCGCAGCGGCGAAATCGTGGACATCAAACCACGCGAAGCCCCGGACCACGCTCCGTATCGCTGGAACTGGGATGCCCCGTTGATCATCAGCCCGCACAACCACACCCGATTGTACTTTGCTGCGCAGCGACTGTTTCGCTCGGACGATCGCGGCGAAAGCTGGACGGCCATCAGTGAAGACCTGACGCGACAGTTGGACCGCAATGCACTCAAGATCATGGGCAAAGTGCAAAGTGTCGACGCGGTTTCGAAGAACCGATCGACCTCAATCTTCGGCAACATCGTCTCGCTGGACGAATCGCCGCTTGCGGAGGGGTTGCTCTACGTTGGCACCGATGACGGCGTGGTAGCCATCACCGAAGACGACGGGCAAACCTGGCGCCGGGTCGAACTCTTCCCCGGCGTGCCCGACATGACCTATGTGAGTTGCCTCACGGCGTCACTACACGACGCCGACACCGTCTACGCCACCTTCGACAACCACAAAGACGGCGACTTCAAGCCGTACGCATTGGTTAGCACCGACCGCGGACATAGCTGGAAGTCCATCACTGGCGATCTGCCCGAGCGCGACATCGTGTATACGATCAAACAGGACCACGTCAAAGCCGATTTGCTTTTCGTGGGCACCGAGTTCGGCGTCTACTTCACGATCGACGGCGGCGAGAAATGGATCAGGCTTAAAGGGGGCATGCCCACCATCGCCGTGCGCGATTTGGACATTCAACGCCGCGAGAACGACCTCGCCTTGGCTACCTTTGGCCGCAGCTTCTACATTTTGGATGACTACACGCCACTGCGCGACGTCAACAAAGAATTTTTCAAGCAAGACTCGGCTGTCTTCCCGGTGAAAGATGCGCTGCTCTATATCGAGAACAGTCGTCTCGGCGGTTTCAACGGACGCGGCTCGCTCGGTGCCTCATACTATGCGGCGTCCAACCCACCGTTCGGCGCGGTGTTCACCTACTACATGAAGGAAAAACTCACCACGCGCAAGGAACGCCGTCAGAAGAAGGAGAAGAAGGCGTACAAGTCCGGGCGAACGCCCAAGTATCCCACGATCGAAGAACTTCGGGCCGAAGATGAGGAACGGAAGCCTTCAATCGTGCTGATCGTTCGTGACCAAGACGGTGAAATTGTACGAAGGATCAAGGGCTCGCGAAGCAAGGGCATCCACCGTACGTCGTGGAACCTTCGCTATCCTTCGCCGAACCCCACGCGCCTCGCGCGCGGCGCCGACCTTCCACCGTGGATGCGTTCACCCTCAGGACCACTGGCGCTTCCCGGAAGCTATACGGTGACGCTCGCGAAACAGGTGGACGATGAAATCACCGAACTCGGCGATCCGGTTCCGTTCGAGGTCACACCGCTCAATCTGGCTACGTTCACAGCCGAGGATCGCGACGTGGTCATGGCCTTCCACAAGAAGGTCGCGCGACTGCAAGGCGCCGTTCGAGGTGCGGGCCGAGCGATGGGAGAGATCGGCACTCGGCTTGACCACATTCGTCAAGCCATTCTCGATACGCCCGCCGCTGACCGTGCCCTACTTACTGAAGCCCGCGAACTGAAGGCTCGCCTCAACAAGTTGCGCACGACGATGAACGGCGACCGCACGCTGTCCAAACAGCAAGAACCCGTTCCGCCGTCCATCAGCACCCGCGTTTCGGTGGCTGCGGATTGGTACGTTACCTCAGCCCCAACCCGAACCCAGAAGGAAGCCTATCGCATCGCCGGCGAAGCGTTCACCACCGCACTGGCTGATCTGCGTTCGCTGGCTGCGGACCTCAGCAGCTTGGAAGACAAACTCGAAGAAGCCGGCGCCCCCTGGACGCCAGGCCGCCTGCCGACGTGGGAGATCGAGTAAGCGATTAGGGCACACATTGGGCGTCGTCCGCGAACGTGGGCGGCGCCCCTGTGGAGGGACGAGATAGGAATCTCGTCCCAGCAATCCCCCTTCCTACTCGTCCCGGCATTACCCCTTCCCGACTGCGTGGCCCATGGCTTTAGCCGTGGGGCAGTCGAATCGGCGGCGGCTTCGAGGCTGACCATACCATATTGATGGCACTATGACCTGCCTGCGCTCACGTCGTTTCCGGCGCTTGCCCCCAGGGCCAGAGCACATTAAACCCCTTGTATTACAGGGACTTACGGTCAGTAGTGGTTGCTACCACCGAGGAATCGTGACTCTTCCATTACGCTGCATACTGGTCTCATAGCGTCTTCCCAGCGAAAAACCCAATCTCGCCAGATCGCCCACTTCGCCTATTTTTCCCTATCTATGCGCGCTGGGCCTGCGCTTGCCCCCAATGAAGCTTGGTGACCAAATTGTGCCATGGGGCGTGTAGCGGGTGTCGCACGAGCAGAAGATCGGACGGGAACCTTCGAATCAGTACACGATCGCCGCGTTCCAATGGCGACGAAACCTGTCCGTCTACAATGGCCGTGGTTCCGTCGTTGACATCTTCGAGCTTGATTTCGATAACGGAATCGCGCTCGATGACCAGCGGACGATGAGTTAGCGAATGGGGGCAGAGCGGCGTGAGCACGATGGCGTCGACACCGGGTTGC
Organism: Phycisphaerae bacterium; assembly: GCA_029260075.1. Lineage (GTDB taxonomy): Bacteria > Planctomycetota > Phycisphaerae > UBA1845 > UBA1845 > OFTM250. Next base: position 48,993 of record JAJDDY010000067.1, read on the forward strand.
ATGATCGGTCCGCCCGCGGAAAGATTGTGACCCGTCGAACCGTTCGGCGTACACACGATCAAGCCATCGCCGCCGATTCTGGTCAGATGACCGTCATTGATGCTGACGTCGAGGTGGATGACGCGAAAGGGCGGACCGGCTTGGATCACACAGTCGTTGACAGCCAAGTTGGTTTCTTTCGCACCGCGGCCGTGCTCGATCGTCACGTGCAACAAGCACCGTCGAGAGATGGCGGCGTCTGCGGCGAGGACGCGATCGAAGCATGACTCAAGATCCTCTATCGAGAATTCCGCAAGGAACCCGAGCTTGCCGGCGTTGACGCCGATGATGGGGAGTTGGTCGGCGCCAAGCGAACGGGCGACGCCGATCAGCGTGCCATCACCGCCCAAGACAACCAGTCGGTGGGCACGGGTCTGCTGAGCTACGCAACCGTCGAAGCCCAGGCTGGCTCCAACGACTTCGCAGCGCGACTCGGCGAACGAACGAATTCGCTCCAGTACGTCTGCCGCTTCCGGCTTGTCGGGATTGCCCAGCAGGTATACGCGGGGCGATTGGACATGCGTAGACAACTCGATCTACTCCCAAGTGATTTCTCGGATCAGGGCGGGCAGTCGATTGGACGCCGGATTCGACTCCCCCAACTCGAAAGGGTGGGCCACCTAGGTCAGCTTGCCACTCCTCAACGAAACGATGACACAGCACTATCGCTCCGTCACATATCGAATGACGGGCGTACCGAGCCGCGCCCGTAAGGAAGCGGTCCCTCTTCGAGGCGAAAAACCGCTCCCTTACGGGCTCGGCTCAAAGCAACCCTTCTTGAACACCCACCACCAACCTGTTGAAGAAAGCCGGCATTCAATCGCGTCGCTGCGAACCCGCCCGCGACAAGGGGCCGCGTTCCCGTCGAGAGGCAGGAATCGTTAACGGATCACCGGCTGGAAGCCGGTGCCACACTTTTTCAACAGGCACTAGCGCTGAAGCAGCGACGATGCACCGACGGATTGTACGGGTCGATCCGCAACAGATTCGACGAGTGATTGCACGGTCGACGCGATACCGGCTGCGTCGATGCAACATTCCGCAAGCTGTCCGGCGCGTGAACCGTGGGCGACGAACCGATCCGACGGCATACCCAAGCGCGTCGTTTGCGACGCATCGAGGCCAAGCTCCTGCGCAGCTTCGAGCACAGCCGATCCGAATCCGCCGACCACGCCATGATCTTCAACCGTGATCACCGGGGCGCGATGGGCATAGGCCTCACGAACCATATCCAAATCGACCGGGCTGGCGAAACGCGCATTCACCACAGTCGTTTCGATCCCGCTATCGGACAAAATTTCCGCCGCGTCCATAGCGGCTTGCACCGTCACACCGTAGCACAACAACGTCGCATCAGCGCCGTTGCGAAGTCGGTGGGATTTCCCGAGAACGAATGGGGGCGAGCTTTCCACGCATTCAGGCACGATGTCACGCGGGTATCGCACGGCGCAGGGTCGGTCGAGCGAAAGCCCCAATCGCATAGCCTCACGAAGTTCTGACGCATCCGCAGGGGCCATAAGCACCATACGCGGGAAGCCTCGAAGATAAGCGATGTCGAGAAATCCGTGGTGTACTGGCCCGTCGCCACCGACCAGTCCGGCTCGGTCGAGGCAGAACATGACCGGCAAGCCTTGCAGTGCGACCTCTTGGAAAACCTGGTCGAACGCCCGCTGAAGAAACGTGGAGTAGATGGCGACGACAGGCCTGAGCCCCGCCTTGGCCATACCGGCGGCCATATCCACCGCGCAACTTTCCGCAATGCCAATGTCGCGGCACCGGTCGGGGAATCGCTCCTGGAATCGATCCAACCCAGTACCGTCGAGCATGCCCGCGGTCATTGCGTAGATGGCTGGGTTGTTCTCAGCCAAATCGATCAATGCGTCGACGAACGCACTCGTCCAGCTTGTTCCCGATCCGCGTTTGATGGTCACCTTGCCGCTTTGGATGACGAACGGCTTGGGACTGTGGTACTTGCCCGGTTCCGCCACCGCCCAATCGCACCCTTTTCCCTTAGTCGTATGCACATGCAACAACACGGGGTGCTGTGCCCGCTGAAGGACTTCCAGTATTTCGACAAGGTGCTTGATGTCGTGTCCGTCGACGGGTCCGACGTATTGCACGCCCATGGCCTCAAACACCTTACCGGGGGAGACCGTAGCTTTGATTCCCTCTTTCAAATGGGCGATCATTTCGAACGCCGGTCTGCCCACGAGTGGAAGCTTGGGCAGCACGCGTTTGGTGCGTGCCTTCATGTCTTCGTAGAAATCGCTCACGCGGAACTTGGCTAGGTATTCGGCCAGAGCGCCCTGCGTCGGGGAGATGCCCCACTCGTTATCGTTGAGCACGGCGAGGAACTGCCGCTTGAGCGTGCCGGCCTGGTTGAGCCCTTCGAACGCCACGCCGTTCACAATGCTGGCGTCGCCGATAAGTGCCACGGTTCGGCAGTCGCGCTTAAGCAACTGATCGGCCCGTGCCAAGCCGACGGCTGTGGCGATGGACGTGCCGGCGTGACCCACACTGAACAGATCGAACTCGCTCTCGTGAACTTCGGGGAAGCCGGAAAGACCGCCCGCCTGGCGAATCGTGTGGAACCGTTCTTCGCGACCCGTGAGCAGCTTGTGCGGATAACACTGATGACCCACGTCCCACAGCAAGCGATCAGTTGAAAAATCGAAGACGCGGTGGAGCGCCACGGTCAGGTCGGTGACACCGAGGTTGCTCGCGAGGTGGCCGCCTTGTTTCCCGACGACTTTGATAATGCGCTGCCGGATTTCTTCGGCCAGCGCGGGCAGGTCGTCCAGCGACATCGCCCTGACGTCCTTAGGGGACTTGATGTTCTCTAGAAAACTCATCGTGGCTCAAATCCGTAGCGTCAACCTTCGGCCCGCCCGGCACGCGGCCGAACAACGCCACAGTCTATCCCCATCATAGGAAATTCCAAGTTTTCACAGCTTTCAATAATCTCGACCGATCATAAACAAGGCCAAGTCCCGCAAGTCTGCGGCGCGGTCTCCGAACGGTTCAAGCTGCTCAACCGCCACACGCGCCGCAGCCGTCGCTCGCTTGCGGCCTTCATCAACACCTACGCACCGCGGAACGGTTTGCTTGTTCGCGTCGACATCTTTTCCTGTGCGTTTGCCAATCTGTTGCGATGAGGCCGTCAGGTCCAATAAATCATCGGCAATCTGAAACGCCATGCCCACAGTTTGTCCGAACGCACCCACGCGGTCGATCGCGTCATCATCACCGCCGCCCACGATCGCGCCGATTCGGCAGGAGGCTGCAAATAGGCGGGCGGTTTTGCGAACTTGGATGTAGTCGGTGATTGCAAGGTCAGGCGATTGAGTTTGGCCGACGATATCAGCCATTTGACCGCCGATCATCCCGCGCCACCCAACGCCCTCAGCCAGTTCGAGCACGAGTCGTCCGACCGATGTAGGGTCCGGCGCGTGACGGGCGACAAGTTCAAACGCCAGCAGTACCAAGGCGTCACCGGCGAGGACGGCGGTCGCTTCATCGAATTGCTTGTGGCAAGATGGTCGCCCGCGTCGCAGGTCGTCGTCATCCATGGCTGGCAAGTCATCGTGGATCAAGCTGAAAGCATGAAGGCACTCAATAGCGGCCGCTATCGGCATGGCTGTTTCAGTGTCGCCGCCAACGAGCGCACAGCAGCGAACGACCAGGTAGGGGCGTAGTCGTTTTCCCGAACCGAGGGCAGAGTAGCGCACGGCTTGCGCCAGTCGATCGGGCACGTCCGCGGCGTTCTGCAGGAGTTCCTCAAAACGCGGGTCGAACGTTTGGGCGAAGTCGTGCAGCCGGGTTCGGACATCAATGGATGAATGCGTCACTCGTCAGCCTATCGCGTTGGTGAAGCGTTATTGTGTTTCACAAGTAACCGGGTGGCCCATCTCTTATCTAAGAAGTCTCTTTCCGAGCCGCGCCCGTAAGGAAGCGGTCCGGTCTCAAGTGCGAAAACCGCTCCCTGACGGTCGCGGCTCGGTTCGAAGCAACCGTCTCTAACCACTCTCTTAGACGTGGGGGAGTCGAATCCCGTTTCGATTCGAGTCCCCCAAGGCTAAAGCCATGGGCCGCCCGACGATTCGTGTTCCCCAAGGCTGAAGCCATGGGCCACCAAGTCAGTCAACTGACCGATCGCGGAGCACTGAGACGCTGGGCATTCGATGGACACGAACATGCGGTTGATTGTCCTCCCACACGGACGGACTCGCATTGCTCAAGGGCATTCAAATCCCTGTTGATACCGACCCGGCCAAACAGTCGGCTACGTCTCGGAGCACAGCCAACGGCGGTTGGTCCGCGTTGACCCGCGCGACGAGTTTCTTGGGGAACGCATCGACCACCGGTCGGGTCTCACGTTCGTAGACCTCGATTCGGTGTTCGATCACGGTGCGATCCGCGTCGTCCGGTCGATTGGACTTCGTAGCGCGATTGACAAGCCGAGCGATCAGGGCGTCACGATCTTCCATGACCAGATGCACAATGCGCAGAACGTTGATGGCCTCAGCCATCAGGTCGACCTGTGCGACGGTGCGCGGAATGCCATCGAGAAGGAGCGTGTGGTACGTCGGATCCACGGCGCCGGTGTCGCGGAGGTTGTCGAGGTGCTGGCAAAAAACACGAACCGTCAACTCGTCCGGAACAAGTTTGCCCTGTGTGGAATAGGAGAGAAACTCTTTGCCGATGTCGGACGTTTTGTCCAGACCACGAAAGATGTCCCCCATCGCCAGATGCACAAGGTTGGGTAATTGTCCGAGCACTGCACCTTGCGTGCCTTTTCCAGTGCCAGGTCCGCCGAACAAAAGGACGCTCGAATATCCCTTGGAATTCGCCACGTTGTTCTCCTAACCGTTGCCCACGTCGTGTCGCAAGCGACCGGGACTTTGTGTCAAACCCGCCCCGCCTCTTGAAAAAGTGCGGCGTCGGCTTCCAGCCGGTGATCCGTTAGCGATCTCGTCCTCTTGATGGGAACGAAGTACGTTACCACGTGCGCGTTCGCGGTGACGCGATTGAACACCGGCACTGTTCAACACCCCGCTAGCCCCCGGACTGTCCGCGCCGGCGATCGAACGAATCCCGCAAGAGCGGGTCGTGTATCTCAATCGTAGCCTGTTCGAAGAGTTTCTCAAACAGGGACGGCATCGCCAGGTCGACTTTGCGATCCCGAAGTTGGGCTTCAACCTCGTCGCGCACCTGTTCGAACTTGACCGAGTCTGCAGGGAGAATCCCGTCCAGCTCGATAAGATGGTACCACTCGCCAACCCGCACGGCGTCGGAGAGTTGTCCGGGTTGAAGTGCGAACGACGCCTGAAGAAACGCGGCCGGTACGTCTTCGTCGACGGCTGAAAACGGTTCAAGCAAGCCCCCGCGTGCGGCGCTGCCCGCGTTGGCGCTATAGCTCGTCGCCAGGGCGGCGAGGTCTTCTCCCCCCCGAATCCGCTCGCGCATCTGTGCGACTTCATCCAGGGTGGCCAACTGAATGTGACGTACGCGAACACGCCGACCGTGGAGGCGGTCGAATTCGTGTCGCAGATCGCTCTCCGAGCACGTCCAGTCAGCAAGCGCTAGTTGGCGCAGGTGGGCGTTGCGACGCATGATGAGATCGTACACTTCGCGTGAGATGTTACGTTCGGTCAACACCGTTTCGAGCAGTCGTTCTGCGGTAGTCCGATCGAACGTGCCCGGTGTGACAGACGCCAAGGGGTCAGACAATCGCTTCAGGGCCCGATCATACTCAGCGTCGATGTGCGCTTGGGTGACCACGAGCCCCCGCGCCTCAGTGGCTTGTTTCGCTGTTTCCAGTCCGATCATTTGCTCCAACACCTGTCCGCCATACGAGCGGAGCAACAGACCCACGACGCGCTCGCGACCGATGGCTCGTCCATTGATCGTCGCTAGCGATACACTCAAGGCGATGGGCGTATTGGCGGAGGGCTGTGTCGTAGGCTGCTGTCTCGGCGCTGGTAATTGCTGTTCAGACGCGTCGTCGCGATGACGCCAAGCTTCGGACACGGATGCGGTGCTCGACCGGTCGCCGGCCGCGCAACCGGTGACGCCTGCTCCGATCAGAAGCAGTGACACAAACATTCCGGCCACTGTGCGTGTTTGAATCATCAACGTACGAATCACTCACGGGTTACGCCCGGAACCGTAGCACGCGACCCTATCGTGGTCAACGCTCTTCCGGCCGCACGGTTAGGCGTGCGGGCGAACAACCGATCGCGGACATTGAGCGGCGTGATCCATAGAGCGGAAGTTCTATTCCGCCAACCAACGCCTCGCCTTGCGTGATGGTTATCGGAAGACTGTGGCTCAAACGCACCGATAATTAGGACTCGATTGTTCCCGTGAGGGCTCACCAACGCGCAACGTCAAGGCAACCGTCGGGGTTTCCGATTTACCTCTCATGAGCGGCACACCCAAAGAAACGAATCGGCGAGCGTCCACGAGCGGCGACGGCAAGACGAGACGCCAAGCGGTTGTGGACCGACGATCGGGCATGGATCGGCGGCGCGGACCGGGACGACGGCGCGGCGAGGTGCGGCGGGCGGCTGAAGAAGGTGAGATCACCGGCGAGCTGCTCGAATTCATCATGGCCATCGACGAGTACAAACGCATCAACGAACGCCCGTTCCCTAGCTGGTCGGAGGTGTTCGAAATTATCCAATACCTCGGCTATCGAAAGGTGGAAACGCAGGCGACGCACATCAACACCGCCAGTGGCTCGGAAGTGCTCGAGTCGCAGGCTGGCAACGCTCCGACACCGTGCTGAACATCCGCCTCGCGCAAACCATAGCAGCCCTTTGAACAAGTGCGGTGTCGGCTGGTGCGTGATCCGGGCTGCTGCGTGAATCCCTTCCCGGGCTGGTGCGTGAATCCCTTCTCGCACCACCCCCTTGAGCGTGCAAGTGGTCACGCCTGACTAATCGGTAACTGCTGTCAACGGACCGCTCGCTTCCTCGTCGCTCTTGGCCAGTTTCTCTATGATCTCCGCCGTAACACGGCCGATCGAGACCGGAACCGCAACAGTGCCCAGCGCGGTCCGCTCACCGATCGCAATGTAGCCATCCGATTCGGCCTTGTTGACGATGCGCTGCACCGACGCCACCAATTCTGCGATCCGTTGGAGTGAAAGTACGCCGGCTTCGTACAACCGTTCGTCGCGAACGAATCGACCGGCCGACCCTTCACCGTTCTCGATTCGCCGCATGATTCGAGCGAGGCTTGTGGTGGTTTCGTCGAGGTTTTCGAGCGAGGCGTCGAGCTTGGCAAACGCCAGTTCGGTCTTGGCTTCCACCTTATCGAAACCATCGTTGAGGTTGTCGCCGGACCGCTCGACTTGCGTCTTGATCGCAGCGAACGCATCGCGAAAGGCCTCAAGCGATTCGGCGATCTTTTCTACCGAACCCTTCAGGTCCGTTTGAACAGTCGGGTCGCCAAACACCTTGTTGAGATTCGCCAGCAGATCGTCGAAACGTTCCACCGCAGTCGCCACGTTGGCTGTCACACCGTCGGCTTCGGCGCCGGGTCGGGATACATCAGCGACGCTTCGCTTGGCCAATAGATCGGCGAAGTTCTCGGCGGCTGGCTCGGCTGCTTCGGCGAACCCGTTGAAATTCTTAATGGCTGACTCAAATGAACTGACGAGGTCTTTACTGATAAGCTCCCCGATAATGCTTTTCATTCGTCCCGGTATCGACGCCATCTCACGATCAATCGGTGCCGCCTTACTGTCAGCAGCCACATCGATCTCGATATGTCCGGCACCGAGTCCCAGGGCCGCAGTGTACAAGTTCGCCACTGCGCCCGACGGTACGGAGTAGGTGTTCTTGATTCCGCAAACGATCACCACACCCTGCCCCGGTCGATCGGAATTGACAAACTCCAACCCCTGTACACGTCCGATCTCCACACCGTTGAGTTGGATCGGGCTACCCGCACTGATGCCGGTAAGCTTCTGAACATCGGTGATACGAAGGGTCCATTCGCTTCCGCCCAGCCAGCTCGGCGCCTCCCCGAACAACATCATCAACACGCCCAGCGCGCCGAACGCCAACACCAGAAAAACGCCCACCAGCAGATTCCGCGTGCCTTCTCTCATCCGGCTAGCCTTCCAATTTCAAGCTCTGGAGATCTTCGTCGTGGCAACGCCCCTCGACAAAGCATCGAACGCGCCGATCTTCGACTTGGATGATCTCTTCCGGCGTACCATCAAAAATAAACTTACCTTCAAACAACATCAAGATACGATCGGACACTTTGCCCGCGCTGGCCATATCGTGCGTCACAACGACACTCGTCACGCCCAACTCTCGCTGGAGCTTGAGGATCAGTTCGTTGATCACGTCGGCACGCGGCGGGTCAAGCCCCGTCGTCGGTTCGTCGTACAGAATGATCTCCGGGTCGAGCGCGATCGCGCGGGCCCGCGCGACGCGCTTTTTCTGTCCCCCGGACAGCTCGGACGGCCGTTTGTTCTCCAGACCACCGAGACCGACCATCGCCAGCTTTTGCGCCACGATTTCGGCAATCTCGCGGCGATCCTTCCGCGTGTGTTCACGAACCGGAAACGCGACGTTATCTCCGACCGACATTGAATCGAACAACGCACTGAGCTGGAACAAGAACCCAAACTGCGGACGCAGCCGCGATAGCTCACGTTCGGACATGGTGTCGATGCGCTCGCGACGGAAGTACACTTCGCCGCTGTCGGGACGCAGCAGACGCACGATGTGCTTCAAAATCACGCTCTTGCCGGCGCCGGATTCTCCGATGATTACCGTGGTCTCACCGCGCTTCAGTTCGAGATTGATCTCGCTGAGCACGACGTGATCGCCGAACCGCTTGTCGACGTTGACCAGCCGCACAATCGATTCCGTGTCGGGGGGGTTGGTTCCGGCGATCATGACGCGACCTCAAACCACAGACTTGAAACCGTAGAGCGCCCGGTACAATCCGGACAAGAACGTTCCGAGGAAGAAATCGGCTGCAAGTATCGCAATGAAGCTGATCACAAACGACTCGGTGCAGGCGCGCCCCACCCCCTCGGCGCCGGGTCGACAATTGAATCCCTTATAACAAGAGATTATCCCGATCGCACCGCCGAACACGAGGCTCTTGATCAGACCGACCATGATGTCCCACGTCACAATCGCGTCGCGCACGTAGTACCAATAGGGCGACGAGGGAATCCCCTTCATCACCACCGCGACAAACCATCCCCCGAGCGAACCGCACACGTCACAGAAGAAAGTCAACAACGGTGTGAGCAGCAGGCAGGCCAGAAAACGCGGCACAGCCAGGTGACGGATCGGGTCCGCACCCATCACGCGCAACGCCGCCACCTGATCGGTAACCCGCATCGTGCCAATTTCCGCAGTCAGCGCCCCGCCTACGCGGCCGGCCACCATGACCCCGGCGAGTACGGGGCCAAGCTCTTGAACCAGGCTCATCGACACCAACACGCCCATTCGATCCTCGAAGCCGGCGGCGTGAAGCTGATCGTAACTTTGGACCGCAAGCACAAGCCCGACAAACAGACCGGTGATCATGATGACGGGAAGGGTACGGTTGCCGACTTCATAGAAGAGCGGCATCGAACGAGCCCAGGTACGCCAGCGAATCACGCTGGGCACCAACCACCGGCTTAGCTGCCAGGAGAACACACCGATGTTGCCTAGAGATGAGAGGGAGCCGATCGTTCTTGATCCCAGGACGGAAAGCATCGCCTTCTCCATTCTCCAAAAGCGCGGGATTGCGGCATTGGCCGTTGGTAGCTATCTAGCAGTGGCTACGATAGCTGTCAACTACGGACCCGACGATTGCCGTCACGACGACACCGACTATGATCGTATCTATGGCATCAAGCCCGCCACCTGCTTCCATCATCGTACCCGTCTTCGAAGAGGCGCCCAACGTCAAGGCACTTGCCGAACGCGTCGCGAACGCCATGAGCGAGTCAGGACACACGGCAGAACTGATCTTCGTGGATGACGACTCGCAGGATGGAATCGACCGAGTGGTTGACGCCCTCGATGTTGATCTGACGGTTCGCCTGATCGTTCGGCGCGGTGAGCGCGGATTGTCCGGGGCGGTCCTTCGGGGATTTCGCGAAGCCGCGCACGATCGATTTGTCGTGATGGATGGCGACCTTCAACACCCGCCCGAGCTGATCTCAAGCTTGCTTGACGCGCTCGATCAAGACGACACCGACTTCGTGTCAGCCACCCGCTACGTCGCCAACGCGACCGTCGCGGCGCGGTGGCCGTGGTATCGCCGAATCATGAGCCGCGTAGCCACGCGCCTCGCCCAACCGCTCGCGCCCCTTAGCGATCCGATGTCGGGGTTCTTCGCGCTACACCGCCATACGTGGGAACAGGCCGATACACTCGATCCGATCGGATACAAGATTGCGCTCGAACTGTATGTCAAGGGAAAGTGCCAACGACCCAAGGAAGTGCCCATCCAATTCGGCACGCGCAGTGAGGGCAAGAGCAAGCTCGGGATGGGCACGCAGGTGAAGTACCTCCGCCACCTCTATCTCCTCTATCGCTATCGTTTCCCCACTCGCACGCTGATGGCCGCGTTCGTTGTAACCATACTAAGCGCCGCCGCCCTCCTAGCACTATTCCGGCCGCTCTTTGAACGATCGCCCCTGTAGCGTCGAAGGATCCGCCTCATAACTTCGAACGATTCAACTGTCACGAACCGATGAAGAACGACAAATCGCTGTGGGATCCACTTTCCACTCGGTGATCAGGGTCCGGTGTGGCACCGGCTTCCAGCCGGTGATCCATTGCCGCTCTTCGCCGCTCACTGGAACATGCACACCCTCTCGCTCCACCACCACGTAGCACCACATGACCACGGGCGGTGACAACTCACGCGGATCGACGTAGGCTTAGACCCATCCTAGGAATCCGAACCAACCGGGCGGTCATCGCCCCAATACCAGGCGGAGTGAAAACGACAATGACCAACCAACCGAGACCACCCGGACACGAACCGGCGATCCGAATCGTCATGATGCCCAAGGACACCAACGCCGAGGGTACGATTTTCGGTGGCGTGATTCTTTCGCTGATGGATCAAGCCGCCTACATCGAAGCCATGCGCCAAGCCCACCACCGCTACGTCACCGTCTCGTTCAAGGAAACCGAATTCCACAAACCCGTCTACGTAGGCGATGTGCTGACGGTGTACGCAGAAACAACACGCATCGGCCGAACCTCGTTGAACATCAAGGTGAGCGTGTGCGCCCGGCGAAGACTCGACCCCGACGAAAACGTCGAAGTCACCGAGGGCGAAGTGATCATCGTAGCCGTAGACGACAACGGCAAACCGGCGGCGGTTCTGGGTGGTTGAAGGGCGAGTCGCGGAGTGTTTGCTTGACACAAGCGATCGACGGAGCCCGGTCGACGCGCTTCGCAATGGCACCCTTCCTAATACTCGCTGACAGAATTCGTCCGGCGTCGACGCACACTTTCGCACCTTCAAATGTGTGTGGGAAGATGTATTAGAGGGCGTCTAAGCAGCGTCGCTTCGAACCGAGCCGTGCCCGTGTGGAAGCGGTTTTCACGTGCGAGCCCGGATCGCTTCCTTACGGGCGCGGCTCGGCAAGAGGCTTGTCGCGCAGTTTGTTGGTCCTTCAACGCGTGGGCGTAACCTCGCCTGATCCCCGTCGAAGATCGTACAGTTTCCCCGCCGTCGCCGATCCAAATTTTTCGGTCTGACCGTCTGGCCAGCGCACGGTGATTTCGTCGACGCGTGTCAACTTCCCCAGCCCGAAGTGGACTCGTGGATCGTTGCTTGAACAATAGCTATACGCCCGCTGCACCAGGGCGTAGCGGTGGCGCGTACCGGTGGTAATTTTTACGCGTGCGCCGAGGGCGTAGCGACCGTGAGCATCAAGCACGCGAAACATCACCCAGTTGCCTTGGGCGCCGACGACGTTACGCAACACATGAACGCGCGCATCTCGGTTCACCACAACCACGTCAATATCGCCGTCGTTATCCAAATCGCCGAAGGCGGCGCCGCGACTTGTTCGGACAAGCGGCGGGGTCACGCCGCCACGTGGTAGAACTTCCTTAAACGCACCGCCGGAAACGCCGGCGTATAGCAGGTTTTCCTCGTCGTAGGGACGATCCGGATTGTCATACGGACGCACCCTCACCACGCGGCCATTGACGACGAACAAATCGACGTTGGAATCGTGATCAAAATCAGCGAATCCCAGGCCGAACCCTGTATAGGCCGCGCTCGATGCGGCCAAACCCATGGTGGGCGTCACGTCATCAAACCAATCCCCTCGATTGAGGTAGAACGTGTTGGTCTCACCGCGCAGGTGCGACATGAAGAGATCGAGCTGACCATCTTCGTTAATATCCACAGCCGCCACACCCATGCCGGCTTCTACCGTGCCGTGGTGATTCAGAGCACAACCCACCGTCGGGGCGTCGTCCTTGAACTTGTCGTCACCTTGGCTTCGCCATAGCTGATTCGCCATGCCGTCGTTGGCCACGTAGAAATCAATGCGTCCGTCGCCGTTGAAGTCCCCCGACGCAAGACCCAATCCGTTGCCGAAGGTCCGGTCGAGCCCGACCGATCGGCTGACATCGGCGAATCGACCGTTCCCCAAGTTGCGCAGCAGCACGTCACACGCCGGCGCGTTGTAGCCGTTCGGACCGCAATAAATTCGCTCGTCGAGCGCACTCCAGCATTCTCGTTCCAGTGCCGGAGACCACTCCAAATAGTTGACGACGAACAAGTCCAAGAGACCGTCGCCGTCGTAGTCCACAAACGCCGTGCTGCTTCCCCACCCTGCGTGACCCACGCCGGCGGCCTCCGTCACGTCCGAAAACGTACCGTCGCCGTTGTTGCGGTACAGCACATTCGCGCCGACATTGGTGACATACAAATCAACATCGCCGTCACCGTCGTAGTCACCGCACGCAGCGCCCATTCCATACGATGAGTCACCGGTGCCCGTGCGGTCGGTGACGTCTTCAAACGTGCCGTCGCCCAGGTTTCGATACATCCGGTTCGTCGGGTGCTCGGCCGCAGTCGAAGCTAGTGCGCCACCCTGAACCAGGTAGACGTCGATCCAGCCATCGCGGTCGTAGTCGAGCAACGCCACGCCACCGGACATCATTTCAGGCAGCCAGAAACGATGCGTTACGGCCGCAACATGCTGAAAGTCGATGTTCATCTCAGCGGCCGACTCTTCGAACCAAACTCGACCACTTGTCTCACACGCTCGATCACCGGCCGGTTTTTCCGCGCATCCTACGACAGCAAGAAGTGAAAGAAGGAGGAAGAGCGCTGACCCGTTCGGCAGCCGGCTGAAGGAATTGAACACGACCCGCAACCGACTACGCAATGCGCAACCCGACATCTATTGGGCCACCCGCGAAGCCATTTGTTCGCCGAGGGCGACAACCCGGGGGTCATTCGGGGCGGCCCGTCGCGCGGTCGCCAAAGCGTCGAGGGCTCGATTCCACTCTTCCAGTCGAATGCTGATTTTGGCCAGCCCGATGGAAGCCGGAACGAATCGAGGCCAGTTGCGCACGGCCGTTTCATAATAATCGCGGGCCTCGGCAAGTCGCTCCGTCGCCGCACACGCGTCAGCAAGCTTGGTGTACACCATAGGATAGTTCGGACGCCTGTCGACTGCGTTGAGAAGAGCGTCTCGCGCCTCGGGGAAACGAGCAAGCTCCATAAGCGCCAACCCTCGCGTGTAATGCGCTTTCCACATCTTCGGGGCAAGCTCGATCGTGTGGTCGATCTCCTTCAACGCCGATTCCGGTTTGTGCCGAAGCAGCCAACACGTGGCGAGATTTAGGGATATGGACTTGGAACCGTCATGGATCTTCTTAGCGCTCAATAGTGTGTGTAGCGCATCATCGATGCGACCGACCTGCATGTACGCGATACCCAGTTTGTCGAGCACCCGCGTGTTGTCCGGATGACCGGCACGTAGCAATTCCAGCTCCGTGATGGCCTCTTCCGAACGACCGGCGTCGATCAAGGGCGCGACGTTGCGAATACGAAGCGAGACGGATCTGACGTATCTCGGAAGCAACGCCTCCCATGCGTCCTTTAGGTACCGTTTCTCGTGGAACGTCGCTGAAGGACGATCTTTGCACTGTTGAGCGAGTTGCGTTTGTTTCTGGGCTTCGGCATCTCGGCCGAGGGCCTGATACGCCCGCCCAAGCAAGTGCTGCGCCGTGCCGAACGCGTAATCCAACTTGACCGCCTTCTCAAGGAGCGTGGCGGCTTCGGCATAGCGCCCCATGCGAAGACGAACGTCGGCTAGATTGGTGAGTGTTTCGGCGGCGTCAGGTTGGAGTTGGCACGTCCGCTCAAAAGCCTCAGCCGCAGCCTCCAAGTCGCCACGCGCGAGAAGCAAATCCCCAAACCGGTAATGAATCGGTGCGAAATCCGGAAACACTTCTGCAGCAGCGCGTAGTCGGTCGAGCGCGTCGACGTCGTCGCCAACTTCGTCCGCCGCCTTCGCAGCATGATACGCCCAAATCGGCTGGCTCGGATCAAGTTGGGTTGCCGTCGCAAAACACCTTCGCGCTTCAGGCCAAAGGAGGTTGGCTTCGTATACCAATCCCAACGTGGCGTGTCGGCGAGCGTCGCGCGGTGATTCTTCGACCGCTGCGGCGTGCCGTTCGATAAGTTCGATCAATTCCCGATCAAGTGACGACAGATTCTCCGGCAGGACCACTACGGGCGTAGGAACCTCCGGTTGCCACATGCGTAGCGCGTAGATAGCCACCATGCCCGCCGCGACAACAACCACAGCCAGGACAGCCACGCGGCGCGAACCGAACCCGTGCCGGCGATACCGGTGCAAGCGATGTGCAGGGGGCAGAACACGCCCACCACCCTTTTGTTCTGTTTTCTGCCCGGACGCCATGGGACGCAACCTGAACGTACCGTAGAAACGCTAAAACGAGGTGTGATCCCATTATACCGTGACGCCGGACAATAGCAAGAATTTTCTTGCAACTACTTGTGCCGTGTTGTCAAATATCGCCTCGGAGCTCCCGCATCGTCATATCGGGCGACCGACGTTTCGCTACCACAGGAGTCTATCGCGGTGCGGCGGGCTGCTGCTTCGCTTCGTCAAGCAGACGGGCCATCTCTTGTGCGCGGGTCGGGAGTTTCGCACCGCGCATGGCCTGTTGACGCACCTCGACAGGCGGATCGTCCAACGTCGTTAACTCGCCCGGTGCGGCTGGCGTCGTGAGTTGTGTGCGAATGCCCCGAACATTTGACCGCAGTGCGATCGAGTCAACGGGGTGTGTTTCACGAATCGAGGGAGCGATGTCCAGTGTCCGCTCCAAACGTGCCTGTGCGCGAACCGCCTCGTCCACCCACTCCGACAGCGTTCGAACCGCCTGATTGGACTCGCCGGTCAGCACGCCAAGCTGCTGCCCGGCCTCGTCGCGAAGCTTCTGTATCGTTTGCGTTTGCTGAGTGATGTCTTTGGTCTGTCGCGTCGCTTCAAGCGTCGCCTTGGACAATCCACCGAACACTTTTCGCACAGCCGTACAAACGCGTTCGAGCTGGGCCGCCTGCCCCTGAGCTTCGGCGAGAATCTTGACCGGTTTGGAGGCGGCGATGGCCATGAGTTGTTCCATCGCTTCGGTTCGTCGCTGCAATTCGACCAGTTGGGCGGTGGCCTGCTTCGACCGCTCCGACCAATCGGCGTGCGTGGTCTGTCCTGCTTTGACGGCGTCGTGCGCTTCAGACAACACGCCTTGGAGTTGTTCGGCTGCGTCGGTCGCATCGGCCTGCATCTGCTCCATGGATTCGACCGATTGGACGGCGGCGGCGTTGAGATTCTTCAGGGTTGTACCGTTCCGAGCCGCGTCTTCTGCACGGTCGCGCAGTTGATCGACGAGGCTTCGCGCATCTTGCGTACCGCGTCTGATCGATGCCTCGATATCCTTCGCCGTGGTGAGCATCGACGCAATGACTTCGATGCGCTCCGCGAGTTGGGCGACTTCCGCAGTCTGGCCGGCCACTACAGCTGCATGGGCTTCCGCGCGACCAACGGACTCGTCCAGAACCGCGACAAGCTGTTCGGCGGGCTCGGTATCCGTTGCGAGCTGAACCATCACCGATTCCGCTCGATCGTTTTCTCTGGCCAAGTCTTGGGTTCGCACTTCTGTTCGTGTCGTTAGATCCCAGACGTCACGCGTCAAGCCTTCAATTTGTTTCGCGTGGCGCGCCGCGTCTCCTGAGGCCCCGGACAGTTGCGTAACGAGTTCATGACTCGTTTCGTTCACGTCGGTCAGCTCCTGCAGCACGGCTCCACCGGCGGCCGCCTGGGCCTCAAGGCGTTCAATTTGCTCGAAGGATTCGACGCCGAGCTTATGCATGCCGTCACGAAGACCCACGCACATCTCTACGATATCTTCGAGCTTCGGTCGCGTGGTGTCGGCGCGATCGCACACGGTTTCGATCCGGCCAACCTCGTCTTGGAGTGTGCCCAACATAGCGCGGTTGCTCGATGTCGTAGATTCGATACGCTCAGCCAATTGCGATCCATCCGAAGTCGCGATGGTAAGACCATCGAGCGTCTCGCTTGCCGCTTCGTTCCGCGATTCGAGCAACACAATGCGCTGATCAACCTGCGTAATCAGGTCGCGGAGTACGTTCCCACCCGACTCGGACTTGTCGACAAGGGTACGCATCGTGTCGCGAATACCCATATACGTACGCAGCGTCTTCTCGATTTCAGGTCGCGCGTCCTCGACGTCGTCGCTGGCGGTCTTGATCCGAGTGAGCTGGTCCTCAAGGGTCGTCAGTATAGACTGGTTCGTCGCGGCCAAGGACTCTATGCGCTCGGCCAACTGCGATCCGTCGGCGCTAGCCTGAGTCAGACCGTCAAGCGTGCGGGCTGCCATTTCATCCTTCGACTCAAGAAGCCCGATTTTTTGATCCGTGTGCGCAATCAATTGGTTGAGGGCGTCGTGTATTTGCCGGCCCGTGCCGACAAGATCCCCAAGCCCGCGCGTGACATCAGCCACCTGCTGCGCTTCGTCGACTTGCTCCGTCAGCCGGGTCAACAACTGACTTCCATTTTGGTCGAGTTGACCGAGACGCTCGACTGTTTCGTTGGCGCATTCACACCGCTTCGCCAGCAGGTGATTTTGTTCCTTCGCATGCTCAACAGTGATACCGATGTCGGCAAGGTTTTCTTGCGTCTGTTTTTCGGCACCGCTCAGTTGTTGCAGCGTTTGCTGTCCGGCCGCTTGGGCCGCGTCGAGACGATCGGCAAGCCCGGCGCAGACTTGGCTGTGGTCGCGCATCGCGGTGAGACGTTCAAAGGCACCGCCAATATCGACAAGCGAACCGTTCAGGTCATGACGAACCGCATCGACCTGCGCGAGGACGCCGTCCAACTTGTCTATTTTTGTTCCCGCCGCATCGACGATCGTACGGACCGCGTCGCTCGAGGTCTCCGCACGATCTACGAGCCCCGCCACCTCCGCCGCCATCGTGTCCATCGATCCTCGGAAACCCTGAATCCGCTCGCCGAAGTCCCCCACCGTGTGTTCGGCCGTTGCTTTGGTCTTCTCCACGCGCCGCTCAAGATCGGCGAGTTCGTCGCGAACGTGCTCGGCTTCCGTCTTGACGCGCGTGGCGGCGTGGTGTGTAGCGATTGTGGCCTGGTCAATCTTCTGGCGATCCGCGTCGATCGTGCTCTTCAGTTTCGCGAGATGCGTTTCCGCCTCACGAACGATAGCTGTCGACTGCTCGCGCAACCCGTTCAACGCCGCGTCGCCCAGATCGCGATGCGATCGTTCGGCGTCGTTCCAAAGTTGCGTGATTTGAGATTTCGCTGATGCAACCGCCCGGTCCGACTCGCCTATGGTCTCCGTCAACGAAGCCCGAAGCGTGCCCACAGATTGGTTCAATTCTGCAAGCGTTTGCTCGGCGATCTTGGGCATATCCGTGATACGCCCGTGCGCTTCGTTCGAGACACCCACCAGTTCGTCCATGAGCGACTTGAGTCGCGCGCTCGCCGAATCACTGCTGGTCACCTCATTCATCAGCAGCGCCACGCGGTCCTGCACCTCGTCGGCTTTGTCAGCGAGCTGCTCGGCGAACGACGTCAATTGTTCGCGCGCTCGGTCCGCCTCTTCGCGAGCCTGTATCAGTGAATCTGCCTGGTCCTGGGATTGGGCAAGCGTGTCCGATGCCCTGGCGATACCCTCGTCTACCGCTCTTATCCGCTGATCGGCGCTCGAAACCATCGCGCTGATCCGACGTTGCGCTTCGCCGAGCGAGTGCTCAGCAGCTTGCGCCGTATCCGCGATCCTAGCGACCAAACGCTCGGCGTTGTCGGTGAGTGAGGCGAGATGTTTCTCAACGGCGGTCTGTCGCGTCACCGTAGCATCCGTAGTAGCAGCCACACGCTCAGCCCGCGCGACGGCGCGATCCAATTGATTGAGCAGCGCTTCGCCGGCCGCGAAACTCTCTGTTTGCGTTGACGCCCACGATGCAGCGCCGGGGTCGGCCACCGGCCATGCCGAAGCGTAACCGGCGGAATCTGCTAGCGGATCGACGTCGGGTAGCACGGTCGCCGCACCGGCGGCGTTCGCGATCGGTGCCGCGTCATGCGTTTCGGTTAGACTGATCGGTGCAACATGTTCCGAGGTCACGTCGCCGGGGATCTGAATCGTCTCGCTGGCCGAAGCCACAAGATGTTCGGGCGCGGGTGGAACCACGCCCTCCAGCGTTGAGGTGACGTCCGTGATGATGCTGATGTCGACGCGCGCGACGCCCGCGCCGTATGCGGCGAGCATGGCCTCGTGGCAGATTCGATTGATCAAGCGAGGAATACCCTCAGCCGCACGATGAATGATCGGGATCACACTGCTGTCGAAGATGTTGGCGTCGCCGATACCGGCCACATCGAGGCGGTGGGCAATGTACGCCTGCGTCTCACGCTCCGCCACGCGTGCGAGCATGCGTTGTCCGTACAATCGCTGGCGGAGGCTCGCATACACTTCGCGATCGAGCAATTTGCGAAACTGAGGTTGCCCGACCATCAGCACACTGATGAGCGGATGGTCGTCGAGTTGGAGTTCCGTCAAACGAGCAAGCTCGCCCATGTTGTCGACGGTCATGTGCTCCACTTGGTCCACGATGAGAATGGAATGATGATCAGACTGCTTGGTTCGGGTGAGGTGTCGGCGCAACCGCGCAAGACAGCGCTCGTCTTTGTGCGCCCTCGGAAGCGTAACGCCATACGCCTTGCACGTTTCGCGCACCAGATTCATCGACCCGCCACTCGGGCAGGTCAGCACAACCACGTGATCCGTCGCGTGAAGCCGCTGTAAGAGCGTTCGGATGAGCAGCGTCTTGCCCGTTCCCGTATCGCCGAGAACCAGCGCCATGCCCTTACCGAATCGAGCCTCGTACTCCATGACGGCCAATGCTTCGTTACCGTCGCTGGTGGCACAGAAGAATCTCGGGTCGGCACGATCTTCGAACGGACGACAGCGAAGCCCGAAAAAATCACAGTACATGATAGATTGACCTCAATGACTGGGTCTTCGATTCCGCCACTACAGACGTGGCGCGCACATCTCAGGTGCGTCCGATAGGTTGATCGGAAGGTCTTAGGGGGTTCTAAAGTTATCGGGCAGAGGCGGGCTGTTGAGTCTGGCGCGGACGGTGTGCCATCGAATTCGACGGGCAGAGCGGGCTGCTAACGATCGGCACCGGCAAGAGAATCGTGGAGCGGCTCGGACCGCGCGGTCCGCAGGTCACACTCCGACGGCGCGGCGAACTGTATGGCGTCGGGTCCGATATTGTCGAACATCCGCCACCGGGAAACGCGGAAACGCATGTGCGCGCCGGCGTCGGGCCAGTCGGCGACCAGTTGATGCGGAAGAAGCGGGCCTGTCTCTGAGATCCTGCGGTAGTCGTCAAGCTCGGAGACCATGGTGGTGCGCCCGATCGCATTGCGAAAGACCACACGGCGTACCAATCGCGGCTCGAAACGATCGAGCCAGTACTCCTTCTCGATCAACAACCGACCTGCGGGGTCGCGAACGAGGAACAACAACTGCTGATGGTTCTCGACCACGCGCTGTACCAGCTCGATGCGTTCGCCCGCTTCCGTTCCGGATTGAGGAAGCGACAGGCCTAGCGCGTCGGCGAACTGGTCCGGGCGAACCGGAAGACCCGCCATCGAGTCAGCCCCTAACCCGTGACGCTGACATTCATAGCGATCAGCTGGCTTGTCGTAGAACCAGTAGTGCGTCGTGTTGGAGCCCACAAGAAACTGCCGCTGCCCGAAAGACTTGATGTCGAACCTAAGGTATCTCGGCTCAAGGAAGAACAGCACGCCGTCGGCATGATACGTGCGACGAGCGTCGTCGACTTTGAAGTGGCCATCAACCGCGCCGGCGGCCTGAATCGTACCGGACATCTTCTCGGAGTTGGCATCTAGGACAGCCACAGCGCGGCCGAGCGGTATCGCCGGCGGCGCCATCGGTCGTTGCAACGGACGACAACCGGCACACACACAGATGAGCAGCGCGGTCAGACTCAATAACGCATCCCGACGACATACGCTGTACATGTCAGGCTCCGTTGTCGATTGGCGGCGCGGTAGCTTCGTCCGTCTGCAAGTCACCGACCTGCGTTTCGGATGACAACCCAACACCGTCGCCGTCTGTCGACTCGGCCCATTCGCCCATATCCTGGTGAATAATTGAGCTAAGCTGCCCGCTGACGGTCTCTATTTGCGCATCGGTCAACTCAGGATTGACCACGCGATGTGTGGTGTGATCGCGCGTCCGGGTCATGTCCCACACCTCGATGCCATCCGTTTTGCTTGATCCGTCGTACCGCAGCAGACGCTTGCGCATCAGGATCAGCGCCAGGACGAAACGAAACTGAACCCGGACCGGCTCCTCGTCTTCCGCCAGCCGATCGAAAAAGCTTACGAGCAGTTCGTTGTCGACGAGCATCTTCTTGCGAACAGCTTTGACCGGCACGCGCGACTTGAAGTGGCAGTATGACCCCTCGGGCGGTCCCTCCCAGTGATCGATCGAGGCGTCCACGCGGCGAAACGACTCGCCGTCCTCGAACAGCACGGAATAAAACTCATCGCCCTCGACCAGCGTTCTACCACTTACGGCGCAAACACCGGTCGGCGTTTCAACATTCCATTGTTGGGCCACGTCCTGTTCTTTCCTACGTATTCTTCCCGCGTCCGGGCAGGCAGCGTCGGTTCGGCACCGGCGGCCTGTTGAAAAAGTGCGGCACCGGCTTCCAACCGGTGATCCCCTCGGCGCTGACCACATTGGACGGACGCCCGGTGTAATCGTCAAGCCCTGCGCCTCTGTACGATCTCGTCGGCATGGCTCTTGCATGGGGCATCCAGAGACGACCCTCTGTTCGAGGGTTTGCGATGAACCGAGCCGCGCCCGTGAGGAAGCGGTTTTCACCGGCGAGTCCGGATCGCTTCCTCGCGGCCGTGGCTCGGCAAAAGGGCTCTCGCGTACGTTCTAAGAAAGTGTTGCTCATGTTGATAAGGAGAATTGCAATGTATCGCTTCGCAGCCATCTTGGCCGGTTCCTGTGTTCTTGCTGTTTCGCTCGCCGGATGTTCATCCCAACGCTGGACCAGTTTTGGTGATGCGACGACGATGTCTCGTGCAGCTACGGTCGACGCCCGCGACATCCTCGCACAGAAAGACGCCTATGACGGGCACCAGGTTCGCGTATCGGGCACCATCGAGTCCGTTTGCGCAAGCAAGGGGTGCTGGATACGTCTGGGAACGGAGGAAAGCGACGAGACCATCTTCGTCAAGTTCACGTGTCCCGTCGATGATCGATTGGTGCCGATGGAGGCAGTCGGGCACGAAGCCGTCGTCGAAGGCAAGCTTGCGGTCATCCAAATCACAGAGGACGTGGCCCGCCACTACAAAGAAGACGCCGGCGCCGATCCGGCGGAAATCGCCAAGATCGTCGGTCCGCAGCAGGAGGTGACGATACAGTCCCCCGCAGCGCGCATTGAGGGTCTGAGTACCCGATAGCACCCTGGTGGACCGAGCTGGCCGTTTCTTTGCCGACGGGCTTCCGTGTCGGCGCGCGGTGCGCGTGTAGACCAGCCACGCACGTGCTATGCTCCGATTATGACCAGCCAAAAAGCAACCCAAGACCTACCGCTCAAATGGGACACACCCCCCCGCTGGGCTGTGCAGGTGTTGACGCAACCGCTGGCGCTTCTCAACGACCACGCCCACCTCGAGAAAAAAGCCGCGACTAACGCGCTCGTCTTGCTCAACCGCTGGCCGGAACCCAACCCGCCAGAGAACTGGGTGAAAGCCATGACCACCATCGCGCGGGACGAGGTCGAGCATTTGGCCATTGTCACGCGCCTGCTCGCTCGACGAGGCGGTCGCCTGACGCGTACGCACCGCAACCCCTACGCCCATGGCCTGCGCGACTTGGTCCGCATCGGGCATGGTCTGCAAGAGCTCATGGATCGCTTAATGATCAGCGCTCTGCTCGAAGCCCGCTCCTGCGAACGATTCATGCTCCTGGCCGACGTCGCCGAGGATCGCGAGTTGGCCAAGCTCTATCGAAGTCTGTACGCCTCCGAAGCCGGACACTACCGAATCTTCATCGAACTTGCCCGAAGTCTACCCGACGCGACGGCTGTCACACGGCGATGGAAAGAACTGCTAACCGCCGAAGTCGACGTTATCCGCAACCAACGCCCCGGCCCCGGAATGCACACCGGCGTGGTGTAGGATTGAGTGGAACGCGGTCGCGCAGGGATCGGCAACCTTCGCCAATCCAAGACGGCGCGTAAGAAGGGTTATGACAAACCGAGCCGCGACCGTAAGGGAGCGGTTTTCGCCCGCGAAACCGGACCGTTTTCTCACGGGCGCGGCTTGGGGAAACCCTTGTTAGAGGTCCTCTAAGGTAATCGACCTACCTGTTCTGAACTGCCCAGGATCGCCATTGCGCCAACGCATTGGGTTGTTGCTTCGCTGGCAAATTAGGGTCGAAACCGAACGTCTCACCCGCCTTCTGGCGAAGCGCCGCAAAGGACACCGCTCGAACCCGTCGATCGTCGTCTTGAATTCCGAGCAAGAACGCGCTCTTCTGTTCCAGCACAAGATCCAATCGGCTGGCCATGGCAAACGCTTCCCACCGAACCTTTGCTGTGTCGTCTTTCATGCCCCGCCCAAGAAATCGGTCGATTGTCGCCGGCGGTAACTTCAATGTGTTGCGCCCAGCGACCTGAAGAAGAAACCGGCGTGCCAAAACGGAGAGCTCGTCATAGCTCCGAATCGATTCGTGAATTCCCGCGGTCGCGTCCGCTGCGCCTTGTTCGTCATTCCCGCTGGTAGAAAGATACAATCGGACAAGTTCTGCCAACCGATTGGAACCCGAGACATCAAGCTTTGATTGGTGATCCGCCGTGAAAAACTCGCCCCGAGTCTTGAGAAACAACATAACCTGCTCACCAGGCACTAACCGCAGGCCGGGTGTTCTGGGGAGACGCCGCGAAATATCCCGCAACTGTATTTCAGGGGGAATCGCATTTCCCTTCACAACCGTAGCCACAGCAACATTGGCGACATCCGCCGTCTTCGAATTCACTCGGCCCGTGACGATAAGAGGTGCTTGTCCAACCAACTCGATCAGCGTATACAACTTGGGTCTTGCAACAGCATTGTTCCCGAGAAATGCAAAGCCGAGTATGGCGAATCCCGTGAGTCTTGTTGGCATTGCTCTGACTCCTAATCGAATGCGAGGGCAATCCAGATACGTTCGCACGAGTGACCCAGTCTTTGCGCAACGGAGCGTGGGGGACGCACGCACAGGAGCACCCGTGCGACCCGGCGTCGATTCGACTCCGCCGCGGCCAAAGCCATGGGCCACCCGTCAATATGCTGTTGGCAGGCAACAACCTAAGCATGTTCCCATAATTCATATGTCAACGCCATCATATCAATATTTCCGAGAGCGTGTGTAAGACGTGCCGTGCAGACCGAGCCGCGACCGTGAGGGAGCGGTTGCGCACCTTGCACATGGACCGCTTCCTTACGGGCGAGGCTCGGTTTGAAGCACACCTTCTTAAACTCCCTCTGAGACACCCTCTGAGACGCAAGGCTTGTGGGTGTCGACTAATCGACAAAATCTCTCTTGCGTCACCCGCACGATATCGTAAAGACATATGGAGGTTGCTGCGCTGGTGGCCCGACGTCCGCTTTGGAAGTGGGCGATCCATTACCCGGTGCGGCATGGTCACCATTCTATTCGTCGCGATCGCGACACCAGGTCCGGATTACGTACCGGCACATCTGGAAGGGACGCCCATGCGCATGTCCACTTTGTCCGCGAAACGCGGATGCCAAAGGGCGATTCTCGCCCCACTCGCACTCGGATTACTCCTATCATCCGCCTCAGCTCAGCAATTTCTTACGGAACCACCCGAATTCCCTCCTGACCTACCCGGGCCAAGCTCGCCACTGTCCAACGACCAATGCACACTCCTGGCCGGCGGGCAAATTGATCCGGGGGACGTCGATTGGGTTCGAGTCGTCCTGCCCTCAGCCAGCCTGAACACCGTCGTGGATGTCGACTTTGAAAACGGTCAGGGCAGCGGCTTGCTGCTTGTGGCTGTCGTCGGCGGGGGCACCGTTTTCGCCATGAGCGATGGAAATGGAACTACGGACGATCTTTGCGGACTCGGAGCGTTCACCACGCCGCCGGGCAGCTCCTTGGACATGGCCGCTGATATGGGTGCGACCGGCGAGGGGGCTGTGCTCGACATCGGCGTTACCGGATTCGGTGACTTCGGTTTCGCCGGCGGTCACACTCAAACGTTCACCTACGAAATATGGGTATTCGCCGACAGTGGAGACACGGGGTGCGCAAGCGATCTGGACTGCGACGATGGCGTGCTCTGTACGGTAGACCTGTGCAACGCAGGTACAGGCATGTGCGACAACATTCCAGACAATGCGTTCTGCGACAATGGATTGTTCTGTGATGGCGTCGAAGTGTGTGACCAGGTTGACGACTGCTTGATCGGTTTCACGCCATGCGCGTCGGATGAAAGCTGTGACGAGATCGATGGCTGCTTGGCGCCGCCGATGGCTTCCTTGGACATTCGTCCTGGAACTTGCCCGAATCGACTCAACCGCCGCTCGAACGAGCGTCTGCCGGTGGCGCTGGTCGGAAGTGCGACGTTTGACGTATCGCTCGTTGATCCGTCGACGCTTCTGTTGACGCGCGCCGATGGTCTCGGCGGAGCCGTAGCGCCAGAGAGCAAGCGGGGCCAAACTCGTTATAAGATCAAGGATGTGACCGCCCCACCCGATGCGGAATTGTGTGGCTGCTTTCCGCGCAACGAACTGGATGACGACAGTGACGATGGCGACTCCGGAGACGATGATTCGGAAGATGACGCACGGAAGAGCAGATCGCGTGAAAAGAAACATCAGCGTTACGAAGATGGGGAGCGAAACGATGACGGTATCGACGACATGCTGCTCAAGTTTCGCACCAACGACATCGTGACGCAGTTGGAGTTGCGCGACGTCGCGGCAGGCGACGTTGTACTGCTGACGCTAACAGGAACGTTGCTCGACGGTACGTCGTTTTCAGCCACCGACTGTGTGACGTTGGTGCCCGATCGTGTGAACAGCGGATCACGTCGCGGACGGCGGGAACACTAAGAGCGTGTTTAAGAAGGGCCGCTTCAGACCGAGCCGCGACTGTCAGGGAGCGGTCTTCGCACTTGTAACCGGACTGCGTCTTTACGGACACGGCTGTGAAAAAGACTTGTCAGACACGCTCTATTAGCTTGTTGAAGAAAGCGGGCCTTCAGCCGAGACGCAGCGATGCCGCCAGTGACGATGGGCTACGCCCCCAATCAGGAGGAAGAAATTGCCAACGGAGCACCGGCTGGAAGCCGGTGCCACACTTTTTCAACAGGGTGTTAACGCCGCGCGAATCTACAACCCGACGATGTTGTATCCCGCGTCGACAAAGAGGTTCTCGCCGGTCACGCCGCTGGACAGATCGCTGAGCAGGTAGACGGCTGTCTTGCCCACTTCTTCGGTTTCGATGTTTCGGTGCAGCGGCGACTTGCCAGCCACCCACTCGAAAATCTCGTCGATACCGCCGACCGCCATGGACGACAACGTACGCAACGGACCAGCGCTCACGGTGTTCACGCGGATTCCGTGATCGCCGAGTTCCAACGCCAGGTATCGCGCGGAGGCTTCGAGCGCTGCCTTCGACACACCCATGACGTTGTAACCGGGAATGGCCTTCTGACTTCCGAAGTAGGTCATCGCGATGATCGAGCCGCCCTTGGGCATGAGTTCCTTAGCTCGATTTGCCATCGCAACCAGCGAGTAGGCGGAGATGTCCAACGCTTGCGCGAACACATCTCGCGGCGTTTCGGTGAACTTGCCGGGCTTGAGATAAGCACGGTCGGCGTAGGCAATGGAATGCACGGCGAAATCGATCGTGTCGAACCGCTCCTTGGTGGCTGCGAAGGTCGCATCGAGGTCGTCGTCTTTGGTGGCGTCGCAGGGCAACATCCACGGATCGGCGAACCCGGCGTCGTTGAGGGCTCGGCGCACGCGCCGCTCGTTCTTTTCACCCGGTAGATACGGGAAACCGCACGTCGCCCCTTCCGCCGCAAGACTCTTGGCGACGTAGCAGGCGATGCTGCGATCGTTGGCAACTCCAAAAACCAACCCTCTTCGATGTTCAAGTAGCCCCATATCGCTCTCTTTCGTTTGGTTTCAATACACGCCCACACCGAGTAGTCGAGATTCCTACGCATCGGACCGGACCCTGGAACGAGTGGCCGCAGCGCACGGACGCAGACGGCCACCATAACCACCTGCCATTGTCGCCATTGTGTCGCGATCCAGCAAGCACCTGTGGCAAAGATTGCAGTGCGGGCCTCGAAAATACCTCCGTTTCGCCCCCGTGTCCGTTCAGAACATCTGCGAGAAGACGTATCAAGGGGTTTGTGTTGAACCGAGCCGCGATCGTGAGGAAGCGGTTTTTGGGTTTGCGATGAACCGAGCTACGACCGTAAGGAAGCGGTTTTTCACCCGCAAGCCCGCACGTGAACACGGGACTTGCCGCCGTCAAAAGTCGGGAGTCGCTAATGGATCACTGGCTGGAAGCTCGGTGCCACACTTCTTCCACAGACTACCAGAGGCGTCTCGCACATGTTCTCAGACAACGTGACGGGCGCCGAGCGTGCGCTTGATTAGAGGGGTGCCGGCGTGTCAGCCACGTCCACATCGCCAAACCGCCGCTGACGCTCGGCGAAGTCTTTGATGGCGGAATTGAGGTCGTCGGTCGTGAACTCGGGCCATGGTTTCACGCAGACGTGAATCTCAGCATAGCTGATCTGCCAAAGCAGGAAGTTGCTGACCCGTCGTTCGTTGGCGGTTCGAACCAGTAGGTCCGGGTCGGGCAGTCCGGCGGTATATAGCGCGTCGGAAATCATCTGTTCGTCGATCGCGTCCGGGGCATGTTTGCCGTCAACTACATCTTTCGCGATGCCTCGAACGGCGTCGACGATTTCACCTCGGGCGCCGTAATTGAGCGCGAGGCAAAGTGTCAACCCGTCGTTGTTCCGGCTCACCTCGACGGTCTTGTCCATCTCCTTGAGCACCGGATCCGGGAGACCCGTTCGCCTTCCCAGATGTCGAAAACGGACATTGTGCGTCATGATCGTCTCACGCTCGGACGCGAGGTAGCGAACGTAGAGGTCCATGAGAAAATCGACTTCGTCCGCCGGACGCTTCCAGTTTTCCGTACTAAAACTGTAGAGCGTTAGCACCTTGATACCCAATTCGGCGCAGTGCGTGACGATGGCGTTGACGGATTCGGCACCGCGGCGATGCCCTTCAATTCTCGGCAGGTCGCGCTGCTTCGCCCACCGACCGTTGCCGTCCATGATGATGGCGATGTGTCTGGGCAATTGTTCGGGCGAAAGCCCAAGGATGACTTTGGGGTCGAGCGGTGGATCGATCATGAAATCGTCACGCGTTGGTTGGCTCGGGAACGTCGATGAGATCGGTGAGATCGCCGCGGAGCAAAGTTTGAGATCGATCCGGACCCACGCCCACCAGCGTGATGGGCGCACCGATCAGGGATTCAAGACGTTCAAGGTATCGCACAGCCGTAGCCGGAAGCTCATCAAAACTCCGAATGGCTGTGAGGTCTTCCGACCAGCCGGAGTGATACTCCATAACCGGCTCGAGCTGCGACTGACAGGCGGCATCAGCCGGGAGCGTGTCGACGGTCTCTCCGTTCAGGCGATAGCCTATGCAAATTCCGACGCGATCGAACCCGCTAAGCGTGTCGAGGTGCATGAGGGCGATGTCCGTTGCGGCTGAGAGGCGAACGCCATAGCGACAGGCGACGGCGTCGAACCAGCCACATCGTCGTGGTCGACCCGTGGTCGTTCCATACTCGTGTCCGGCTTCACGGATTCGGTCGCCGGTCTCGTCGGTAAGTTCACTCATAAAAGGCCCGGACCCAACACGGGTGGAATAAGATTTCACCACGCCGATGCGCCGCGTCACCACGAGTGGGGAAACGCCGGCGCCGCATCCGATGCCGTGCGGACCGGTGCTGCTGGACGTAACGAACGGATAGGTACCGTGGTCAATATCCAGCAACAGTCCGTTGGCGCCTTCGAACAGAATCGTCCGCCCGTCGTCCATAAGCTGATGAAGCAGCGCAGCCGTATCACATACACATGGTTTGAGGCGCGCTCGCGCCGTGCTCATGTCCGCAAGCACCTTATCTGCGTCGAGATCGACCTCAGTGTCGTACACCATGTCAAGCAGTCGCTTGCGCTCGCCAACAACCTGACGAACACGCGAGTCGAAGCCGGATTCGTCGGCAAGATCGCTAAAGCGGAAGGCCGCATGACGGCGCATCTTGTCCGCATAGCATGGCCCGATCCCACGCGCGGTCGTACCGATACGGGCCTTGTCTGAAACTTGACGTTCACCAAGTTGGTCTTCGAGCTTGTGGTAGGGCATGACGAGGTGCGCGCGGTCGGAAATCTTGAGTCGGCCGGTCACGGCCACGCCGCGCGCTTCCAACTCATCGATCTCGGACAACAGCGCGATAGGATCGACGACGACACCGGGACCAATCACGCCGAGGGCGGCATCGTGCAAGACACCGGCGGGGAGCAAGTGCAGGGCGAACTTTTTTCCGGCCACACAGACGGTGTGCCCGGCGTTAGCGCCGCCGTTAAAGCGGACGACCGCGCCGAACGCGGGGCAAAGAAGATCGACAACCTTGCCTTTCCCCTCGTCGCCCCACCCAAGACCGAACACGCACGTATGTTGCTTGTTGGCAGGAATCACAAGAGCATCCAGTTATCGGCGGCCGCCGATGCCTATCCAAAGAAGTTGGGCGAGGATTAGACCCCCGAAACTCGACGACGCCCATCTCCCGTACGCTATCGGCCGGCGTCGACAATGTCAATGTTCGCAGGATTGCGATAAAAAAACTAGCGCTAATGTTAACCGAGTTAATTTTTATGGTAATTGTCATGGAATTTATTTGACAATTGTGTCGTATTATCTTAACGTTCTCATCGTGTTAGCTTTTTCGATCCACGACGTGCTTTTTGTTGCGAGGAAGAATCATGGAGACGCCCCGCTTGCCGCTCCGCACCTACCTTGAAATCCCCTACGACAAACTCGAGGAAATGAACCTTGAGGCCAAGCATCAGCGCCTCGAGCGCGCGGACGCTGCGGTAGTGCAGGAAGAGCGGTGCAAGTACCTTTTCGACGAGAAGGGCATCAAAGCCGTCACGGTTTGCTTCTCGGATCTCGAAGGTCGCTTCCACATGTTGGACTACGACAAGAAATTCCTGCTCAAATCGAGCGACAACCTTACGTTCGACGGCTCATCCATTCGCGGTTTCTCGGAGATCAGCGAATCGGATTTGAAGCTATCGATCGATTGGCCTGCGTTCTACTTACTACCAGCCGACGTGTTCGGTCCGGGCAAGGTCATGGTGTTCTGCGAAGTTCGGGGTCAGGACGGGTCGCCGTACGCCCTCGATTTCCGCTCTCGCCTACGGCAGTACACCGACGAGCTCTTTCGCAAGGAGCGCATGGTTCTCAACGTCGCCCCGGAAATCGAAGGGTTCCTTTTTCGCGGTGACGAAGCCGAACGCTCGTACTTCAAGAACGGCGCTTTCGACTTCATCTCGACCGGCGGGTACTACCACTCGTTGCCGAAGGATCCCCTTCGTCAGTTCATCGATCACGCAGCCGAAGCCCAGCGCGCGTTGGGTTTTTGCAACGAGAAGGATCATCCCGAGGTGGCGCCGTCACAGTTCGAACTCAATTTCGGGTTTTCCGAGGCGATGATCACGGCGGACCAGGTCCAATTGTATAAGTTGACCTGCCGGCAGATCGCCCGCAACCTCGGACTGACCGCATCGTTTCTTCCGAAACCGGTGGCTGGCGTGAACGGCAACGGCATGCACTGCAATATGTCGATCGCACGCGAGGGGAAGAACTTGTTCTACGCTGCGGATGGCGAGGATAACTTAGCGCCTTGCGCGCGAGATTTCCTCGAGCGCATCCTGAACAACGCGGTCGACATTTGCCTTGTGCTCAACCCGAGCGTGAACGCGTACCGCCGACTCGATCCGAACTTTGAAGCCCCCAACCAGATCAAGGCGTCGGCTGTGAACCGGGCGGCGATGGTGCGCATTCCTCTGGGCAATGAGCGGACAGCCCGTGTCGAGTTTCGATCCTGCTCGCCGGACGTCAATCCGTACCTGCTGTTCTATACGCTGCTTCGTACTGGCTTGGAGGGTCCGCAGGCAGACCCAACCGACGCCGAGGGCAAGCGGGCACGAACGCGATTCCTTCCGGATAACATTTACGACGCCATCCGACTCTTCAAGAGCAGTCGGCTGGCTGCGGAAATCCTGGGCGACCCCTCCCACGCGAAGTACGCCGAACTCAAGCAGCTGGCGGCTGACCGATGCCCCAAGCAACTCGGTCAAAACGTCAAGCGCAGCGAGATCATGTTCCACCATGAAGTGACCAATCAGTTCCTGTGGAGCAAGTTCTAGCGCTCTGTCGCACATCGAACGCCGGGTTTGCCGAGCCGCGCCCGTAAGGAAGCGGACGTGCGGGAGCTGGTCGTGACAGCTTGAAAACGCTCCCTCACGGTCGCGGTTCGGATCGGACGAACCCGTCACTTGAGTCGTGACGAAGTACCAGCACCGATTCCTGGGAAGTTCTTCTGTCGAAGCTCTTCCGTTATTTGGAACCGGGCGTTGGGTGCCATGCCCCAGCAACCCGAATGGCTTCAATATTTTTGCTTGCCATTGACCGGATACTTCCCCAACGCGACGATTCCGCGCGGATGCTCTTAGGTTTCGCGGACGCTCCGTCTGTATGTGGCGGCCGACCGCTGGGAAAATGGTGCGCGCCTCTCGGCTGCGCTTGAGAGGGAGTTTGAATACGATGCAACGCCTACGTTCCATGATCGCCGTCGCCGCGCCCATCGCGGTCCTCGGGTCCATCGCGTGTACGATCTCGGGCTCAATCGACCTGTTTCCGAAGATTGATGTAGCCAGAGAAGATTTTTCACTCTCCGCATCCGCCGACGGGATCAACGCCATGCGGATCGAATGGGAGAACGGTTCCATCACCGTTCGGATCGATGACACCGCGACCGAAATCACCGCCGAGGGCGAAAAAGTCGTTCGCGCCGGCGACGAGGACGACTCGACGCAAGGGCTTACTGAGTTTGCGGTCACGCTCGACGTGGACGAAAGCGACTCGGACAAACTCGTGCTCTCACTCCGCCTTTCACCTGAGCATGTCGCAGGCAATTTCACCGCCGACGTCGAAGTCGTTCTTCCTGGCGGAGTAGACTTGGACATCGATACGGAAAACGGGGCAGTCGTTGTGGTCGGCAACACGGCCGAGACCGCGATTGATCTCCAAAACGGCGAGGTCGACGTGAGCGAGCAAGTCGGCGATACGACCATCGATATCAAGAATGGTTCGATCGTCGTCGACAGCCTGGCTGGCTCGGTCGACGTCGAGGTGAATAACGGCGACATCACCGTGACAGCCCGGCCGATCGGAGACGAGAGCCTGATCGCTCGTGCGGACTTGGGCGACATCGACCTGCTCGTACCACCCGACACCTCCGCCGATCTCACTCTGGACACGGACTTTGGTTCGGTCGACGTGACGCTGTCAGAGTTCGTAGTGACGGACCTGAACACCGGACCGTTCTCCGTAACGGCCACAATCAACGGTGGCGGCGTGGAGATTACGGCCAATGTGGATCTTGGCGCGATTTCTTTTGGTAGCCTGTAGCACGAGCATGCCCCGGAGTTCGCAAGGGAAACTGGTAAGCATTAGACGGCCTGCGGGTTCGAGCGTCGAACCCGCAGGCCATCCGATTCCCCGCGCGACGCGGAACACCTCGCCGCTGGAATCGCAAAATGCCACGCGCGTGGCTCCCCGTCGCCAGCACTTCGGCTTGCATACAGGGACCGGTGCGGCTGCGAGGACTTGATTATTATTGGGCGTTGCAGCTTGCAGTTCAGTGCGGCGACCACCCTGACGTGACGCGGCAAGTATCCTCACTCCACACGCATCTTTCCATCAGGGGCGCGAACTTCACTTTGTTCGGTCCGAATTGCACCTGTCGGGGTCGTCTTCGGACGCTTTTTCTGGTAGAATAGATACGTCTTGCACGCCAAAGCGGGGGAAAGTGCGATCATTGTTGGCATCGCATGCGCGTTCCGATTCGATCCGCTTCATCACAACTCGAGTTGCTTATGGACTCGGGCGTAGATTATTCCTTGGGGGGGACGGTAATGCTGGTTGCGAACGTTTTGGGGCGGTCGATCACTATTTTGAGCGCCCTGATCATCCTGGTTGGACCGATTGTGGTCTTGGCGCAGGTTCCGGGTGACTTCGATGGTGATGGTGTGATCACACTGAACGATCACACGTTCTTTCCGATTTGCATGTCCGGACCGAGCGGCGTCCTGGGCGTCGGATGCAGTGTGTACGACTTCAATACCGACTTACGCATCGACCTGCGCGACGCCGCTGGTTTTGCAGAGGTGTTCAATCCACCCATCTGCGGGAATGGCCTTGTAGAGCCGGGCGAAACATGCGAGACCGACGCCGGGTGTCCGCTCGGCGGAACGTGCGACCCAACGCTCTGTCAATGTCGTGGTGATAGCAACGACGATTGCGCTAACCCCGCAGTCGTAGGCGACGGAGAGACCGTGTTCAACACGACGGGCGCCACCACCGATGGCCCCACAGTCTCAGTCACCTGCGACGCCTTACAAAGCAGCGATCAGATCGAGTCGGACGTTTGGTTCTGCTATACCGCCACGTGTGACGGTGAGGTCGTAGCCAGTCTTTGCGGAAGTAGTTATGACACGAAGATGGCAGTCTATTCCGGCTGCGCATGTCCGACGACACCCCTCATCACCTGCAGCGACGATGATTGCAGCAGCGCGCGATCCGATTCGCGCGTGGTCTTTCCCGCGACGGTCGGCCAGTCCTACATGATCCGCGTCGGAGGATTTGCGGGTGAAATGGGAGTGGGGCGACTCAACATTCGTTGCGGTGTCGAACCATGCGGTACCGGCGGCGACTGCCTGGCTGCCCATCCAGAGCCGGGGTGTGACGACGCCGCTTGCTGCGCCCTGGCGTGCGATCTTGATGCCTTCTGCTGCGACGTGATGTGGGACGACTTCTGCGCCGGCGTAGGCCAAGGTGTGTGCAACGGAAACTTCGACGCGTGCCAGGTGAGCACGGACGACTGCACCCAACAGCAAACGACCGGCGGGTGCGGCGATGTCGATTGTTGCAACAGCGTGTGCTTGGAAGATCCCTTTTGTTGCTTGGATACGTGGGATGATCTCTGCGCGTTTCAAGCACGCGGACAGTGCGCCCTGTCTTGTGGCCCCACCAGCGGAAACTGCTTGCTCCCTAACGGTTCACCGGGCTGCGACAACGTGCCTTGCTGCCAGACGGTTTGCAATAACGACCCGTTCTGCTGCAATACGACGTGGGATCAGGGTTGCGTCGATACAGCTGCGATTATTTGTCAGTGATCGTCACCCGTGGCCGGCGCTTCAGAATTGTTTGCGGAGGGTTGATTCGAACCGAGCCGCGACGTTAGGGAGCGGTATTCGCACGTGAGACCGGTCCGCTTCCTCACGGTCGCGGCTCTGTATGGCCGCGGCCCTGAAAGAAACTTCGTAAGCACACTCCTTGTGGCCCGTTGAATCAATCTGTGGGCGCGGTTTTCGAGTCGGTCAAACACCGCTCGCACCCAGCACATGGCCGCGCTGCGCTTGGCCATGGCACCCAACGCGGCGCGGCTTAGCCGCGCGTTGCGCCTCTCGCCGGTGTGGCGTTGGCATGCAGTTTTCGGTTTAGCTCGTTGACGAGTCGAAGCACCATTCGTGGGTTCCGTTCGGCGCGAAACTCGCCGCGAAGCTGAGTCTTCTTGAATAGGCGTGCGTCGGATGCGTCGCGCCGGACGGGTCGAAGCTGAGCCAGGTCCATCGTTCCGCTAAGCACATCGTCGCCTTTGTGCTCTTTGAAGAAAACCGACCCGGCGCCTTCGAAGATCGAACTCACCTGACCGGTCTGAATGAAATACGTCACAGTACCGTTAACCTGCGACGCGTGCGCCACTGTGGTTCCGGGTATGGATCGCCAGAAGCTGCGGATATGAATGATCTGCGTAATGGGCACCCGTGCATCGGACCCGGAGGGTCGAGACCGCCGCAACACGAGATCGACATTGCCGTGCCCATCGAGGTCGTAGTAGGACTCGTCGAACGCTTCGACATATCTCGTTGGGCTACGCGGATCGCGGTAGTCCGTGATTTCGAAGACGGTTGACTTTGGCGCGCACCCCGTCGCGAGTACGACAAGAATGCAGGCTGCGATCATCAAATTCGTAGTTGTGCGAATGCTGCGCCGGATCGATGGCAACCGATTGTCCGCGTCAAGAATCATCTGACGCGCACGTTAACGGCCGTCAAGGAGAGCGTCAACGCCGTATCCGGTTGCGTGTGCAGGGCGCAGGGCATCCGCAGCACAATAGTGCATCTTTGAACTGGAATCTGCGCGTGCATACGTCTCTTGCGGTGGGGGACGTAAGCCCGTCGCCGATTCGAGTCCCCCACGGCTGAAGCCATGGGCCACCCAGCCAGTGAATGACGGGTTTACCGAGCCGCGCCCGTAAGGAGGCGGACGTTTGGGAGCGGGTCGTGACAGCTTGCAATCGCTCCCTTACGGTCGCGGCTCGGCTCGGACGAGCCTGTCCATTGAGTCGTGACAAAACACGAGTGCTTTCAATAATTTTGATCGCACCGTATGTGTCGCCTCGGATTTGGACTAGCGGATACGATGTGCCTATACTTCGTTCTGGCGGGCTGAGTTCGGTCGGACGGGGGGGCCGTCGTGGTGGTGTCGTCCGCCGTGTGGGCGAAGGATGGTTTGAATGGCTGACAACTGTTGGCGCCTCGGCGTCGTTTCTTTCTTGAATTCCAAACCGCTCATCGCCGGGTTGGACGTCGATCCCCGTGTGCGGCTGATTCTTGACGTGCCGGCGAAACTGGCTCCTCGCCTCGATTCCGCGGACGTCGACGCCGCGCTCGTACCCGTCATTGACGTCATGGCTGAGCACCGCGATTGGCGGATCGTCTCAGATGCGTGCGTCGGATGTGATGGTGAGACGCTGACCGTTCGCGTGTTCTCGCGCAGGCCGGCCGAGTCCATTCGCCGACTCCACGTTGATGGCGACTCCCACACGTCCGTAGCCTTGGCCCAGATTATCTGGCGCGAACAATACGGTCAGACGTTGGAAATCGTCCCGTTCGCTTCCGCCGGTTCCCCCGACGAGTGCGAAGCCGTCCTGCTCATCGGCGACAAGGTCGTCAACCACGGGCTGATCGGGTTCGATGTGCAAACCGACTTAGGTTCCGCGTGGAAGTCGATGACATCGCTTCCGTTCGTCTTTGCGGTTTGGGCGGCTCCGAGCGGGTTGGATGGGTCTGCGCTCTCGCCCCTGCTAAGCCAAGCTCGTGATCGAGGCGTGGCGTCGGCGACCGCCATCGCGGCGGACTTCGGTCCGGCGCTGGGATGGCCGGTCGCGCTGGCCCAGCGATATTTGACCGCCCGATTGAAATTCACACTCGGTGACCGGCAGCGCGCCGGCATGGCCCGATTCCTCGCCCTGGCCAAGTCGTATGATCTGGTAGCGTCGGACAAGGAGTTGGAATTCGTATGATCCAAACCGCGACCACCGTACAACCCGGTACGATTGCGCGAATCTCCTCGGACGACGCCATCGAGATGTATCGCCACTGCTCACTCCACGAACTCGGACGACGAGCCCATCAGGTAACGATGCGGCTTCATCCCGAACCGTACCGCACATACGTCGTCGACCGAAACATCAACTACGCCAACTACTGCACGGCGAAGTGCATCTTCTGTAACTTCAAAGCCGACCCCCCCGGCATGGACAGCGGGCGCAATGATCTTCCGTCCGGCTATGTCTTGTCGCTCGACGAGATCGGCCAGAAAATCGAAGAGCTGTTGGCCATCGGTGGCACTCAGCTTCTCATGCAGGGCGGGCTGGTGCCGGCTGAAATTCTTCCCTTCGAGTGGTATCTCGATCTCCTGCGGTTCATCAAGCGTGAGTACCCCGGCATCCACGTCCACGCCTTCAGCCCACCGGAAATCCATGCGTTTCACGAAATGTTCGACATGGACGTGGGCGATGTCTTGTTGCGTCTTCAGGAAGCCGGCTTGGATTCCATCCCCGGCGGCGGTGCGGAAATCCTCGTCGATCGCGTTCGGCGAAAAATCGCTCAGGGCAAGACCACAACCGAGCAGTACCTCAACGTCATGCGCGAAGCCCATCGTATCGGTATGCGCACGAGCATTACCATGATGTTCGGCCACATCGAGACGATCCCCGAGCGGATCGAACACCTTCAGCGAATCCGCGACCTTCAGGACGAGACGGGCGGATTCACCGCGTTCATCAACTGGACGTTCCAGCCCGGCGGCACGCCGCTGGGGCGCGTTCCGACGCACGAAGCTGGGACAGACGCCGCACCCGACGGGCGTCACCTCGTGCTCGCGGACGCCACGGAATATCTCCGCATGACGGCGTTGGCACGCCTTTTTCTCGACAACATCGCGAACGTACAGTCGAGCTGGGTCACGCAGGGTGTCAAGATCGGTCAACTGGCACTTTTCTTTGGCGCGAACGACATGGGCTCCGTGATGATGGAGGAGAACGTGGTCTCAGCCGCGGGCACCGTTTTTGAGCTTTCCGAGGCTCAGATTCGCCAGGCGGTTTCGGAAGCCGGGTGGACGCCCGTCAAGCGAAATTTCTTTTACGAGCCGATTCCAACAGACCAGGCAGGATAATCCAGGGAGAGGCCATTGAGAGCATGCTGGATTTTTTTGTAGCATCTGGCCGATCCTTCTCGCTATACTGACCGTGTGCGTCGCGTTTCGGACGCGCATCGGTTGGTCATTTGTGGCGGCCGTGCTTCACACCTGTAGGTGCAGCCGTCAGGTGACGTCTGGGGAACGCCGCTACGGCGGCGCGAGGTTCGGGAGCCACGGAAGCGGACAGGGCGCGTTCTTGCGCATGCGTTGGGTGTTGGCCCGCGCAGCCGTGTGGATTCCATGTTGTTCGTGAGGTCGGCGGCCTTTTCATATCTTGACGATGTGCCGCCCCGCCCCTGCGTTCGCTCGAAGGAGGATCTACACCGCGATGAATCTGGATGCGATCTGGCAGCGAGCCAAGTCCGACCTGATCTTCACCAACGATCGCGGCGCCACCGACCTTTTGCTTTGGGATCACGCCGAACGCGTCGCGTGTGCTGTTCAATCCATCGCCTCCATGGACGCCGCCCGCGCACTGGCTCCAGACGTCCCCGCCACAATCGCAGCCGCCCTATACCACGA
Source organism: Phycisphaerae bacterium (assembly GCA_029260075.1). Classification (GTDB taxonomy): domain Bacteria; phylum Planctomycetota; class Phycisphaerae; order UBA1845; family UBA1845; genus OFTM250. The sequence goes on from JAJDDY010000067.1 coordinate 87,127, forward strand.
AGCCGGTACGGTGAAACAACTCCGCCGCTCGCACGCCACGGACGACCACGCGGGGTTTGGTTCACAAGTAGAGATGAGTTGCGAGCTAAGCGCCGGCGTGCTTGAGCGCCAATTGGCGAACTTGCTACCAGCCGACTCGATCGCCCGCGCGGCCGCCGCCATTTACTCGCTTGCTGATCACACGGTCACGTCGGTCGAGGGCGACATCCTGTCCGACGCGGATCATCTTGAAGAGTTCGGCGTTTTGTCGTTGTGGGCCACCATCCGCCGAACGGCACTGGAGGGCAAGGGCGTGCAAGCGCTGATCGACACGTGGCAGCGCCAGCAGGAATATCAATATTGGGAAGCCCGCCTGAAAGACACCTTCCACTTCGCCGAAGTCCGCCTCGCCGCCCAGCGCCGCCTCGAACAATTTGGCCAATTCATGCGCGACATCGACCGACAACACCGAGCCTTGGATCTACAATCCAACCTCGACCCAACCGCCGACACCCGGCGAGACTCGCCCGCCGAACTGTAGACGCCTATCGAAAAAGTGTGACACCGGAACACAGTTTGGCACGTGCACAAAGTGAAGCACCCGATCAAGGTGTAGCACCTGATCAAAGTGTTGCATCAGGGCAAAGTGTGGCACCGGCTTCCAGCCGGTGATCCATTGACGATTTCTCCATCTTTGATGGTCACGCTCCAACCGCCAATACTCATGGGCAGGAAAACCAGGACGGACGCTCGTGCCTTGTCGGCTGAACACCCGAAGCGACGCAGACTAAATACAAGAGAGAGGCGGCGCGAGCGAAGTACACACGAAAAAAGGTGATTGTCCCTGTCATCCACATATGCGTGCGAGAAGGGATTCACGCACGAGCGGTTGTCTGTTGTCGCGCCGCTGCGTAAGTAAGTGTGGGTGCGAGAAGTGGTTCCCGGAAATCGGGGTGCGAGAAAGGATTCACGCACCTGCGGAAGTAAGTGTGGGTGCGAGAACGGATTCACGCACCAGCGAGCTGCTGCGGCCGAGTCCAGTTATGCAGCCGCCATTTTCTCGCGCATCATTTCGAATATGTCGTTTAGGCAGGTGACTCGTTGGATGACGTCTTCGGGGAGTTCTTTGCGGATGGTGGATTCTATGGTCGCGATCATGTGTACCGCGTCCAATGAGTCGAGGCCAATCTCGGGGAATGGCTTGGTCAGGTCGATCTCGTCGACCGGGACGCGAATGGTTTCCGACAACCACTCCAAAATCTCAAGTTTCGCAGCTTCATAATTGGCCATAGCTCTATCTACCCCCTCTTGGTCACCGACGCCGCCGTGTGCGGCTTCGGTGCGGCTGATTGTTGTGTAATGGCGGCCAGTGGATATTCGATGTGACCGGCCATCCATTCACTCACACGGTCGCGCCAGCGGCGATAGCCATCGGGCAGACCGTCGTTGCGAACGAGTAATTCAATACGATCGCACTCGCGTATGGACGCCATGACCGCCTCGCGAATCGGGGCGTCCACATGGGCCATATCACGCTCGAACTGATCGCGATCGGTAATGGAACGGGCCTTGAGTGCGAAACACATACCCAAGTGGAACTGATCGCGCCATTCGGTGGGCATGTGCATGGCCAACTGTCGGGCTTGTTCCAAACGATCGGTATTGACGAACACCGCTGCAAGTCCCACACCGGCCGCCGCTTGCGGCGCGATGTCACCGAAACCGCGAATATGCTCGACCATGGTTTCGGGTTGACTCATATAGAGAAACAACATGGCCCGACCGGCACCTTGGTAGGCTGCGGACCGTGCATAGCCGTCGAGCTTATCCAACGGCGCGAGACCGGCGGGGTTTTTCGGATAGTCGAAGAACGCATGTTTAAAGCCAAAGCCGTCGTGGCAGAGGTATCGGTGCAATGGGTCGAGCCCGTCCACGATGTGTGCCAACTTGTCGGCACTGTGACCCCGCATGCCCGACCAGAAACCCAGCCCGACGTAATACAGATAGCGAAACTCCGGCGCCGTCTTGACGAGCAGGTTTTCGAATTCTTCGGCGCGATAGTTAAACAGTCGACGCAGCGTAAACCCCATGGCTACACCCTCTTCAGTGAACGGGCGATAGCGCGGCGGCTGGGCGTCGCAATGAGCGCGCCAGACGCGCTGCGACGGAGCCGTGATCATGGCGTTGAAGCCACGAGCAAAGCTTGCGAGGATTGAGTCGACGCGGTCGATGTCCTCCGGTTGCGTAACGGCGAGGCCCAACCGCTTCACCGTCATGCGACTTGCGGAAATCTTGAACGGGATGAACACGTATCGCCACCATCCCGTGCCCAAAGACACGGCCACAGCAATCGCTACTGCTATCCCAATTGTGATCCAACCGCCCATACGAAAACCTGAACTGCTTAGAAGATCTGCTTGGCCAAACCGGCCACGCCATCAGCGCCGACCGCCCCGGTCGGTCCACGGACGAACCCTACGATTCGTACCGAAAGATGATAGCTGGCTCGGCAGCAAGAATCGTGCTGGTGCCTCAGCGCACCGAAACATGACGATATAGAGCCATCCTATCGTTTTAAGTACGCCATTCCAAGTACTTTCCTGACACGGGCGTCCGAGATTATTTGGTTACTCGGTGGTTCCGAGCCACCTAAGCCTACGCCGGCATGCGGGCTCATCCTCTCAAAACGGCCGTGACGGCTCCTAGCGGAAGGGAATTACTGGCGGCGGTTAGTGAACGTTGTACTGGTGGCGCGCTTTGGACTAGGATACCGTCTGCGTTTCGTGCTATTTGGTTCTATCTTGTCAGCTTCAATTTGAAAGTGTGAACGCAATTTTAAGATTCTCTATCCGCCACCCGTGGTGGGTATTCGCCATCACGATCATCGCGACGCTCGGCGTGGCGCCAGGGATTTTCCGCCTCAAGATTCGCACCGACGGCCACGCTCTTGTGCCCAAAGACGCGTCGGAGATTCTTCTCGATCGGACGATTCGGGATAGCTTCGGTATCGCCGACCCCGTGGTCATACTGATTCGCACGAAGCACGAGCGCGGCGTGTTCAACAAGCAGACCGTGGCCCTCGTGGCTGACCTGACGGCTGACCTAATGGCTGCCAAGATCGTGGCACCCCACCACATCCTTAGCCTCGCGACCGAGAAGGGATATCGCGTCAAGCCCGGGACGTTGAAGTTCCGAGCGTTTCTAGAACCGCTTCCGCAAACGAACCAAGAGCTGGATACGCTTCGGGACGACCTCGACAAGATCCAACTTTACAACGGTACGATCGTCTCTTTCGACAAGACCGCGACAGCCATCATGGTGGGCATCCCGCCCGAGCGAGATCGAATGGCCCTGTTTCACTCGGTGCTCGATGTGATCGACGACCGGCGACCGTTTGAGGATGACGTGACGTTGATCGGCGCCCCTGTGGCTGAGGGATTGCTCGGAACGCACATTCTCGAAGACCTCGGCGTGCCGTCGAGGGTGCTCGGGCATCCGTCCACAACGGAAGACGACAGCGCCGGGCGAATGCCGCACACTCTGTACGAACTTCGCGTGTGGGTCGCGCGACACATCGGTCTGGTTCCGGTAGCGCTCGCGCTCATGGCCTTTGTCTTTCTGCTGGCCTTTCGCAGTTGGGTCGCCGCGATGTTGCCTCTGGCTGAAGTGGGGGCTTGTCTGTTGTTCGTCTTCGGCGTGATGGGTTGGTGCGATACGCCGCTCTACCTGACTACGGCTGTGCTGCCGGTGATTCTTACCGCCATCGGTGTAGCCGACGAGATTCACATCTTCGCGCGGTATCAAGAATTGCTACGCGAGTATGGTGTGGATCGGCACGTCGAAGCGCTCACGGCGACGATGTCGGAGATGTGGGTTCCCGTCGTAAAGACCTCCGTCACCACAGCCGTCGGCTTTCTTTCCTTCGCCCTGTCGCCGATCGCTCCGGTTCGGGCGTTCGGACTGTATACCGCGTTGGGCATTGTGTTTTGCATGTTGTTCTCCTTGGCGACGATCCCGGCTGTGCTCGGACGGATTGCCCCCAGGCGTTTCGTCGGCGCGCGCCGAAAGGCCGTGGTCGAAGAACGTCATCGCGTCACATTGATCGAGCGATTTGGACACCTTGTGCAACGCGGGCGGTATGTGGTCATCGCCGGGGCGTTTGCGGTCGTGGTCGCAGCCTGCTACGGCGTGCCCCGCGTGGTCGTTCAGGACAGTTGGATCGACGGGTTCGCCCCACAGAGTGAGTTTCACAAAGCGGCGACGTTTTTCAATGAGCAGTTCCTCGGCATGCACACCTTACTCGTTCGTGTGGACATGGACAGACCGGCTGCGATCAGAGGTACGGTGGCGTTCAGCGCCATCGAACACAACCAGATCACTATTCCTGCGGACGGTATTGCAGACCCACAGTCGCTTGTCGGTCGCTTCCTGTTCCTTCGGCGCCCGAACGGTGTTCCGGATGCGGAGCTTCCGTCGTCACGGCGATTTCGCGACCATTGGGATTCGCGTATCGAGTCGGTGAAGAAGGAAGGTGCGCAGATCGTTCTTTCGCCTTCGCGCAAGGATGGTTCCGCCAAGTTGACCATGAAGCCGCGGCGCGACGAACATATTGAGTATGACATCAAGTCGCAATGGTTTATGCGTCCCGACGTACTTAGGCGACTTAAGAAATTGGAACTGTTCCTTGCCGACCAGAAAGCGTTCGCCGTCGGCGGCGTTGTGGGTCCGGCGAGGTACATCGAGACGACCAACTACATGGTCCGCCGTCGAGAGGACGCCCGGGTTATCCCCGATCGAACTGAACGGGTCGAATGGCTTTGGGGCCAGTATGGACGTGTGCGTACGCCGGAGCGATTGCGGCAGATCGTCAACGAGGATTACACGCGCTCGATTATCGGTGTGTTAATGAAGAACGCGAACTTTGTAGACACCGCGAGACTGATGGACACCATTCGCGGGTATGAACAGACGGAACTGGCTAAGAACGAAACGGAACTTCAATTCGCCGGCGATGTGGCTGTGAGTCAGGCGCTTATCAAAGCCATCGTGCGTACGCAAGTGCTATCGCTGATCGGATCGCTCGTCGGGATCGTGCTCATTACGTCACTACTTGGGAAATCGCTGCGTTGGGGTCTTGCTTGCGTTTTGCCCTGTGCCCTCGCGGTGTTCGTGAATTTTGCGGTGATGGGGTATACGTCAATGCCACTTGGCGTGGCCACGTCGATGTTCTCCGGCATGACGCTGGGTATCGGTGTGGACTTCGCCATTCATTTTCTCGAACGATACCGGCGATCGTGCGCGCGCGGGCTCGACCGTGCGGCTGCACTGAACGATACGATACGCGCGACCGGACCAGCCATCTTCATTGACGCCATCGCAGTCGGCGTGGGGTTCGGAATTCTGACACTCTCACAGGTGCCCGCCAATGCACGTCTGGGATTCCTTGTCGTGCTGAGCATCGCCGGATGTCTCGCAGCCACAATGATCCTGCTTCCCGCATTGCTATCACTTGGGCGTGATCGCGGGCACAGGATTGATAACGCCGTCAGTCTGGCCGAAGTCGTGGTCGGTTCGGACGGAGATCGTGAGCTTGGCGACGGGTAGTTTGCGGAACACCCATTCGTCGCGAGCGTATTCGAGCATGGTTCCAATGCTCGGTTCCAAAGTGCCGCGGTGGCGGCGCCGACCGTTGCAGATCACGGTCACCGACTCCGTGAAATCAATCAGTCCGTCCGGCAGCAACAACTCGACACGCGCGCAGCGGCACGTTTCAAGCGTAATGGTCTGCCCCTCTATGGCACCCGAGAGATACGCGAGCTTGCTCTTGATCACGGCGTCGACGAAACCGTCGTGATCCACACGCGCGGTCGGAAGGATGGAGAGTTGATTAGCTGTCCATACATTCCCCTTGAAACGCGTCTGCCGACACCACGCCGCCCGACCATGGGCGGGATATCTAAACCAGCGCATGGCGTGTGTGGGCACGTCTGACCGGCGACGCGAAAGCATTTCTTGCAGAGGCCTTGGGGGAATAGCCATCGACGCCACGTCGGAGGCGGACACTGCGATTCCCGTAAAGGAAATGTTCGCGGGCGCTGCCAACGATGAGATGAGTTGATTGTGCGCCGCGACAGCGCGCTGTCGCCCGTTCGTGGTCGAATCGGTTATGTTACCCCACACCGAGAGGACCGGCAGGCGTTCCAGATTGCTCAAGACAATCGGATACATCTGCGCGGGATAGACATAGTTCGGATACCCGGACAGACAAAGAACACCGGCAAAGAGGTCGGGGGTTTGGATGGCTATCATCCACGCCGCGTCGGCGCCATTGTTCACGCCAATCAAGAACACGCGATCGGTGTCAACGTGAATCTGACGCCGCACCGCACGAAGTAGGTCGGTTAGCGCGCTGCCCGTCGAGTCGTGGCCAAGCGCAATCTGTTCCGGAACAACCACAACAACGAACGCTTCGGTGAGTGCGCCGAGTATTCGTGCGACGCGCGACAGCGTCCGTTCCGGCGACTCGGGGCCATCCGGAGGGGCAACGATGAGGGGATAGCGCTTCGCGTTGTCGTAGGGCTTGGGAATCTTGTAGGCAACTTGCAGCGTTTGCCCGCCGGGCGTGGCTAACGAAAACGAAGAAACCCCCGGCGAACGAGGTTCCCACACATTCGCAGCCCGCAGAGCAAGGGACACCGCTTTCACTGACCCATGCGCCAGCTTCTCGATGTCGTCGAGAAGCCTGCGACGTTCACCGTCATCGGGCGTACGAAGGTACTGCTCGGTCAGCTCGACAAGCCTAGCGTTGGGCCGGGGAAGTTGGGCCAAGGTTGCCGACGCCATCGCGCCGGAGAGGATCGTAGCGATCGCGACTGTTCGGCAGAGAAAGAAACCGAACCGCCCACGTCGCCCGGAGCCTGCCGCCGACCTCTTTCCAGCCGAACCCCGTGGCAAGCCTACGCAAGATCCGCTCCGCCGCGTGAAATCAGATTCCGGATTGGTCATTTTCGCTTCCTCGTTTGTTCCGGCATTAGCTGCCTGTTGAAAGAGTGTGGCACCGGCTTCCACCCGGTGATCCATTAGCGATTTCCGCCTCTTGACTGGGGCGAGTCCCGTTATTACGCGCGGGTTCGCGGTGACGCGCTTGAAGACCTGTGTTCTTCAACACACTGTTCTGGATGCCGGAGAACTCGTGCGCGCGACCCGAAGCGTACCCGCAGCTGCCCTTGTTCGGAACGCCGGACGGAACGTCGTGGTTGCGCACCAGGGCATTGCAGTCGTACTGCGAATGCTACCGTTACGATCATTCTTACGAGCGATGGTCATTGTGCGCACTACGCTTGGCTATGTTGCCCGTTCGGTTCGCACTCTTCACAACACCTGCGAGAGAACGATAGAGCCTCGGGCGACGCGCTCGATTCGACTCCCCCACTGCTGAAGCCATGGGCCACCCGGGCACGGCGCGCCGCCGCTTTGCCTTCGTTCGGGTTCTCGCCAAACCTGTGAGACGTTTTCGGATTGGTTCCCTACGGGGCCTCATGCGTGATTGACAGACGGTGCCCGACGCCTATACTCATGCCAGAATTGAACGGATGTACCGTTCAGCGACGGCTGTCGGTCGGCGCAGTGGTTGTTTCCTCTGCGTATTGGCCGCAGAAGCTGGAATGTGAGAACAGCGACTGATGGCCATGCGGGTGCGTAGCATGCAACGGAGCTTCGGGATGCACTAGGTCGTCTTCCCAATGCTTGGTACCGTGCCTTGTGTCCACGTGGGATAGCAGCTTGCGCCCACGTTTTTTTTGTGCCGAGTTCAGACGCCCACGCGTGTCGTGTTCGCACGATCCGACGATGACAATTCGGGGGTCGTGCCGTCGAATGGGCCGTCTGACGCCGTGTGGCGTGGTTTTTGTACAGATTCTGAACCCAAAGGAAGCGACACCAGAGCCATGACTTCTGACCTGCTTCGTCTTATCGATTCGATTAGCCGAGACAAGGCCATCGAGCCGGGCAGTGTGTTCAGTGACCTCGAAGCGGCCATCGAATCCGCGGTGCGCAAGGCGTACATTGAAGCGGAGGATGTGATTGTTACCATCGATCGTATAACCGGTACGATTGCCGCGAGTGTCGATGCCGAGCCGGTGGAAATGAAGACGCTAGGCCGCATCGCCGCCCAATCCGCCAAACAGGTGCTCCTGCAGCGGGTTCGCGAGGACGAGCGCAACTCGATTTTCGAGGAATATTCACAGCGCGTCGGGACCGTCGTGACCGGAACGGTCACCCGCTACGAAGGCGGCATGTTAATCGTCAACCTTGGTCGGGCGGAGGGCATTCTTCCTCGAAGCGAGCAGATTCCCGGTGAATCACACCATACCGGCGAGCGGCTTCGATCGATGATCCTCGACGTTCGCGAAGAGCAAAACCGGGTGCGCATCGTCTTGACGCAAGCCCATCCCGACTACATCCGCCGACTGTTCGAGCTTGAAGTGCCCGAGGTGGGCGAGCGGGTGATCGAAATCCGAGGCCTCGCTAGAGAGGCGGGCTATCGCACCAAGGTGGCTGTGTCTTCTATCGACTCGAAGGTAGACGCCGTCGGCGCCTGCGTCGGTGTACGTGGAAGCCGTATCCGCAACATCGTGGACGAGCTTGGCGGCGAAAAAATCGACATCGTCAGGTGGAACGAGTCGTCTCAGGTGTTGATTTCCAACTCGCTCAAGCCGGCGGAGATCAAGGAAACATTCCTCTGTTTCGAACTCAGCCGCGCTACGGTGATTGTCGACGAAGATCAACTCTCTTTGGCTATCGGCAAGCGAGGTCAGAACGTCCGTCTTGCCGCTCGGTTGACCGGATGGGACATCGATATTCTTACACCCGCGGAGTATGACAAGGGTGTGGACGCCATGGAGCAGACGCTCAAGGGGATCGACGGCGTCGAAGATGTATTGCTCGACAAGCTGCTTGCGATGGGAATTATCGCGCTCAGCGATCTCGTGGCCGTCGGTCCGGAACCGCTTGTCAAAGAAGTTTCCATGGAGGAAGCGTTCGCGGCTAGCCTGGTCGAAGTGGCGGGTGAGGCGGCGAAACGGTTCGCCGAACAAGCTGAGATAGCCAAGAAGGAAGCTGCGGAAAAAGCGGCGGCTGACAAACTTGCCGCCGCAGCGGCTGAAGCCGAAGCCGTAGCGAGCGAAGGCGGCGAAGAAGCCACCGACGGTGGAGCGGAAGGCGGTACGCCTGTTGTTGACGGAGACGGTGCCCTGCCTGATGCAGAGGCGTCTTCGGGCGACATTGATGCGGCCGCCGAAACTGAAAGTACAAGCGACGCGCCAACGATCGAATCGATGGCTGCGGCGGTTCCTGTTGAGCGAGACATCTTAGAGCCGGAAGCTGATTCTACCGCTGGCGCCTCGGGCGCAGTGGAACCTGCAGGCGAAGTACTGCAGCCGGATGCATTGGAATCCGGAGAGCCGAGTTAACTGTATCGCGTCGAAGCGGCGTGTCTCATGGAGAAGCTGGTGACGTATCGCAACAAGTGTCGGGAGATTGATGGTGGCTGAAAAAATGCGCGTTCACATTCTTGCGAAAGAATTGAACGTTCCCAGCAAGATCATCATCGAGAAGTGCAAAGCCGAGGGCATCGATGTGGTCAAGAACCACATGTCCACGCTCAGCGCCGGTCTGCACGCGACAATTCGCGAGTGGTTCAGCGACGGTCAGCATGTCACCGCTGTTGAAACATCACGACGCGTCGATCTTGAAAAAGTCCGTATCGCGCCGACGCAGCGACGCAAGAAAAAGACAGAGCCCGTGGCGGTGGTTGCGGACGTTGAGACGGTTACGGAAGTCACCATGGTCGTTGCACCGCCGCCGGTCGGCGACGCTCGGACGGTACAGATTGCTGATGAAGAGGCGGCGCCGACTGTCGATGCCGGTGCGGCCGCGGCCGAATCGCCTGGTCTCGCGGACGACCAAGTCCCATCGCCCGTAGATGTCGCCGTAGAGGTGGCCGTAACTGGCGACGCCGGCGCGCAAGCACCGAGCACTACGAGTGGCGCGACTGACGACGATAAGGCGGCGCCGGACGAACAGGTTGCAGCAAGTATTGTGCAGCAACCGATTGCGCCCGCTGGTCCGCAAAACATTCCCGCTAAAGTCAAACTTCAAGGGCCGCGGGTCGTTCGCTACGAGGCTCCGGATCGTGATTTCTCACTCGGACGTCGCCCGCCGCCAAGGCCCCGCCCGCCTGGTCAGGGTCCAGTCGGCTCGCCTCCGCCGCCCCCCGGTCCCGGTGCAGTCCCCGGTGCAGCGCCCGGTGCAGCCACGCCCGGTCGTCGACGTGGTCGCGGTGGCAGTGCGAGGCAAGCTACAGGTCGTCTTGCGGACGCGAGCGAGCGGATGGCCGAATATCGCGATCGCGATCTTCAGGAAAGACGTGAGCGTCTCGCCGGTGCGACCGGACGGCGTATTCATCGCCGGCGAAACGATCAAGGCGGCGGTGGGGCTGCTGCGGCGATGGGTCCCAAGACCGAAGCCACAGTGAATGAGCCGGTTCGTATGAAAGAGTTCTGCTCTGCCACTGGCTTGAATTTCATTCAGTGTTTCAAAGTGCTCCGGGATGAGCATGGCATGGTGGCCAACGTCAACATGGTCTTGCCCACCGATACGGCGCAGTTGCTCGCGCTACACCTCGGCATTGAGTTGCACGTCGTGCCGGCGAAGACCCGCTTGGACGTGCTTCGAGATGAAGTGGCGGCACGCAAAAATAAAAATCTGAAAACCCGCCCGCCGGTGGTCACCATGCTCGGGCATGTCGATCACGGCAAGACCAGCCTGCTCGATGCGATTCGAGCATCGCGCGTGGCGGCTGGGGAAGACGGTGGAATCACCCAGCACATCGGGGCCTACCACATAGACACTGACAACGGTGCGGTGACCTTCTTGGACACGCCCGGTCACCAGGCCTTTACGGCCATGCGCGCCCGGGGTGCCCAACTGACCGACGTCGTGGTTCTCGTCGTTGCCGCCGACGACGGACTCATGCCACAAACCATCGAAGCCATCAATCACGCCAAGGCGGCGGGCGTTCCCATTGTTGTGGCGCTCAACAAGATCGATCTTGGCGATCAAAACAAGCTGAAGATTTTCGGGCAACTATCGCAGCACGAGCTGGCACCGGCCGGCGACTGGGGCGGCGAAATTGACGTGATCGAAACGTCGGCGACAACCGGGACGGGCGTTGCCGAGCTCGTCACGCACCTGGCCGAACTGAGTGAAGTTCTCGAGTTGAAAGCCGACGCGGCGCAAGACGCCGTAGGCACTGTTATCGAAGCCGAAACCAAACCCGGTGTCGGCGCCGTGGCACGCGTCCTCGTCAGGCAGGGCACTTTGCGCATCGGAGATTTTGTGGTGTGCGGGCCCGCGTTCGGCAAGGTTCGGGCAGTGGTTAACGATCAGGGTAAGCAGATCAAAGAGGCTGGTCCGTCCATGCCTGTCGAGCTCTGGGGTTTGGATGAAGTCCCCTCCGCGGGCGACGATTTGTATGTCCTCGATTCACTACGACGCGCTAAGGACATCGCGACGGAGTCGAAGCATATGCGCGCGGAGCGCGCTCGAATTCAATCTACGAAGGTCAAGAGTCTCGAAGATATGTTCCTGCAGCGCACCGAGGGTGAGGCTACGGAACTCAATGTCATCATCAAAGCCGACGTCGACGGTAGCATCGCGGCGCTGCGGCAGATGCTCGGCGATTTGCCCTCAGACGAAGTCAAGCTTCATTTTCGCCATGCGGGCGTCGGCGCCGTCAACGACAGCGACGTGCTCTTGGCCGCTGCCTGCAAGGGTATCATCGTCGCCTTCCGCGTGGAGGCGCCTACGCAGGTCCGGCGCTTGGCGGAACGGCAGGGTGTGGACATCCGTCCCTACCGTGTGATCTACACCGCCTGTGACGAGATCAAACAAGCGATGGAAGGCCTGCTCGAGCCCGAAGAGCGAATCGAGACGCGTGGCTCGGCCACTGTTCGCGAACTGTTCCGTCTCGGCAAGAAGCTCGGCGTCATTGCCGGATCCCTCGTTACGGACGGCGCCATGAAACGGAGTCATCTAGCCAAGGTCATACGCGACGGTGTGGTCATTCGAGAGAAATGTTCGTTCGCCTCCTTGCGACGGTTCAAGGACGACGTCAAAGAGGTTCGGTCCGGTTTGGAATGCGGCATTCGGCTGGGAGGATTTGACGACGTCCATGTCGGCGACGTGATCGAAGCCTACGAAATTGAGAAGATTGCTCGGACGCTGTAACGGTTATTCTCAACCGCCAAACCACGCCGTCGCTACCGGTCGAGTCGCGTCGGCGCACTGCAGCGATGGAGCGGGCCAACCGGTCCGGGCGTTGTCGCTTCGGGAGACCCTCCTCATTCAAGGTCGGTGTCATGATCGAGTTTAAGGCCGAGTGCGGTCACACGGTTCGCGCCAGAGATGAAGACGTCGGGCTGATCGTATGCTGCCGATATTGCGACACCGAGGTCACCGTGCCGGATCCGCAAGCTGGCGATCTTGATTACCTCCTCAACCACGTCGAACAGACGGAGAAGATGTCCGAGGAAGAACAGCGACGCACGACTCGGCGATCACGATCGATGTTCAGTCGCCGCGGTCGGACACCCGGGTCGATGGATCCGCTCTCGATCGTCCTGCGTATGGCTTACGCCGCACTGTTGATTTGTGTCCTCGTCGTGGTGAGCAAGAAATGGGTGCTTCCGATGTTCGACGAAAGTTCAACGACGCAACAGGTCGCTGACCCAGCAGCCTCGCCGGTCGCTGCGACGCCGCCGCCCGCTGAGCGAGCGATCGAGCAAGTTCGAATGAAGCGCGTCGGCAAGGGCCTGCTGATGCGTCGCGCGGCGAATGGCCTGTTCGTCGAGTCGACGCCAGCCGGCGCAACAGCCTACTATATGCAAGAGTCGCAGGCGCCGTCCGAAGGGCGTATCGCTAATCTGAGCGGATGCATTCGAGTCTTGGCTGACGGACGCCCGCTCAAGCACGTAGCCAACGACGCGTATGTAGTGGAAGTGGAACTTCCTTGGAATGATCCCACGCTAAGTGATCCACAACTCCCACATTATGAGGAATACGTGACGTTTCGCCGGGCACTCATCAACGCGCAGGGAGGCGAACAAACACAACTGTTGAACGACTACTTTCTCCCGGACGAAGCCGATGTCGTATTCTTGAGTGAAACCAACGATCAAAAATATATTGTGCGTCAGTACCGCAACATCGAGGTTCACCCGGCGCGAACATCGTATGTGCGGGCGTTGTTTCTGCCGCGAATTCGGACGGGAGAGAGCGAACTGTTTTCCATTGCACCGCTTCTGGCCAGCTATGTTCCGAAGACGCAACGCTACGGATTCGACGCAACGCACATACGCAATGAGTTGGCGTTCTATGAGGTTCCGGAATCGGATCGTGAGGCCATTGTCACAACACTTGAACGAATCGGAATCGTTCCCTACGCGGTCTCTACGGACTATGTTCGGCTTTTCATGATCGACGTGGAGAGCGGAATGTTCACGACGAGGTTGGTGGCGAATTCGGCGAACTGATGGTCGGGGTGCTCACGTTGGACTTGGTGATTCAAGAAGCCCAGAGCTTGAAGGATAAGCGAAGGCTCATACACGGGTTGAAGCAAAAGATTCGTAACCGATTCAACGTTTCTGTGGCTGAGACGGATTATCACGACATGCACAAGCGGTGTCGTTTGAGTGTGGCGATGGTGGCCAACGAATCCAGGGCGCTGCATTCGCAGTTGGACAAGATCGTCGACGCCGTGCGCGCAACGCACGGCTTGTCGCTTATGGATTATGAACGCGAACTGTTCTAGGATCTGTCACACATCGACTGACGGGTGTGCTGAGCCGCGCCGTAACGGAGCGGACGTTTGGCTGGGTGGCCCATGGCTTTAGCCGTGGGGGAGTCGAATCGGTTGTGGCCGACGCGACGACGGCCATAGGAGATTGAGGTAGTCTCCCGTACGAGACATCCGTCGGGCGGCTGAGGTGATAGAGTATTTGCATTGATAGGGAACCGACCCGCTGAAACCTTCGCCTCTTCGCGATGGTTGACGGTGAATCCGGTGTGCTGAATTCATGGGTGCGTATCGAAAAGAAAAAATAGCCAGCGCTATCCGGCAGGTCGTCTGTAACGCCATTGCGCGACGTTTGAACGACCCGCGGGTGGCTCCGTTGACGACGGTGACACGGGTGGAAATGACGAAGGATCTTCTTGTGGCCAAGGTGTATGTGACGGTTCACGGTGGCGATTCCATCGAACGTAACACGCTTAGAGCGATTCGTCACGCAGGCGGGTTTATTCAACGACTTGTGGCTGAGGAACTCACCACGCGAAGTTGTCCGGAGTTACGGTTCGACATCGACGAGAAGGCTAAGGGTGTCGCCAAGACTTTGGCTATTCTTGCGGAGAACCGTCGATTGGAACCGGAGGTGTTCGACGCGGAGCAGGCGTCCGACGACGACAGCGACGATGATGATAACGATTCAGACCAAGCATGCGGCGACGAAACCGGCGCGCCCCCTGGAGTCGGACTATGAAGAACGGAACACGATACGCGGAGCGCATTAAGAAAGCTTATGCGCGATTTCGTCAGACGGTTGTTCAGCCCAATATCCCCGATCCGGGAGACCCGCTCCGCCAGTTGGCTATCGCCACGCTGTCGGTCGGGTCCACCGACACTGTCGGCCGGCGCGCCGTCGATCGGGCGTTGGAAACCCTGGTGGACTGGAACGACATGCGCGTCTCCAGCGCCACCGAACTGAGCCAAGCGACGGGCAACGCCGTTCCGCGCGGCGCGGCGCGGTGTCAACGCCTGATCAAAGTGCTCCAGTCCGTATACGATCGCGAGAACCGCATGTCGCTCGACCGGCTTCGCACACTGGCCCGCCGCGATGCGAAGCACTTTCTTGAAGAACTTGACGGGATCGACGTCTATGCGGTGGCGTCCGTCCTGCTCTGGAGCCTGGGCGGGCACGCCATTCCGGTCGGCGACCGGCTGCTCAACGAGCTTCGCGCCGCCGATCTCGTGCATCCTGATGCCACCAAGGCCGAGGTTCAGGCGTTTCTTGAGCGCCACGTCAGCGCCGCCGACGCAAGGACCTTTTGCCTGGTGATGCAATCGTTCAAATCTCAAAAAACTTCGCCCGCCAAGCGAACCAGCAAGAAGGTCGTGACGAAGAAGAAGAAAAGCAACGTCGCAAGAAACTAAGGCTCAGGGGATGCGCCCATGTCCATCGCACCGAATCCGCGAAGTATTAGCCCTAGCGAGCAGTGCGCTAGGGTCCTGTTCATACCCACGCTGCGGGCAGTTTTCATCAGGGGGGCGCGACAGTTTGTGCTGAGCGTCGGATTGTTTCTGGGCGTGTGGTGTATCGTCACGACAATCGGGTGTGCCGCTGACGGGGGCGCCGCGCAAGTTCAGACGGATCTCAACCAAGCCGGTTCCGACGTAGACCCCAGTCGGGCTCATCTGAGCTTGAACGACATCAAGCCGCGACCGATCGCTCCGACCGCGCCGGCGGACGTCAAACCGTTGTCGGAGCGCGCCGCGAAGCAGATTGTCAAAGCCAAGACGTTGATCGCCGACCAGCGCTACACGGAGGCAGCCATTCAGCTAGAGCGAGCCCTCCGGTACGACCCGAACCATCCCGCGATTCACCGAACACTGGCCGAACTCCATTGGGACGCGGGGAATCTCGATCGCGCGCGAAGCCACGTCACGCTCGCGCTCGAGCAAAACGGTAACGACTCAGCTGCACAGTATATATTGGGGCGAACGCTTGCCTTGGACGGCGATCGGGTGGCGGCCATGGCGGCGTTCCGCACGGCTATGCTTTGTGCGGACTACCAAGCGGATCACAAACGGGCGGCGCTGATCAGCTACCACTTGGCTACGATCCTGGCTGAAGAGGGTTATCTGAACGCGGCGATCGAGCAGTACACGCAGTTTGAACAGCACGCGGCGCTCGTCGATATCTCCGATACTGACACGGAGTTGTCATCGCTTGTCGATCCTGGTGTCGGTACGGTCGCCCGGGCCAAAGCGGATTTGTTCGAGCGCTTGGGTCAATTTTCCGAAGCCGCTAACGCTTTGGCGGCGCTGGCGGAATCGCCTTCGAGCGATGCCCAACTGTTGCGGCGCTATGCACACTTGCTACTGCGCGCGGGCCGATCGAATGACGCGATCGCCGCCGCGAAACGATTCTCGCTCGACACCGAGGACGACGTAGCCTTGTTGTTCGAGATTCATCAATCATCAGGCCATCCCGAGCGAATGGTCGATGACCTGAAAACCCGCATCGAGGGACACTCGGAATCGGCGCGTTTGCTACTCAGTCTTGCCGACGTATACGGCCGGCTCGACCGACTCGGCGAAGCGCGACAAGTACTCAGTGCGTTCTTGACGAAGCATCAGGATGCGAACGAAGTGCGCCTGGCGCTGTTCGATGTGCTTATCGAACAGGGTAACTGGGCCGACGCGTTTCGCATTGGCTCCGATCGCGTGAACGACGACGGCGACGGGATCGAACAATTTCTTCAACGGGCCAAGACGCTTGCCGTCGGATCCGACGGCGTCCAACGCCTCATCGAAGCCCCCACCGGATCGGTCTCGCCCACCGATTCTTTTCTACGGGGCGCGCTGGCTGCGGAACTTGGACGAGCGGATTTGGCGCTGCGGTGGTTGCAATACAGCTACGATCAAGCGCCGGAATTCGTACCGTGCCGGGTCGCGTTGGCGCAGGTGTTGTTCGACCAATACCGTTACGACGAAGCCCTTGCGGTGGGACGCCGCCGGAATCCTGACACGGCGGAAGCCCCGGAGTGGGAGTTCATTCTTGGTCGAATCTATGAACGCTTGGACAACACGAAGCAGGCGGAAATGCACTTCAACGCCGTGATTCAGGCAGACCGTTCCAACCTGGACGCTGCGTTCGCACTGGCCAAACTCTTTCATCAGACGGGTCAGACACTTCGAGCCCAGCGACAGCTTCAGGTGCTCCTCGAACGCGACCCGAACCACGAAGCCGCACGCGAACTGCTGGCGTATTTGTACCTAGCGGACAACAAGTTGGACGTCGCGCTGCAACACCTCGAAGAGCTACAGCGACGGGCCAAGACCCCGCTGGTCAAGGCTCGTTGCGCGGCGTTCCTCAGTCAGGTACATCAACAAGATAGCGATGCGTATCGGCAGGCACTGCTCGACGCCATCAAGAAATATGGCTCGGACGCGGACACGTGGATCGCCCTGGCGCAGGACTATCACCGCAACACGGAAACGCTCGATCGCCGTGACGCGTATCGTCATGCGTTGGAAGCTGACCCCGGCAACGAAGAAGCCGCAGTGGGTCTGGTGGATACGTCACGCCGGTTGCTCGACTTCGATGAAAGTATCAACCTGCTGGAGTCGCTTTTGAAACGCCGACCCAATCGCCACGCCTGGCGCCTCGGCGCCAACCGCCGTACGCGAACCGGTCAGCGTTTTCCCGGACTCATCGAACTCTACCGCTACGTGCTCGATTTCGACGCGGCGCTCGCGTCCGCACGGGGCGCCCTGAAGAACGACGACCTCGACGATCAAACGCGCACGCGCTACCGTATCGAAGTGCTGGAGACGCTGCGCGAAGCCCAGCGTCATGACGAAGCCGTCGCGCAGATTGAGGCCTGGCTCGCCGACGATCCGGACAACGGATTGCTCCAAGGGAGCCTCGTCAGCGCTTACCAGCGATCCGACCATGCAGAGCTAGCCGTTCCCATCGCCGAAGGCATTTTCAAGAAGACACCGAACTGGCGCACGCTCGTCGGGTTGACCGATGCGCTCGTTCGCGTCGAAGCGTACGATCGCGCCGGCCAGTACCTGCTTGACTGGCTCGACTCGGATCCGCAGAACGATAACGCACTGCTCGCACTGACCGACGTTGTCGCTCGGGCGGGTGACACAGACGGGGCACTCGAGTTGCTCCACAACCGCCTGCCGGAAACGATGTACAGGCCGAATTTTCAAGACCAGATTGTGGCCATCCTCAATCGTGCTGATCGGAACGACGACGCCATCGAGTATGTCGAAACTCTGATGGATACGGTGTACAGGCTGTTGGATCCGGGTGAAGATCCCAATTCCCGAATGAGACCCGACAGGCTTGACCCCCAAGAGCGTGCCCGCCTTCCGCGCGGACCCTTCGAGCTCGATCAACTCCACGGACGACTGGTCAGATTGCGTACGTTGCTCGTCAGGTTGCTGTTCGCACAGCGCGACTACCGTGGGGCTGAGCGCGAACTCAGGTCGTGGCTCGACGCTGCGCGAGATCCTGCAACGCGGCTGGGGTACCTTCTGGAACTTGCGAGCGCCGTCCGTCTCCGGGGTGACGAAGTCGAAGCCACTCAAATTCAATCGCGGGCGCTGTTGCTTCAACCGGGCCACATTGGTCTCAACAACGATGTAGCCTATCAGTGGATCGATCAGGGCATTCGTCTGGACGAAGCCGAACGGATGATTCGGATCGCGCTGTCCGCCGCTCCGCAACAGTCGGCGTATCTCGACACCTATGGTTGGTTGCTGTACAAGAAGGGCGACTTCGCTGGCGCGCAGATGTGGCTTCGCCGTGCACTGCAGACCAGCGGCGGAGCCGATCCGGTGCTCCATGATCATCTCGGCGATGCCCTCTGGCGACTTGGCAAAGCGGACGCTGCCGTCGAGCAGTGGAAAGAGGCCATGAAGATCATCGAGGAACTTCCGCCCGATCGCCCGTTGAGTGGCGATCAGCGGCGGGCGAAGGTAGGGGCGGCGCTCAAGATCGAGCGTGGCGCAGCCGGACAACAACCAGCCGTGGCGGCGCTGGGGGGTTCCCCCGAACCCAGAGCATCGGAGCAACGCTAGATTCGGCGCTCGGGTCGCTACAAGATCCGCTGCGTCTTCTTACTTTCTGTGACGGGAGAAGTGACGTGTCCGGACATTCCAAATGGTCCACCATCAAGCACAAGAAAGCCGCACTCGACGCCAAGCGCGGCAAGGCGTGGAGCAAGCTCGCCCGCGCCATCACACTCTGTGCAAAGTCCGGTGGCAACCCCAACGACAACCCCCGTCTCCGCCTGGCGATCGACAAAGCCAAGAGCGCGAACATGCCCAAGGACACCATCGAGAAAGCCATCAAGAAAGGCACCGGAGAACTTGAGGGTGAATCGTACGAGGAGGTGCTCTACGAAGGCTATGCGAGCGGTGGTGTGGCTGTCATGTGCAAAGCCGTCACCGACAACCGCAACCGAACCAGCGCCGAGATCAAGAAAATCTTCGAACGCGCCGGTGGCAACCTCGGCGCCACAAACTGCGTGGGCTTTATGTTTCAGCCCAAAGGCATCATCCTGGTGAGCACGGACAAGGTCGGCGAAGAGCGCATCATGGAGCTCGCGATCGAGTCCGGTGCCGATGACGTCCTTACGTCGGAAGACATACACGAGATCACGACCAGCACGGAACTGTTCGAAAGCGTTCGTTCAGCCATTGAAGAAGCCGAAATCGACATCGCCTCCGCCGAGCTTTCCCTCGTGGCGGATAACGAAGTCACCCTCGATTACAACGCCGCACGCAAGGTGATGAAACTGGTCGATATTCTCGAGGACCACGACGATGTCGACGCGGTTTACTCTAACTCCGACATCCCCGACGACGTCATGGAAAAACTCGCATCCGAATGATCAACCCGCCCGGCGGTCTCGACCTCACCATTCATTCACGCATGACCGATTTGAGGGCGTATCAAGAGGATTATGACAAACTGAGCCGCGACCGTAAGGAAGCGGTTTTCTCCCACGAAAGCGGATCGCTTCCTCACGGGCGCGGCTCGAAAAGGGCATTCTTAGACACGCTCTTGGAGACTCGACTTGACACCATGTCTCATAGCGCAAATCACGTTGGCACAGCTCGCTGCCCAGGTCAGTCGTTCAACATGACCTCATCGTCACGGTCCAACCGAGTACGACGCGGGGCCATCGGCGTGATCATTCGCGGAGCCAAGCTCCTCCTGATTCGCCGTGCTGAGCAGATTGTGCGCGGCGGCTGTTGGTGCTTCCCCGGTGGGCACGTCGAGCCGAACGAAACATCGCGACAGGCTGTCGTACGGGAGCTACGTGAAGAACTGGGAGTCAATGTGACGCCCGTGGCGCGTCTCGGTTCGATCCGCTTGGCCGATCCCGCGTACATATTGGCCGTCTGGCAGGTTGGCTACGACGGCGAACCCCTGCACCCCGCACCGAAAGAAGTGGCTGAGTGTCGTTGGCTCACGCCGGCGGAGGCGGGCGCTATCGATCCCGGGTTGGCGTCCAATGCTGATGTTCTGGCGCTGCTCGACAAGCGTCAGCGACCGTCGTGTTGAATTCGGCGGATGCGATCACGCGTGTGGATCGGTCGAGATCAGACAGGGTGGCCCATGGCTTTAGCCGTGGGGGAGTCGAATCGGCGGCTCACCGTGCGCCGCTCGGATCACCGAGTGGATTCCACCACGAACGGTCCACGTCGTTTCGATCAACATCCATTTGGGTCGACAACACGCGACGAGATCGTCCAGAATGACGTTCGTAACATCTTCGTAGAATATGCCCTGCTGGCGAAAGCCCTGTAGATAGCGCTTGAGACTCTTCAATTCCACGCACGCCGCGTCAGCCACATACCGCATAACGATCGTAGCGAAGTCCGGCTGACCGGTTTTGGGGCACATACTGGTGAACTCGTGGACGTGGTGTTCGATTACGTAGTCTCGCGCGGGGTGTGGGTTGGGAAAAGTTTCCAGTCGCTGTGTGTTACGCATCACTCGTTCCGATCAAATGGTCCACAACCAAGCCCGTGTCGCTCCAGACGCCCGTGCCCATGCGACGGGCACATTGGTCAAGTTAGCGTGACCGCAAGTCGCCCGTCAAGTTCACGCCGAGATACGGTTGGCACCCAACCTGCAAGACTACTCGTGACGATGCACACGTATGCCCATGGATTCCAACCGACGTAGGGAGGAGTCGAGGGTCAAGGGCTCGCCTTGCGGAGAAGAGTCGGTCCCCGCTGGCCGGGGATAATACGGATACACCGCGAATCCGGGCAAACCGAGCGTTCGCGGTTAGGTCACGATACGTGTAAACTCGAACCGGACACGATAGAACGAGACGAGGATCGCAACCATGACGCTCGACACGACAGAGACTCGCACCCGTTCAGCCGACCTTTTTCAGCAAAGCTGCAACGTGTTGGTGGGCGGAGTGAACAGCCCCGTGCGCGCCGGCCGCGCGGTCGGTTGTGACCCGGTCTTCGTCGAACGCGCCGACGGCGCCTACCTGATCGACGTCGATGGCCACCAATACGTCGACCTCGTCGGTTCCTGGGGACCGGCCATCGTCGGGCACGCCCACCCCAAGGTCGTGCAAGCCGTCCAATCTGCGGCTGCTAACGGATTGAGCTACGGGGCGTGCTGCGAATCGGAAGTTCGTCTTGGCGAATTGATCCTCAGCGCACTGCCCAGCATGGAACGCATTCGTCTGGTCAACAGCGGAACCGAAGCCACGATGAGTGCCATAAGATTGGCCCGCGCCGCCACCGGTCGATCACACGTTGTGAAGTTTCTCGGATGCTACCATGGTCATGTGGACGCCCTCTTGGTGGCCGCCGGTTCCGGCGCAGCCACCTTCGGTGAACCGGACTCCGCAGGTGTTCCGGCGGCGTATGCAGAGTTAACGCTTCTGGCGCCATATAACGATCCTGCTGCGGTCGAAGCGCTCATGAGCGAGCATGGAAGCGACGTGGCAGCCATACTCGTGGAACCCATTGCGGGTAATATGGGGTTTGTACCACCGGGGGAAGGTTTCCTCTCAACGCTTCGCACGCTGTGCGACAAACACGGGGCGCTGTTGGTTTTCGACGAAGTGATGACGGGGTTTCGCACGGCGTGGGGGGGATATCAAAACGTCTGCGGGATCACGCCGGACCTGACGTGCCTGGGTAAGGTGATCGGCGGGGGCATGCCCGTTGCGGCGTACGGTGGTTCGCGATCACTGATGGAGCAGGTCAGCCCGCTCGGTCCGACGTATCAGGCCGGAACGTTGAGCGGTAATCCAGTCGCCATGGCCGCAGGTATCGCCACGCTGGAAATTTGTCGCGAGAACGGTTTCTACGAAAACCTTGCATCCAAGTCACGACGTCTCACGTCCGGATTGCAGGCGGCGGCCGATGCCGTAGGTGTGGCACTTCAAACGGGACACCAAGGGGGCTTGCTCGGTATGGCGTTGTCGCCGCGCCCGGTACGAAACTTCGACGACGCGAAGGCGTGCGATCATGATGCGTTCGCGCAATTCTATCGGGCCATGCTTGATCGTGGCGTGTGGCTTCCGCCGTCGGGATATGAAGCCATGTTCGTTTCCATTGCCCACGACGACGACGCGATCGACCGTGCGATCGACGCCGCTAAGGCAAGCTTTGAGGTGATCGCACCGTGACAACGCTTCGAGTGGGCACGCGGGGCAGCGACCTGGCCCTATGGCAAACCAGTTGGGTGAGCGATCGACTTCGCGCCGCGCACCCGTCACTTTCCATCGATCGAATCATCATCAAGACGCACGGTGATCTGGCCAAAGAGCAACGATTCGACGCCGAATGGCCGGTGGGTGGGTTCGTCGATGCGATCGAGCAGGCGCTGCTGGCTGAGCGCATCGACTTCGCCGTACATAGTTATAAAGATTTGCAAACCGCTTCGACGGCGGGCCTCGTTATCGCCGCCATCCCCGGTCGTGAGATCGTCCACGACGTGTTGGTCACCCGCGAACCGGTGACGCTGGATCAACTGCCCTCCGGTTTTCGCCTGGGAACCAGTAGTCCGCGTCGTATCGCTCAGTTTCGCCGCTTCGGCGACGTGACGATTGTCGAAATACGCGGCAACGTGCCGACGCGCATCGCCAAACTCGACGGGGATGATCTCGACGGCGTTGTGCTTGCGGGCGCGGGACTGAAGCGATTGAACATCAACCCGCCGAACTTAATCGAACTACCCACCGATCGTTTCGTACCCGCACCCGCGCAGGGCGCATTGGCGATACAAGCGCGTGAGGGTAGCGAAGCCGCAAGGCTGATCGGAGTGCTGGATGATTCGAGTGTTCGCCGCGCCGTCGACGCCGAGCGACACTTTCTGCGCGCGATCGACGCCGGATGTCACACGCCCGTGGGTGCGCTTACGCGATTGGACGGAACGAACATCGCACTGCATGGCCAACTGTTCAGCGACGACGGCGAGAAGATGGTCGAACATATTCAGTGCGGCGACGATCCGACAGTTGTCGGTGAGCAGCTCGCCGACCATCTTCTCACGCAACTTCGGAACCCGTAATGAACGTCTGGGTGACTCGGGACGAGCAGCGCGACGGACCGATGAGCGCTTCCATGCGGCGACACGGACTATCGCCGATCCTGGAACCTGTCGTCGAACGACACGTCGTAAGTAACGCGTTCGACGAAATCAGCCGCTTAGGTGGTGACGACTGGCTTGTGTTCACGAGCGTGTACACGGTGGAAGCGGTAGCGCTTGAACCGGCGCGCGTGCCGCGTGTGGCTGTCGTGGGTGAAGCCACGCGACGGGCGTGTGAGACTCGCGGCCTGCGCGTCGAACTTGTGGGTTCAACGGGGGACGCGGCCGGTTTGTTTTCAGACCTGCATACCCATATCACTTCCGGCCAGGTGTGCTTTCCCCGATCGTCTCTTGCGAAACCGCTACCATCGTGGAACGGCGTGGACGTGGCCAGCCCCGTGATCTACGAAACCGTAGCAGTTGATTTCGATAAGAGCGTAGTGAAGCGTGTGGATATCATCGCCGTCGCCAGCCCATCGGCTGTTCATGCGATTCATGGTGCCGACATTGATACGAACGAACGCCCCTTCGCGTGCATCGGTCCAACCACGTCAAGCACCCTTCGGCAACTCGGTATCGAGCCGGCGGTAGAAGCCACGAAGCGCAGCTTCGACGCCCTAGCCCGCGCGATCGCGGATCAACGAAAATAGTGCGCCGATAGCGCGAGCCGTGCATCGTCAGCGTGGGTTCCGCCGTCCGGAGTGCCTCTGTTCTTGAACAGTTATGACTGGGCGGCCTATGGCTTCAGCCGTGGGGGCGTCGACTCGTCACGCGAGCAACGCCGCCTATGGACGAACAGCCGACGCCGACTGCGCACGCGATGGTCCCGCTTTGTCGAAGGCGTCCAGCAGGTCAGACAGGCCAAAGAGCGTGCTCATGACAATCGGCTTGTCTACCTGTCCGGCTGGGTAGATCAGGTTCAACGGCGGGCCGGCCCGTTGAAACTTCTGAAGACCGGCGAAGATATCCGGGTCGCCTTCTGAGAAATCGGCTCGGAATGGAACGATCCCCAGATCGGCAATCTTCGCGATAGTTTCAGACCGATAGGTTGCCGCCGCATGATTGGCTTTGCAGTTCGTGCAGTAGTTGGCTGTGAAGTCGACGAAAACCGTATGGCCGCCTCGAACCGATTCCTCCACGGCCTCCTGCGACCACACGCGCCAGGCGATTTTACTCGGGCCGGCATGCACTGTGGCGATCTCTTGATTCAACGGATAGATCCAGCCGTAGACCAACGCACCGGTACCCACGACGACCGCGACGGCCCCGCCTCGGTATCGCCAGCGCACCGCCGGGGTCATGGAAAAATTGATCTGCCCGAGAATCCAGCAGGCCATGGCTACGAACACGAAGAATCCCAACGTCCACTCAAGACCTTCGGCGCCGATGTGGCCGATCAGCGGATGAAGAAGCCACACGACCATACCCAGCAGCAAGAAGCCCATGATTCGCTCGAACGTGATCATCCACTGGCCTGGTTTCGGCAAGAAGCTAAGCCACTGCGGGTTCGCACCGAGCAAGACGTAGGGGCTGGCCATTCCGATTCCGGTGACCAAGAACGCGAAGAACGCGACGTCCGGTGCTTGCTGCGTGGCCCACCCGAACACACCAGCCAGCAACGGCCCGGTACATGCGAAACCGAGCACCGGCGCCAGGGCACCTTTGCCGAACGATGCGACGACGCCTTCCTTTTGAATGGCTGCGTCCAGCTTCGTCGCCGAAGTCGGCACTTGAAGTGTGTAGACGCCCAACATGCTTAGCGCCAACGCCAGCACAACACCACCCAAGGCGATCACGGCGCCGGGGTAATGCAAGACGTTGTGGCCGCGCGACGCGAAAAACCCGAGGGCTATGAAGAAGATGACCACGCCAGCGCCGAAGGAAAGACCGAGCATGAGCGTTCGACCGCGCGACTCGTGCGCCTGTTGAACGAAGCCAAGCACCTTGATCGACAATAGCGGAAGCACGCACGGCGTGGCGTTGATGAACAAGCCGTAAAGAAAGCAAGCAGCCAGAAGTCCGGGGAGACCCAATCCGCGAAAGAATTCTTCGAGTCCTCCGTCGCCCGATGTCGCTTCGGATTTGTCAGGCGATTCACTTGGCGTCGCGGCGGGTTCGACCGGCGTGTTGTCCGATGCCCCAGCGACAGTCTCGACAAGCTCCGAGCCGCTGTCGTGATGGTCGGCGTTTTCGACGTCCGGTCTCGGCGAACCAGAACCCGCGCTCGCTAGCATGAACGGCGTTCCGGCAAACTTCACCGCCGTCGGTGGGAAACACGTACCCTTTGCGTTGCAGGCTTGGTACCTCAGTATTCCGCTGATGGTCCGACGTCCGACCGGCGTATCGGCGTCTACCTCGCCAGGGATTCTGATCGTGATGCGTCCTTCGTACTCGCTGACTTTGCCGAGGTACTTGACCTGCCGAAACTTTGGCGGTGGATAAATCGCATCGTCAAAGAACAATCCGTTTGTGTTGTGGAGGAATACCTCCGTCTTGATGAAGCTCGCGCTCAGCGGCGTGTTGGACTGAAGATGAAACCCGCGTTTGATATTAACGTCGATCAACGCCTCGAATCGGCCGCTGGGCGTCGGGGTCGCGGGCTCGGTGCGAGCGGCGACCGTGATGTACTTGCTCGTGGTCGTGGGCATCGCTTTGCGCGCCCGGCGGAACAGGGCTTCGTTGGCCGTCTTCGTCGGCGTACCAGCCGTTTGCACCGGAAGCTTCAGACTCACGTTGAACTGATCGCGAATGCATGATTTCTGGCACATCAAGAGCGTGATCTTCGCTGACAGATTCACCGTGGATGCGGCAAGCGTGGCGGGCGGCGTAATGCTCGCCAGCAAGACCGGCTCGCCTTCCAGAATGTTGGTGGTGATGATGCCGGCGGACACGTGTTGCTTGGGGATGGGGAATTGCCAGGGACCGGCAGAGAACCCTGCGGGCAACGACCATTCGATCTTCGGCGGCAAACCGCTCTCACCGCTGTTGGCCCAGTACATGTGCCAACCGTCAGGGAGCAGGAACCGAAGCCCCACGTCGAACGCCTCCCCCGCCGTAGCTTTCTCGACTGACGCGACGATCTCGACCTTGGCCGACTTTCTGGGTCCACCGCCACCAAACTGCCCCCATGCCGTCCCGGACAATAGGGCGCCACAGGCGATCAACACACCGAATTTCGTCCGATGCCTCATTATGCAATCCCTAACGCGGCCGCTACGGCCGTCAGACCATGTTGCACGTGTAGCACAATTCTTCCCCGCCCCTACCATCCGCTCTACAGGATAACGCCCCCAACCGACTGTATGAAGCCCCATGTTATACATGCCGCGAAGGGGTTTGGGTCGTCACTCCAACGTAAATCCACAGAACGGCCGCACAATTCCCGAGAAATCCGCCCGATGACCGGGGCGATACAATTCGCCGCGTGACGCATGGACTCGGAAACGACATCATGGCGCGGACGCCAGCACCAGGCGTTCCTGCGGGACGAGGGCGGAGATTCGGCTTGACGTGCATCGGGCGGAGGGTATACTCAGACTGTGCGGCAGCGTGCGTTGTCGCTTTAATTATTGCTTTCTGTGTGATATGGTGAGCGCGGCCTGTACTTGTGGGTCGCTGGTTCCGATTTCAGAAGGTTGCGGAGAACCACCGCGATCGGAGGCGCCAGGGTCTTGGGTTTCCGGTCGCACGCGACGACGTCGACTTGCCAGGCTTTCTTGGCGCGTGGTAGGTTGGGTTCTGGTTTGCATCGCGTGTCTGCGCCGGATTGCTGTTCCGGCTTGTGGACGGCGGTCGCCGAGTTGGACCGTTTCGTTTCGGCGTCGTTTTGGCTGATGATCAATTAGGGTGGCTCTTCCGGTACGATCGACCCCGGAGATACTCCGGCGATGATGTTCCGTCAGTTTACGACGGCTTCGTTTCCTGGCTGGTGATATGGGCTACTTGTTCTACCCACGAGATTTAAGGGTTGCCACGCGCGTCGACCGTACTTGCGGTCCGCCCGGTCTATTCGTCACCACCAGAGGTTCGTTCCGCGCCAAGCGTGGATCGACTTGGTCGCATCGGCGCCTTCCTTTGAGCTCGCACTCTCTCCAACTCACACAGCCGGCCTGGACGTAGGGCACTGAGCACGTCCTCCTCACCGCAGCCGACGACGCTGGTCGCCGTCTGGCGCGAACGGTAGGGCGGTCTCTTCGCCCCTGTGTGTAGGGATATTGCGCCTATGGATTCACTAACACCGCTAGGCCTGCTTGCCCAAGGCCAAGACAACACCGTGCTTATCGTGACGTTCGCCTTTGTGGTGGCCGTCGGATTGGTCATCGGATTCATCAGCGTTCGTTGGATGATGCGTGCGAAACTGGACGCCGCCGTCAGCGAAGCCACCCGTCTGGTGGCCGTCGCGCAGAGCGAAGCCGACGTCACCATCAAGACCGCAGAGGTCGACGCCAAGACCGAGTTCCTCAAAGGCCAGGAGAAGCTTCGCGCCGAAGGCAGCGAAATGCGGGCCGAGTTCAAGGAAACCGAGCGGCGCCTCGAAAAACGTGAGGACAACCTCGAAGGCAAACTTGACACGCTCGCCACCAAGGAGCGAAACGTCGAGAAGGCCCAGCAACAGCTTTCCGAGAAAATGGAGGAAGTCGCCGGTCAGCGCGAGGAGGCCAAGAATCTGCTTGCCGAACGGCGCGACCAACTCTTGCGCATCAGTGGCATGTCGCGTGATGAGGCCAAACGCTTGATTCTCGCCGAACTGGAGTCCGAGTTGGAGCGCGAGTCGGCGGAACTTGTCGACAAGATGGTCACCGCCGCCAAGGACGAGGCCTACCAGAATTCGCGCGAGATTACACTGACAGCCATTCAGCGGTACGCCGGTGATCACACGTGCGAGACCACGGTCTCGACCGTGGAAATCCCGTCGGACGAAATGAAGGGCCGGGTGATCGGTCGAGAAGGCCGCAATATCCGTGCGTTTGAAAAAGTGAGCGGGGTCGACGTCATTGTCGACGACACGCCGGGTATCGTCGTGGTCAGCGCGTTTGACCCCGTACGCCGGGAGATCGCCCGCCGTCTCTTGGAGCGTCTCATTCAGGATGGCCGCATCCATCCGGGTCGCATCGAAGAACTGTTCGTGCAGATCAAGAAGGAAGTCGAAGAGGAATTGCTCGACTCGGGCAAGAAGGCCGCCGTCGAAGCCAACATTGGCGGCTTACATCGCAAGCAGCTCGAGCTGCTCGGTCGACTTAAGTATCGAACCAGCTACGGACAAAACGTACTGAAACACAGCATGGAAGTCGGCTTCCTATGTCAGGCCATCGCCGATGAACTCGGATTGGATGGCCGGTTGGCGCGACGGTGTGGTCTGCTGCACGACATCGGCAAAGCCATCGACCACGAAGTCGAGGGTGGGCATCCGAAAATCGGCGCCGACTTCTGCAAACGGTTCAATGAGCGGTCGGAAGTGCTCAACGCCATCGAGGGTCATCACGGCGACATACCGTCGACCAGCCCGTACACGCCCATCGTCATGGCCGCCGACGCCATCAGCGCCGCCCGACCCGGCGGTCGCCGCGAGTCGCTCGAACGATACGCCCAACGATTGCGGCAGTTGGAAGACATTGCCAAGGAACCGCAGGGCGTCCGAGAAGCGTTTGCGATTCAGGCCGGTCGAGAAATCCGCGTAATCGTAGACGCCAAGCGCGTTGACGACAGTGTGGCCGCCAAGATATCTCGCGACATCGCCAAGAAGATCGAAGAACAAATGACGTACCCCGGCGAAATCCGCGTGACCGTGCTCCGCGAGGTGCGTGCCGTGGCGATGGCACGCTAGAAGCCGGTGCCACGTTGATGCGTGGCCCATCGCCAACGAGATAGTGGGTGGCCCATGGCTTTAGCCGTGGGGAAGTCGATTCGACACCCGATTCGGCTCCCCCACCTCTGAAGAGATGGGCCACCGGGCCGAGTTTACCGAGCCCCGACCGTAAGGAAGCGGAGATTTGAAATCCGGTCGTGACAGCTCGACATTGCTCTCTCACGGTCGCGGCTCTGATCGGACTACCCCGTCGCTTTGGGTCTGTGAAGCGACGTGCGTGCGGTGGCGATGACACGAAACAGTGTCCGGCTGCGACGCGGTGAAATTACATGCAACTCAAGATACTGTGCATCGGTGATGTGGTGGGCTCACCCGGTCGACACGTGCTCCAAGAGGCGATTCCTAAGCTCGTCGCGGAACATCAGGTTGACTGCGTTATCGCCAACTGCGAAAACGTCGCCGGCGGATCGGGAATCACTCCGGTGCTGTTCAACAAATTGCTTGGCTATGGCATTGATGTCGTGACGCTGGGCGATCATATTTTTCGGCGCCGTGGTTTTATCCCGGTGCTCGAGCAATCGGACCGAGTGGTCCGACCTGCCAACCTCCCGAGTCAAGCACCGGGGCGCACACACACGCTGTACGAAACGGCGTCGGGCGTGCGTGTGGCCGTCGTATCCGTGCTCGGTCGCGTGTTCATGAAGATGTCCAGCAATTGCCCGTTCGCCGCCGTCGATCAAGTGCTTTCGTCCCTGCCGAGCGATGTCAAGGTGATCGTGGTAGACATGCACGGCGAGACGACGAGCGAGAAAGTGGCTATGGGCTGGCATCTCGACGGGCGCGTCAGCGTCCTATTCGGCACGCACACCCACATACCCACAGCCGACGATCGCGTGCTGCCGGGTGGAACCGCGTATGTAACCGATCTGGGCATGACCGGCCCTTACGATTCCGTTTTGGGTCGTGACAAGAAACGCGTGCTTAGCGCGCTCATCAGCACGGTGCCCGCACCTTTCGACGTTGCGGAGCACGATGCACGCATCGGTAGTGTGCTGGCCACCATCGACAGCACGACGGGGCGGGCGACGGATATTCGGCGCATCACCTACTGTCTAGACGACGGGGCGTAACATGGCAGACAACGGTCACCAACACGGTCTCGATCTGTTGGTCTCGGGGTGTGACAGTGTCTACACCGTCGACGAACTGAAACGACGTCTCGCCAGCGGGAAACCGCTGCGCGTTAAGCTCGGCATGGACCCGACCGCCCCCGACCTCACCCTCGGACACACCGTCGTGTTGCGTAAGCTGCGACAGTTTCAAGATCTAGGCCACAAAGCGGTCCTGATCATCGGCGACTACACGGCCATGATCGGCGACCCGACCGGTCGATCCAAGACTCGACCCATGCTGACGGCCGAACAGATTGCGACGAACGCCCAAACCTATCTCGATCAGGCGGGCAAAGTGCTCGACCTCGGCGCGGACAAGCTGGAAGTTCGCCACAACAGCGAATGGTTGACCCAACTCACCTTTTCCGACGTCGTCAAGCTGATGAGCCAAGTGACAGTCGCCCGCATGCTCGAACGGGATACGTTCGCAAAGCGGCATGCAGCCGGTAAGGAAATCTACCTGCACGAAATGCTCTACCCGATCATGCAGGCGCGGGACAGTGTCGCCATTGAATCCGACGTGGAACTCGGAGGCACGGACCAGACGTTCAACAACCTGTGTGGCCGCGACTTTCAGCGGGCCGCCGGTCAACCGCCCCAAATTGTGATCACGCTTCCGATTCTTGTCGGCACCGACGGCAAGGACAAGATGAGCAAGTCAATGGGCAACTACATCGGCGTCACCGACGCGCCCAGCGACATGTTCGGCAAGATCATGCGTATCCCCGACGATCTGATGCGCCAATACTTCGAGCTGCTCACCGACGTACCGGCGTCGACCATAGGCGAGTTGGTTGGACCGGCACACGGCAACCCGCGCGACAGCAAGGAAGTTCTGGCGAAGACGATCATCACGAAATACCACACAGCCGACGACGCTGATCGGGCCGCAGACGAATTCCGTCGCGTTCACGGCGGCGGTGGAAGTGGACTGCCCGACGACATACCGACCTTTGCCATCCCGCCGGACCGCCTGACCGAAGGACTCATCGCGCCGATCGATCTGATCACGCTATGCGGTTTTGAGCAAACGCGCGGCAACGCGCGGCGCATCGTCGCGGAGCACGGCATTCGCCTTAATGGCGCGGTGATCGAGGACGCCTTGAAGCCGATGAGCGTCACGGACGGTGACATACTCCAGCGCGGTCGGCGCAAGTTCGTTCGGCTGACTTTGTCGTGAACGAGCCGTCCGACGGCGGCGTCTTGAAGCTCCCACCCATTCCCAATCCGCACCGATACGCCGGACTGTATGTTTACGATTTCGGCACGCATGTGGCCGTTGGCTATACAGCCGGTGAAGTGGCCATCTTGCAAACTTCCGAAGAGCACCACAACGGCTTGGCGTACGAAATCTATCGCGTGGGTAACGACGACACGATGGAGCTTCGCGCGGCGAAGATGCATCGGGTCACGGCGTCGGAGTCGCTTCGCTTTCTTCGACATGACGCGAGCGTGTCACGCAGCGACTATGACGCCCTGATCCAAGCCGCCAAGAACGATGCGCCGCCCTGCACCGTCGAGTTACATTTGGCCAAGGTCTACGCTATAGATCCGCCGAACGTGATGACTGTGACGTATCCTGTTTCCGCGAGCACGGCTATGTCCGGTTGGTTGACCCGCCACGCGCCTGCGGCTGGGGATGAGGTAGAAAGTGGTCGTGGGGCATCAACATCAATAAGCGCCATGGAGGGCGTTCGCATCGCTTCATGCACACTCGATATGCACGTGACGAACCAGGATCGATCGGTCGAGGAAGTGCTTGCGGCTGTTCGGTTGCCGCTGCAGCGATGACCGTCGTTTGGAACACTCGGTGGGAATAGAGAGAAGTTGTTTTTGATCACCGGCTGGAAGCCGGTGCCACACGGATGACAGTCATACCGGCGTGATTTTCCTCCGATATTCTGTGCCGTGAATCGTTTCTCGGCACCGGTATCCAATCGAATGTCAGTGTCGCGGTTCTCGAATGGTGATGTTGCTGTGCACTTCCTTGAGCGTCGTTGCCAGTTCCGTCAGACCCTCTTCGCGTGCGCGTTCAACG
Source organism: Phycisphaerae bacterium (assembly GCA_029260075.1). Lineage (GTDB taxonomy): Bacteria > Planctomycetota > Phycisphaerae > UBA1845 > UBA1845 > OFTM250. The sequence continues at coordinate 119,551 of JAJDDY010000067.1, forward strand.
ATCCTGGCAAATATCTCGTCGACGTATCGCTCATTGTCGAACTTGGCGCCGGACGTTCGTGAGATGTTCAGGGCCTCGTCGAAGGCCTCCTCGTGAACCTCGGATATCAGTCGAGTCGTCACTTCACGATCGCCCTGCGATAACGGGGTTTGGTCAAGGAAGCGCACGATGCCGGCCTTCACGCGCTCGCTGGCTTCGGAGCGAAAGTGTTGATACAGGCCGAACCCAATCGCCGAAAAAACCAGAATGCTGATCATCCACTGGGCGAGTCGTTTCTTCATCGAGGGACCCTCGAGCGCAACCAATTTCTATCCACACGAACCGTGCAGCAACATCATCACCTCACTGCGCGTTCGCGCATCGCTGCGACACAATCCACGAACCGCGGACGTCACCATCACGCTGCCGGCTTTCTTGATGCCGCGACAGGTCATGCACGCGTGCGTCGCCGTCATCACCACCGCGACGCCCTTGGCTTCCAGCTTGTCGAAGAGCAGGTCGGCCACCTGCGACGTAAGCCGCTCCTGAACTTGTGGCCTATGGGCGAAGTCGTCCACCACGCGGGCGAGCTTGGAGATGCCAGCCACCTGACCATCCGGAAGATAGGCTACGTGAACCCGACCCTGAAACGGCATGAGGTGATGTTCGCACATCGAGGTGAACGGAATATCACGCAGCACGACCATCTCGTCGTAACGCTCGGTAAACGCCGTCTCGAGATGGCGTGCCGGATTCAGGTTCAGCCCGGCAAACAACTCTTCGTACATTCGTGCGACGCGAGAAGGCGTCTCGCGCATCCCCTCGCGGTCGGGATCCTCGCCGACAGCCAGAAGAATCTCCCTGACAGCTTTCTCGATACGTTCAAGGTCCATGTCGTCGCCCTACGAAAACACCGTCGCACCCGATCACCATGTTGCGTGGGATGATGTTATGGATAGGTGGCGACTTGGGCAACAGACGAGGGAGACGAAGGCATCCGAACAGGCTGCCGCGCCGAACGTCGCTTCATGTACGGGGCGTGGTCGTGAGCGATTGGTAATCTGGTAGGCGGAGCCCGACCGACCTGAATAGTGGCACTACCGCCGTTTGCGCGGTGGGGATTCGGTCGTTATGTCTACGATTTCCATCATGGCGTAGTGTTTCCCGTCGTAACAACGGAAGACATAAAGATCGCCCGGGCGCAGGATCGCTTCGGACTGTGTGTAGCCTGACTCGGGTGCTTCAAAGACATCTTCGAACCCGTTGTCTCTGATACGAATTGACGCTTCCTTCTTACTACGGCTTGCGTCGGGATGGCTGAGAACTAACTGGTTCTTTACCTGGGAAATGGCAAAATCGCTACGTCCGTGATTCGATTGTTCAAATCCTTTGGCGAAGCTCACGCAGTACGGCTTGGACCATGACACGACGGCTGTGCCGGTGGCAGTGTCACCGTCAAAATATCGCGTCCCGTCCGGTTGGTAGGCCCAACGCACATGAGCAAATCGCTTGCGGTAACCAACCAACTCGCATGCCCGTTCGCGGCCGGAGGCGACCTCTAGGTCGGCGTTCATACCAACATATCCGGGTTTTTGTGCTGAGACCCGAAGCTTCCCTGCGCGGACCGGGTCGATACTGAAATAGCCCGAGCCATCGGTGAAACCGGCGACTTCTTGATCGACGCTAATTGCGAACACTTCGTGACTATCCTCTTCGTCTTCCAGCCGCACGCGTCCCACGACCCAGCCAGTTGTGCGATCGGTCATCGGCTCAAGAACAATGTCGTCCCAGACTACCAGCTCTCCGGGACGGAAAACGAGCCTTCGTTTGTATCTGTCAAAACCGCGTGCGATGAAGTGGAACTCCACGGTTCCCGTGGTCCCTAACACGAAAAGCGGTTGCAGTACGGCTTCGGTGGTTGAGGCTTTTCCGTTCAGGTAGCCGGACGCGGATCTTCCAATGTAATGTAATTCCGTACGAACCGGGACGGTTTGATCGTCTGGCGTATGGATGGTGTAGATCAGTGTTGCGACAGGAATGGTAGAATCGGCTTCTAGTTCTTCCTCGGCGCGGGCGATGGCTTCATCAAGCGACTTGAATCGCTGTTGCCGAAGCGCCCTCCTGCGTCCGCCCTCTTGGTCAGCATTTGAAGCATAGGATAGTGGAGCAGCAACCGAAAGGTTGACAGCGGAAAAATGCAGCCAATCGCCAGCGCTAGAGCGCGAGCAACCGGAGAATTGCTCGGTTTCGACATGATTTGTCCTTCCATGGCGGTACGCATATCACGACGTTGCCGCGACGCGTCTACATTGTAGTTGTGGCAACCGACGACCTCAACCCCCGCCGGAACTAATCCATCCGCAATCGCTACGAGCCGTCACTGTTGCTGCCCTCATTACCGGTTGCCCAGTCCGCTATAGCACGCTCATACACACGCGGAAGCGCCCGATTCGCGGGCATCGCCTCGCGTCGTTGCTAGCGCGTGACAATCCACACCTGCCAAGCGCGCCGCGCCTATGACCCCTGCTTGGTCGCCGCGTGTGGCGCGAATTACTTCCACAACCGCGACCGATGACTGTGCTTGATTGCGTTGATGCTTGTCCACTGTCGCCTCAGCGATCTGTGGCCAAGCTTCGATTACGCCGCCGCCTAGGGTAATGACGCTCGGGTGAAACTGTTCTACAAGATTAGCAATAGCAATCGTCAGGACATTGGCCACACGCTCGGTAACAATTCGCGTCAGCGTGGGTGTGGTTGATCCGGACTCCGACTTCGCTATTGGTCCCGTGCCCTCGATCTGCCGCGCTATCGCCGGACCCGATGCGATGGTTTCCAGACAACCGCTCTTGCCACATGAGCAAGGCAGAGCGGTCGGACCTCGATCGACAACTAGATATTCCAAGTGTCCGGTGCGATCCGCATCGAGTCGGAGAAGATTGTGATCGATCACTACGCCGCAGGCTAGGCCCGTACCCAAGCGAAGATGGACGAATCGATCTGGTCTCGGAGACAACGCCGAATATTCGCCCCACGTAGCCGCCTCCGCGTCCGTCATAAGCACGGTGTGCGTGTGAAGTTCATCCGCAATCGCTTGTCGAAGAGGGTGGCCTTCGAGGAAGGGAAGATTGACGGAGCGATGCACTGACTCGCGGCCACGATCAAGTGTACCAGCTACCGCCACACCGATTGAGCCGCCGTCAGTTAATCCGTGGTGGCCATCCTCGACCAACTTGTTGACTACGCCGACTACATGAGTAACGAACTGATCGGGCGCGGAAAACGTGCTTGTGGGCGTGTGGTCTACGTGCAACAGGTCGCCCGCGCTGTCGACGATGCCGACACGGGTCGATGTTCCGCCGGCGTCGACCCCGATCGATATCATCGCGTGCTGGAACGGGTTGAAGCCGCCAGTCGATGCACGCGGGGCAGCACCTGCAGGCGCAGCGTCTTCCTGGCCTCACTCTGCTCGTCATACTTCAACCGGCCGCGACGATCCATCCGCTCGAAAAGTGAGTTGTAGGCGAATGCGGCGTAATGACGGCTGTACGATCGGGCGAGTTCGATCTGCGGCACGATGGTCTGGGGCGTGCGGCCATCGAACTTCACGCCTTGCACAACGGGTATGCCCGGCCGAAGCGCCGCCCACAGCGCCGATCGCTCGCGAAACTCCTCGACGGTGGCCGCGTAGTTCATGGGAAAAACAAGGTCGAGCAGTCCCTCCGCCAGCCAGCGACGGGTATCCTGAAAGTGCGCCCGCAAGGCACGATCGGGCGAGGCACCGACGGCCGCACTGAGTCGAACCTTCGGCGCCACCCGCTTGACCATGTGGCGAACGTCGCGAACGAGTTGCGTCACCTGCTCCGTGCGCCAGGCGTTCCAGCGCATCGGCGACGCATCCGGTGTCGTGTTTGTGGCACTACGAAACATGGCCAGTGTTCTTCGATCACGCGGATAGTCTGTGGTGGCGACGTCGTTGGGGAATCGGATATAGTCCATGTGCAATCCATCCACGGCATAGCCCTTCACGATTTCGCGCATGACGGCGACGAGGTAGTTGCGCACTTCCGGATAGCATGGGTTGAGGTTGTTGTACCACCCGAGTGGCTCGCGGTGGCCGCTTGCGTCGCGCCAGAACCAATTGGCGTGGGCGTAGTACAGCTGACGCCGGTTCGCCGGTGGCTTCTTGCCGCGCCAACCGGGAACTACATTGACCCACGCATGCAGGGCGAGTCCGCGACGATGGGCTTCGACCACCGCCACCGCCAGCGGATCAAAACCCGGATCGCGACCGCCCAGCTCATCTGCCCACGGCTCGATGCGTGATCGGTAGAAGGCTGTGCCGTTTCCGCGAACTTGAAACAGTATCGTATTGAAACCGGCGTGGCGGCTGCGCTCCATAATCTGCGCGATGGCTTGTGGCGATGTGTAGTCCCACCTCGTCACCCAAATTGCGCGTACCGAGTCGTGCTGAAGTGTGGGACCGGTGGAGCGGGGTCCGGTGGAACGACAACCGACCGTCGCCATGGCAATGAGGACGCCGGCGCCCACGAGTCCGAACGATCTAAACGTCGGTAGTATCGTTGTCGGTTTCAAGGTGCTCCCCTCGTTCGACGGATTCATCGGCCCCAGCTTCGGGGTAGGAGGCGATGGATCACCGGCTGGAAGCCGGTGCCACACTTTCCCAATGGGCCACACGATCCCAACGTGCCGCTCCACATTGATGGCGATACTACTCAAAGCGTGTTCAAGAAACCATGTTCCGCGCCGCGCCCGTGAGGAAGCGGTCTGACTCTCCCGCCGAAAACCACTCCCTTACGGTCGCGGCTCGGTTCGACGAGACCCTTCTTAGGCACGCTCTCAGGGCTACGCGCCGGCGTCAACCGATGAACTCGAACCGCTGGAAGCACCGACGCTGGTTACCTCATCGACCCATCACCGTCGAGGACTTGACCCACGTGCCCGCGCGCCTGTTCGAGCTTGTCTCCGGCGGTGGCGGCGTTCGCGTTCAGCCGATGCATCACGACGGTTGTCTTTACGCTCCCGTCTGCGGCGTCGAGCAACTGCACCGCAGCCTCTCGACCAAGACCAGTCAGCATGATGACGGTGCGAACGCCCCGTTCACGCAGCTTCGCATTGACTTTGGTATTCATATCCACCATCAAATTCTCAAACACCTTACCCATACGAACCATAGCGATTGTGGTCACCATGTTGAGTACCATTTTTGTGGCGGTTCCGGCTTTGAGTCGGGTACTTCCGGTGAGCACTTCCGGACCGGTAATCACGCGAATGGATACGTCGGCTTTGTCGTCTACTTCATGTTGGCTCACGCAACTCAGAAACACGGTCTTCGCCCCAAGCTGTTTGGCCCGGGCGATGGCACCGTGAACGTAGGGCGTGGTGCCGCCGGTGGCGATGGCGAATACGACATCGCCCGCGACGACGGTGTGCTCGTCCATCGCTTCGGCGCCCGAGGCGAATTGGTCTTCCGCTGACTCGACGCTTCGCGTCAGCGCCTTCGTACCGCCGGCGATAATGCCAACGACCATAGTCGGATCAGTCTGAAAGGTCGGTGGACATTCTGTGGCGTCGAGCACGCCGAGCCGACCGCTGGTTCCGGCGCCGACGTAGAGCAATCGCCTGTGCGCACAAAAAGCATCGACCACAAAATCGATCGCCTGACAAATCGCATCGCGCGCTTGCGCGACAGCTGCCGCGACCGTGGCATCCTCGGAATGCATCAAGTCGAACGCCGCCTTGGTGTCAAGGCAGTGCAGGTTCGTCGAACGCGGATTGCGCAACTCGGTGGTCAGACTTCCGCGATCGCCGACGGTGTGTCGCTCCTGTGTGCTTTTCATGGGCTCGAAGTCTTCGTCCGTGCGATGCTGTCGACGACCTTCCCGCACCAATCACGGAGCGAGAAGGGATTCGCTCTCCAGCAAGTTCAACAGTCTGGGTGGCCAATCTCTTCAGAGGTGGGGGAGTCGAATCAAGTGTCGATTCGCGTCCCCCACGGCCAAAGCCATGGGCCACCCGACAATCACGGAGCGAGAAGGGATTCACGCTCCAGCGGTGCCACACTTGTTCCGCAAGCTGCTTGAGAACGCTCCCTCACGGTCGCGGCTCGGTTCGGACGAACCCGTCTCTTGAGTCGTGACAAAGCACCAAACGGTACCGATCATCGGGCGGATTGTCACGCGGTCGAGGCGAGGCTTGCAGCCGTCGTGCCTTCGGGGAGCGGTTTGCTGAAGCGACATTTGGGATACTTGCTGCAACCGAGGAACTGCCCCGATCGACCCGTGCGGATGAGCATGGGCTCCCCGCACTCGTCGCAGGGGACGTCCGTGGGAATTGGTTTGGGCTTGTCCGGCGTGGGCATTTCGATGGCGGCGCGTTTCTTGGCGTCACCGCGCAGGTTGGAGACAAACCTGCACTTGGGATAAGCGCCACAGCCATAGTACGGTCCGAATCGACCGTCCTTGAGCGAAACTTCGTTGCCGCATTCGGGACAGTTCAGGGGTTCTTCGGGCCATGTTTCGACCACGGGTCGGCCTGTGCGTGTCCACGCGAAACCTTCGGGTGGAGCCCCGAGCGCCGTGATGTCGACCTTTACCTGCTTGCCGGCTGCACCCTTCTTACCACGGGCGCCGGGCTTGATCTCCGGCGGGGCGTCGGGGATTTTCCCCTCCGCTTCCAATGTGCGCAGGTGTTCGATTTTGTCTTCGGGCATGGCGTTGCGGCAGCGCGGAAACCCAACGCAACTAAGGAACGCACCGCGCCGTCCCTTACGAATCACCATGGCCCGACCGCACTTGTCGCACCGCACACCGGCGTCGACCGGCTTGGGTTTTTCGACGAAGAGACCGTCGGGGATTTGCTTGGTGGCTTTACACTTCGGGTATGCATCGCAACCAAGGAAGGAACGACCGCGCGCGAACTTCACGCTCATCGGCGACCGGCAATCGTCGCACGTCTCTTTGATGTCTTCGGGCTTGACTTTTTTGAGTTCGTTGCCGTGCTCATCGCTGGGCAGCGTGTTGGTACACTCGGGGTAACCGGTGCAGCCGAGGAATGGTCCGATGCGACTCTTGCGAAGAATCATTGGCTTGCCGCAAAGCGCACACGGCGCCTCGGCCACAACCTCTTCGACAATACGACCTTCGCGGTCGACGTTCCTTGTGGTCTTGCACTCGGGGTATCCAGTGCAGGAAAGGAACCGCCCATTGCGTCCCAACCGATAGACCATCTCGCGATCACACTCGGGACAGCGGTAGTCACTCGGTTCGGCGCGGACTACGTCCATTTCTACGCCGGCCAGGTCGAGCGCCGCCTTGAACGGTTCGTAGAACTCTTGGAGCACCTTGACCCAGTCGAGATGGGCGTCCTCGATCTTGTCGAGTTCGTCCTCCATGTACGAGGTGAACTTGAAGTCCATGATCTTCGGGAAATGGGCCACCAGTTTTTGCGTCACGACTTCGCCGCGATCTGTCGGGTGCATCTTCTTGTCGACAAGCTCGACATAGCCGCGATCTTGAATGGTGTGAATGATCGCGGCGTACGTACTCGGTCGTCCGATGCCCTCAGCTTCGAGCTTCTTAACCAGCGACGCTTCGGAATATCGCGGTGGCGGCGAGGTGAATTGCTGTTTGGGCTCGAGATCAACAAGCCCCAATTCGCTCTTGTCTGCGATATCCGGAAGAATCACATCCGAGGTGTCAGCCGCACGGGATACGCGGAGGAAGCCATCAAAAACAAGGCGGCGTCCGTTGGTTCGGAAGACGGCTTCACCCAGCGTCGTGTCGGCGCTGACGAGAATTGTTGTGCTGTCCCACTTGGCCGGGGTCATCTGACAAGCGACGTAGCGGCGCCAGATCAAGTCGTATAGTCGAAACTGCTCGGAGGAGAGCTTGTCGCGCAGCGATTCCGGCTGGCGCTGCGGATCGCTGGCGCGAACGGCTTCGTGGGCTTCTTGCGCACGCTTGCCGGCGGCGAACACGTTCGGTTTGGCCGGGAGGTAGTCACCCCCGAATTCGCCTTGGATCAGATCGCGCGCCGCAGCCACGGCGTCTTTGCTCAGGTTGACTGAGTCGGTTCGCATATAGGTGATCAAACCCACCGGACCGTCCGCGTCGCCCAGGTCGATGCCTTCGTACAGCTGCTGCGCCACACGCATCGTTCGTGACGGGGCGAACCCCAACGCGCTCGAAGCCGCCTGCTGCAAACTCGCGGTGGTAAACGGTGGGCTCGGTTTCGAAGTTGTTCGCCGCGTTTGAATGCTCGACACGGAGTACTTCGGCGCAGCCTCTGCGTCCGTCTTCCCTTTCAGCGTGATGACCTTCAAGCCCTTGTCGGCGTGTCCCTCCAAGTCGCTTTCGATCACGTCGTCGGTAACGAAACCCAGCGCTTCGGCGATCGCCGTCGCTTCCGTGACATTGGCCGAGCGCGGATCCTTGCCGTCGACTTTGATGAGTTCGGCGTGGAGGCAGGCGTGTTTGGATAGCCAAGCCGTGCGTTGTTTGACGGTCGGTCCGGCGTTCGGATCCTTAGCTCCAGCCAAGAACTTTTCCCATTGTTCTTGGCGCTTGCCGGTTTTCTCCGGTTGCGTGGCCAAACATGCGAAGATTCGCCACGACTCTTCCGGTTGGAAGGCGCGAATCTCTTCCTCGCGAGCTACGATCAGGCGAACAGCCACTGACTGCACGCGTCCGGCGGATAAGCCCTTGCCGATTTTCTGCTGCAACAACGGACTGAGTTGGTACCCGACGATTCGGTCGAGCACGCGGCGGGCCTGCTGAGCGTTCACCTTGTCCATGTCCAGCACATGCGGGGTGGCGAACGCCTGTTGAATGGCTGACTTCGTGATCTCGTTGAAGACGACGCGTTGCGTATGCTCGGCGTCGAGTTCGAGGGCGGCGAAGAGATGCCAAGCGATGGCCTCTCCTTCGCGGTCAAGGTCCGTGGCGAGGTACACCGTGTCGGCTTTGTCGGCTACTTTTCTTAGCTCGCGGACGATTTTTTGCTTGTCGCCCAGAATCTCATATACGGGTTCGAATCGGTTATCCAGATCGACGCCCAGGTCTCGCGCAGGGAGATCTCGGACGTGTCCCATGCTGGCCATGACCTTGAAGGACGAGCCCAGGTAGCGGTTGATGGTCTTGGCCTTCGCCGGCGATTCGACGATAACCAATGATTTGCCAGTAGTTTGTGACTTTGACGCCACGCGTGTACCCCCTGTTCGAATCTCGCCGGTATCGGACCTCGGGTCGGCGACGATTGTTTGTATCGACCTCAGAGCCGAGGAACTTCACGGCGGATTATAGACCCAGCCGTGGGTTGGCGATTTATCAGCAGTCACAGGCGCTGTCAAATCGGCTCCGGAGCGTGTACAATGTCGAGGCCTGAGCCTACCGGTCCATCGGCCGGACTGCGTGCGGGTATCGACTAAGCCGTAAGCTACTACATATAAGGGATTTACGTCATCATGATGAAGTTTTTCCGTAAGCACACGAAGGTGCTCCTGGTCGGTTCCATGACCCTCCTGATGATCGTGTTCGTTGGCGGTTCCGCGTTGCAGGGCATGCTCACGACCGATCCGAACCGGGATGTCGCCACCACGACGCGTGGGAAAATAACGCTCAAGGACCAGCGCATCGCCCAAGGCACGACGAAAATCCTGGAATCGTGGGGCATCGCTTGGCAGCGGATGGGCGGTAGCGGTACGCCGCTCGAGCTTACCGATTGGATTTTGCTCGTTCGCGAAGCCGAACGACTTGGCATGAAAGCTGACATCGCGGAAATCCGCTCGTCGGCGCCACCGGACGTGCTGAACGAGATGGCCCGAAGCCTCAAGGTTCGCCCCGACGACATTCTCTATGCGCTAGCGCAGTACAACACGGTGCAGCAGGCGGTCTCAGCCGTCGGTCAAGTCACGACGCCGAGTGAGGCTGAGGTGGCGGCTGCGGCGCGGCGGAGCTTTGAACGCGTTTCGGTTCACGCGGTTGTGATTCCCGCAGAAGCGTTTGTAGACGACGGCGCGAAGTTCACCGAAGAGGAAATCAACGCCCAATTCACCGCGCACCGCGAGAGCGAGCCGGGTGCGGGTCTAAACTTCGGTTACTACGTGGACCCAACGATTCAGGTGCAGTACATCAAGATCGACCGTGACGTGCTGGCCAGCCCGAACCAGGTGCGCGTCGCTAACCTCGACCGAAAAGCCCGCTCGTTCTACGACGCGCGACGTGCCTCCGATCCGGCGTTCCGACGACCCATCGAAGAACTCATTGAGGAGACCACGGGCGATTCTATTGGTCCCGACGCGCCGAAGCCCGAGCCGTACTTGTCGTGGGAAGAAGCCAAGGACAAAGCCGTCGAAATCATTCGGCGGCAAGAGGCCGACACGGCGGCGGCGCAGCTCGCAGATGCGCTGATCCAACGAGCCGCCAACGATCTCTACGACGCCGACCGTGGCGACGACGGATATGTCGTGGTGCCCGAGTCGGTGAAGTCGACCGACTATCTTGCGGCGCTCGTCGGGCACATCCCCGCGTCGCTTTCGTATCCGGACGCCGTGTCCATCGTTACGACGGATTTCTTCGATGTGTCGCAGGCGGACGACATCGACGGAATCGGCGAGGGGTACTACGTTCCCCAGCGAATCGGAAAATATGAGACTCTCCGTTCGATCCTACTGAAGACCAAGGCCATCTTGCAGAACGTTCCCGACGACAAGGGCATCAACCGATCCGACTACATCGCCACATCTCAACTCAGCAACTATGCGCTCAGGGACGGCAAGGGCAACGTCTACGTCTTTCGCGTAGTCGACTCGAAGGCCGGGCACATCCCGGCGTCGGTCGACGAAGTACGCGACCGCGTCGTGGCTGACCTACGACTCAAGAAAGCATTCAGGGAAGCACAGTTTCGGGCTTCGGCGATCAGCGATTGCGACGATTGCGAAAACCTCAAAGAGGCGTACGAAAAGGATGGGGATCTTTCCGCAACCATTACCGCCAAGGCCATAACCGGTAGCGGTTTTATCGAGCCGCCGCCTATCGTTCGAGCCACCCGGTGGGAGGTCGCCAGCGGAGCGGTCAAGACCATGGTCAATGCGGGCGGCGGACTCGGCGAGATTCCGATGGACGTCGTGGAACAGTTCTTCGCGCTTGAACATGCCGATCTCCCGATCGGCGTGTTCGACCTGCCGTCACGATCAGCCGTGCTCGTTGTCGAATGGATCGAAACGCAACTCACCAAGACCCACGAGCTCGACGACCAACGCAAGGGTCTGCTAAGCCTGATGGCCAGCGAACGCTCGCGCCAAGCCGTTCAAGATTGGCTCAACCCCGACAACATCCGCGCCCGAAACGGCTTCGAACTGATCACCGGGTAGCGCGCGACCGTTGATGCAGAGAGTTGTCGCACCGAGTCTTGCCAGCCGTTTCGCTGTTGTCCGCGAGGTCGATGAATTGCGGCGCCCGCTTTGCGCGCAGAATCAGTGGACCATTGATTGACGCGCGCAAAACGACTGTGGTCTCCCTTTGTACCGGTCGGCCTTACAAGGGATGGAAAGGAACAGTGCATGATCAACCCAAACGGCACCTTGAAGGGCGTTAGTGGGCGGTTCGGAACCCTTCTAATCGATCCCCCATGGCGCTTCACTAATCGAACGGGCAAGGTCGCGCCCGAACACAAACGGCTTCGTCGTTACGACACGATGGGCTTCGACGAAATCGCGGCGATGCGAGTTGGCGATGTCGCTAGGCTCCAAAGTCATCTCTACATGTGGTGCCCGAATGCCTTGCTATTCGAAGGACTTCAGATCATGAAGGCGTGGGGATTCGAGTACAAGACGAACATCGTTTGGTACAAGATCCGAAAAGACGGCGGTCCCGATGGTCGGGGCGTTGGGTTCTATTTTCGCAACGTCACTGAGATGCTCCTTTTCGGCGTCAAAGGAAAGCTCCGGACGCTCCAGCCGGGGCGCACGCAAGTCAACATCGTCCTGAGTCGCAAGAGAGAGCATTCACGCAAACCTGACGAAGTCTATGATGTAATCCAATCATGCAGCCCCGGTCCGTTTATCGAGTTGTTCGCCCGCGAGAAGGTCGCGGGATGGACCCAATGGGGTGATGAACTGGCGACCTACGCAGAATCCAAGAGCGTTCATCGTGGGTATCGCGGCGACGGTGACTCGAAACGCACGATTCGAAATAACGGTGCGGTAACAGCGGGGACGCTTTTCTAGCGGTTTCCTACTTGGTAAAGATCTTCGCAGTCCACGTCAAATGCGTTCGCTTTGATACCGAACACCAGGATCGGGCAACCGCCCCCGCCCCTTCCGTCAATTCGCGGAACGAGTTTCGACATCCAGGTCGTGGACGCGCCATATTTCCTGTAGAGCGTTTCCCGTTCCTTGACCTGGATACGTTTGAACACATCCTTGAGTTCATCCGATTTCGTGACTATGACGCCAACGCTAACGGCTCGCAGGTCAAAGAGAAGTCGGAAATTGTTCAGGTCTCGATCGAAAAACGGGTCTTTGTTACTCCACTCGATTTCCACGGCGATTCGGTTCTTGAAGCAATCAACCGCGTGGGTCGGCGTCTCAAACACCCGGTCATCTGCGCGAATGCTCGTATCGAAAGATCTTTCTTCCCACCCGAGTCGGAGGAACGCGCCATCAAGCCGACCCGCGACGGGTGACTTGCGTCCGCCGCTTGCTACGACTTCTGACTTCCTTAAACGAAAGTCGCTCAAGACATGGCAGATGTCGTCCCATTCGTCTCGAAACTCGCCTTAAGACCGCGCAGGCATGACGCCATTCGTGGATTTCGTATTTGTCCCACAAGTCAGTTGGCACATAGTCCCTGGCCACCATACCGCGAGCATATTACGTCTGCACGAGTCTTGCCAGTCCGCATGCCGAGTTTCTTGGTTCGTCGCCCTCAGAATACTTGTGGATCTTCGAACACGGTGGAGTCATTGTCCCTAGCATTCGCCAGACGCAAAGTCTGCGAGAGCAGGCAGCATCTCGAAAGTCGGGCGAGGTCCGTCCATTCCCGACGGCAACCTTTCAAAGACGCTGAAACATTGTCCGGATGGAATCGGCCCGCCTGCACATCCAACCTGCGTGCAAGCGAGAACCCGAACGACATCGAGGTCTCCGGGCCAAGATGACAGAAACGGCGGCCGGTCTAGCCGGCGTTCTTGCGTAACGGTCGCCATGCTGGGTGGATTGCTCGTTTGGCCCCGGATTCGTGGGTCAGTATTGGCCACGCGGTTTGCAACCGAATGGGCGACGACTTTACTCGGGGTGGCCGGACGCGTATCGTGCTCGGCATACTGTCTGGGTTTGAGCCCAGTGATGCCCGGGAAGCTATTTTTTTTTGGGAGCTAGACGAATGACAACGCGTGCGCTGTTTGCAAGGTTGAGTATGCTGACGATAGGCGTCGGCCTGTTGGGACTCTCCGCAGGTTGCCCGGAGGTTGACATGGGTGGCGGTGTTTCTGAGCCGCCGCAAGCGTTTACCGACGCGAGCGCCACGCGAGGCGGTGCGCTGTACGACAAGTTCTGGGAAGCGGCGGGGCTGAACGAGCCCACGACTGACCACCCGCTGTGGGCAACACGCCCAGACACAGACTCCAACACGCGCGTCGGCTCCGACACCTGGCGTTGCAAGGAATGCCACGGTTGGGATTACAAGGGTGTCAGTGGTGCCTACAGTTCCGGAAGCCATCGAACCGGTATCGCCGGCATCTTCAATACCACGATCTCCGCACAGGATGCGTTCGACCTCATCAAGACCGACCACGCATACGGCGACGCCGGGCTTAGTGACGACGACATCTGGGACTTGACCAAGTTCGTTCTCGACGGGCAGATCGACACGGATGATATTATCGATGGGGCGGGCTTCAACGGCTCGGCGGGCGCAGGCGAAGCGGTGTACGCCTCGGCGTGCATGGCCTGTCACGGCGCTGACGGTCTGATGATTCCTCCGGGAGCTGATGAAGATCATGACGAGTTCGTCGGGCTGCTCGCCAACGATAATCCCGCGGAGTATCAGCACAAAATCCGGTTCGGCCAACCTGGGTCAATCATGCCCCCACAAGCCGAATTGCTCACGAACGAACAGGTCGCCGACTTAGGCGCGTTCTCCCAGACGCTCCCGGAAGCACCCGCGGCTCCGTGATCGTCCACGCGCTGAACCGGTAACCGACCGGCTTCTCCGAGACGTATGCATTGAGCCGAGTTGGGGCGCGTCGCACGGCAACGCCCGACTCGGTCGCCTCGGTTCCCCATCGTTCGTCAATGGCGAAGGGTGGGGGATCGAGCGTCCGTTTGGGCGAAAGGCGGCGTTGGTTCGTTCCCGAAGCGCGTTCCGTTTGCGCGTCGCAGGCGCGTTCGTTAAATGTGTGCGAAGAGCTTCTTACCGAGCCGCGCCCGTGAGGAAATGATCCGGGCTCGTACGTGAAAACCGCTTCCTCACGGGCGCGGCTCGGTTCGTCGTTAGTTCTCTAATACATCTTCTCAAACGCGTGCGTTAGTGTTTGAACTCCGCCCGCTTTCCGTCCTCAAGAAAGTTCTTCAGTTTTCGATAGAGTCCTTCGTTGGCTGGGATGAAGAATTTCAAGAGGTTTTCATAGGCCGGTGTGTTGCGGTAGCCGACGCCGTTGGACGTAATGTGCGTTCTGTTCGCTGCGACAGGCTCGAAGACCACGACGTTCATCAAGTTTCCCGCGTCCTCTTTCATGACTTCAGGCCAGTTCGCCGCCAACTCCGCGCGAAGCGTCAACACACGCTGGGGAACGTAGTTGAGGATGTGCAGGACGTTCGTGCCGGGGTCGCCGATGCGGGCGCCTGGAGTGTAGTGCGTGCGAATCGTGCCGCCGGCGCGCAGGTCGATCTTCGCCACGGGCGACGCCCAGCCTGTCTACCCTTCATCCGTAACGTACGCGTTCCAAACCTTGGCGACCGATGCGTCGATCCAGACCTCCTGGATCAACACCTTTTCGTTTGCGGTTGTCGTGATGACGCGACTGGAAATGGATTCCTTTTTGGTGTGATCCGCGGATGCGGTCGCGGCATCGCCGACCGCAAGCACATAGCCGGCTAGAGATACTGACGCAACGAAGAATACGAAACGTATCGAGTGCATGCGCGGTCCGGATGGCGCATGACGGTCTGAACAGTGGGGTGGAACGCAAGGCATGTCGGCAAGAGTGAGGCCGACCCATGAGAACTCGCGCGAGGACATTGCGGAGTGCACTTTGGGCACCGCTGATCATCGTGGCCGTCGTCAGTACCGGCTGCCGCGGTGTTACGGTTCTGCTCGGCGGCGGTCAGCCCTACGACGGTTACTACCACGATGACTTCTACTACGATTACGGCGACTACTCATACTACGACTCGTACTGGTACTACTACGACTACTCGTACGATTACGACGATTACTACTTCGTCGATTACATCGACGGCTGGTACGACGGCTGCTACGACTGCAAATCGGGCGACGTTGACACGACGTCGCCGGAGGAACCGGCGAACTGGGATGTTGAACGGGGCCCGTGGGAGAGATTCGTCAGGGCGCGGGTGGATTTCTTGCAGGCAACGGGCGCACGAGGTACGTCCAAGCCGCGGTTGCTGGCTGACCCATGACGCGTAAGAACATCCCGGCACGGACGACCGGATGGCACGCGGTATGCTGGCTGTCCCTGAGAAGACGAAACCGATGCACCTTGGCTCCTACGGTGAGAAGAGCCGTTTGGACTGGAGCAGGCGACTCCTGTTTGACCCGCTTCGGTTGTGTCGCGCTGTGGTGGATGTAGCGGTAATAGTGAATAACTTTTCAGCAAGGAGTAAGGACTATGCTCGGACGGATTCGGAACCTATCGTTAACAACGGCCGCCATGTTGTTGATCGCCGGCTGTATGAACGGAGTCGTTGCTCCCGGTGGCGGGGAGTCGACAGGGGTGGCTGGCGTGGCCGCCAAGGCCCTCAATGTCGCCGCGCAAGTCGGTGGCGCGGACGGATTCGGCGGTTCGCTGATGGACGGTTACATCGATCACATGCCCGGTCAGATGGGGTTTCTCGGCGCTGACGACCTTGCGCCCGAAGCGACAAACATGATGGTCCTGGTGCGCAACGAATCGGTCGAGGACGGGACGTTCCGTCTGTCCTACTTCGCGAGCCATATGGGTCTTGAAGAGCAGATGCTGGTCGTCGCGGTCGGCGCTGGCGAAGAAGTAACGGTCGAAATTCCCTGCTCCGAGATCGTAGGCATGGGGCCGCTCGACGGGCCTGGAGAGCCAGGTTGCCACCTGGAGGACGGTGAAGCCGTGGACAACACGATGGTCGTACCCGGCTTCCTGGGACAGGACTTCATGTGCGACGGTACGTACGAGTGCGTGCTAACTCGAGATGTAGACGATCTTGACGGTGACGGTAACACCGAAGAGCTGATCATCGTAAGCGATGCGATGGAGTTCCACATGATGAACGGCGGCCCGACGGGGCATGGGCATGGCACCGGTTCGGGCATGATGGGCTCGCACATGGGAATGTAAACGCCCGACGGATTCGGGTGCTGATTGGCCCTCGAATGGGTTATTAGTAAGGAGTTCGTTCATGATTCGAGCACTACTACGGTACGGGATCGTTGTGGCCGTACCGCTGCTAACGCTGATTCTCGCCGTGGGCTGCCAGAGTTCCGGTCGCCACGGACGAGTTGACGCCTGCTCTGGTTGCGGCCGCAGCCATCAAAGCACTGATGTCGGACACAGCCAGGCCGATGACGGCCACGACCACGCGCATCCTTGACACGGTACTGACCTGGACGATAACCCTCAAGCAAGAAGACAACTTCAACCGCCCCAGCAAGCGGCGGTCGATCGGGAACGCGGGGGACGTAGTTCATTGGGGGAGAGCGGCATCGGTTGCTGATCGCGGGTGTCTACGCACGACCGTACCTTTTGATCAAGTAGTGCGCGAGGACCCCACTCAGATGGCGCAGGCGACCGTTCCTTCGCTCGCGAACAGTGTCGCTAGTCCGCCCGAACCGTTACCCCTCAAACGCAGCCGCCTTGAACTTGTCGAGTTTTTCTTCTTCTTTCGCGGCGTCGTCGGCGCCGGCCATCGGCTCCTTCTGGGCGTCGATCACTGGCCAGTCGGGGGCGTACTTCGTGTTGAGTTCGACGTAGCTGCTCCACTTATCGGGAAGATCTTCCTCGGCGAAGATGGCCGTGGTGGGACACTCGGGCGGACACAGGCCGCAATCGATGCAGGTCTCCGGATCGATCACCAGGAAGTTTACACCCTCGTGAAAACAGTCCACCGGGCAGACGGCGACACAGTCGGTGTACTTGCAATTGATGCACGGTTCAGCCACGAAATGCGACATTGGTTCAATCTCCCTTTCGTCAAGACCCTTACCGGTCTGACATGCAGGTCAACCGGTGGGCTCCGACACACTTCCGGCGGGACAACTACGCCGCGTCGGCGTCGCAGGCGCCAGCCCGCAGACTCCGATGCAGACCCGCACGCGCAGGCCCGCGGATCCCCGCATCAACACATCACCGCGCTCACGCTCGTCGGAAACTCGATCCTACGAATGCGGTAAGAAAGCCCGACGCCACGCACGGTGTACTCAATCGCCCGTAGTGTGCCGCCGGATGCCATCCGGTGCAAGTACATGAACCGCAAGCGCTCCGGGTTTTTCCGGCAATATGACCGGTTCACCGGCCGCGCTACTGTTCTGTCACGTCCTAGGCGACGTGTTCGTCCGATCCGATCCGAGCCGCGACCGTGAGGGAGCGTTTTCGAGCTTCCACGATCGACTCTCAAACGTCCGCTTCCTTACGGTCGCGGCTCGGTTCACCCGTCATTCGATGTGTGAACAGAGCACTACGACTAACCCGAACTCGATCATGACGACCGCGCGCCACGCCGAGGTCCGAGCGTGTAACCAACGAAGCCAATCGATCGCGAGCGCCGCACATCGATCCGCACGGTGCGGACCTGCCTTGCCGTCCATCGCGGCCGGCGCTAAGGTGTCGGTGATGACCATCGCCCGCCGAGTCGTGACTTCCGCCGCCACGATCTCCGCGCTGACGTTCTGTTCGCGCATCTTGGGGCTGGTTCGTGAGTACGTGTTTGCTCAGTACTTCGGCACCAGCGGCGCGCTCTCCGCCTTCCGAATCGCGTTTATGCTACCCAATCTGGCTAGGAGATTATTCGGCGAGGGAGCCCTTTCGTCCGCAATGATTCCCGTGCTAACCCAAACACTCCGCGACCGAGGCGACGAGGCGTCACGGCGATTCGTCGGCTCACTCCTCACACTCTTGATGATGGGGTTGGCGGCGCTCGTTCTCGTGGCAGAAGGCGTTATCGCCATTTGGCGATATTTCCACGACGACCTGGCCATCGAACTGACGGCCATCCTGCTGCCGTACATGCTGCTGATTTGCACTGTGGCTGTCGCGGGCGGTGTGCTCAACGTTCGGCGACATTTCTTCACGCCGGCGGCGCTGCCCGTGATTCTCAACGTGAGCGTCATATTGGGCACGTTGTTCGGAGCACGCTGGTGGGGATTGACCGGTGTGCCTCTGCTGCATGTGGCCTGCGTCAGCGTTTTGGTTGGCGGGGTCATTCAGGTGGTTTCGACCGGTATGGCGCTGAAGTGGATCCGCTTCTTCCCGCGATTCGGCGGTCCGCTCGATCGAACGCGCGTTCGCGCCGTCGGCGTGTTGATGGCGCCGATGGTCTTGGGCCTGTCGGCTGTTCAGCTCAACGCCCTGGCTGACCATGTCATAGCCTATCTCTTCGTGGTCGAGGGGGGCGAAGCCGTCGGACCGGCGGTGCTTGGTTATGCCCAATGTTTGTATCAGCTCCCGCTCGGCGTGTTCGGGATCGCCATCGCCACAGCCATCTTTCCCGTGCTCTCACAGCGAGCGGCGGACGGCGATCGTTCGGGAACGGCTGCAGTCCTTGGTCGAGGGATTCGTCTCGCACTGTTCATCGCATTACCCGCGACCGTGGGGTTGATGTTCATCGCCAAGCCGCTGGTGGCTACGGTCTTTGAGCACGGAAAATTCGACGCCGCGACCACCGGTCGCGTGGCTGGCACGCTGACGTTTTATAGTATCGGGCTGGTTGCGTATTTCGTTCAGCACCTCTTGGTTCGAACGTTCTATGCGTTGCACGAAAGTCGAACGCCCGCCCGCATCGCCGCCACGATGGTCGTGGTCAACCTGACGATGAATCTCACGCTCGTCTTTCGGTTGGAGGAGCGTGGCCTTGCGCTGGCTACGTCGATCTGCGCTTTTGTGCAGGTGGTATGGTTGGGTATCGCGCTGCGGCGCAAGCTTCCGGAAATGGCGTGGCGCAACATCGCATGGGGTGCGGCCAAGGTGTGTTTGGCTACGGCTGTCATGTGGTTGGCACTCACTCTGGTCAGCACGCCGTCGGTGGGGATATCGATTGTCGAATGGCGGCCCATCACAGTGTTGGCGTTGTATGTTGTGGTCGGGGTTGTGTCGTATGCGGCTGCGGCGTGGGTGTTACGTATTGGTGAGATGAATTGGCTTCGCTCGCGAGGGTGACCACTGCAAACGATCGTGGGTGCGAGAAAGGATTCACGCACCAGCTGCGGCAGCAGTAACCGCGAACACACCGATAAGCTTCCGGTGCCGGAAAATTGGCACCATAGAGATCAAGAAGAGGCGTTGTTCCGCGCGATGCGTGCGTTGCGTTGCAACATGTCGAGCTTGGCACGTTTGATCGCGCTGCCGCGCAGGTGCAAACGGTAGTCTTCGATTGTCCAAGTAGACACGTCGTCAAGATCCAATCGCGGCGACGGGGGGCGAAGTTGGAACCTTGGTTCGCGGGTCGTAGGTGCATGGCGATTGTGCGGACAGACTTCCTGACACACATCGCACCCAAACACCCAATCACTCATACGATCGGCGAGTTCGTCGGCGATGTGGCTTCGATGCTCGATGGTGAGGTAGCTGATACAACGAGAGGCGTCCATCTCGTAGGGCGCGGGGAACGCGCCGGTGGGGCAGGCGTCGAGGCAGGCGGTACACGTGCCGCAGTGGTCGACTTCGGGCGTGTCGGGTGCAAGGTCCAAGGTTGTCACCAGTCCGCCGAGAAAAAAGTAGCTGCCCAGTTTGCGGTCGAGCACCAGGGTGTTCTTACCGATCCACCCGAGCCCAGCCGCCGCAGCCACTTCTCGTTCGAGCAGCGGCGCGGTGTCGACGCATGCCTTCACCTCAAACGCCTCCGCCAGTTCTTCACGCATTCGATCCGCCATTTGGAAGAGCTTGGTTTTGACTACCTTGTGGTAGTCGTCGCCCCACGCATACATCGCAACACGACCACGATTCGTCGGTTCATGCGGCGTCGATCGGCCAACTGTCTCAACTCCATCCTGCTTGTAGAGCAGCGTCACCATGATGATGCTCTTGGCGTTCTTAAGAAGCAGGGTCGGATCGGTGCGGGGCTCGAAGTATTTGTGCATATACTGCATTGTTCCTGCACGACCGCGGTCCAGCCATTCGCGCACGTAGTCGGATCGCCCGATCGGTGCGGCGCCCGCGATGCCGCAGGAGTCGAACCCGACGGATCGGGCAATCCGTTTGACGTATTGGCTCAACTCGGCGGGTGTGGGGGTGAGGGTCACCGACGCATGGTAGCTTGGGGATCCGTCGAAACAACTCCGGGCCAGGCGATTGACGCGCCTTTCCGCTACCGATAGGTTGCCGTGCTCGACCCATGACCGGGTTGTGGGCTGGCCAATGCGGGCTCGGTCCCTGATAAGAGCGGAAAATCGCTCATGGATCACCGGCTGGAAGCCGGTGCCACACTTGTTCGACAGCCTGTTGGGCGATTACGATCACTACCAAAGCGAGGGTGCAATGTTCAACTACGACTGGTTTCATGGACCCGCCTATCAGCAGCAAAAAGATGTGGCTAGGTGGCATTGCGCGTTGGCCCATTTTCCGGATGTCGATCCCGAGAAAGCTCGCGAAAACGAAGAGGTCATGACCTTTCACGACGCGCTCGACGCCCGAACGTTGATTTACCTCCGTGACGGGTTCAGCTACGAAATCAAGAAGCTTCCGGAAGTGGACGCCCGATCGCACCTCGTTCTTGAATGCGTCCCGGTGGACGAACAGTACAAGGTCGGCACCTTCATCGTCGCCCTCCCGTTCGAAGACATTGCCCGGGTCGAGGTGTTTGCGGTTCATCCGGACGAGAAGCCGGAAGACTTGCCCCAGATCACCGGATTCCGAAGTCAAGCGGACGCGCCCGACGGCGCCAAACCCGACGCGGCGCCGGGTAAGAAACTGCCGGGTGCACCGCGTCGATAGGCGAAAATCCTTCACGAACAGCCACGCCACAGTTCATATTCACTGGGTCCGTTACGCGTTGAGTGGCGCGGCGAGACTCCGTGCGCCGGTGTGACGACGAGCTGCATACCCGTTACAAGGAGAAGAGCTAATAGATCACCGGCTGGAAGCCGGTGCCACACTTTTCATTAGATTGCTCGGTAACTCGATTGCGGGATAGGCCGACTAGGTGGAACATATTCTCGGTGTTGGGGGTTTCGGTTTGTCCAAGAGCCGCGGCGGCGATGCATCCGGTCATCTATGGGTTGAAGAGGGGGAAGAGTGCGCCGGCCTGATTGCTGAGGTGGCGCCCATTATACGAAGCTGGCGCACCTACAGCTACGTCGTGCCGGAGGCGATGGAATCGTCGTTGAAACCAGGCCACCGCGTGAACATACCTATGGGTCGTGGTGGCCGGATGGTGCAGGGGTTTGTGGTCGCATTGAGTCACCAAGTTTGGGATACGACGATTCGACCGATCGATTCGTTCGTAGATGATGACAGCTACCTGACACCGGAATTGATCGAACTCGGTCGCGAGATCGCGTTGCACTACGCCTGCCCGCTCGGACGGACGCTCAAAGCCATGACGCCGGAAGCTGTGCGACTCGGGCGGGGCTTACGCCGCATTCGATACGCACGTCTCGTCACACCCGTCAAAAACGAACCGGAAGCGGGGCGGCGATGGAGTCCGCAGCGACGGCGACTGATGGACCGGCTCGTCGAAGCTCAGTCGGACTCGTCTTCAAACAAGGACGACGTGGTTCCGGTCGCACCGCTGCTCGAAGCTGCCGACGCCTCTGTGGCTGTGCTTCGCGCGATGGAGCGCGACGGGTTGGTCGAAATCATCACGCGGCGCGAAGACGTGACGCAGGAAGCGCCGACCACGCCGCCGGTAGAACCAACCTTCGACCTCAACGACGAACAGGTCGCAGCCCTGAGCAAAGTGCGCGAAGCCATCGACGCCGAAACGTTTTCAGCCACGTTGTTGTACGGCGTTAGCGGGAGCGGAAAGACGGAGGTTTATGTCCGGGCCATGCAACAGGTGGTCGCCGCCGGAGGGCAGGCCATCATGTTGGTGCCGGAGATCGTACTGACCACGCAACTCGTCGGACGCCTGGCGCAGCGGTTCGAGCACGTAGCGGTTAACCATAGTGGACTGACGGATGCGGAGCGGTCACGCATCTGGCGACAAGTTGCACGCGGCGAGAAGAACGTGATCATCGGCACGCGCAGCGCGGTGTTCGCGCCGTGCAAAAAGCTCGGACTGATTTGCGTTGATGAAGAGCAGGAGTCGAGCTACAAGAACCTGCAAGCCCCTCGGTTCCATGTGCGAGACGTCGCCCTGATGCGTGCCCGGCGTTTGGGCGTTCCGGTCGTGCTCGGTTCGGCCACACCTTCGATCGAAACCTGGTTCAACAGTGGTTACCGCAGCGACTACCAACGCATCACGATCAGCCGGCGCGTAAGCGACCTTCCCATGCCGAAGGTTCACGTCATCGACATGGGTGACGAAAGCGCCGAGACCCGCCGCACGGTGGCGCTGTCACGAACGTTGCACCGCATGTTGGGTGAGACGCTGGAGGCGGGCGCGCAAGCACTGATCCTGTTGAACCGCCGGGGGTTCGCGCCACACCTCTGCTGCCCCGCGTGTCGCACACGAATCACCTGCCCGAACTGCAACGTCGGACTCGTCGCCCACAGCGCTACCGGCGAATCGGTGTGTCATTATTGTAGCCGGCGCATCCCCACGCCGCGCGTGTGCCCGACCGTCGGCTGCGGAGCCAACCTCGTGCAGTCGGGTCGCGGCACGCAACGGGTCGAGGAGGTGCTGGTTCAGTTGTTTCCTTCGGCGCGAATCGCCCGCGTCGACAGCGACACGATGAAGCATCAGCGCGACTACCAAGGGATCATCGACGATTTCGAGCAACGTCGCGTCGACGTGTTGGTGGGTACGCAGATGATCGCCAAGGGTCTGGATTTTCCATTCGTTTCGTTCGTCGGAGTGATCGACGCCGACCCACAGGCGCTGTCCGGCGACTTTCGCGCGACGGAACGATTGTTTCAGTTGATCACTCAGGTGGCTGGTCGCGCCGGTCGAGCGGACGCTTCGGGGCGCGTCGTCGTGCAGACCACCGACCCGAAAATTCCCGCGCTGCAGTTCGCACTGAACCACGACTACGACGCCTTCGCCGCGCACGAACTTCGTCAACGTCGCGCCGCGGGTCTTCCACCCTTCCGCCGATTGACCCGGGTGATTATCGCCGATCCGCGCGAGGAGCGAGCACGCAGCGAAGCCGAAGCGGTTGTGTTGCGCGTACGCGAAGCCATGGGCAAACTCGACGTGGGCGATCTTGAGGTGGGTCAGTCCGAAGTCTTCGGTCCGAATCCGTGTATGCTCTCCCGACTGCAGGGGAACTACCGCTACGACCTGTTGATTTCGACGCCGACCCCAAGGCTGATGCGTCAACTCCTTAGCGAGCTGACAGGTAAGCACGCACTGAACACGAGAGCCAAGTCGTTGATTGTCGACGTCGATCCGGTGACGCTGACGTGATCGTCACGCACGAACGGACGCGACGGCTTCGAGAAGCTGAGCGATGGCCTGATCCACTTCGGCTTCTGTAGTCGTCCGTCCAACGCTAAAGCGAACGGCACCGAACGCGATGGCTTCGGCAACGTCCATCGCAGCCAGTGTGGCTGAGCGTTTTCGATTACCTGCGTGACAAGCGGCGCCGGTACTGGCGGCGATGTTCGGACACGCTGCCAACACATCGCCGCCGACCAATCCACGGAACCCAACCGCCAGCGTATTGGGCAGTCGGTCCACCGGGTGACCCAAGCGCACGATGTCTTCGCCCATTTTGCTTTGAATTCCCTCGAACAGCCGGTCGCACAACGCCCGCATGGCGTCCGCGTCGTTGGTGCTCGCAGCGACTTCCGCAGCCCTGCCCAACCCGACGATTGTAGGTACCGGTTCGGTGCCACTGCGCCGACCGCCTTGATGTCCGGCGCCGTGGTGAAACGGATCAAGTTCGACGCCGCTGCGTACGTATAGCGCCCCGATGCCCTGGGGAGCGTAGAACTTGTGTCCCGCAAGTGACAAAAAATCGACACCAAGCTCGCGGACGTCCACCGGGATTTTCCCGATCGCCTGCGCGGCGTCGGTGTGCATGAAGATGCCGTGCTTCCTTGCGAGTGCGGATATCTCGGCAATGGGCTGAATCGTGCCGACCTCGTTGTTGGCCAGCATGACGGAGATCAAAACAGTATCGGGTCTGATCGCCCCCGCTACATCACGCGGATCCACGCGGCCCGTCTTGTCCACCCCGATTAGTGTGAGATCGTAGCCGCAGGTTTCGAGGTATCGGCAGGGGTTGGTGACGGCTGGATGCTCGACGGCTGAGATGATGAGGTGTCTACCCGACTCGCGCCGGGCATGTGCGACGGTCTTGATCACGTGGTTATTGGACTCAGTGCCGCCAGAGGTGAAGACGATTTCCTCCGCAGTGGCGCCGATCAAACCGGCCAACTGCGTCCGCGCCGTTTCCACGGCCTCGCGAAGCCGGCGACCGATGGCGTGCCCGCTCGTGGGATTGCCGTGAATTTCAGACAGAAACGGCAGCATGGCGTCCCGAGCAGCCGGGTCGAGCGGAGTGGATGCGTTGTGGTCGAGGTAGATCATCGGTCTTTCCCTTGTCTTGACGGTGTATCAGAAGGACGCCGGGACGAACATCCCACGAACATGGGCGCGACAAGCCCTTTGTCGCTGAGTCCCTTTGTTCCCCAGTCCCTTCCTCCCCGGGCTTCCCACGTACATGGTGCGAGAAAGGATTCGCGCACCAGCTTCACGCACCAGCAAGGCGTCTGGGCGGCTCGCGGGTGAAAAACGTTTCCTTACGGGCGCGGGTCGGTTTTCTTGGTGGCTGGTTTCTTCGGCGCCAGACGCTTGAGCCCGCGAACCAGAACTTGCTGGAACACGTTCTCCGTGTGGGCTTCGAAGACGGCGAGTCTTTTCGTGTCTTGGCGGCGCTCGGCCTTGCGAATGTCCGACTTGTTCTTCTGTAGATAGACGTCGCGCAGCTTCTTGGCACGGTCGAGCGTCATCTTTGCACGCTTGATGCGCGGCTTATCGAACTTGTGCTTCTTGATGAACTTCTCGACGTAGATATCCCACTCGTCCTTCTCTTTCGACGTCACTGTAAGCCAAGGGGATTCGCCGTGTTCCTCGTAGTACTTCGCGCGAAACCGTATCGAAATCCGATCTATACGCGCGACATACTCCTCTACGGTTTGTCCAAAGTCCTTAGCCAGCATTTCCATGATTTTTGGGTCAGGACGAACGCCGTAGACGTAAAGAAGTTCATAGTACTCATCGAGACTCAACAACTCCGTCCCGTTCCAGAATCGCATACCGTCGTCGCCATTCACCTGCGTACCGAACAACATGCCCATATCACTGGGCGTGATCTCCTTCTCATGCCACGGCTTGTCGAACGTCACCTTGTCTACGTCAACCACCTTGTACGGTGCGTCGGCGTCTCCCTTGTAGAAGCTGATCGACACAGGCATCCACCGGCCATCGACTTCGGCAAGCTCGGTTTCCGAGGAGTACACAAGTCGACCACCCTGATAAAATGCCGCGTGGATCGGTTCGCCGCCCTGCCGGGAATCGAGCTGCCACTCCAACCGTTTCCCGTTGAACTCAGCCGAGACCACCTCGATTTGACCGCTTCGTTGCTCGGTCCATTCGGCCGAATCGAACCCGGCCAGGTACCGCTCCGGCAGCCCGAGAGGCTCGGTGTTAAACACATCAGCCCAGTACGGGGCCAATCCAGCGGCGGCCATGTCTCGCGGACGTTTCTGTGTTTCGAGTACGGACGATGGAGACGTGAGCCGTGCGCTTAGGGGTGATTCCGCTCGGAAAAGCTCCCAAAACTGCCCATCGTGGGCGAGTGAAATTCGCGTTCCGGCGCTCTCTTCCGGCGGAACCGCGTATTCCCACAAAGCGTCCGCCGATACGTCAGCTGGCGGATGACTGCGAAAAACTTTCCAGTGAAACCCTTGTGCATCGCCCCGATTCGATTGGAAGATACTGCCGTTGGCCGTCCGAGTCGTATAGCGTTCGACCAACCCATCATCCCGACCTCCGTGCCAGCTTAGCGTCCATTCAACCTCCGAGGTGTCAGCGGTTCGCGACTCGATGACCTCCGTCAGCCGGTCCGGGAGAAGGGATCGCACGTCCAGCCGCTCCGGGGCAAGGGGACCTACTTCCGGTTGGGCTGAGAGCAACCATACGATATGAAATAACACGTTTGTCGTGTGCATCACTGTCCAATCATCTCGCAGCTACCGCCGAACTTAGGCGTACCCATGCTGATCTGGGTCAGCTCTCCGTTGCCCAGGCAGGTGCCATCGCAGAACCCGTCGGCTCCACCAGTACATTCGATGCTTGAGCAGACCACTACCAGGTCGCCGGAGAATGAGATACACGTGCCGCTACTTGACCTCTTGTACTTATCAAATGCAGAGGGGCTTTGCGCTGCGCCAGCGCAGTACGTTTGCCCGCCCCCACAGCACGTTTGCGTGGGGCAACCTGTGGCAAATCCGTCCCGCTTGCCGCAGAAAAAGCCCTCCGGGCAAACCGCAGCCGTGGGAACGAACTTCGACACCGGCTGCGGCCCGGCGTGGGCTGTCGCCAATATCGGAACGGCAGCTTCCCCCTGAAGGTACAGCGATGCGGCGACAAGAAGCCCCAAGGCAAGAATCGTGATCCTCGATCGTGTAAGTTCTTGAGACGCCATCGACTGTTCTCCTTATCAAAAGAGACTACGGCGTGTTTCCTCGCACGCCGAAATGAACAAGTTTATGGTTACTCGGAACTCCGCTCCGTGGGCATCGCCAGTAGAGCATCAACCCCAAACAGCACGCCGACACACCTGCACCCCTAACACATCGGCGAAGACATGTCAATGCGAAATGTAAAAAAACAAGATGGGATTGACCAGAAACTGTGGAACGTCAAGGGTAAAGCGGGTTCCACCGACCTTTCGGCACAATTGCGACGGCCATGGTGCCCCATTCTTCGCGCAGCGAGGGGTGGGGGAAGGACGATCCATGAAATCAGAACGCCCGAACGCCGCAATCCGACACTACGGGAAGCCGTCCCCCACCCTTTTCGAGTACGAAAAGAATGGGGCACCCGCCGGGACGAACATCCCAGGAACATGGGTGCGACAAGCCCTTCGTCCCTGAGTCCCTTTGTTCCCCAGTCCACTCCTCCCGGGCTTCCCACGAATACGGGTGCGAGAAAGGATTCACGCACCAGCTTGCTTCCCACGAACATGGGTGCGAGAAAGGATTCACGCACCAGCTAATTCACGCACCAGCTAGGAAAGGATTCACGCGCCAGACGCGCTACGGCGTTTCCGCGAATAGCCAGTCGTCTCCGGACCCGGAGAGGGTAAATCGGCCTTGGAGTCGCTCGCCGGTCAGGCGGATCACCGCCTCGTCCGCGTCGAAGCATTCGTATTGTACTGTCCCGCTGTCAACGCGCGTCACGGTTCCGCGGTTCCGGCTGACCGGTCCCTCGTAGGTGAGGTATTCCAAGCGGTGATCGGCGATCTTTCGGGCCGAAACGGGTAGGCTCGTCGGGTCGACCGGCTCAGACAGGAGCTGCCAGGTGGCCAGCACGTCGCCGCGCTGCAGCATGAGGTCCCAGTGCTCGCACAGGCCGACCTGATGATGTAGAATCACGAACCGTGTAGTCATATGCGGATGCACCAACCCACCATCAGATCGCGACGGGCGCGCGGCGCGCTGTGGCTTCGATTGATGGGTGCCTTGGAACGCATGAGGAAACAATCCATGAACGCCCGGTGGAACAGTTCAATGTCACTACGATCTACGATTCTTGGCATATTTTGCGCTGCGTCGTTGTGCGTCGGCGGATGCGCCGCGGCGCAGTATGACGAATGGCGTGTGCAGGGTCAAAACGCCATGGTGGACGGCATGCCGGACACGGCGCGGGTTTTCTTCGAAAAAGCGGAGGCTGCACGACCCCGGGTCGTGGAAAACCTGCACGATCTTGGTGCTTGTTCCGTGGCGATGGCTCAGGAACGGCTGAGCTATGGGCAGCAGGCGGCGGCGATGCGCGAGCTCGATACGGCCATCGGTTACTACTCGCAAGCGCTCGACGTCTTCCCCGGTCATCGTGCTTCGCTGAAAGGCAAGAACGTGGCTTTGGAACTCAAGGGGCGGTTCGGCGAGGCGCTTGACGAAGCTGAGTGGGCTGCGGCCACACTGGGTCCTGCCCCTGAGCAATACATTTTTCTGGCCGAAGAACTTGAGCAGCGTGGCGACGTCGACGGTGCTTTGCTGCGCTATCGCCAAGCGGTGGCCATGGGTCCGGACGTAGCCGAATCACACGTGGCGTTCGCGAAGTTCCTTCTTCGACACCAGCGGGAAGAGGCGGCTATTTACCACTTGCGGGCTGCGTATCGGCTGAACCCGCTCGATGACTGGGTGATGGACCAACTCGCTCGCCGTGGGGCGGTGCCGACGTTGATCCGCGAGGAAGTTGAAACCCCGTAGGTGTCATCCCTTGACTGGTCGCCTCGCCTCGATGTTTGGCAATGGCCGGGAAGCCGTAGAGCCGATAATTAGGGCGGACCGGCGTGGCATGGAACGTGCTCGTATTCAATCGGTTCTTGTTACGTCCGGGGCGCTTAAGCCGTGTTGCTTGTGCTCGACACGCCGAATCGTAGCAATTGGTTCTTTTTGGGCTTCGCAAGCGTCACGATGACTGATACACGACTCAACTGGCGTTACACGGTCGTTCGCTACCTCGGGTGGTCGCTGATGGCCGCGGCCCACTTGCCGGGTTTCGTAGCGTCCTGGTCTGCGGTGATCCAAAACGGCGCGTCCAGCGGTAGCCTCGGCGGCTGCATCTACCTGACCGTATCGATGCTCTTCTTCGGCCTGAAGTTGGCCGACGTTGCGTGGCTTCGCTTTCGAACGGACCGGCGATCGCTCGTGGCGTGCTTCATCGTTCTTGGCGTGCTGCACTGTGACGTGATGCGTCACAACAGTGACGCTTCGGGCGTACCGGAATACGCCGCGATCGCTGCCTCGGCCGTCCTCCTGAGCACGCTTCTCCCGATCCGTCGACTCGTTATCTCCATCGCGCAGCAATTCAACGCCGGGCCGTCGCCACTCAATCACCTAGCGCGATCGGCCGACTCTGTCTGGTTTGACGCCTTTCATCCTCACTGTTGGGCGCTGGTCTTCCGACTCCTTCCTCCGCGAGCACCTCCGGTCTAACCATTGAGCAAGCGCGACACCGATACGGGTGTCTACTCGGGGCGTATGCCCGATCTTGCACTTCGGCGGACGATATGGTGAACGTGATGCAATCGGGCTGCTGCGCGCGGTCCTTTGCGGGACGAAGAATCTGGAGAACCGTCCTATGACTTATTCTATCCGAGAATCATCCGACTGTGCCCCTGACGAGGGGCGCGGGCGGTCGTGTAGCTCGTCGCCGCGCCGACGCGGTGTGCTCTTGATCAACCTCGGTACGCCGGAGCGCCCGGACGTGCCGTCTGTTCGGCGCTACCTAGCTGAGTTTCTTTCCGACCCGACGGTCATCCGCCTACCCACGGGGCTCGGTATGTTCAACGGGCTTTTGGGTTCGACGATCGCACGCTTTCGCGCACCCGCGAGCGCCGAAATGTATGAGCGCATTTGGAGCGAACGTGGATCGCCGCTCAAATCGATTACCGACGATCAAGTGGTCGCCTTACAAGATGCGTTGCCTCGCGAATGGCGGGTGTTCAGTGCCATGCGTTACGGTCAACCGGGAATTTTGGAGACGCTGCGCCGGATCGCGCGATCAGGCGTGGACGAGCTCATCGTCATTCCGATGTACCCGCAGTACAGCGAGCCGACGACGGGCACGGCGCTGCGCATCGTGTATGAATATTTGAAGACCGAGAACCGTCACATGCACGTGACCGTTCGCACCACGTGGTATGACGACCAAGGCTATATCAATGCTCAAACGCGGTTGATCCAAGAGTATGCCGACTCGCACGGGCTGACGCCGGACAACACGTTTCTCTTGTTCTCTACGCACGGATTACCGACTTCATACGTCGAGCGCGGCGACCCATACCCCGAGCACATCGCACGCACCGTGGGGCTTGTGCGCCATCAGCTCGGCTGGCCTGTGGATCGCATGTCGCTTGCGTTCCAAAGTCGCTTCGGTCCGGTGTCTTGGCTCCAACCCTTCACCGATTTCAAATTGGAAGAGCTGGCCCGCGGTGGCGAACGGCGCATTTTGGTATGCCCGATCAGCTTCACCGTCGACTGCCTGGAAACGTTGGAAGAGATCGACATACGCTATCGCGAAGTTGTAGAAGCCGCCGGTGCTGAACTCTATCTGACGCCGGCGCTGAACAACTTCGCCCCATTCATGTCGGCACTGAAACATCTGGCGATGCGCGGCCCTCGACGGCTCGAGCGCCCCGTGCCGACGGTGGATGTGTATACAGCGCCGCCCGCGCCGCACAGTGGGAATCCGATCGACGGATTGGTGGCGGTTGGCGTATCCGTTCGTGGTCGACTCGGTGCGGGAAGCGGTCCGAAACTCGCGCACACCAACGCCGAAACACTCCAGCGCGTCAAGAAATCGCAATGCGACGTGCCCGACCTGCTGCGCGACATTCGCCATCAAACACAGCTTACGGAATGCTGGCTGTGGAACACGTGTCATCGATTCGAGCTGTACGGCTGGTTGAATCAATCCGACATGTCACCGACGGCCGTGGCTGACATCCGTCGCGCC
Organism: Phycisphaerae bacterium; assembly: GCA_029260075.1. Taxonomy (GTDB): domain Bacteria; phylum Planctomycetota; class Phycisphaerae; order UBA1845; family UBA1845; genus OFTM250. Next base: position 150,764 of record JAJDDY010000067.1, read on the forward strand.
TTGTTGGGCGACCGCGATACGTCCGAGTTGGAAGTCAACGTGCTGTTCGGTGCCGACGCGTGGCACCACCTGCTGCGTACGGCCATGGGACTCAACAGCGAGTTGCCCGGCGAACGCGACGTCATGGAGCAACTGCACGCGGCGCAGCGGTTGGCGGGTTGTACGGAGACCGCCGGCCTCCTCTCCGGCCGACTGGTCAAGCAAGTAGTCAACGTGGCTGAGGACGTGCGAACGCGCACCGGTTGGGATCGCTACGATACCGACTACACAGACGCGGCGCTTGCGCCCATCTTGACCGAACCAGCGCTCGATTTCTCGGACAAGCGCATCGTCGTCATCGGTGGGTCGACTACATCCGCCGGCGTCATTCGCACTCTTGCGTCAAACTTCGACGTACCGCAGCGCAACATGACTTTGATTTATCGCGGCCACAAGCGCGGCGGTCAGATCAAAATGCTACGCCGCGCGATCGGCAGCGGCCGGCGCCTTCGCGTTCAATCTTACTCAGACCAAGCCGTGTTCGATGCGATCGCCGACGCCGATCTTGTCGTGCTGGGCGTGGACCGAAACGAACCCATCTTGACCGGCGAGCGACTTCGTCACGTCCGCCCGTGGGGCGATAGGCCGCTGGCCGTGATCGACTTCAACATACACGGGTCGACCCAAGGGCTTGAATCGCTGGACGGCGTAACCGTGTTCGATGCACCGAAGCTTGCTCAACACGTCTCAAGTTTCGCTGCGGCGCGTGGCCTGTCGGACGGATTCCGCAAGACGGTCGACGCCGTCGAGGGCGCCTTGGTCGAACTTGTCGCGTCGGCGCGAACGACGGAACCGAAATCTGGAACCGTTACTGACGTTTCCGAGTTGGCGACGGACTTGGTACCAGCCACTGCGTCGACGAGTGGTTCGGCGTCGCGATGCACGGTAGGAAGTGGGGCGTCAACGGTGAGGGGATCCAATCATGATTGATCTTGCTGATACAGTCGATCTGGATGTCTTTCGGCGCTACGCGGGTATCAGCCTGCCGCGACACGTTTCCTATCCCATGCCCTCGTGGTGGAAGGATGTCGACGGTGATGAGGCTTCGTCTATGCTTCGCGAAAGCGACGAGCAGGATCCCGGTTTCGATCTGTCGCTCTATCTGCACATTCCGTTTTGCGAAACGCTGTGCAAGTTCTGCGCGTGCAATCGCGTGATTCAGCGACACGACGCCACCGGTGCCGTCGAGGTGACCAACAGTTACGTATCCGCCCTCAAGCGCGACATTCGGTCACTGGCGGGATCGATCGATAACAAACGGTCTATGCGACAGGTTCACTACGGCGGGGGCAGCCCGACCTATCTCTCCGACGAGCAACTTCGAGAAATACATACCACACTGCTCGAATCGTTCGCGTTGGCGCCTGACGCCGAAGTGGCGATGGAAGTCGATCCGCGCAACCTCGACGCCGACCGGCTGCAAGCGCTGCACGATACGGGCATCAAACGCCTTTCGATGGGGATTCAAGATTTCGACGAGCAGGTGCAGAAGCACATTCGCCGCGTGCAACCGTTCGACTTGGTGTCGGGTATCGTGTCACACGCGCGCGACGTGGGATTCGAAAGCATCAACTTTGATCTGATCTACGGTATGCCCTATCAATCGCCGGACACCATTCGCGACGTCGTCGACAAGACGATCGAACTGGCGCCCGACCGCATCGCATACTACCACTACGCACAAATTCCCGAACGCATCGCCACGCAACGCGGTATGGACTATACGAAGCTGCCCGACAGCGAAACGAAGCTGGAGATGTTCTTGATCGGTCTTGAACGCTTCGAAGCCGCCGGATATGCGTTCATCGGGCTCGACCACTTCGCCAAGCCCGACGAAGGGTTAAGCAAAGCCCTCGACGACGGCTCGCTTCAACGAAATTTCCAGGGCATGACAACCGGCGGTGGACTGCGTCTGCTCGGCGTGGGTGCGTCGGCGATCAGTCAGTTGCCCGACGTGGGTTTTCTTCAACACTTCAAGGACCATGCCGAGTACGCGGCGTGTATCGACGCCAACCGATCGCCGGTGCAGCGAGGGATGCGTTTCTCTTTCGACGACCGCGTGCGGCAGGCGGTGCTTTCTGACCTGTACTGCACGGCGCGGCTGCAACGTGCTACGATCGAATCTCGGTTCGACATTGATGTCGCCGATTATTTTTCTCGCGAGATGACGATTCTTCGCGATCTTGAACGCGACGGGCTTGTGACCATCGACGACAACGGCGACGTCGAAGTCACGTGTCCGTTGGGGCGCGTGCTGATACGGAACGTCGCGGCGGTGTTCGATGCGTATCTAGATCCCGAGGCGTATCGGCTCGGCGACGCTGTACGCTTCTCCGCCAACGCCTGACACTGAGCGGTAGGAACCATGACAGAACTCAAGAACGACTTGTTAATTCGCGCCGCCCGGCGCGAGCGAACCGAACGCACGCCGGTCTGGATGATGCGTCAGGCTGGGCGCACAGATCCGGACTACGTAGCTCTGCGTCGCCGCGCCGACCAGCCGCTCGAATCGCTGTTCGCCGACGCCGACCTGGCCGCAGAAATCTCCTTACTCCCCAAGCGCATCGGCGTCGACGCGATCATCTTGTTTCAGGATATCCTCACGCCGCTCGCGCCGATGGGGGCACGATTTGTCTTTCGTCCCGGTCCGCAGTTGGCCACACCCGTTCGGTCGATCAGTGATGTGAACGCACTCCAATCGTACGATCCATGCAGCGAGTTACAGTTCATTCCTCGCGCTATCCGGTTGGTGCGCACGGCGCTTGACGGCGAACTTCCGCTGCTCGGTTTTGCGGGTGCGCCGTGGACGCTCGCGGCTTTCTTGCTCGAGGGAGGTAGCCCTTCTCGATCGTCGCCGCACATTGAGTGCATGATGCGCGACGACCCGGTAACGCTGCATCGTTTGTTGGCCATGTTGTCCGACATGACGGTCGATTACCTGACGATGCAGATCGAAGCCGGCGTCGATGCGGTCCAGTTGTTCGAATCGTTCGCCGACGCCCTGTCGCCTCAGCAGTACGAAGAATTCGCGCACCCTTATCACGTGCGCATTTTTTCAGGGCTACAGCGCCGCGTGCCGACCATTCTCTTCGTCAAGGACCATACCGCGCTCGACCTGATGGCCTCCAGCGGCGCCGACGTGTTGAGCATCGACACGTGCGTCGACTTGGCGGACGCCAAGGCACACTTGTGCGATCGCGTGGCGTTTCAAGGCAACGTCAATAACAAGCTGCTCGTGACCGGTTCGCTGGAAGAGATTGACGAAGCGGTTCATGCGTGTATCCAAGCCGGCGGACACGAAGGACATATTCTCAACCTCAGCCACGGCTTGCTAAAAGAAACGCCATTCGAAAACGTACGCCGCTTCGTTCACGCGGCGAAGCAGTATGGCCACGCGGCAGGGTCTTTGAACCCAGCCACTCGTGAAATGTGATGAACACCCAACGTTCAGAGGTCGTTGTCATCGGTGGGGGTATCAGCGGACTGACAGCCGCATGGCACCTCCAACGCGCGGGTGTCTCGGTACGCCTGTTGGAGGCGGGGCCGGTCGTTGGCGGTAGCGTGGGCACGCTTCGGCGCGACGGGTTCCTGCTCGAAAAAGGACCGTTCAACGTCATCATCCGCGACCCGAGTTTCGAATCGCTTCTGGGACACCTTGCCGACGAACTGAACGTGGTGGCGGCTGACAAGTCAGCGAACAAGAGATTCGTGTTCTGTCGCGGACGCCTCCGCGCCGTACCCACCAACCCCGTCTCGCTTATGACCAGCGGACTGCTCAGCGTGACCGGTCGGTTCCGATTGCTTACCGGGCTAATGCTCAGCCGGCGCGCTGTGGGGGAGGAAACCATCGAGCAAGCGGCGGTCCGTCGCTTCGGGCGAGAAGTGGCGGACACGCTGATCAGCGCCGTGGTCTCGGGTATCTTCGCGGGCGACATCAGCAAGCTCAGCCTAGCGGCATGCTTCCCGTCTGCCGCCGAGGTGGACGCCGGCGCGAGAAGCCTGATCGGTTACGGTTTGATGTCTGTGTTTCGCGGCAGGGGATCGAAGCCCAAGCGCCGGTGGCGCGGTTTGGTCAGCATCGACGGTGGATTGGGCGCGATCACCGAAGCCATCGCCCGCCGACTTGGCGACGATCTCCAGTGCAACACACGTGTCACTCAGCTACGCGCGACGGACGATGGTTATGACGTAGATTTCACGGACTCTTCGGGGGCACCGGGGTCGATCCATTGTGATCGCGTCGTGTTGGCTACACCTGCGCCAGCCACCGCCGGCTTGCTTACGTCGATCGTTCCCCGCGCCGCCGCTATGCTTGACACGCTGGAGTCGGGCTCGGTCGTCGTGATCAACCTGGCGATTCGTCGAGCGGACGTAGCTCATCCGATGGAGGGGTTCGGCTTCCTCGTTCCTCGCACCGAAACCGAATGCCCGTTCCTCGGGGTGCTCTTTGCGGATAGCGTGTTCCCGCACCACGCCCCGACCGATCAGCGGTTGCTCCGCGTGTTCGTCGGCGGATCGCGCGACCGACGTGCCATCACGCGTAGCGACGACGAGTTGATGTCCGAAACGATGGCTGCCCTTCGTGAGATGCTGAACATTTCGGGCGAGCCGACCCTTGTGGATGTGCAACGCCACGGACAGGCCATCCCGCAGTACCACATCGGGCATCAACAGAAAATCGAGCGCATACGAGCGCTCACATCCGCTCGACACGGTTTGCACCTTGTGGGAAATTACTTGGACGGCGTGTCGCTGAACGATTGCGTGGGTCTGGCCACGCGCGTCGCCGACGACATCATTGCGTCGCCGAGCGACCGATCGCAGCAACAAGCTGACGATCACGAATTGCATCGAGCCTCGGTGGTCGCGCCCGGCGCGAGCACGGATTGCAGCGCCCACGCGGTTTGAAACAGTAGGGCGTGGATTCGGTACGAACATTGAATTGAAGTCGGCGCCACCATTGGGCGGGCGCTGAAGCACAGCAGGAAGGGGACGATCTCATGACGACACCGAACGAGCCAACCAAGCTACAGCGGCGCCCTCGACGATTGCGCCGATCCGAAACGATTCGAAGTCTGGTGCGCGAAACGCGGTTGACGCCGGATCGATTGGTGCTGCCTCAGTTCATTGTCGAAGGTGACGGTCGTGTCGAACCGATCGACGCCATGCCGGGTCGCGCACGGATGTCGATGGATCGAACGATCGCGGAATGTTCGCAGGCTATGGACCTTGGCGTGCGTGCGTTCGCCCTGTTCCCCGCCCTCGATTCGTCGCTCAAGACGCCCGACGGACGCGAAGGCCTCAACCCAGACAACCTGCTGTGTCGCGCCGTGCATGCGATCAAGGAAACGTGCCCGGGTGCCTGTGTGATTACCGACGTCGCGCTCGACCCCTATTCGTCGATGGGTCACGACGGGATCGTCTCCGACCGCGGGGTCATACTCAACGACGAAACGGTCGACGTGCTCGCGAAGATGGCCGTCGTGCATGCACGGGCCGGTGCCGATATGGTGGCACCGTCGGATATGATGGACGGTCGCGTCGGAGCGATACGCGGGGCGCTCGACGACGCCGACCTGACCGACACAGCCATCCTAAGCTATACGGCCAAGTATGCGTCGGCGTTTTACGGCCCCTTCCGCGAGGCGCTCGACTCGGCCCCCGTCGACGCGCCGCACGTTCCGCACGATAAGAAGACCTACCAGATGGACCCGGCCAACGCCCGCGAAGCCATCATCGAAGCCATGCTCGACGAGGGTGAAGGCGCGGACATTATGATGGTCAAACCGGGGCTTCCCTACCTCGACATTATCGTTCGCCTGCGCGAGCGCACGTCGTTGCCCATCGCGGCGTATCACGTCAGCGGCGAGTACGCCATGATCAAAGCCGCCGCCGCCAACGGTTGGCTTGACGAACGAGCGTGCATGACCGAATCACTCACCGCCCTAGCCCGCGCCGGCGCGGACATCATCTTCACGTACGCCGCCCTGGATTTCGCCCGGTGGTTTAAGGACGAGTAACCGTAGCGTTCGGTTCAGTGCAGTTCAGCGCATTGAGGGGGCATCGCGGCGGTCGCTGGGTGCCTGGGTGGCCCATGGCTTCAGCCGTGGGGAACACGAGTCGACGCCGGGCATTGCTGGGACGAGATTCCTATCTCGTCCCTCCGCTCATACAGAATTCCCATCCTGTGTTTGGTTGGCCCGGCGGCCTAAGCGTAGGGATCTCCGCGACTGTGGGTGCGAGAAAGGATTCACGCACCAGCGGGTCGATCTGGAGCGCGTACGAGAAAGCCTAGTCTGACGCAAGTGCTTTGTCACGCGTCGCATAACGGGCTCACAGAGCCGCGCCCGTAAGGAAGCGGAGGTTTGCAATCCGGCGGTGACAGCTTGACATCTCTCCCTCACGGTCGCGGTTCGGACCGGACGAACCCGTCACAGGAGTCGAGACAGATCACTAGGACGAGAGGGCTATCGATGTAGATGCGAGAAAGGATTCACGCACGAGCGGATCTGGGCGCGCGACTGGAACGCACGCAGATGCGGGTACACATGGATCCGCGAAAGGGTCCACGAGCCAGCGTGAGTTCGAGCAAGGGTTTGCGAGCCACCTCGCGTTTTCGACGGGCGGTGTTAGCTGTCGCTGCTCTCGGCGGCTTTGGCTGCGGCGGCTTTCGCCTTTTTGTTACGTTTGCTTTCGGTGTGCTCTTTCAGCGAGGCGGACGCCTTCTCCCAAAGCTTGTAGGCCTCTTCCTTCTCACCGCGTTTATAGGCCGCTGCCGCGTTGATTTTCTGCCGCCTGAAGGCCTTCGTTGGTCTGGGCATCTCTCGTCTCTCGATTCGTTAGCACCCGGCCATGGTTCGCCGACGCCGACGCCACCATGGCAGGAGCCCCGCAGTCTATGCCGTATGGTCGATAGATGCAACCGCAACCTGGAGGCGTGTGCCTGAGAATGTCACAACGCTCGTCCGGGCGACCTGAGACCCAGTCCGCAGCGATTCCCTACCGCATCCAGGGCACCCAAGCACGATCGAAGAGGCGGCATTCTGTCGGTCGGACCGCCCGTGTATCGCTGGACGCACACGCGAGACCGGATCCCGCACGTCGCGTAGCAGCTCCAAGAAGGGCCTACGCTCAATCTCAGCGGCTGACCTCGTTTGCCAAGTGAGTCCGTCTCTGTCTCGGTCGGCCACAGTCCGACCTTCCCCTTCAGCAGACAGTCAGATATGTGTCGTTCGAGGTGGCCGTGGATAATGACCAAGCGACAATCCGCGGAATCTAGCGCTCGCGGACGCTAGCATCCGCTTGCTCTTTCAGGCGGGTCAGGCAGCGTAGGGTCTGTTGATTGAATGATAGGGCATAGCCACGGCAGGTGTCGGATTGCGGCGACCCGAGCATCGCGACGTTGAGACCGATCAGTCGGCCGTGACGATCCAGCAACGGTCCCCCGCTAAACCCCGGCTGTAGCTTCGCCGTGCTTTCGATAAGCATGCCATAGTCGATGGTTTCCGCCGGGTTGAGCTGCGCTTGCAGCGACGCCATGGTGTTGGTGACGATACCTCGGCGGACGCGGCATATTCCGGTCATGTTTCGCTTGGCAACAGCCACCACCGCCGCGCCAACCAGTGGCGGACTCGATGGCGTAAGCACGGGCAGGTCGTGCGCGTCGATTTTCACAATGGCCAGATCGAGTTCATTCGCCGACCAGACGCCCACCGGTACGAGACGCGTACCGTCGGGTAGAATCACCACGCTGGAGACGGAGTCTCGAAACACGTGCGCGCTGGTGACGATCCAGCCGTCAGCGCCGATAACGATACCGCAACCACGTGCGTTCTTGGCGATCGTAACCGTGCGGCCTCGCACCACGGGTCTCGGCGCTCCCGCCGCAAGCTCCGCGCGAATGGTCACGACAGACTCGGCAGCGATCAGCGCGGCGGCGTCGAGCGCGTCTCGCTGTTCCGAGTTGAGTTCATCTAGCACGTAAGGTTGGACAGCCGCGTGCTCGGTATGTGTGCTGGCCGACTCGTAAGTCGAAAGCGCTTCCGGATGATGCTGGACGTGTAGGTTACCCGCGCCCCCAGCTGTGCATCCGCTGATCGATGTGGCAAGAACGCCTATGTAACACCAGTTGCGCATGAGACCCCTTCCCCCGAAGAGCTGTCGCCTGACAATACAACTGTAAGATATGTGGCGCTGCGCTCGGTCGGCCGATATGCGCGCGCCAGGCCAAGCCCGGTAATAGCTCAGCCGATGGGCTCCAACCGGCACGCGGCCGCACGATGAGTTTCCGATTTCGTCGCACAAACCGCGCGTCTTCCTGAACGCCGTACCCCACGGCACGGGGTGCATGACACAATCGGCGGGCAGCTTTCAGAGCCCGAAGCGCCAGCGCCGGCTCTTGGGTGATCAATCAAGCGTGTTGGAACCCGCTCGCTTGCGCTCGGGGCTCTGACAAAAACTACGGCGCAGACAGAATCGCGCACAGGTTCGATGATTCGCAAGCCGCCAAGAGTGTCACGCACCCCACGGCACGTTGCGTATGCGATAAGCATGGCGTCGCGAGGCGGAACGCGTTAGATTCCCGATTGCTTCCTACCCTCCGGGAAATGTAGTTCGCAGCGAAGGTTGGCTAGACGCCGACGCAGCGCGGTCGGCAAGCGACGGTGTGGCCGCAGCGGGGGTAGCCACGGAGTGACGAGCATGAAGCGGCGAGCGGTCTTAGGTGGGCGAAACCGAACCGGCGTGGCGATGGTGTTGCTTACGCTCAGCATCATTGCTGTTGTCGGTGGGTGCATCGACGAAGGGTCACACCGAAGCGTCGTTTCCGTCGATGGTCATATCGCGTCGGTCGATCCCGCGCAGGGTGGCGGGGGCGATATGGGACAAATCGGCATCGCTTATCAGGACGATCGAGGTGAAGGTGAAATCATCAAGCCAGCCATCGTCTTGCGCCAAACGGAGATCGTGATCAACGGCGTGCTGAGTACGCTTGCGGACCTGCGCGCCGGCGACAGCATGCACGGTGATTTTCGCGTGGAACGAAACGGTAACGGCAAGCGCTACGTGGCCCTGACGATTCACGTCGAGCGTCTTCCCTAGTGCTCTGTCTAAATTAAAGATTAGGGTTGTCGTCGCCCGCACCACTGGAGCCAGGCGCGCCGGTCAGAGCCCGCCGCGCTAGCGGTGGGACCGGTCCGCGGGCTGGCGCCCACGGCTCTGATGCCGTTGCCAACCCGTAGATTTGGCTGTGACGGAGCACTAGCAAGTTTCGGACTGCGTCGAACAATCGGGAACGCCACGTCGCATTGTTCCACCGGTTGGAAGCCGGTGCCACACTTTTTCAACAGACCGCTACGGCTGCACAGCGTTCGGTAGTCCGTCAATTCCCTCAGTGATCATGCGGGCGAGTAGGTCTTTGCCGGCGACGAGTTGCGCATCTTGGCCGGCACAAAACGGGATGGGTCGAGGCACGAGATAATCCGGTTGCGTCGGGTGGCCTTCGAGTTCGAAGGGCATTCCCGGCAGCATGAGCATGCCATCTTTCCCAACGCGGTGAAAACCACCGACCGAGGTGACGGCGCCCGGCGTCGGTTCACCCACAAGCGGCGCGCGTCGGGTTCGCCGAACGGTGTCCACGACGATTTCTTTCGCGCTGCGCGTGCCGTCGTCGATGAGAATGACAACTGGTTTTTCCCATTGCGGGCCATGCGGTCCGTTGGTGAGCGAACCGTTGCCGACAAGAAATCGCTGAGCTCGGAACCACGTCCCGCCGAACCCGTCACGGAAGTCAAGCACGAGACCGTCGACGTCGTCTTGAAGCTCCGTAAGCAGATCGTATTCCTTGCCGTTTCCCAATAAACTCCATGCGTGCATGTACGCCATTCGATGACCGTCGTGCTTGATCACGCTGATGCTGTTGCGTATCGCGCGCTGCGTGGCGGAATGGAGCGATTCCTTGACTGGTGTCAGCTCGACCGAAAAGGTGGGACCGTCGACGTGGCGGCGCAGCGTTAATGTCACCTTCGTTTCCGCTTTACCTCGAAACGGGGCGATTGGCGAAAACGGCTTGCCATCGACGGCTACGAGTTGGTCACCGACGACGATGTCCACGCCGTCGGCGGGGGACTCTTCGAAGATACCGCGAACGAACCAGCGGTTGTCGATGCGCTCAGGGAAGATACCGACGTGTTCAACCAGCGTGTCCGCGCCGCCACCGAACGCGCTACGCACATGCCAGAAGCTCCAGTCGTCATCAGTGTAGTATTTGAAGTGCGACCAGTGGGCGGCTTTGACCAGCTTGTTGGTCAGCGCGGCGAACTGTTTGTGTGTGGTGCAGCCGGTGATTCCGGGTCGAAAGGATTCGACCAGCGCCTCCCATCGATCCACACCGATGAGGTTCGGCAGGTTGGATTTCGATACCGCGGCGTCTATTTCTTCCAGGCGTGCCGCGGCGCCGTCATGTTCAAAGTAGCCCGATCGATCGACCGGCGCGACACGTTTCAGAGGCTTGCCCGGTACCGGCCGGCCAAAGACCGGCGGCAGTGTAACCAACGTAAGGCACAAGACAATCCAAGATTGGCGTTTGATCATACGGTGACTCCGTGAACAGATTCAGGCTCGATTATATGACCAAGACGATCGCAGATGTGTCGACGGCTCAGAAAAACGTCGCCGCTGACGAGAATCGACATGCAGGAGAGGTGCGCTCGTGCCTTGTCATACATTGAATGACGGGTTTACCGAGCCGCGCCTGTAAGGAAGCGGACGTTTGAAACCCGGTCGTGACGGCTTGCCAGCGCTCCCTCACGGTCGCGGCTCGGATGGGACGGCCCCGTCGCTTGAGTCGTGGCAAATCACTAATGCTTTGTCGGCGTTGCATTGAGGGGTTGCGATTGACCTGGGTGGCGCGCCTATTCAGAGGCTGGGGACGCGAATCCAGCGTCGATTCGTGTTCCCCACGGCCAAAGCCATAGGCAACGCACTTGGTTGGTGCGAGAAGGGATTCACGCGCTAGCTTGCAATAGATGCGAGACGGGATTCACGCACCAGCTTATTGTTGGTTGGTGCGAGACGGGATTCACGCACCAGCTTGCAACGATGATTCACGCACCTGCCTACAACGAGGAATCATGCGCTGATGCTTGCTCGGTGAAACTCCGTGGGCGCGATGTGCTACGCCGCGAGCAATCGCCACGCGATCCAGCCGATTGCGGCTGCGAGTGGGAGCGTGGTGATCCACGCCAGTACGATTTGGCCCACCATCCCGCCGTGAATCTTCCGGTTCATCAGTCCGATGCCAAACAGACTGCCGCAACTGACGTGGGTCGTACTGACCGGCACACCGAAGCGCGACGCGACAATTACCAGTCCGGCCGTCACGAGGTTGGCGGTAAAGGCTTGCCCGTCGTTCATCTCCGTGATCTTATCGCTCATGGTGTGGGCGACGCGGCGCGCAGCGAGCAGACCGCCAGCCGCCATGGCCAGTCCGATCCACACGTTCGACATGCCGCTCGAGACCATCCCGGCGGTGATCATGATGGCGGCGATTTTCGGTGTATCGTTGAGTCCGCGGGCAAAGCTGATGGCCCCGGCGGTGAAGAGGTGCGACCAATCCAACGTGCGTTGGGCACTAACGCCGACGACCCGACCGTCGTATCGCTGCACGCATCGTGCCACGTCATGCTCATCACTGATCTTCAACCCAGTCGCGGTGAGCATCATCGCGCCATCCGATGTAATGTTGACCGGATGATATTCCTCTTCGATGCACACGCACGTCTGTTTCGTTGCACCGAGTCGCAGACGGGTCCAACGAAAGCACCCGTACGTGATCGCCGCGACGACCAGCGCGAGTATCGGTGCAGCCAATAGCGGGATGGCGAACGCGCTAACCATGGCGCCACCGTGCAAGCCGTGCGCCGACAGTCCAACGCCGACCAATCCGCCCACCAAGGCGTGGGTGGTGGATATGGGGATTCCGATGCGTGTGGCCAAGAGCACCGTCATCATCGCCGCGAGCCCCACGCAACCGAGGAAGCCGGACGCGTCGAGCAAGGATTGATCCACAAGCCCCTTACCGCTGAACTTGCGAACCAACTCTCCGGCTAAGAGAACCGCCGCGAACGAGCCCAGAATCGTGGCGACCGCGGCATATCGAAGCGCTGAGCGTTGCGACATCGTGCCGCTACCGACCAGCGTGGCGACGCCTTTGGCGTTGTCGTTCGCACCGTTGGCGAAAGCGAGCACGGCGGCGGCGATGATAGCTAGAATGATCACTGCGAATCTCCTTGGGGTTTATGGTCTACTGACAACTCAAACGCAGCCCGAGTTGTTGATATTCCCAAAAACTTTCGTCGTCTTAATTGTGTTGCAGCCTGCAGCAGAGATCGCCCGAAGCAGCCCGAAAACGCTATCGCCACGACGGTTGCGAACAAGTCTCGGGCGACGGAACGTACGATCGGGTAGTCTAGTCCCTCGACTCAACCGATAATCAAAACAGCTTTCATCTGATTTGTCGAGGAGCCACAGCATGCATCAGGCCACCATGGGAATCGTCGTCGGCGGCGGACCCGCACCGGGAATTAACGGCGTCATCGGCGCCGCAGCCATCGAAGCCATCAACAATGGGTTGACCGTGCAGGGTTTCTACGACGGGTTTAGCCATCTCGTCGCGGAAGATTTCGACCCGGCGGAACACGTCACCGAGCTGACGATCGCGGGGATCAGTCGCATCCACTTCGAAGGCGGGTCGGTGTTGCGCACCGCCCGCGCCAGCCTGTTGGACAACGACAAGCTCGATACGTCCACGGTCGTTCAGCCGGACTCCGAAAAAACCGAACTCGTTTGTGGCCGGTTGACCGAACTCGGCATCACCCATCTCCTAACGATCGGCGGAGACGACACGGCGCTGAGTTCCCGCTTCATCGCCGAAGCCGCCGGCGGACGCATCCGCGTCGTCCACGTACCCAAGACCATCGACAACGACCTTCCCCTGCCCGGCGACATCCCCACGTTCGGGTTCAACACCGCGCGACACATCGGAGCCGACATCGTGTGCAACCTCATGGAAGACTCACGCACGACACGCCGATGGTACATCGTCGTGACCATGGGGAGAAATGCCGGATTTTTGGCACTGGGAATCGGCAAGTCCGCCGGGGCGACCCTTTCTCTTGTGCCCGAGGAGTTCCCCGAGACGATCACGATTGCGGACATCGCCGATGTGATCGAAGGGGCCATGCTCAAACGCCGGGTCATGGGTCGATCGGACGGCGTCGTCGTGTTGGCTGAGGGGTTGGCGTATCGGCTTGGCGATCGGGAAGAACTGTCCAGACTGCTCGGTCAGGAAGTTCCGGTCGATGCGGCCGGTCATCCTCGACTGTCGGAGGTGCCGCTCGCTCGGATTCTCAAAGAGGAACTTGTGCGCCGGTTCGCGGCGCGGAACGACAAGGTGACCCTCGTCGCCCATACGCTGGGGTATGAGTTGCGCTGCGCAAGGCCCACCGCGTCGGACCTATCGTATACGCGTGACTTGGGTCACGGCGGCGTTCGCCTGCTGCTCGACTCGACGCGCGACCTCCCGCCGGGTGTTATGGTCACGTTGCAATCGGGCAACCTCGTACCGGTGGCGTTCGACGACATGGTCGACCCCGCCACCCACCGCACGCGCATCCGTCAGGTCGATCTGACGAGTTATACCTACCACGTCGCCCGGGCGTACATGATTAAGTTGGAGCCGGCTGACTTCGAATCACCCACGCAACTGGCCGCCCTCGCCGCCGAAGCCAAGCTAACCCCCCACGGCTTCCGCGAACAGTTCGAACCCATCGTCTTGCGCACCACACCGCCACCCATCGCCGACACCGAGCCCGTCAAACCCGTCGCCAACAACGCACCATCGATGGTGCGCTAGTGCTTTGTCACCGCTAAGAACGTGTGTGAGAAGACGTATTAGAGGGTTTGCGACGAACCGAGCCGCGACCGTGAGGGAGTGAACATTGCCAACCCGAACATTAAGGTGTGACACAACGCCAGTGGTGCGTCACAGCTAAATCTACGGGTTGGCGACGGCATCAGAGCCGTGGGCGCCAGCCCGCGGACCGGTCCCACCGCTAGCGCGGCGGGCTCTGACCGGCGCGCCTGGCTCCGGTGCCACCGTGCGCTCGGGGGTCATACCTAAGCGCAGCGCAGGCATGCTCGTTCGCGGACGAACTCAGCTCAGCCGCAGACATGCCCGCGCCTTCAGCTTGGGTATGGCACCCGACCCCAAAGCGCGAACTACGCTTCAATCTTCCTGCCGCACTCCGGGCAGACGCCCGACTCGTTGCCCGTCAAATCGTAGCCGCACGTGAGGCACTGGCCGAGTTTGCTGCGACGGCGTCGTCGCATTGGCCCGCGCGCTAGAAGTGCCGGGTAGATGCAACAAATTGGCACAAGAACCCACGCGGGTATAGTCACTTCTCGATGGTGCCAACGCCGCCCTCCGTGAGACTCCACGACAACGCCGATGGCTGTGAATGAGAAATCGCGTAGGTCAAAAACCTCCGGGCCACCGTCATAGAGCAGACCGACACCTCCGTTGACCACACGGAGGCGCAGACAGTATCGATCCGTGCTTCGGTAAAACGTCCGTGGTGCGACGAGCCCCATGGCGCAAAGCCCCAGACCCCCAACCGTGACCCCGCCAAGCAGCATCCGAGCGATTCGGCGAATCATGGTATCACAATCTTCTTCCCACACTCCGGGCACACGCCGGATGTGTCGGCGGCCAAGTTGCAGGCGCATTGATTGGAGGGACCACGTGGGGTCGAAGGTCGGAGTCGCCAGAGAATGTACTTCACTGTGAAGGCCGCGAGAAACGGGAAGAGGAGGTACTCGCCCAAGAGATCGTAGTAGACGCCTGGACCTATCCTCAAGCCTCGCAAGTCGAAGACATCGAGGTAGCGATGAGGGTCCAGCCTCAATCCGCCCACGAGTAGAATGGCAAGCGCAACGGCCACGAAGACGCGCATTCCTACTCCGTGCCCCCGTCTGATTCCAACCAAAAGGTACGCGGGCGCAAGGATCAGGGCGGATGCCTGAGCGTTCAGGTATCCTCCGTGGGATGATAACGGACAAGACGCCCACGCAAAGCTCGCCCACACTACGCCGATGGCGAAAACGGCTCGCGCATGCACGCTTCTTGCTCCGTACCTCATGCCAGTTACGACGAGGACTGATGTTACAACCAACATCGCAGCGCATCCCGAGGGATCCAACAAGAACCAACGAACACGATACGCACTAGCTGCGACAACAAGTGCAACGCCGACCGCGAAAAGTACCGCCGTCACGAGATTGCCTACTTTTCTGCTCATTCAAGAGTACCCGACGGCTCGCAGCGCGGCCGCGACCTCTCAGAATTACGACACTTTGTCATCTGATCATAGCACAGCTACAATGGACCCGATGTCTGGAAAGCGTGAAAAAGTCGTCGTCGCCATGAGCGGCGGGGTGGATTCGAGCGTGGCGGCCTGTCTGCTTGTCGAGCAGGGGTACGACGTCGTCGGTCTCTTTATGCGCACCGGCGTTAAGGAACCGGAGCAAGCCACGCAAGACGGACCGACTGTAAAATCGGTTCCACAGGGGGATGCTTCTCGGGACGACGCAGGGAATGCGCGGGACGATACTAAGGATACGCCGGACGCCGCGACCATCTCCCTGCCGGTTGTTGGTGACAGCAGCGACAATGGTCAACAGTCCAATCCACCGGCCCGCGAGCACCGTGGTTGTTGCAGTGCGTCCGACGCAGCCGACGCTCGCTTCGTCGCTGGCATGCTTGGCATTCCGTTCTATGTTCTCGACTTCGAGAAGGACTTCGATCAGCTCATCGATTACTTCGCCGACGAGTACGCCGCCGGCCGCACGCCCAACCCGTGCGTGGTGTGCAACGACCGACTCAAGTTCGGTCGACTCGTTGAGTATGCGGATGCGGTCGGTGCGAAGTTTGTCGCCACCGGGCACTATGCCCGCATTGGTGTTAGTACAGGATCACCGGCTGGAAGCCAGTGCCACACAAGAGAAGAGCCACTGGCGCAGCGGGATCCAATGTCGCAGGGCGATACTGACCGGGATCAGTCTGCGCCTATCGACCAATCCACTCCCGGCGACCTATCCGATGCAAGCGACGGCGGGGGTGCTCCGTTGCTCATGCGCAGCGTCGACACGAAGAAGGATCAGACGTACGTGCTTTTCGGGATCGATCGATCGTTGCTCGGTCGTTTGCTGTTCCCCATAGGCCATCTCGAAAAAAGCGAAGTCCGCCGCATCGCCGAACGATACGATTTTCCCAATCAGAACAAGCCCGACTCCGTCGAGATATGCTTCGTGCCCGATCGCGACTACGCACGCGTCGTCCGCGAGCGCCGGCCCGACGCCTTCAAAGAGGGCGACGTGATCGACGAATCCGGCGAGGTCATCGGTCGCCACAACGGTATCGGCCACTACACGATCGGCCAGCGACGCGGGCTTGGCATCGCCGCCGGCAAGCCAATCTACGTGACCGAGCTCAACGTGCCCAACAACGTCGTCACCATGGGCGGCGTCGACGCCCTGCTCGCCGATACACTCATCGCCGACCGCGCAAGCTTCCTTGTCGATCCACCGGGCGATTGCTTTTGCGCAAACGTCAAGATTCGTTACCTACACCAAGCCGCACCGGCCACGGTGACGCTTCTGCCGGACAACCAGATACGCATCGTGTTCGACGAGCCGCAAAAAGCCATAACCCCCGGCCAAGCGGTCGTGCTGTACGACGACGACGTCGTCATCGGTGGAGCATGGATACACCGTGCGGAGCAGATAGAAACGACGCACGGCACGGGTCAACTTGCGGAATCCGGACAGGCGAAGTAGGAACGTCAATCGAAGACGGGGTCTAGTCAGGGTCTTTCCGAGCCGCGACCGTAAGGATGCGGTGCATGTACGAGGCGAAGAACCGCTTCCTTACGGTCGCGGCTCGGTTCGCAACGTTCTTCAAATGCACGCGCTGGCAGCGTGTTGAACAAAGCAGGCATTCAAGCGCGTCACGGCGAACTCGCACGTGAAAACGGGACTTGCCCCGCCATGAGCGGAAATCGCTAATGGATCACCGGCTGGAAGCCGGTGCCACACTTGTTCAACGGACTGCTAAGGTATTTCAAACCATCCGGAGATAGCACAGATGAAACGAACACGTATACATGGCCGACCATTCGTCGCCCTTCTTATCACGACCTTCGCTATGAACACCGGCGCGGCGATGGGTCAGCGGGACTTTTCCAAGGTAGAAATCAAAACCACGCACGTCGCCGGCGGCGTATACATGCTCGAAGGTAGCGGCGGCAACATCGGCGTGTCGGCAGGTGCGGACGGGTTGATCATTGTGGATGATCAGTTCGCCCCGCTGGCCGACAAGATCAAAGCCGCACTCAAGAAGATCGACAAGGGTAAGCTGGCGTTCGTGCTCAACACCCACTATCACGGTGACCACGTCGGCGGCAACGTCGCGTTCGGCCGCGACGCCACCATCATCGCCCACACGAACGTGCGCCGCCGTCTCGCCACCGAACAGAAATTGTTCGGCCGAACGACCCCGCCACTCCCCAAAGAAGGGCTGCCCGTCATCACGTTCGACGAAAGCCTCGCCATTCACTTCAACGACGAAGAGATTACCGCTCTGCATTTCCCACACGGTCACACAGACGGCGACAGCGTGATCTTCTTTTCGAAATCCAACGTGATCCACATGGCCGACCTCTACTTCAACGGTATGTTCCCCTTTGTCGACCTTGACCACGGGGGAGACGTGCAGGGCGTGGCCGACAACGTGCAGGCCGTCATAAAGCTTGCCGACCCCAATGCGAAAATCATCCCCGGACACGGACCATTGGCGACCGTCAGCGATATGAAGAACTACCACGAGATGCTCACCGACTCGATCGACTTGGTGACCAAGGCGATGACCGAGGGTAAGACTCTGGCCGAAATCAAGAAAGGCGGCATGCCCGCCAAGTGGAAGTCGTGGGAAGGCGGATTCATTCCGACAGACAAATGGCTCGAAACGGTGCATCGGAGTCTGTCCAGATAGACACGACGGATTGTCACGCCGAACCAAGACCGCTGGACGTGCTCGTATTGCACGGCGGGGCGTTGGGCGATTGCGTGTTGACGCTTCACCTGATCGAAGCCATGCGCGACGCTTGGAGCCCATCGCGCATAACGCTGGTCGCACGGTCCGGGATCGCGCAGTGGGCTGCCGTTCATGGACTTGTTCACCAAGCTCCGACGCCCGACGAATTCGGTGTTCCATTCCTCTATCGTGACCTGCAAGATTGGCCGGCGGACGTTCGCCTGCGTTTTCAACGTTTCGATAGGATCATCAATCTGCTCGGCGGGTCCGATGTGGCGATGGCTGAGCGCTTGTGCTCAGTCTGTCACGCGGACGTGGTCAACGTCAATCCTAAACCCTTCGAGGCGGCCGGGCGCGATGCGATCCACATCACACAACAATGGGCCGATCAGTTGGCCAAGGTTTTTCAATCGTCGGTCGCGCCGACGTCCCCCGCGCTGATCGCCCGGTCGGCGCAGCGTGTTCAGCGATACAGTAGCCGCAAGGAACTTGAGTTAGTCGTCGGCGGTCAAGCGCGTCGAATCGTGATCGTGCATCCCGGCAGCGGTGGCTTGGATAAGTGTTGCCCGCCGGAAGTACTCAAGCAGTGGATGACCACACTTTGCGGAAGGGGTTGGCGTGGCGTGTGGATGATCGGGCCTGACGAAGTCGAACGCTTCGGTGATCGCTATGTGGATCGTTGGCGCGCCACCGCGCCGGTGATCTTCGAACCAAACCTGCTCGCAGCGGCTGATCTCGTGTGCAGCGCCGATCACTACATCGGCCACGACGCCGGCATGACTCACGTCGCGGCGCTGGCGGGTGTACCTACAACGGTTTGGTTCGGTCCGACCGATCCGGCGGTATGGCGACCACTCGGGCCGGACTGCACGGTTGTCCAACACTCGCACGAATGTCCGGACATCGACGCGACTTCGAACGCACCGCCGCGCTGATCGAAGGGTTACGAGAAGATTCAACAAGAAGCGAACGCCGATCCGTGGCGCCCGCTTCTTGTGTCGTTGACACCGGTGCTCGTTAAGACCAACCAGAGCAACAAGCGATACCGCTCGCTCAACAGTGTATCGCTAAATCGTTTCCGTCACGCAGCCGGCGGCGTGCAGTGACAGCATTGTGTTTCCAACTCCGCCACGAGTTCGGCGAGGTTCTGTTCCTTCTGACCAGCCGGCGTCATCCATCGGGCCACACCGTTGTCCTGCAACACCTTGGAGATACGCCGGCACGCGAGAATCACCGTAGAGTGGTTCTTGTTACCCATGAACCGCCCAATCTCTGGATAGCTCATGTCGGTGTGTTTGCGCGCCAGGTACATGGCGATGCCGCGAGCCAGCGCGATCGTGCGGGACTTACGCGACGTGTGCAAGTCGGCAGGGGTCAGTCCGAAGAAGATGGCCACGACGCTTTCAATGTCGGAGAGCATGACGACGGGTGCCGTTTGACGGATCAAGTCGCGAATCGCCCGCTCGGCCAGCGTTGTGGTGATGGCCTCGCCGCTGACTTGCGCCTGAGCGACCACCTTAAGCAACGCGCCTTCGAGTTCACGAAGATTGGAGCGGAAGTTTTCGGCGATGTGCATGATGACCGCATCGCCGATGGCCACGTTGAGTTGCGTCGCCTTATTCCGAAGAAAGCCGACACGCACGTCGAGATCGGGCGGCTCGATCCGCACGACCATGCCCGAAAGAAACCGGCTGACGAGTTGATCCGAAAAATGGCCGATCATCTTGGGCTGCGTGTCCGAAGCCAGAACGACCTGCTTGCCCGCGGTTTCGATTGCTTTGTAGGTGTGCAAGAACTCTTCCTGCGTCGCGCGTTTGTTGGCCAAGAAGTGAACGTCGTCGATCACCAGCACGTCGAGGTTGCGGTAGCGTTTGTGGAATGCACTCGTCTCGCGTGATTTGATGGCGTAGACGTAGTCGTTGGTGAACTCCTCGCCGGTGACGTAGCGCCACTGCAGGTCGGGTTTGTGCTTGGTCAACCCATTACAAATGGCTTGGAGAAGGTGCGTCTTGCCGATCCCGCATCCGCCGTGGAGGAACAGCGGGTTGTAATGGTTGGCGGGTTTGTCGATCACGTGTTTGGCCGCCGCATGCGCCAGCCGGTTGGACTCGCCGACCACGAAGGCGTCGAGCTGTCCACGAAGGTTCTGCCCAATCGGAAGCGAACCCGAGCGGCGATGGTGTCGCGCCATGCGTGCCGGATTGTTCGCAACGAAATCTACCTGGCGATCCGGTTGCTTCTTGCCGAGACTCCGCGCGATCTCAGGATCCGTCGCGAAGCTCAACGTATACGTTGTGCCCATCACCTCGCACGCTGCGTCGGTGATCGCCTGCGAAAAATGACGCTCGATCCAGTCGCCCACGAAATGGTTCGGGACGCTGACACGCAAGAACCCTTCGGCAAATGAAAAGCGTGTGGCGTTCTTGAACCAAACACCGAATCGCTGCGGGCCTACCTTCTGGGCAATCTTTGCCTCAAGCTGTCGTACGGAATCCTCTGCGCACGTAATCACCAGCAGCTCCTTAGAAAAAGGCGGAACCTTGAACAAACCAGAACAGGATATTGTTGACTAACTGACTCTACGAAGACAAGGCATTCGAGCCCGAACTTCCTCGAACCCCTCCCAACACGGCGTCGGCGGCGACGGTGCGATACGGCCACCACTCGAGCGTACAAATTAACGCCCGACGCCGAGCACGTCAAGCCTTTTGTCGTCCGCACAACGACCGACCACGTGGCGATTCCCACTTCGCAAGCACTTAACGCAACAAAGTTTTTTTTTCCCACCGATTCCACTTGGCCACGAACACTTTGTGGAAAACTTCCGCTCCTTACGCGCTGGATGATCCAACCAAACCACGGTGAGCGATCCACGCCTCGCGCAAACCCGTCTCTTCAAAGCCCCATCGAGCGTACAGACGCCGTGCCGGAGCGTTTCGCTCGTCCACGGCTAGTGCCAATGACTTGGCACCGATCGACACGCTCAGATCTACCGCCCGCCGCATCACGGCGTCCCCAGCGCCCGTGCCCCGAACGCTTGGCGCCACGCCCATATACACCACTTCCAGCATCGGCTCGCCAGATACTCTGCTCAGTAGCATGACGCCCACGGGTTCATCACCGCGCAAGGCGACAAGCCACAGCGCCGGGTCGAAATGACCAGCGGCACGATGCGCCTCAAGCACCGCCGTCATCGTCCGAAGTCCCGTAAGCTCCGGACAGTCAAGACTTTGCGAATACGTTCGCTCGACCGCATCACAGAACAGTCCCTCGCGGTCCGGTCGGTACGTCAGCCAGGATAGGTCATCAGCCACGCGCCCGGGTGGTGGTGGCTGCGCGAGGCGCCTCACATAGACCAACCGTGTAAGGAGTCGAAACCCCGCCTGATCCAGCGATTTCGACTTGTCCGTCATCTCCGGATCGAGCAATGCTTCGAGCAAACTGATGGTCGAATCCCACGCTGCGTCCTGCACCGCAGAAAGGAGCAGTGAAGACGCTTCGCGCCCCGAATCCAACACAGTGTCGCTGCCGAAGAAGACCATGGCCGTGCCGCCCGGCGACGAGATGGCTATAGCCGCTCCGGCGAGTTGTCCGTTGTTGTACGCACCGAAGAGCAGGTCCAAGCCGACGGAGCCTCGTCGCTCTGCGGAGATGAGGTTGTCGACGGGCGATTCGACGTTGCCGGTTGGGACAGGCGGCGATAGATCGAGGGCCAAGCGCAGGGCGGGGCGGAACGCGTCACTGTCGCGGTTGAGCTGCCGAATCGTTAGGTCGCACCCACTCATGCCGTTCTCGCCGGGCCAAGTTCGTCACGGATAGCATATCGACTTCCACCGCCTGGCGCAAGCCCGGTCATATGTTCGCGTTGGGAAACTTCTCGTATTTTCGTTGTGTACAGGGAGTGGCGACTGCGGTGTTGAATCGGCGCAGCGACACGCAATCCGACTCAGCCGGTGATGTCGGAGGATTCACTCGACGCAGGATGGGGAAAGCGGACGGAGAACACGTCAGTCGGCATCTTCGACCGACTCCGCAGCGGGTGGCGGGGGCAGTAGTGGTGCGAAGTCGCTGACGAGATCCTCCACAGAGATCCTTTGACTCGTAAGGACCGTGATGGAAGCGGTAAGCGAGTTGACAGCCACGACTTCAGTGACGTTTCCGATCTGGCGTTCTTCAAGTGTGACCGGTGCTTTGAGCATTTCGTTGAATGCGATCACGCGCCGACCGAAGCTGACCGTAACGCGCGCGTAGATGGTTCCGGCGATGCGAATTCTCGGCGCGCCATGACTTGACGTGAACATTTCGTCGAAGCGTTCCTGCTCTTCGTCGGCCGTGCAGTCCGCCTCCTCTGCTTTGAACATCAACTCCGTCGCCTGTTCACGCTGTTGACTTGTCAGGCGCTTGAGGTTGTCCAGTAACGGCTGCACTTTCTCACGAATCTGCGCACCGGCCTTACGTCGCGCTTGAATCTTGGATTCCAACGCGGCGTGTTCAAGGAGTTTGTCCGGCCGTACGCCGACGAAGACGCGCGTCGGGGTGTTCGATTCACTGCCGAGTACACCCACATCGATCTCGTCGCCGGCATACGTGTACCCGCCGATGATCGCCGCACGGCTGGCGATCAGCCGATGTTCGATGCGTACTCGCGATTGCATGATTTGCTTGGTGATCATCAAGTCGCCGCACGACTCCACGTCGGCGTCAGAGCAGAACTTAGCCACGAGGCACCCACCGGCCCGCACGTGGCCTTCGTTTCTCCCGACGATGCCCCCGCCCACCGTGATGTCGCCCTCGGCCACGACTTGGGCGGCTTCGATCACGCCGCGCACCGTGATCGACTTCGCGGACCGCACTTCGAACCGATCGGGCACCCCGCCTTCGATGTTGACGTCGGTTGTCGAATCGATATTCCCCGTCGAGAAATCAACATCGCCGGAAACCATATAGACCTCTCGAATCGCCAACTTGAAACCGTCGACGGCCACGCGACCGGCAACGTTGGCGAGGATTCGGCGTGGATCGTCGTCGCCGCGCCGAATCGTGGAATCGAGTTCCATCAAACACGGTGTCTTGGTCGGTAGAATCGGCGCCCCGTACACATCAACGCCGCTTCGGGCCTCGACTAGGGGCGAGAGTGTTCCGATCGTCTCGTCTTTGTCTACGGTCACGATCGAGTTCAAATTGTAGTAGTTGACCGCGTCGTCGCCCTGCCAATCCACTGCAGATTTCTGGAAACTCGGATCCCAAACGAACTCCTCGTCCTTGCCGTTGTCCGCAGGTTCACCCGTCGCCACAACGAAACCTTCTGTGACGGTAGCGCCTTGGCCGACAAGCGAAACGAACTCGTTGATCTTCTCGCGAACCGGGGTGTTGAGTGCAATCTTGTGCTCACGAAGTGCGGCGGTGACGTCGTCGGCAGTTGGTGGATCGCCGCCATCAGCCTGGACTGCCCAAATCGTAACGGACAGGCACGCATCATCTACTGCGATACGAATGCGACCGGTTGCGGCTGTGGTTGTCGTCATGGCAGCGGTAACAATTCCTATGACGTCTCAACTGGCGAATCGCCAAAGAGCTGTCGCCTCAGATACAAACAATCACGTTGCTTGCGTACCGGGTTATTGCCCCCCCGAAACGGTCTAAAGGCTAATGCTACATCGACCGACAGCACGCAGTTCTGCCTACGCGATCACGAAAAATTTTCAGTCCGATAGTGCTGGCTACCGTACAGTTCGATAGCCGTAGGAACACCGCGTACCGCATACGAAAGCACCGACCGTTTGATCGTTATGGGCCACAACCAATACCCCCTAACCCAATGGGACGTCGACGCCAGGGACTTCACCTACCCAATGATGTCAAGTCATAGTCGCGGTGTTCCGACGTTCACATGCGCGCTGGCGCTCGGCGTGCATCCGACACTGGCCTGCGACTCGTTCGGTGGCTGTGCCGTCTTCACCGTATCAAGCGTATCGCTACGCGGACAAGTCTGATCAACGTGGGGTGCATCATGCGTTTCCTCTTCAACCTGTTTCTCGTCTTGGTGTGTGTCGCTTTTGTTTGGGGCGGTGGGGGTAATACCTATGTGGCTCTGACCAATACCAAACCCACGGCCGTTACTTGTACGGAACTCCTCAACAACCCGCCCAGCGCCAAGTGGTTGGAGATTCGGGAATGTACGGTCAACATCGACGACATCGTTGAGGTCAAGTACAAGTCGGGCACAGTGGAAGGCTACTACGCCCCGCTCGTCCCGACCCTTAGACCCGGAAGCCAATCGGCTGTGCTGGTCAAAGCCGAGTCGATCAAAGAACTGCGCAAACTCGCCCAAGCCCATGAGTTCAGCGGCATCGTTCAGTTCGGTATCGAGAGCGATGACTCCGTTCGCGAGATTATCGAAAACGCCCATCTCAACCTGAGCAAGAAGTTTCTGATCCTCGATGCAGGTGAAAAGCCCGAACTCGCAGTTTCGATGACGATGCTCTCGATGGGACTCCTGATTGGGTGGTACCTATGGCGGAAGGTCAGCAAGGTGACCGACAAGCCCGCAGGCGTCGAGTCGGCGGAGGCGTCACTACCACCCATGGCCTCGCCGTCCACGTCCAAGACGAAATCCGAACCCGAGGTTCTCGAACCCGTCTCGCGGTAGATGCAGATCGATGGCTGTGTCCAGGGTCGCGTGCGGTACCTGATGGGTGGCCCATTGCTTCAGCGGTGGGGGACTCGAATCCAGCGTTGACTGGCGTCCCCAACGGCGAACGCCACGGGCCACCCAAGCCGTCAATGGATCGCTTGCAGGACGGCAGCAGCTGATCGATGGCGTCATCGAGAATAACGCTCGATGATTGGGCGCCATCGCACGCCCCGCAACACAGATTAGCCGCCTCCAGCACGGCGGCGATGTTGACCCCGCCAAACCACCTTCGTACGCTCTCGGTCCCGGTATAGATCGGGATCGCGTGAACGCCCATGCCTCGTGACAACCTGGCGCGGTTCACGCCTACGCCCACGATGGCCCACACGAAGGCGGTTCGATGAACAAACTGCAAGCAGCCGCCGCCCTGATTACGATCGGTACGTGGCTTGGCGGCTGCGGGTCCGAACAGCCCCGATCCTCTGAGAATCCCTCACCCTCATCGAACGCGGCGTCGGACCCAACATCGTTGTTGAGCAAGGGTCGGGTGGCCTACTCGCAATACTGCATCGGTTGCCACGGCGTCGACGGCGATGGTCGCGGCGATGCAGCCCCCTTTCTCCACCCGAGCCCGCGCGATTTTCGACGCGCCGCCTTCAAGTTCAGTTCAACCAGAACCGGGCTCCTCCCCACCGACGCCGATCTGCGCCGCACCATCGTCGACGGATTACCGGGCAGCGCCATGACCGGATTCCCCCTCCTCCCGGAATCAACGGTCGACGCCCTCATCGCGTACATCAAGTCCTTTTCTCCGCGTTGGCAGGGCACGGCTGCATCCGAGATTCCTTTCGTCGCTAATCCGTACGGTGCGAGCGACCGCATCGCCGATGCAATCGCGCGCGGCGAAGTCGTGTACCATGGGTTCGCGACCTGTTGGAGTTGTCACCCCGCCTACGTATCCGCGGAGAGAATCAACGCGCACCTTGTGGCTATGGAAAACCCACCGAGGGATTCCTTTCGATCCAACCTGTCCGAGTCCGTATGCGAGCCCGACGCCTCGAGCACTGAGATCGTCCCGCCCGATTTTCAAAGAGACCCCGTGCGCGCCGGTCGCAACGTTCGTGACCTTTACCGGTCCATCGCCGCCGGCATCACCGGGACCGCCATGCCCACTTGGATCGACTCGATGGACATCCCCGCCAACGACGGCAGCCCACTTGTCGAGTCGGCGGACCTGTGGGCGACGGCGTACTATGTACGCAGCCTGATTCAACAACGTCCAGCCAAGCTGACGCCCGATGGCCTGACGGTACGTGATCGACGACAACCCATCATGCTCACCGACGCGGCGCGGGATGCAGAAGTTGGTTCCAAGAAAACAGCCGTCCCCGCGCCGACCGAAGCTGAAGTGTTCGAGGAGGACGAGTAGATGGGACAGGTTGCGACGTCCATGGTCCCCACCGAGCAGGGCGAGCACCAACTCGCGGATAGCCTTGTAGACAAGCGACTCGTGCTCGCTTGTTTCATTGCCGCCATTGCGTACCTTTTCTTTGCGATGCTCGCCGGCTGGTTCTTTTCGTTCCAGTTTCTTCAAATCAACGCGTTCCCAGACAACGAATACTTGTCACCCGGTCGGTGGCGCATGGTTCATACCAATGTCGTGCTCTACGGGTTTCTCGCCAACGCCTACCTCGGCGCGCTCCATTGGTGTACGCCGCGACTAAGTTTGCGTCCGGTGCTAAGCCGCAAACTCTCGTGGTTCGTGTTCGTCGCGTGGCAAACTATGACGGTCGCGACCATCCTTGCGCTGCTCGGCGGACACGCTCAGGCCGTCGAATGGGGCGAGGCGCCGCCCGTCATCGATGTGGGTAATCTTGTCGTACTCGTCTTGGTGGCGATCAACTTCTCAATCCCAATACTTCGCATGCGCGGGCCGATGTACGCGACGTTGTGGTACTTCCTGATCGGTTTCGCTTGGGTTGTCCCGCTCTACCTGACGGGCAACCTCGTTCCGCAATACGTGGCCGGTGACGGGACCGGCGCGATCACGAAACTCGTCTTCTACGAATCGGTACAGCTCGGCGTCATGCCAATCGCGTGCGGACTGATCTACTACTTTGTACCCGTGCTGGTCGGTCGACCCATCTGGAGTCATCGTTTGGCGATGGCGGGGTTCTTGTGTCTGATGATCGTAGCGCCGTGGGGTGGCCTCTTCGAGTTTGCCCACGGAAGCGTTTCGCCCACGCTGCACACGATTACCATGGTGGGCATGCTCGGCAACGCCGCGGTCGCAGCCATGTTGATCATCAACTACGTCGCGTCGACAGGTGGCGCCGCCCGCTCCAACGGTCGAACCTCCGTGGCTCGCCGATGGTTCGCCGCGGGCATGTTCTGCTATCTGATCGTTTGCATCCAAGGGGCGTTGCTAGGATCTTCCGCGTTTCAAGACGTCGTTCGTTTTTCAGATTGGGTCGTGGGTCACTCCCATCTCGTGATGTTCGGCGCGCTTGGGTTTTGGATGTTGGGAATCATGACCCACCTGCTCCCCAGCCTTCTCGGGGCGCGGTGCTGGTGGAGCGATCGCCTAAACGCATGGCATTTTTGGCTAAGCTGCGCCGGCTTGCTCATCATGATTTCCGCATTGATGATCGCCGGATGGCGCCAGGGATCCATGTGGGGCGAGCCCATTCCATGGGCGTCGACCGTGATTGCTGTTGTTTCGTTTTGGGCTTTGCGCACCGTGGCCGGTCTCGTGATCATCGTCGCCCAATTGTTCTTCGTCTGGAACATTCTCATGACCGCCGTGGATCAGCTATCCCGCGACGAAGAACCTCATCAGTCAAACACGAACCATCCCGAACCGCAATCGAGTTACGTGCAATGATGGACAAGCCATCATCCAAGACGTTGCTGTTCGCGGGCATGGTGGGTTCTTCTCTTTCGCTACTCGTGGTGGCTGCCGTCGCGCACACAAGTCACCTATCGCGGACAGAGTTGACGGCAGAACAACTCGCCGCCGACGGCATCGTGTACGAGTTCGTTCAACTCGCTGAGCGTTTCCCGGTCGAGTTCAATCGCTACTTTCCCGCCGGCGCTACCACCGAGTCCTACGCCGAAGCACTTCGACTCGGGCGGGATATCTATGTGGCTGAAGCTTGCTGGCACTGCCACACGCAGCAGGTCCGACCGATACCCGCCGATGAGCAAAGATGGGGACCGCGATCGCAAGCGAGCGAATACCGAAACGAACTTCAGCACCCCATCATGCGTGGCACGCGGCGCGTCGGCCCCGATCTTTCACGCGAAGGTGCTCGACGCAGCAACGATTGGCATCTCGCACACTTCTACGACGCAACCAGTGTCGTACCCACATCGGTCATGCCGGCCTACCGCTGGTTCCACGACGCACGCGGATACCCCAACAAACGCGGCATGGCCATCATCACCTACATGCAGTCGCTGGGCAGTTGGCTTGATTGCTACCCCAACTGCCTCGACCGGCCGCCTTCGACCATGCAACGCGACCCGTCCGGCACGCGCGAGGGTGTGTGACAGATTGGGCGGGTTGTGCAACAACGTTCGAAGGCGGCACACCCTGTCAGAGCTGTGGGCGCAAGCCCACAGACATGATACGAACGAGCACAGCCCTTCTTCGATACCAGGCCGGTCACAGGGCTCGCGCCCTATGCTCTGATAAATGCCCGCCGATTGTGTCACGCACCCCGCGCGCGACGTCACGGTCGATCCAACTTGACAGGCGGGCGTCGCGGCCGGTACAAGCGATCCCCGGCGCTTGAGTCTCCGCTTGCCGTACGTCGCACCGGGCCGACATCTGCGCGTGAACACACCGTCTGATCTGTATGTTCACTGACCGAAGATTCGTACGACAGCGTGCGTACGCTCTGAGAGCGTGTCTAGGAAGGGTTGTTTCAAACCGGGCCGTGACCGTAAGGAAGCGGTTCTCGACCACGAAACCGGACCGTTTCCTCGCGGGCGCGGCTGTGAACGAGACTTCTGAAACACGCTCTGAGTTCCCAAAACGCTTACGGAAACAACGTCACCATGGTCGCACAACCTCCAGAGCTAACCGACAGTCAGGTAGGCCGAGCGCTCGGCGTCAAGAGTCGATACGGTGGCGGCGGCATTTCGGCGGATGCGTTCCTCTCGCTCGGATGCATGGAGGGCATGTTCGACCATATCGTCGAAGCCGCCCCGACCCGCGTAGCCAAGCCAGCCGGTCCGACGATCGTTTCGGGCTATGTGCTCGTCGGCGCCGTGACCTCGGTGGCCTACATCATTCACGCACTACCCATTCCGTCGATCGGCGTCATCAGCACGATCGTCATCGCCATTCTGCTGGGTATGATCGTGCGCAACGTCCTTCCGCTGCCCGGCTCGGTCAGGCCCGGGTGTAAGCACCTCATCAGAAAAGGGATTCCGATCGCGATCGTGTTGACGGGTGCCGGACTGAATCTCCACGTGATGCAAGCCGTCGGAGTCCGCGCGATGATCATCACCGCCCTCTGCGTCGTCATCGCCGTTTCCGCCGGTTACTACCTCGGGCGATTGTTCGGTCTTCCCTCGCGCGCCGCGATGCTTCTCGGTGTAGGGACGGGGATATGCGGCAACAGCGCCATCGTCGCCGTGGCGCCGCTGATCGATGCCGACGACGACGATCTTGTCCTTTCGGTAGGCGCCATCAACCTTCTCGGATTCCTCGTCATGTTGCTTCTGCCGATCGCGGGCAAATGGTTAGCGCTCGACGGACGCGCCTTCGGCATTTGGGCGGGCACGTCGATTCACGCCGTCCCGCAGGTCGTCGCCGCCGGTTTCGTACACAGCGACCAAGCCGGCGAATTGGCCACGGTGGTCAAGCTTTTCCGCGTCGTCTTGCTTGCCCCAATGGTGTTCATCCTGGCGCTCGCCCACGCGCGGCAAAAAGCCGCCAGCGCCGGTGCGTCCGGTGACGGCCTGCGGATCCACTATGCACGCTTCGTTCCCTGGTTCGTGTGGGGGTTCGTGGCCTGTGCGCTCATGGGCACGTTCGGCCTGCTACCGACGCTAAGTTTTCCCATCGCCGGTTCGTCTCACGACATCGATCTACCGGTCGCGATGAAGACGGCCGGTAAGGTCTTGCTGACACTCAGCGTCGCAGCCATCGGGCTCGAGGTCGACATCCGCCAACTCGCCGGAGTTGGTGGTCGGGCGTTGCTCGCCGGCCTGGCCGCCGCGATCGTACTGGCCGTATCCAGCCTGATCGCCATCAAAATTCTAATCCCCTGACCGGACGGAACGCCCAAGAATCCATGGTCCCCGGAATAGTCACTCCGCGTCCGTAACAGAAGCCGTTCGCCAGAAGGACGGGGCCAGGCGGAGCTTCGTTATTCGATCTTTTCAAGACCACCCACGCGCGGTACGGTAGTTGCTAGAGGCAGTCAATGGCGTTGCCCACGCGCAGCGCGACGAGCTTGGGGGCTGAATCGTCGGGTTAGTCGAACGACCATTCGAGGAGCAGGAGTCGTGTTACCAAAGAACGCCGTGCCTAGGTTACAAACCGTCCAACAGCACATTCTCGATCGGCAGCGGACTCAACATCCCGACGCTACGGGCGAGTTCAGCTGGCTTCTTTCGGGCATCACCCTCGCCACTAAGATCATCGCCGACCACGTTCGCCGCGCCGGGCTCATCGACGTCCTTGGCACCGCTGGCCACACCAACGTTCAGGGGGAGCAAGTAGAGAAGCTCGACATCATTGCCAACGAAACCATTGCCGCCTGCCTTGGCTATCGAGGCAACGTGGGCATCATGGTTTCGGAAGAGGATGACGAACCGCGAATCATCAAGGATCTTGACGACCAAGCTAGATACATCGTCCTGTTCGATCCGCTCGACGGATCAAGCAACATCGACGTCAACGTCTCGATAGGAACAATATTTTCGATCCTGCAACGGCGCGAGGACGTGGCCGCCGGCCGCGTCATGGACCACATTCTCCAGCCCGGATACCAGCAGGTTGCTGCGGGCTACGTGGTGTACAGTAGCAGCACCGTAATGGCCTACACCACCGGCGACGGTGTCCACATGTTCACGCTCGACCCCGCCATCGGCGCGTTTCGACTCAGCCGCGAAGGTGTCACCATGCCGGAGTCGGGTCGAATCTACAGCATGAACGAAGCCTACCGCCGCAAGTTCCCTGACGGCATTAAGCGATACCTCGATTGGGTCAAGAGTGAAGAGTCAGGTGGGTACACCGCGCGCTACATCGGCTCCCTCGTTGCCGATTTTCACCGTACGCTGCTCAAAGGTGGCGTCTTTTGCTATCCGCCCACAGTCAGTGCGCCGCGCGGAAAATTACGTCTACTCTACGAAGCCAACCCGTTGGCGTTCATCGCCGAGCAGGCCGGTGGTACCGCTACCGACGGTCGAGAGCGGATTCTCGACAAGATCCCCGCCGCCCTGCACCAGCGAACCCCGCTCGTCATTGGAAGCAAGTCAGAAGTCGCCAAAATCGCCGAGTTTTGGCAACCCTAACCGCCTGTTGAAGAAAGTGTGGCACCGGCTTCCGGCCGTTGATCCAATAGCGATTGCCGCCTCTTGACGGGGACAAGTCCTGTTGTCACGGGCGGGTTCGCGGTAGGCTGAATGAGTGCCCGCCTTGTTCAACACCCTGCTAGGCGAACATCCCCGCCGAGAAACACAGAACGAGAAGCACAAATCCATTTCTCGTATCACCAGTATAATTTCCGATATGTGGCCAGAATAGTGTTGACCGATGCTGGCACGAGCGCCGCGGATCGAGTACAATCTCACTAAATAGCACCATTTTGGTGCTTGATTGGACAGGGGGTTGCGCTGCAGACTATCGACCCCTACTTGCTATGCCCAAGGAGTTTGCACTATGGCTACGACGATAACGACACGCGAAATCTCGCTGCACGCGATCACGCACGACGCCGTCGATGGGCTATTCGTCGTCGATCGAAACCGAAAGATCACGGTGTTCACTGAAGGATGTGAACGCATCTGTGGTGCCAACGCCGCAAGCGCGATCGGTTCCGACTGCCCGCGTTCGGATGTCATGGATGGTTCGCCAGAGCAATCGCGCCGCTTGTCAGGTCTACTTTGCCCGGCGCATAAGATTCTTGACGGCGAAATCCAATCGTTCCGCCGGCGGATGAACGTCGACCCAAGCGATGGGCAACGGGTGTGCGTCGAAACGACCTACTCTCCGATTCGTGACGAGCGCGGACACGTCAGCGGCGTCGTGGGCGTGGTGCGCGACGTGACTGGCGTCGTGGAACGCGAGAACGACGTGGGTGGCGTTCCCGCGACGTGCGCAGCGAGCGGGGATGACGCCGTATCCGACACTGTAGTCGAGCGCAACGAATCGGATGGCGCCAAATCCGGCCCGCTTGATCAAGTCCTGACGTCGATTGAACGACGCGAAATACTCGGCGCGCTTCAACGTGCCAGGGGACAGCGGACGCTGGCCGCGCGTTTGCTCGGCATTTCGCGCAGCCGTCTATACCGGCGCATGGAAGCCATCGGCGTCGATCTTACGACCGTAAGTCGATCGACCTCGCATTGACACGTGGTCCCTCGGTTGTCATCATGAACACCAGCATCAGACCGTGCAGCCAGCACTGTCGATGGCGCGTCGAGTGACCCTGAACCTATGCCCAGTACGATCAGTCCGCCTTGCGAACTTGACGAACAATCGCCCGCGATGAAGCCGTCCGGTCGGTCTGAGCAGCAGGGGAATGTTCTACCACTTAAAGCGCAAGCACCAAGATTTCACGGCGCGATAACAACTCTTGGGATCCATGCGCACGATCGCGTTTGGGTCGGCGGGCATGACGCGCGCGTCCGGAGTGTGATCAACGCGCTCGTCGCCGGAGCGAACCGCCCCGACGGCGGTCCGATCGATGTGGCCCTGCTCACGCCGTTGACGATCGACGAACTGCGTTACTTCGCGGGCAAGATCCGGAGCCGTCTCGTCGAAAACGGACTGATCGGCGTCGCGTGGTCAATACGCCCCGAAGATTGCGACGGGCCCCAATCACTCGCCAACGGTTCGGTTGTGGCGGCGATGGCGACGCTACGTTTCGTTGAGTGCGGCGAACGACGGCTCGACGACGCGATCATCTCCCTGCGATTTCGGTCCATGCGCAACGCATGACCGTACAATGCCATGCCCTGAGTCGTTCGATAGTGCTACGTCGTCGGTGAAAGTGATATGTCGTCGCCACGGAACGGCGTCTGCCCTCTACTCGACCAATTGCAAGCTGGTTCGAACGTGCGACGCCCGCTCGACATACAGCGGGATCAAACCGGCTTCGAGTTTGCGGTAGAGCTCCACGACCTGACGCACGTCGTAGTCCTTACGAAGACACAGCTTGGGATTGTCGACGGGCCATTGCGGTACCGGATTCAATCGATCGTCTCGGAGATCGGCGAGCACTGCAATCATCGCCTCGATTCCCGACGCAATGGCCTTACATCCGATCGTGTGAGGACCGTCATCAGCCGTGATGGCTGGTCTCGCATGTCTCAAGATCGGACCCGTGTCGATGCCCGTGTCGAGCAGGTGAATCGTCGCCCCTACGTACTCCGGCTCCTCGTTAAGCAGCGGGTAGAAATTTGTCGCGGTCCCCCGATAGTAAGGCGACAAGCCCAGGTGCATATTGACCATCCGGTCGGCGTATCGGTTCAGCAAGACCGACTTGATCAGATTGGTACCGAAGACCGCGACGGTATCCACGCCCGCGTCGTCGAGTGATTGAAGCGTCGCCGGATCGTTCAGCGTACCGGGTGCAAGTTTCAACACGACGCAGTCGCTGCCCGGCTCGATTGGGGCTGCGTCGGCGCCAAAGAATCGTAGCTCCTGTTGCGTGCGATCCTCGAAATGGTGATCGACGATGCTCTGGTCGTGTGCGCTCAGCCGTGGCGGACGTACGTCCTCGGGCGCATACGCGATCGTTTCGTACGCTACAGCCCGCACTTCGAAGCATGATCGCAAACGGTTCGCGAAGTAGAGGTGTCGCGTCTGGACGCTGGTGAGGATGGCGAGTTTCATGGTCGTGGCCAGTGCAGCGGTATGTCGCGCGTCAAGCAACCTTCGATAGCGCAAAAAACTCGGCCCGACGGCAAGCCGCCAGGCCGAGTCAGTGTTACGCGATAATGAGCACGCCAACGCTTGCGCCCATCAGGAAGGGCAGGGCGTTCGCGACCGGCGAAGCTCGATTAGTTCATCAGCGTGTAGGCATACGTCATGCCGATACCGAAGTTAGACGTATCTTCGTTGTCGTCGAGACCGACCTGCACATCCATTCCCAGTTTCTGTGCCGCGGCGATATTCCATTCCCAGCCCAGCTCAAGCATGTTGACGTTGCGGGCGCCGTAGTGGTAGCTGCTGCGGTGCATGTAGTCAGCCACCCAGCGAACGGCTCCGTTGCTGCACAGCGGACCGTCCATGCCGAGAACCATGCCCCACTGGAAGTTGCGCTCGTCGCCGGCCGTGTCCACATCACCATTGACGGTGGTGACGAAGCTGTTCACGTGCGACCGCATGCCGCTGTCGTAGTCCTTGGTCATTACCAAGCGAAGTTCGGCGTCGACGCCGGACGAATCATTGCCGGTCGGGATACGGAGGGTTCCCGAAACGGCCATCGCCGGCCACATGCCGTCGGGCTCCATGAAACGCCAGAGACCGCCGAGGTACGCATCCGCGTTACCATCAACGCCAGCAGGCTTGTCGCCGGAATCACCAAGCCAAATCGGGAGACTTGCCGACAGCTCGAGGTTGTTGGCCACGCCCCAAAAAACCGTCGGCGTGAGCACAAAGTCGTCGTTCGAATCGCCACGATTGGCCGGTGCAGACGCCGTGATCCAACGGCCGGAAAGCCGCAAATCGATCTGTCCCGTGGAAACCGGAACGGCATCCTCAAAATTCCAAAGATCGCTAAGTACGTCAGGGGCTCCGTTGTCCTGAGCCTGCACCCGTGTCACACCAATCACACACAACGCCAACGTGCAGGCAAACACTGCAATTCGTTTCATAACCTCTTCACTCCAGTACAAAACAGGGAGGATCAGCAAGCAACGCCAAACCGCGCCGGTCAGCGTGTTGCAAGCAACATTTCCGCGACAGTCTACTACCCGATCGGCTCGCGCCAAGCACAAACGACAGTCAAATCCGAATTCAATCGTACAGAATGCGCACCAAGACGCCGTGCTAATGCCCTAAATACCACGAAAACGACAAGAACTTACAGTGACACGGTACTAATCCGCAATGTCGCGTCGTTGGCCACCCGTCGCTGCAGCGGGCTCCTGCCACTCAGTGTGTCGCCCGACCGGGAAGCCGGTGCCACACTCGTTCAAATGGCGGCTAGCCGCCGGTCGCCAGGGAGACCGGGCTGACGAGCGTAATGGGGTATGTGGCTTCGTCGGCGCGACCGGTCAGCTTGTCTTCGACGAGCAGCTTGAACACGTAGTCGCCGGATGGGAGCGTCGGCGGTAGGGCGATTCGTTGGGCGATGAAGAAGTCCTTGCGCCGCCGCCGGCAGCGATCAACGATCTCGGGCTCCTCATGCCGCCACATCGAGACGCCCGCGGTTGTCAGGAGTTCGATTCGCGTAGCCAAACGTGTTTCGAATTGGTTGTCGTTGGTCTGGTCTGATTGGAAGTTATCGAGTTCGAGGTAGACGATCATTTGTAGCGTCCGGCCCGACACGAAATCAGTCGGCAACAACTCCTCGAACACGCCGAACGTCACTACTTTTTGACAGAGCGCCACAGAGCTAACGATCGGATCTCCGTTTTCGATCAGCACGTCGCGCAGCCCTTCGAGAGATACCGTCGCTTGTTCCGTCGCCTGAAGTGGATCAGCAGCCACGCGGCGCACGCTTCTAGCCACATCGATCAGGGACTGAAGCAGGCCTCGTTGGTTCTCCGACAGGCCGTCCGACACGCGGCGCGCCTCCGCATCGCGATGGACCGCCAGCAGCGCCAACCGATAGGACCATTCGGCGTCAAAGTCATCGTGCTCGGCCGTGCGCGATTTCAGGTGATGGACGAAGCGGTCCAACAGATCGGGTGTGTCTTTGCAAGCGGCTTCTAGCGGCGCGTTCGTCGTCCGAGTTGGCGCGGCGTCCGCAACGGTGGACGGCGCATCCTCGAACCCGCGAATCGAAATCGATTCCACGACGGGCAGGGCCACCGTCGGCATAGTCAGCCCGGGCGTTTCAATTGCCACCCGCGTGTTGGACGATGCCTCGACACCAACCACTGGCGTCGCAGGCGCATCGTTCGTCGCGATACGAAGACCGCCCGACGCCGGAGTTCGTAGCGTTGTGGCGTCGTCGTCGATGCGCTCGGCGATTGTCTTGGCCGACTGTCCTGGCGCAGATGCGTCCTTGAGTGAACCTCGTCGGTCCCCTTCCGGATAGACGGCGTATTCTGTGGTCCGTTCGAGAAAGTCCTCGACCGCAGCCAGCATGTTCTCCTCGCCGTTACCCTCGTCGACGGTTTTCGATGCTAGCGGCTTGGCCGTAGTCAGTGATTGCGACGGGCCGGGCGCGACGCCACGTTGCGCGGGAAGAACCGCACACCCGCCGCCCGCAGCAGCCAAGGCAAGCACGAGCAAAGAAAGTGGGGTTCGGTATCCGGTCATATTGCTTTTCCCATTTTGCGAGCCGCAGTCGAGGGTTGTACTGCAGTATGTAGAACAATGAACTTTTCAACCGCCGGACCGATCGATGAGGCTCCGGTCTTGATGGCCACGTCGGCGGCAAGAAGATCGCGCAGTTGGTCTTCCAGCTCGCGAATCGAAACGCGTTCCAGCCGCTGCTTGAGCACACCCGGATCGGTATAGGTTTTTCTCGCAAGGGTTTGGATGTTCGTGCCGTCTTCCCACGCCCGACGCGTTTCCAACAGTCGACGAACCGCCCAAGCCAATCCGGCGATGGCACGGGCCGGCGCCGCTCGATCAGTGGCCAGAACCTGCTCCCACTGTCGCAACGCCCCGGCGGTGTCTCGCACGGCCATTGCATCGGTAACGGCAAACACCTTCTCTTCGCGCAGGTTGCCCGTAAGCGTGTCGATGTCTTCCGGAGTGATCGACTCTCGTGTTCCGATGAACGCCGAGAGTTTGGCTAGCTCGGCGTCGATTAGCCCGACGGCATCACCGAGATGCTCGAACAGGCGTTGCGCCGCGCCGGGCGCCAGCGGCTTCCCGTGTGCGGCGCGGGCGTGGTCGGTGATCCAGCGCACCACCGCTCGACCCTTCGGGGCAGCCACGGGTATTACTACGCCTTCGCGCACGATCGCCTTATACAGCCGTGTGTTTTTCGGCATCGAGTTGCAAAGCAACAGGAGCGATCCATCCGGCGCCGGCGATGCACAGTATCGCTCAAGCGCACTGCGCGACGCGGTGATGAACGGGTCTGCGTCGTCTACGATCACGATGCGCCGATTGCCCAGAAGCGAGGGCGTGCGCAATTCGTCGAGCACTTCTGCAAGCACAGCCTTAGTGCCGTCGAACCGGGCCGGGCCGAGTGCGTCGGCTTCGTCGGACAACACGGCCAGAATCTCCGCTAGGGCGCGACTGCGAAGGAAGCGGCTGTCGCCGACTACCGCGTAGATCGGACGTGGGAGATTGGACTCCTGCATGGTCATGCTAGTTGCCGTTGGTCGGTTGGTAGTTGCGCGAAACCGTGGCCATCAGGTCCAGCCGTTTGCGCGCATCCTCGATCACGCCCTTCGCGGTCGGATCGACGCGCGACGCACGTGTGTAGCACTCACGGGCCAGCACTTCATCACCCTGAAAGACGGCCACGTCACCAAGATTCATCCATACCTCAGCGTCGTCGGGTTGCCGTCGAAGAATCGTTCGCAGCAGTTCGGCGGCACGCGGATGATCGTTGTTTCGACGGTGGATCATTGCGGCACCGCGAAGCGCGGACCGCATGTTGGGATCTTTCCGGAGCGCCAACTCAAAGGCGGCCAGCGCCCGGTCCGGGTCACCGACACGATAGAGCATGGTCCCCATCTCGGCAAACGCATCGGCCCGGTGGGGGTCCAGTTTTACGGCTTCGCGCAGGCGGGTAATCCCCTCTCGGAACTCGCCGCGTTCCTGCAAGGCCATAGCCTGATCAAACAGGCTTTGAGCCCGCAGTCGCGACCGTGGCGAACCGGCCAGCGTGGCGGGTGCGTCATCGTTTGAAGTCCGGAGCGGGCTGCTAGCGATTCGGTCGGCAATTTCAGACGGTATCTCATCCTCTACCGCAACTTCCGCGACCTGCTCCTTAGAGTTGATCCGATTACCGCCGAGGTCGGCGACGTTGATCCGAACAGCCACCGAGCCCATAAGATTGGCCGGAAGTCGCCAGTCGTATCGACCGGTGTTGGCCAGGGCGTCGCCCACAACCGAACGCCAGATCGTATCGGGCGGCTGACGATATTCGATTGTAATTGGGCGGCTTGCGAGGTGAGCATCGATGGCCGTCCAACGGATTTGCAGAACACGCTGTCCGAGGAGGGACGTCTGGCGTAGGGGATGGAACTGGACGATAGGCGGCGTGAAATCGACGAACGTCCAAATCTGCGGCGTATCCCCGGGCTTGGGCGTCGATCCGGACGGACCGGTTGCATTGGTCAGGATGAGCGTGAACCCGAACAGTCCTTCGCTTGGTGCTTCGAACACGATCGGCGACTGGCGATCCTCGTCCACGACGAAGTCATTCCAGGTCGTCCCGCGATCGGTGGTGTACCAAAGCTGAACGAGATCGAGCGGCAGCGCGCGGTCGTTGACCTCGTACTCCAGCGCGAAAGACTGGGAGCGCACGTGAATCGCATCGTCCGGCGAAGCGGCGCGTGTTGTGGGGATAAGCGCGGTGAACACCAACGCGACGGCTAGCGGGCATCCATGCCCTGAATGAAATTGCAACATAACTCTACGCCAACTCCACGCACTATGCGGACGGGCCCGCTTCCATGCGCGCCTCTACGACCTATCGGAACGGTGATCACTCGGTCTCTACCTAATGGTTGAACCAGCAACATTCGGAACTCATGGCTAGTCCGGGGCGATTCGCACCACCAGTGCTGCTACGGCACTTTCGATGCGCGGACAGCGTCAGTTTGAAGAGATACGCAACGCGATTCGACCTGACGAACGTGACGTCGACTGCGAAATCGGTCGTCTCGCCCTAGCGGTCCGTTCAACGAGGCTGGTATTCAATCACGTCGCCGCGAACCCGCCCGTGACAACGGGCAGTGTTCCCATCCAGAGGCAGAAATCGCTCATGGATCACCGGCTGGAATCCGGTGCGACACTTGTCCAACAGGCTGCTAGCGAAACTCATTTTCTGGCTTCGCCGCAAAGTGACTCGTCGGGCAATTACCAGGCGCCCGGCCGGTATTGAATCGAGCCGCCAACGCGCGCACCGCGTTACGCCGGGCCGTTTGAGAACGAGTGCGTCCGTGATCGGATCGAGCTTGATATCGCCATCGCAGCCGCGGGTGCCGGAAATAGGCCCGTGCGACGCGTTTCCCATGCTCAAGATTTGGAAAAGCGTAAGATTGCCTAATGTTCCAGAATTGCAATCCTTCGTCGCAAACGGTCGTTTTCGGACAATCGCTAGGGCTTTCTGGGGCTTGGAGGGCCTGTTTTCCGATAAAAACAATCTTGCGGGGCCTCTCGGCGAGTGTACACTCCCGGATGTCCCGCGGGGCTAATGGTTCAGAACATCCAACCTCACTGAATGGAGAATGTTCGACATGGAGGATTACGAACGCCTCAAGGAGCTTGTCGAAGCTGTCGCAGATGACGTAGCCAAGGCTTCCGGTGGAAACAAAGCGGCAGGTACACGGGTTCGAAAGTCGATGCAGCAGATCAAAGATGCCGCACAGGTCGTCCGGAAGAAGATTCTGGAAGTCCGGGCTGAACAACCTTCGTAGTAGCCGACCAAACCGGTGTGACGCGAAGCTCGAGCACGCATATTGATTGCAGGGCTCTGAGGGCTCCGGCAGGTCGAGTGCATCAGTTCGGTCACGTGGATCGGTCGGTAACTTGCACGAGGCTTCGGCACTGCGACCGGCGTGCGTCGTCGTGGATTCCCGGCACCGTCGCGCTTGGTCCTCGTCCCGCGTTCTAGGGCTGAACGGCGTACTTGTGCTCTGTTCCACATTGCGTGACGGGTCTTCCGAACCGCGCCCGTAGGGCAGCGGACGTCGGAGAGCTGGCGCGACAGCACGAAAGTGCTCCCTTTCGGTCGCGACTCGGATCGGACGAAACCGTCACTGGGGTTGTGACAGAGCGATAAGAAGACTTCTTGTACCATGCGTCGGCTCTGGATATTGTAAGGGTCGTTATGGACTGGCGCTGGTCGTGCCATTGCCGTGCGTCGTGGTCGTTGGTGCGGTGCTGAGCTTGATCGCGGCTCGTGGCTGTCTGGCAGACACTCAAGAGGTCTTGACCGAGTTCGGTCCCATTGCGGCGCTG
The DNA here is from genome assembly GCA_029260075.1 of Phycisphaerae bacterium. Taxonomy (GTDB): domain Bacteria; phylum Planctomycetota; class Phycisphaerae; order UBA1845; family UBA1845; genus OFTM250. Next base: position 191,090 of record JAJDDY010000067.1, read on the forward strand.
GGTTGCCGGCTTAGTCTCCGGCCGGCCCGGACTTTCCCGTGAGCCCGGACTGATAAATCCATCGACGTGTTTCTGCGTCCCGCGAGCCTTCCAAGGGGGATCCATGCCACCGCCTCTGTTGTTCAGCCTTGACGGCGTGGACCTCGACCACGTGGAGCTTGACCGCGAGGCCATCTACCGCATCCTTCCCCAGCGCCGCGAGTTCATGGTGTTGGATGGTATATGCATGGTCAATGCAGACCGGATGCAAATGGTGGCGTTCGCCGAAATCCGCGCGGACGCGTGGTGGGTTGAGGGTCATCTGCCAAGTCGCCCCCTTTTGCCCGGCGTACTCATGCTGGAAATGGCGGGTCAGGCCTGCGCTGTGGCCACCAACGTGATAGCTGGATACAGCGGCTTCACTGGATTCGGTGGCGTGGACGACTGCAAGTTTCGCGGTTCGGTGGTTCCGCCGGCACGCCTGTACGTGCTCTGCGAGTGCGGTGATTACCGCCGCCGCCGCGTCGTGTGCAATGCACAAGGCATCTGCAATGGCAAACAAGTCTTTGAAGCCACGGTCACCGGCGTGGCTATGTCCGCCGAGTAGATCGCGGATCGTGCCATCTCGACGTCGAACGGTCCGTCTCGCCCCAGCGCTGTTTGCGAAGCAGGTTTCGATCCACGCAAGACATGGCCGTGCTGCGCTTGGCCATGGCACCCCACGCCCCGGGGACACGGCAAGTCGAATCACCCGGGCAAGTTGCAACTTCCCGACGCAACGCTGAAACGGCGCTAGTTGACCGCGGGTTCTGCGACGGGGTTGCGGATCGAAACCATGAGTTGGAGTAGTGATCGCGCATCGAACGGTTTGCTCAGGTAGCCGTCGAAACCCTCTTGAAGAAGGGCTTGCCCTCGCGCCTCGGGCAATCCGGACGCAACGCCGATGAGCATCGGAGCCGTTTCCAGTGATCGAGTAAATCGAGCGATGGTTTTCGGTGATGCTTCTGGGTGGTCGACGTCCACCACCATGACATCGGGCTTGGCGAGTTGTGCCGCGGCGCCGGCCTCGAGTGCGGAAGCGGCCGTGGCTACTTCATAGTCAGCGCCGTCTTGACGAATCGCGGTCGCGAGTGTGTTGCACCAGCCGGCGTCGGCGTCGAAAATCAACATGACCAACTGACTCTGATCGAGCCCGTTGAGGGGTAATCCGTGGGCGCGCATGAATCGTATGAGTTGTTGCAGCGGTATTCGTCGATCCTTGCTACCCGGAATTCGATAACCACGAAGATGGCCGGCGTCGAACCACTTCGACACCGTTCGTGGCGCGACGTTGCAAATCTTGGCCACTTCGCCGGTCGTCAGTACATGTTTTTGGCAGCGCATAGCATCACTCATCAACGGTCGCCCGTTTGATCAGAGGGCGGAACCGAGGCATCCTTCCGTACGTCGAGACGCCAACCCCGCTCGTCGCCGGTCTATCGGCAGCCGATCGTGGGCACTTGGCTTTCGCAACTACAGCGGACGCCCGAAGGTGCGATACCGGTGTTGACCGGGTCATCGCACCACATGATTGTGGGGGAGGTGATCGATTGCGTCCGGTAAGACCGAACCGCAACCAACGGTGCGCCTATTCTAGGCAAGCAGGGTGGTTGGATTCAACCGCAGGTGTGAGATTCGCAGGTTTCGTGCCGTCTGTCGTGCGGACTGGTGCTCCGTAACACCTTAATCTTCGGGTTGTCGCCACCCGCACCATCGGAGACAGACGCGCCGGTCAGAGCCCGCCGCGCTAGCGGCGGGACCGGTCCGCGGGCTGGCGCCCACGGCTTTGATGCCGTCGCAAATCCGTAGATTTGGCTGTGACGGAGCACTAGAAGCCGGGACCATGAGCCACGACTATCAAGATGTTTTAGGAAGTCTTTTTCAGAGCCGCGCCCGTAAGGAAGCGGTCCGGTTTCGAGTACGAGTACGAAAACCACTCCCTTACGGTCGCGGCTCGGTTTGAAACACCCCTTCTGAAGTACCCTCTTAGTCAGGCAGTTCCAGCACTTGTCCGGGCTTGAGGCGTTTGGGGTCGGCGCTTACGACTTTCTTGTTCAACTCGAAAATCTCTTTCCAGCGCGACGCGTTGCCGAGTTGGGTCTTGGCGATCTTGTAGAAGCTGTCGCCGGACTTCACTCGATACGTCTTCGGTTTGGTTACGGCAGGCTTGCGTTTGGGCTTTGTCTGCTTGGTCTGTGGTCGGGTAGCGGCAAGAGACGGCCTGTGCTTGGTGGTCATGACCACACTACCAGCCGGTTGCTCGGGGATTTTGATAAGTTGACCCGGCGTCAGCGCAGAACCGGCACGGACATGTGGATTGGCACTCGCAAGGAACGAAGCGAGCGCAGGGTTGCCGTAGTATCCTTCCGCAATTGTGGCCATCGTGTCGCCGGGTTGAACCCGGTGGGTCTCGACGGCGATCATTGACGACGTGCGCTTGGTCGCGTTGTTGCGGTTGGTTGAGGCGGGCTTTGAGTTAGCCGTGCGCGATGGTCGCACTTTCGGGTTCGATCGTGTCGAGATAGGTCTTGTTGTATCCGCGAGCTTGCCGGTCGCGTTGTTGGTCGGCGGTCGTTTCGCGCCGAGTTTCGATTTGCTCTGCTGTGTACTGCTGCGTACCGGCGTCTTCTTGTTCATTGCGACGCGAGACGGATCGCCGGTTGGTGTTCGTGCTGCGGGCAGCTTGGTCCTCGGCGCGTTCTTCGCGTTGCGTGCGCTGGGGGTCTTGGAAGAGGATCGTTTTTTCGGCGTAGATGTTTTCGAAGCCACCGGAGACTTTCCGCCTAGGGGCAGTTGATCTGCAAACGTGTCGGGTCCGGCGACGAGCTGGATGGGCTTGTCGTTCTTGTCTCGATAGAGGTAGTAACCGCCGGCTACGGTGACCATGATGAGTGAAATGACGATTCCGAGTTTCACGTCCGCGCGCATCACAAACTCCCTTTTGTCGCATCGTTCTTGAAAGGCATGGTCGTACGCTGGGGCACGCAAAGCGAATTCTGCGTTCGACCAGGTGCACGCGGTCGTGCGTGCGGAATACACCCAGCCTCAAGCGCTACCTCGACCGAGCGCGAAGTGTAGGCCCGCGCTGCGAGCCGGTCAAGGATCGATCACGTTTCTTGGCACACTTCGTTGCGCGTCAAATAAGTGTCGACGATACTAACGTTCGTTTTTTCTAGCTGCGTCGGAAGCGCACGCCGCGCACAAGTGATCGCGGTCTTGCGCGTACATCGCTACGACGTCTTCGCGAATTGTTTAATCACAGGCGAGTGGATCGTGAATCCCGTTCACTGCTCAAGAGCAGTGGCGCACCGGTAGTCTCAGGCGTGAAGATGCACATGCGTCGTCGGAGCCCTAGCGCATTGTCACGACTCAAATGACGGGTTGGTCCGATCTGAGCCGCGACCGTGAGGGAGTGTTTTTAGGCTGTCACGAGCGGATTTCAAACCTCCGCTTCCTTACGGTCGCGGCTCGGTAAACCCGTCATCCTAGCTGTGGCAAAGCACTAGCAGCCCGTTGAAAAAATGTGGCACCGGCTTCCAGCCGGTGATCCATTAGCGATTTCCGCCTCTTGATCGAGACGCAGCCCCTCGTCACGGACTGGTTCGAGGTACCGTGCTTGAATACAAGCATTCCTCAACAGGCGCCTAGCGGTGGGACCAGTCCGCGGGCCGGCGCCCGTGGCTCTGATGCCGCACGAACCGACGAGCCAATCCCAAAACCCACAAGAGGACGTTTGACCGTGCACCAGCCTCCGACGGTAGCGACGATCGGTCCGGGAAATTGTTTGGCACAACCGCGGCGTTTTGCTATAGTCCCGCGGTCTGATTGGTGCGGTGGCGCGACCACGTTGCATGGTTGCTCTAATCTATTGTCAAATAGAGTCTTATGTGAAACCGCACACATCGTTGAATCAATAGATGACACCGTCCGTGCGTGGAAAACCGGCTGATCCGGAGTTTCATGCCGACCAAAAGGAGAATCATACGTTGAACGCAAGACGTCTGTTGAAATTGATCCCGCTTCTGGCGATCTGTTTTGTATCGCTGATGGCCGTGACGTCCGCTTCCGCGCAGGACACGGAATCGGCCGCCCACGTTTCCGAAGCTGTGGGTGTGAGCATTCCCATGCTGTGGTATGTCGCGCCGCTTTGCGGAATCGTCGCGCTGGTGATGGCACGAAAGTACTACCAGGAAGTTGTGGACAGCGACGAAGGCGACGCGGACATGATCAAGATCGCCGGATACGTTCGCGATGGTGCGATGGCGTATCTATTCCGGCAATATCGCGTCGTGGCGGTCGTGTTCCTCGCACTAATGATCGTGCTGGCGTGGATGGCGTACGGTCTACACGTTCAACACGGGCTCGTACCGTTCGCGTTCCTGACGGGAGGTTTCTTCAGCGGCCTTTGCGGCTACATCGGTATGCGTACCGCGACCATCGCAGCCCATCGAACGACGGCTGGCGCGCGCAAGAGTCTCAACGAAGGCCTTCGCGTGGCGTTCCGCGCCGGTGCGGTGATGGGTTTGGTGGTGGTCGGATTCGCGGTCATCGACATCACCTTCTGGTTCATGGGTTTGCACTTCTTCACTGAAATGTCGCTGCACGAAATCACGGTCGTCATGTTGACGTTTGGTATGGGTGCGAGCACGCAGGCGCTGTTCGCCCGCGTGGGTGGCGGAATTTACACCAAGGCTGCGGACGTGGGCGCTGACCTGGTCGGTAAGGTCGAAGCGGAAATTCCTGAGGACGACCCTCGGAACCCAGCCGCCATTGCGGACAACGTTGGCGACAACGTCGGCGATGTGGCTGGTATGGGCGCTGACCTCTACGAGTCCTACGCTGGTTCGATTTTGGCGACGGCGGCGCTTGGCGTGGCCGCAGCCCACGCCCTGGGCAACGTCGACATCGACGCCGACGCGATTCGTTTTCTTGCTGTTCCAATGGTTATCGCCGGAGTCGGCATCATCGCGAGCATCTGGGCGGGCATCAATCTCGTTAAGACCGAGGAGGGGGCGACGATGGCCCAGCTCATGTCGGCTTTGAACAAGGGGCTGGTTGTTTCGAGTGTGGTCATCATGGCCCTCACGTTTGTGATTTGCTGGTTGCTCTTGGGTAATGTGACCGGCGTTTCGTGGAGTGGCGTGGCGTTTGCTGTCGTGATTGGCCTTGTGGCCGGTTGGGCGATCGGCCAGTTCACTGAGTACTACACAAGCTACGACTATGCACCGACGCAGAACATCGCGAAGCAAGCACTCACCGGCTCGGCGACGGTCATCATCGCCGGCGTGGCCGAGGGAATGAAAAGCACATGGGCATCGCTGGCGATCATCATTGTGGCCATTATGGGGTCGTTCATTGCCGCGGGCGGCGGTGGCGAGTTTATTCTTGGCCTGTATGGCGTGGGCCTTGCTGCGGTGGGCATGCTGGCCACGCTCGGTTTCACACTGGCCACTGACGCATACGGTCCCATTGCGGACAACGCCGGTGGTAACGCCGAAATGACGCAGCAGGCTGCTGAGGTTCGCGAGCGAACGGACGCCCTTGACTCTTTGGGTAACACCACAGCGGCGACGGGCAAGGGTTTTGCCATCGGTTCGGCCGCGCTCACAGCCTTGGCGCTGATGGCCGCGTATGTTGAAGAAGTGCGTATCGGCCAGGTTCGCGAGGCCATGCAGTATGTTCAGGTGATGGAGCCGGAGAGTGACAAGACCGCGACGGCCGGAGTCAACGATATTTACTACATGGGGCACGGCAAGTTCGCCTCGAAGTTTAAGGCCGGTGTCGACGAGGCCAGTTTCGATTCGTACATGCTGCTCAGTCGTGACGCTGTCGCAGTGCTTGACGACAAGTTGGACAAGGACGGCAAGGCCAGCGTCAAGTTGACCAACCTCACAGCGGCCGAGCACGACAAGGGCTTCGTTCAGACGACGACCATTTCGGGTGCAGATGGTTCGGCAGTTCCGGTTCAGGTCGTTCGTGCAAGAAAGGCGTCGCTGCAGCAGTTCATGGACTTCTACAATGTGACTCTGATGAACCCGAAGGTTCTGTGTGGCATGTTCGCCGGTGTGCTTCTCGCATTCCTGTTCTGCGCGTTGACGATGCAGGCTGTGGGGCGTGCGGCGTACCAGATGATGTTGGAGTGTCGCGATCAGTTCAAGAAGATCGGCGAATATCTTGTGTCGGCTAAGGGTATGTCGGCTGAGGATGCCGCCAAATCGGAAAACTGGCCTCGCGAGCAGATCACTCACGAGGGCAACAAGCTTCCGGACTACGCACGTTGCGTCGACATTTCCACCTTGGGCGCCCAACGGGAGATGGTGTTCCCCTCGCTGTTGGCCATCATTGTTCCGGTGGGTGTCGGCTTGGTGTTTGGTGTACCCGGCGTGATGGGACTGCTCGCCGGTGGCTTGACCAGCGGTTTTGCCATGGCGATCTTTATGGCCAACGCTGGCGGCGCTTGGGACAATGCGAAGAAATACATTGAGAAGGGTCACCACGGCGGCAAGGGCAGCGACGCCCACAAAGCCACCATCGTCGGCGATACCGTCGGCGATCCCTTTAAGGATACGTCCGGACCGAGCCTGAACATTCTCATTAAGCTAATGAGCATGGTGAGTGTGGTGTTCGCCGGCTTGGTCGTTACGTACGCACCACGCATCGCCTCGATGCTGGGGCTGTAAGGGCGTAGCGCGTACTTCGACAAAGCGTTTACCATCGTACGCGGGGACGAGATCACCATCTCGTCCCCGCTTTGCGTTACGGTATGTGTTGTCTCAGTCATCACGGCCAAGAACAGCTCCGGATCGGTGGAATCTGTGGTCGCACTTTCCCTAGCAGGGCGTTGAACAATGCAGGTATTCAAGCGCGTCACCGCGAACCCACAACTGAAAACGGGACTTGCCTCGTCACGAGGCGGAAATCGCTAATGGATCACCGGCTGGAAGCCGGTACCACACTTTTTCAATAGGCCGCTAGAGGTTCTGGAGATCCCCATGCGCGGGAGGGTTATGGTGTCGTTGTGGCCACGGTAGGCTCGGCGGGTTCCGCTGGAACGCGGGGGCGGAGTGCCTTGTCTACGAAGTCGATGACTGCTTCGCAGGATGGTGGCAGTTCGAGCACGTCAAATGTTCCGTCGGGTTGGGCGATGACGATGGCGGGGATCCTCAAGACGCCGTACTTTGTGATGTAGGCTTTCTCGAAGAGTTGAAACAGGCCGATCCGCACGTGAACCAGGTCTTTCAGGCGCAGGTACACCTCGTGCCGCGACAGCAGCCCCTCGATACGCCAGCGATCACGCGACATGCTTCGGTGGAAGAGTACCAGCATGGGTCGACCGGTTCGCTGGGCTACGCGCTCGCCCTCGTCCAATGAACTGTACCAGTCGAAGTGGGGTTTGTGCGGCACGTATCGGTTGCGATCGATCGGCGTACCCGGTGAGACGGCCGAGTCGAGAAACGCCACGAGTTCGTCGGCGGACATGGATCGCTCCGCGGTGGCGTGGTAGGTGCCGTCGCGATGCACAACAATGATCGCCGGGGCTCGATCAACGCCATATTGCGCGACGTACCGTCGGTCGCGCTCGATTGATCGGACCAGCGAGCAACAAACGAAGTCGTCTTGCACAAACCGAAAACGCTCGGACTTGATCGATGACGCCAATTGGCTGTCGTGGTTCGGCCGATCCTCCTCGAAGTAAATCAGAAGGGGTCGTTCCCGCTTGGCGGATTGCCGTTCGGCCACGTCGTAGTCGCCCAGCCACCGGTTCGAGGACCACGTTTGGCATCCGCCGAGGAGGCATGCGGCTAGCAGGAGAACCGGCGGCATCGAACGCGCGACCATCGCTGGGCCGAGGCGAACAAACAGATTTCGCGTTGTGTAAGGGTAAGATGCATTGCCGGTTGCTTCACACATTGCGTGTTGCAGTGTATCGAGACGGCCGGATGAGGGCAAAGGCGTTCCGACCCGGCCGATACCGGTGATTTGTTTCTCAATCGGTGTGCTCAGGTTATAGTGCGCCTGCGGACTAAGCTGGCGGCAGCGGTGTTGCACAAATTGCTTACGCGGGAGCATTAACCATGGACGAAGGTTGGTATTACATCAAAGATTCTGAAACGACCGGGCCCATGTCGCGGGCAGCGTTGACCAAGGTTCTGCCTTCTGTGGGGGGATCGAACACGCTGGTCTGGGGACCGGGCGTGGCCGATTGGACCGAAGCTAGGCACGTGCCATCACTTGGGGTTGGGTCGAGCCGGCAGACCGCACCTCCGGGTGTGCCTTCGGGTCGCCGCGCCGACGAAATCGACTTCGAACTCTATGGCGATGATATGCAGTTCGTCGAAGTCACGCTCGATCCGGGCGAGGTCGTGGTCGCAGAGGCGGGCATGATGATGTACATGTCTTCCGGCATCGAGATGCAAACCGTGTTCGGCGACCCGAGCAAGAACCAGGGCTTCCTTGGTAAGCTGATGGACGCGGGCAAGCGCATGGTCACCGGTGAATCCTTGTTCTTGACTACGTTCGGCGCAATGGGGACCGAGCGAGAGCAGGTAGCATTCGCCGCACCCTATCCGGGGAAGATTATTCCCATGCACCTCGACACGCTAGGCGGCGAACTCATCTGCCAGAAGGACGCATTTCTGTGTGCGGCGCGCGGCGTTCACGTGGGCATCGCGTTCCAGAAAAAGATATTGGCCGGTCTGTTCGGCGGTGAGGGGTTTATCCTGCAACGCCTCACGGGCGACGGGTTGGCGTTTGTTCATGCAGGCGGCACGATCCATCGTCGAGACCTTAAGGCTGGTGAGACACTGCGCCTCGATACGGGTTGCCTCGTCGCGCTTCAGCCGTCGGTGAACTACGACATCCAAATGACTGGTGGAATCAAGAACACGATCTTCGGTGGTGAGGGTTTGTTCTTGGCTACGCTCACCGGTCCGGGCACCGTGTGGCTTCAGTCGCTACCGTTCACGCGGTTGGCGGGTCGCATCCTCGCCAACGTCGGTCCGCGAGGAAAAGGCGAAGGCTCGCTCCTCGGCGGTTTATCGAACATTTTCGAGAATCGAAACTGACGCTTCATCAGTGCCGTGTTGAACAAGTGTGGCACCGGCTTCCAGCCGGTGATCCATTAGCGATTTCCGCCTCTTGACGGGGACAAGTCCCGTTGTCACGGGCGGGTTCGCGGCGACGTGATTGAATACCAGCCTGGTTTAACACATTGTTAGTGTCCGGATTATGTTGACGTGATTCCCGCGATCGAGCGCTGGTCGGTCGCCCCGTCGGCGGGCGCGCTTGCGTTGCGGCTGTTGCGATCGATAATGAACCCATCATGGTTTCACAATTGCGTTATGCCTGCATTCTTGTCTGTATTGCCCCGGTCGTCGGGGCATGTACTCAAACCAACCTGTCACCGATGCAGTGGGGCGTCCGTCATTTGGCGGACGCTGACCAGCAGACGGTGCTTGAAGAGGCCCGGTTCGCGCTGGCTGACCAGGGGTTCCCGATCAAATCGACGGATGCTTCTTCTGGTGTGGTGTTGTCGTATCCGGTAAGCCAAGCTCGGGTCGGCGGAGCTTCGCGGTCGAACTTGTCACTCAGTACGCACGGCGATTTCCAACGTATCGCTCAGGTTCGGATCGCGTCTTCGGAAGATGGCGTCAGTATCTACTGTCGCGTCGAGGTTCAGGAGCAGGTCAACGCCACGCAGCGTATTTTCTACCAGGGCTTCGCTGAGGGTGATGTTCCCGTGGAAACTCCGATCGATCGCGATGCCGCCACAACAACGCAACAGAACACGGTGTGGCGAACGATTCGTCGCGACAAGGGCGCCGAGCGCCGAATCCTAGAAGCCATACTCGCCCGAACCGGCGCGGCTGACGGCTCGTAGTTTGTCGAGCCGTTCTTGGGGCAGTGGGTCTTAGAGGGTGAACAAGAAAAGGATTCAACAAACTGAGCCGCGACCGTAAGGAAGCAGTGTTCGCCCACGAGACCGGACCGCTTCCTTACGGTCGCGGCTCGGGAAGAGGCTTCCTAAGCACGCTCTTCGGGGGAAGGGACGCAGAAATTGTCACACGTGTGTTTCATGGACTACGGCGCGGATCAGAATCTTGCACTCTTTGCCTTTGTCCGACGCTTTGGCTTGTACAAAAATGTCGCTCGACATAGTTTTTTCTGCCTTTCGTAACATGTCCTGGCGTTCGGTTTTCCATCTCCCGATGTGTCAATTACGTGGCATCCAGCATTCTTCCGGTACCCGAGCTTGATGCCGACGGGTGTTGTCCGGAGTGCAGAAACAACTACAAAATCAGCGTTTTCGAGTGACTGCGGGGCGGTTTCGCGCTAGGCAGCCGTTCATGGCGACCGAGTCGACCAGGACACGGGTACCCACCGCCGCCGGCGTCACCGGCGCTTCGATTTGACGATCGCCCGGTCTGGGGGCCGCGCTGCGCTGGCCACAGGGGCCATGGATATCTCGGGCGCTCGATTTTTTGCAAACCAGACCGAACCTCGTAGCGTATAATAGGTGGACGTCAACGGCGTGCAGCCCTTCGACCTTTCCCCTCCTCCGACCCGAACCTCGAGGGGCGCCGCTGGCGTCTTTCTTTCCAATTCGTCCGAATGTTCCGGCATCAGTCGCAGCCTCGTCAACACCAAACCCGGATCACGACTTGCGCCTTCACGCAGCCCTCGACCGGACGCCGCATGCCCTCGCATAGATCGGTCAGCCCGAGGCCTGAGGGTTGTGCAGGTAAGACTCCGGAACCAACAAGTGCTCCGTCACACATCGAATGACGGGTGTACCGAGCCGCGACTGTAAGGGAGCGGACGTCTGAAACCCGCTCGTGACGGCTCGAAATCACTCCCTCACGGTCGCGGCTCGGATCGGAGGAATCGGTTACCTGAGCCGTGGCACAGCCCTGGCAAGCGAAGCAGGCGTCGTGAGGTGGCCGGCGGAGACACGGGCATCGGCTGACTGCGACGTTCTGAAGGCGGATCGCATTGCAGGTAACGGGTGTGTAGGTTACTGTACGTTCCGGTTTGGGCAGATGGTGTTCCGGGTAAGATTGGGCGACGGATGCCCGATATGGATACCCCGGGATGGCCCTGGTCCGGCGTTGGTTCCTCATGGAGATGGGCTAGTGCGGGTCAGCGCGCCAGGCGCGGCGAACCGGAGCGAAGGAGCAGCCACTATGGCAGACAAAGATTTGGCGGTCGAAGAGCAGGAAACAGTCGAGGGTGAGGCGCCTGAGCTGACCGAAGAAGAGCAGGCGATGGCCGACCTGAAAGAGGCCATCACGGTCGAGAAGGAAGAGGTCGGATCCCTTCGCCTGAAACTCACGGTGACCATCCCCGAAGCATCGCTTGAAGAGCGGCGGTCTGAACAGTTCACGGAGTTGAAACGCGACGCGCTTGTGCCCGGCTTTCGCAAGGGGCATGCGCCCATGGAGCTTATCGAAAAGCGCTTCGGTTCCGACGTCGGTGAGCAGCTCAAGAGCAAGTTGATCAGCAGCGGCTATATGGCCGCCGTCGAAAAGGAAGAGCTCAAGCCCCTGGGCGATCCGTTGTTCTGGGTGACGGTTCAAGAGGAGCGCGTTGGTGACGACGACAAACCGCGAACGGTTGAAACGGAGAAACTCGTTCCGATCGATACGGCGCTTGAGACCCTAAACATACCAACTTCCGGACCGCTGACGTTTTCCTGTGAGGTGGAACTCAAGCCCGAGTTCGAACTGCCCAGCCTCGAAAAAATTCCCGTCGAGCAACCGAAGGTCACCATCAGCGACGACGATGTCGACACCGAAGCCAATCGTATGATGGCTATTCGCGGCACGTTTCAGCCAGTCGAAAAAGGCGGCGTGAAGATCGACGACATGCTCTACGCGGATATGAAGATGTCCGTCGGCGATGAGGTGATCGCCTCCGAAGAAAATACCGACATCGCCGCTCGCGATCTGCGCCTCAAGGGTGTACCGCTCATGGGGCTTGGCGATGCGTTGAAGGGCAAGAAGATCGACGACGACGTGACGTTCGAAGCCGAAGTCCCGGACGATCACGAAAACATCGACATACGCGGCAAGACTGCGAAATTCGACTTCTCGATCCGCGAAATCAAGCGTCTCCATGTCCCGCCAGTCGACAGCGACTTCCTCTCCGGGTTTGGTGTAGAGAGCGAAGAACAGTGGCGAACCATGATCCGCACCGCGTTGGAAGGCCGGTTGGAAGCGGTCATTCGCGAAGGCATGCAGGGGCAGATCAGCCAATATCTCATCGACAACACCGAGTTGGAGATTCCGTCCGGCTTGTCGCAGCGCCAGCGGGATCGGGCTGTGTCTCGCCAGATGATCGAGATGTATCAAGCCGGCATCCCCGAAGCCGAAATCGAAAAGCAAGTCGACGAACTGCGGGCCACCGCTCAGCAGCGCGCCGAGCAGGAACTCAAGTTGTTTTTCGTGCTGGAAAAAATCTCCGAAGACAGAAGCGTCGAAGTCAGCGAAGAGCAAATGAACGGCGCGATTGCGGCGATCGCTCAGCGAACGCAAAAGCGATTCGATCGGGTTCGCGACGAATTGAGCAAGGGCGAGGGCTTGGCTGTGCTCTATCACAAGCTTCGCGATCAGCAGACCTTGGACTTGCTGCTTGATGACGCCGAAATCACAGAGGGCAAGGGTCCGAAAACGAAGGCCAAGCCCAAGACCGTTGAAAAGAAGAAGACGACGGCGGCGAAGAAATCAACACCGAAGAAGACCAGTAGCAAGAAAACCGCGAAGAAAAAGACCGGGAAGTAGACTTTGCGAAACAACCGGCCTGACGCGGATGAATTGCCGACAAAACGCACGGAGCGTTAGCACGTTGGCTGTCTCCACATGGCACTGACGGGCGAGCCGATACGCGGCATCGCCGATCCTGAGGAAGCAAACATGCACGAATTTTCCGGACCCATGCGGACAACCAATCAGTATCCGCCGTACCAGCGAACACGCGAGATGTCCCTTACGGACATGTTGCTGGAAAACCGCATCATCTTCCTGTCCGGCCCGATCGTCGAGCGGACGGCGGGTCTTGTGATTCAGCAACTGCTGTACCTGCAATCCGTCCGCCGAGACCAAGCCGTCAATCTGTACATCAATTCGCCGGGCGGACTCGTGGATCAGACGCTGGCCATCTACGACACGATGCAGTTCGTCGGCTCTGAAGTGGCCACCTATTGCATCGGGCAGGCCGCCAGCGGCGCGGCGATCATTCTAATGGCCGGCGCCAAGGGGCAACGCTACATCCTCCCCAACGCCAAGGTGATGATGCACCAACCGTACGGCGGTGTGACCGGACAGGCGGAAGATATCAAAATTCAGGCTGAGGAAGTGCTGCGCGACAAGGATCGCCTCAACCAGATCATCTCGAAATGTACCGGCAAGTCCGTCGATTTCGTACGCGAAAACACGGAGCGAGATCGGTACTTGTCAGCCGAAGAAGCGCTTGAGTATGGCATTGTTGATGAGCTGCTCGAGGAACCAAAAGAAGAACCGAAGAAGAAGTAGGGTCTGACAACCCGAATGGCGTGCACACTACGCTGTCGATCCACCGGGTCGGTTGCGGCGTGGCGCCGCTGACCGGATAAGCATTAGGGAGGCCGATGACACCATGGGCAGCATCAACCAACTAGTACCGTACGTCATTGAAAACACCGGTCGCGGCGAACGCGCGATGGACATCTTCTCGCGCCTGCTCAAGGACCGAATCGTGTTCTTGACCGGCGGAATCGACGACGAACACGCCAACCTGATCGTCGCCCAAATGCTCTTCCTGTCGAACGAAGACCCGGAAGCCGACGTGAACCTGTACATCAACAGTCCGGGCGGATCGGTGTCTGCCGGTCTGGCGATTTACGACACCATGCAGTATCTCCGCTGCGATGTCGCCACCTACAACGTCGGCATGGCGGCGAGCATGGGGGCGGTGATCATGTGCGGCGGCGCCAAGGGCAAACGCTTCATGCTGCCGAACTCACGCACGCTTCTGCACCAACCGCTGATCTCCGGCGTCATGGAGGGCTCGGCCACGGACTTGGCGATCGAAGCCGAGGAAATCATCCGCCTGCGTCATGTGCTCTACGAAATCATCTCGTCGCGAAGTGGTAAGCCGATCGAACAGATCGAACAGGATTGCGATCGCAACAAGTGGCTTAGCTCTAGCGAGAGTATCGATTACGGGCTTGGCGATACGATTCTTGAGCGAATGCCCGCGAGTAGCTGATCGCGCGTACGCCAAGTGCTCTGCATGCGGTCCCTTGACGGGTCGCGACAGCCCCTGCAATTCACTGTGCGCGACTGGATCGGACGCCGGATTCGGCTCCCCCTAGGTTTACCGAGCCGCGCCCGTAAGGAAGCGGACGCCTGAAATCCGGTCGCGACAGCATGACATCGCTCCGTCACGGTCGCAGCTGGGATCGGACCAACCCGTCGCGCTAGTCGTGACCAAGCTCTAGCCAAACGCAATCCGCAAGGCGACGAGCACGCTTGAGCCTACCACAGCTCCGATGGCGCATCCGCGCACGAATCCCCGTACGGTGAACTGCCCGTTACGCGCCATGGCCGGTCGTTGGTTTAGGAATATCTGGTCGACGCACACCACGGCGTTCGTTGCCGTCGGCGCGTCCTTGCATCGCGCTATAGGTAGGTCACCGTTGTGATCATCCGCGGCCATACTCGGATCGCCATCGGTTCGTTCGATCGAACAATCCGACGGTTCACCTGGCCATGATTCCGGCTCGAACTCGATCGGCGCGACCGTGCTCTTGGCCACGGTGGGCAAGAACTCGCTTCGACGCCGAATGGGGATGGGCTGGGCGCCGGACGAGTCCATCTCTTCCGGTTCGAAGAATTCCTCGATTAGGCTCTGGGCATGAAGCCGGGCAGCCCGACTCCGGTTGTGCGATAGACGATGCTTTCCCGACAAACCACGATTCTTGACTGCTTGCATGATCCAGACTCCGAACTCGGCGAACACAACACGCGTCGGCGTCACCCGCTTGAGTGCCTAGCACGTCAAGTCGGACAACAACCGGTCCGCCGGGCCGCAGAGGCACCAAGCGGAGGGGCGCGACGCTATACTTTTAATCTATCGTCCGGTCGTCCAAGAGCCGTCCAACGAGAATTACGCCTGGTGTTCTCATCTTCCCCACTTTGCCAGCACTGCGAAATTTGGCGAATAATAGTCCGAGGTTTCGCGACGTCTGGCTGCGCGCAAATCTCGCGAGTATGCTAGGCTTTGTTACGACTCAACTGACGGGGTCGTCCGATCCGATCCGATCCGCGACCGTGAGGGAGCGATTTCGAGCATTTGCGGTCGGAATTGAAACGTCCGCTTGCTAACCGGTGCGACTCGGCCGGTCCATCGTTCGATGTTTGACAGAAGTGCTCCGTAAGCGTTGCATACGGCGCCGATTCGACTCCCCCACGGCTAAAGCCATGGGCCACCCGGCCATTCGGCTTACCGCTCGCTCGGTCGATGCCGAGAAAAAGGATTCACGGCACAGCTGGCTCGCTGGCACAACCGCTGCGCTGAACAAGCGGATTGCCGTTGCGCTGAACAAGTGGTTTACCTTTACGTTGTGGTGGGCTCGTGTGAGGGTTTGGTTATGGCGAAACCGGTGGTGCGGATTGCGATGTGGTCGGGTCCGCGGAACATTTCGACGGCGATGATGCGCTCGTGGGGCAACCGCCCGGACACGATCGTCTGCGACGAGCCTCTGTACGCACATTACCTCTTGCATTCGCAACGGCCCCATCCCGGGGCATCGGAGGTCATGGCCCGGCATGAGACGGACTGGCGCAAGGTGGTGTCGTGGATGACCGGACCGGTTCCCGAGGGGAAGACGATCTTCTATCAAAAACACATGGCCCATCACTTGCTTCCGCATATCGAGACCGATTGGCTTGACGGATTGAACCATTGCTTCCTGATTCGCGATCCGCGTGAGATGCTGACGTCGTTGATGAAACAAATCCCGGACCCGGTGCTGATTGATACCGGTTTGCCGCAGCAAGTGGCGCTGTTTGATCGCGTCCGTCAGACCACCGGTCGCATTCCCCCGGTGCTCGACACGCGCGACGTGCTCAATGACCCCGCGCGATTGCTCACGCTACTTGTCGAACCGATCGGCGTTGCGTTCGACGAACGCATGCTTAGCTGGCCAGAGGGTCGGCGCGACACGGACGGTGTTTGGGCGAAGCATTGGTATGCTTCGGTGGAGCGATCGACCGGGTTTCAACCCTATCAACCGAAACCGGACCGTCTACCCGATCGCTTGGCCGGTTTGCATGCAGAGTGCATGCCCTACTATGACCGGCTGTATGCCCATCGACTCCAAGCGTAACCAGAGAGTGCCTCACGATGCTACAAACATTCGACGAGAGAAACCGCGACCTGATCGTGAACATCAACGGCGAGCTTGTACACCGCGATCAAGCGGCGGTCAGTCCGTTCGACTCGGTGGTCCAAGGCGGGGACGCGGTGTGGGAAGGTCTGCGGCTTTACGATGGGCGCATCTTCAAACTGCTCGAACACTTGAGCAGGCTTCGCGGCTCGGCGATGGCGTTGGCGTTTGACGTCATTCCGTCGGACGACGCGATCATAGCTGAGATCAAACGAACGCTCGAAGCCAACCAGATGACCGACGGGGTTCACATTCGCTTGACCCTTACGCGCGGGGTCAAAATTACGTCGGGGATGGATCCGCGACTCAATCAATCCGGACCGACGCTGATCGTGTTGGCTGAGCATAAGCCGCCGGTCTATGGGCGCGACGGCGTATCGCTGATCACAAGCAGCGTGCGCCGGTTTCCACCCGACTGCCTTGACCCGAAGATTCACCACGCCAATCTCATTCCATCGATCCTGGCAAAGATCGAAGCCAACGTCGCGGGTGTGGACGACGCGCTGATGCTCGACACGCGTGGGTTTGTGGCGGAGACCAACGCGACGCATGTATTTGTCGTTCAGGGCGGCGATGTGTCGACAAGTCGAACGGTGGCCTGCCCGGAAGGAATCACTCGGGCGACGGTCCTAAAGTTGTGCCACGATCATGGCATCCCCTGCGCCGAGCGCGACGTATCGCTTAGCGAAGTCTACCAAGCGGACGAGGTGTTCTGCACGGGTACAATGGGGGAGTTGGTGGCGGTGGCGACGGTCGACGGGCGATCCATCGGCGATGCGCAACCGGGCTCCATCACACAACGGTTATCCGAATTGTTTGGCGCGCTGACGAAATCGGAAGGGTACGAGGTGTGTTAAGGATCTATCGAAGAAAGTTCTTCTTGAGCGGCACGCGTAAGGACGCGGTGCATGCGCGACGGACAATCGCTTCCTCACGGTCGCTGCTCAGTTCGCAACGGTCCTTCCCCTACATGCACTAATTGCTTAGCTTGGCAATGCGCTGCACGGGTATCTTGCCGACTGCAAAGCGGCACGACCGATGTATCACGCGTGGGTGAACCGCTCCGCAGTTGTTGTTGCGATCGTTCCAGACCATCATGCATCCGGATTGGTCATGAGTGAATTTGTTTGGTGATAACCGCCCACGACATTGCAGCCACATCGCCACGAAGCGGACGGTTCGACCCCGTCACGCGACGGATCGTCTATATGTTGGCCATGATCGCGATTGTTCCAACAGTTGCGTTCTATGCTGCGTACCTCTGCGATGAAATGAACTGGAAGGTCTCAGGTTTCGATGCGTTACGTTCGACCCACGCAATATTCGCTTTCGTGTGGGTTGTCTCAACGATGGCCATATGGCGAACACTCGTTCTGTGGACCTTGGGACGAAAGTGGCTGACAGCATTGATCACCATTGTGCCATTCGCCCAAATGATCTTCGCGCGACCGTTGTGGAACGCGAGCGGGTGCATGGACCAAGACTACCTTCGCCACGGGCAACATGAAATTGGGATCGGCCTTTGGGTTTGGCTGAGTATTTGGGTTTGGTGGGGCTGGGAGAAATGGAACATGAATAATCAAGTCGAACCGTCCGCGCGACCGCCAAGCGTATCCCCGACGGCCAAGCGCTTGGTGGCTTCTATCGGGAGTTT
This sequence comes from Phycisphaerae bacterium, assembly GCA_029260075.1. Taxonomy (GTDB): domain Bacteria; phylum Planctomycetota; class Phycisphaerae; order UBA1845; family UBA1845; genus OFTM250. Next base: position 209,188 of record JAJDDY010000067.1, read on the forward strand.
TCCTGCCATCGTCGGGGCCTTCTTTGTCACGGCGGTTTTTCTGGATGATGTGGTGGGGCTTCCCGATCGGCCGGCCAGCACGTATGCGTGTACCGCCACCCTTGCGATCCTCGTTTGGATCATCATTTGGCGGCGTTCGGTCGTGTGGTCGCCGCGCGCGGTCGCGTGGACCGGTGTGTCGGTTTTCGTCTTGCTTGCAATTCCGATCACCGTCTTGCACTACTTGTTTCAACTGGGAGGCGGTCCGCTACAAGCACTGTTTCTTGTCGTTCCCATTATCGGCTGGGGGTTGTGGATGGCCCTGACGGTTTCGTATTGGCCGGCGGTTCCGACGGCGACGTCCGCGCACGACGACGGCCCGCGATGTCTCAAGTGCGGGTATATGCTGAAGGGTCTGTGCGCCACGCGATGTCCCGAGTGCGGCGACGAGCCGACGCTTGATGAGCTTTGGGCGGCGACGGTGGGGGCTGTGTGATTAGCGCGGATCGGTTGCAACGGCTCGTTAGGAATGCCTAGAAGCGATCAATCTCTAGGCTTCACGCAGCGGTTCCGTCGATGGTGCCATGGCCGTTCGTGCGAGATTCCTTTCTCGCACGCACATTAACGGGAATCCCTTCCCGCGTGATGTCGGAGTGACGGAACGCAGGATGGCGATCCTTCCAAAAGCGTGTCAAGAAGCGTCTTTCCGAGCCGCGTCCGTAAGGAAGCGGTCCATGTGCGAGGCGAACAACCGCTCCCTCACAGTCGCGGCTCGGTCCGTAGCGGTCCTTCTCGTACGCGCTCTAGGCGTGGGGACGAGATAGGAATCTCGTCCCAGCATTACTGTGGGCGGCGACGGTTGGGGCTGTGTGAAGAGGGGAAAGCGCCAACGGATCACCGGCTGGAAGCCGGTGCCACACAAGAGCGTCTGCGGTTGTTCACCGCTTGCTATCGTTGCCGCTTACTAGCGTTTCCGCTCGCTAGCGTTTCCGCTTACTCGTACCCGTCATGTCTGCCAGCTTGAACAAGCCGGTGCCGTCCCATTCGCGCCAGGTCCATTCGATCGTGTTGTCGTCGATGTGGCGAAGTGTGCCGCGGCCCTTTGTTTTGTAACCGTACTTCTGTCCGACGGCTTTCATGTGAAACGTGTTGGTGCGTTCGTTGTAGGTGACGGTCGCTTCGGAGGTTTCGCCGAGGCTGTCGAACCACCACATGCGATATTTCTTCATACGCGGATCCCACGACCAGATGCTGATTCCCGTCATCTTGCCGAGCGCCCCCATGTCCAAGTCTGCGTGTTCTATGAGGAATCGCTTGTCGAGGGACCACTCGGCGTGATTAGTCCCCGACGACTGAAGCGTTTCATCGAGCACGGTCATCTTGACTTCGCCCGAAGTTTCCCAGTCGCCGATGAGCATTTCGAGTCGCTCCAGCTCCGGGGCTCGCTCAGGCTGCATGTCCTTAATGCTTTGCATCGTCATCTTGGGCATGCACCCGGTGAGCGCTGTGGCGGTCGGAACCATCATGAACAATGCGAGCTTGGTGGATCTAATCATTGTGCTGTCTCCTGTCCGTGGGAATCGTTTGCGGGGTCGAACTCTAGCGGGGATCTTGGCACGTTACAAGCGCAGTCCAACCGACGCAGTGAACAAGCGTGCGTGCGAGAAGGGATTCACGCACGAGCTCGTGAAAGGATTCACGCACGAGCCCGACGGATGCTCGTTCCCGCACATCACTTGGTCAGCCCGTCAGCCAGGTATTCCACCAGGTGGCGCGGCGCCGCGTTCGTGTGGTGTGCAATCTGCGTTCGGCAACTGAAGCCGGAGCAGGCGACTTGGGCGCGGCCGCGAGCGCGGACGATGGGGAACAGTCTGTGCTCACCGATGGCCTTGGCGATGTCGTAGTGTTCCTGTTCGTGACCGAACGCCCCGGCCATACCGCAACAGCCGGCGTCGATCACCGGTGCGAGTGCATGGCCATCAACACCCTCACTCCCACCCGCGCCCCACACACCTCGTATCAGTTCCTCGGCGTCTGCGGAACCGACTAGCGATTTCTGGTGGCAGTGGGCGTGATAGAGCAGCGGGGCGTCGGTGGGTACATGCTCGAACAATCCGGGATCTTCATCCATCAATCGGCGCAGGAGCGTTTCGATCATAACGGTTTGCCCGGCGATACGATCCGCCGCGGGCAAGCGGACGAGCTGAGGGTATTCATCGACCAACGTGAGAATGCAGCTCGGTTCCGTCCCGACGATGGTCACACCGTCTGCGGCGAAGCGCGCGAGGGCACGCACGTTGAACTCAGCCAGCTTCTTGGCTTCAACGAGTAGACCCTGACTGATCGCGGTGCGACCACAGCAGAATGTCTTGGGGCAAAGGACTTCGAAGCCGGCGTGCTCCAGTAACGTCACTGCGGCTATGCCGACTTGCGGCAGACAGTAGTTGGTCCATGTGTCAACGAAATACACGATGGGTCCGCGCGGTGACGGGGCGTTCGCGCCTGTGCGGCGGCGTCGACGGAACCATGACCGAAACGTCCGGTGGGCGAGTCGCGGCGGTTGAATACGCCGATCCAAACCGTAACGGCGCTCAAGCAGTGCGCGCATGGTTTTCGATCGGATGATCGCGTTACTGATCCGGGGGAAGTGGCTAGCCATCGCCAGGCGATTTGGTGTGTCCGCAATGAATCGTGCCCGGTCACTTGCGCCGTGGGTCAAGTTGCTATGGGCGAGGTACTCGATTTTCAGGCGTGCCATATCCACGCCGGTGGGGCATTCGGTCTTGCACGCTTTGCACCCGATACACAGGTCCATGACCTCTGCAAGTTGAGGATCGTCCAGCCCGTCGATGAGTCCTCGATTCGACAGTGCGACGCGAAGGGCGTTGGCCCGGGCGCGTGTGGTGTGTTGTTCGTCGCCGGTTGCGACGTAGGACGGACACATCGTGCCGACCAGTCGCTGGCGACATTGGCCGACTCCGCTGCACATGGCCGCCAAGCCCGCCATGCCGCCATGCGCCGAAAAATCGAGATGTGTCTTGGGCGATTGTGTCGCGAATGTGGCACCATAGCGGAGATTCTGCGTCATCGGAATGGGGTCGACGATCTTGTTGGGGTTCAGCAGGTTCGTCGGGTCGAAGAGGGTCTTCACTTGGCGAAAGGCGCCGACGATCTTCGGGCCGTACATCTTCTCGATCCAGCAGGACCGCACGAGCCCGTCGCCGTGCTCGCCGGTCATGGCCCCGCCGAACTCCAGTGCCAAGTCACTGACAGCCGCTGCGATTCGGTCCATGCGGGCGACGTCCTCGGCGCGTTTGAGGTTCAAAATGGGGCGGACGTGAATACACCCCACGCTCGCGTGGGCGTAGTAGCCGGCTTGGACGTCTTCTTTTTTCAAGATGGCCCCGAAGCGATCGATGTATTCGCGCAGACGCGACGGATCCACCGCGGAGTCTTCGACGAAGGCATAGGGTTGGGCGTCGCCCGGTCGAGACATCAACAGACCAAGCCCTGCTTTTCGAAGGTTCCACACGTCGGCTTGTTGCGATGCATCGTGAACCTGAACCACGTCCGTACAGCCGGGAACACGTTGCACTGCCTCGGACAGCGTATTTGCCTTCGCCGCGAGTGCTTGGTCGTCCTCGCCGTGAAACTCAACGATGAGCAGGGCTTTGGGGGAACCCTTGAGGAACTTGCAGCAATCTCGGATGGCCGGGTTACTTAGCGCAGCCTCTATGATCATGTCGTCGACGAGTTCCACCGCCGATGGCTTGTGGCCTACGATATCCGGCGTGGCTTCCAGCGCTGCGGATAGCTCGGCGTAATGAAGCACGAGCAGGCGCCGGTGGCGCGGGATGGGAACGAGTCTCAGCTTGGCTGCGACGACGATGCCGAGCGTGCCCTCGCTGCCGCAGAGAATGCGAATCGCCCGCGCGGGCGAGTTGGCTGGACCGAGCCGATCGAGACCGTAACCGCCGTTGCTTCTTAGAACGGAGGGGAATCGTTTCGTGATTTCGTCGTAGTGTGCGTCGCGAATCTGACCTAGGTTGCGCTGGATACGTTGCTCGTCAGTCGATAGCGTATCGCTTGCCCCCGACGTGTCATTGAAGGTGACCCGTTCACCGGTGGAAAGCACAACGTCGATCGATGCGACGTGATCAACGGTTCGACCGTAGACGATGGAATGCGCCCCGCAGGAGTTGTTGGCGATCATGCCGCCGATGGTCGCGCGGCTGCTGGTGGCCACGTCGGGTGCGAACATGAGTCCGTCGCCGGCGAGATGGGCGTTGAGTTCGTCGAGGACAACACCGGGTTCGACGTCGACGGTGCATGCTTCGAGATCAAGACGTCCGATCTGCGTGAGGTGGCGGGAGAGATCGAGTTGTACGCCGGCGCCCACGGCTCCGCCCGCCAATCCCGTACCCGCGCCGCGCGCTACGATGGGTACGCCTTGCGCGCGGCATGCGTTGATTGTGGCGACGACGTCGTCAGCGTCTTTCGGCATGACCACACCAGCCGGTGTGATCTCATAGATGCTTGCGTCTGTTGAAAAGATCGTTCGAGAGAGTGCGTCGAATCGAACGTTGCCGCGCACCGTGCTGCGCAGTTCATCCGCCAGAGAAGCCAATCGGGCTGCATCGTTGCGTACGTCGGATATGGCTTCGTTCACGCTCCGGTTACTCCCCAATGGAAAACGTGGCGTGAGCCAGGGCGAGCTGGCGGTAGGCGTCGGCGGTCGCTTCAGCCATTTTGGATACCGCGTGGTGCTGTTTCACATAGTCACGTCCGGCGCCGGCCAGTCGACGGGCTTCGTTGGGGTCTGCGATGAGTCGTTCAATGCTATCCGCGATGGTCTCGGCCGTAGCGTCTTCGCAGACGATGGCTGTCTCTGCGTCGTGGAGGTGATCGCAAACGCCCTCGCCGCACGCCACAATCGCAACCCCGGCACCCATGGCGTGCAGGCTGTTGGCAGATACGGTCGACGGCGCAGCCGGTAGCACGAAGATGTCGGCGCTATGAATCGCTTCACTCATGTTGCCGGCCGGTCGTGAGAGCGTGACGCATGAAGACAACTTACGATCTCGAATCACGCGTCGGATCGCGCTTTCGCGGGCGCCTTTCCCCATTAGAAAAAGCAGCAAGTCGTAGTCTCGATGCTTCAGGATGGCCATGGCTTCGACCAGTCGTTCCACACCGGCGCCGCGCCGCAGCATTGACGTGCTGAGGATGGTGGTGGTTCGATCGGGGTTGGCAAAACAGTTCGTGTCGCTCGAAGCCAAGACTCCCGGTCGAACGAGACGTACGCGATCGCGGTCGATACGCAACCGGTCGATCAGGACGCCGGCGAGTGGCGTGCTTGCAGCCAAGAGGCAGGCGGCGGGCGTACCCGAGCGTCGCTCTACGGCGTCGCAATCGGCGAGCGAAATGACCTGAAGAATCAGCTCGGCATCGAACGCTCGTGCGATGGCGTTGGCCACGCGGTACGATCCGCCGCCGATCGCATGTACGACGGTCGGTTCGGTGGCGGCAAGATCAGCGACAACGCGTTCGATTCTTCGTCGGGAGAATGGCCAGGCGATGGGCGGATGGAGCACCGCCTGCACCGGACCGGGGAGTAGCGTGTCCACCCGGGCATCGTCGCTGACCACCCTCACCTGTATGGCTTGATCGACGAGTCCGACGAGGAGGTGTCGCAACACGCCGCGCGATCGAACCAAGGTCTCGCGATCAATGCAAAGCACCGCGTGTACGGGCGTGGATCTGCTTTGGGGTTCCTCGGGCATGAGCGCAATCACAACCGCGCGGCCGGGGCCTGTCAACGGTAGAGGCCAGAACGACCGGTTCGCCATTGCCCACCGAACCGTGGTGCGCTATGCTTTGGGTCGGCGTATTGAGATATCGAAATCATCACGAACAACATCGCGCCAGCTCGTGGGCATGTTAGGATTGGCCATGAAAGTTTTCGAAGGACTGGACAAGGTGGATCCACCGCTCAGGCGGAGCGTCTTGACCATCGGCAATTTCGACGGCGTTCACCGGGCCCACCAGCAGCTTCTCGCGCAGGCGGGATTGTTCGCCGTGGGCACCGGCGGGCCGGTCGTGGTGCTGACCTTTGAGCCACATCCCCTTTCGATCGTAGCTCCGGAAAAAACGCCCGCCAGATTGTCCACCCATGATCAAAAACTGCGATACCTGGCGCAGGCGGGTGCGGACGTCGTGGTCGTTGCGCGAAGCGAGCCGAAACTCCTCGCCCTGGAAGCAGAACAGTTCGTGACCGACGTGATCATTGAACGGTTCGATCCGACCCACATCGTCGAAGGGCCTTCGTTTGGATTCGGTCGAGGTCGCAAGGGGTCACCGGAAATGCTTCGCGAATTCATGGCCGGTCGCGGCGAGGAACAAGGTGGAGACTGCGAGGTGCATATCGTCCACCCGGTGACCGTTGCGATCCAAGATGGTCACGAGTCGATGGTGTCCAGCTCGTTGATTCGCAAACTGATCGCAGACGGCAAAACGCGCCGTGCCGCACTCTGTCTCGGTCGTCCGTACATGTTGTCAGGCCAAGTGATCGAGGGCGAACGGCGGGGGCGCACGCTCGGTTTTCCAACCGCCAACCTTCAACCGGTCGAACAGCTTGTTCCCAAAGACGGGGTCTACGCCGGTTATGCCGTTGTCGACGGCGACCGTCACGCAGCGGCGATCAGCATCGGCGTCAACGCGACGTTCGGCGGCGGCGGTCGAAAAATCGAAGCCCACTTGCTCGATTTTGAAAAGGATATCTACGGCCAAACTATCGACCTGGCGTTTCAACACCGCCTGCGAAACCATGAACGATTCGATACGCCGGACCTACTTTGCGAACAACTTCGCCGCGACGTGAGCTCAGTACGCGGGTCTTGGGATCCGTCGGAGTCGACGGCGACGGGTGATGGGGAACGAATACGATGAGAACGCCGAAACCGGCCGACTACACAGCGTGCGCCGAGATGGTCGCCAAATGGAAACGCCCGCTATTGCTTACGCACGCCAAGCCCGACGGCGACGCGCTGGGATCGCTGGCGGCCATGCGTGCCGTGCTTCGGCAAGGTGGTGCCGAACCTGTGGCACTTATCTACGATGCGATTTCGAGTCGGTACGCACTGTTCGACAGCTATGAGCCGATGCCGCGGTGGGGCGTTGATTGGCAAGCGGAGGACATGGCGACCATCGATGGCATTCTCATAATGGATACGTGTACGTACAACCAGCTAGAACCGATCGCGGACTGGCTACGCTCATCGAAATTGCCGAAGATGGCGGTCGATCACCACGTCACGCGCGACGAACTGGCCGACGCCTATTTGATTGACGAACAAGCCGCCGCCGCCTGTTTGATTCTCCATGATTGGTTCGGTCGACAGGGTTGGCCAATTGACACGGATACGGCGAAAGCTCTATTCGTCGGAATCGCCATGGATACGGGTTGGTTTCGCCACAGCAATACAGATGGCCGCGTGCTTGCGGCGGTGGCGGACCTAGTGAGCCGTGGTGCGGCCCCGCACGAACTGTTCGAGCAGTTGTTTCAACGAGAATCAGAGGGTCGCGTTCGCGTGCTCGGTGCGGCGCTGAGTTCGCTTGAGCTGTTGGCTGGCGGCCGGTTGGCGGTGATGACGCTTACGAGGGATGGTCTTGCCAAGGTGAAGGCTACCGCGGCGGACACGGAAGATGTTGTCAATGAACCGCTTCGCATGGCGTCCGTGATGGTGTCCGTCTTGCTTGTAGAGAGCGACGGTAATCTTGTGCGCGTGAGTTTGCGAAGCAAGCCGCCGCTGGTTGATGGTTTGCAGACGCAAGGTTCGTCGCATCGTGCTGAGTCGCCGAGCGCGTGCATCGATGTCGACGTCGCACAAATTGCGCAGAGCCTTGGCGGTGGCGGTCACCGGCGCGCGTCCGGCGTTCGGATTGCAGATACCGTAGCCGGCGCGCGCAGTCGGGTGGTCGATGCGATCAATGGGCAATGGTAGGATGTGGGCGAAGGGGCGAAGGGGCGAAGGGACGGAGGGACGGAGGGACATAGTGAGCTGGTGCGTGAATCCTTTCTCGCACCCACGTTCGCGTGACTCGGCTCTCGTGAATGGCCGAGTCTATAGGACGCAGGATAGGAATCCCGCTTGAGCGGAGGGACGAGATAGGAATCTCGTCCCAGCACAGAATTTCGTCACAGCGCAGAATCTCGTCCCAGCACCGTTGCTGGTTCGCGAGTCGCGGATTTCGTCGCAGCATTTTTTTGATACACCATCCAAGGAGTTGAATGTGAAGCAGGTAACTATTCATACGGATTCGGGCACGATGAACCTGGAGTTTTTCGCGGACAAGGCGCCGGCGCACGTCGAGAACTTTATCGATCTGGCGGAGTCCGGATTCTACGACGGTCTGACGTTTCATCGCGTGGTGGCTGGGTTCATGATTCAGGGCGGATGTCCGCAGGGCACGGGAACGGGTGACGGTCCTCGCCAACTCAAAGCCGAGTTCACCGACACGCCGCACGTGTGCGGAACGCTCTCGATGGCCCGGTCGAGCGATCCGGATTCCGCGTCGTGTCAGTTTTTCATTTGCCTGGACGACGCGTCGTTCTTGAATGGCCAATACTCCGCGTTCGGGCGCATCGCCGATGACGCATCACTCGAAACGCTGGCCAAGATCGGTCAGGTTCCGACCAGGAATTCGGGCGGCGGCGAGAAGTCGACACCGATCGAAACCGTCACCATCAGCAAGATGACCGTGACTGAGATCTAGCGCGGTGTCACACGTCGAATGACGGGCTTACTGAGCCGCGCCCGTAAGGAAGCGGACGCTTGATAGCCGGTCGCAACAGCTTGAAAACGCTCCCTCGCGTCCGGGTGGCCCATCTCTTCAGAGGTGGGGGAGTCGAATCTAGGTCCGTGACAGTATCGGCGTCGATTCGACTCCCCCACGGCTAAAGCCATGGGCCACCCGGCCAATGCGGAGACGAACCGATCAGAGACGAAGTACGAGTTGCGTCCCTCTATGAAGATGGATCGACAAGCGCGCGGGCGACGCCGGGAACATCTGGTAAGATCGTCGTTCATGTCGGAAGCGTCAGACGCACAGCCACGAACAGAGTCGCTTGGTCGCGACAGCCTCGAGCGCGAGAACGCATTCGATCGAAAGTTCTGGGCATACGTCGCACTTGTCGCCCTCGTCGCGCTTGTCGTCCGACTGATCTACATTCACGAAACTCGTGACGTACCGTTCGTCGCTCATCTCGTCGGTGACGCCGCCGGATACTTCGCGTGGGCGGAGCGCATCGCCGCCGGCGACTGGATCGGCAGCGAAGCGTTTTACCAAGCCCCGCTCTACCCCTACGTGCTTGCGGTCGTGCGTCGCGTCTTCGGTGGTACCGTAGCGACCGTTCGCATCGTGCAGGCGGTGTGGGGTACGCTGGCGGTGGTTGTCTTATGCGTGGTCGGCGGGCGATTGTTCGGGCGGCGTGTGGGCATTGTGTCAGGGGGCATGCTGGCGCTCTACGCGCCGGCGGTGTTCTTCGACGGGGTTGTGCAAAAGGCGTCACTGGGATGCGTGCTGCTCTGCCTCTTGCTGTTGACCCTTGTGACGGGCGTGCGCCGACGCAGCTTCGTTGCAGCGGGTGCCATTGGTTTGGCGCTTGGACTGTTAATCCTTACCCGCGAGAACGCCATGGTGTGGTTGCCGGTGGTGGGCTTATGGATGGCGTTGTCGTGGCGTCAAAACGAACCGGCGAAGATGCGCTTCGGGGTGCTGGCCGGTCTAGCGGTCGGCGTAGCGATGGTGCTGGTTCCTGTCGGCGTTCGCAACATCGCGGTGTCTGGGCAATGGTCCATGTCGACGTTTCAATCCGGGCCGAACTTCTACATCGGTAACCATCGCGGCGCTGATGGCCGGTACCAACCCCTCGTTCGTGGCCACGAAACCCCGGAGTACGAGCGCGCCGACGCGAAACGTCTGGCCGAGGCAGCGACAGGGCGACCGATGACGGCGCGTGACGTCTCGCGCTATTGGTGGGCGCGATCGTGGGATGATGTTCGGGCGGACCCCGTGGCGTGGTTGGGATTGGTCGGCCGCAAGTTCGCCATGGTAATCAACCGCTACGAAGTATCTGACGCGGAAAGCATGATTGTCTATGCCGATCACTCATTGGCGCTGCGCGTATTGGCGAATATCTGGCACTTCGGAACACTATGCCCATTGGCAGCCGTGGGCGTCTGGCTGATGCGCCGGCGGTGGCGTGGGTTGTGGGTCTATGGTGCGATGTTCGTTTCCATGGTGCTGGCGGTCGCGATATTCTTCGTACTCGCGCGTTATCGCTACCCGCTCGTGCCGCTGTTGATCCCGTTCGCGGCGGTGGGTCTGGTCGAATTGTTCTCGCTGGTAAGCAGGCGTCGCTGGCGCGACGTGGTCGCGACCTGCTCGGTGCTGGTTGTAGCGGCGTGCATCGTGAACGTACATATCCACGATGAGCGTCGGCTCGATGCGCTCGCCCGGATGAACGTCGGCGTGGCCCTCGCGGAGCGCGGCGACCTGCAAGAAGCCATCGTTTATTTTCGAGACGCCGCGGCTGGTTGTCCCGAGTCAGCCGAGGCGAACAATAACTTGGCGCAGTCGTTGGCGATGTCGGGTGACTTCATCGGTTCGATCGAACATTACCGCCGGGCGCTTGATGTTGATCCGACGTTGATGGGTGTGGCCTTCAATCTCGCTGTGGCGTTGGAGCAAACGGGAGCGACGGCTGAGTCACTGAGTTACTACGAGCGAGCCCTGGCGATGGATCCGCATGACCAAGACGCCCGAGCCGCCATCGCTCGTTTGCGCTCGCGCCCCTAGTGCTGTGTCACACATCGAATGAAGGGTTTACCGAGCCGCGCCCGTGAGGAAGCGAACGTTAGAAATCCGCTCGTGACAGCATAAGAACACTCCCTCACGGTCGCGGCTCTGATCGGACCCACGAAATCCGAAGTCTTAGCTGTAACACAGTGATCGTTGCTCTGTCTCGACCCTACTTAAGATCGTAGTCCGCCAATTTTCGATAGAGCGTTCGCGCGCCGATACCCAGGGCCTTCGCGGTTCGTTCTCGGTTGCCGCCGAACATGCGCAGCGTGTTGACGATGTGCAGTTTTTCCACGTCTGCCATGGTCATGCCCGCGAGGTTGGGCGGTCCGGCTGGGACGATCTCGGTGGTGGCCCGCATTTGATCGGGCAGGTCGCTAACGGTCAGCAGAGGTCCGTCAGATTCGAGGCACATCCGCTCGACGACGTTGCGCAGCTCGCGCACGTTCCCAGGCCATTCATAGTTCATCAGCTTGCGGATGACTTCGGAGGACGCCGACACGATTGACGTGTCGTGTTCGCGATTGGCTTGCGCGATGAATCGCTGCACGAGTACGGGGATGTCTTCCCGCCGTTGGCGTAGCGGGGGAATGCGAATCGCGCCGTGGGCGTGAACGCGGTAGAACAAGTCTTCTCGAAAGTCGCCTTGCCGAACCAATTCCGACAGGTCGCGGTTGGTGGCCGCCACAAATCGAACGTCGAAGTACAGCGTATCGTTCGTGCCGACCGGGAGTACCTCACCCGTTTCCAACGTGCGCAGCAGCTTCGCTTGCATGGTCAGGGGCATATCGCCGATTTCGTCGAGGAACACCGTGCCACCGTCGGCCGATTGAATGAGCCCCTTGCGATCCACCACGGCTCCAGTAAACGCCCCCTTCACGTGGCCGAACAGCTCGCTCTCCAAGAGCGTCTCGCTGACGGCGGCGCAGTTGAGCACTTTGAACGGTTTTCCGGAACGCGGTGAGTTCTGGTGGATCGCTTGAGCGAACAGCTCTTTGCCCGTTCCAGTTTCGCCGACGATCAAGATGGTACTCTTGCTGCGGGCGATTTTCTTGAGGCGTTTGATCTCCCGCTTGACGACGTCGGAGTTCCCGATGATCCCGCTGAAGACGAAGGCTTCGTCGACCTGCTTGCGAAGAAGGCTGGACTCACGCGCCACCGTGGCCTGACTCGCCGCGCGTTCGACCTTGTCGCGCAAGACATCGATGTCGATCGGCTTGATGAGGTAGTCGTAGGCCGCTGAGGCGTCGTTGTCGCGGCTTAGGGCTTCGCGGGCGAGCGATTCGCTGCCGTACGCGGTGATCAGTATGACTTCCGTATCCGGCGAGACGCGTTTCGATTCGCGGAGCACGTCCAAGCCGGTGATCTTTCCTCCCAGTTTGTAGTCTGTGACCACGACGTCCGGCGGACGCTGGCGAATGCTCTCCACCGCCGCCTCGCCGCTGTGGACAAGATGACATGCATAGCGCGCGGACTCCAAAGCCTCGGCGATAGCTTCGCCGTGGCCCACTTCGTCCTCAACAATCAACACAAACGCCGCACTACTCATGATGTCGTTATTCTATCGCGCTTTCGCCGAACGTGCAGCGTTCGGCCTACTTGTTGGCCACCGGCGGCAGGTTCTCACGCGGGGCACTTCATGCAGACATAGAACCCCGCCGCCTTGTCCGCGTCATCCCATCACCGAGCAGGTATAGGTGCTCACTTGGTGGCGAATCATTATCGGCGGTCCGCGAATTCCAGCCAAACCCAACCGGTTCGCCCCGTTTGGCGTCGCCTCGAACATATCATATTCTTCGTGCGTCACGAAGTGCGAACGGAAGATTGCGGCCATCACGGTCGCATTCCTACGGTGCCGAACGCGGCGCCGGTTGCGGATCTCGTCACACGTCGATAGCGATCCGCTGGCTTCGCATTTCTGGTGATAGAAGAATCGCTCTGATGTGGAGGCTTGTCATCGGGTTCGGCCTGCGAACTCCTTGCGGAAGTACTCTGCATCCGAGCTGATAGCGACCTTGGGGAAGGGAGCATAGTTTCGCAGTGCATGGGTCTTCGGGTTCGGGCGACCGCGTCGTATCGACGTCGCACGACCGTTGGCTGCGCATCGTTCGTCGGTTCCGACGAATGATGCGGCCATGGATGCGCCGCATTCCGCCGACCGTGCAGTACGCGGACGATCCGCCGGCGCGATCACTTCGGATTTGTGTGTTCCTCCCCACCGTACAACCTGAAGCATCGCCCAATGTGCCCGACCGTACGAACGGGGCGGACGCGCGGACGTATGCAGCAAGGGGGAAGGAACGGAGCGATGAATCGCAAGATGACCCGAATCATGTTGTTGGAACCGCATCTAGCCACGAGACATACCATGCATCGCGCGTTGGATGCAGCAGGATTCGAAGTATCGACGGCCACGACCGCCGCAGATGCGCTTCTGGACTGCGGAACCGGCGCCCCTGATATTTTCGTGCTTGAACTGCACGTTCCCGACATGGATGGGTTCGAGCTTATCGAACGGATACGCCGCGAAACGCGCGAGACCGACCCGATCATCATCGTTACCACGGAACCGGACGATGACATGACCCGAGCGTACCTCGTACCCATGGTGGACTTCGTCGGCGGTGACTATTTCTTCGCCAAGCCCTGTGACGGCAAGCTGCTCGTCGGGCTGATGGAAGCGTTGGTGACTGACCGGTGCGCACCGGGCTACCGTGCCCGCAAGACGGGGCGACGTTCACAGCGGCAACGCCAGCACCCGCACATGGTCCGGCCGTAGATTCTCGAACGCGATTACGAAACGAGCCGCGGACCAGTGTCCGCGGCTCGCAAGAGAATCGTACTGTGGTTCGGACCAAGCCCGCTCGTTGGACGCTACTCCGGAGCGTCACCGACTTGGATCATGGCGCTCGCAGTATCATGAAGCAGACCCGCAGTGCCAAAGATCTCCACTTTGATAGTGACCGTGCTGACACCGGGGGGGGCCTTGGTCACAGTCAAGATGCTCGTCTCCTGATCGACCGAGATCTCCACGCCCTCGGGCAAACTGCCACCATTGGCCGCGAAGAAGAACGCCTGAAAATCAGTGATACCAGTTACGACAAGCGTCGGTGGGTCGCTGTTCGGGTCGTTCAGTTTGATGGTACCACCCACGGGCGTCGGACCGACCGGAGGCGTGAACGTCACCGAGTTGACCACTTGAATCGGAACGACGACGGTGCCGACGAGCTGTTGAATGTTTGTGCCGGCCGTGCCCTGATCGAAACAAGCGTTGGTCGTTACCTGGAAGGTCAAGTCAACGGAATTCTCTACCTGCGGCGCCGTGAAGCTGGCGCCACCTGAGCCGTCCGCTGACAGCGTAACCTGCGGATCGCCGCTCTTGATATCGAAAACCTGCGTCCATTGGGCACTGTTCTTCCAAGCTGCAGGCACCGAATCGGCCAATGTCAGAGTAACGTTTTCACCCGGTTGGGCTGCACCGCTACTCTTGGCTGCGACCTGGGTCGTTAACGTAAACGCCGGAAGCGTGAACGCCACATCGTCCTGCCCGTTGAGAAAACCTGCGGCGATGGCTGTCGCGCGGAACGTGTAGACGCGCGGGGTTGCTGACGCATCGGTCGGCACGGTGAACGTCGCACTACCGTCGCCGTTGTCGACGAGCCCGCCCGCAGCCAGCGCCGGTCCAGCCTGCTTAGCCCAAGAAACAATCGCACCACTCGGAGTCGTATTGGCTGTCAAGGTGATCTCTTCGCACGGGAAAACGATTCGCCCGCCCGGTAGCGCCGTCACGTCGACCGGATCAGTCGGCGCCGGGGGTGTCCCACCACCACCACTGCATGCATCACCCACGCCGTCGTTGTTGCTGTCGGCTTGGTTGGTGTTGTCGTTGGCCGGGCAATTGTCGCAAGCGTCACCGACGTCGTCCAAATCGCCGTCGGCTTGATTTACATTGGCGTTGTTGTCGCAGTTATCGCAAACGTCGCCCAGACCGTCGTTGTCTGTGTCGGTCTGATTCGACGAGGCGAAATTGGGGCAGTTGTCGTTGTCATCGACGATGCCGTCCCCATCCTGATCACCCTCGCAGGCATCGCCCACACCATCACCGTCAGCGTCCGCCTGATCCACGTTCGCATCGGCGGGGCAGTTGTCGCTGGCGTTCCCCACGCCATCGCCGTCGCTATCGTCCTGCCCCGGGTTCGAAACGTTGGGGCTGTTGTCGCAAATATCGCCCACACCGTCGTTGTCGGCGTCGGCGTTGACTGGGTCTGCGTCGTTAGGACACAAATCGCATCGGTCACCTAGACCGTCGCCGTCGGCATCCGCCTGGTCGGCGTTCGGTGCGCTGAGGCAATTATCATCCGCATCCAGAACGCCATCGTTGTCGCGGTCGCCTTCGCAGGCGTCACCGACATCATCGCCGTCGGCGTCGTCCTGATTGGGATTGGCCACGAATGGGCAGTTGTCGCATACGTCGCCAAGGTCATCTGTGTCGGCGTTGCCCTGGCTGGCGTTGGCGTCGTCGGGACAGTTGTCGCACACGTCGCCGACGCTGTCGCCGTCCGTATCCGCCTGATCCAGATTGGCGTCGTCGGGACAGTTGTCGCATGCGTCGCCGCGTCCGTCACCGTCGACGTCAGCCTGGTCCGGATTGGCGGTGTCTGAACAATTGTCACTGATGTTGCCGATACCGTCGCCATCCGCGTCGCCCTGACCGGGATTGGGATCAGACGGACTGTTGTCGCAGACGTCACCAATGCCGTCGCCGTCAGTGTCAGCCTGGTCGGCGTTGGCGATACTCGGACAGTTGTCCTCCATATCCACAACCATGTCGCCGTCGAGGTCATCCATACCCAACGGGTCGCCGTCACCGTTGCAACCGGCGTCGGCGCCGCAACCTAGGACGGCGGACAACGCGAGCATGGTGAGCGTAGCCGCAAAACGAGAGATGTAACCGCCGTAGAATGACCGTCTAACGAACATGATTTACCCCAACTGTTCAACCGGCTCTGCGCCGGTTACCGGACCTAACCAATGGTGTCATAACCTGCCAGGATTTTCGACCAACCCAGCAACACACTTGAAGACCGAAATCTACACGAATCCGGTCCGAATGGACGAAGTAGACCCCTAGGCACCCGAATACGCACGCCGACCGCTACCCCCGACGGGTGCTAAGAACAATGGAACCGCGCCACAAGAATCGCCCCCAAGCACCGGTTTTACACACGCCGATGCACGAAACCAGCCCTCAGTCGACCAGATTCGCGATTCGGCGGTTAGCGCGGCCTGCCTGTGAGAACTTTCCGTGGGCATTGTTGCGGCGACCGATCGTCTTGGCAATAGCCCACAGCGCAAACCTCCGCCACAATCGCACGCGAGTACTAGGCTTTGTCCCAAAACTCCCGGCCAGCCACCCACGACGATGCTAACGGGTCGTTTCTCGCGGAAAAAAAGTGTCGTCTTGCAGCGACTCGTGTAATTGAAACGAGTTTTGGGACAAAGCCTAGTGCTCTGTCACATCTAAAGTTACGGGTACATTTGATCCGGCGACGAAAGCTAGAGAGCGTCTTGACGCTGTGATGAAAGCCTAACTAGGGTCCACTCCCTCACGGTCGCGGTTCTGTAAACCCGTCATTCTGGCTGTGACAAAGCACTAGCAATGAATCGCGATTAGCGTTATCGGACTTTTGCGCGCCCGCGCGGTATGTGTGCAGGTATCGGGCGGTCAGGCCCGCACGCCCGCCGGAGCTCGTCCGGTTCGGCGGAGAAACTCCCGCTGAAGTCGGCGCGTCACGTCACCCACTTGGCCGTCGGCGACGGCGGCTGAGTTGATGGTGGTGACGCCGAGAACTTCGACGGATGTGCTGGAGGTGATGACTTCAGCGGCGCTTTGCAGCTCAGCCACGTCGAACGCGCGCTCCTCGTACGACAAGCCTATGGATTCGGCGCAGGTCAGCACGAACGCCTGCGTCACACCGTGAAGCACCGACTGGTCGCGTGGTGGAAACACCAGCGTGTTCCCGGTGACAATGAAGACGTTTGCGGATGTACACTCGCGCACGTTCCCATCAGGAGCAATCAAAATGGCGTCGTCACATCCACGGCGACGGGCTTCCATCTTGGCCAGGACGTTCGGAAGAAGTGTCACGGCCTTGACATAGCACTTGGCCCATCGCTGATCTTCCAGTGTGATCATGCTGACGCCGCGCTCGCGTAGTTCGGTGGAGAGCTTGGGGAACGCTTTGAACGTCATCACGACGGTGGGGGTCATGTCGGATGGCGGATGATGAATTCGGGACGTCGCGCCGCGCGTGATCTGTATGTAGATCATGGCGTCGGAAAGCCCGCTCAAGCGCAAGCCTTCTTCGATGATCGGCACCAGCGGTGCCGCGTCGAAGTCGTAGTCGATCTCGACCGCTTGCAGGCTGCACCGCAGACGCGCCATGTGCTGTTCGGCCTGAAACAGCGCACCGCTGTAGGCTACGATAACTTCGTAGACGCCGTCGCCGAATTGAAAACCGCGATCCTCGATGGAAACGGTCGCATCACTGATCGGTCCGAAGGCACCACGGCAGTAGGCTAGTTCCGGCATTGCTGATCATCCATGTCAGGTTTTTGTTGCTGTGCGACCGAGGGCCGCGCGCACGTTGTCAAGCCACTCGCCACACTGTTGGCGACGCGACTGATCCTGAAGATTCTCCATAGATCGTTCGAGATGTGTCTCCGCGTTTTCGTATTGCTTCAGGTCGCGTGCGTACACGATCCCCAACAACAATCGCACGTCGCCGGCCTCCAACGCTGTGGGATAGCAATCCAAGAAACGCTCGAACGCCGCAGCTGCTTCGGAAAACCGCCCGATCCGATAGCACTCGCGCGACACGACCAACTGATTATGCTCCGAGAGTGTCTGCCGTGGATCAAGATGGACGAGGGCGTCGTAACTTACCAACGCGGCGCCAATGTCGGAGCGCTCGAGTTGTTCGGAAATACGCGTTCGCAGTTCGCTGATTTCGTCGATCCGACGCTCCGCCGCCGCTTGCGCTTCCGGACTAAGCTGCTTCGTGCGGGCCACGGTACCAAACCGCGCCCGTGCGGCGTTGGCAGGATCGCTCATGACGGATTTGAACTCCCGTCGCTGGTTCCACCGCTTCCAAAGCGCCAGTATGTCGAACTGATCACGCGGCAGCGCGCGAATCAACAGCAGGATCAGCGCAGCCGAAAAACCGAACACATACCCCGCAAGGTGGGCGCTGTACGCGATGCTACTTCCGCCGCCCAGCGATGGGGCGACCAGATTGTCCCAGACGATAATCTTCAACCCAATTATGACCATGGCTGGAAGCTCGATCAAATGGATGAAGAAGAACCAGATCAAGACCGTAACGCGGCTGCGCGGAAAGAGGGCAAGGTATGCCGTAGTGGAGGCTGCGATGGCGCCGGATGCGCCGATCAAATTTGTCGGTTGATCCGTGACCATGACGAAGCCGCACGCGGCGAACACGCCGCCGGCGAGGTAGAACAGCAGATAAGGCCAGTTCCCCATCTTCGCGTTCACACTATTGCCGAAGACCCACAGAAACAGCATGTTGCCGCCCAAGTGCCAAAAGTCGGCGTGAATAAACTGATAGGTGAAGAACTGGTAGATGTGCGGTTGATGGGACTGAAGAGCAAGGTACGCGGTCTTGAACCGAACGAGCGCCGGCAGCCCGATGCCGTCAGCGAACAGAAGGAACAAGAACACGTTCACACCGATCAGACCATAGTTGGCCACCGGGGTTCGGCGGATGGTGCACTCGGTACGAATCGGAATAATCATGGTGTTGTTCCGCGACCTGTCGTCGCCGGGTCGCTCTTGGTGCGTGTTTAAGACTGCTCTATCCGAGCCGCGACTGTAAGGAAGCGGTGCGGTTCCGTGGGCGAATACCGCTCCCTTACGGTCGCGGCTCGGTTTGTCATAACCTGCTGGTGCGTGAATCCCTTCTCGCACCCACGCTCGAGATCTGCTGGTGCGTGAATCCCTTCTCGCACCCACGCTCGAGATCTGCTGGTGCGTGAATCCCTTCTCGCACCTACGGTCGCGATACGTGCAGCCAGCGGCGCGTCTGCGAAGTCTGCGTCGCGACGATATGCGATCGACCGCTACTCGGGCGTTTCGGTCGGCGCGGTCGGCGCAGCACCACCGGCCATTTGGACATACTGCATACGTAGTTCATAGAGCACGCCCTCAAGCGCGCGTTTCTCATCGTCGGTGAGGTTGCCTTCGGTTTTCTCGCGAAGGGCCTCAAGCATGGCCAAGAAATGTTGGGCCGACTCCAGGTTCGGGTCGATCTGCTCGCCGCCCGGCCCTTTGTATCCGCCAAGCCCGACCGCCGCCTGCATGGCCAACAGGTTGACCAGTTCCATCAGCCCGGAAGAAACGTCCGGACGCTCGGACTTGCTCGCGGCCTCTGTCGCTTCTTGTTCCATCAAGCGTTTTTTCTCGCCCGCTGCTTCCGTTTTCCAATCCCCGTCAATGTGTAGGCCACCGCCCGACTCTTCGCTCATGATTTGTATTCCTTGCTCCGCGGACATTTCTGTCTTGGAGCGTACCCAAGAAGTCTCTTTCATCGCCGCCCCCTCAAGGAAGCGGTCCATCTGCGAGGCAAGAAACCGCTCCCTCACGGTCGCGGCTCAGTTTGAAACAACGGTCGCGGCTCGGTTTGAAACACCGCTTTTCAAACGCCCTCTCAATTTGGAACGGAGTTTGAATCGTTTCCGCCGCCAACTATACCCGAAAACCCTGCTCGTCTGGAAGCGCAGCCATAAGCTCCCTGAGTCGATTGTCGTTGTACAGACCAAAAAAGTACTCGCGACTCCGTGCGATACGGCCTTGAGAGGACTCGCGCTCGGCCTGAGCCAGTCGCCGTTCATACTCAGGTAATAGATCGGACCGGGCTACGAGGATCCTTCGGCTGACGTCGCGGATTCGCGCAAAGGCTTCGCGACGACCTCGACGATCTCTCGGCGAGCGAGTGCGAAGATCGAGCGAGCGTCGAACGTATTCCGCGCGATCGACCACCAACGAATCCACATCATCGCCGGTTACGCCGTGACGCTGCGGATTGAAATGCAAATCCCGAAGCGCGAGTCGTGCGCGTTGGGCGCCATCACCCACCGGTGGCGGAGCGGGCAGATCAAGGTGCAGCGTCGCAGACACGCAGGCCATGTGCGGTGGGGTCACGCCGTAGTAATCCGCGATGATGAAATCGCTGATCCGGTCGTACTTCGCGCCACCAATTCCATGTACGAACATGTCGGCAAGAAAGAGTCGTGCCCAAATCGTTAGGGTCAACGCACGCGGGCGCAAACGCCAATCGCCAAGGTCGGCAAGCAACGCCGCCAGCGCCTCACACGACCTGAGATGCGACGGCGGCACGACGCCAATCTGCGTGTCCTCAGCGAACAGAGTGACCACGCCCCGTTGCGTTGCGGCGTAGACTCGTTGTCGCGGTTGATCGCCGCGATAGGCCCACAGCGGAATCTCGACGCGGTCCGCCGTGACATGCAGATCGGGTATCGGTCGCAGTGTGCCACGAACCCGGTGTATCGTTCGATACTTCGCAAGGGCTGCGTTGTAGGAGGAGACGAACTGCGCAGAGCGGGCGAGCATGTCGACAATCAGCGGGCTACACCAGACGTCGCTAACACGTCGATCGTCTACCGATACGTCGAAGCGGTGCTCGACGGCGCGGCGTGCGGAGACCACTTGGTCCACCCAACTCGTCGACTCCGAAGACGCCGCAAGCGCGGCAAAAAACGTGGGCATCTGAGACGCTTGAAACCGGTCACCCAACGCACGCTCGACGGCCGCGCGAAACCGCTTGACGCCATCATCCGACAGCCGTGCGACTTGTTCATACGCACAGCCGGCTCGAAGTTCTCCGGAGGGTATGGTGCTTACGGCCAGACCTTCGCCAGTGACTTCAGGTACGGTGAGGTTCGTGTTGCGCGGGGCGTCGTTGTCCACCACGAGGTTGATCGCCATCCCGTCCGCTGCTCGGGCCGCTCGATCGGCTACGATGTGCTTGGCCCAGACGCCGGGGTGAATGAATTCCGGTTGGTGGCCGGTTACGAAGACGAGCGCGTCGTCTCGTCCCAAAACTCGCTCGCGCGTTCGGCGCCGCCACTCGGCAAGGGTGGAGTCGAGAAGTAGCGCGTCGGCGCTGCGCAGGGTGAGGCTGTTGGCTCGCGCCGCGGGTAACCAAGCAGGTGGGTCGGGCGAGACGAGCACGTCGCCGTGGTCAGCCGGTGCGGAAAGCTTGGCGAAGTCGAGCATGTCTGGAATGATCACCGACACCAAACACAGCCCGCCGGTGTCACGTCGATCAGGTCGACATCTGCGGCGCAAGCGACTTCGAAGACGTCGACGTAGTGGCGTATTCGTGCAGCCGGATCGTCTAACAGACCGCCGAAATGTCGCGTCGGATCGTGATAGATCAGTGGAACGGGCAGTTCTCGAACGCGCCACCCCTGTCGCGCAATCTGCACCCAGAATTGCATGGGCATGGCGTAGCCCGGGACGGTAATGTCATCCGGTCTGAGCAACGCCACGCGATAGGCTTTGAAACCGCAGAACGCATCGGTGATGCTCAACCCCAGTCGTTCGTTGAGCATGGCTGTGATTCGTTGATTGATTTCGCGCCGATCCTTAGGGGCTGTGGCGCTTTCGTCGAGACCGCCGGGGTAGCGCGTGCCGCTGATGAGGTCGGCGTCATCTCGAGTGATGGCGTCAAGGAACATGGGAATGGACGCTGGCTCGTGCTGCTCGTCACAGTCCATGGTGATGACCCAGTCGTAATCGTGGCGACGGGCGAAGGCGAAGGCATCGGCTAAGCTCTTGCCATAGCCCCGGTTTTCCGGATGGGTGATGACGCGAATCGAATCCATCTCGCGTAGCAATTCCGGCGTGCGGTCCGTCGAGCCGTCGTCCACGACCAAAATGTCCGAGCAATAGCGGCGGGCGTCCTCAAGTACGTAGCGTAGGTACCGTTGCTCATTGAAAACGGGGATGGCAAGCAAATGGCGATCGGACATCGTGTTCTTTCCAATACAGTTCCGGCGCTCGTAGTCGCCGACTGTGCAAGCGTGACATTCCGGCAAGGCACCGACTTCCGGCCGACGACGGCGCGAAGCGCCCTCGCGACTAAATTGAACAGACCAAAAACCGCCGGACCTTCGCATCGTAGCGCGTGGTGGGCAAAAATCAACTCGGAGGTGTAGCAGCGTGTTGAATAGCGCTTGTACTCAATGACGTAGCCTCGAACCCGTCCGCGACGAGGGGCCGCGTTCCGATCAAGAGGTGAAAATCGCTAATGGATCACCGGCTGGAAGCCGGTGCCACACTTTTTCAACAGGCTGGTATGGCGTGGAACGGACTCAATCGGCCGGCGGATGGTGGTCGATAGAGAAGATAGCCCAGCGATCGCGCGTGCAGGCCGTATGGAGGCGGAAGCGCACGCGGTCCGCCTTGAGCTGCGACGAGCGAGTCCCGCGACCGCAGCCCGGGGAAATCGGTCGATCACGGGCGTGCCCGAACGGAGTGATCCATGAACAATTCCATACGTTACGTCCGCGTGACGCAATCGGCGAGGTGGTTCGCCATCGCAATGACCCTCACGATGTGCGGTTGCTCGACCGTCCAGAACTTTCGCTCCGAGTGGCGCATCCGGCGCGGCGACGCCCAACTTGCTGACGACAATTTGGAAGCTGCATTGGCTTCGTTTCAGCGGGCGGCAGAGATCACACCGAAGATGGCGGTCGCCCACTCGCGCCTCGGCGGCGTGTATGAGCAGATGGGTGAATACGACGAAGCCATCAACAGCTACGACAAGGCGGTGCGGTACGATCCGTACTCGTTCATGGACGCCTTCCAACTCGCACGACTCTATCACTTCGTCGACCGCACCGTGGACGCCATCCAAGCCTACCTCCACGTGGTGCAGCTCAACCCCGACGACTTCAACGCCCAACTGAACCTCGGCGTTTGCTATCAAGAGACCGGCGACTTGGACCAGGCCGTCGAACGGTTTCAAAAGGCCATCCAGATCGATCCCAAGCAACCGTACGCGTACGTCAACCTTGGCGTCGCGCTCGACGGACAGGACCGTCACTACGAAGCCATTCGCGCATACAAGGAAGCCTTGGAGCGCGATGACAAGCAACCGACGGTTTTGGTAAACATTGCGCGAACGTATATGAATCAGGATCGGTTGAAGATGGCGCGGAACGCGCTACGGCAAGCGCTGCGTCTCGATCCGGAGTTCGCCATTGCCCATGAGGCAATGGGGTATTGCCTGTTCCGCATGCGCGACTTTGAAGGCGCCCAGCGAAGCTATGAACAAGCCCTGTCCTACAACTGGCGACTGGCACGTGCTCACGCCGGGCTGGGGTCGGTACACATGTTAATGTACTTGGATGATACGTCGGAAACCAAAGCCCGCGATCTTGCACTGGAGCATTGGCACCGGTCGTTGGAACTGGATACCGATCAGCAGCGTTTGCGCAGCTTGATCGCTCAGTATCAACCCAAGCGAACCGATCCCGGTCAGCGGTTGTTGAATCGGCGCGTCGAGGTATCGCTGCAACCCACTCCGATCCAAGCCCGTCGACCTATCGCGTCACCGGTGGCGAACAGAGAAGTCTTCGGATCGCCAACCCCGGCGACGTCAAGCCAGTCGGGTACACCCACCGTACCGAAGAGGCAGCGTGACCAAGATCGCTGACGCTATTGCTTTGTCGCGCCGTACGTGGCGGGTTCGTCCGATCCGAGCCGCGACCGGAAGGGAGTTTCGGGCGGCTCATGGATTCAGCCGTGCGGGAGTCGAATCGACGTTGGGTTCGGGTCGGCTGCATCAACCGGTGAGTCAATCAATTCCCCGTTGCGGTAGACGCGAATAATCTCCACGTCGCGCCCGCCGTCGATGTACCTCGGGGCTTGGGCAACAGCATCGGCGCCCGATCCGCCAAGCAGGAAACGAGGGAAGTGCCCGCCCGCCGGTTGACAGATGACCGTCTCACACGAATGTCGACAGCGAACGTGATCGTGAATGCGAATCCTGTCCGCCCCGAACGTGATACACCGCTCGAACCAGTTTCTTGGCGTTCGTTCTTGTGACCGATCCGCCGCGCCGTTTGGTTTTGCAACTTGCTTCAGTCGCGCAACGATTCGAAGCCACGCGCGAACCATGCGCCGCCACCACCCCAAGACGCCGGCGATCTTCGGTGGCATTCGTTTCAATCGACCACGACAGGTTATCGAATCACCAGTCAGTGACGGCCGAGCGTCTTGATCATGATGAGCGCTTGTGCGTAGAGAGTGTGGATAGACGACGACGAGGCCTCGATCTTCGAGCGATGAACCGTCACGCCATCGCACGTGCATGGCGCCGCCGGTCCTCAGGTTGACCACCACGTGGTATTCTTCCGTCGCATGGACCACGAGGCCCGCGCCGGAGAAGTGGGTCTGACGAACCTCCACAGTCGGCAACTCGGGCGCCGGCGGAAGGTGTCGCGCCGCATGGCTGGCTGTCATGCACAGGGCAGCGCCATACACGGCTTCCATCGCGTGGTCTTGTGCGATGGGTACGCGCGTGACGTCCCGGAAGCGTCGCCGGCCGACGTGTGCGAGTTGTAGGGCTTCGGGGAAAACTTGTGCCAGACGTTCGACGCCGTAGGGGCTAATGAATTGTGTGCCGCAACTACTGATGCATCCGCCCGTACTCCCGTTGGGATGGATCACGCCGACCAGGAATCGACACGCTCGTTGAAGCGGTTCCGCCAGCTGATCCCAAGTTCCCAAACGAAAGAGGCGGGCAAGCGCGTCGACGGTTAGTGAAAGTCGCCCGACGTCCGCGCCGCCGCGTTCAGGAAACCAACCCTCGGCGTGTTGGCGTTCTACTAGCACGGACAAACGCTGGCGGGCGACGTCAAGCAATTCAGACCTACGGACGATCAGCGCGCCTTCGACCAATGCGTCGATCAGCATGGCTTCGGACCATGGAGATTGCGCGTCCGTCCGCGACAACCACTGCAAATGAAGATCCAAGTCGGTGAGCAGTAGTGGTGTCTGAAAACTGCTCGATTCCGTCAGCAACTGCACGACGTACCAAGGCGCAGCCCCCAGATGCGGACTTCGCTGTAGTCGACCAGCGACAGGAACGCCATCGCAACGCAGCGTGCGTTGCCAACCGATGAGCGCTATGCGAACTAGGTCGGTGAGACCTTCTCGATCGCGTTGGTTGTCGGTTTCCAAGCTCATTGCACCGCACGCGAGTGCCGCTGCCTGTCGTGTGACCTGAAGCGCCGCGTCTGGCGCGGGCGGTGGCGGCGTCATGCGCACGCTGCTCGATCGGCCACAACGCTCGAGCACTGATCGCCATAGGGGCAACAGCGGCCGTGCCGACTCCATGTACACGGTCGATTCGATCGAACCGGTACGATCAATGGCGGAAGAAGAGGCCACGTCTTGTTCCGCGATCGGCGGACAGGCTGCGACCATCGTAGGGGCGCGCAAAGCCACCGTCGTGTCGCGATGATCGTGTTGGGTGCGTGACCTGCGCATGCGTACGATGTTTCCACGCCGATGGGAATCGCGTGTGACGCGCACCGGCACCATGTTATCGAACGTTCAAGCCGGGTACGTAAGATCTATCCGCTCGTTGAACAAGTGCGGAACCGGCTTCGTGGGCGACAACCGCTCCCTTACGGTCGCGGCTCGGTTTGACGCAACCCTTCCTAGACATGCTCCAAGAAACTGCTCCGTACGCGGCAGGCTGGTCAGCGCGGTGGTACAGGGTCGACGCCGCCCGGCGTGAACGGATGGCAACGACACACCCTGTACATGGCCAGTGCGCCCCCACGAACCGCGCCGTGTGCCCGGAGCGCTTCGATGGCGTATTCACTGCACGACGGATGGAACTTGCAGTGGCCCACGAGAAACGGTCGCACCAAGCATTGAAACGCCCGGACGGCCGCAATGCCGAAGAGCATGGGCACGCGCCGAAGCGTGGAGCCAAGAGCGGATTGTTTGACATGGCGGTGCATGGCGTAGACTCGCAAGACGGCCGACCAAGTCCGGTCGCCATGCTTTCTACACCAGCGATAGCATGAACGCAAGAACGGCCGTGCCAAACGTGGCGATCGCAAGATAGCCCAGCCCGCGCCTCAGGGGGGCCTTCAACCTCGTAAAGGGTCGATCGACCTGCTCGCAAACACCGGCCACGACGGTCGCACCACGGAACGCTACTTTCGACAACGGAGCGGCGACCGACGCTTTGAGTCGCCCGATCAGCGGAACTTCTTCGGGTTCAGTTTCCTCCGTGGAATTCGCTTCGTCGGTTGCTTCCTCGGACGGATCGTCCGCGGTCGACGCCGTCCCAACCACGCCGAGCATGCTTGAACTGACGACGCCCTGTTTCGAATCGGCTACCGCGCTGACGGTTGTCGTGTGCGGGTCGCCGCCACCCGATGTACCATCGGTCGCATCGACCGAACCCTGTTCGACGGCGGGTTCCTCTGCTTCGGTAAACTCGGACATGAAGTCTGGCACTTCAGGTGCCGCACGAGTAGGCGTATCCGATGGCTCGTCGCTTGCGCCTTCGCTGTTTTCGTTCGTAGCTTCGACCGCATCGGCGTCGATCTCATCCGACACCGTGCCGACAAGACGTTCGAGCTCGGCCAACTCATTGTCCAAGTCAGTATCCGCCGGAGGAAAGTCGTCCGAAGTCCCGCTTGCTTCCGACGTTTCTTCGGACGCAGCATCGGGTGACGAAGCCGAGGAGGCGTCGAGAGCATCAGTTACGGGTTCGTCCGAGCTTTCTGTCGCGTCAACGGATTCGTCAATGGCGCTCGCCTCACCCGGAGGCGCGCCAGTCGACGGGCTATCTTCGTCGGGGCTTTGTTCAGACGCTTCGAGCACAGCTTCGACGATTGGCGATGCATCCATGGATGCGTCAGCGCTTTCCGTAGATTCCGTAGATTCATCGAGCGCATCCGCATCAACCGGAGCGACGTCGTTCGCTCCCACATTTTCGCCGGTAGCGTCCTCAGCAGCTTCCGACGTAGCGTCGGTATCGGGCTGAACATCAGCGGGTTCGACCAAATCATCCGTCACGGACGCGTCCGATCTTTCTGTGGCGCCTGGGCTTTCTTCAGGGATGGTCGCGTCAGTCGGAACCGCTTGGTTCGACGGATCTTCTTCGTCGAGACCCTCGTTGATCTCGTCCGACGCACCGGCGACTTCGGGCACCTCGTCCACCGATGTGTTCGTACTTTCCGAAGCGTCAGCCGAAGCCTCAGACGCCGTCGTATCCGCTTGCTCTGGCTGAGGGTCGTCGGATGTGCCGACTTCGACAGAGAGGTCGTCAGCCAGCGAGGCAGCCTGGGCCAGGACTTCGTCAAGGTTGGCCAGGATACTCGGGTCAGATTGGGCGTCCCCAGTCGAGTCGCTAGGGCGTTCGTCGCTCATAGTGATTCCGTCGCTGTTTCGATCCGCCGACATCTAACGGCCGGCGCAAATGCATAAAGGTCTTATCGGCCCAACACCGGGGTGCATTGAAGTTGCCCTCAATCGCATCCGGCCGATAATCGCTGCCATGCGGTGTCACCGGTTGTATTGCCCCACGTTGCAGGTCGGCACGGTCGAACTGCCCGCTGAGGAGGCCCACCACGCCATCAGCGTGCTACGAATCCGCTCCGGCACCACGGTGACCCTGTTCGACGGCGCGGGGCGTGAAGCCTCGGCCATCATCGACGCGATGGGGCGCCACAAGACCACTGCCGACGTCGAGACCGTCGCCACGCGCCCGTTTGACGTATCCCCCAGAATCACGCTGGCCGTCGCGATGGGTCGAGCCCATCGACAGGGCTATCTCGTTGAGAAATGCACGGAGCTGGGGGTGTCGGCCATCTGGCCCATCATCGCCGCCCGGAGCGTGAGCAAGCCGGACGCCGGGTCGATCTTGAAGTGGACGCGCCGCGCGGTGGAAGCAGCCAAGCAGTCCCAACGGGCATGGGTGCCCGAGATCACCGCTCCGCAAACGTTCGATGAGTCCGTCACCCGGGCATCGGAATTCGAAGCCGCATGCATCGCCCATCGCGACCCGGATTCCATTCCACTGGGTCCGCTGCTCGAAGATCAAGTCAACGACGCCCGCGTTCTCGTCTGGGTCGGACCGGAAGGTGGTTGGTCCGACGACGAAGTCAACAAGGCCGTCGACGCCGGCGCCGCAACAGTAACCCTTGGTCCAACTATCCTACGAACGGAGACAGCCGCCGTAGCCGTGTGCGCGGCCGCCGCCGCAAGATCGATCGTGTGGCATGCCTAAGCGAAGCGCAGGCATGCTGGTCATGGCGACGACTTCGGCCTCTGCGAAAACATGCCCGCGCTTTCAGCTTGGGCATACCACCCGCCGTTAATAGGTGACTGTCCCTATTTACTTATTTACTCTATTTACCGAGCCGCGTTTCCATCGCTTTCTTCACGACCTGGACAAATCCGTCGCGACGTTCGTCACGCGTTTCGACCAGTCGAGCGATGATTCCGCGAATATCAGCCACCGCTTCGTACACGTTGGCTGTGTGCTTGCGGGTGAAGTCCACGACTTGGACCGCGTCCCAGACGATGTGGTTCTGGCACACAGCCTGGAACCAAAACGTCTGCACACCGACGGAACGTTTGCCGACTTCCGAGTTCCACACGAAGAAACCCGGTGCGAACGCTTCGCCATTGATTTCAGCCCATCCGGTCGGGTCGATGAGGAAGCAAAACATATCCTGCTCGCCGCAATACAAACCCGTTCCGCCTTCGCTCTCACCGCCGCTGTCACCGGCCTTCTGCGGCGGGATGAAATCCGTCGCGAACTCGCGAACCATCGTCAGCAGGTCCACGTTGAAGAGCCGCGTGTAGCTGGCTCCGTGAATCGAGCGGACGTAATCCTCCGCTGCGTAAATCTGAAGCGGCTTCGAGCCGGGCGACAGTGTTTCGTCGAAGACCCGTCCCGCCGTTTCCGGTGCGAGACGGTTCACCGTGTTCTTACTGACGCCCGCCAACTTGCACAGCTGGCTAAAGCTCCAGTCCGTCATGCGATAGCTTGCACTACCGTTGAGTCGCAGGTCGAGCCGTCCCTTGTCGGGATGCGGCTTCAAGTCCTGCGGTCGCGGCCAATGTTCTACCGACCGCTCCTTCTCGTCATGGCAATGCTGCCACAGTTCGACAAGCGATTCGAATCGTTCATCCGGCGACCGCCGAAATAGCTCATCGTGAGCACGCGTTAATGTTTGCATCGTACCTTCCTTTCGTTTTGGAATGAGTTCATGGAAAACCACGAGAGACAACCTTCAGTTGCACCACCGGCCTCTCGGCCACCCGCTGGGCATAAGCCCGGCAGGCCGACGAGGAGCCGTGTCGCGGCTGGTTGTGAATCAGCCGTTCACGATAGGTTGTCTTGAATGGTTATGATGAAGCGAAGAAGCGATGACGCATAACGCTTGCAATCGGTTAGGGACCAGCTTTCCGAGATGGACGGCCGGTCCTTCGGACGGTTTTGTCGTCTAGTTGGCGTTAGCAGGGACACCATCAAGTGTGGAATCTCCGAGGATGGTCCATTTGGGCGACGTATAACGAGCATGTCCCGAACGTAGTTGAAAAAGAGCGGTTCTCCCCTGGGGCCAACCACGGTGGTAGGCTCCGGGAAGAGAAGAACAGTCCCAAAAAGGAGAACCGCCATGTCGAAAAGTTACTCGAAGCGAACGAAGAAATCGA
>JAJDDY010000068.1 GCA_029260075.1 Phycisphaerae bacterium
CCGCGAACCTCGAAATGGTCCATCCCGAGTTCGTCCTTGGCCTGACGGAAACAGTGCTCGATCGGAAAACCTGAAAACGCAACATGCAATAACCACGTGAGCTTCTCGATGTCCGAGCCCGCCGCCATGTTCGCCACAAAGCACTTCACCTCGTCGTGATCGAGCGCGTTGCGGGCGATGATCATCGTGATAGGCCATCCCTGCTGGACGCTCCAAAACCGGATCGGGTATTGCGGAACTCAGATCAAACTCGGCGAGCACGCTGCCGTTGGTTGGATCAATCCGATAAACGCTGTCCTCGCCGCAGCGATTGACATAGAGCGACGCTCCGTCGAAGGCCACGCCGATCGCACAAAACGACGCGCCCGGTGGCGCTAACGAACATTGTGGCGGATTGACACAAACCACGTCGCCTACCTCCGCAAGTGCGATCCCTGGCAACATGATGAGCGCCACCGCCGCCGCCGTTATACCTCTTGTAGCTACGTGCTTATTCATGCCCCTATCCTCCAGCCATGGTCACAGTCAGCTCCATATCCGGCCATCGAGTACTTATCATGGTCCACCTCCCTGCGCAGGACAATCCACAAGACAGGTACATGGCGGCATGAGATCGAGCGGCTCTCCGGACAGATCGAAGATTGCATTACTCAGATTGATCCGGAACTGGTCGCAGTGTGCAAACGGCGGGGTGAAGAAGAAGTCGATCACATCCCCAAACGCGCCTGACCCAGCAAACGCCGGAACGATCACGTTCTCATCCGCGTCGAGAAGAAAACAGGCGCGTTCCGTCACCTTGAAGACGTCGAGTGAATCAGTAACGCGAAACGCGAGGCATTCGAACGAACCGAAACGTCCGTCAGCAAACACGGCCGTGACTCGCGGTCGTGTTCCGTCGCCTGAGGGCAGGTTTCGGCCCACGGAAAGTGCCACGATGTTGAGGTCGCCTTGATCCACGCACCCGGTGTTGTCCAAGTCCGCGTATGGATTGAATCCGGCGTCGCCGTCACATAGCCCGAGCGAGTCGTTCACCAAGGACGAGTCCGTCTTGTCAACGACACCATCACGGCTCGCGTCGCCTTGCAGCACATTGATCTGAAAGACGGACTGTCCGCCATTCAACCCGTCGCCGGAAGGAAGCAACGCACTACGTGGATCGAGTATCTCCCCATCGAGTGGTCGCCCGGATACGTCCTCAATCAGATAGTCCAGCACCAGTGTCACACGATCATCCCGTAGCGGCGGATCGAACGTGATAGTGAGCAAGTAAGAATCGGCGCTGTAGTCGAGCGTGAATTCATTGATCCTGGTATCGCCGAGCCCAGCGCTGAGCGGCCACACGATAATCGCCTCGCGGGGGACGTCGACCGGCTCACTGAACTCGACGGTCACTTCCGTCAGCCCAAGGTCATCCACGATCCATTCGCCGGGCGTGGGCGTAAAGGTAACGATCTGCGGCGGTCCCTGACCGAATCCGAATCTTGCTTGGAAACCGGCGAAGTCGCGCAGGTCGATGTTGGGATCGGGGTTGAAGTCGCCGGGGTCACAAGTGGGATCGACGGAACCGCCGTCTGGCCCGTTCATACAACCGACGAACTCCACCAGATCAGCCAAGTTGACCTCACCGTTGCCGTCCAGGTCGCCGGGAAGCTGCGCCAACGCCGCTGTCCCACCAAGTAGTAGGAGCACTGCCGGGAGCAGCAAACCACTAACTCGAATCCGTCTCATCCCTGTCTCCTAATGGCTTGCCCCAGGGCAAGCATAGAGCGTCATTCTCGTCCAACAGTCCGTTGAGCAAGTGTGGCACTGGCTTCAACCGGAGTTTTCACCGGCAAGCAGCGAAGCCGCATAAAACCCACGGCCACACAAATAAGCAGCCGTCCTTCCACAGGCATCTATGGCATCTTGCCCGATCCGTCTTCCCATCGCTCGTGCGAGGTTGGGGCTTTCGGTCGTCTGGTATTCATGGACATGGCAAAGGTTCCGATGCCAAGAGGATGAGTAGTTCGCTGGATTGATCGGCGAGTGCATTGCTAACATTAACGGTATACGTGACGCACGGAGCAAGAGGCGATGCGAACTCAAAAGCTGCGCCGGTTAGAAAGATGGACACATCCACGGTCGTAGGAACCCTGATATTGCCACTTGAATCGACCAAGAAACATGATCGTGGGGTGAATCGTCTAGGAAGCATCCCATCGCTAAACACGATAAAGATATCATTCCGCTGGTCATCGACGATAACCTGATCAACTCTTGGCGGTATACCATCCGTCGGGTGTAGTTGGTTGCCCCGTCCCGCGGTCACGACATCTACATCCGCATCGTCCACGCAGCCGTCGTTGTTCAGGTCGGCGCGGGCGTCGAAGCCGGGATCGCCGTCGCACAGGTCAAGCGAGTTATCGACGATCGCCTCATCCGCCGCGTCCACAACGCCGTCGCGGTTGGCGTCGCCTTGCAGCACATGAATCCGAAACACGCCCTGGCCGCCGTTGATGTCGTTGCCCGAGGGCAGCATCGCGTTTTTCGGATCGAAAATCTCGCCGTCGAGCGGGTTGCCAGCTACATCCTCAATGGTGTAGTCCACCACCACAGTCACCCGATCGTCGCGCAGCGGCTGAGCGAACGAGATCGTTAGTACGAATGTGTCGGAGTCGTAGCTCGTAGTGAAACCGCTGACCGTCCCGCCGCCGACCAGCCATACATCCACGGCGTCGGCTGGTACAATCACTGGTTCAGAGAAACCAACTTTCACTTCCGTCAGCCCAAGGTCGTCCACAATCCATTCGCCGGGCGTGGGCGTGAAGCTAATGATCTGCGGCGGTCCTTGACCGAATCCGAATCGCTTCTGGAATCCGGCGAAGTCGCGCAGGTCGATGTCCGTGTCGGGGTCGAAGTCGCCGGGGTCACAAGTGGGATCGACGGAACCGCCGTCTGGCCCGTTCATACAACCGACGAAGTCCACCAGATCAGCCAAGTTGACCTCGCCGTTGCCGTCAAGGTCACCGGGAAGCTGCGCAGACGCCACTGTCCCACCAAATAGTAGGAGCACCGCTGGGAGCAGCAAACCACTAACTCGAATCCCTCTCATCCGCTGTCTCCTAATGGCTTACCCCAGGGCAAGCATAGAGCGTCATTCTCACCCATCAGTCCGTTGAGAAAGTGTGGCACTGGCTTCCACTCAGTGTTTTCACCGGCAAGCAGCGAAGCCGCATAAAACCCACGGCCACACAAATAAGCAGCCGTCCTTCCACAGGCATCTATGGCATCTTGCCCGATCCGTCTTCCCATCGCTCGTGCGAGGTTGGGGCTTTCTTGACGGTCTTCATGAATCATGCCTTCCTCGCCGATACGGAGTTTCTAACTCTCATATTTCCAGCGGAGCATCGCCACCGACTTTCGACGAACGTCTTCCACCAGCCAGCACGATCGCGCGGTCGCGCCTGGCCAACACCATCCATCCAGCCGTGACCAGAAGAACGCTCATCACGATGATACCCCACTGGGAGACCGTGGGCACCTTAGCCGGATCAAACACGCGGACCGTTCCGGGGATGAATGTGAAGGGAATCGAAGCCCCATTCTCATCCGAAATCGCACCGGTCGCGCCCAGCGTCAGAAGAAACTCGCCCTCCGCGTCCGGCGATACGTCGAACACGATTTCGGCGAACACGTCATTCACACCATCGACAGCCAGCACTGTAGACAAGTCGTTGGTCATGGTGGTGATGCTGATTCCGCCGAGCCCGTCGCGCTCAATCGCACTGAAGAACGGATCGCGGGTTGCGCCGCCCGCAGTGATGACGTTGCGTGCATCGAAGAAGCTGGTAGTCGACACATCCGGCACGAGCGTGCCGACCGCTCCCGCTGAGGCCGTGGCCGTAACGTCGAGCGTATAGCCGAGCAACGGAGTCGTGTTTCCGCGAAGCGAAAAAAGTACCACCACTTGAGTGCCTGCGAGCACGTTCACACTCGCAGGCTCCACAACGATTTGCTCCGTGGCTCCAACTTTGGGCGAAGACACTGCCGAACCATCTCGACAGCCGCCCGCCCGTAGGCGGAGAAGTGCCGCGTCAAGCACATTGATCACGCCGTCGCCATTGAGGTCAGCCGCCTAGTCAGATTCACGCTGACCTACCCTATGCCCGAGCAAAACGCGCATTGCGTCCCACTTGAGTGAGGTCGGATGGCTTTGGTCTTCGAGGGGCGGTGGTTTTGCGGATCCAAATGCGGGCAAGGTGGCGGACAGAAGCGCCAGCCATGTGAGTGCGACGACCAATCGCCTGCCATTCCGCACGAATTTTCCCCCCGACTGCATGGCTTCTTGCGGATTCGCGAAAGAAGACTCCAATAGATGCGAGCGCAAGTTACCACATTCACACGTCAAAATCAATGTCGCGGAGCATGGCTTCAGCAGGGCAATCGCATTTTCCAGTTTTGCGAGCCGTCAATCGGTTGGCAATCCGCTTCTTGTGGTCGTCAGACAAGATTGATCGCCCACCAGTGGCCTGGAGTAAGGGCGAGATGTCGAGTTTCCGATTGCCCTGGGGCATACGTCAGCGGGGCGTGGGCCAAGATCAGGGTACTCTATTTGCCCTACCGAGAGGTTCTCCATCTGAAGTCAGCTAGCTTTGCGTCTATGACACCCTCATCGATCAGAATTCAAACGGAATCGAGTTCGCGGTCTCCCTCTTGTCTTTGGGCATGAAGTGGATGTACCGCTGAGTCGTTCGTTGATCGAGATGACCCACAAACGCAGCGATCTGATCCCACGTCTTTCCTTGAGCAACCAAAATCGAGATGAACGAATGACGCAACGCGTGGTATCCGTCCAACCGCTCAAAATCGGTGTCCTTGACCAGTTTCTCGAACAGTCGATCCGCCCTGTCGCACCGGCGTTGCTCGACTGAACGTTTGCTCTTGCCTTTCCACCGTTGGTTGCCACGCGAGTAGTCGAACGCATCGAAGATCGGGAACAGGATCTGGCTCCGCTTCGGCAGCCCTTCCATATGCTCCCCCACCGCCTTCGCGACCGCATCTCTCAACTCGATGACCAAGCTGATCTCCGACAACCCCTTCTGCCGTGCCCCCTTCTTGCTTGTAATCGTCAGCCGCCCTTTCACGTAATCGCTTGGCCTCAGCCGCACAAGCTGCACGCGCCGCATGCCTGTAGAGCAGACCAACTGCATCGGCAGCAGCATTTCGGGCATCTTCTTCGCCGTCATCTCGATCAAGCTGTTGATCTCCTTCAGATCGAGCAGCCATCGTGCTAACAGCTCGTTTTGATCGTCCTCGCCTGCGGAGCCCAGCAGACGCTGGATCTCTTCGGTCGGAAGGAACGGCTTGACCGTGGTCTCGGTGATCTTGGGGATCGTGAACGAACATTCGGCGAGCAATGGTGGCTTGCGGCTCATCGCCCAGTTAACAGCGGATCTGAGAGACTTGAAATCAGATCGGATGGTCCCCTGACTGATCAGCCGTTTGGTCGCAGGCTTCACGTTCTCCCAACTCTTCTTCTTGGCGACTTTCTTTTTGCCCGCTTTTTTCTTCGCCGTCGTCTCTTTCCCGCGTTTGTTCTGAAACGCGGTCATGTCTGCGTCGGTCAGGCTCATGACTCGTACATCACCGAGTACGCGGATGTAGTGGTCGAGGTGAACTCGGGTTCCTTCGAGGTGCCCCGGCGTTCGCCCCGTCGCTTGCAGGCTGTCGATGAACGCTTCTTTGAGTTGCGAAAGTGTCAGCGGATTGTCGTCGGCAGGTGATGAGATGAGGTGTCCGATTTCCTCGGAGCCGAAGAGCACGTCAACGATGGAGTGACCATCGACAAGGAGCTTCGATGCGAGGGCGCTCTCTCCCCTTCGGATGCGAGCGAGTTGATCCACCGCGTCTTGCCTGATTTTCCCCGCCTCAGCGAGGTCTTTGGTGCCGAGTCCCTTGATGTACGACTTGCCCTTCCATTTCCATGCAAGGGCGTAATTGCCGCTGGCTCGTTTTCGAAGAAAAGCCACGGAGTTTTCACCACCTACTACCAATCTTGGGCTCGCCAAGCCGCATCCTAACCTCGATCAGCGGGGTGGCCGAGGGGTGGCCAGGGGGTGGCCAAAGGGTGGCGCTGGGAGTATACATAAAAGAAGGACTCACGCCAACTTGTGACGTAAGTCCTTTGTTTTCAGCGTCTTAGATATTCGGGGCGACAGGATTCGAACCTGCGACCTCTTGACCCCCAGTCAAGTGCGCTAACCGGACTGCGCTACGCCCCGATGGCCCCACGCCACAGGCTCCGGCCCGAAACGTGTCGGCGGGGGCATTGTTGCGGAAATCGACAGCAACGGCAAGAGCCGGACCACGGACGAGTTTTGACAATCGGTAGCGAGACTGCATGCACCATCGATACACGAACTTCCCTGATGGGACCGGAGGACGGATCGCGCCGCGACCATGCCGGTCGCTTGCAGAGTGTCGGACAATGCACGTATTCAAGCGCGTCACCGCGAACCCGCTCGTGATAACGTATTGCGTTCCCATCAACAGGACAAAATCGCGAATGGGTCACCGGCTGGAAGCCGGAGCCACACTTCTTCAACAGGCTGGCTAGGGATTGGCGAGAATGTTCAAAATATCGCCGTCGCAAACGACGTAGGTCTTTCCCTCTTTGCGGACTCGTCCGGCGGCTTTGGCGCCCTTGAAATCGGTATGTTCGACAAGGTCGTCGTAGGCTACCGTCTCGGCACGGATGAACCCTCGGGAAAGGTCGCTATGAATCTTGCCCGCAGCCTCCACAGCCGTTGCACCTTGGGGAATGGTCCACGCCCGCACCTCGTCGGTCCCCATCGTCAAGAAAGACATGAGCCCGGCGCCCTCGTAACACGTTCGAATGAGACGGTTGCGAGCAGGCTCGTCCAATCCGAGATCGGCCAAGAATTCCGCCCGATCGTCCGGGTCCAAACCCGCGATTTCGGATTCGGTGGCGGCGGCAAGTGAGATGATCTTCGTCACGTGCGGCGCCTCCCAGGTCGCGGAATCTCCGATGGCGCCGTCAGGAACATTAACGACGCCGATGATCGGCTTTTCCGTAAGGAAGCCGAAGCTCGACACCTGACGACGATCGTCCACCGACGTGATTACCGTCGTGAGCGGTTCGTTGGCTTCCAACGCCTCGCGACACTTCTGCAGCAGCGACAACTCACGCTTCTCCTGATCGTGCGTCTTGGTCGGTTTGGTGAGCGCCTTTTCAAGCCGCTCGACACGCGTGGTCACGGCGTCGAGGTCTGCGAAAATCAGCTCATCCCACATGACTGAAAAATCCGCCTTGGCGTCGATGCGGTCCTGATAGGCTGGAACGCTATCGCTCTCGAACGCCCGGACTACGATCACCAAGAGGTCGGCTTGTCGCACGGTCGGTAGTAGACGACGCCAATCGGCCTGACCCGACGAATCATCCAACGAGCAACCGGGGATATCTACGAACTCGAAGGTGGCTTCGATGACTTTCTTCGGCTTGTAGAGCTCAGTCAGATAGGCGAGCCTCGGCTCGGGAACAGCCACCACCGCGCGGCGCGGCTCCGGCGAGGCGTAGGGGTCGGCTTCGACGCCGGTCACTGCGGAAAAAACCGTGGACTTGCCCGAAGTAGGCAATCCGATGATGGCTGCCCTCATGGGTAGACGCCCAGACTAAGTGTCACGGCCAAGTCAGCGCGATACAAACTCCACGGCCGCTCACCGCGCCGACGATCACAGCTCATCAGCCGCCAGCCCGTTGACCAATTCGACGAGTTCGTATGTCCCGTGCATGTCGGCGTGTGTAAACTCGACCTGATCACCGATCACGTTGCCAAGAACGCGCTGCGCCAACGGCGCCTTGTAGTTCACCCAATTCTTGGGACCGTCAGCGTCCCACGGGCTCACGATACGAAGTATGTACTCAGTGCCATCGTCGAGGTTGCGAAACCGTGCCTCAGTGCCGATACCGATGTGGTCGGTCGGAACTTCGGTGGACGCCATGACGCGCGCCATGGACACTTCAGAATTCATCTGCGCCAGACGGGCACGCAACAAATCCCGCTCTTCCAATGCGAACTTGAACTCCGAGTTCTCGCTCAGATCGCCGTGCTCCGCCGCCGCACCGATCGCCTTGGCATTGTCTCTCATGGCGACGTTGACATGCTGATCGATCTCCGCCTGTTTTCGTTGGAGGCTCTGCTTGGTCACGAAGATAACGTCATCCAACGTCCACGGCGGCTTGGGGGCCTCAGCCGCTGGCGGGAATCGATCGTTCAACTTACCGAGAAGGTCGTCGCGTACCGCACGCCCAAGATTGTCCAACAGTTTGATTTGGGTCGTGAGGGCACGCCCCATACTCAAGTCGAGCTCGTCGAGACAACTGTTGAATCGCTCGTACCGACGGGCGGCAAGAACAGCTCTGGCTCGGCCGCCGATGCGTTTGGCGGTGGCTCTGTCGACGGAATCACTCTTGCCGCAGTCGCCCAAAGCACGAACGATTCGCGAGATGAGCGTCACACTGCCAGGAATGGGCAACTGGGCAGCGCGACCCGGACCGTCCCAAAGCCACAACAGTGCTTCAAAGTGCTGAATCGGCGACGCCATGATCTGCTGGATAATGGGCTCGAAGTCTTCGGTGGTGCGACCCATTTCGAAAAGCCTCGCCACAACGCCATCACATGCAGGAAGAATGAGGTTCGGGAGCATTTCCGTAAGAAGGTCCGGCCAGTCATCGGGCCGGCTCTTGACGATACACGCAATGGCCACCTTGACGAGGGCATCGCGCTCAATTTCCGATACACGCGTCGGCAGGTTGTCGGCCGTACGAAAGAACTCAGTAGCCCCTTCCACACCGCACACAAGCTGCCCGAGGTCGACGAAGCGTAGGGCAATGGCCCAGGTCGAAATCGCTTCGCTGGCGCCCCGACCCGCGAGCTTCTCGGCCTGAGCCGATATCGCCGTAACGCAGTGTTCAAGCGCTTCACGGTCGGGCTCGTCCCCCCGTACCTTGCACTCTCGAACATACCGTTCGACGAGTGACAGACGGTCGAGCGGCGAACGCTTACGACGAAAGTCCGTAAGCATAACGCCATGCGGCGCCAACGGTCGGTCGATGTACTTGAGGAAGTATGGCGATCGGCCCTCGATCTCCACGTTCGGAGAGCGACGCAACCCGGTGCGGGCCTTCGTCCACCACTTCTTCCAATCTTCGGCCGCAAGAAGGTCCCCTACAAGAGTCTCTTCGAGGACCATACTGTCGATTTGATTGTTGTGTTGGCGGCAGAGGTCGACCACGATCGCAGCGGGGTCGCTCCAAAGTCGCTTGGTCAACTCATCCGGAGCGAAACATTGCATTACCCGAAACTCGTCGACGGCCGCCGGACGATACTGATCGGCCAGGTGTACCGCACCGTGCGTTTCCGTTCCGTCCGGGGTCGAGACCGTGAAGTCCCAAGAGGCGTGGTCAATCTTCTCGACCCGCGCTGCACCGTCGTCATCTCGCGACACAAGGTAATCACCCTCGTGGAGCGCAAGGGCAACCTCAAGCGTACGAAGCGCACGGCGCACGGGTCGTCCGCCTGCAAGACCGGCTTCTTCCAATAGCGCTGAAAAGCCGTCAACGTCGGCGTGAACTTGCTCGTATAGTCCGGTGACTTGCTTGCGAAGTTCTTCGGCGTCGCCGACCGCGAGAAGAAACGGCCCGGCAATCTGCAACGTCTCTTCGGGGGTGCTCCGAGCAGACACAGATTCGATTGCAGCCCAGGCGAGCGCCTCAGCGCGACGAGTGTCGCCAGCCTGATTCAATCGGCGCAGGACCGAATGAAATTTGTGCAGTTGGTCAATTGGGCGTTCGTCTGATTCG
The DNA here is from genome assembly GCA_029260075.1 of Phycisphaerae bacterium. GTDB lineage: Bacteria > Planctomycetota > Phycisphaerae > UBA1845 > UBA1845 > OFTM250. The sequence goes on from JAJDDY010000068.1 coordinate 9,863, forward strand.
AAGAGGCTCATCCATACTTCTTCAGCCTCGTCCGCCCTACCCTTGTCGATCAGTTCAATCAAAGCCTCGCATTGCATTTTTTGGCACCAACTCCACGTGCTAAGCCACGGAAACGCGCGAAAGCGGGCAGTATGCCATGAGACCCACGGGATGTCCAGTGCCTCCACCGAATCGAAGTCATTCGGTCCAGATACGTTCGGCAGGGAACATTCGCCCACAGGGTGCCTATATTCCAACGTCCGTGCCTCATCGCAAACCTATGCCCGCAGAAGCCGACCGCCCCCGTCGCTGACGCCGCGGACGGGGTATCCACCGACGAGTCGAGGATCAGGGGGAGACCACATGGGCGTAGCCAACTGTTGAAACTGATACGTCAGCCCGCACCGAGGCGGTCATGATAGGGCCCGCCCGTCGCGTCACCGCGAAGACGTTCGGTAGGACTCGTCCCGGATCGATGATGATTTCGTCGCGATCCTCGTCCAAGCCATCAATGAAATGCGCGACGTCCGGGATCAAGTAGTCGTGAAATACGATCAACCCGCCGGGGGCGACATGCGGCGACCAACGCTCGAAGTCGGCTCGAACGCCCTCGTACGAATGGTCCGCATCGATCAACAGCATTCGGATCGGACCTCCCGCGTACCGTTCCGCCACTTCGCCGGACATACCGACGAGCGGCGTAACTCGGTCGGTCATCCCGGCGCGGCGGATTTGATCTTCGAACGCGTCGAGAGTCCGACCACCAAACTTGGCCACCGACGGATAGTGTGTCCCGCCCTCCTTCGTCCCCTCGAACGTGTCCACCGCATAGACCTTGCCGTCATCGCGACTAGCACTCGCCGCAGCGAGGTAGCTGGTGGTGAGACCGACCCACGCCCCCACTTCAACCGTCGCACCGCGAACCGGCCAAGTTGCGGCGAATCGGTACATGGCCAGCAACTCTTCGGCCGGCATCATGCCATCGCCAGATGACCAGTGTATCCGTGACCAGAGCGTCGTCAGCGCGCGAACGCACCGATGATCCAATGACAGCGCATCCAGCGGAAATTGAAATCGCCCAAGAAAACCAGCGCGACGCAGGCCACCTACGGTCCACCGCGCAGCCGCATGACCCCATCGCGTTCCGCACAGGGCGTAATATGCTTTTCCCAACACGCTCATTGACTGAATCCTGTTCGATTCTCGGTGCCACGCTGGTGGCATGAAATTTCGACGCCACACCTTCGGAGCTAGGAGACCTCAGTCCCTGTATCCCCTAGCCCCTCTTTTCCTTGCTCAACTAGCTACGCGCGTCGGGCCATGAGAAGCAAGACCAAACCCATCATCGAATCCAGTCGCGAGTTCGAATCTGCCCACTCCGGTCGCACGCCCCCGCCTACAACCCGCTGCCACCAATGCACGCCGATGGATTGAAGAAAACCCATCGTCCACGTCTCGGCGTTCTCGAAACCCACGCGACGGGCACACTTTCGGAGCTCGCGCCGCGAGTACGGAATCTCCATCCCGTACGGCCACCATGACCGGAGTTCCAAGTAACATTTCCAAATCCGGTATGGCACACACCAAGCGTAGGGCACGGCGACGACAGCCAGCCCCCCGGTTCGCAAGGCCGTGTGGTGCGCCCGAACGGCCTCCGCTCGCTCGGCACCACGAAAGTGTTCGATCACGCCGGAGGAAAGGGACACATCAAACTTCGACGACCAACTCGCATCCGGCGCTAACAAATCGCCCTTCACGTAGTCGGCGCTCAGCCCCAGCCCTTCAAGTCGACTCCGGGCCCGACTCAGCGCCGAGTCGTTGACGTCCAACAGCGTCACCCGGGCGCCACGCTGCGCGAGCAGGACGGAAAGGTCGCCGCGCCCACTGCCCAGCTCGATCGTTCGCAACCCCTTCAACGATCCGAATTCGCGAGTCAATCGAGCGGTGATCAAGGACCAACGGCGCGACCGCAATTCCCGCGCCAATAGCGTCGCGTCTTTCTCCGCTGACGGGGGTTGGCTCCAAATTCGATCCCACACGACGTCGCCGGTGGCCCCAGCCTGCCGAACCGCCGCTTCCATCGAAGGTGCTTGTGTGCTCATGGTGTACCTCTACCTCGTTTGCCAGCGTCATCGACGATGCACCGACCGCTTGGTGTCAATGTACGACCGTGCCTACGTCGCGTTCGGCTCTCTGGTCCTGCGAACCACCTGTGCCCCACCGGGCGACGCAGCCCACGGTTGCCCCGATCGTCTCACGGAAAATCCGCCATCGCGGTTGGTGGGCAAACGCGCGAGCGAATCGCACGACGGACAGCCCTCGGGCGCCGCCGCGTGTCGCGTCGTACGCGAGCTGCCTGCACGCATCTGCTAGCTGCGTCTGAACCGAGTTCCGCTGGCGCGACGTCAAGTCAGTGAAGTCTCGTTCGATGGCCCTGAGTATCTGATAATAGCGGGCAACGTTGCGACGCTTATCCGAACGGGCCAAGCTCCCTGTGGTGTGATGATGAACCGACAAACGCTCGTTCACAAAACCGACGCGTCCGGATCGCAAAACGCGAAGATAGTACAACCACTCCTCCGCGTAAGCCTGTCGTTCCGGAAAAAGCAAATCTCGCCCGGCGACATCTCGACGAACCATGCCGACGATCGTGGGAATGAAGTAACCGTCGATGAGAACATCGAAGACGTCACCGGTGCATACATGCAGTTCAGGCCCGACCGTGTCGTGCGTCACGCGCGACATCGAACCGGCCACCATCTCAAACAGCGGCTCGCTGGCGCGCCCGCCGGTGTCAACACAATCCATGTCACTGAAGACCATCGTCAGGTCCGGCTGAAGCTTGAACAGCTCAAGCTGCCGCTCAAGTTTGGTGGGCTGAAACTCATCATCGGAATCGAGAAAGGCTACATAGTGCCCCCGTGCCACGCTCAAGCCCACGTTGCGCGCCGCACTGCTTCCACGATTGGGCTGTCGGACGCGGACCAACCGATCTCCGAGGCGAGCGCGATAACGCTCGGTGACTGCCGGCGTGTCGTCAGTCGACCCGTCGTCGATCACAACGATCTCCCAATCCGACACCGTCTGCGCAAGGACAGAATCGAGCGAGCGCGGGAGCAGCGTCGCGCGGTTGAACGTGGGAATGATGATCGAAACGCTCGGTGTTCGCATTACCCAACAGCCATCAATGCATTCTGTTCAGTCTCACGTGTGGCATTGACGCTCGACGCCAGGTCATCCAACACCTTGGCTAGCCGCCCTGTTAGCGCGATTCGACTGAACGGCTCGAGCCGATTCGACGGGCAACCGGCAAGCGAACGCCCTTCTTCCCACGCACGAAACAGCCTCTCCAACGCCTTGGCGATTAGCTCTTCATCAAACGTCACGGTCAGCCCCGCATCACAACGCCGCACCAATCGATCGCTCTCTCCGCCTTCCGGAACGACGGCAAGAATCGGACGACCGGAGGCAAGATATTCGAACGTCTTCCCGCAAATCACCGAGTCGGCATTGGGACCGCTGGACTCCCGCGATAGCAAGAGGGCGTCGGCCGATACCATTTCGCGCACGGCCGTGCCGTGGTCTACATAACTGACGTATTCATGGCCGACGCCCGTCGACGCGATGTTGCGGCGGGTGCGATCACTGATATGCCCGACGATGCGAAGGACGAACCGATCCCGACGATCGCCCAAGCGCCGCACGAACTTTGCGAACCCCGCGAGTAAGTCCTCGGTCACCCGGTACCGATCAAACCGTCCGACGAACGCCATCACAAAACGCTCTTTCGACCGATCGGGAAACCTCGTTACGCCCTCAAAATCGGTGGCGTCAAAGCCATTCGTAATCGTAACGAACTTTCCGCGGGCGTCGGGCACATGGTCCGACAATACCGTCGCTTGCGTGCGACTCACTCCAATCACAGCGTCGGCCGATTCGAGAATCTGTTGCTCAAGTCGGCGCTCCTCTTCGCGCTGTGTCTTGTCCTGCACGCGGTAGCGAAAATCATCCGTCCATAGATCGCGAAAATCCGCCACCCACGGCAACCCGGTTCGCGATTGCAAGATGCTTCCCAGCACGTGGTTGGAAATCGGACTGTAGGTTGAGTAGATCACGTCAATCCGCTCACGCTCAATAAGGCGCAGTAGGCTCGATACGCTCGAATGGGCCCACCCGATGAACTCGTCGGGCCAACCACGATCGTTGTTCCATTTCCTAAGTCGCCACCCCAACGCGTCCGCAACCATCGTTCCCGCACTACCGAATCGGCGAATGCTCTGCACCCATCGCTCCACCAAACGCCCCCGAAGCCCACCACGCCATCGCCGAACATCAGCGTCCGGCGGCAAATCGTCGAGCAGCGTCGGGTCGTACGGCAGATCGTCCACGCGATCCGTCGTCCAGACAATCGGATGCCAGCCAAAACCGGGAAGGTATTTGACGAACTTAGCCGTTCGCTGGACACCCGACCCTCCGGTCGGTGGAAAAGCCGTCGCCAACATCAACACGCGCCCACCGCGACGGTCGCCCGCGCCATAGTTTGCGACGTGCGTTCCTTCCCGGTCACTGTTCGGCGACCTATTGTCTAACTGCCGAAGCATTACGCTTGGTACCTCATTGACTTTCCGCCACCGGACTGCAACGACACGCTACATCATCACCGCGACGCGATCGCGTGCCCGCTGCAACGTAGACTCCCATTGCCCCTCCGCGTCTTCCCAGTTGTGGTCCGTGCACACCCACCGCCGACCGACACGCCCGAGTCCTCGGCGTAGCTCCTCGTCACGAATCAAGGTGACCATGCCTTCCGACAGCGCCTCCGGCGACGCGGGCTCGACAAGTAGACCGGTCACGCCGTCTTGAACGGTCTCGGGCAAACCGCCGACGTTCGTCGCGACGACCGGGACTTCCATAGCAGACGACTCCAGCGCCGCGAGACCGAAGCTTTCGCACAACGACGAAATGACCGTAAGATCCCAACCTGCGAGATGTTTCGGCATCTCACTGTGGTCGCAGCGCGGGTGCCACGTGATGGCATGTTCCACACCGAGTGTCCGCGCCAGTTTCTTGCATTCCCCGAGTCTGGGGCCGTCACCGACAAAATCAAATTGGACCGATGGACATTGACGCAAGACCAATGGGATCGATTCAACCATATACGTCGGTCCGTATACGTTATGAAATCCCTTGAAGTATCCGACCCGAATCGAATCGCCCCGATCGCCACACCGACGCGGCGGCGGTTGAAACAGATCAGTATCGACCGCAAAAGGAAGCGGTTCAATGCGATCCACGCTCAGGTCGGCATAGTTTGCGACGACCTTGGCAAACCCGCGACCGGCAAGGCCGACGCTCGTGGCATGTCGCAACAATTCGACGCGCTTGGCCACAAGCTCGTTGCTCGGCGGTTCCAGACCGGGCGGCGGAACAATGTCTGAACCGAGGGGCCAAGCCACGACGCAACCGCGATCAATGATTTCCGGCGTGAAACCCCAATCGTGAAGGAAGAACACCAGCACGACGTCGAAGCGGTCCATGAATGTACATAGGTATTGCTCCCATCGCCGTTTCCACCGGTGGGGAAATCGAAGTCCCGGACCGGGAATGCGAAACTGTTCGACGACTACACCGGGAATGTCCACAGGCGTATGGCAGAGCACGACCACCTCATGGCCGCGCTTAGCCAGCGCAGCGGAGATGAGGCGTGTGTGAACCGTTCGCGCGTCAGCGAAGAAGCATATTTTCACGTGAACCCTCCGCCGGCGCCCGACTGCCCATTACGACGTCACGATCCTTGGCGCTCGGAGGACCGTGCAACTCGGAATGACTCCACGTGTGTTCCAGCACGAACCGGCCCGTGGCACGACCCGCGTCATCAACCACGACAGGAAAAGACAACGGCGTATCGAGAATGGTCTCGCCGCTTTCGGCGTCCCACATACGTACGTTCCAGAAATATTGACCGCCCGCAACAGGCAACGACGGCAACTCAAGCGTGACCGTCTGAAGACCGCAACGTCCTTCGAAATGACGGGCGTCGCGACCGGAGTTGAAACTCAGGACGTTCTCATGTGTCGACGCCCGCATGTTCAATTCAACAACGAGTTGGGAAATCGGTCGACGTAGCTCAAACGAGATTTGCGCCCGCACCGCGTCAGCCGACGCCAACGTAACCACTGATCGCCCCTGCTCGTCAAGAAAACCAAGCCCCTTCAACGCCACGACTTCGCCATCGGCGCCTGCTCCGCTTACCACATCCGTCTGAAGCGTTGTCGGCGCGTGCGTCATAGCCTCAAGATAGTGACCGATCGCATCGCGTGACGCACCGCGATAGACGACCGCCCCAGCGTCGAGCACCAGTGCGTTCTCGCAGATCATTTGCATTTGTTCCAGGTTGTGTGTAACGAAGATGATCGTTGTACCGGCGCAAATCAACTCGCGCATCTTCTCCATACAACGTAGCCGAAACACCGCGTCACCAACGGACAACACCTCGTCGACGAGCAATACATTCGGGTCAACATGGGCCGCTATGCTGAACCCCAACCGAGCGTACATCCCAGAGCTGTAGCGCTTCACCGGCATGTCCAAAAACCGTTCGATGCCGGCGAACGCAACGATAGCATCCAGCTTGCTCTTAATCTCAGCTCGATTCATTCCGAGGATGGCCCCGTTGAGAAACACGTTCTCGCGACCGGTAAGGTCACCGTGAAACCCCGCGCCGACTTCGATCAACGCCGCGAGACGCCCGGGCACAGCCATGCGCCCTTCGTCTGCGCGAAAAATACCGGCGAGCAGTTTCAACATCGTGCTCTTGCCGGCGCCGTTGGGACCGATGATGCCAAACGCCTCACCCCGGTCGACGGAAAACGTGATATCACGCAACGCCCAAAACCGCTCGCGCGGCGCCGCCGGCCGAGCCGAGCCGAACAGCCTCGCTATCCGACCGGAAACCCAATCGCCAAGCGATTCGTGCGCTTTGCCGAGGCAAAACTGTTTCCATACACCGTTGACCTCTACGCTTGCGACAGACATCACACGTGCTCCGCAAAACGAAAAGACGCGCGACGAAAGCAAACCCAACCCACGATCAACGCGACGACCGCGAACGTTGCGGCGTACGCCAGAGAAATCGGATCGGGCGATCGGCCGAAAACCAAACAATCTCGATAGGCGGCCATGATCGCGACCATGGGGTTCAGCGAAATAACCCACGCAAGCATCGAACCATCATTCGGAACCGGAACCACGACCCCCGAAAGAAACATCATGAGTTGAATACTCACGCCGAAAATCTGTCGCACGTCTCGATAGAAGAGGTTGCCCATCGCAAGAAGCATGCCCACGCCGATCGTAAGCATGATCTGAATCGCAACCACAACGGGCACCATCAACCAAACCAAACGAATCGTACACGTCCAAGCGCCGGTCCAATGGAAGTACACCATCAACGCGCCGAGTACGGACATCGCGATCATGAAATCGACCAACGCGCTACCAATACTCGAAAGCGGAAACACCTCGCGTGGAAAGTAGACCTTGGTGAGCAGGTTTCTGTTGCTCACGAGCGAATTAACACAACCACCAAGGCTGACGCTAAAAAACGTCCACGGAACCAGACCGGTGTACGCGAACAGCGCGTAGGGCATATCAATGTTCAAAACGGCCGTCGCATCGATGGCGCGCGTAAACACGAACGTGAAGACAAACATCATCGAGAGCGGAAGAAGTACGGCCCACGCGATACCCAGCACCGACTGCTTATACCGAACGCGCAGATCGCGCCACGTCAGGCTGAGCAGCAGCTGACGGTAACGCGAGAGTTCGGACCAACCTGTCGGTGCGGTCATTGCGGTCATGCGTATCCTGGACGCTCCTTCATCATCGCGGGAACCGTCTACAACGATTCCGTCGCCGTCGCGCAATCCATCATGACGAACCCACGACGGTGTTATCGGTCGACCGATCGGCCGTCTTTGCAACCACCGCATCGGATTCAGCGAAACTCGGTCCCGGAACAGCCGATAACGACAGTACGGAATGGGAGCGATGGTCGACGCAAATGACTGCGCAGGCATCTGACGGACGATCACGCAGGGAACAGTGCGACATGGCTGGCGAAATCGATCACGAACGCGGCGATGCGTCGTACCACAAGTTCTACCAATCGGGCGGCTGGCGGTACTCGTTCTGGAAAGAGTACTGGTGGCATCGTCGAAACGTCGTCAAGCGGTTCGGTCTGACGCGCGGCATGGACATGTTGGAGATCGCCAGCGGCTGCGGTTTCCACACCAACCTCTTCAACCGCATGGGCTTCTCGTGCGTCGGCGTGGACCGCTCAAGACAAGGCATCGCGTGGGCACAAGACAACTACCCCAAACGAGAATTTCACTGCTGCGACATCCGGAACATGCCGTTCGAACGGGCGAGCTTTGACGTCATCATCGCCCGAGGCTGCAGTCATTACCACTACGACCTGATGGACGACCTGGCCCTAAACACCACAGCCACCATGGCGAACTTCCTCAAGCCAAACGGTGTGTTCATCATGATCATCGTGACCAACCTTTCCGGAAGCCGTGAACCCGACGCCGTCTGGCACAACACGCTCGACGCGTACCGATCGCACTTTTCGTCATTCGGATTGCAATGGTCCGTCGATTGGGTGGACGGTATGGCCATCAGCGCACTGCGTAACACGGCGATACCGAAGAAGGAGTCAATCGGTCTCGGTGAGGCAACGGTGCCCGTGTCGGCACAGATCATTCGCCCGCAATCGACACCCACGACGGCACAACCGACGAACGCGTAGCACTTCGTGTGACCTGACGCCAGTAACCCGCCATGCCACAAGAACGTGTGTGAGGCGATGCATCAGAGGACTTGCGATGAACCGAGCCGCGCTCGTGAGGAAGCGGTCTTCACTCGCCATGAAGACGGCGGGTCATCAACCCGTCGATCGCCACCGACGGGCTGCATCCATCGAACAACACCGAACCCACCGCCGCCACGATCGGCATATTCACACCGTGTTGACGGGCAAGATCCAACACACTTTGTGTGGTCGGAATGCCCTCGATAACTGACGGCGTTGTAGCCACCACCTCGTCCGGCGACGTCCCTTGGCCGATACGCTCACCGGCCGAGCGATTGCGACCGATCTTGGATACGCACGTTGTGATCAAATCGCCCACGCCAGCCAGCCCACGAAACGTATCTGCCGACGCACCGAGCGCAAGACCCAGACGCGTGATCTCCACCAAACCCCGTGTGACCAACGATGCCTTGGCGTTGTCACCGGCGCCCATGCCGTCGGCGATTCCCGCAGCGATGGCGATGACGTTCTTCACCGCCCCAGCCAACTCGACGCCCAGAATATCTCGACTCGTATAGATCCGAAGGTAGCTGGTGGCGAATGCGATCTGTATCCGCTCGGCGACCTCCACGTCTTCGCACGCCACCACTCCGCCGGCCGGTTTTTCGTTGGCGATTTCCGGAGCGATGTTGGGTCCCGACAGACACGCCGTCGTCACGTCACCCACGCAATCGCGTATGATTTGCGAGGGACGCATGAGCCGCCCCACCTCAATGCCCTTGGCCACGCTGACGATCGGTACGCCCATAGGCACATGTGACGCCAGTCCCGTCCAAACGGCGCGCATGTACTGGCATGGAACAGCCGAAACGATCAAATCTGTTCCGGAAAACACAACCTCCGCATCGCTTTCTACGCGAAATGACTCGGGAAACGAATGGCCCGGAAGATAGCGACGATTCTCACGGTCACGGTCGAGTGTGGCAACATGCTCCGCCGACCGGCCCCACATGGTGACCGCCGCACCCTGACGGGAAAGCAAGAGCGCGCACAGCGTTCCCATGGCTCCGTCACCGATGATTGTCGCATGGGAGATTGAATTGGACATAGTGAGCGATGCGTCAGCGAGTGAACGGCGGGTACGACGTAGTATGACTTCCCAGATTTCTCAACCGCAGACGGCGCCTAGGGCTCTGTCACACATCGAATGAAAGGCCTACTGAGCCGCAACCGTAAGAAAGCGGACATTTGAAAGCCGGTCGTGACAGATCGAAAACGCTCCCTCACGGTCGCGGCTCGGATCGGATCGGACGGATCGGATCGGATCGGTCACTTAAGTCGGGACAAAACATCAGTGCTGCGACACATCGCCGACACCGTCGGCATTGAGCAGCACCAATTCGCTCACGACGAAAATCGGCACGGGGTCGATGCCGCCACGCTGAAGGCGCTTGGCCCCAGCGCGTACGCCGACGAATCGGCCTAGAAAATCGTTCACACGAATGGTGCTGTCCGGTGGCAGCTCCACGTATCCAATGGTCTTCTCAATGTCACCCGTACGATCGATGAGTCGATATCGTCTGGGCATCGATCCGGGCGGATAGAGCGCACTAACCCGCAACTCGCCCTGAGCGTCCAACTCCGTGGGGATCGGCGGGCGAACGGATCGAATTTTCGCACGCGCTTCGAGGTAGCCCTTCCGCTTCGAGTCCGCCTGCTCGCCGAGACTGCGAACGCGCTTCACCGTGGCCACCACAGAGGCCATGTCCGTCAACTGCCCCACCCGCGCCAAAGCATATCGGCCCGAGACGGTGTCCTTCCCCTTATCCGCGACAGCCTGATACCGCTCAATGAGCGCGGAAAACTCGCGATCGACAATCGGCTTGCTCAACTCCGCCCGAGCGTCGGTGTCGATGCCCGTCAGCACGGTCCGTTGCGCCGTCTCGGGTATTTTCGACAGGTCATCGGAGACGGCTCCGTCCGCTTCAGCCAGCTCGATCGCAGTCGCCGGAACCGTGCCAGCATCGGAATCACCCACAAGCGTACCCATAACCGGCGACAAATCCGGAACGCTCCTACCCGACGGAATAGGCTCTACGAACTTTCGACTGACCCAGACCGTGGTTCCCACGGGCGGTTTGATGCGCAGGAAGCCATCGGCGTCCCGCTTGAGCACGGTAACGTTCGCACCCTTCTTGAGCTTGGTCTGAACGACGTACTTCAACTTCGCGAAGTCAGCCAGCACAGACCCGGCGCGAACGCGAACGTTGTCACCGTTGACCACGCCCTCCTGACCGCCAGCCATATCGACGTAATCAGCGGAGATATAGCTGAACACGCCGGCCGGCGGGCGAATCTCGTACCAGTCTCCAGAATCGGAAACGATGGACACGCGGTCGCCGGCGTTCATCTTCGCCAGCGGGTAGTGGTTCAGGCTTGGTCCACCGCGAACATACACGTCGTTCGCGTTCACTTCGCCAACGGTTTGAATCGGCCGTTCCGCGGCTTGCGCGGACGAAACCGACACACAAATCGCGGCTGCGATCACAACCGCAATCGACATACTGAGCACCCTACAATAGCTGGTCCGGTACATGGTGGGATCTCTCGAACATGGTCCTGGGATCGGAACCGGCGCCACGGCCGATCCACGAAAATCCTACGCCCCACGCGCGCCCGTGTCAATCAAAACACGTCGCCCTTTGCGGCGTCCCCCGCTGTGTTATACTCCCCCTCGCGATGCCTTTGCACCCAAGTCAAACCGCAACCGTCCGCGTGGAACAACTCTCGTCGAGCGCCAACGTCGCCTCAGCGGCTGTGGTTTTCTGCGCCAGGCGCGACCCTGTCGTACTCGAAAGCTCGCAATCATCCGAGCCCTACGCTCGTTTTTCCGTATTTGCGTGCGATCCGGTCGAAGTTATCTCGGCGACACGCACAGACCGCGATTCACCTTTTCACATTCTGGCCCGGCGAATACGCCGACGTCCGGCGATGCCGTCTCCGGCCGCTGGATTGCCGTTTTCCGGTGGCTGGATCGGATTCCTGAGCTACGAGGCGGGGCTACGCATCGAAGGGATCAACCCGCACGACGAAGACGCCGGCGTTCCACTACTCAGATTCGCCCTCTACGACGCCGCAGCACTCTTCGATCACCACACGCATCAATGGCACCTAGTAGCCGTGGAATGGCCAAGCGGACATCTTCCTGATCGCCCAAGCACCAGCAGCCGCCTCGCGAGCCTTCGCCGCCTGCTGCAATCGGCCGAGGAACTCGATGACTCTAAAAACGTGTGCGCGGAGACGAATCAGAGCGTTCGCGGCGAACCGAGCCGCGCCCGTAAGGAAGCGGTTTTCACGCGCGCGCCCGGTCACTTCCTCACGGGCGCGGCTCGGCAAGAGGCCTTTCCCACACGATCCAATACCACGGCAAGCGATAAGGCGAATCACGGCTTCAGTTCGGACACTCCCGAAACATTCGCGACGCCCAACATGACCGTCGACGAGTACACCTCCAAGGTCCGCCAAGCCAAACGATACATCCAGCGTGGGGATATCTATCAGGTCAACTTATCCCAACGGTTCGCGACCCGAACCAGTCTCACGCCCGTCGAACTCTTCGCCCGCTTGCGTCAGACGAACCCAGCCACCCACGGCGCCCTTCTAATCTGGGATGACATGGCCATTGTCTCGGCGTCGCCTGAGTTGTTCCTCAGCTTGCGCGGGCAACACGTCGTCACACGCCCGATCAAGGGGACGCGCCCGCGCGGTACCGACGCGGACGAAGACAGCGCCAACCGAGCCGCGCTACGAGCCAGCGAAAAAGATCGCGCCGAGTTGAACATGATTGTGGACTTGATGCGCAACGATCTCGGTCGCGTTTGTGCGTATGGATCCGTTCGTGTGGTCAACGCCGGCGCATTGGAAACGCATCCCACCGTGTTCCATCGCGTCGCGACCATCTTGGGAACGCTGCGTGATGGCTGCGACTGGCTTGACCTTCTTCTGGCCACATGCCCCGGCGGATCGATCACCGGCGCGCCGAAGATTCGAGCCATGAAGATCATTCGCGAGCTCGAACGGACACCGCGCGGCATATACTGCGGATCGATCGGCATGATCGGGCTCGATGGCTCACTCACGCTAAGCATCGCCATACGCACGATGTTTCAGCGACGGGGGGTCGTCCACATCCACGCCGGAGGCGCCATCGTAGCCGACAGTGATCCCCAATCGGAGTACGAAGAAATCATGGCCAAGGCAGCAGGCATGATGCGCGCACTCGGCTGCACGTTGCCGTCGAGCGAACCGTCCGTCCAAGAGGTGCCGGCATAATGGCATCAATCGTCTACCTGAACGGATGTTTCCTTAAGCGAGAAGAAGCTTTGATTCCCGTCGACGACGGCAGCTGGCTTCACGGCGCGGGTCTGTTTGAAACCATGCGTGCCGAAAACAGCCGCGTGTTTCAACTCGACGCCCATTTGGATCGCCTTTGTCGATCGGCCAGCGCACTGATCGCTCCGGTCCAACGCGAAGACCTGCCCGGTCCGGACGTTATCTCCGAACTGCTCCAACGCAACGACTTGCGCACCGCCCGTCTGCGCCTTACACTTTCGGCAGACGGCATGCGCCCGTCACCCGGCGCCAGTCGCCCGACGTTCAATATCTGCCTGACCGCATCGACGCTCGATGGATACGCTCAGGAGTTCTACACACGCGGTGTCCCCGTGGCTGTTTGCGATACGCGAATCTCTCCCTCGGACCCGATCGCCGGGCACAAAACGACGTGCTATCTTCCGCGACTCATCGGTCTGCGCCAGGCCCATCAGGCCAAGTGTTCTGAAGCGATATGGTTTACGACGGAACATCAACTGGCCGAAGGCTGCATCAGTAATGTACTACTGATCAAGGACAGCGTCCTGCACACGCCACCGCTGGACACGCCGGTGCTGCCCGGAATCGCCAGAGCCGTTGTTTTGGACATTGCTCGCGATGAACACATCAAGGTGCGCGAAGAACCGCTGACCATCGACGAACTGCTCGATGCGGACGAAGTCATGCTCACCAATTCGATCATGCAGGTCATGCCCGTAGTCCGTGTCGAACGACACGCTATCGGCGATGAAACGGTAGGACCGATCGCGCGACGGCTACTCGAACGATATAGAGAACGCGTCAAGACGGAGTGCAACCCATCGTGAACCATCACACCGAAACCAAACCGAGCACCGTGGCTGACTTCGTAGCCGCCATGGAAAAGATCGCCCCCGTCGCCTTGGCGCAGGATTGGGACAACGTCGGGCTCTTGGCCGGCGACCCCTGCGCCGAAGCACAACGCGTGCTGTGTTGCATCGACTTGACCCCCGCTGTCGTGGACGAAGCCATTGCGCAACAAACCGACCTGATTATGGCGTACCACCCGCCGATTTTTCGACCGATCAACAAGATTCGCGCCGACAGCAGTAACACCGATGCGGCTGTCTATCGATGCATACGAAACGGAATCGCCATCTACAGCACACACACCGCCCTCGACGCCGCCGATGGCGGTACGAATGACATCATGGCGGCACTGTGTGGGATCAAGAAGACGGAACCGTTGGAATACGTTGATCAACCGGGCGGGCGATCGTTCAAACTCGTCGTCTTCGCACAGCCAAGTCATGTCGACGCGATCGCCGACGCCATGTTCGCCGCCGGCGCCGGTCACATCGGTGACTACAGCCATTGCAGCTACCGCTCGCCAGGGTACGGGACTTTTCTCGGTGGACCAGAATCAAGACCGGTGTTCGGTCAGCCCGGCCGGTCGGAACGCATCAAAGAAACGCGATTGGAATCAATCGTACCGGCCGATGCACTCCCCGCCGTTCTCGCCGCCATGACCAAAGCCAACCCCTACGACGAACCGGCCTACGACATCTATCCATTGCAAGCCAAACCGGTACGCGGCATCGGTCGAGTCGGCCATCTGCCGAGGCGATGCGCTACGTCCACACTGGCGCAAAAACTCCAGCGACAAACCGGAGCCACGAGCGTACAACTTGTAGGTAACGCCAAGCAAACCGTAGACACGGCCATCATCGTAGTCGGTGCGGCTGGAAGCTTACCGTTCCGTCGAACGCTGATGACGAGTGATGTGATTATCACCGGCGAAATCCGACACCACGATGCCCTATCCATTCACCGCGCCGGCTGCACCGCCATCGCACTGGGTCACTGGGCAAGCGAGCGGCCGGCGCTACGGCCCCTCTCATTAAGACTGGAATCGCTTCTACGTGAAGTGACCGTTAGCGTAAGCGACGACGATTGCGACCCGTTCGCAGCCCTATGAGCATTGAATCAGCCTAACCTGCCCTCGACCCGCAGACCCAATGGCCTACGCGGCGAATCTAAGACGGTGTCTTAAGAAGGGTTGCTCCCGATCGAGCTGCGACCGTAAGGAAACGGTTGTCGCACTTGAAACGGCACCGCTTCCTTACCAGCGCGGCCCGGAAAGAGGCTTCTTAGTACTACAGCGCCGCTTGGTCATGGTCTATCCCGTCGGCACGAGGGCAGCTCTTCGATTCTGATGTCTCTTGCGACGAGCGCCGCGAGCGTTCTCTTTCGATGGCTCTCCCGCGGCGTGCGGTATCGACCTACGTATCCTTGCGCGAGTCAATACGATTTTCTACTTGTCGCGGCAACCCTCCCTGGCTATGTTATCCGCTTGGAGACCCTCCTTGGTTTCTTGTGCAATGGGTATGACCAAGGAAGGTCTCCATGTCAATCTACAGTCACACGCGTTCCTTGCCAAAGAGATTTGGGTTGCTTCTCGCCTCGTTTCTTCAACGCCCCGGTCTTCCCTTTGCGTGCGTACTGTCCGAGGAGGCCATCCAGCAAGCGTTCGATGACGAAGACGGCAGTGGCATTCGTGGCTGTCCCGGTTATTCCGTAACTATTCCGTGGCGTAGGCGACGATGTCTTGGATCAGGCTGAACCCTTCCGCGTTGTCGCCGGTACCGCGATGGTTGGCCGAATCATCGCCCGCTCGGAGTGCCACCAACGTGGCATTTCGGTGACTGTCCCCCATTGTTTAAGTGCCAGTGGTTTGGCATCAAATACCACGCGAGAAGCCCCGGGCGCGTCTGGCCGGTCTAACGATTCATCGAGCACCCGCTCGAACGCGAGATAATCGTCATCACTGGCAAACAGCGGTAATCGCATAACACACCGATTCAAGACGTGATACACAAACCCAGGTTCTGTCACACGGAGCGGGCGTCCCATGCAGGTAGCCTACTAACCCCATGCACGCTGTCAAGAAAATCTTCCTGACACCTTTTCTTCGT
>JAJDDY010000069.1 GCA_029260075.1 Phycisphaerae bacterium
ATGCTGCGCACTGCCGGACCACCCCGAATCCCAAGCCACCGCTCTGACCACTCAATCGTCCCGCCGCCTCAGCGACAAAGCCAATCTCAGCACACCAACCCCAACACGCAAACCGCGTGCCGAACAGGATTGGGGTGACCCCTCTTTCCGGGCTGCGATGGTTCGGAAATCGATTCGTTGCGCAAACAACGGAGAATACATCTGAATGCACGAGTATTCCTTTTCAATCGGGGTCGTCGACGTCACGCTTCGCACGCCCTATCCACGACTCGTTGACGACTTTGTGTCGATCTACGATGCCTACCGGCTCGCGACGGCATCGCCAGACTCGATGCTTATCGAACTCGACGCTCGTCACGCGAGACCCTGGGCTCGCGGTCCCTTTGTTCTCCGAAGCACCACGCTGCCCGATTTCGAGGTCGTCCGCCGTGGCGAGTTGTTGCCGCACCTTGAGTGGTTTATCAACTGGCATGTCATTGAGCGGCTGCCGACCTATATCCAGCTTCATGCCTCTTCTGTCGCTATCGGCGGCAAGGCGCTGCTGATGCCCGGGGAATCCGGGAGCGGCAAGACCACCCTGACAGCGGGACTTCTTGCGCGAGCGTGGGACTATCTTTGCGACGAATTTGCACTCATTGATCCGTCGCTCGGCTTGGCGCATCCGTTTCCTCGCGCGCTGTGCATCAAAGAAGGCTCCTTCGACGTCGTACGAAGCCTCGGTCTGCCGCTGCGCCGCAAGATGGCGTACCAAAAACCAACAAAGGGACGCGTCGGGTTCCTCAGTCCGCTCGATACCGGAGGGCAACCGGTGAATCCGCCCGCGCCGGTTCGGTGGATCGTGTTTCCCAAGTACATCGCCAACGTTCCACCCGTTCTTCACGCCATCTCACACGCGGAGGCCGTCTACGAAATGGCCCGCCAGTGTTTCAACGTTAAGACGCACGCCGATCGGACGATCAAGCTCCTCGCGCGAATGGTTCGCGGCGCCACGTGCTTTCGACTAGTGTCGGGAAACATCCACGCGACTTGCGATGTTATCGAGAACCTCTGCATCCCATCGGGTACCCGGCAGGCAGGTTGAAGGACTTGCCCGCATCGTCGGGCAGGCGCACGCCGACGCGTCACCCACTGTGTCAGTTGTTCTTCGGATTCCGAGCTACCCGTTGGCTCCCAGTCGGCGCAGTTTCAGATCAGCCCCGGCGCGCCTCGCGGTCCTCGTCGCGATTCTGCTTGACTAGCTTCCCGGAAATCGAGCTTGCCACGCTCCCAAGTCCTTCAGATCGATATCACCGTCGTTATCGAAGTTAACAATTGCGCAGCCGACGCGTTGAGTGGCCCATGGCGTTAGCCGTGCGGAGGCTCATTGGGGCACTGAACTCGTATCCACTACCTCGGCCGACGCGGAACACGCATGCCAAATTCCACTCCTCACAACAGCCACGACAGAGCATTAGCTGCCGGAGCCGGCGGCGAGCACGTCGATGTCCCCGTCGCCATCCACGTCTGTCGCGAACACGGACTGGGGAATGATCGCCGCTGTCGAGATCACCCGCTCGGTGAAGCTTGGGGGGGAACCGCCGTCGCTTTCGTACCACGCGATCTTGTCGTCAGCGAATGACGCGGAGAAGACGTCGATATCTCCGTCGCCGTCCAAGTCCGCCGCGAAGACGGAACTGGCCCCGTCTGCTGTGGTGGAAATCACGCGCTCGATGAAGGGCATGTCTTGAGCCCGGGCGGGCAGTGCCCCCGTCAGAATCACGGCGATACCCGCGAATGGGATCAATACCCCGAGCGGACCCAAGACGGCACGCGGACTCGCAACCTCGACCAACGACCCTGCTCTTACTTAGGTGTGTCTCACAGTGCGCCTCCCAACGTGCTTGATATGCTTTGTCGTGCGACGATTTCTCGACCCGAACACGCCCACCTGAATGTCGTCGCGATCGTTCGGTACGCTCCGGCATGCACGCAGCCGTCATCGTACGAAAATCGGCGTGTCCGAGTCAAGGGATTTCGGGTCGATCATGTGACGGAATTGCGGCAAAAACCGCTCTTTGGGGTCCGCTGGAGCCGCAGCTAAATATGTGATGCCCCTGGTGCCCGTCCAACGATCGCCGTTCTGCGAATTTCTTTTCGCCGTTGGCGTACGTCCACCGAAGCGGTGGTTGGTTTCCGGAGTCCGCGCCTGTGACATTTCGGAATCGGGCGAATCACTCGGTGAGATTGGCGGGGCGACGGTTGGCGCGTGGCGCCCGACGCTGCTATACTCGGGCGGAAACGTCACGAGATCATGCTAGGCGTGTGCGAGCGTACTAAGGGATTCGTTGCGAATGATGAAGCGTAAGCTGGCGGAAAACTGGAAGCGTGTTGAGCAGCGAATTAACGACGCCTGCGATCGCGCCGGGCGGAAAGCGTCGAGTGTCACGTTGGTGGCGGTGACCAAGTACGCCAGCCTCGACATCCTCCGGGCGCTCGTCGAACTCGGCGTGCCGCATCTTGGCGAAAGTCGCGTTCAGGAATTCACCAAGCGCGCCGGATTCATCAACGAGTGGCTTATCCGTCGCGCTCGCGATCCGCAGGCGACGGCACGTCCTCGACCCAAGTGGCACATGGTGGGTCACCTTCAGCGCAACAAGGTCAAGTCCATACTGCCGTGGGTTGATCTGATCCATTCGGTCGACAGCCTCCGGTTGGCTGAGGAAATCGACGCTCAATCGGAAAGACTCGATCGCGTGACGCCGGTGCTCCTGCAAGTCAACGCGGCTGATGAGCCGGGGAAGAACGGCGTCGCCGTAGCCGCCACCACACATCTGGCCGAGCAGATTTGTTCACTCGATCACGTCGAGCTGCGCGGCTTGATGACCATGGCGCCGCTCAGCGACGATCCCGAAAAACCGCGCTACGTGTTCGGGCGGGCGCGTGAACTGTTCGACGAAGTGATTGGCGATCGCATGGGCGGTCCGGCGTTCCAAGAACTTTCGATGGGTATGAGCAACGATTTCGAGCAGGGCATCGAAGCGGGCGCGACGCTGGTGCGCGTCGGCTCGGCGTTGTTCGAAGGCATCGAACTTGCACCTCAACCAATATCCGCTGAGTAGAACAAGCCCTATTCGGACAGCTACAACCGGTCAAAGAAGGCTTAGCCTCTGGTGTGTCACTGGCTTCCAGCCAGTGATCCGTTAGCGATGATCCGCCATCGGGGCGAGACGCTTTGTTTGAGAGACGGCGAGCCCGGCCAGACTTGAACCGAATCCACTGCCGATGGGTGCTATCAGCCTGTTGAAGAAAGCTGGCGTTCGATCGTGCCACAGCGATGTCACCGGTGACGATGGGCTGCGGCCCCATTAACAGAGGGAAATCGCCGATGGATCACCGGCTGGAAGCCGGGGCCACACTTTTTCAACGGGCTACTGTGAATCGCTCGCTGCGATGATCGATTCCATAACCTCCGCGCGACCTGAGATGGGGCGGGACATTTCCGGGACGAGCCAGCCGTTGAGTTCGGCGGTTTTCTGAATTGACTTCACTTCTCGAGCGGGCACGCCCACCACTGTCGACATGGGCGCCACGTCGTCTATGACGACCGCCCCCGCGCCGACCACAGCCTCATACCCGATCCGCAAGCTTTGGATGATGGTCGCACCAATTCCGATAAACGCGCCAGACTCAACCGCAACACGTCCGGCGAGGCGCGATCCGGGGCAAATGTGTGTGGCTGTCCCGACGAGCGTTTCGTGATCGACGATGCATCCCGTGTTGAGGATGACCGAATCGCCGATTTGGCAATGAGCACAAACCAACGCCCCAGCGGAGATGACGATGTTGCGGCCGAGCGTTACGTTGCGGGCTACGTTGGCGGACGGATGAATGGCGTTGATGAGTTCGAACCCGATCGATTCGATTTCGTCGGAGAGGGCACGACGTACGCCGTTGTCGCCGATCGCAACGATGGCATGGCCAACGCCCAATCGGTCCCGTAGCGCCGGAAGATCGTTCGGCGTACCAAGCACCTCGATCCCGTCGATGCGCCGCCCGATCATTTCGGGATTGGAATCGACGAATCCGACAGCCTCGTAGATGGCGGCGCCGCGTAGGATGTCGAGCACCACACGACCATGCCCACCGCAGCCAAGAATCACACACGTCTGTTTTGATCGGGTCTTGTCGTTCTGCATGACAATGGCCACTCCCGCCAATGTGCCGCCATGAAGCTCGCGAAACGATCGCGAGCACTGTCAGCGCACACCAACACCGCATGCGGATATCGGACAACAAACGCTCCAACTACACAAAAAACGGAGCGAATGGCGGCGAAACGGCGATACCAGTATAGGCCGGCGTGATTACGGGTCAGGATCCACCGCGAAGCCGGCGCTCGTATCGCGATCGGCTACGCATGGAACCCGGCCAACCATGACGTCCCGGCAATAGGACCGACGGGATCGAATCCCGCGACGCTGTTCTGCCGATTTGACGTTGTGAGCAGATGTATGCGAGCTTTTTGGACGTGTCCGCGACTTGGACACCGTGCCGTCGTAGAATCTTCCGAACCATGAACGTACCGACGCTAGCCAAGCCGAGCGAAGTGGCCACCTCGTCACCACGCGTGGTCACGCGACCCTTCCTCATCGCGGTTGTGATGCTTGCGATCACCGGCGGTCTCGCAGGTCCAGCCGCAAATTGGTTGGGCATCAAACAGAGCAAGAAGACGCTGCCGCTCAAGGCGATGTTGACCACGCTGGGCGAGGAGGCCATCGCTCCATACCGGGTGATCAACCGCTATGTGCTCCCACCGGAAGTGGTCGAAGCTTTGGGTACGAGAGACTACATCTATTGGCAGCTTGTGGACACGAGCGTCGAAAAGGGCGACCCATTGCAACACGCCACGCTCTTCGTCACGTATTATTCCGGCGGGTCGAACATGGTCCCGCATACGCCGGACGCTTGTTTCACCGGCACGGGCTATGAAATAGCCCAACCGCATGAGAACATTACGCTTGCGATGCCCGCGCTTGGCGAACACGGCGAGGCGAAACCGATCCCCGTCCGTCTGTGTACGTTCATGAAAACCGCCGTGTTCGATCATGAAAAAGTGTCCGTCCTTTATACGTTTGGGTGCAACGGTCGATTCGCCGCCACGCGACATCTCGTGCGTGTGCTCGTCCACGACCCCACAAACACGTACGCCTACTTCAGCAAAGTGGAAATAAGTTTCCCCGGCGCAACGCGAGCCCAAAGCGTCGAGGGAGGTCGAAAGTTACTTAACATTGTGCTACCGGTATTGAAGGAGCGACACTGGCCCGATTTCGACGCGGCGGAACGCGCCGCTGACAAGGACAACGCCACGACCTAGTACGCTGTCACGAATCGAGTGAGGGACTTACAGAGCCGCGCCCGCAAGGAAGCGGAGGTTTGAGAACCGGTTGTGATAGCTTGACAACGCTCCCCCACGGTCGCGGCTCGGCTCGGGTCGGACGAACCCGTCATTTGAGGGGAGCCGAATGTGGCGCTGCCTTCTTGGGAGCGGCACCTACACATGGGATAAGGAACGTCGTTCCGACCGCCAATTGAAACCGTGAACCGTCTTACGGCAAGGATTTCGCCAGCATGGCCAAGAAACGTCTCAACAAGAACCTCATCATCTCGCTGACGCTGTTTACGTTCGTGATGATGATCGTAGTTTCGGCATTGATGATCCGACAATTGCGACTGCGCGACCCGCAACACTTCGTGGAGCTCGCCGAGCGGTATGTAGAGCAAGAGGAATGGAGGACGGCTGCGCTGTTCTACAAGAAAGCGTGGGCACGCGGGCACGATGCGAGGCACCTCGTCGCACTCGGCGATGCGCTCTTGCACGATGGGTCTGTTCGCATGGCGCGAGAGGCGTGGGCGACAGCCTTGGTCAACCAGCCGGACCTGACGGAAGCGCACCACCGTCAACTCGAACTGGCGCTCGAAGTCGCCCGGTTGTACGGGCGCGACAAGGACTGGCAGTACGTCCTTGAAACGGCCGAGAAGTTTTCAGCATCCAACGTCGATGCGACCGATGAAGACCGAGCCAAGGCCGCCCACGCGATCGGTTTGGCCCAAACAAAACTCGTACACTTCGGTGCCGGAGATGTGGCACTTGGAGAGACATCGCTTCGTGAAGCGTTCGACCTTGCGCCCGACGTCGTCGATTACGGCATCGATCTCGCGACACACTACGGCGCGCGAAACCGCCCGGAAGAAGCAGAACGCCTCTATCAGAATCTGACAAGTCGGTTCAGCGAACCGGGTGCGGACGCCGCCAAGGTACGTACCGCATACGCCGAGTTTCTAGCCGGGGTCGATCGCTTTGACGACGCACGACCGGTTTTCGAAGAAGCCAAGACGCTCGCAGGATCAGACACGGACGCTGCGCTTGCGGCGCAATTGGGGCAGGCCCGCGCGATCTCGCAGCGGTGGATGATTCTCTATCGTAGCGAGGAGAAACCGCCGTCGGCTGAAGCGCTGTTCACAGAAGCCGAAGAGTTGTTACAAAGCTGTGTGGCGCTCGACCCCGAAGGTTACGACGCCTACCAGCTATTGGCCGCACTCTACGGCGTCGCCGGTCGCCATGAGGACGTACTGCGTGTTTGCGACGACCGATTGAGCCGCGGTCTAAATCGCAAAGGCGTGGCCGCCACGCGCAACCGCCTTAACGCGCTTCGACTGATGATGTTCGCCTCGGATTCCTGCCTCACCCTCAGCACGACGGAAGACACGGGCGCCGCCACCGACGCGGAGCGTCTGGCGTGGCTTGATCGAGCCGACAAGTATGTCGCGACGGCACAGGGTGAATTCAGCGATCACCCCCGTGCGCTGAGTCAGTCCGGGCGTATCAAACTTGCACGCGGACTCGATCGACAGGCGTTGGAAGACTTTCGCCGCGCCGACGACGCCTACCGTAGCTATGGCACGGTCGACTGGAGAAACAAATTCCTGCTGGCCCAACTCCACCTGCGCATGAACGAAGCAGGCGCCGCGCGCGAAGTGCTTGAGGACGTGCTCATCGGTCCCAATCGGCGTAGGGCGGCCGATCTGAAGATTTGGCTCCTATACGCCCAAACCCTGCTCGCCTGTGATGAGCAGGATCGCGCCTTAAACGTCGTCGAGCAAGTGCTGGCGGCAAGCCCAACGCACGCGACCGCCCTTCGGGTCAAGGCCGCGATCTTGGAGCGTCGCAATCGACCGGGGCAAGCCGGTGAGATTCTGGCCGGAGGAGATGGTGACGAATCCATTGTCGCCATCCTCGCGGCCCGCGAGTTCTCGCTTAATGGCCAGGACACTGAGGCCATCAACGTTCTACGCGAGGCATTGACGAAGAACCCGGCCGACCTGCGCCTAGTGACCGCGATTGCACGCGGGCTGGTGCAACTCGACAAGCGCAATGAGGCGCAGCGCATTATCGAAGCCGCGATGGTCATCGATCCGGAAAACCGCGAGCTGAAAATCCTGGCTGTGGCCACGCGCACAGGGCTGTCTCCGGAACAGCGAGATCAATCGTTGCTCGACATTATCAATACGCTTGACGACCCATATCAGCGATCGTTGGAATTGGTCGGGTTCCACCTGAAGCGTAACCAAACGGAAGAGACGCTGCGTGCGGTCGAAGACGCGCTGGAACACCTACGTTCCAAAGACACACCGCTCGCAAGGAAGGCAACAATTGCTCACCATCGAGCGTTGCTACAAACCAAGCTCAGTGCGGCCGCGGTGCTCGACGACGCCGAGGGCATGGCGTCGGCGCGCGATGAGGCTGCGACGTTCGACGTCGACGGAGCGGGTGGCCAATCGATGCTCGGTATCTACCACATGCTCCGCCGCGAATATGTATTAGCCGCCGGCGCCTTCGAGTCGGCGCTGGCCGATCAGCCGACCGACGCCCGTACGCTCGCGTATCTTGGGCAATGTCATCTTGTCTCCGGTCGCCCCGACGAAGCCAAACCGCTCCTTGAGCGGGCGGTGCGTAGCAATCCGAAAGAAGGTCAAGCCCACAAGGGGTTGGCCATGCTCGCCAAGGCGCGGGACGATCAAGACGCCTACGAAGCGGCGATGGAGCAGTGTCGAAAACTGATCGGAAACGATCCTTGGGTGCAAGGGGAACTGCTGAATCTGGAAGACGAAAAACACCCGACCGCAGCTATGGCCCTCCGCGAGAAGCGCTATGCGGAAAACCCCGATGATATGGTGAACCTATCGCACCTGGCTGCGCTTGTCGCGTCGACCGGGGATGTCGACAAGGCGGACAACTACTATGCGAAGTGGCTCGAGCAGCAACCGGACGACCGGCGTGCGCTCATCGCCGTCGCCAACCACTATCGCCAAACGAACCGCCCGCAACGATCCCTCGACCTGTTCACGAAATACGCTGACACACGTACGTCACCCGGGGAGCGGGCCAACGCGCAAATCTTGATCGCATCGCATTACCTAAGCCTCAAAGACTTGGACCAAGTTGAACGCACATTACGCAGCGCCGCCGCAATTGAAGAAACGTTCGAAGTGGTCAACACGATGGCGGAATACTTCCTGCGCCAACGGGACCGTCCGGATGAAGCGTTGCCCTGGCTGGACAAAGCGGTCGTCAAAGCCCGCGAAGAACAGCGGCCGGAGCTCGCCACGGCGATGGCGATGCGCGTCGCCTGCCTGTTGCACCGCGCCGTCAACGACCTACCGAAAGCCCGCGTGGCCGTAGATGAGCTGCTCACCGCCTTTCCGAACAATCCGCGCGGCTTGTTGCTTAGCGCCGACGTCTACGGGCGAATGGGCGACATCGATGCGGCCATGGAAACGCTCACGGACTATCTTCGGGACCACCCCGCCAGCGCCGTTGCACTGTTCCAGCGAGCGACGCACCTGGTTACTGACGGGCGTGTGTCACAAGCCATCAGCGACCTGGAAACCATCAAACGACACGACCCGGTGGCGCTCGAGCTCCGCCCGAGACAACTGCTGGCGCGTCTGAAACGACAGACGGGTCGACCGGAAGACGCCCTGCGAGAGCTCGAATCGCTCGTTGCGGACGCGCCGGATTCCGATTCGGCCTTGGAGATGCTGGTCCAAGCCTATCAACAGGCTGGTCGATGGCAGGACGCGGAGCGCGTGGTCACGGCGCGAATCAATCGCGACAGCGCCGATCCGCATTCGCGATGGTATGTAATGCGAAGCCTCATCGCGATTGTCGGATCTGACGCGTCCAAGGCGTTGGCCGACGCCCAGCGTGCGTTCGAAATTGATAAGCGCTCCGACAACGCGATGCGTTTTCTGCTCGACGTGTACGCCAAGGTCGATCGCGCTGCGGATGGCGTCCGCTACTTTGATCAAAACGCCTCGGCGAAGATATCGGCGTCGACACGATCCAAGTACGCTCTGTTGCTGGCGAAATCCGGTCGGCCTGATGACGCCATCGCGCAGTTTCGACGTGCGATGAACGAGGCTGTTCGATCTGAACCGGACGCCCGCGCTCTGATCATCATCGATGTGCTTGCGGCGTTTCCTTCCGATGAAGCCACGCAACGCTTTGCGTCGAACCAACCCACCGGACCGCTGAGCACTGCGAACAATCGAATCCTGATGCGTCTGCACCAAACGAGCGGAGACTACGACCAAGCGATTGCGTTGGCAGAGAATCTGCTGGACCGGTCGACGAACGACGCCGAACGTGCCGACCTTCAGCACGCACTCGGAGATTTCATGCAAGCGTCGGGACGCTCGCTGGACGCACGTCGCGCCTACGAAGAATCGCTCAAGTATCAACCGCAAAACTGGATCGCCCTCAACAACTTGGCCTACCTGCTGTCCGACGTGTTGGATGACAACGCCACGGCGCGCGACTATGCGAAACGGGCGGTCGAGATATCCGAAAACGCGTCCACGCTCGACACGCTCGGATGGATCTACGTCGGACTGGGCAACTTTCGATCTGCCATCGCCGAGCTTGGCCGAGCGATTCAATTCGCGCCGGACAGTGCCCTCGCCTACTACCACCTGGCCGAAGCCTATCGCCGTGCCGGTCGGTTCGATCGCGCGCTCGACGTGCTCAAAGGGGCGTCTCGGTTGGTGGACAACGGTGTCAACACGGAACTTGCCGAACAGTTCAGCGAGACGATATCGCGGGCACAGAGCGGGAACGTTGATCCATAACAACCTGATCGTCCGCAACGACTCAGGCACTCCGCGCACGAATAGCAGTCTGTTGAACAAGGCTGGTATTCAAGTGCGTCGCCGCGAATCCGCTCGTGACAACGCGCTGCATCCGCGTCAAAAGGGGGAAATCGCCAATGGATCACCGGCTGGAAGCCGGTGCCACATTTTTCAATAGGCTGATAGGCGTGATTCGTACGCGGCGGATCGTCGCTCTACCGTAATGCACACGCTGGAACGAGATTCCGAGCCCAACGCGCACAAAGACGAAGTCCTTGTCGACGTTCTTCGGACGTGCGATACTGGTCGTAACGCCACAATAGCGACCGAAGGTGCCAACGACAGCCCACTACGGGCCCGGTAGACTCCACCGATCATGCTTTGGATTTCACTTGTCCTGTTGCTTGTCTGCTCCGGCGTCATCTCCGCTTCGGAGACGGCGTTGTTCGGGTTGAAACAGCACGCGCTGCAGTCGATGAGCCGGTCGGATCGCGCCCTGCATCGTCGCGCTGCCCTTCTGATGCAGCGTCCCCACCACGTGCTCATGAGCGTGCTCATCACCAACACCGCGGTCAACGTCGCCATTTTCGCGATCGCATTTTTCGCGCTGCGCCAACTTGGCGACTTACATGCTTGGATTGCGATGTCCGCGGGCTTGCTGACTCCGATGGTCGTCATTGTTGTCGGCGAGATGGTCCCCAAAGCCCTTGCGCTGAGTCGACCGGAGCTCTTCGCCGCGCCGGCTGCGTTGGTGGTGGGCAGCATGCTCGCGCTGCTCGCCCCGATACTGCACGTCATGGATCGCTGGATCATCGCACCAATCACAAGGCTCCTTGCTCCGGGTGTCGCGACCGGGCGGGCGGTGACCACCGACGAACTGAAGCTGCTCGTGGAACAGTCTGCGGGCGAGGGCGTCATCAACGAAACCGAGAACGGCATGTTGCAAGCGATCGTCGCGCTAGGCGATGTCAGCGTGCGCGAGGTTATGACCCCGCGCGTCGACATCCGCGCCGTGTCGATCGACGATGATCGCACGACCATGCTTGAAATGATGCGCACGACCGGCCGGAGACGCATCCCGGTCCGCGGGCGCGACCTCGACGACATTCGCGGCGTAGTCTACGCACGCGATTTTCACCTGAACCCCAGCACGCCGCTCCGGTCCTTGCTACGGCGCGTCCACTTCGTTCCTGAACAAGCCAACCTGATCCAACTGATGCGATGCTTTCGAGCGGGCGGTACACACCTCGCGATCGTCGTCGACGAATTCGGCGGTTCGGTGGGGCTGGTAACCGCTAAGGACATGGTGGCGTGGATTGCGGGCGACATTTCCGACGAGGGATCGCCCCAACCAGAGCACCCCACTGAACAAGTGGACGAGAACACCTACCGCCTTTCCGGAAGCTTGAGCGCCCGCATTTTGGCTGAGCGGTTTTCGGTCGGCGACATCGAACCGCATGTCGACACCGTAGCCGGGTTGATTCTCACCAAGCTCGGTCGCGTGCCAAAAAATCACGACGAAATCCGCATCGGCAACCTGACGTTGGAAGTCGAGTCGATGCGCAATCATCGGATCGAACGCGTGCTGTTGCGGCACGCGGACGAGTTGATCCCGAACGCGGGGGCGGAATAATGCTGGTCCTCGCTTTGGCCATTGCGATCGTCGGCCTGTTCTTTTCGGGGTTCTTCTCCGGCGTCGAAACAGGGCTCTATCGCTACAATCGTCTTCGCCTCCATCTCGGCGTACGCCAGCGACAACCAGCCTCTCTGCGACTTGAACGTGTGCTACAGGACGAACCGGGCGCGCTGTCGGTGGCGCTGGTTGGAACCAACGTCGCGAACTATGTAACCACGACCACGGTAGCCTATCTGTTTGCCGAATTGCTCGGCCTCGGCGAGGGAAACACTGAGCTCTATACGGTCGTCATC
This sequence comes from Phycisphaerae bacterium, assembly GCA_029260075.1. Classification (GTDB taxonomy): domain Bacteria; phylum Planctomycetota; class Phycisphaerae; order UBA1845; family UBA1845; genus OFTM250. The sequence goes on from JAJDDY010000069.1 coordinate 12,097, forward strand.
GTCACCCCTATCGTGTTCGTGTTCGGAGAGACGGTGCCGAAAAACCTGTTCCGACTTCACGCCGACACCTTGATGACGCGCGGCAGCTATCTACTCGCGGTGTTCAATCGTCTCTTTCGGATGACCGGCGTGGTCTGGTTGTTGACGGGATTGGCTGCGGCCATTAACCGCGGCGCCGGATTGGATTCCGAAACGCGCTCAGGGTTTGAAGCCAAGCGCCGCGTGGCGCGAATGTTGCAGGACGCGCTCGCCCAGCGCACCACCGCACCGGACCAATCGGACCTGATCGATCGCGTGTGTCGAATTTCGGAAACGCCTGTCCACGCCGTGATGGTCCCGCGTAACCGCGTTCAGGTGATCGCGGCCACAACCAGACAGCGCGAGCTACTCCGTATCGCCCGGCGCACCGGATACGCCCGGCTGCCCGTGTTCGATCGACGCCCCCACCGCATCACCGGTTTGGTGCGCGTGGACGACCTGCTTCAATCCGACGATTGGACGACAATCGGCGAGCAGGCCGAGCGGGCGAGGGTCATCCGCCCCCACGAAACGGTAGCGTCCGCCATCGCGGGATTGCAGCGAAACCGACAATCCATGGCCATCGTGACCGACCGCGGCGGGCAAATGCTCGGCATCGTCACCCTCAAGGACCTGCTACGCGAGGTTGTGGGCGACGTCGCCGAGGACGTTTGAAACCCGACCGACTCCGTCCTAATATAAGACGAGGCGTAGCCGTATGGGGAAAATCGGCTGCCGACGACGGTGGGGGGTCCGCGACGGACTCTTCCGGGGGATTCAATCCGCTCGTCCATTGAAACGCGAAGAGCGTGTTTAGAAGGGTTGTTTCGAACCGAGCCGCGACTGTGAGGGAGCGGTTTTCGCACTTGAAACCGGACCGCTTCCTTACGGGCGCGGCTCTAAAAGAGACTTCTTAAACACGTTCGAAGAGCCAATCCCAGTGCGGTGAAACATCGGTGTCTCGCCGGTGTGGTCACGGACTGAAAGCGCACGCTGCACGTATTGTTGGATTGAGCTTTCGGCAAGAACTACGCATTTGACGAAGCCACCGCGCGCCGAAATCCGTCGACGTAGCGGGTGTGGCAACTTGGGAGCATAGAGCTATGGGCCAACCGATCGGCGTCGGCGCGCGACGCAACACGACAACCTTCACACACGCGATGGTTCGGAGTGGAATGATCCTCGTACTTCTCAGCCTACCGCTACGCGCTGGTGAACCCAGTAAGGAAACCAAGCGTCTTCGAACCGAGAGCACCGCGACGTCGCTCGCCGTCCGCTTCGCCGGCACGCCCATCGACGCGACCAACACTCCCGTCTTACAGGTTGCTTTGACGGACGGAACCAGCAAGTACATTATGTCCGATGGTCAGACGATCACAGGATCAACCGCGGGTGTTGTCGAGTGCGGCGTGAATACCTACGCCGATCCGAACGTGTTCAGCGAAGACCCCGTCCTTCGTGAATTGCTCGTTCAAGCAGGTATGGCTGAAGGGGAAACCGCGTGGGCGACATTTGAACTACCCGCTGCGCGCTTCCCCATCACGCTCGAGTCCATGGAAATCATCTTCGCACAGAACCATGGTAATCCGACGACCACGGGATGGTCACTGTTGATCTGGGACGGACCGCCGGACAATCGAGGGTTCCCCGCAGCGCCGGACGTCACGTCTGATGGGTCGATCGTTCCGCACGTCTCCCTACCCGCCCCCAACACGGCCCGAGCCACGATCCTTCGCGTCGTCATCGATCCCGCAGACCCGGAACCGATCCTCATCTTCAACGACACCGGGACGAACATGTTCTCGATCGGGTTCCGTATTGAAAGCCTGAACAATCCGCCGGAGTCCCCCTGCACCGACGCTCCGGATCCTTTGACCAACGCCTTTCCCACGACGGACAACGACAGCGTGTCCTCACTGACGGGCAACTGGCTAGGCGCGCTGGGGTGCGGCGGGTTTTGCGACGGAATCAATCAGTTCGTCGATCTGCCCCTCCTTCTATGTAGACCGTCCGGCGATTGGACAATTCGGGCGACGTTCTCCTGCACGTTCATCGGAGCTTGCTGCGACGTCGACGCGGCCTGCACTGACGACGTGTCCAGCCTCGAGTGCGCGGCCAACGGGGGCACGTTCATGGGCGACGCTAGCACCTGCGGTACGCTCACGTGCCCCGCGCCGATTGGGGCTTGTTGCTTTCAGGGCGTATGTCTTCCAGATAATAAACAGCCGCTATGCGAGGCGCTGGGTGGGGTCTACCTCGGCAACGGAACGAACTGTAGCGGAACGAACTGCAGTCTTGGGGCGTGCTGCATGCCCGACGGTTCGTGCGACGACTTGATCGACCTGCAATGCGTCGGCGCCGGCGGCACGTTCGAGGGCGCGTCGACCTCATGCGCCACAGCCAACTGCCCGCAACCGATCGGTGCCTGTTGCATCGACGGGATCAGCGGGCCGATTTGCTTTGAGAACCAGCCACGTGATTCTTGCGAAGCGATCGGTGTTTTCAACGGAGCCGACAGCACCTGCGTACCCGATCCGTGCCTCGCGTCCAACTGCCCGACCGCTACGATCATATCGTCCGTGCCCGCATCCGGTACGATAGACGCGAGGCAACCGCATCCACTGAACGACAACACTACGGCTTTGGGAATCGGGTCCGCCAATGAACCGATCGTCATCGACTTGGGCGCAGCCGGCGCTGAAGCCTGCTTTGTGCTATGCGAAACCGTTGAGGATACATCGCGCGGCGCTAACGGCATTCAATCAGCAACAGACATCGGCGGCGGCGTCTACGAGATCGTGCTCCGGCAACCGATCACACCGGGTGGCGTAACAACGATTCGATACCTAAGCGACAACAGTACCGTGCAGTTCGCCGCACTCCCAGGTGACAGCAACGCCGACTCCGTGGTCAATCCCACCGACGTGGCGTTTATTGTCCAAGCGTTGACCGGTACACTGGCCGCGCCCGACGCGATATTGAGTATGGATTTGAATCGAAGCGGACAGGGAACCCCAGTCGATATGCTCACAGCCATCGATCTGATTAACGGTGGCGGTGCGTACGACGTGTGGTTCAATCAGACGCTCGTAACCGTTGGGTGTCCGTAACTGTTTGGACAGCGTCCGGCAGATGAGCGTCGATCTCGGCACGGCGGCGGCGCCGATTCGACTCCCCCACGGCTAAAGCCATGGGCCACCCGGGCATTGCTAATGGGATCACCGGCTGGAAGCAGGTGCCACACTTCGTCGCACTACTTCACGACAGACTCGCCTATTCACAGCGGCGTTGCCTATTCACAACAGCACTAATGGAACTCGGTCGAAGCGATGATCCCACACTATCGAGCTATCGTTTAGCCCAGGTCAAGGGCCATGATGTGCTTTCGGTCGCGCACATATAGCGTCTTGCCGACGAGCGTTGGCGGAGCCCAGGAGAAATCGCCGGCTACTTTGCTCTTACAATGTACGGTGAAACCTTTCGGCGTCGGCGTAGCCAGCGCAAGCGTGCCGTCGGCGGCAAGGATGATCACCATATTGCCCACGTTGAGGCATGTGGCTTTCTTGAATCCGCGTTCGCGCCAGGCGACCTTGCCCGTGGCGAGTTCCATTCCCATGAAGAACGTCGGGCCGAAGTCTCCACTGCTCGCGTACATATGGTCTCCGATACGCACGGCGTTGCCGTGAAGGATGCGCATCTTCCGACTGTACCAAAGTTCTTCGGCTGTGGTCTTTCCGTCTTTGCTGGTAAGACGTACCGCACGGGCGCCGGAATCGTAAGCGGCCGAACAGAATAGTGTGTCCTTGCCGTTCCAAACCGGCGTGGCGATGTTCTCATCGTATTGCGTGCGATGGGGCACGCCCCAAAGTCGCTCGCCGCTTGCAGGATCAAGCCCGGCCAGTTCAGAGGCCATAAACAGGACGAGTTGGTCGTGACCGTTGAACCGAATGAGTATGGGCGACGAGTAAGTACTGGTATGTTTCGTGATCTCGAAGTCTCGATTCTCCCACACCAACGAACCGCTCTCTTGATCAAAGGCCATCAGGCTCTGCTGTTGACGCTTGTCCTTTTCGTCCGTACTTCCGGACACCTTGCGCCCGACGGGGAGTATGATCGTATCGCGATACGCGATGGGGCTTGACGAAAAGCCGAACCCTTGAAGGAGGGCGTCGTACTCTTTCATCATGTCGTGCTTCCAGATGATGCGCCCGGTCTTCTTGTCCATGCAATGCACCACCGATCGCGTGCCGACGGTGTAGAGATGCGAACCGATGATCAATGGCGTGGCATACGGCCCCGGGCCATAGCTCGACATGTCCGGAGTCACCGGCGTCTCCGCGCGATGCTCCCAGATCGTCTTACCCGTTTTCGCGTCCATCGCGATGATGAACTCTTCCTTACCGGTACGGTACATAGTGTACAAAACGCCGTCGTCGACAAGAATGGTGGAGTATCCGTCGCCCAGCTCACGCTCCCAGAGTTTGTTGGGACCGGACGCCGGCCACTGCTTGGCGAGCCCGGCGTCGGCGACGCTGAAATTCCGATCGGGTCCGCCCCATTGCGTCCACTGCCCCCAACCCTGCGTTGGATTGAGTCCTACCGAAAGCACGACAATGCCCAAGGCACTCATGAACGATCTGTGGCCACTTCTCATCCGCGTATCCATATCGATCTCTCTCTTAGAGCGTGTTTGAAGAGTCTCTTTCAGAGCCGCGACCGCAAGGAAGCGGTGCGGTTTCAAGTTCAAGAACCGCTCCCTTACAGTCGGCGCTCGGTTGGATACAAGCCCGCCTGAACACCTTCTTAGGGTCGGCGCGTGATAGGCTGCGCTACGATTTTCCAAGATCCAATGCCATAATGTTCTTGCGATCGCGAACGAATAGGGTCTTGCCGACGAGCGTCGGCGCTGCCCACGCGTAGCGTTCCGCCACCTTACACTTCGACAGAACGGTCATATCCTTCGGCGTTATTTTGGCCAAAGCAAGGTGCCCGTCTTCGTCGAGAAGGATGAGCTTGCCGTCGGCGTACACACATGTCGACTTGGAAAACCCGCGCTCGCGCCAAGCTACCTTCCCCGTATCGGCGTGGATGCACATGAAGAACGCCGGACCGGAGTCGCCACTAGATCCGTAAACATACTCGCCGAGTCGTATCATGTTGCCATGATGAACACGCATCTTCCGCGTATACCAGACTTCGTTCGTAGTGGTCTTGCCGCCGGACTTGGTCAACCGAACCATGCGACTACCCGAGTCGTACGCCGACGAACAGAACAACGACTCCTTGCCGTCCCAAAGCGGCGTAGCCAAGTTGGCGCCGGCAGGTTTGAACTCGTGACGCCATAACAGTTCTCCCGACTTGGGCTTGACGCCGATCATTTCCTCCCGCATCAAGAACACGAGCTGTTCCTCGCCTTTGAAATTGATCAAGATGGGAGAGGAATGCGTGATCGGATCGTCCTGACTCTTCCATATCGGGCTACCACTAATTTGATCGAACGCGATGAGCGATTGGCCGTTAGCCGGCCCGTCGCCCTCGGAATCCGTGTCATCGCCGGATCGATCGCGGTCCACCGGCACGATGAGCGTGTTCTGGTAGGGAATGGGGCTGGCGCTGTAGCCTCGAACAGAAACCTTGGTTCCGAATTCAGAGACGAGGTCGTGCTTCCATAGAACCTTGCCGTTGGTCTTGTCGAAACAGTGGAAGACCATGTTCGTGCCGATGGTGTAGAGGCGATCCTCGACCACGACCGGCGTGGAGTTCGGACCCACGCCGAATTGCATCAGGAGGCCCTTGGTGGGGGATGGGTTCTTGTGCTCCCAGATCGTCTCGCCCGTCTTGGCGTTGAGCGCGACGGTGAACTCGTCTTCACCCTGACGGTACATCGTAAACAACCGACCGTTGTCGACGACGATCGTTGCGTACCCGTCGCCCAATTCGCGATGCCACAGCTTGTTCGGTCCGGCGTCAGGCCACGAGTCGGCCAGCTTGTCGGACTTCACCATGAAATCTCGGTTCGGACCGCCCCATTGGCTCCACTGAGCCCGTGCGGGTTGAAGTTGAACCGATGACGCGATAGCACAAAGAGCGGCCACAACCAAGAACCGGTCGAACCGAGCACGCGAGAGTCGTGTGATCATCTACATTCCCTTTCCAGCAAGAACGCGTTGTCGCAGATCAACCGGAGGTCTTGCCGTCCGACGTCCGCCCGGTCAGATCAAGGGCCATGATGTTCTTCTTATCGCGTACGAAGAGCGTTCCGCTGTCTATGGTTGGTACTGTCCACGCCACCTTGTCGAGCAAGGGCACCTTGGCATGCACGGTCAGCTTCTCGGGCGTCACCGTCGCCAAACCAAGCTGACCATCTTCATCCAGAATTATCATCTTGCCGTCGGCGTACACACACGTGGCTTTGGCGAACCCGCGTTCGCGCCAGGCGATCTCACCGGTCTTGATATTGATGGCGGAAAAGAAGCTCGGACCCCGTGATCCGCTGGACCCGTACACATAGTCGCCAATGCCAACTGACGTCACGTGATAGAGCTGGATTTTCTTCGTCGACCAAATCTCTTCAACGCTGGTCTTGTCACCGCTAGGCGTCAGCTTCAAACCGCGCGATCCGGGGCCGTTCGAAGAAAGGAACAGCGTGTTGCTCTCTTCGTCCCACGTGGGCATGCACACGTTCTGCTTCCATTGGTTCTTAATGCCATACTGCCACTTGAGGTCGCCGTTTGTGGGATCCATGCCGATCAGCTCCGTGGCCATGAACGTGACGAGTTGATCCTTGCCACCCACCTTGATGATCTTCGGCGTCGAGTAGCTGTTTTCGAAGGATTCGCTCTTCCATGCGGTCTTCCCGGTTTCCTGATTGAACGCCACAACGCTGGCACCCTTGCCACCCACGAGGATGATTACGGTGTCGCCGTACGCGATGGGGCTGGATGAATAGCCGTGGTTAAGTTTGTTGCCCTTGAAGCTGCCCCAGAGATTCTTCCCCCAGAGTTTCTTGCCATTCGTTTTGTTCAGGCAATGCATTTTTCCGGAGACGCCGATCGTGTAAATACGATCGCCGACGATAAGCGGCGTGGAACGGGGTCCGCGACCGAACTGATCAACGTGACCATTGGCCGGTTGGTTGTTGTATTTGTATTCCCAAACCGTCTCACCGGTATCAGCGTCCATGGCGATGACGACTTCCTTCTTGTCGGCCTTGTCGCGATACATCGTGTAGAGGCGACCACCGTCCGCAAGGATGGACGAGTAGCCTTCGCCGAGTTCACGCGTCCAAAGCTTCTTCGGGCCGTCCGCAGGCCAGCTATCCGCCAGGCCGGTGGAATCAGACTTGAAGCTCTGTTGAGGTCCGCCCCATTGCGTCCATTGGGCGCGGGCTTCGGTGGCCATCAATGGGAACGCACCAACGATCAACGAAAGCGTCAAGGCCCGGTATGTGCGAACTAAATGGTGTTGTTGCTTCATCGTGTCATATTCTCCTGTCAAATGGCCCAACAGGCTCGAACACCTGTCGCATGAACGTCTATTGTGAACAACTAGCGCCCAAGATTCAGCGCCATGATGGTGTTCTTTCCACGCAGGTAGAGCGTTTTGCCCACGAGCGTCGGCACCGTCCAAGTCTGCGACTTGAACAACTGCACGTTGGATCGAACTTCGTATTTCTCTGAACTCGCGTTGGCTAAGCTCAGGTTTCCGTCCTCGTCGAGCGCGATGATCTTACCGTCCGCGTGCAGCAGCATCGACTTCTTGAACCCGCGCTCGCGATACGCGATTTCGCCGGTCTTGGCGTCGATGGCGGTCATGAATGAACCGCTGTCCGATCCTGCGCAACCGATCAGTTGATTACCGACAGGCAACACGTTGCCCTGTCCCACGCCCATCTTTCGGTTGGCCCAGATTTCGTCGACAGTGGTCTTGCCACCGGCGTCGGTCAGCTTCAACACGCGACTACCCGCTTCTCCGCCGGCTGTGACGTACAGGTGCCTGTTCTTCGCATCCCACAGGGGCGAGGAGATGTTCGTCCGCCATTGGTTCTCATGTTCATGCGACCACTTCAGATCGCCGGTCTCGACATCGACCCCAACCACGGCGCGATCGTGGAGCAACACAACCTGATACGTCTTGCCGACCTTGATGACCAACGGCGACGAGTAAATGTTTTGGAAATCCTGACGCTTCCAAAGTAGGGATCCGGTGTCGAGATCAAACGCCATCATGCCGCATCCCTCGCCACCGACGGCCACAATTAATTTGTTCTCATGGGCGACCGGACTCGATGAAAACCCGTAGTGGGGAGGCTTGGCTTGGTACTCCCCCATCAGGTCGTGCGACCAGTGGGTCTTGCCCGTGGCCTTGTTCAGGCAGGTGAGGCGTCCGGCGAACCCGACCGTATAAATGCGATCGCCCACGACGAGCGGCGTAGAGTTTGGACCCGTGCTGTAGCGCGTCCGGACACCCTTCGGCAGCGGCGCGCTGTACTTGTGCGACCACACGGTCTCGCCATTCTTAGCGTTCAGTGCAACGATGAACTCGTTATCGCCCTCGCGGTACATCGTGAACAGACGTCCCCCATCGACCACTACCGACGACAAGCCGGCACCGAGTTCGCGGCTCCAAATCTTTTCAGGACCAGCGTCAGGCCACTTGTCGGCGAGGCCTTTGGAATCGCTCATGAAGTCACGGTTCGGACCACCCCATTGCGACCACTGACCGAAGGCCGTCGAACCCATCAGCATGAGCGAAGCCGCACCGACGGCGCTAAGCAAACGGATGGTTCCCTGGTTACGAATTGTTCGCTGCATCAGCTTCGTCTCCTCTCGTAGGGCGGGTGTCGCATCGACCCCGCATTGATCCGACGGCCACTCGGCCCATTGACCACGTTTTTTATCAAAGCGCGAAACCGGCCTGCGTACAATCAATGCGCAGGCGTCAAAGGCGCGAGCCGCCCGACTAGTCCTTACGGTCCCGCTTCGATCCGGCACCGAAAGCATAAATCACACCATCCTCGTTGCCAATAATCAATCGCCCCCCAGCTACCGCCGGCGACGCACTCACCGGCGCCCCTGTATCGAAGCGCCACTTTTCTTTTCCCGTGCTCAGGCTGAGTTCGTAGATGCGCCCATCGGACGAGCCCACGAACACGCGATCGCCCACGACGACGGGGGATGAATCAACCCGCCCCTTGGCCACGAATGTCCAGAGCGCCTTACCGGTTTTCGCGTCGAGGGCACGAATTCGCTTGTCCCGCCCGCCTACGACCACTTTGTCAGCCACGACAGCCGCTGAGGCCATGAACGGAAACTCACGATCCTTGTCGCGATAGACCCACAGGGTCTGCCCGCTACGCCAGTCGACGGCGAGAATATGGCTGCCGTAGGTGCCGATATAGGCGTGCGATCCGACGATGGCTGGTGACGCACCCGCCACCGATCCCATCGTGATTTCGCGGATAGACGTCCCGTCGGCCAGCTGAAGAACATGTAAGAACTCGTCACACCCGGCTACGAGCACCGCGCCGTCGACAATGGCCGGTGTACCGTGTACGCGACCCGCTGTTTCGAATTTCCACAACAGCTTGCCGTCGTTCGCCGAAACGCAATAGACGAAACCATCGTACGACCCGAAGACCACTCGGTCGCCGACGTGGTTTGGCGACGAGTTGATCTGCGCTTCGCTCGCAAAGGTCCAACGACCCTTACCAGTATCGGCGTCGACGCCGTGCAACACACCGCCATCATCACCAACCAACACGAGATCACCGACAACAGTCGGAGAAGACCGAACCATCTCCCCGGCCTTGTACTTCCACTTCAGCGTCCCGGTGGCGGCGTCAAGAGCATAGAGAAACTCATCGTCACACCCCACATACACCGTGCCGTTGGCGATTGCGGCTGAGGAAATTACGGCCTCCGGGGCATCGAATTTCCAGATCAGTTGAAGCTTGCCCGGCAGCGACGATCGCACGACCCCGGTAAGCGCCGGACCGCCGCGGAACATCGACCAGTTAGGACTGGCGGCAGGCTTCGTATCGGATTCACCAGCGAAAGTGATCGACGACGTAACGAAGACCGTCGCCAACACGATGAGCGAAACCGCCAGTCGTCGCATCCTCCGCGCCACTTCATGATGTGCTGAGTCATTGATCATTACGATGTCATAGTCGAAAGTCAGAACTCGACGAACCAATACCCCTTCGCACTATTTGTCGAACCAATTCGCGTTATCCTCAATGTGGCTTCAGCCGAGACCGGGTGGCGTCTCTTCAGAGGTGGGGACGTCGAATCCGCTACAGCCAAAACCATACGCCATGCACCGAGCCGCGCCCGTGAGGAAGCGGTCCATCAGCGAGGCAAGAAACACTCCCTCACGGTCGCGGCTCGGCTCATCGCAAAGTCCGATCACCGCCGGTCCTCTGACACATCTTCTCGCACACGTTCTTAGTTCGGCTTAAAGCGCAGCGCCACCGCCGCGCCCACGGCCGCAAGGAGAATACCGAAGTAGAACCACACGCTCGGGGGTTTCGCCGGGCGCGACCATACCATGGCTACAATCGTGTTTACGATCGGCGCGCCCGCAAAGACCAGAGGGGCCACATAAATCGGCTTGCCGCCGTATTTCATAGCGAACACAATCCCCAACGCCCCGATGGCCCCGAGGATTCCCGCGTACGTGGACATCGACACGCCCTTGCTCGGAAAGTCGAGCGGTTCAGTCTTGGCTACGAACAGATAGCCGAGCACGGCTATCGACACGAGCAGGTAGGCCAAACCCACGAACAGGAAAGCCCGCAGCGCGCTGTTGCCACCCAAGGCCGACTGCCCATGGTGCAGCGTAGGCACGTACGCCCCCCAGCAGAGGATCGTCAAGACGACAAAAAACGGCCAAAGCTTTTCACTGTGTTCCACCAGGATCGCCCCACGAAATAGCCGCCGAATTCAGTCCGCGCGGCGTCAGATGTTTCTAGGTGCTACGTGTTCCACCTAGCCAAGTACAAGAACCAGTGCTATGTCAACGGTCATCGACGGGTTGGGTGGCCCATGGCTCTGCCCGTGGGGGACACGAATCGATGTTGGATTCGACTCCCCCACCTCTGAAGAGGCGGGCCACCCGGGCCTGTTCAATCCCTCAAAGCAATGCTGACATTGCACAAGAACGCTCCGATCCAAACGAATCGACACGGCGTTCATCCAAAAATGCAGCACGCCCCAACTATAAGTTGGCTACGACTTTCTCAAACTCACCTGGATCCAGTGCCCGCAACATGCTCGTTCGGACATTACCGCCGCGCGCCAATCGAAGCACCAATGCGGCCGCCGTCACTTCGTCGGGTGCGTTCAGCACAATGACGCCGTCGTACGACCCGAGCGTCCAATAGCTTGCTTCAACCTTGGCGCCGACTTGATCCGCTTCGGCGGCAAACTCAGCCGCCCGAGCGACCGAATCCTTAACTGCCGCTGCACCTTTTTCCGTAAAACTCACCAACACGACATAACGATTCATGATCTCAATCACCTTTCATACAACTCCGCGCGGTACTGCAGGGCACGGACCGACACACGGGTGCGCGAAGCCTCTTGCCGGGCCGCCCGTGAGGAAGCGAGCCGGGCTCGCGCGCAAGAAACGCTCCCTCACGGTCGCGGCTCGGTTCGTCTCGAACCCTCTGACACACTTTCTCGCACAAATTCTAACACACAGATTCCAGTTCCGCGCTACGACGCTTCACCGAACGGCTACGCTTCCAACATGCCGCGCAAATCGCCGGGAATCGGAATCGGCTGAAACCGATCTTCAACGATCGCACAGCATACGGCCGTAACCCGCCCGAGCGCCAATCGCGTTTCGTCTCGACGAAAATCGATCTCGAACGTCACCGACCGATTGCTCACCTTCACAACCGAAAGCATCAGGGCTAGCTCATCTTCGAATCGCGCCGGCGCGGAAAACTCGCAACTGGCCGCCACGCGAGGCCAACTGATTTCCTGTGCCCCGTTCCGAGCGAGAACGCTGGTGCCCTTTGATCGCCAAAACGCATGCTCCACTTCTTCCATCATGCGGTAGTAGTTGGCGAAGTGCAGAATCCCGGCCATGTCCGTCTCGGCAAACTGCACGCGCCGGGTTGTCTGAAACGTTGCCGCCATGTCATCCACATTCCGCATAGTCTGTCGGACAAGACCGTCTTAACCGCGTGTTTGAAAAGGACTGTTGCGGACCGAGCCGCGACCGTACGGGAGCGGTTGTTCGCCTCGCACATAGGCCGCTCCTTTACGGTCGCGCCTCGGGAAGCCCCGGTGTTGGACACCCTCAAAGTTCACTACGACTCAGCGCCGGTTGACGCCACCAATTCCGGGACGTCACATTCGGCACGCAGTGACGGCGGCTTACCGAAGAACTTCTCAATCGTCGCACCGGACGGCCCTTGGGTCATCAACGACACAACCACCATCGCCAACGTAGAAATCCCCACCATGCTCGCCGCCGGCATCATGCCCAAGACGAGGTATTCCCTGTTCGCACCATAGCCCGACTGCGCGAAGAACCACATACACGCAGCCCCGGCGCTCAATACACACGCATACGCCCCTGCTTTGGTTGCCCGTTTCCAATAGACGGCCGCAAACACAAGCGGGAACAGGCTGGCGAAACCACTAAAGCACCATACCGCCATTGTGAACACACTTCTTGTCTTGAACTTGACGGCCACAATGTACGTCACCACAACAATGAGCACCACAAACACACGACCCCAGATAACCTTCTGGCGATCCGACAACTTGTCATGGCCGATGTAGTGGCCCACGATGTCGTTGGTGAAGATGCTGCCGACGCACAGAAACTGCGAGTCAAGACTCGACATGATGGCGGCAAGAATTCCCGCGGTCAGCAAGCCGCCCAAGAGGGGCCCCGCCATCTTCTTCACCAGAATCACCAGAACGGCGTTGGGGTTACTCCACCCCGCTGGAATAACCGGTTTGCCTCCCATCACCGCAGAGGTAGCCCAGACCCCGATCAACACACAGGGCACCCATACAATCATGATCATGAGCGGGTGGGCGATCACCGATAGTCGAAAAGATTTCGCGGATCGCGCCGTAAGCCAATGTTGGAAGAGGTGCGGGAACATACCCACGCTGAGCGGAATGAACAGATAGCTCCAGAATGCGAGCTTCGACAAACCCTTCGGTTCCATCGGCTTGATAACTGCGATCGTCTTGTCCGCCTCCCACGCCGCCAATCGCTCTTGATATTGCGCGACGTCCGCCTCCGACACCCCGGCTTGGAGTCGCGTCGGGTTGTACTGCTCGACAAGCTGCGTCGCCTTGTCCATCCCGCCGAGCTTGTTGGCGATCACAAAGAACGTCACACAACCGAGAATCATGAAGACGATGGTTTGAAACGCATTCGCCCAGGCTGTACCGCGCACCCCACCGAAGAACACATAGATCATAACGACGAGGCAAATGACGGCGGCGCCAAGCCAATAGGGAACCGAGCCGTTGAGTCGTGCCACTTCATTGGGGAAAAAATCGGGGAACGCACCGGCGGTGATACCCTGAACCACCGTGCCCGAACTGATCACTCCGATCAAGAGATAGGGAATGACCAGCCCAACCAGCATCGGGAAAAGGACCAAGCCGATTTTGTCCGACTCGAATCGGTCGCGAAAGAACTGAATTTGCGTGACGTATCCGTATCGCGCGCCGAACGACCAGAGCTTGATTCCTACTAAGAAGAAACAGGCGGAGTGAATAATTCCCGACGAAGACGCCATCCGACCGTACACGCCTACGCCGCCGGCGAACGCTTCACCACTGCTGCCCACGAGCGCGAAGGCGGTCATGGTCGTGCCGAATAGGGACATCAACAGAAGAAACGGACCGATTCCGCGAGACGCAAGAAAAAAGTCTGCGGCCGTACCTCGGAAGAACCTGCTGCTGAACAAACCCAAACCCAGCAAGAGCGCGAGGTAACAACTGATTACGATGACCGCAGTTAGACCCGCACTCATGCTTGGCCTCCGTCGCTTCCGGCGCCGGTCATGGATTCGGTCACGTCTGCATCCACGGGCCAGCAGTACTTAACCGCCAGCGCCCACAGCGCCGCCGCCGCCATCGACACACACGCATGGTAGGCAAGCGTGATCGGCAGGAACCCAAACACAAGCCTCGAAGACTCCCACCACCAGAAGTCTTGATGGACGATCGTCAGCAGCACGATCAAGACGTACACTGTATTCTTCATGCCGTAGCCATTCCTTCTGATCCCGTCGTCGCGGGCTGCGTCACGTGGTCACGCAAGACATCAAACACCTTACCCACATCGTTGTTGAACACGTCGCCGATCAAGAGACGAACGATGTGGTCGCGACATTCGGGGTGCGCCTTGTTGAACTTGGCGAAGCTGAACGAGCGATCGTAGTACACATGCACGAGTTGCTCAATCAACTGCATTCCCGCAGCCAGTCGAGGCCCGAACGAACCCAAGCGGTCGCCGCTGAGATCGCCCGCTTGCAGCGCGTCATGGATCGCATCGGCTGCGAACTCTCCGCTCTTCAGAGCGAGAAAGACGCCGGATGAATAGATCGGATCGAGAAAAGCGAACGCATCACCGATCAACACCCACCCGTCACCGGCGACGCGGCGGGCGCGGTAGGAAAAATCGCTAGTGACGAAAGCTTGACCGACGCGCTCGGCGTCTGCCAAGCGGCGCTCGATGCCCGGACAGTGGCCAATTTCCTCTTCCAACGTCGACAGCGGATCATCTCCGCGACCGGTGAACAGATAAGACGGTGGGGCCACCACACCGATGCTCGTGAGGCCGTCGGGCAGTGGAATGAACCAGAACCATCCCTGACGATCGGCCGTCTGAATGATGATCGTGGCTCCGGCGTTTCGACCTTCGTCGCGTTTTGCGTTTTTGTAGTAGGCGTAGATGGCCCCGTTCTTCAACGTCTCATGCGGCTGACGAATTCCGAGCTGTCGCGCAAGCAGCGTCGACATACCGGACGCATCCACAACGACCTTGGCGCCGATCGCTTCTGTCGACCCGCGCGCGCCAATGTTCACGCCGACGGCGCGATCGCCGTCGAAATTGACGCTCGATACGCGAACGCCCTCGCGCACTTCGGCGCCGTGTTGGCGGGCGTTATCGAGCATCATCTGATCGAATCGGTCACGAGGCACCTGCCACGTAACCGAGTGCGCACCCGGATCGCGATCGGTAAAGAAATATGGCTGAGAGTCTTTGCCCGAAGCCGACACGAACTGCACGCTCTCTTTGCGTGGGAAGTTCGCAGCCCCAAGCTTGTCCAACATGCCCAATCGTTGAAACGTGCTGTACGATTCCGGCATCAACGATTCACCAATGTGGTGTCGCGGCAGGCGATTGGCTTCGAGGATGAGCACGCGATGACCGTGATCCGCCAGCAGCGTACCGACCGTAGCGCCGGCCGGACCGCCACCGATGATGACCATGTCGTATTGATCAGGATTGGGCATCTACGAATCGTCCTTCATGCAGTCGGCTTGGTCTGACGCGTGACCACCGTACGACAAACCGGTGACGATTTCGAGCAGGGTGATCGCCGGCTTGCCGTCGCAGTGGATCGTTCCCACCCGGCCGTACAAATCACCGTCACCATCGCGATCAAACCCGGTGGGGAGCGCGCGACCGGCTGGAAAGCGCAGGAACCATTGCGGCTCGATCTGTCGTAGCACGTTTTCGGAAATCAAGATTTCGCCAAGCGGTCGGCGTTGGTCCACGATCGCGGAACGCACGGCGTTGGACATCAGGGCAAGGTCGATGCGGACTACACCAAACTCGACAACTCTATCCGTGGCGCCCAGCGTGAGCACTATGCTGCGCTGATATACCTGACCCTGATGTAGATGTTGCAGCACCGTGAGCTGAGCGGGCGTTCCGTGAAACGCTTCGAGCGTGGTGGTCATGTGGTTTCGATGGACGAGAAGATCGCGCGCCGGCGCAGGAATTGCGTCCGGCGTAACGAGTTCCCAACATGCGGGCTCGCAATTCGGATCGACCAACCCGTCGGTGAGGCGGGAAAGGGTTTCGTCGAGGCGAACGACGTCTAATGGTTTGGACCCTGCGACGTTCATGTATAACGAATATCTCGATGCTCGGGTTCGAAGAAACGCGGGAGCAGCGCATCGACGCGAAGCAATCCGTCGCGCGTTAGAGAAACTTGGTCACCTTCGATCGTCGCCCACCCCTGATCAACCAGCGACGCAAACGCCGAAGCGAACGCGTCAGTAATCTCCGTGGAGAACTTGTCTCGAAAGTACTTCGCGTCAATTCGCCCCAGTTTCAACTGAAGGATCATTTCACGAATCAGTCGCTGTCGGTCGGTCACGGGTAGCGCCCGCGCGATGGGCAACTCGCCTCGATCGAGCGCAGCCACGTAGTCGTCCCACTGGTCAAGGTTTTGAAAATGAACCCCGTCGAGGTATGAAAAAGAGGCGACGCCCGCGCCGATCATGTCCGCGCCGCGCCAGATTGAATCACGGTAGACGAATCGGCCATGGGTCGATGGTTTGACTACGGTATATGCACTCGATACGCGATACCCCGCCTTTTCAAACGTGCGAAATGCGTAGTCGACCCACGCACGCTTTGTCGACCAATCCGCGACGGACGGCGCCGCGTCGGACGTCTCGCGCGAAAAGACCGTGTTGAACGGTAGTTCCATCTGATAGACCGTGAGGCTGTCGGGTTCGAGTTCAAGCGTTCTGTCGACGGCCTCTTTCCACTTGGCTTCGGTATCGCCCATCATGCCCGCGATCAAATCAATGTTGATCTGGTCAAAGCCCACCTCGCGTGCCCAGTCGTACGCACGAAAAATTTCCGGCGACTTGTGTGCCCGGCCGTTGAGTGCCAGGATGTCGTCATCGACGTGCTCGATACCCAGACTCAACCGCGTGACGCCGATTCTCTTGATGGCCTCGAGCTTCCCCTTCTTGATCGTGCCCGGTTCACATTCGAACGTGACCTCTTTGGCTTGATCCCACGCCCAATGTTCGGCGATGCGACCGATCAGACGCTCAAGTTGTTCACTGGAAAGAAACGAAGGCGTGCCACCGCCGAAGTAGACGAACTCGAACTCCCGATCGCGCAGGGCGTTTCGCTCGGCATAGAGCGCCGTCTCGCGCGCCAACGCTTGGAGATACACGTCCACATCGCTCGAATTCTTCTCCGTGTAGACACGGAAATAGCAGAACTTGCACCGCTTGCGGCAAAAGGGAATGTGAAGGTACAGGCCGACGGGGCGGGTGTCGCCGCCGACCTCAGATTCGTCAGCCTTCGTGTCCAGCGCCTTCAGCGCAGCCGGCGCGTGGTCCGTCGACCAGACCGAGTACGGCGGGTAGTTGGAGATGAAGTAACTTCCGACTTCCGTCTTGGCTGTATCGTCAACGATGTTCAACGCCATAGATCATCCTGCCTGATCATCGAGCCCATGCTATCTCTTCGTACCGCCAACATGTACGTCGCGGGCTCGTCACCCAAGCCGAACCACCCGGCGCACATCGGACCGCTTGAAGCCACAAGAGCCGCGATAAGACACCGTATGTACGCCCAGCCGAACCGAATCAGTATATCCGACGAACCACGTGTCTACTTTGTAACAAGCTGTCGAATGACCTCGGCGAGACCGTGCGCGATCACCAGTGTCGCACAACTGCGTCGGATTCGCGTTAGCAGAGCGCCATACTATAGACTTGTAGTAAGTCGTCGGACGTTACCGGCGTGGGGTTGAACCGCGCCGTCCACTGCTCTGATGCTTCCACCGCAAGGGTCGGAAGCATGTCCGCTGGCACGTCGCAATCGCACAACCGCCGTGGCAACTCCGCTGCTTGCAACATCGACTCCACACGCACCGCCAACGCTTCCGCATCGACGCCCAGCAGGTCATAAGGATTGTCGCGGCCCCGCGAGTTGAATCTGATTACATGCGGCAGCATCACCCCGACGGCCACACCATGCACGATGCCCAAGTGTGCTGTCAGTGGGTTGGCACAGGCGTGCGCCGCGCCGAGCATCGAGCGCTCGATGGCTGCACCGGCCAGGTGCGCGCCGAGTAGCATGTCCGACCGGGCATCGGCGTCGGTCGCGTTCTTGATCGACAGTTCGAACGAGCGATCGAGTCGCACCCACGCCTGACGCGTACACTCCAGCGACGAGTCGTTGCGCTTGGTTGTCGCCGCCGTTTCCACTGCGTGCGCGACCGCGTCGATGCTTGTCGCTGCTGCCACACCCCTCGGTTGCGTCTCGGTCAAATCCGGGTCGAGAATCGCTACGCGACAGGCTGCCTTCTTATCGCCGCAGGCCATCTTCTGATGCGTCGCTGGATCGCTAATCAATGCGAACGACTGCGCTTCGCTTCCCGTTCCTGCCGTGGTCGGTATGGCGATCATCGCGACCATAGGCTTGGTCGCCTTACCCACGCCCCAATAGTCCGCGATGCGCCCGCCGTTGGTGTAAAGAAAATTGATCCCCTTGGCGCAGTCCATCGAGCTGCCGCCGCCGAGTCCGACGAGCAAATCGATGTTGTGATGGTGCGCGACAGCCACGCCGGCGTCGACATGTTTCGTGGTCGGATTCTCCTCGACGCCGTTGAACACGGTGACGATCATGCCCGCGTCGCTGAGCGAACGAACCGCACGCTCGACGTGGCCGGCACGCTCGATACCAGGGTCGGTGACCAACAGCACGCGCAACCCGCCTTCGGATTTCGCTTGCGCCCCAACTTGCTCAAGCGTCCCCGCGCCGAACAACACACGTGGGCGACTGTGTTTGAGGATTTCCGGCAGGGCGTCGACGACGCCTCCGGATGGATCGGGATCGGAACCTGCGGGTTGCGGTGCGCTCATGCCGCCGACTCGGTCTGAAAAGCGCGTTGACGGTACAAGTGCTCGAACAGATTGCCCTCGTGCGGCTGATCCCAGCTCAGCTGCCACGTCGGAATCGCACCGACGTTGAGTCGATCGATATTGGTAGACGCCATGAGCGATCGGCGTAATGCAGCGTCATTAGTAATAGCCGAAACGACGAGCGATGGACCGATCGCATCCGCCATGTCGGCTGTTGGACATTCGACGACCGATGCGAAGGGGAACAGAAACTCGCGATTGACCAGCGGATGCTCTCGATCTTCGCACCACACGGCGGTGGGCAGTAGGTAGGCGATGCGCCCATGCTGAACCAGTCGCGACGAACCACGAAGTTGCTCGGTGATGTCCGTCGCACCGTTGACGCGAAGATCATTATCAATCACCGCCGACATGCTCTCGGCCATGGCACGATTGGCGAACGCCGCTACGGATGCGTTCGGATCGTCCACAGGAAGCGCTTCAACATCGGCGAAGCGTTTGGCCAACGCCTCGGCGATCGCTTGACCATGTCGCGGTGTCCACACCGCCGATGCGTTGATGCACGATCGACCGCCGTTGGCGGCGATGGATGTCGCGATGAGATCCAGGTGTCGAGACCAGTCGTCGGCCAAGTCGTCCCCAAGAATAATCTTCGAATAGCCCGGGCCGTGAATCTCAACACGCGGATCGTGCTTCCAAGGATCGGTTGTGGCTGATCCGCCGAACAGCATCGACCGATTCGTCGATCGCAGTAGCTCGCCAGCGCCCGCGTGGTCGGTGGGATAGAAACCGAACGCCTCACGCGGCAGGCCGGCGGCGACGAGCGATTCGATAATCCGCAGCGGTGTCCATGGTTCTTCGCGGCCGGGCTTGAGCACGATCGGTGCCTTAAGTGCGATCGCAGGTAACCAAAGGCCATGCACACCGGGCGAGTTGCTCGGAAGCACCGCACCAAACACGCGTCCCTCGCGAAAAAAGCTCAGCGACCGACCCTCGTGTGTTCCATATCCCTTATCGATAATGTCGAGATCGAACCCTCGCGTCAGCCCGGCGATGATGACGTCCATATCCGCCAGCACGCGACGAATTTTGTCGGCGTTGGATCGGCAATACGAAACCGGCATTCCCGTCGTGGCTGATATCTGACGAATGTAATCGTCGAACGATTGCGTTTCATTCCCGCAAGGCAGCCTGCCGGTCATGAAGAGATCGGCGGCCTTCTTCGCCATCGACAGAATCTCACGCACCGTCAGCGATTCGAGAACCGTGTCATCCATGCGGTGTACGTCGCGCACGATCATGCCAACGTTGACCTGACTGACCTCAGCCACAGGCTCGCCGGTGGCGTGGTGAAGCAGCGTCGTATGGCCCACGCTTGTGTAAGCCTTGCCGAATCGTAGGGCTGGTATGTGAAGCACGTGCGTTTCCTTATTGCATGTAGTGGCGATGATTCAGATACCGGTAATTATGAAGCTGTACTCAGTCGCCTTGTAGCCGAAAACCAAGGCACCTATAAAGGTGGCTTGGCCCACAAAAATCGCCAGCGTATTGTTCCGCAATATGCCCACGATAGTAAGGACCAATGAATAGGGCACGCAGCCTAGAGCAAGCGAGCGGGCAACGTTGCAAACGAGCCATCCCGAGAACACAAGGTTCGCGGCCTGCACGCTAGTCGGGCGGATGATCCCGCCTCCCTGCAGGTCCATGATCTCCAGGTTGTTGGTCATGAGCGAAACTTTGAACCAAATCAATGCTGCGAACCCTGTGACTGTGGCTGCGATAGGCGGAACGAGCCACCTCGTCGCTACTCTACGGACTGTCCTAGTCTCATTCATGTAACCAACGGTATCGAAACGGGAACAATCTAAGAGAGTGCTCGAGAAGGCGTGCTTCGAACTGAGACGCGACCGTCAGGGAGCGGTGTTCGCACTTGAAGCCGGACCGCTTCCTGACGGGCGCGGTGCTGAAAGCGACGTCATGAACACGTTCTAAGCCAGTTTCTACGCCCGCGCGGACTCGTGTCCATCGCCGCATCCTTTAGTGCCGCTAATACACCCCCTCCACAATCGGTTTCGCGAATCCGGAAAACGGTCGCACGTCGGCAATGCCGTCCCAAGGCCAGCGATCACACGGTGGACAGCGAACGCCTTCGTCGCGCTCCAGGAATCGCGGTAAGAAGAACTCTTTCGTGAGCGTCGTCAGTCGCGTTCGACCCAGTGCGCCGTATTCCGCAAGTTGATCCGTATTGTCCGGGTCGACCACTTCCATCATCGCCCGTGGGCTTGGGGCGTGATAGATAATGCTGTAGTTGTCCACCGGGTCGAACGGTTTGTGGCACGCAAGACCCATAAGCGTGTTGCCATAGGTCGGCACAAAGTCGATCGCACCTTCCAACAGTTCCTCGCGTGCGAATCGATGGAACTGAGCGGTAAGCTGAGTGCCACCGCAGAACACGCCTTTGATGCCCATGCGCTTCAGCGATACGCGATCGCACAGGGCTTCGAGCAGTTTCGGTGTCGTGAACAAGCATTGAATATTTTCATGAGCCCGCAGTAGCGTCAGCCCCTGATTGACCACGTGGTCGCGGTATTCATACATCAGGTCCATGCGGCCGCTCTTGATCAGCTTGACGACCCAGCGCGGATCCATATCGACGGTAAAGCAGATGCCGCCTCGATGTTGACAAAGATGCTCGACGGCCAAACGGAGTCGGCGCGGGCCCGATGGACCGAGCATCAGCCAATCGGTTCCCTTGGGGAAACATTCATCCGAGAGGGATTCACTGAAGAGTTCGTAATCAATACGAAAGTCGTCGATGTTGATACGCGCCTTAGGCACGCCCGTGCTTCCACCGGTTTCGAACACGAACACCGGTCGGTCGGCTAGGCCCTTGGGCACCCATTGACGAACGGGACCGCCGCGAAGCCATTCGTCTTCGAAGGGCTCGAACTTACCCAGATCGTCGTAGCAGTTGACCTCGCGACGTGGATCCCAGCTAAGCTTCGAGGCATAGTCAAGCCAAAACGGGCAGCCCGTCTTCGGGTCGAAATGCCATTGAACAATCTCGCGCGTGTGCTCATCGAGACGCTTCTTGGCGGCGGCGACGCGCTGGGCGAGTGATGATGAGGTTTGTTCTGCCACAGTCAAAATTCGTCCTTCTTTCTCGACAAACTATTAACTTACGTGCGGTCCATTGACTCATTGGGTGACGCATGGCCCCACAGAGCGTATGCATAGGACCGCTGCGAACCGAGCCGCGACCGTAAGGGGGCGGTCTGACTTTTCCGCCAAGAACCCCTCCCTTACGGTCGCGGCTCGTTCGACGAAACCCTTCCTAGGCCGTCGAAGGCGCGGTCGGTAGCACGAGCTTCCGATCCCTGCACTACCGCAAACCAGCTAACTGGATCACCGGCTGGAAGCCGCGCCACACAAGATCGTCGGCGGTCGCCGACGATATGTTAGCCGCCTTGCAGGGCAAACATCGCTCGCCGATTCGTAATGTAGAGCACACCATGAGATGCTACGGGTGTGGTGTACACTGAGTTCACCATATCATTGGTGCCGAGAAGTTTCATCTTCTTCCCGTGCTCCATGACAATCAACTCACCATCTTCCGTGCCGAGCATCACCTTGCCGTCTACGACATAGGGTGAACCCCAAATGGCTGAGAATGTGTCGTGACGCCAATAGCGACTTCCGGTTTTCACGTCCAAACAATAAAGAAAACCGCTCAGGTCTGCCGCATACAACAGGCCGTCGGCGATGGCCACCGAGGACATAGTGCGGTGAAAATCATCGCCGCCCACGTGCCATACGCGTCCGGTCTCGGTAATGTCACCACGCTTCGTGCCGTCAATGGCGTACAGATGACCCACGCCTTCGCCATGCTCAGGATCTTGCCCCACAGCGAGGAATACCTTGTTGTCATCGATGACCGGCGTGGCGATGATGGCGTTGCGCGTGCCCCGACCACCGAGAATCCACTTCGAATCTTTGGGGTTTAGGTCGAACTTCCAAAGCAACTTACCTGTCTTGGGCGCGTAAGAATAACACCAGCCGTCACCCCCTCCGAATACAACCTGTGGCACGCCGCCGATGATGCCGTACGCCGGGGAAGACCACTGACCGTGCAACACACTTCCACCCGGGTCATTCGCCTCCCACACGATCTTGCCGGTGTGCTTGTTAACAGCCAGAAAATCCGGAGCGTCGGGTTCGGGAATGTTCAAGTGTCCCTCGTCCACGCCATTGGAGGTGGTTAGAAAAACCAGGTCACCGGCGCCAACCGGCGAGCACGTGGCTAAGTTGTGAGGAAAAACGTCCAGGTCCGCAAACATATCCAGAACCCAAATGAAGTCGGCGTCTTGTTTATCTTTGTATTTCTCGTCTTTGTAAGGACCATCGTTCTTACCATCGAGGAAGCCGTTAACGTCTGCACAAATCAACTCACATCGATTGCTGATGTAGTAGAGTCGATCGCCATCGACCCACGGTGACGAACAGATCCCCTGTTCAGGCCAATCATTGACCCGGCCGGTGGGCATCTTGTCGTGCGTCGCTTGCCAAAGGAGTTTTCCCGTCTTTTGCTCGACACAAACCACAACACCCTTGTCGCCCTTGATGCTCGGACGGAGGTGGCCGTTGTTGTTGGTGCCCACGAAAATCTTCCCGTTCGCAACGACTGGATTGCCATAGGTCTGTGACCCGAGCGGCACGGTCCACTTGAGGTTTTTCTTGGTTCCGATGTCCCAATCGCCGACAATGTGGCGCTCACCGGAAACCATGTTCCTGTTCGTCGACCCGCCCCACATGGGCCAATCACCCTTTTTCGCCTTGGAGAGCGGCTCGGCCGATACGACCCCGGTCCAACCGGCGCCAACAAACAACAGCAAAGCCATCCATACGTTTGTTCTAGTCATTGCGCGTCACCTGATAGTTGTCGAAGAATACGGATGAACCCGGCTTTCCCGGCCTGGTTCCCTTGGAGTAAGCATACAACCCGGGGCTACCTTCGCGGTTGGGACTCGGGTCAATCATCTCAATCATCCACTCAGTCGGTTCCGACTGACCACGTTTCCAAACCTTGGCACGAACCACAGCCTGAACGCCGTCGAAATCCACAGTCAACTTGGCGCGATACCACTCGTCGCCATTCCACTCGAACGGTTGCTCAACCTGGACGCGTGGAATAGGCGAATAACTCACCAAACGCAGTCGCTTCTCGCGGCCGAGCATGATCAACTTGTAGCGGCTGTTGATCAGTCCCATGTCAGAAAGCGCGGGGCGCCGCCCCTTGCGCGGCGTGGCCATAAGGTCTGCGCGGACGGTATAGCCGACCGGAATCGGCGGACCGCTGAAGGAACGCATCCGGCTATATGGCGCCGAGGGACTCTTGGCCATCTTGTGCAACACGCGACTTCCATCTTTCTCGATGATCGCCGTGCGCAAGTCGACACCGATCCATCCCGGCGGTTGCGAACCGATCGGCATGGCATCGAAATCTTCGTAGATTGGCAGCGACGGACCCACACGTACGCGGGCTTCCGCTTTAAGGCCACCGACCTCCGCCCGCACCACACCGGCAGAAAACGAACTGTCGGTGGCTGCTACGAACGAACCAGCCTTGCTGAAACGCCCGGCCACACCGTCTATTGACCATTTGGCGTCGCGCGTTCCGATGGACACACCGTTTACATCAAACAAGTGCGCGGCAAACGATTGCTGCTGCCCTGCGGCAAGCGTGACGTCCATGGGGACGATGATCAGGGTCGCGGGTTGGTTTGATTGAGCAGGCAACTCGGCGGGCATTGGCGGAATGTTCACGACGTACTCAGCCGTCGGCGCCGCGCCAAGACAATAAGTATCGTATGACGTCATGAAATACACGCGATGGTTGGCAACGATCGGCGATCCGTTGATCTCGATTACGAAGTCGCCGCGATGACCGAATTCCATGTCGTCCAGCAAGACGCACTTGTCCCCCTCGTCTTTCAGGATTTTGAACTTGCCGTTGACCGAGGCCGCGTAGATGACGCCGTCGGACGTGACCACGGGAGATCCCTTCATCACACGCCCGAGTTTGAATTCCCAATATTTCTTGCCGGTCTTGGCGTCGAAGCACATCAGATTGGCCGAGTTCGTGGTGGCGTACAATCGGCCATTGGCAACCGCCGGTGACGCATAGCCGGCCGTAACGCCATCGTGCCGCCAAACCACGCCGGTCTCGGTAATGTCGCCCGTCTTGGACGCATCAAGGCAGAGCACGCTACCCATGTCCTTGGAGGCGAGGTTCTCCTCACTATGTGTAACATAGACGTAGTTTCCGTCGGCAACGACCGAACTGTTGATACCGCGCCTGGCCAGCTTGAACGACCAGACGCGCTCACCGGTTCGGGCAAGCATGCCGTACACGCCGCCGTCCGCGTTACCCGCAATCAACATCCGTCGTCCGTTGATCACGGTGACGATCGGGGTGGAGTAGGTCGTATCCAACGGCTTGCGGCCGGGTTGATTCCACCATTGCACCACCCCGGTCCGCTTGTCGAATGCGACGTATCGGTGGCCGGCTTTATTCTTGCCCGTGCCCCAGTTGGAGAGGATATAGATATAGCTGATGATCACCCGGTCTTCGTCAATGATCGGCGTGTGGAGGCGTCCGCCATAGCCACTGTACCGACCGAACGACTCGCCCAGCGAGTGCTTCCAAATCACCTCGCCGGTCTTCCCATCCAGACAGAAAAACTCGCCACCAGTGCCGTGGGCGTAGACGTTGCCCGTTTCGGGATCGCCGACGACCGACGTCCAGCCCAGGCGTGCCGCAACGATGTCAGTGTGAAACACGTTGAATCGATGCTGCCAGAGCATCTTGCCGGTGTCGGCATCGAGGCACACGACGCGCTCGCCGAGGGTCTTGTTCGCACCAGCCGGCGTGATCGCATACATTCGACCGTTCATCACAATCGGAGTCGTGCGACCGCCTACCGGCGCCTTCCAGAGAAGGTTGTGCCCGTCCAGAGACCAGCTTGTGACCGGCGCCTTTTCTCGCGTCATCCCGGTTTGTTCAGGCCCTCGCCATGAAGGCCAGTCGTTCGCGTGCGACAGACCCGACATCGACGCCAATGTAACCACCGATACTGCGGTCACTTTCGCAGCGAAGCGGTTCGAGCAGTCAGCCCGCATGCCGGATGAGTTGAGCAGAGTCTTTTGCCTCATCGTACATTTCCTGTTGTTGATGATCCCTAGTTCGGTCTGTTCGGTTCCGTCGAGCCGCGCCGGGTTAGCCGTCGCGCCTTCGCTTCAAATCGCGGAAGCGACCCTGGCGAAACCAGCGACACGCGCGGCTTGAAATGGAGACGATCGCGGAACGCCTCGGTCACGCGTTCCGCTAGATCGCCACACACCGCATCGGCGCGAGGCTCAATCGTAATGGTCAGGCCAGCCATCGCACCGGGTTGGCCCACGTCAAGCGCGAACTCAGCCACGTCGTCGAATTCACGAACGATACCCTCGATCGCCGCGGGGAACACATTGTTCCCACGAATCACGAGCATGTCGTCGATCCTTCCCAGGATACCGTGCTTCGCCCGCGCAAACCACCGCCCACAAGCGCAACGCTTTCGTATCAGCCGAACCAGGTCGCCGGTGCGGTAGCGGATAAGTGGGCTTCCGATGCGTCCCAAGTTTGTTAGCACCAGCTCACCCAGTGCGCCCTCAGCGACAAGTTCGGACGTTTCCGGGTCGACGACCTCCGCGATGAACTCGCTCTCCATCACGTGCATCCCGCCTGGGTTCTCGTCGCACTCGAATCCCCACGGTCCCATCTCGGTCATACCGCCGTGGTCGTACACCCTTGCACCCCACGCGGATTCGATTCGGGTGCGGGTCGCAACGATGTTGCCGCCCGGCTCACCGGCGACGATTAAGCCGCGGACGGTAGACTGGGCAAGATTAATCCCCTCGTCCTCAGCCACCTCCGCAAACCTTAGGGCATACGACGGCGTGCAACATACGATGGTGACGCTGTTGTCGATTAGGTATCGGAGCCGGGCGGTGGTCGTCATGCCGCCGGCGGGAAGTGTGAAGTTGCCGAGCTCGACCGCGCTGTCGAACGCACCCCAGAACCCGATGAACGGGCCGAAGCTGAACGGAATCATAATCCGGTCGCCGGCTGTCAGATTGGCTGCCCGGTAAATAATGCCCCAGCAATGCTTCCACCATGCCCAGCTTTCGGGCGTGTCCAACAACCTAAGTGGCAAGCCTTGGCTGCCGGAGGTCTGGTGCAGTCGCCGATACCGCTCGATTGGAAAAGTCAGGTTGGTTCCATAGGGTGGGTTGTTGGCCTGGTCCTCCTGAATTTCGGATCGGGTAGTGAAGGGAAGCGAGTCGAAGCCGTCTGTGGCTGGGTCGAAGGCAAGGCTCTTGTATTTTTCGCGATAGAACTGGTTTCCCCGAAGCACTTCAGCCAAGAGATTCGCCAGCTTGCGCCGTTGAAGTTGCTCCAACGGTTCACGCTCAAGAATTTCTTCATCTGGGATGAACAGAGCCATCTACTGCGCTTTCCAAGAACAC
Source organism: Phycisphaerae bacterium (assembly GCA_029260075.1). Classification (GTDB taxonomy): domain Bacteria; phylum Planctomycetota; class Phycisphaerae; order UBA1845; family UBA1845; genus OFTM250. Next base: position 39,576 of record JAJDDY010000069.1, read on the forward strand.
ACGGACGGTTCACTTCGTTTCGGTAGCGGCCTGTTGAATAAGTATACCGGGTGGCCCATGGCTTTAGCCTTGGGGGAGTCGAATCGACGGCGTGGCTCGTGGCTTGGGCCGTACGAAACACGAGTCGCCACCGGATCGATTGTGCTACCGCACCCGCTCAATGCGATCTCGCCCGTTCATATACGGCCGAAGCGCCTCCGGAATCGTCACCGACCCGTCTTCGTTCTGATACAACTCCAAAAGCGGAATCAAAATACGCGGTGAGGCGATCACCGTGTTGTTCAGCGTGTGGCAATAGTGCAGCTTCTTTGCGCCGTCACGATAGCGCATCTTCAACCGCCGCGCTTGAAACTCGTGAAAACGTGAGGCTGAGTGCGTCTCGCTGTAGGCTTCGCGCGACGGCATCCACGTCTCGATGTCGAACTTTTGCACCTGCCCCATCCCCAGATCGCCCGTGCATACATTGACGACACGATAGGGTAGACCCAGCTTCTGGACCACGTCCTCGGCGTTGGCAAGGATTTCGTCGTGGAACCGCCTGCTTTCAGCCACATCGTTGCGACAGAGCACGACCTGTTCCACTTTTTCGAACAGGTGGATGCGATAGAGACCGCGCGTGTCCTTACCGGCTGCTCCCGCTTCACGCCGGAAGCATGTGCTCATAGCGCAAAGCTTGATCGGCAGATCCGACTCACTAAGAATCTCGTCGCTGTAGAACGCAGTAAGAGGTACCTCGGCTGTGCCGACCAACGACTTGTCGTCCCGCTCACAGAGATAGGCTTGGTCACGCCCGGTGGGGAAATACCCGGTACCGTACATCACCTCTTCCTTAACGAGCACGGGTACCACCATCGGCGTGAACCCGCGTTCGACCATCATCTCCTGCGCCAACCGCAACACCGCCTGATGCAACAGCGCCCCGTCACCCTTGAGCACGTAGTTCCGCGCACCGCCGAGCTTAACGCCGCGCGGTATGTCGACAATGCCAAGTTCCTGACCCAGCTCGACGTGATCTTTCGGAGTAAAATCGAACGTCCGCGGTTCACCCACGCGTCTGATTTCGACGTTCTCGGTATCATCCTTACCGACCGGAACATCGGCGTGGGCCGGTTGCGGCACGGTGAGCATGAGGGTCGAAAACTCTGCAAGCGTAGGCCCTTCGTCATCCTCGAGCGCCTTGACCTTCGGTTTTACCTCGGCCAATTCGGCTTGAATCCGTTCCGCTTCGGCCTTGAGATCGGCAGGCGTCTTACCCTCCGACACAGCCTTCAGGTACGCGGGCGACTTCGGATTGCGCAGCAACCCCACAAGCTGTCCGTTTTCCTTGACGCTGGTGCGAAGCCCGTCGAGTTCGACCTGAATCTCACGCCGTCGCCGATCCACCTCGATAAGCCGATCCACATCGCAGACGATGCGCTTGTCCACAGCCGCCTGCTTGATCACGTCGACGTGGTCACGAATGTATTTGATGTCGAGCATAGTCGTCCGTTATGAATCCTATTCTTGTACCGATCGTTGTTCCGACATCGTTGCGGTCGACCGTCAAGCGGTCGGTGACCGCCTCTGAAATGCGGTTTCGTGCGTTGATATTATGGGTAGGGGCCAAGTATTTCCAGGGATAATTTTCGGGCGAGCAACTTCTGTTCACCCTCTGTTTCGCGGCGGTTTTCAGAACGAAGTCCCGGCAACTCCGCATGACCGGGCCCAGCTTCCTCCGTTGGTCGCGGTACGACTTCAATGCCTTGGGAGCGAAGGTCACCGGCTCGCAAGACGGCCACGAAGTACTTGCTCCCGCGATCGTTCTGCGCTACTTCTTCTGGCGAAACATACTTGGCTCGAAACACGGAGAGCCCTGTTTGATCGCGGTTCTTGTTAGGTCTGAACGCCTCTGGCGAAGCGGGTTTGTCTATGCCTGGACGGTAATACTTCTGCGAAACCGGAACGCGCCGGTACAGCAACTCCTCGTCGAGGATCGGTTCAGTACCGTCGGGCATAGTCCTTGGTCAGAAACCTCTGAAAGACACCGGAGCCCGCGAGACAAGGCGACAGTCGTCGAAGGTCATCAGCTCCCCCAACCGGCTCGGAAAAATACTAAGCGTTTGAAAACAAGCGCCCGCGTCACGTTCAAAGACGACTCCGCCCTCGCCATCGGGAACCACTCTGAGGGGCGGAACCCAGCCTTTGTCCTGAAGATACCACGCAACCCGGCAAGCAAGCCTAAGGATTTCCAGAGACGGCGGCTCCAGGTCTTCTTCTTCCAGACTCGTCGGATCCAAAATCCAGGGCGTCAAGTACTCATCGATTACTCGCTGCCAGCCATCAGTAGGGGATGCATGGTCGCGGAACCGGCTAGCTAGCAACTGGTCACCACTACTCGATTGGGGATGGCGCTCTACGAATGACGGCAGTGTTAGTGCGGCTTCAACCATCGTTAGTATCCCAATAGGTCTGCGCTTCCGCAGACGTTATGTCCACAAATGTCTGTACGATCACTTCGTGTGCGAGATTCAAGCCTTCGTCGACGTTCAGGCCATGGTTTCCAGTACCGACAGGCCCTCGGGCGGTCAAGTCGAGTCGAAGCAACTCGCATGCATCGGGAACTGTTCGATGCCCATTCGACAACCGTACGTGAAGTCGGCCCCGCTTCGGCGCTATTTCAAAGTGCCACTCGCTGCTGATGCTCTCCAACTCCACCGTCCTTGGTTTCGCAACCGGTCCACCCAATCCAGGTAAGATTTTGACCCAATCTAGCGGTTCTTCCCAAACCGTGCCTTGTTCGATGTGGTTCACGTAGGTGGCTTCCCATTGATTGGGCCTCGGTGTGTCAAGTTTATGTTCATCCAGGAATCGCGTGAAAGTTCCCCACACCCGATCAAACTGCGGCCGGACATTTTTGTACCGAGGATAGTCATTTCCGCCTTCACCGAGCCAGTTATAGAGCAATCGGCCGTTTTGCACTTGGATCAACCCATTGTCATCACTGTGGCGAATTTGAAGCCGTGAAGCCGGATCGTTCGCAGGCTGCAGCATGTTGCCAAGGCCAGCCCACGATTGTTCGCCCCCGAAGGACTCGTAAACCGGGTCGAGCTTTGGAGCATCATCAACACGCGCCCATTCTTCGCCCAAGGCGTGCCAGAACGCACCCAAGTGTGCGTTTGTCAGTCCGTTAATGGGGTCAAACTGCACGCCCAGAACGGTTTCGATCACGGGCGGGTTCTTGAAGGAAAGAGGCGCTACGCCAGCCATAGAGCTACCCTTAGGTTCGTGCGTTACGCGGAGACACCCTGGAGACGTCGTCCGAAACCGCACAGTACAATATCGGCACGTCGCTACCTACTTATACAACGAGCGACGCCATTGTTCTACCGGCTTGGCTCCAACGATGCGTGAAAACTTGTGCTCTAGCGTCGCGATACACTTCGCCGCGACCGTCATCCCGACTTGCGGATTTCCCGCCGGAGTGCGAACAGTTCCTTGAAGGCGTGCAGAATGACGGCGGGATTAGCACCCGTCTGGGTTCCTGCCGCACGAGGAAAATGGTGTACGCCGATTTGGCCGACGGTGTAGTTCAGTCGTTTCGCCCGGGCCAACACTTCCGTATCGATCAGGGCGCTGTGCGATTTCATGTCGATTTCGTCGAACAGCCGGCGCGGGAAGATCTTGAAGGCGCAATCGATATCGCGAATGCGCATCCCGAACACGAAGTTGACCAGCGTCGTCCAACACAGGGCGTTGATTTTGCGAATTAGCGGATCCTGGCGATCGATGCGGTAGGCGCTCACGATGTCGAACTCAGCCATGAGCGGCAGTAGCTTATCGATTTCGTCGAAATCGAACTGACCATCCCCGTCCGTATAGAAGACCCAATCCTTGACCGCCTCGCGAAATCCACGTTGAAGCGCACCGCCATAACCCAAGTTGGGCTGATTATGCACGGCGCGCACACGGTCATCCTCCGACGCAAGCCGATCCGCAATCTCTCCCGTTTGATCGCGGCTGCCGTCGTTGACGATAATGACCTCGAAGTCGTTGCTGATTCGCTCCAGAGTGCGCACGGCCGCCATGGTCGTCCGCTCGACGTTTTCCTCTTCGTTGTAGCAAGGGAAAAACGCACTGATGGACAGGGGGGATGTGGCTGGTTTGTCACGCAATACGCCGCTCCAATTCGTTCCGCCAAGCGTCAAGCTCGTCCGGTGTTTGGAGGTGCAAGATAGAATCGGCGGGGGCATTTGGCAACGGACCGTAGCAGCCGGCGTCAATGCGTGCTCAGTTGGCCGCGCACGTAGCCAATTGATTCTTACCCTTCCGCTTGGCAAGATACATCGCCCGATCGGCGTTCTTGACGAGGTCCATACCGGTCGATGCGTTGCAAGTGCTACGCGATGCGACGCCGGCGCTGAGCGAAAGATTGTGCTCCGGACCGTACTTCCGCACGTACTGCCCGAAGAGCTTGACCAACCGCTCCACAACTTGCGCCACCGCTCTCGGGTCAGCCTTGGGGATCAGGAGCATAAACTCATCCCCTCCGTATCGAACCGCATGGTCCCCCGCACGAATCGCACCAGCGAGAAACGACCCGACAAACCGCAGCAAGTCGTCGCCCGCAGCATGGCCTTCGGTGTCGTTGAAGTGCTTGAAATTGTCGACGTCGATCATCACCGCCGAGAGATCATCGCCGGACTTCTTCGTTCGCTCGAACAACGGATCGAGTTCCTCTTCAACAAAGGAACGGTTGCGCAGGCGAGTCAACGGATCGATCGTAGCTTGATCCAACGCCCGGCGAAGCTCGCGGTCGAACCCTTTCTCACGAACGCGGAGCTGGTGCTCCGCCTCGCGTCGAACGCGCTCCACCAACGCCCGACTCTCGCTTCGGTCCTGAAACAGGTCGGCCATAAGCTCCGCCAACGCCGTTGTTTCTTTCCACTGACCACCGGCGACAAGCAACGGATCAGCGGATTCTTGATCCGCCTCCCGAGCGTTCCGCGCCAGGAGACGCATCGGTACGGTAATCCTGCGATGAAGCCATTCCGTCAGCGACCACCACAGAAACACGCCAAGCCCCACGGCGCACGCTGCGAACAGAGCCACACGGCGCGACCAGGAAGGTACCAGGGCATCCGCGCGAACCATGACCAAGACCTGCCTCGACGTGGAGACACCTTCACCCAGGAGAGGGGACACGACGCCGGAAATCCGATCTTCCACGCCGTCCATGGATTCCAACGGGACAAAGTGATTCTCGGACGACAGCAACAACTCAGCCGCACGGTAGAGATCAGGCTGATTGGGATACACAGCCACCAACTCGCCGTACGAGTCGAGCGTAGCCACGGCCACGAATCGATCCTCGCGCTCTTGAAGTCGACGGACCGAGTCCGAGAGGTCGCCACCAGCGCCCGGAATCAGGGCGGTCGCGCACAGTCGGCTGTATTGCGCGGTCGCCAACGCTGCGTCGCCTTGCAGCAGCGTCCACGCCCACAGACCGTAGGCAAGGACCGATAGCACGCACGTAGTCATCGCGGTTCGGCGGAGCTTGCGCGAAAACGCTGCTGTCAACGTCCTGGGATGTGTGTTTCTGGCGATGCTAGTGTCCCCGAACAATCGATGCGCCCTCCGGCTAGGGCGACGTATCGACCTAGACTAGACCCGCGCTCACCGTGCTTGATTGCACGTGCGATAGCCCGGTTATGGGGCCATACGCGAGGCGCAGGAATCCGCTTGAAGTGTACGATTAGTTGCCCCGGCAAGCGTAGGAGACACGTTCAGCAGCGAAACCATCGCCTATCGGATGGCAAGCGATCGACTCGTCTGGCGGACCGCACGATTTCGGAACACCGAGCGTACCCTCTCGCAGAACCCGACATCCGGCCGGCCGTCACAATCTACAGGGGTCATGCACCCCGCGTCTCCATGGGGCTGTTTGCATCCCAGCCGTTTCGGTACCATGGTCGTCCGTGAAGCGGCCGGCTTGTGAACGGCGCCGCAACTTGTGTCTTCAGACGCTTGGGCTGCGATCCTCTTTCTTGTTGGAGCAGAGTTGTGCCAAACGACAAGGTGTTCATACGCGACCTGTCGGCGCGCGCCATTATCGGTGTCAACGACTGGGAACGTCGCGACAAGCAAGAGGTGCTCATCAACATCGAAATGAGCACCGATGTTTCGGCCGCAGCGAAGGCCGACGACGTAAACGTCTCCGTCAACTATCGGACCGTAGCCAAGACCGTACTGCAACACGTCGGCGACTCGTCAAGATTGACGCTCGAAGCGTTGGGTATGGACATCATCAAGCTCTGCCTGTCGATGGAGCAGGTCGTCGCGGCGCGTGTCCGCGTCGAGAAACCGGGTGCGGTGCGCTTCGCACGAAGCGTGGGTGTCGAACTGGAGCGTCGGAAGACGGATCTTGCCTGAACAAGCGTTCATCTCCATCGGGTCCAACATTTCCCCCGAAACAAACCTGCCGCGTGCGGTCCGCGCCATGACCGCGCTGGGCCGCGTTGCGGCGGTCTCGCATATCTACGAAAGCGGTCCGATCGGCGAGCGCGATCAGCCGGACTATCTCAACGCCGCGGCACTGCTCGAAACGGATTGCCCACCGCTGACGCTGCGTAAGCGACTTCGCGAAATTGAGGCCGAATGCGGTCGCGTGCGAATCGAAGACGCCTACGCCCCACGGACGATTGACCTTGACTTGAGCCTTTTCGGGTCGACGTTGCTGGACACCGAGGAGTTAACCCTGCCCAGCCCGGACATTCTTACGCGCTCGTTCGTGGCCGTTCCGCTCGCGGACCTGGCTCCGGGTTTTCGACATCCGACTACCGGAGATTTGCTCTCAGAAATCGCCGAACGTCTCGCGTCTCGCTTCCCCCTGACTCGGCGCGCGGATCTTTCGACCACGGTCAGCGCCCAAGTTGAGCCCGACCAACACACCGGCCACGACAACATGACACCCACCTGTGATTGAACCACCGCGTCCCGTCGACTACGCTTTGGGTGTTCTGCGTGGAGTGCGGCACGTCCAGTCCAGTCAACGGATCACCGGCTGGAAGCCGGTGCCACACAAGAGCAAGGTCATACATAGCCGGCTGAATGATCGAAAGGGAATGACTTATGTCAAAACTGCCAATATACTTTACTGCTCCACTGCTCATAGGCGTCGCGTGCACGCCACCGCTCGGCCGGTCGGCGTACACACCCAACGACTACGCGATGGCGCCGCTTGACTCGACCGATCAGGGCTACGAATCGATTCGACTTACGAACGAAGCCCTACGCATCCACCACTCAGCCACACTCGTCGACGGTCACAACGACCTGCCCGGTGAAATCCGCACCAAGGGTGAGTCATCGTTCGACAAGATCGACATCTCTCGCTCGCAGCCCAAACTCCACACCGACATCGAGCGACTGCGGCGTGGGGGCGTGGGGGCACAGTTCTGGTCGGCGTATGTTCCAGCGTCGACGATCAAAGACGGTGGGGCCATGCGGTATGCTCTCGAACAGATTGACTTGATCCACCGTATGGTGAAGCGATACCCCGACGTGTTCGAGATGGCCTACACCGCCGACGACATCGTCCGAATCCACAGCAAGGGCAAGATCGCGTCGCTCATCGGCGTCGAAGGCGGTCACGCTATCGAAAGCTCGCTCGGCGCACTACGCATGTTTTACGAGCTTGGTGTCCGATACATGACGCTCACGCATTCCAAAAACACAGCGTGGGCTGACTCCTGCACGGATGACCCGGAGTTCGGCGGGCTATCCGACTTCGGTGAAGAGGTCGTTCTCGAAATGAACCGCCTCGGCATGCTTGTAGACATTTCCCACGTGTCCGCCGACACCATGCGCGACGTGCTACGCATCACCCGAGCGCCGGTGATCGCGTCCCATTCATGTGCCTACGCGATCGCACAACACCCACGCAACGTACCCGACGACGTGCTGAAGCTCATGGTCGGAAACGGCGGCGTCATCATGGTCAACTTCTATTCCGGTTTCGTCGACCCCAAAGCTGCGGCCGTGTCGAAATCTTATTGGAACACCGTCAACGATATTCGCGCGCGCTACAATGACCCGGAAGAATCGAAGAATGCCGTCGCCGCGTTCCGTAAGGAGAACCCGCTACCGCGCGGCACGGTCGCCACCGTGGTTGACCACATCGACCACATCGTCAAGATGGCTGGTATCGACCACGTGGGGATGGGCTCAGACTTCGACGGTGTCGATCTGCTGCCCCATCAACTCGACGACGTGGCCCACTTCCCCTTCATCACGCAGGAGCTGCTCAATCGCGGCTACTCAGCCGGTGACATCCACAAAATGCTCGGCGGCAATTTGATTCGCGCGCTCCGTGAAGCTGAACAGATCGCCCGTGCGATGAAGCCATAACGATTGGTCTTGCTGGGATTTGGCTGGGACGTAACTTCTCTCTCGGCCCTGCGGAAGTGCATCACCAATAGGGTGTACAAAAAAGGGATTTGACAAACCGAGCCGCGACCGTAAGGGAGTGGTCTTCGCCGACGAAACCGGATCGCTTCCTCACGGTCGCGGCTCGGCAAGAAGCTTCTCAAGCACGCTCTAAAGGGCGCGTGCGAGAAGGGATTCACGCACGAGCGAGGGATTCACGCACGAGCGCGAGTCACGCGCGGGCGAGCACGAGCGACGGCAATTGATCACCGGCTGGAAGCCGGTGCCACACAAGAACAGATGGGGGCGATTGCTAGCTCCTCCATGCGTTGTTCGCCGGCAACGCGTATAGCAAGTTGCCCGGACGCTTGCAGACGACTATCGTGCCGTAGGAACACTGTCCTTCCTCGGAGCAGAAAAATGAACGTCAACCGGATCGAACAAGACCCGCCACACGCCGTGCGTATGGATCACGATTCCGCAAGCCTACGACGTCGCGGTCGCGCCGCCGTCGGTCGAGTTTGCATGGTAGTATCGCTGTTGCTCATCCACGTCGGCCAGCCACAAGCGACGGCTGTAGATTGGCCGAACTTCCGCGGCGTTCGACACGACGGCATCAGCGACGAAAAGGGACTGAAGACCTCGTGGACCAACCCAATCCCCATGACGTGGGAGCGTTCGCTGGGCGAGTCATACAGCTCCATGGCCTGCGTCGGCAACCGCATCTACACCTGCGGAGCACGCGACCAGAAACAGATGGTCTATTGTCTCGACGCCGACACCGGCAAGGTCGCCTGGGAAAAAGCGTTCGCCGGTGAATACACCAACTCATACGGCAACGGTCCGCGTGCCACGCCCACAGTTCGCGACGGACGCGTCTACATTCAAGGCGGTCATGGTCGCCTTGCCTGCCTCAACGCGGATACGGGGGCAGAGCTTTGGAGCAAACAATTCGACAAGAGCCACGAACCCACGTGGGGGTATAGCGGATCCGTCCTCGTAGAAGGCGACTTGGCCATCGCGATCGGCGGTGGAAGCGACGGCTCCATGGCGGCGTTCAACAGGACGACCGGCGAACCGGTGTGGACGTGCGGAAACGACCCGGCCGGATATGCAACACCCTATCCGTTCACCTTCAAGGATCGCCGGTTCGTCGCGGCGCTGACCGGAAGTTCCATCCTCGTCGCCGACATCAAGACCGGCCGACAGGTGCTACACATTCCCTGGGTTACGGACTGGAATGTCAACGCAGCCTCGCCGATTTTCCACAACGGCCACCTGCTCATCACTTCCGGCTATCGCACGGGCTCGGGCCTATTCAAGCTGTCGCTGGACGGCGATAAGCTGGCGGCGGTCACGGTGTGGAAGAACAAGGTGCTGATGAACAAGTTTCAATCGTGCGTGCTGCATGAGGGAAAGCTCTATTCGAGCGATCAGAAATCCTTCAAGTGCGTCGATTTCATGACCGGAGAACAGGCGTGGGAGCAGAAGCGCGTCAAACACGGAACCGTCACGCTCGCTGACGGTTTTCTGTATCTGTTGACGGAAGAGGGCGAACTGCGCATCGGCAAGGCGTCACCCGAAGGGTTCCGACCCACAACCACCGCCAGCGTGCTCAGCGGACGCTGCTGGACTGTACCCGTATTGCACCGGGGCCGAATCTACGCACGAAACTTCGATCGTATTGTGTGCTTCGACTTGAGGCCGTAGTGGCGGTGATGGATCACCGGCTGGAAGCCGGTGCCACACAAGACTGCGACCAGGGATCACGGGTAGGAATTCGGTGCCACACACCGGAGCTGGGGCGAGAATCCCTGGAACGCTTGTGCGAGAAAGGATTCACGCACCAGCTAATTCACGCACCAGCGGTTGGAATTCGTGCCACACGAGCAAGGCTATTGCGCAAACGGCAGGCCGACCGCGATACGTCCTTGTGTCGCGACCGTCCCGCCGTCCGAAAACTGTGTTAGGACGTGCGCATGAAGCCTTCTGCCGAACCGAGCCGCGACTGTCAGGGAGCGGTTTTCGCACTTGCGACCGGACCGCTTCCTCGCGGGCGCGGATCGGGTCATCGCGGACCCTCTAATGTCTCCTCTCACACACGTTATGAGACTTTCTGCGAGCGTTAGCGCACGCGGCGGTACGTCCCTTTCATCTCCATTTTCTTGATCGTGTGCAGCGCATCGGCCCACTCGGAGAGCTCCCAATCGAGCGTATCGTTATCAACGACCGTAATCCGATGTCGACCGTAGCTCGTGGTACCATCCAATCCGATACTGCGGTAATTCATATCCCACGTCTTGGACGCCTCGTTGTATCCGGCCTTCCCGTGTTGCGGATAGCCCCAGTTGTTGAACATGGTCCAGATGTACTGTTTGCTCTTGGGGTTCCAACTCCAGATACCGGCGGCGGTGAAGTCCATGTGCGCGCTGTGTGACGAGACTTCGCCACGCAGGCAACGTTTGTCCAGAATCCACGACCACTCAGCCGTCCCGCTCCACGACTTGTCGCGATCAGCGGCGTTAAGCATTTCCGCCTCCCACGTCCATGACCCGACGAACACGCTGTAGGCATCGAGATCGGGGGCGCGGTCGGGGCGACTGATCGTGGCAAAGTCGACGTTGGATACGGTGCAGCCAGGAACCATCATAATGGCCGCAATGATCAAAGCGGGTTTCCATTGTTGCTGAGTCATGGGTCGGTCTCCATGGGGTCAAGAAGATTCGTCGTATGAACGGTACTGGCGCGGAGCATACGGACCGCACGCCCGAAACGCCAGAAAAAAATCGAAATACCTCGGTGGTGCGAACCACGGAGGATCCGGTACACTCGTGGAATACTTGGCGTGATCACGCGCCGTAGGTTCGACGCGATCACGTGCGATCCACAGACAGGTTGCGTCGTGTGCGGGCTATCGCTCAATTAGTGTTTCGGGTGGCCCATCTCTTGAGAGGTGGGGGAGTCGAATCCAGCGCCCGATTCGGCTCCCCCACGGCTAAAGCCATGGGCCAACCAGCCACGGCCAAGCGCAGCGCGGCCATGTACTGCGTGGGTCGACACATGCCCGCGCTTTCGGCTTGGTCACTCGACGCGCAGACGAGGGTCACAAGAGTTCAGTACTTGGAAGACAGCACCGGACAGAACCGCTCGGAGCGTTCTTGGGAAGGGTGGCTTCGAACCGAGCCGCGACCGTAAGGAAGCGGTCCGCTTTCGAGGGCGACAACCGCTTCCTTGCGGGCGCGACTCTGAAAGAGACTTCTGAAACACGTTCTTAGGCAGAGGGTACGATGGGTTCAACTCGTCCAAAACACGAAAACGTCGTCTTGACCGGATGCGGGTGGGTGACGCCGTTCGCATCCGGTTCCGTTGACGACGTATTGACCGCAGCCAAGACAGCCTCAGCCGACCTGCCGGACGGCACGGCCTATTGGGCCATACCCGACGATGTGGTCGAACAGTGCGCCGACTTCTCCAAAGAGTTACGATCCGACAAGGCGAGTTGGATCACCGCGTTGGCTGTACGCTGCGCACTCACCGACGCCGCGTTGGATTTGACGAAGACGCCGTCGGAGCGCGTCGGGCTGGTCGTCGGCTGTGCGCTGGCCGGTCAGCACGGCATGATCACCTTCGCCGACGAAGTGCGCACGCAATCCGCCCGCTTCGTCAGTCCGATCCATTTTCCGCAGACCGTGGGCAACTATGTGGCCGGCGCCCTGTCGCGCGGCTTCAACATTCGCGGCGCCAATCAAACGCTCGCCGCCGGTGACGCCTCCGGTATCGAAGCCATCCTCGAAGGGGCCCAACTGTTGCGCTCCGGCCGGGTCGACGTGGTCCTCGCCGGAGGCACCGAGCAATGGTCGGAGCAGCTGGCGATCGGGTTCAGCCAACCCAACCAACGACTTGGCGAAGGGGCGTGCATGTTCGTCATGGAGCGGGAAGATCACGCCGTCAACCGAAACGCTCGCGTGCTGGGCCGACTAACCGGTGAGTCAGAGGAATATGCGTTGTCATCGACGGCCGGTTTTCGCGTACCCGGCGCGGTGTTTATCGAGCATTGGATCGGACGCTGCATGGGCGCCGGCGGTGCAGCGGCGTTGGCGGCGGCCATTGGTGCCGTCAATGGAATGACCGTGCCCATCGTCGACCCGCAAGACGATCAGGCAATCGCCGTACAAGCGGTGCCCGCGACCAACACCAACGATCCCGCTCGCAAGATACGCATCGACGCAGGCGACGACCTTGAGAACAAGAGCACACTAACGCTCGTTTGCACCTAACAGAGTGTTCAAGAAGGCTTGCTTGGAACCGATTGCTTAGAACCGAGCCGCGACCGTAAGGGGGCGGTCTTCGCACTTGAAACCGGACCGCTTCTTCTCGGGCGCGGCTCTGAAAGAGGGTTCCCAGACGCTTTCTAAGGTTTGACGGCTCCCGTCGCCTACGCTCTGGTGATCAGTTCTCAATCGTCGTCAGGTGGAACTTCGTACGTCTCGTCCGACGGCTTGGCGTCGATCTTGATCAACTCGTTCAAGTCCTCGTCATAAGCGTATAGCTGTCCGTCGATCACGACGATGTGCTCTCTGTCGTGTCGGCGGCACACACCCATGTTCAACACACACCCCGTACTCGAAATCGACATCACAACGGCCATCGCAATCACCAGCGATCTTCGCATATCGAACCTCCAGGTAACTCACCGTGATTTCACGCCCACGCCGTGACATGCCGCACCTGAGAGAGTCGGTGCGGCTTGGCGCACTTGTTCAACCAAAGGTTACACCGCTTTCGCATCCCTTGATGCGTCAATCGGTGCGAGTGACAAGAAAAGACACTGGAACGCTGGTGCGAGAGGGCGTCGAGGAAGGCTCTTTCCGAGCCGCGACCGTAAGGGAGCGGTTCGTCTGCGAGGCGAAGATCCACTCCCTTACGGTCGCGGCTCGGTTCGTAACGGACTGCTAGGCATCCGGCTGTTGGAACACGATCGCCGAATCGTGACCGGTGAATCCGGTCGACAGCTTGAGCACCGTACGCACGGGTCGCTCGGTCGCCGTAGTGATAAGCGGAATCGGAAGTTGAACGTTGTCCGGAGAAGTGTGCAGTGTAGCCGCTACGGTCTGATGCTTCATACAAAGCAGCGTGCAGATGGTTTCTATGATTCCGCTGGCGGCAAGCATGTGGCCGACGTACGGCTTGAACGCCGTGGCCACCGCGTTTTCGCGCTGCCCTTTGAGCGCATCAGCTAAGCACGAAGCCTCATAGCCATCGGAGAGTTGGGTCGCGGCGCCGTGGGGCACAATCAAATCAATATCGCCGGCGGTAACGCCGGCGCTCGTCATCGCATTGGTGATCACCTGAGACAACCGTTGCGCGCGGACATCGGGTATCACCTGTTTCCATCCCTGCTGCGCGAAGGCCCCACCGCGATACACCGCGTAGGGCGTCGCCCCTCTTTGTTCAGCCGAAGCGGCCGATTCGAGCACGATCGCAGCAGCCCCCTCGCCAACGAAGAACCCGGACGCCGTCGAATCGAACGGCTTCATACGGTCGTCCGGTACATACAAATCAAGACGGCGAAACCATTCGAGTCGCACGCCTGTGTCGAACGCCTCCCCGCCGACCACGATCATCGTATCGGATTGACCGGAACGAATGTGCTGCGCCGCCGCCTCGATCGCAACCGCTCCGGAGGCGCACGCGTTGTGAACGCCGGTCGACAGCCCATGGAACCCAAAGGCTTTCCCGATCAAGTGAACATAAACGAAGGGCTGCATAGTGTAGAAGAAGCTCGAGAGCGTGTCGTATACCAGCGGCGGACCGGGCGTTGGCGGTGGCGTCGAGAACATGCCGAACAACCGAGCGACGGTTTGCTCCGCTCCCGGCGCCTCGAACGCTTGCATCACGCCAATCTTGTTATCGCTCCGGTCGTACTCGACGCCGGCGTCGTTCAGCGCCAACTCAATCGCCAGCAACGAGTACGCGACGTCGCGATAGCCGGAACAATCCTGCTCGACCAGAAAGCGAGAGTGACGTTCGAGTCCCGGCACGCGGTCGTCGCCCGGCATCGATGCAATGGCCAACTCGATCGTTCGCCCCAGATCGACCGGGATCACACGTCGCGTCGTCAGACTCCGGCGCTGCGAAATGGAAGTCCAAAGGGCATCGTTTCCGGCGCCGATCGACGTCACGGGACCGAGCCCGGTAAGAACCACATCCGTTGGATTCAAACTCATTGTACCTGCCTGCCGCTTGCCCAAGATTCGAACAGATCAACCCTCAGAGGACGCCAGCGTACCGCGAGCATACGGTTTCGTCACGCTAGGCCGAGTCTGCGATCACCATGTTCGCTCGACCGACGCGCCGCCACGACTAGAGTATAGAATCCATTTTCTCCGGATCACCACAAGCTGGGAAGATACGCATTAACGGACGTGAGCGCGGGAGACGCGTTGAGTGGAAGCAGCGAGCCTGTTGAACAAGTTCGGCACCAGCTTCCGACTGAGCAAGTGCGACACCGGCTTCCAGCTGAACAATTCCGGCACCGGCTTCCAAATGACCAAATGTGGCACCGGATTCCAGCCGGTGATCCATCAGCGAATGCCCCGCTGCCAACGCGGGCAAACCCCGCTGGCACCGACCGGGGACACCACACCGAATATCAGCGGCGTTAACGGGCGACGATAAGCGACGTGTACGTTCAAGCGGCCGAGAGGACAACGCTGGCGTTGTATCCGCCGAATCCCGCTGAGTTGTTCACGACGTGACGAACGCGCGTCGAACGAACGCCGTCGCGCAAAGCATCCAACGAACATGATTCCAGGAGGTTTTCCAAGAACCACGTCGGAACGAGCTTCTGGTGTTCGAGACTCAGCACGCAACACGCAGCCTCCACCGCCGCAGCGGCCCCCATCGTATGCCCGGTGAGCGCTTTGACAGAGCTAAAACTCACGCCGTCCGGAAAGACGCTTTGCATGACCTTCACCTCGATCGCGTCGTTTTGCGGCGTACCCGTTCCGTGTGCGCAGACATAATCAATATCACTTGGCTTCAGATCGGCTTCGCACAACGCCTCGCGAACAGCACGGGCCAGTCCATCGCCCTCGGGGTGCGGCCGGGTGGGATGGTAATTCTCACTCGTGATGCTCGCCCCAGCCACACAAGCTCGGACCGTAGCGCCGCGTGCCTTGGCCGTCGACTGGCGTTCCAGAACGAACATCACCGAACCCTCGCCGACGAACAAACCGTCCCGGTCACGATCGAAGGGCCGACAACGCTCCGCAGCCATGACGCGAAGTCTCATGAACCCCAGAAACGCCAACCGGCTGAATCCGTCCGCCCCGCCCACCAGCGCGACGTCACAATGGTCATCCAGGAGCATGCGCCGTGCCTTGGCGATGGCCATGTTTCCGGCTGCACACGCCCCGTAGAGATCTACGCTTGATCCACGAAGAGCGAGGTCGCTGCGGACAGCCTCGGCGATGCAACCGGGGCGACCCTGCGCGATCCTCTTCATGTGGTCCGCAGAAAGCCAATCTTCGTCGGCGCAACCGAGTTCGGCTTCAATGAACTCCGTCTCGCCCATCGTCGTGCCAACGAGCACCGTGCACCGACCCGGATCGATGGCCGTCGTGTCAATGCCCGCCGACGCCACGGCATCCCGCGCCGCAGTCACCGCCATGGCCGACGCACGACCCATGGGCCTGCCCACGTCAATCGGCTCGCGCACTTGGCAGGCGATCCGCCGCGTCAAATCGCTGGTGTCCAATCCGTCTACAACCGCCGCTGCGCTCCGGCCGGCGGACAAGCTATCCCAAAACGCGGCTTCACCGTTGCCGATCGGTGACACAATCCCCATTCCGGTTATGACGACTTCATCCGACATGATTTCAAGTCCAACTCAGCATGACAAGTTTCGTGACGCGCGTCATCCGCGACGTGCACACAAGATCGATCTTCAGGTCCGCCCGGCAAGTTCAACAATGCAGGAACTGCGACTACGGTAACGCGATGCCACCAGCCTATTGAAAAAGTGTGGCACCGGCTTCCAGCCGGTGATCCATTAGCGATCTCCCCCTCTTGACGGGGGTAAGTCCCGTCTTCACGTGCGGGTTCGCGGTGACGCGCTTGAATACTTGCATTGTTCAACACCCTGCTACGGCAACACGATAACCGAAGATGACGCGAACGGATATACGTATCGAAGCAACCCCCCGCCCCCCTGCGCAAGTCACGAACTAGCGTCAAACCGTTGATCACCCAGCGCTACTTCCGCCTCGTGTAAGCGATCTCGATCACCTTGTAATCGTCGCCGGCGTGGAGGTCGATAATCTCGAACGTGAAGTGATCCTTACCCGCCGGAACGGTTACATACTTCACCGTGCGACCATGGACACCGAGTTGTGGTTCGTCCATCGTGCCATACATCGTCATACGTCCGGTATCCGGATGTCGGGCACCCTTCATTTGCAGCAGTTCGGTGCCCATATTGGAAAACCAAGTGCTGACGTAAAGGTTCTTGTAATTATCATAACCCATCATGCCCACACCCTTGTAAGGCATGCCCATCATCGAGCCGGAGTGCTCTTCCATAATCCAGTTGCCGCCAAGCACCGACTTGAACGTCGAAGCACCAGTCGACGTCATTGGGTCTGTGCCCGGTCCGCTCATCCATATCTTAGTCACCGTGTCCCACGTACCCACATAGTTCTGCAAATGCTTGTGTGCCTCGCCCGGTTGCATGAGTTTCATGTACTCCTGCATTTGGGCCATCTCCTCAGTCGACATCGTAGGCATGCCCTCTGCAGGCTTGCCGTCCGAATCCTGAGACAGTACATGGCTGGTGGCCGCAATACAGAAAACAACCGCAAGGACAGCAATCCCAGACTTCTTCTCGTGCATGGTTTCGACTCCTCTCAGACGTAGTTTCTAGTAATCAAGTCCCGCAACGCGACCGTATCCAATCGGTCGGACCAAGTCAACCGACCCGACATTCCCTGCTTCGCTTTTCTTGTGGTTGCATGGTTGCGGCGGCTCAGAGGGTGTCTAAGAAGGCGTGCTTCGAACCGAGCCGCGACCGTCAGGGAGCGGTCTTCGCACGTGAAACCGGACTGCTTCCGGACGGGCTCGGCCCTGAGAAAGACGTCTCAAATACCCTCTCAGTTTGAGGCGCAGCGGCTCCTAGCCGAAGTGAAACGTTCGACAGAGGGTCAAGACGCGAATTCGACACAGACTCTTTCTGTGAATGTCTTGCTGCTCGATCGGCCTCGCCACCTCGGTTACTACGTTCAGTCCGCTCGGCGTCGCCGCTGTCCTACTCGCGCGGGCTGCAAGGCGGTCTTGCTACCGACAAGGACACATAGTGGACTTGGCGGGGCCTTGCGCACTGGGAGGCAAATGTATCCGGGACGCGCGCGAATAGTGGTTTGGAAGAGATGCGCGTTGGACGCGACGTCCTCGATGACTTTGTCGCTCTTGGGAGATTCTCCGTGAACTACGCAAACGCATCCCCGGTTCTTGTCGCCGCGATGATCGGGTCAACGTTCTTGATCTTCGCCGATGAGCGCGCGAGCGCCCAGGAATGGAGACAGTATAAGAACGTCGAACAAGCTGGGTGGTCTGTCCCGGAACTCGACAAGGCTCGACAGTTCGCCGCCTCGATCGGTTCTGCTGCGATCATGATCGTGGATCACGGCAAGGTCGTTCAAGCATGGGGCGCTATCGACCACCCCTATTCATCCGCCTCCGTACGAAAAAGCATCTATGATGCTACAATTGGTGCAACGCACACGGTCAAGCCCTTTGACATCAACACGAGCCTTGGAGCGTTGGGGATCGACGATATCGATCCACTAGACCAAGTGGAACTGAGCGCCACCTTCGAACAACTACTTACCGCACGCTCTGGCGTCTATCATCCGTGCGCCTACGAGACGCCGTCCAATGCAAGGCTTCCGCCGAGTCGCCATTCAGCAAAGCCCGGAACGCGGTGGTACTACAACAACTGGGATTTTAACGTTGTTTGCGCTGCGTTCGAACAGCTTTCGGGTGAACGGATGCAACAGGCATTCGCCAACCGAATTGCCAAGCCGCTCGGAATGCAGGATTTCTAGGCGAGTCACATCTTCGAATGGCTGGAACCACGCGTGTCTCGGCATCCGGCTATCACGTTTCGTATCTCCGCACGTGATCTGGCGCGCATCGGGAAACTCTACCTTCAGCAGGGACGCTGGAACGACCAACCGATCGTGTCCCCCGACTGGATCGCACAAAGCACGAAACCACACACCGCATTTGCGTCCAACCACTATAGAGGCGCCGGTAATGGGTACGGACGCCTTTAGTGGATATTCCCCGCGCGGCCCGAACGCGGTTCGCCCGATCAGTCCCTTCATCGAGTCGCTGCGCGAGGCACCGGTGGACAGACCATGGCCCTTTTCCCCTATCTCAATGTTCTGGTTGTGCATCTCGCCGATACCGACAACAGTCGGGGAGTTTCCGGTCAAGTAGAAGGAAAACTGTTCGATCTGATCATGGGTGCTCGAAAAGACGAACCAACCAGCGGCGCCCCATTGGATCCAGCGCGCATTAAGAAGTTATCTGGAAAACACCCGACGCCCCTTCGTTCTGATCTAGCCGCAGTGCCTTCGTCGAGACGCGATGCCCTGGAAGCGCGATACATGTTTTCAGAAACAAGGGGACTTCGACTCTACCAATTCGGCGATCGATTGTTCGCACAGTTGCTGGGTGTCCCGCTGCCTGACGCGGAACTCTTCCAAGCCTCCGACGGATCACTACGCTCGCCCGTGGCGCCGGTCGTGATCGAGCCAGTGACTAGTGCCAACGACCACGTTGAGGCCGTGCGCATGACGTTTCGCGGGCGCACGCAAACCGGAAAACGCGCCGACTAACCCCGCGCGCCAACCTACCTCAAATGACCAACGACTTCACCGAACCC
This sequence comes from Phycisphaerae bacterium, assembly GCA_029260075.1. GTDB lineage: Bacteria > Planctomycetota > Phycisphaerae > UBA1845 > UBA1845 > OFTM250. The sequence continues at coordinate 58,927 of JAJDDY010000069.1, forward strand.
ATCACCGCCTCACCATGCGACAACGGAAGCACCAGCGCATCACGATGACAGTCAGCGGAACTGAATGAAGCCAGTACCTTGTACGAAACCTCTCAATATGTGTACGCTCGTACGACACTCGTCGTCGACGAAACGCGACGACGTGTGGTGTGTTGCGTTGCGTTGCCGATTACATTCGCTACACTTACGAATGTCGCCACCGTAGCTCAGTTGGTAGAGCAGCGGTTTGTAATCGCTCCGATGTCGCTTCGACAGGCCCTGAAACAGGGGTTTTTTCGAGTATTCTCCCTCGTATTCTCCCTCTCGGTAGCCCCAAAAACCATTTTCAAGGCTCGTCTGCACTCGATTATCGCACGCCGACTGCCGCGTGCCAACCCGGCGATTACGAACGCCCACGACCCCCTGAACAAGCCGCAAGGACGCCACCGCGACAGCACGCTTTCGCCCGCCTTTTCTCGGCGCATGTGGTTGAATATCAGCCACTTGCTGGACGATATTCGTCCACCTAGCAGGTTGGCGCTACCCGACCGACAGCCACTCAGCATTCGCCATCTGCGGTGAAGAACGCTGTGTCGAGCCGCGCTCCCTTCTGGCGGAACGCGCGCTCCAGCCCGACCATGAGCTTCGATGCCAATGCTGGTCGTAGTCTGCGCTTGCCGGATAGGAAAAGAGAGATGGTTGTGGGGCTGAGACCACTAGCCCGCGAGACCTCGCCTTGGGTTAGGTCGCCGAGAAGCTTCATCGCCATGCGCACGCGGGTTGGATTCATCATGCTGTAGGTGTCATGCACGGGTGAGTGCCTACGGATGCGTGCCAAGCATTATCGGATGCCGATACGCACGCGAATCGTTCGCCCTATCCTACGCCCGGACTTGGTGACCAGCCGTAGCGCATTGACGACGCCCGGTGGCGAGTGGATGCTGATTACCCGGATTGCAAGGTAATGGCCAAGAACGAGCGTGACGCGACGGAAAAGCGGGCTGGCAAGCTGCTGACGGAGATTACCGCCAAGAAACAACAGTCTTTCACCCCTAGGGTGAAAAGCCACTTGGCAGGCGGTCGCTCGTGGTGTAGACTTGGTGTGATGGAGACCGCGAATGGACTTTCGGTTCTTGGATGCGAAGCTGAAAAAGCTGTATACGAAGGGGACGGGCGCTCGCGGCTACCCGGATGGCGTCGTCGATTCGTTCCTGCGGAGGGTTCGGACTATCGACGCGGCCAAGGACGAGCGCGACCTCCGGGTTCCAGCCAGCGTTCATTTCGAGAAGCTCAAGGGCAAGTATGCGGGGAAATGTTCCATGCGGCTCAAGGATCGGTGGCGGCTAATCTTGCTGATCGTCGCCAAGGAGGATCGGAAGGTCGTCGTGATCGACGAGATCACGCAACACTACGGAGACTGAGGTTATGACCGAAAAACTGCGACCATTCAGGCCAGTAACACCGGGCGAAATCCTCAAAGAGGAATTAGATGCCCGTGGTTGGACTCAATCCGACTTCGCCGAGATTCTCGGTCGCCCCATACAAGCGGTCAACGAGATCATCAGCGGCAAGAAAGCCGTCGTTCCCGCGACAGCCGTGGAGCTATCGCGTGCGATTGGCACCAGCCCGGAGTTCTGGCTGAACCTCGAATCCGCCTACCGCCTCGACCTGCTCCACCACGAGGGCAAGAACAACGAGCAGATAGCACGGCGGGCGAAGGTCTACTCGCTCGTTCCGGTCAAAGAGGCAATCAAGAAGGGGTGGATCAAGAAATCCAAGAACCTTGACATCATCGAACGGGAGGTTTGTCATTTACTGGATATCGACACGGTGAACGACAAGCCCGCGCTCGCCGTCGCCGCCCGCAAGTCCGACCCATACGACGCACTATCTCCGGGGCAAGTGGCGTGGGTATGTCGCGCGCGGCAAATTGCGCGGAAGAAAAAGGTCAAGCCATTCGACCGCCGCAAGTTCAACGCACAGGTCGCGAGCCTTGTCGAACTATCCGCCGATGACGACTGTGTGGCACAGGTTCCCAAAGCCGTCGCCAATCTCGGTGTAAGGCTGGTCGTCGTGGAACACCTCCCGCAGACCTACATCGACGGAGCCGCTTTCTGGCTCGACGCCAAATCGCCCGTTGTGGCCATGTCCCTTCGCTATGACCGAATCGACTACTTCTGGTTCACGCTCATGCATGAGCTGGCTCACATCAAGGAGAACGGCAAGCACGCTGGTCACCTCGACAAGAATTTGGTTGGCCCGTCGGCGGAAGCGCGCGAGGACAAACCCAAGGAGGAGCAAGATGCTGACGACCAAGCGTGCGAATGGCTCGTGCCGCCAGATGAAGTGGACGCCTTCGTGGCCAAGACCAAGCCGTACTTCTCAAAGGCGGCGATCGTGGATTTTGCGGAGAGTATGGCCGTGCATCCGGGGATCGTGGTCGGTCGGCTCCAGCATCTTGGCGTGATCTCTTACAGTCACAGCCGCGCCATGCTGGTCAAGGTGCGCGAGCGCCTGATGGAGGCGACTGGTAAGTGAATCATCGCTGAGCGGCACGGTGCCGATTCCCTATTTCCTTGACCAGCAGCTTGTCCTGACCTATCAGCACTTTGTCACCTATGAGCGTCCAGAACAATTCGAGCGTTCTTGCGAAATGCTCCGGCTTACTGCCAGCCATTCCTGCGAACTCCTCAATAAATTCAGTCGCGCCGAATACTTCGATGACGCCAGATCGAACGAGGAGCGCGAGTCGCTGGTGTACCTTGTGGTCGGTTCGCTCCGAGTCGGCGAGGTGCGAGATCACATTCGTATCCAAGTAGTAGGCATGTTTACGCATCCGCTAGTCCTGCCGCCTGATCCACTTGGCTCCGCGGCCCTTGCCTTGCGGCGTGATGACGCCCTCGTCGCGCAGTTGTCGCAGCACGACGCGAATCATGTCGCGGCTGATCGCCGGGCTGGCCGAGCTAGAGAGGGAAGCCATCCGGGAGAGGGTCAAGGCGGGATTGCGTGCGGCGAAGGCACGGGGCGTCAGGCTCGGAAGGAAAGTCGCAGTAATCGACGAAAGAGAAGCCCGCCGGAGGCGGGCGGAAGGGATGACGATGCGAGAGATCGCAGAACACTTCGGCATCTCCGTCAGGACGCTCCAGCGCCGTCTGCGGAGGGCGGCAAAAACCCCCTCAAAATCAGACTACTGAATCGCCGTTTTCTGGCCAGCGGCCAGCAAGGCACATCGATTTCGCACGCCAAAGACTGATGTCTACGTCGCCCCATTTCAAGCGGCGACGGCGGGTTCGCTTCTTGTATCGTTCAATGTGGTGTCGCCCTGATAAGGAGGGTCGAAATGGCAGTAGTCTTGGTGCACAAACGTCCGGAAGGAGAGATCGTGGTTCAAGCCTTCGAGAGTTGGACGGACGGCGTCGAGTCGTTCGAGTGCGTCCTGAGCGAGCATTACGGGGACTCACCCAAGAGCACTTGGGATACCGTGGAGTGGGAGGACGACGGCGTGCTGGCAGCAGTCGGCGTGGCTGGCGATGTGGTCGTGATGACAACCCATGCGCTGATGCTCGACCCTGACGGACGCTATACTGTGATGCCGAAGGGTGGAGACCCTTGGCCCATTGCCTCGCGTCGGCGACCCGAAGACGCGCAGAACTCCTGACGACGCCGATGTCGCCGAGCGCCTGTGACGCAGATAGGCTTCTCCGAATCGCACCGCACAACAATCCTCTGTTCAGCCTCCAATCTCATCGAGCAACCCCGCCAAGCGAGTAGGCGATGCACCCGACCCAAGGGAAAAACCGGGGCGGGTCTAGAACCCCGCGGCCCGGAGGTGCTATTCCAGCCCCGGTGTCGGGGGGGCGTTTTCACCCGGCCCACCATGCCAGTAAAACGGGCCGTAGATTTTCTGGAGTAAGACTATGCAAGGTGCTTGGCTACGCCGTCCGCTTCGCACCTGTCGGGCCAGTAGATAGCGAAGTCGGATCGCCGACGCAGATGGGCGTGTTTGATATGGAGACTCAGCGATGACGAAGGATCGACCCAACGACGAACGACCAGCCTCCGAGATCATGCTTTACCAGACGGAGGACGGTACGACCCGGCTGTCCGTGCGCCTAGAAGATGAAACGGTCTGGCTGCCCCAAGCCATGATGGCTGAGCTGTACCAGACGACCAAGCAGAATATCAGCCTGCACGTTCGTAACATCTTATCAGAGGGCGAGTTGGAGGAAGAGTCAGTTGTCAAGGATTCCTTGACAACTGCCGCTGACGGCAAGCGTTACCGTACGATGTTCTATAGCCTGCCCATGATTATCGCCGTCGGCTACCGAGTTCGATCCCACCGGGGTACGCAGTTTCGGCGCTGGGCGACCGAACGCTTGAGCGAGTATGTCGTCAAGGGCTTCACGATGGACGACGAGCGACTCAAGGAAGTTCGCACGCTCGGCACGGACTACTTCGACGAGCTGCTCGAGCGCATCCGCGACATCCGAGCTTCGGAAAAGCGGTTCTACCAGAAGGTGCGCGACATCTACAAGCTGGCCATCGACTACGACGCGAAGGCTGAGCAGACCAAAGAGTTTTTTCAGATTGTCCAGAACAAGTTGCACTGGGCGATCACGGGCAGGACGGCGGCGGAGATTATCTCCGAGCGCGCCGATGCTGCGAAACCCAACATGGGTCTGACGGCTTGGAAGGGTGCGAAGGTGCGCAAGGCGGATGTCACGGTCGCCAAGAACTATCTTGGCAGAGACGAAGTTCAGAGCCTCAACCGGATCGTTACGATGTACCTTGATTACGCCGAGTCGCAGGCAGAGCGTCGTCAACCGCTCCACATGCGGGACTGGCGCGAGAAGCTGGATGCATTTCTTCAATTCAATGAGCGTGAGATACTCCAAGACGCGGGCAAGGTGTCGATGGATGTGGCCAAGACACTTGCGACGGAGCATCACGAGAAGTTCAACAAGCGACGGTTGCTGGAAGATTCTCAAGAGGCGGATGAGTTCGACGATGTGGCAAAGCGGATTGAAAAAGAAAGCAAGGAGGACAAGCGATGAACGCGACGCGGGGCAACGCAATCCGCAATCAGCTACGATTTGGAAACCGTCATCGAGGCGATAGAACATCTTGACGCCCCGCGGCTCGCAACGTTTGAGGGCGTTGTCTTCGAGTGCGTGCGTCCCACCGAGAATAGGTGAAGATCGCCTGTACTATCGAACGCGCTACGCCCCTTTCGTCAACTCGGTGCTTCGGATACTGGGCGGTCCCGGTCGTCGGTTTCGGCTCGCGTTTGTCGCAATGACCCCGTGATGGCGTACATGACCGCGCAACCTATGAAGAATACGCCGAACGCGGCCACCACCGATGCCCCGGTGGGCAAATCCCAGGCCGCACTTGCGAGTAGTCCTCCCGCGCTGGCCAGAACACCGAAGCCCCACCCGGCAAGCAGCCGACGACCGATGGAGCGAAAGAACATCATTGCACAAACAGCAGGCACGACCAGGTAGCTGAACACGAGAAGAACACCCGCCATTTGCACGGAACTGGTAACCACGATTCCGAATGTCATGTAGAAAATGAAATCCAGCAAGCGAACACGTATACCCGATGCTCTCGCGTCTTCCGCTGAAGCAGATATCGCAAAGAACTGTCGACGTAGTGCGATGTGGACCGAAGCTACCGCCGCGTAGATCGCGCACGTCTTAACGACTTCCGACCAATCGACAAACAGAAGCCGCCCCACCAACATGTGCTCGATCTCCTCCTTGCCGATTGGGAGCTTGGAGAGAACCAAGATCGCCAATGCACTGCTTACGGCATAGACCGTTCCGATGATCGCCTCCTGCGGTACACGGCGGTCACGAAAGCGACCCAATGCGAAGACCGCCGCGCCGACAAACGTGAAACCCAGCGCAAACGCGTACGTCGCCAGCGTGTGCGGCTCATAACCGCACAGTGTGCCAAATGCCGCACCGAATGCGGCGATCTGCGCCAACGCTAGGTCAACAAAGATCACACCTCTCGTGACGACGTGGATGCCGAGATAGCAATGGATACCGGTGAGGATCAGGCATGCGACGAACGGGGCAGCGAGAATGTCAAGCATTGTTGGTTGACTCCTTGTTCTTGGATACGGTGGGGCGGCAGGTTGGCTGGCCCTCGCGCGAAACGCCGTTATTCGCTTCGCTTCGGTTTGACTCCAACCTCTTTGAACGCCGCGATAAGCTGGTCGATGTCGTATTCAAAAAGTTTTTCATAGGTGTCAATCCCCGGAATCGCCTTTACTTCTTGTGCCAATACAACAGCCTTACCACTGACGCGCCCGGCTACGGATTGGGCGTTCTGGAGACTATTGAACGTTTCCACGATTATGATTTTCGCCCCTTGGGATTGCATGTTTTCGACACATTCGATCAAATGCCTCGGCCCCGGAGAAATGCCGGGTTTCGGTTCCACCTCGCCGATGGACACCAAGCCAAAGCGAGCAAGGAAGTAAGGCCAAGTACGGTGGTAGGTGACCACCGGAATTCCATTGAACGGCTTCATTTTCTTGACGAGGCGATCGGCAAGGTCGCGCATCCGCTTTGCGTACGCTTTGTAGTTGGCCTCGAACTCATCGGCGGCGCTCGGTTCAATGCGCTTCAGCGCATCGGTAATCGTTCGCGCAATGATGACGACATTCAACGGATCGAGCGCGTAGTGCGTGTTACCGAAAACATGGATGTCCCCCAGGGCACGCGTGAGCTGGCCTCTTTGGGGTACTTCCTTGAGCCGAATGCCGCGCGACAGATCGACATTACCCGGTCTGCCAGGCAGAAGATTCGCATTACGGGTCCCTTTCAGTAGCAATGGTGCCCACGCCTCTCCATCAAGACCCGAATGGACGAAAAGCTTCGCCTTCTTCACCTTCATCATCTGGCTTGGACGGGGCGATACATTATGGGCATTTTCCGGTCCGCGCATCACGCTTGCAACGGAAACCCTGGAGCCACCAATTTGCTTCACAATGTCGGCGTAACCCGGTGTCGTGGTCACAACACGGACGGCTGCTTCGACCGGTGAACTGATGCCCACGATTATGGTCAATATGACGGCAGGAATAAAACCCTGCAAACAGGTTTTCCGTGGCGACTTTTCGGATCGCCTCTTCAAGTTACAGTTGCACGAACAGATCATCGCCGCTCCCATTTCCTTGTGTGAAAGAAGCCGTGGGAAAACGCAGTTCGAAGAAAGCGTTGATGAGTCCCGTGGTTGTTGTGATGGCCCCATCCTGCAATCCAGCGACGACATTTGTCAGCACTTGATCGGCGCATCCGGAGCACGTCAAGCCGAGCGCAAGAGCTAGCCCTGGCACAAGAGTCGGTAATCTTTTCATTTCGAGTTCCTTGTTGTTCATTTTCGATCTTACCGATGGACCCAGTAAGGGTGTGGCGGATGGGCTCCGATCACGCCCGTGAACTGCAAGAGCACGATGTCCTCGCTGTCAGATCCTCGATCGTTATCGATCCAGCGGTGCTGGTATTCGAGTCGTGCCCTCAAGAATTCGCTGATGTACCATGTAGCATACGGCGACAAAGCGAAGTCGGAGTCTCCGGTTCCCCGTGATTCGGAGTTGGGGAACTCGGTATAGTCCGCGCGCAGCCCTGCGTACCAATCGCGATTGAGCTGGTATTGACCGAGCGCGTAGGCTCCGAAACTCGTGTTTCGTTCAGAGCGGAACGGTCCGCGATCGATATCGTTTCGTGCCCAAAAAAGCTCGCTTTGCAGCACCAGACTGTGAAACTTGCTCGGATCAGGGTCGAGCCAATGATAGGTAACATCGAGGCCGAACAAGTTTGCATCAAAGTCGGAATCCTGACTAGTGCTACCAAACAAATAGGAGCCTCCGATCTCCAACGAGCTCGTTTCTGTCAGATCATCGAAGTACTTGACGTGCCCCACGACGGCGGGGTTGTCCGCATTGGGACCGCCGAGAATGGGCGACTCATCGCCACCGTCGGAGTTTACGACCTGCACTGTGGCCTCGATGTATTTGTCCCACGGGTTCGGTACGAGCCAACTGAGCGAAGCCCCTGTCGTGAGCAACCCCTCCGGTCCAAGAAAGCTCCGGACAGCCAGGGGTCGATCCACCTGGGGAAGGTCGTGTGTGTGAAGCGTATTGTTTACACCGAAGACGTTTCGGAATTTACCGAACTTCAACGACAAGTCATGGGGCAACGAATGGAAGTTGATGAACGCCTCTTCAATATCGACATTCCGATTTGTGTTGATGTCTCCGGTCCGATCCTGTTCAATTTCCTCTTCCAGCGTGAGGATGACCACGCCGTCGGCCGATGGGGAAATCGCGGCCCGAAAGTCCAACTCGACTTCGCGCAGGTTGAAGCGGTTCAACGCCTTGTTCCTGCCTCGGCTGGAAACGCTACCTCCCCCGTCAAAGAAGATTGTGGTCTGCGGGTTCAACTGGTTGGTAGCTCCGAACCCCGACGCTGATAGGCCGAACGGACTGCTTGACGGCTGCGGTTCAGCCAACTCGGATTTGACCGCCTCCGTAATCTCTTCGATCTCTCGCGTGCGTTCGTCGTCGGTAGTTGGCCGCTCGATCCGTTCCAACCTTTCTTCCAGTTCCTCAATGTGACGCTGGTCGGACTCATGCCGTGTCTCCAAGGCGTCGATCCTCTTGCTTAGCTTTTCGAGCATATTTGCTATGTCTTTCTGTGCTCCTGGGTCCGTTTGACCGGCGGCCACACCGGCCAATCCGATCCACATAACAAGGGCAGCACACGCAAGCGAAACTCGTCGCATGGTGTTCTCCAATTTGGCTACTGCATACCAATTGCGCGCGGGAAACCGCGCGCTAATCCGAACGCTTCATCGTGAATAAAATATCGTTATGCTGTGACAGCGAAGGCAGGCGGACCGCGTGGAGTGTCGGGCCAAACCCAATCTGCGGATGATGGAACGATCCGGTTATTTGGGATCCTAGCTACGGTACTCGTGGCACCGAGGTCAATACGGAACGCCCACTCCGTCAGGCGCGATACCGCGTGGGATTGGCAGACGATGCAATGGGCGGCGTCGTGGGAACCGCGGTGGTGATGGTGATGAGTGGGGTCGTCGCACGGGCCATTACAATCTGCACGGAGAACTGGCCCCTGACTCTGCGCCGCTTGGCACACGTCGCATCGCTGTGGAGCCTCAACGACACCATGAACCAGCGGGGCAGCCAGGTAGGCACCGTAGGCTAGTAGTAGTAGACGCTGGCGATTTCTTGTACTGCGCTGCAAAGGAAGCATCCTCCGTGGTCATCGACGACATGCGGAATCATACCAGAGCGGCGAGACTTGTCTATTCGGGCGTGATCGACGAGGGCATCGGCACTTGCTACACACGGACCGGACGGCGGTTCTTCAACGACGATGCGGACGAGGCTGAGTTCTTGCAGCGAATCGGTGCCGCAATCGAGACGGCGGGGCTGTGGCAGGAGTTCGTCACCGACTGGCTTTGCCTCGATTGCGAGCTGATGCCCTGGTCAGCCAAAGCCCAAGAGCTACCTCGCACTCAGTATGCGGCTGTCGGTGCGGCTGCTCGGGCTGCCGTTCCTGATGTCGTTGACGCGCTTGCTCTGACGGCCGAACGCGGATGCGGCATGAATGGATTGCTGGAACGATATCGCGCAAAGGGCGAATGCTCATCAAAGTTCGTGGACGCCTACCGCCAATACTGTTGGCCGGTTGCGTCTGTCTCCGACTTGAAGCTCGCACCGTTCCACATCCTCGCCAGCGAAGGTGCGGTTCATGCTGACAAGAATCACGCCTGGCACATGGAGACCCGTGCCCGGCTGTGTGCCGCCGATGAGGAACTGTTGCTGGCGACGGTGAACAAGCTCGTTGATCTTGGCGATTCGCAGAGCGAACAGGATGGATGCCAATGGTGGTCGGAGCTAACCGGTCGCGGCGGCGAAGGCATGGTCATCAAACCGTTGACGTTCACGGCAAGGGGAAGAACGGTCTCGCTCAGCCAGCGTTGAAGTGCCGTGGTCAGGAGTACCTACGGATCATCTACGGCGCGGAGTATACAGCCGACGAGCATCTCGACAGACTCCGCAAGCGTTCGGTAAGCGCGAAACGCTCGCTCGCATTGCGCGAATTCGCACTTGGTATGGAAAGTCTCGAACGATTCGTCCGGCGAGAACCGCTCCGCCGCGTTCACGAGTGCGTCTTCGGCGTCCTAACGCTCGAAAGCGAACCCGTTGGCCCGCGACTATGATGGTGAATCGCTCGTATCTCATCTCACCTGACCAGAGGCCGCAACTGGAAAAAGTCAGGGCTTGAGACTCCAATGCCGGGGACGGACGGCTCCTTTCTCTATGAGCCGATTGCAATCTCGCTGATGCGCTTCGGCGTGAATAGGATGTCGCGCTCCACGGTAAGATTTCCGTGTTCCATGCGCAGCGCGTCTATCTCCGACACGCTGAAACTGCCCCACTCGGTTTCATGGCCGCGGACCAAGCCATAGCAGATGTCGTCACCATCGAACGAAGTGACATACCAATCCCAAATCGACCACGGTGAGAACCACTTGACATGGACGATGGGGTCAGCCCCTCGTAGCAATGTGGGTCGAGGAGGAACATGTCATCAGCACCCAACTCGATCAGGATGGGTTGCCAGCCTTCTGGGGTAGACGCTCGTCGCCAGCGATCTAGCTGTTCCTCGGTGGGCCGCTCCTCATCATCGAAATCGCCGAACATGTCGTACAATTCCTTGCGGGCTTCCTCGATTGTCATGACCGGGATGTACGGCGCAGGTGACCCACGATGAAGGAAGTCGGCCAGCCTGCTCATCTCCTGCTCTGGAGATATCGCGCTAGCCAAGCGGTCAATCCGGCGGCGAGCTTCTTCCACATCATCCACGCCGTCGAGGGCTATGAGCCGACGACGCGCAACTTCCTCGTTTTTTGTGCGAAGATAGACTTTGGGGTAGGATGTCGTTCCGTTCCGCTCGTTGCGGATCGTGATGAACCTGCGATTGGTCTTACTCTCGGTTTGGAGTCGTACTTGTGGTCGTGCCATATTGTCATCCTCGGCGGAGAAACGCTGCCCGTGAGGTATCCGCTTGGGGATCGACCGGGAAAAGTATTCTCCCTAGTATTCTCCCTTTTGCCGAAACCGCTGTTACCGAGGGATTGCAGGAAGTGACGCAAGTGCTTATTCTACAGTAGGTTATAGCTTATTCGCCACCGTAGCTCAGTTGGTAGAGCAGCGGTTTTGTAAACCGCAGGTCAACGGTTCGAGTCCGTTCGGTGGCTGTTGCGAAAGTCCCGCTAATTCAAACACATCCTCAAGTACCGCAAGGAGTTGCGCGCTGTCGAGTTGTGAGATATTGTCAAATCCTGTGGATCAAGTCATGATCAGGCGGCCTCTTCTTTGATTCCGTCGACGAACTGAACGCCGCGGATGACATCTGGCAACAGCGCCGAGCCGTTGAGTGCTCGGCAGGTTTTTTCGGCACACATCGTCAACTTGAACACCATGGCCAGGCAGGCGGCACGGGCGCCGTTTCCTTTGGTTCTCTTGGTTCGTAATCGCACCGTCGCAAACGTCGACTCCATCGGGTTCGTCGTGCGAATGTGCATCCACTGCTCGGCTGAAACGTCGTGGAACGCGAGCAACTCGGCTCGGTCCTTGGCCAAGCACGCCGCTGCCTTGGGATACTTCGTCTGATACGATTCGACGAAGAGATCAAACGCTGTGTTCGCATCCTGACGTGTCTCGGCCATCCAGATGCCGTGCAACATGCTCTTGGCTTTGGCCTGTTTGCCCTTCGGCAACTTGTTGAACACATTGCCGGTCTATTGAAGTCGCCCGAAAGTGCGCAAGCATTGATGCAAGACAGGCTCATCGGATTCGCTTGAGCGAGACGCCCCGATACCGCTGCTCTGCGCTGAGCAAGGCACCGTAGTCAGAGAGGGTAAGGGCGTCACGGCGCTGGTCTGCTCCTCGAATTTGGTGTGCGTACAACGGCTGAGCGCCAGGTTCACATCGCTGTGACGGGCAACCTCGGGTGGAACGAACGATGGCGCTTCAGTGGTTATCGATGGCGGAGCGTCAAGACCCGGGCCGGCTAGAGCAGTATCAATCCGAGCGTAGCGAGTTAGACGATCGTTAGGGTTGCGCGCTATGCGCGTAAGTCTCTTGCTGGGTCAATGAGTGGACCAGGAAAGGGGCCACTGATAGGCGTTGCACACGCGCAGAATATTCGGGATCGGGTAGTCGCGGCTTACTGCCTCGGGATGAGAAACCAAAAAAAAAACGCAGAGCTTCTTGAGGTGAGTTTGCTCATCAGCTCGCGTCTTCGCCCATCAACTCACGCATTTTGTTACGCAGACGCCGGGTGATTCGAGACTTGGCCGTGTAGACCTGGTCGACGCTGATCTTCATCGTGTCCGCGACTTTTTTGACTGGCCATTCCTGGATCACGTGGTAGTCAAAAGCCCGATACGTGGTCTCCGCGACTTCGCCTCGGATGAGGTCGAGGCAGTAGCGCATGTGGCGTTTTTGCCATTGGCGTTCCCAAACTTCGTCGGGCGAGAGCTCGCGTTCCTGTGGCCGCTTGAAGTCGCCGCTTTGCGCGATCGGAACGCGCCGCTTCTTGAACATGTCGTTGACTTTGTTGTTCGCGATGCGCCGCAGCCAATGTTTGAAGCCCCCTTTCTCCCGCACGTACTCGAAGGATGGCATCTTCTCGGTGAGCAGGGCCAAGCACTGTTGCGTGACCTCCTCGGCGTTCTCGCGGCTTAGTCCTCGGATTCGGGCATAGCGATAGAGCAGGGGCTGGTAGATGTGGAAGAACTCCCGCCAGCTTTCCTGGTCGCGGCAGTCTCGAACACGAAGAAGCAAACTGGGCCGTGTTGTGTCCATGGATCGATCCAAACGCCTCTGCCTGCGTCAACACGACATCAACCGAAGAGAAGCCTGCGCGACGACGGTGACCATTGTACCGAAGAACCCACTTCGACACGAGGGTCAGCCTGAGAGGGTGGTTAAGAAAGCGCGATTAGAACCGAGCCGCGACTGTCAGGGAGCGGTGCTTGCACTTCGAACCGAACCGCTTCCTTACGGGCGCGGTTCTGAAAGAGACTTCCAATACACGTAATAATACGCGGCGCATCGTGCCCGATCGGCGACGCAGCGCGGCACGCGGGTTAGGTACACGGCGTACCCAGCGAGCCGGTCTTATGGACACTGACCTGCGTTCGTTACAGTTTGTGTGTCAAGCCAAGGCGCAAACGTATCCGCACCGTTCAGCGTGTCGATCAATCGAAGTAGGTCTACCGGCGCGGTAAGACCCGATCGATCCACGTCGCAGTTGTAGAGCCCCGGCAAAGGATTGCATGACCCTTCGATGCAACAAGTGATCAGACGGACAGCGTCGAGTTCGGTAGCCACGCCGTCGGCGTTCACGTCGGCTGGATGGGCTGTAAGTGTAAGGAAGCTGCCGTCGCCAGAATAACTGATCGTCGTGACCGCCGCGGGCGCGATGGCGTGCTCGAGCGCGATGACATACGTACCGCCGCCAAGGTGCGTCACATTGACGATCGAGTTGGCACCGAGGATCGCGTCGACGTCGGTCTCGCACAGATCAAAGCATGCTTCGGCGCCTGGTAGCGCTGGGTTCAGCTTGATAATGATCGGTTCAGAAGGCGAGCCGATTCCAAAGCGCGGCAGCGGGCTTGCGAGGGCATGTGGCTGGCGGGCGTCGACGGTTCCGTTAGGTGGTAACGAAAGACCGATGTCGATCGTGGCTGTCGGGCAACCAACGCACACGTCGTCGGCGCCAACGCCGTTGCCCAAACAGACGCTGCCCGCACCCGCCGGCGTGTTCGCAGTTTCCAGGCAAGCGAGCGGCGACGCGTCGACACACGAAGTATCAGTAGCGCAGCAAGCTTGAGCCGAGACTGGCGCCACGACGATTGCGGCTTCGATGACCGCGTACGTTTGGCAAACCACCGGGTCGGGATAACCGTTCGTCAACAAGTCGGCGTCCGAAACAAACTCGACACCGGCGACCATCGATCCGCCGGATGCGGCCGCGTAGATTGGTGCAAGCAGGGCGCCATACGAGAGTGGATCACCCTGGGCGGACAACACCCATGTGCCGCCGGGACCGATCGCCGGCGTGACGTCGTACACATCGGCAGACGCATTGGTTTCGACCGCATGTCGAATGTGGGCGTAGTTCACGTCGCCGAAATTCGGCGTCGTCGCCGGGTCAGCGTCTCCATCATGATTGTGATCCGGCCCGCGCACAAACCCCGGCGCGCCAACCTCGGCGCGGTCGGCGTCCGGATCGCTCAACGCGATTTTGTTGTTCACCGAATCCACCCCGGCTACGGTGACGTAGTGTCCGCCGGTGCGCCGCCAGTCTACGACGAACCCGCTTCCGGGAACCACGTTGACACCTTCGACATGGTAGAACCCGACCAGTAGCGTTACGCCTTGATCACCGGTCGCCACCCAGTCGACTACGGATGCAAACGTCGGTTCGCTCGTGACGGCCACTTGCATGAGTCCGTTCGCGTTGCTGTTGAGTATCGCTCGTACGCCGGCTGCAACGTCGTCGGCAAACGAACCAAGATAGGAACCGCCGTGTCCGTTTGGGCTTGCGCTTTGGGCATTGGTGGCCATGCGCTCGGCAAGGTTCTGAATCAACGGCGCATGATCCGTTCCCGACGTGGGCAGACCTGCAAATGGGAATCGTCGTCCCAGCCACACCAGCCCGTCGGCCACGGCCGCCGCCGCGTCGTACAAGTCGTCTACGCCGGTGGTCGCGTCGCCGTCGGAGTCGGCGTTGTCGTAGTCTAGGTTCTGATCCATGTCGGGGAGGTACCCGTCTGGCGCTCCGCCGTTGAAGTCTTGCCAGATCCACGTGTCCATAGGTGGTTCACACGCGTCGTCCACACCATTGGCGTCGGCGTCAGTGCCACACATCGAGCCGACCGCCTGCGGCGCACCACCTTGCAATAAGCACTGCCGAGCTGTGCGCGTGATGCAGATCGGGGGCGGTCCACCACCGCAACAGGCGCGTTCGCTGTCACAGGCGTCCACATTAAGCGTATAGGTTCCAGTGGCGCCTTGGTGCCCCGCGATGCGAATGAAGTACGTTTCCCCTTGGATCACATCGAGAAGAATTGTTTCTCCCGGTCGACAGAATCCATCGTCGCTGCACGCAAGCTGCGTACCACCGCAGGAATCGAAGATCGCCATGGTCGAGTCGAAGTCCGGCTGACATTGTTCAAACGCCGCGATCCCCGTGCAATCCGCCGTCCAGATATGCCAGATGTCCCGGAAGTCGTTGGTACCACACGTCGTAACGTCAGTGCCCACGGCCCCGACGCTCGTGGCCGTCAGAGGCTGGTTGGTGAATACTTCGACGGCGTCCACGCAGGCGTCGCCCGGGGGCGGATCGAATGGACAAATGAAATCGACGCAATCTTCATCTTCAAACCAGAGTTGGCCCAAATCGGAACACTGTGCTTGCTCACGGTTACCGAGGCAGGCGCCGGCTGCGCAGCATGCGCCGATCGGTCCGGGTGGATTGTCGCAAGAGATGAACACGTCGCCCGTACCCGACGCCGGAAACAATTGAGTGCCCACGCCACCGCCCACACGAATGGTATAGCATCCGCCCGCGACGACGGGCGTGGTGAACTGAGATTGCACGGAGCAGAAATCGTCGTTGCATGACTTGGCCGGCTGTCCGGGTGGACACCGACCGCAAACGTCATAGATCGCTACCTTGGAATCGTAATCGCCGCTGCACAGGCTTACCGTAAGGTCACCCGTACACGTCGCGTCGTATTCGTACCAGATGTCCTTCTGTATCTGTGTCGATCCGAAGTCTAGGCCACAGACAAGCGGCTCGTCCGGTCCGTCCGTAGTAGCCGCAAGCGTATTGAAGGCTGTAACGCCATCCAATATGAGAATCGCGTTGGCGCAGTTGTCGTTGACCGGTGTGCCCGCAACCGAACCGGACGCAGCCGATACACGAACGCTGTTCTTTGGCGCAGCCCCAGGATGTTTCACCGTCGACGAACGATCGGACGAGCGTCCGCCGCGTACGGCTCGTGTTTCGACTTGTCCGCCGTCACTCGATCGAGCGGGCGTGTCGACTGAGCACAACATCACTGCGGACGCCAAGAGCATGGCCAAAGAAAACCGATTGTGCATAGACCTACCCCTGACGCCGTACCCACTTCTTTCCCACATAGCTTCAGACCCCGTTGCTGTCGCGACTCAGAATCATCGCACCGCTTGGACACACTAGCGCCCCGTTCGCGCACGACAATCGAACGAGTAGACAACCAAGCGATCCCCTGACGGCGGCTTCCAACCCCCAAAGACGAGATGGCAAGCAACCCGATGCGATGAACCGATCGAAATCGGCACCGCGCCGGAAACCCCCGCTGTGATGCCCATGAACATCCCCGCACGATCGACGGTCAAGTGCAGTGACCGAAAACCACGTACAGTCCAAGAGCCGACCTATCATACCCCCGTGGCTGGCACGAGCCAAATAGGAACCGCGTCGTCAATGGAGAAACGGAAGCGTGATCGGACGTACGCCGGACCCGTAGCCACGATGGACCACATCCGAGTTCCCATAACAACAGATCAGATGCTGTTGCGGAGATACGTCTCTGGAGCAATGCGGCATGATTTCGAGGCGCCGCCGTTCGCATTTGGAAGGTGAGCGAAACGGTCGCGAAGCACGATATATGCGACAAGGGCTAAATCGACGCTGTAACGTGTGTCATTCAGGCCACCGTCGGAGCGAAGGTAATGCAGTGGACCGGCGGAAGGTGGGTGGTGACGCACGCCCACTTATCGCCCTGGTTTTCGGACATCCAAACAGAACCGGTAGTGCTGCCGAAACAAAGTCGGTCGCCGGTTTCATCTACGTCGAGGGCGTGACGAAAGGTGAGGTCGTAGGCATGCGTCTGCGGCAAGCCGTCGCGCAGCACGTCGCACGAGCGACCGCCGTCACGCGTACGCGCTACCACGACGCGACCATCGACCGGAATTCGCAACTCATCCTTGATGGCTGGTATGAACCACGCCGTCTGCGGATCGGCAGGGTGAACCGCCACCGCGAAGCCGAACGTCGACGGCTCAATCGTAGTGATCTCGCTCCAGGACTTGGCGCCGTCGGTCGACCGGAACACGCCGTTGTGATGTTGAACCCAAAGCGTATCGGGATCGGCTGCGCACTGGACCATGCAGTGCGGATCTTGAATGTCGGGGTCGTTGGACTGGTCAGGCGGCATGTACTCCGCGCGCATGCCATCGGCGTGACACTTCCACGTGGCGCCACCATCCATCGTGACCCACACGCCACCGCAGGAGATGGCCACCGCGACGCGTTGTGCATCGCGAGGGTCCACGCAGATCGAGTGGATGGCTGGATAATCGAGACCGCCGCCGAACCATTTCTTGCGCGCCGGTTGATCCCACAACGAGCGAACCATCTCCCACGACGTGCCTCGATCTTCCGATCGAAACAGCCCACCCGGCATCGTACCGCACCAGAGCACGCCTGGTTGGTCGGCGCCACCTGCGGCGATGGACCAGATCAGCTCTGTGTTCCAGGGGATTTCGATACCGGCCATCGGGCATCGATCGGGCTCGGCACCTTCCGGCGGACTGGGATATTTCGGTGTCGCGCACTCCGCCCAATCGCTCCGCCCGTCCGGACTTCGATGAAGTTTGACGCCGTAGTGCCCGAGATTGACCGCCGCATATACAGTGCCGTCACGCTCATCGACATACACTATGGAAACCGAATCACCTAGGAGCGCACTGTCCGTGACGCGCCATCGGTCCGGACCGCCGCTCGCGCCGCGTTCCATAGTGAATAGTCCCTTGCGTGTCCCAACAAGAAGTCGATCGCTCATATCACGCACCCGGACAAGTCCGGCTCCTAATTGACCTTATCGACGGCGTCTTCGAAACACGCACCAAGACCACTATCCGCCGGACAGCGCCTGCATGACAAACACTTCGGATCCATCCGCCACCGCGTCGTTCAATCCGCGCCGGTCCGCGATCGATTCACCATTAACGAATACGTTCATGTGGCGGCGAAGCGAACCTTGATCGTCGAGCACATAACCGCGCACCTGTGGATTGACACCAAACACAGCCTCAAGCACGTCACGTACTGTGCCGCCCGCCACATCAGCCGGAGGCGAAGTCACATGGCGTTGCAGGTTCGCAGTAAATGTCACACTGACCATAGGCATACCGATCCACCCGTGTGGCACCGGCTTACAGCCGATGATCCATTGACGTCTTCCCCTATTGGACTGAAGCGCAGTTCGTTGAAACGGGCTGACAACGTACCAGGATACCAGCCCGCTACCACGTGCGCCAACCATTCGCAAGGATGCTTACTGGGACAACACCATGGCCAATTTGCGCCCGCGCGCGGTTAAGTTGTAATAAGTTGCAGGTGGATAGTCCTCAGACACAAGCCTCGCGACGATCCCAGCGTCCGGCAACGCGCGCAGGGTCAGGGCCAATCCACGCGACGTCACCCCCGGAAGCGAGGCGCGAAGCTCGGAGAAACGAGACCGCCCGCCCCGCAGGACGTACGCGACCGGCATCGACCACTTGTTCAGCCCGATCTTCGACACTCGCTGGGCTTCGAGCAGGTCCACCACCCGCCTACATAACGGTGCGATGCGGGCGCCGTCACGTGTCAGGCGATACTCCGGACGCATCGGATGGCCATGCCCCGGGTTGCGCTTGACCCAACCATGTCCGATCATCGCCTCAAGCGTGGTGCGAAGCGTATCGCGACCGACGCCGAGGCGTTGCGTTAGCGTGACGAACTTACCCCCGTCGGACTTCTGCAACTCCGCCAAGATGGGTGCGGACCAGCGGTGATGGAACAGCAGAATGAGCTGGCGTATTTTCTTGTCTTCCACGCCCGAATCGTACCTTGACACATAAAATATAGCAAGTATAAAAACAGTACATTGATTCGGGTCGACTGCTGGCCTGATCGCTCGAACGCTATGCCCGGAGATTGTGCGATGGCAACACTCAACTACGACGGCGGATTGACATGTGCAATGAAGGTCACCGACCTCGACAAGTCGATTCAGTGGTATCAGGATATTCTGGGATTCGAAGTCCTGTACAAGATGGACGAAATGGGTTGGTGCGAAATGGAATCGGCCGTCGCTCGCGTCAACATTGGGCTGTCCCAGGTTGAAAAGGCCGGCGGCGAGGGCGGTGCGACGCTCACCTGGGGCGTCAAAGATCTCGACGCTGCGCGCGCCCAACTCGAATCGAACGATGTGCGGTTCGACGGACCGACGCAGACCATTCCCGGGATGGTGAAGTTGGCCACGTTCTTCGATCCGGACGACAACGCCCTCATGTTGTTTCAAGATCTACAAACGCAGTAAGCTCCGTTTTTCGTTGCGGCGTACGCCAAGGGAGGGAGCAGGCGTTCCGCGCGCTGGTGAGGTTATTTTTCTTGGGAGAGGTCAAATGCGCCGTTCAAAGAAAATCGTATGGTGCGCCGCCGCTACGACGTCGGTCGCACTATGGGCGTCGGTCGCCGTAGCCGCGCCGTCGGCTGGCGGTGACGAGCGCGAAGTCAACAAAGATCACAAGCGTCCGCGTCTCACCGACTTGGCGTGGATCCAGGGTCACTGGACCCTCGATCAAGGCGACGATCGTCTCGACGAAATCTGGAGCCCACCCGTCGGCGACAGCATGATGGGCGTTTTTCGTTGGATCAAAAAAGGCGGCAAAGTTTGGATGTTCGAGCTGCTGACCATCATCGACGATGGCGACGCCATCTGGTTCCGGTTCAAGCACTTCGATCGAAAACTCCGCGGATGGGAAGAGAAAGACGAATCGATGCAGTTCCGTCTCGCCCGCACCACGAACAAGGAGGCCGTGTTCGACAACCCGAAACCAGGTAACCCGCATCGCGTGATCTTCCGTCGATTAGGCGACGACAAACTTCTCGTGCGACTCGAGGGAGAAGACAAGGGCAAGCCGACGACTGCGGACTTCGTCTATCACCGCAAGAGCGCCAAGGCGCAACGTCCATAGGTGTTACGGCTGACTCGTCATGCGACTCTCGGCGCGTCGGATACGCGCTTCCGCCATGGCTTGGGCGCGGTGCGGATCAACGCGCAACGCTTCCCGATAGCTATCGATCGCCTGGGACAAGCGGCCTTGCATGGCCAGAAGATCACCGCGCACAATGTGTACGCCCCCGTGCTTCGGTTCCAATTGCGCAGCCTTTTCCACAACCCCCCAGGCTTCATCGAGACGACCCTGGGCCATGATCATTTGCGACAGCATGATGTACACGTGAGCGCTTGGCTTGATATTAGTGAACGAACGAAAGGACGCCTCGGCCTCTGCATATCGTCCCATCAATGCGTACACCTCTCCGAGCCACTGCAACACGCCGCGATCGTGTGGCGAGGCTTCTTTCGCTTCGAGGGTCAGCGCCAACGCCTCTTCCAACTTCCCGGTTTCCGTCAGATACTGAGCCCTGCGAAGCAAACGCCAGTTGTCGATCATGTCCTTCGGGTCGAGCGTGCCCGCATCATCGGCGGTCGCGCCGCCGGCCACATACCCAAGGGCACGAAGACGTCGAATCGTTTCCGGATCAGCGGCCATTCCCGCAGACGCGACCTCTACAGCAGAAGGCCACCGCGTGAGTTTGTCTTGCAGCGCAGCCTCCAACTCGCTGACCGCCAAGCGCACTTCTCTTGCAGATCGTGCATGAAGGTTGTTTGTCTCGTGGGGATCGATAGTAAGGTCGTAGTATTCCGGCTTCGGCGCGAGGATGAACTTGTCGTCGTGACGACGAAGAGCGTAGAGCGGCGACCACCCATGCATCAGATAGGGCACCATCGCCTCCATGTAGACCGCACGATCGCGATGGTTGTACGCCGACAACAGACTGATGCCATCGCACGGACCACGAGGGTTGATACCGAGCAAATCGATCACCGTCGGGAACACATCGCTAACGGCGACGACCACGTCGTCCACCACGTAGGGGCCTCGAAACACGCCGGGGCATGACAGGATCATCGGGACGTGTTGGGTGGATTCGTACAAGAAGAATGAGTGCGTAGGCTCGCCGTGCTCGTCCAAACTTTCGCCGTGGTCCGCGACGACGAGAATTACCGTTCGATCCCAAAGCCCTTGTGTCTTGACCGCGTCGATCAACCGACCGACTTGCTTGTCCATGTAGGCGATCTCGCCGTCGTACGGTTGATCGAGGAACTGCGTCGCGAATGGCTCCGGTGGCGCATAGGCTTCGTGCGGATCGAAGTAATGGACCCACGCGAAGAATGGCTTATCACTTGACCTGGCGTTCAACCAATCGATGGCTGATGACGTGACCTCGTCACCGGTACGTTGTACATAGCGCCCAAACCCGCTGCCCGCCACAGGGTCGACGGCGTCGTCATAGTGGTCGAAGCCCTGATCCAATCCGACTCGGGCGTCGAGAACGAACGCGGAAACGAACGCGGCGGTTTGATATCCCTCGTCCCGAAGTACTTCCGCCAGTGTCACTTGTGCGTCACTCAAGCGGTAGTGCTCGTTGTCGCGGACACCGTGATTCGGCGGCACCAGGCCGGTAAACATCGACGCGTGTGACGGCAAGGTGAGCGGCGCGTGGCTTACGGCGTCGGCGAACCGAATCCCCAACATGGCAAGCCGATCAAGCGTCGGCGTCTTGGCTGACTCGTAGCCGTAGCACCCCAGGCGATCCGCACGCGTGGTATCCAGCGTGACCATAAGAACATTGAACCCGGCCGCCGATCCTGTGCGCAGCGACGACGGAAGATTGCTTGGCGACGATTCGAAGGCGGACGGGTACCACAGGTACGCGCCGCCCGCCGCGACGATCGCCAAGCATATCAGGACAAACCGCGAGCCGTTGCGCGACCGCGTGTGTCCACCAGCACTATGATGTGTGGGTTGGCTTGACGTCTTTTCGGAACTATTGGTCATGATTACTCACGGTTATCAGCCCGTTAACAAAGTGTGACACCGGCTTCCAGCCGGTGATCCACTGGCGATTTCCCCCCTTTTCTTGGGGCCGTAGTCCATTGTTGCACGCGGAATCGACGCCACTCGGCTGAGCGCCTGCTTTCTTCAATAGGCTGTTATGCGTTGGACGGATTTCTGTCGCCCGCGGATGGCGCAGCCGTCCGCAAGAACCACTGACGTCCGATGACAAGGAACCAGATCATCATCGGCACGACGAACGACACGCTTGGATCGTCCGCCAGTAATGTCTGCGCCCGGCTCAACATGCCGTACCAAAACTCACTTGGCGAAAAGAGCGCATAGCCCTTGTCGGCGGCGAATCCGTTGGCGGCCAACGTAAGCGTTACACGAAGCACAATGAACGCGTGAACAAATCCCATCCCCCAGAGCAAAGCCACGCCCCGGCGGCGCCAGGGAATCGGCGTCGCCAACACCAGCGCCACAAGCATGGCCGTCGGGCTGTAACCGATGTATCGGCTGCTCGTGCGCAGGTTGCCCACCTGAGGCGCGCGAACTTTGCGAAGGACCATGACCGTATCGCGCGTCGCGTCCGCTTGAATCGTTCCGACCCCCGGAGGCAGGTCACCCGGTTTTAGCGAATCGATATTGTGGAACACCACGGTTCCCTCAGACCAGAACCAAAACCGTGCGAACACGATGTTCCCGGCGCCTTGAAACATCCGGGCGTAGGCGTGCTGAACACCGGGCCACGGCGCCATGAGCGCCGCATAGCAACCCACGCCGGCCAGGAAGAACAGAAGGATTCGCTTAGACTGTCGCATGTGCGGTCTCGGACAGTTGACGCGACGCGCGGGACGCCCACAACAGCCACATCACGATCGCCACGAAAATGAACAACGCCTGCCATACGTCGAGGTGCATGGTGTCGAACGCACGCGGGAAGTGTACGCGAACGAGAAACAGACTGATGATGCGTACCAGGTTCAGCAGCATGAGCACCACCGTGCCGCCTAGCGACGCCAGCACACGCGACGCCCACGGAACGGGCGATGCAAGGACGACCGAAACAAAAAGTGCGGAAGGCGCCACCGCATCGCAGCCGCGTTCCACCTGAATCGACGGTCCCAATCCGGAGATCATCGCTTGGCCATCGATCGTCACGTCCTGTCCAACAGCACTCAGCAATGCGCCGGATACTCGGGCACTGAGACGAAGATACGCAGGAAAGAACCCGTCTTTCACTGGAGACGTAAAGGTGGCTGCATAGTAGGCTCCGATCCACAGACCGAAGACCAGCAAGAAGCGCAGGTCAGATCGGTTCCGCGTGAACCACGACCGAGGCGCCCGCCCGGACGAACCCGGTCCGCGATGCGAGCCTTGTTGGCCGCTAGCTGACCCCGACGACGCAGCTTCGTCGTCCGAAGGTCGGTGAGCCTTGGCTTTTTTCTTACCTCGTCTACCCACGATGTTGTTACTCGTTCAGTGCGTCAGCCGCGAAGACCAGCATCGACCGATCCAGTGCCGTTTGCCCCAGGAAGGCTACCACGATGGCGGTACGACCGCTATTGATCGGGGATCAAGTCTGTACGAGCAAGTGCATGACACTCTTGGCGGCTTCCGAATCGTCGAACCTGTGCGCGATTCAGTCTGCTCCGTAGTTCTTGTCAGAGCCCCGAGCGCAAGCGAGCGGACCCCCGCACGTTTGATGGATCGCCCAAAACCCGGCGCTGGCGTTTCGGGCTCTGAAAGCTGCCCGCCGATTGTGTCAAGCACCCGTACGAGCACGTTCACCAAGTCGGTCAGTTCGGGGGGCGTTGACGAACCAGTCATCCATTCCCTGGGTCGGAACACCGGCGTCACGACCAAACGCACCTACAAAAAAACGGGCCGGCAGGAGAAACCCCTACCGGCCCGCTGTGGTTATGACCTACCTAACAGGTCGTTACGGATAAACAACAGGCGTTAAGAACACGACGTAGCCCACTTGCTCAGTCGTATGCTTGCGCTCGCCATCCTTGATTTGGTCCTCGTCAATCGAGAGGAACATCGTAGACGCGGAAGCCGCTTTGCGTCTACTGCACGAGCGTTCCCAATCATATGCGCGCCCGGTCCCCGCGAAAGACGCCAAGGGTGCAACGGTCCCACGGGGCGCTGGCGGCTCGCCAGCGCCCCGCGGGTCAATGCCCCGGATGCTCCGGACGGCCTACCGGATTCGGACGGCCGCCACCGCCGACCCGCCGCCGCTTGACTCAACCGTTACTACCGGTCCGTCGGGCACGACGGTCGGCTTGATCGTGACCTGGTAACGATTCTTAGAGGCTTGGTATGTCATTACGAACGGTCCCTGGGGCACACCGCCTACAGTGAAGCGCACGGACAGCGTGACGGCCGGCTGATCGGAGCTGGTAGCCCTCACCTTTAGCTTGCCGTCGCTAGCGCGGTATGTTGCTTTCTGCACCGTGACGGTGTCCACGGTGCCCCCGACACATGTGTTCGTAGCCTCGTCGCAAGCTAGCGGAGCGCATGGATCTACGCCCGCCTGACAGTCCAACACTACATCGCACGTTTCCGTGCCGTCACAGAACAGCCCGTTGTCACATACGGCATTGTCAGGCGTATTCGAGCACGTGCCGCTCGGTTCGTTACACGCATCCGTCGTGCATATCACGCCGTCGTTGCAGTCGACGGTCGTTCCCG
>JAJDDY010000070.1 GCA_029260075.1 Phycisphaerae bacterium
GTCATGGATGTGCGAACCTTTCATGAGCGATTCGGTACCAACGAGGCCTGCCTCGAACACCTCAAGCAACTCAGATGGGGCGAAGACCTCGAGCGATTCCAATGCCCCGAGTGCGGACATGGCCGGGGTTGGTGGCTCGAACATCGGAAACTGATCGAGTGCACATCCTGCCACAAGCAAACAAGCGTCACGGCCGGCACCGTGTTCCATCGCATCCGAACGCCGCTATGGAAGTGGTTCTGGGCGATCTACCAGATGGCACAAGATAAGAAAGGAATTGCGGCGTTGGAATTGGCCAAGCAAATCGGCGTGTGCTACACGACTGCCTGGCTCATCCTGCATAAGCTGCGTCGTGCCATGCGCGATCGCACGCAACGCTATACACTGCAAGGACTTGTGGAAGTAGACGAGACATACGTCGGCGGCCGCGCGACGGGTACGCCCGGCCGCGGCGCGGAGAAGAAGACGCCGGTCGCCGTGGCCGTCGAGTTGGATGGCGAGCAGAAACCCAGGCGTATCGCCATGGGGACGCTCGAAAAGGTAGATGGCCACAGCCTCAAGCATTTCACGGAAGGGGCGATTGAGAAGGGCTCCACGCTTCGGACGGACGGCTGGGGCAGCTACCGCTCAGTGGCCAAGGCGGGCTACGAGCATGAGGCGATCATCACTGGCGGCGGCAAGAATGCCGTGCAAACTTTCCCCTGGCTTCACACTTTCATTGGGAACATGAAGCGAATGATTCTCGGCACGTATCACAGCGTCGCGCCGAAACACCTGGATGACTATCTGGCGGAGTTTGTCTATCGAGCCAATCGCCGGTGGATGGAGGAGAAGCTCTTCGACCGCCTCCTTGTCGCGGCCGTAATGGGTAAACCCATGTGCTATCGAGAGTTAGTGGCCGGAGACAACTAGAGATTCAGTTCGTGCATAAACCCTCTGAGCATAGCCACCCTCCCGTACAATCCTGCTGCGTACACCATGCTTTCTCTTGATCGCATTGGACGATGCAGTGACCAGATGGCATCGCCTTGGCTTTAGCGAAGCCGGATGCCGGCGAGCGGGCCTGACTCACCCCACAGAGCGTCTCTCCAACGTCGCAGCAGTCGCTCTGAGAACACCCACCGTTTTGTGAAATAATCCCTCCGCAACAATCAAACTCTCCGCATGGTGCGACCTGTAGGC
Source organism: Phycisphaerae bacterium (assembly GCA_029260075.1). Taxonomy (GTDB): domain Bacteria; phylum Planctomycetota; class Phycisphaerae; order UBA1845; family UBA1845; genus OFTM250. The sequence continues at coordinate 1,183 of JAJDDY010000070.1, forward strand.
AGCCACCCACCTGCGCCTCAGCCTCCTGCTGCTTCGGCGCGCCGAGTAGCACCATAAGTGTTGTACCAACCACGGCCATCAATGTTGCTCGTTTCAGCAAATTAACTTTTCTCATGGTGTTGATCTCCTGTACGGGTGCGGCGTGTCAGATTGACAGGGCGCTGAGCTGAAGGTCGGGGACGACGACTCGCAGCCCATCCCGAGGCGTGGCATCGTGGCCACATCCGCCATTGTCGTCTACTCGGACGTTCCATGTCAACCACAAATGCAATAAACTTCAGCGAGAATACGCCCCCCATAAGTCGTATTTCATGCGACACAGGAAATCGCGATCTCGCTCGCTTGGCACTGCAGCGCAAGATCGCCGTGGACCCGTAGCGCAGGCATCTTGCCTGCATCGGAATCGCGCATAATGCAGATGCAGGCTGGAAGCCTGCGCTACTGGGTCAGGACCGGCCTATGCGGCGATACCTCGTTCTCAGCCGCGCTTGACGAGTTCATCCGCCGTTGTTAACCTCCCCGCTGGTTTTCGGGTGGCGTCTTCGGGCGGTGCTTGGAAGACCCCGTACCCCTGGGGTAGGGTGGTGTCGCGCTTTGTGCGTGGCGTCGCCAGTGGGCGTTTCTCTTCGCGGCGAAACGTTCAGGCCTCGGTGCGGGGCCGCGGCCGCGACCCCATCTGATGACGGCGGTTGCCGCGGGTCGTTTTTCGTAATCCGACGAATTGTGAATGCGTCGGCCACACCGCGTTTGCCCGGTGGTGTAATGGTAACACACCAGGTTTTGGTCCTGGCGTTCCAGGTTCGAGCCCTGGCCGGGTAATACTCGGGGCGAAACGACCGCCCAATAGACCAAGCAATACGCCGGGGCGCACGTCGCCCCTGGCGCCTGTGTTCTCCGAGTCGACCTGATGCGCCGTCAGACATCGAATGAAGGATTTACCGAGCCGCGACCGTAAGGAAGCGGATGTTTGAAGTCCGCTCGTGACGACCTAGGAACGCTCCCTTACGGTCGCGGCTCGGATCGGACGAATCCGTCACTTGAATCGTGACAAAGCACTGCGATCGGCTATGTATGGTCTGTGGTGACTCGGATCGAAACCCGTGCCGAGCCTGTTCGGCCGACTGCTAAGGTGGTAACCCCTTGGACGAAACGGCTGCGATTGTCCTGGCTGCGGGCAAGAGCACACGCATGCTCAGCGATCTACCGAAAGTCCTCCACGAGGTCTGCGGTAGGCCGATGCTGGCGTATGTGTTGAGCGCCTGTCGCCTCGCCGGTGTCGACCGCCTCATCGTCGTGGTCGGTTACGGCAAGGACCAAGTGCTCAGTAGATTTGAGGGTGATCAAGACGTGGTTTGGGTCGAGCAGACAGAGCAAAAAGGTACCGGTCATGCGGTGCAGTGCTGCCGCGACGCCCTAGGCAATTTCGACGGCAGTGTGCTGATTGTGGCTGGTGATATGCCGCTCGTTCGACGCGAAACGTTGTCGAGCTTGTTGGAAGTTCGAATGAGCACGGGTGACGCGATCACGCTGGCGACGACGGAGCTGGATGATCCCACGAGTTATGGCCGGATCGTTCGCGACGACAACGGCGACCTCGGCGAAATCGTCGAGCACGTTGACGCCACGCCGGAGCAGCGAGAGATACGCGAGGTCAACCCCAGTTACTATTGTGCTGATGGTCGGCGGCTGTTCACGGCGCTCGACGAGGTAAAGCCTTCGGGTTCGAACGGCGAGTACTATGTCACGGACGTGGTGCGGCTGTTCCGCGAACGAGGCGACGGCGTTTCGGCCAAGGTCTCCGTTCCGGCGGAGGACGCTATTGGTATCAACTCACGCTTGGACCTTGCGATGGTCAACCGCGTGATGGAAGATCGTATCCAGCTTGGTTTGATGAACGAAGGCGTAACCATCGTGGACCCTGACAATACCTGGATCGAGTCAGACACGACATTCGGTCGCGATTCAGTCATTTACCCGTTCAGTATGATCGGATCCGGTGCAACCATCGGCGAAGGCTGCCGAATCGGCCCGTTCGCCCACGTTGCGGTCGGCGAGACCGTGGCCAACGGAACACACGTGGGTCGGGCCACGGAACATGGAGCGCAATCATGATGACGGGGCAGCAAACCAATTCGACGGACCTGGGAAGCGGCGCCGCGGTCATCTTCGGCGGCACAGCCAGCTCTGACCTGTGCAATAAGGTTTGCGCCTACCTGAAGGTTGAACGCGGCCGCGCCGCAACCCCACCGTTTCCCGACGGCGAAACGTTGGTGAAAATCGAAGACGACGTACGCGGCAAAGACTGTTTCATCATTCAGTCGACCTGCCCGCCGGTCAACGACAACCTGATGGAGTTGCTGATCTTCATCGACTCGCTCCGGCGAGCCAGCGCTCGTCGAATCACCGCAGTCATTCCCTACTACGGCTATGCCCGGCAGGATCGCAAGGCCGAGGGTCGCACACCAATCACCGCCAAGCTTGTGGCTAACATGTTGGTCACCGCCGGTGCGGACCGCGTGTTGACGATGAACCTGCACGCCGATCAAATCCAGGGTTTCTTCGACATTCCTGTGGATCACCTGACAGCGGCTCCCGTGCTCGCACGGCATTTTTCCAAGAACACGCTGTCCAACGCCGTATTGGTTTCGCCCGACGTAGGCAACATCAAGTTCGGCAACGACTTCGCCTCGCGCATCGGTAGCGAACTGGCCGTCGTCCACAAACGGCGTGTGGCCGCAGACAAGACCGTCGCGGTCACCATCATTGGTAACGTCCGCGACAAGAACGTGATGATGTTCGACGACATGATCACTACGGCTGGGACGGTCTGCGAGGCGGTCCGGCTCGTTCGCGAGCACGGCGCCCAGGGTATTTACGTAGCCGCTACGCACGGCGTCTTTGCCGGACCGGCGGTCGAGCGACTCGTCGCCGCCGAGGTCAACGAAGTCGTCGTGACCGATACCATCCCGTTCCGCCCCGAGGTTGGTGGACGACTTAAGAACCTTACAGTCATCTCAGTGGCGGATCTGATCGGCGAAGCCATTCGGAGAATTCACGAACACAAGTCGGTCAGCGAACTGTTTCAGACGTAACTCGAAAGATGAAACCGCTATGGATACAGTAACACTCAGCGCCGAGCGGCGTACAAGAATCGGATCAAACGCGGCCCGCGCCCTTCGCAATGTCGGACAGGTTCCCGCCATCATTTACGGACACGGCGAGACGCCCGAATCCGTATCGATGGGCCTTCGCGATGTCGAAGTGGCGTTGGCCCACGGTGCCCGAATGCTCGAAGTATCAATCGACGGGAGCAAGAGGCGATACCTGATTAAGGCCGTACAATACGACCACCTGGCGTCCACGCCGATCCACCTCGACCTAACACGATTCGACGCGGACGAGCGCGTCAAGGTGCGCATCGGGATCGAACTTCGCGGCGTCGCCAAAGGGCTTTCGGAGGGCGGTGTGTTGGATCAGCATATGGCCGACCTCGAAGTGGAATGCTTGGTCACCGATATCCCCGAGACGTTGCACCCACTCGTCACGGAATTAGGCCTCGACGACTCGCTACACGTTAGTGATCTTAGTCTTCCGGATGGCGTCGTGGCGATGGCCGGGGACGACGAGCGCGTGGCCAGCGTTAGAGCACAAGCAACAACCGCCGAGGACGAGGACGGTGAGGAAGGCGAAGAGAAAGACTCGGCCGAACCCGAACGGATCGGTCGGGTCCGCAAGGATGACGAGCCAAAGAAAGATGCCTGATGACGCGTCGCGTGTGACGCCGTGAAGCTGATCGTCGGTCTAGGCAACCCCGGTCGCAAGTACGACGGCACGCGACACAACATTGGGTTCGACGTGGTTGACGCTTTGGCGTCGCGCTTTGGGATCGACCTGACAAGGGAACGATTCCACAGTTGGTTCGGCCTCGGCGAAATCGGCGTGGAGCGCGTGGCGATCATGCGACCCACAACGTTCATGAACCGCAGCGGTCAGGCGGTTCAAGAGGCGGGACGGTTTTACAAGCTGGAGCTGGATCAGCTTCTGGTCATCAGCGATGACTTGGCGCTGCCGCTGGGGCGCCTTCGAATGCGTGCGGGCGGCTCGTCCGGTGGGCACAACGGCCTGCAGGACATCATGGACCGCGTCGGCAGTAACGCATGGTGCCGCTTGCGGATTGGTATCGGCGACCCATTTGTGGGCAACGCCGCGTCTCACGTATTGCAACGTTTCGGTAGCAATGAACAGCCCGTGGTGCAACGGGCACGACAACACGCGGTCGAAGCCGTGGTTTGTTGGATTGAAAACGGCACAGACTTGACCATGACCCGGTTCAACGGAGATCCGCCGACACCGTAGTGTGGGATGGCGGAACCGATTGATCCGGCGAGCAATAGGAGGTCACTGACCTTGAATCAATACGAAGGCATGTTTCTGTTCGACCCCACATTCGGTGGTTCGTTCGAGAATTGCGAAGCGGAAATCAAACGACTGATCGATCGCGCCGGGGGCGAAATCATCCTCTGCAAGAAGTGGGACGAGCGCCGCCTCGCGTACCGCATCGAGGGGCGCAAGCGTGGGGTCTACGCTCTGACCTACTTCAACGCACCGGGCGACAAGATTCGCGGGCTCGAACGCGACGTAAAGCTGTCGGAAGATGTGCTGCGCGTCCTCGTCCTTCGCGCCAAGGACGTCACGCCCGAAGCCATGGAACGTGGGTTCCAATCCGCTCGGGAAGAACGGCCGAGGTTCGAACGTAACGACTACAAGTCGCGACGTGAGGAGTCGAAACCCCGGGAAGCAAGCAGTGCCGCGACTGACGGCAAACCGGGCGCCGAGAAAGCAAGTTCGGCGAGTGAAAAGCCAGCCGAAACAGCCGCCGCGTCACCAGCGCCCGAAGCAAGCGCCGGCGACGCGCCGGAATCGACAAGCAAGGCATCGGACTAAGAGCGTGCTTCAGAAAGGTGGCGTCGAACCGAGCCGCGACTGTGAGGGAGCGGTCTTCGCACTGGACACGGGACCGCTTCCTTACGGGCGCGGCTCTGAAAGAGACTTCCTAAGCACGTTCTACATTGGTTCAGACGGCATGGGGCGTTGAGCACGCCACTTGAGGAGTTGAGTCATGGCAAGCTATAACCGCATCATTCTGATGGGCAACCTGACACGAGAGCCAGAATTGAGTTACACACCGTCAAACACCGCGGTGTGCAAGTTCGGATTGGCGACCAACCATAAGTGGAAAGACCGCGAAGGTAACCCGCGCGAAGAGGCGTGCTTCGTTAGTTGCGTGATCTTCGGGCGAAGCGGCGAAACGTTCAACCAGTACATGAGCAAAGGGCAATCTGTGCTGGTCGAGGGACGGCTGACGCTGAATCAGTGGACCTCGCCCGACGGCGAGAAAAAGAGTAGGCATGAAGTGTTTGTCGAAAGGTTTACCTTCACTGGCGGCCCTCGAGGTGAGAGCGGTGGTGGTGGAACTCCCCAGCGTGCAGCAACGGGCGCACCGGCGGCCGCAGGCGCAGGCGGTGGCTACGACGGTCCGCCGCCACCAACGGACGACGACATCCCGTTCTGATCACGCGACGAAACGCTGGAGACCGATCCAGCGAGCAGCGGTCGCCGACCGGATTTCCGTTGTTCACAACCACGCGGAGACCCGATGGGTCGGCGACCACCGATGGTTTTCGCCCGGCGACAGGTTGTGAATTGTTAAGATGGTGTTTGAGAAGGGTTGCTTGGAACCGAGCCGCGACTGTAAGGGAGCGGTTTTCGCGATCGAAACCGGACCGCTTCCTCACGGGCGCGGCTCTGCAAGAAACTTCCTAAGCACGTTCTAAGATTTTGAATGGGGCGATCGCGTCGTCCATGGCGAATTTTCCAGTAGGAAGACGTCGCCAAAACGGATAGAATAGCCGTCCCGTGAGCAGGCTGAATGTATTTGTATACGCCGACGGCAAGTCGGCGTGGTGTTGGCCTTGTTCAATGGGCTGATCGAGTTAGGAACTGCGGCGCATCGCGAACCGGCGAGCCGCATCGAGAAAGCGAATCGATATGAAGCTGTTATTGTGCAAGAACGTGGAAAAGCTAGGCATCGTTGGCGACATCGTCGACGTCCGTCCGGGGTATGGCCGCAACTTCCTCTTGCCCCAGGGTATCGCCACCGAACCGACGACGGGCAACGTCCGCCGACTGGCTGAAGCGAGAAAAATTGCGGAAGCCGATCTCATCCGTGAGCGCAAGCAACTCGAAGCCTACACCGAAAAGCTCAACGGCGCCGAGGTCACCCTAAGAGCCCGAGCGAACGACGACGGCGTGCTCTACGGATCAGTCGGAGCCCGAGAAATCGCGCTCGCCCTGGTCGAAGAGGGTCACCCCATCGTCGCGAAGCACATCAAGCTCGACGACCCGATTCGCCACTTGGACAACGTCGAGGTCGAGGTCAGCTTGGGCGAAGGGCTTTCCAGCACGATCAAGGTTTGGGTCGTGCGTGAGAAGACCGAGGACGACGAGGACGAAGATTCTGAAAACGAGGCTTTCGGCAGGGAGGCCGACCGCAATGACGACGCTGGCGAGTAACCCAACGCCCGCACCCAGCGCGGAACGCGTTCCACCGCAAGACCTCGACGCGGAAATGGCGCTCCTCGGCTCCATGATGATGAGTCGGGACGCCATCGCCGAGGTGATCCCCGTCATCGCCCGCAACAACAGCCGCTGGTTCTACGTACCTGCCCACCAAAAACTCTACGAAGTCCTTCTTGACCTCTACGACGATCCCACCAAAGCCGTCGACTTGGTCGTTGTTTCCGACGAACTGCGCCGACACGACCTGCTCGAGTTCGTCGGCGGCCACAACTACATGATCCAACTCGCCGAGAGCTTCGCCGAGTGGGCGAACGCCGAATACTACGCCAAGATCGTTCGTGACAAAGGTCTGCTCCGCGACTTGATCCGCTGCACGTCGCAAATCGCCGACGAAGCCTACACCGGCATGGACGAAACGCGCACGATTCTTGACTCGGCAGAGCAAAAAATATTCGAGGTAACCGAGGAACGCGTAGGCAGTCACACCGTCGCCATCCGCGAAGCCGTCACGCGGCTGGCCGAACAACTAAAAACCGGCGGCGACGAATCGCTTACGGGCGTACCCACCGGATTCACCGAACTCAACGAGTACACCGGCGGGTTCCAAACCGGCGACCTGATCATACTCGCCGGACGCCCGTCCATGGGCAAAACCGCGCTGGGCTTGTCCATGGCCCAGCACATGGCCTTGATCGACCAAACGCCTGCGGTCTTCTTCTCCATGGAAATGAGCGCGGACCAACTTGCCCAACGTGTGATCTGTTCGAGAACGGGAACGGATATGCAACAGCTCCGCCGCCGCCGGTTGTCGGAAGAGGATAAGATGAACCTGCTCAATAGTTGCGCGGAGTTTGAGCAGGCGCCTTTGTTTATCGACGATTCGCCCGGATTGAGCATTATGGAACTGCGCTCAGCCGCCCGACGCCTGAGACAGAAGCACGACATCAGCATCGTGTTCATCGATTATCTACAACTGATGCACGCGTCCAACGCCGAGAGTCGCCAGGTGGAAATATCCACGATCAGTCGCGGCCTCAAGAGCTTGGGTCGAGAACTTGGCGTGCCCGTGGTCGCCCTGTCACAGCTCAACCGCATGTCCGAAGGGCGACAGGACAAACGACCGTTGATGAGCGACCTGCGCGAGTCCGGCGCCATCGAGCAAGACGCCGACGTCATCCTACTCATTCATCGCGAGGAATATTACAAACAGGAGGACGAAGAAGTCCGCAACCAAGCCGAGCTCATCATCGCCAAGCAGCGAAACGGCCCGACCGGCGTCGTCAAGCTGCATTTCAACAAGAAGTTCACACGCTTCTCCGACTTCCACATGGAAGCCCAGCACTACACCCCAGCCCCCGCCAACGACGCCGTGCCGTTCTAGAGTCTTTTCACGAGTCAGGTTACGGGTTCGTCCCACCCGATCCGCGACCGTGAGGGAGCGATTTCAAGCAATCACAACCGGAGTCCAAACGTCCACTTCCCTACTGGCGCGCTTAGCCATGACACGCTGGTTAACTACGCCAAGACTCGGGTTGTATGCCGCCGCATCGATGGTATGATCCTCGGCCATTGGCGTGGACGCAGCGACGAACCGACGTTGCGATCCGGATGATACAATACCGTTCACCTCCACCGGGCGACGCATGGCGCGAGTCGCTACAGTGTGTTTTCTCCTCTTGGCAGCAGGACTGCCCGGCGCCGCGGTACGCGCTCAAGAACCGAAGCCCCGAACGGTGGCTTCGGTCGACATCACCGGCTTGGTTCAAACCCGCCCCGCGCTCGTTCGCGATCTGATCAGGGTAACGCGTGGTTCCGCGCTCAACGAAGCGGAGCTCGACCGGGCCATGTCCCGCATCTTGAAGACCGGACGGTTTCTGTCCGCGCGGTACACGCTCAAAGACGAAGCGGACGGCGTACACGTTACGGTCGTCGTGCGCGAACGTACGATCGTTTCTGAGATACGCTTCGAAGGAAACAAAAAATATAGCGACAGCCGCCTCCGCTCTGAAGTGCTGCAGAAGGCCGGCGAAGCCGTCGACTGGCTGGCTGTTCGCGACGGACGAACCGCGATCACGGCGCTTTATCACGACGCCGGATATGGCGATGCGACCGTATCGTACGATCAAGATCTCCTGACGCGCACCGGCGTCTTGGTCTACACAATCGAAGACGGAATGCGTGTTCGCGTTAGAAAAATCCTCTTCGAGGGGAACAACACGCTCCCGCGACGAGACCTCATGCGCAAACTCGAAACGAAGAAAGCGTTTTGGTTCATAGAGTCCGGCGCCTTCGACGAAGAACGCACCGAAGCCGACGTGGCCCGTCTGCGTGCGTACCACCGCGATGAAGGTTTCCTTGATGCCCAGGTTGCCTACCGGCGCGAGTTGGACGAAAATGGCCACGACCTGACGGTGGTGTTCACCATCGACGAGGGCACTCGCTACAAGGTGGAATCGATCGAGTTTCGCGGCAACACGGCTTTCTCTGCCGCCGAATTGCTGGGCATTGTCGGCTCCAAAGTCGGGGACGTCGTGAAGCGACCGCAGATCGACGCCGACGTGAAAAGCATTCAGACACGGTACGGCGAGCTGGGATACATTTACGTACGATCGCGAGCAAACCGTGTGTTTTCAGAATCGCCTGGGTTGGTTCGAGTCACCTTTGAGATTGCTGAAGGCGAGTCTTTTCGCGTGGGCCGCATCGTGGTCCGGGGCAATTCGCGAACGCGCGACAAGGTAGTTCGCCGCGCGCTGAACCTCTACCCGCCGGGGGATCTTTTTGACCTTACCGAAACAAAGGAGGCTGAGCGTCGGCTGATGGAGACGCGCATCTTTGGCTCGGCCAAGGTATACCCGGTGGGCGACCAACCCGGCGTTCGCGATGTAGTCATAGACGTGCGCGAAGCCGACAAGGCGGGCGATTTTCTTTTCGGAGCCGGCGTAACGAGCAACGCCGGACTTGTTGGAAACATCGTGCTCGACCTTCAGAACTTCGACATCACCGATCGCCCGAGGAGTTGGTCCGAATTGTACAAGCTTCGCTCGTTCTTCGGTGGCGGGCAGCGACTTCGGCTGGACCTTCAACCCGGAATCAGACTCGCGCGATACCGAGTCGATTTCACCGAGCCGTACTTCCTTGACAAGATGCTGCGGTTCGACGCTAGTGGGTTCGCCTTTCGACGGCGCCGCGACGGGTACACCGAGCGCCGAACCGGTGCGACCTTCTCTTTATCGAAACGAATCCAGCATGGGCGGTTGCGAGGGTGGACTGGCGAATTAGCCCTCCGACTGGAGCAAGCGTCGGTGCGTGACGTCAACCTGTTTTCCGCCCGAACGATTCGCGAGGACAAAGGCTCGACCTTTATCAGCAGCCAGAAAATATCGATCGTACGCGATCGAACAGACAACCGGTTCGTTCCCACCTCTGGGAACCGGGTCACGCTGGCCTACGAACAATTCGGATTGCTTGGCGATGAGCACCTCTTCGGACGCGCTACCGCTAGGTATCGAACCTACAGAACACTTCGCACCGATCTGCGAAATCGAAAGCACGTGCTCACGCTCAGGGGTGAACTCGGCCTGATCCTTGGTGATGCGCCGATTTTTGAACGATATTTCGCCGGCGGTACCGGATCAATTCGCGGCTTCCGTTTTCGCGGTATCGGAGAGCGAGAAGGCCTACAAAACAACAACATCGGTGGGGACTTCCGACTCCTCGCGGGCACTGAATATTCGTTCCCCCTGGTCGGCGAGAAGTTCCGCGGCCTGGTCTTCCTGGACTCCGCCGCCGTCGGTTCTGGCGGGCTTCGGGCGTCTATCGGAGCTGGCGTTCGGTTCACGATCGAGTTGTTCGGCAACGTACTGCCGCTTGAAGTCGACCTGGCGCTTCCGTTCCTCACGGAATCCGAAGACGAAACCCAAGTCTTCAGCTTCCTTGTAGGCCGCATCTTCTGACAATTGCTGTCCAGCCACCTCTTCCCCTATACTTGTCCGCTCACCCGCACCGGCTACCAGCGTAGTCGTGATATGTGGCGACCTTACGGGCTGCTTTAGGAGAGCTAATCATGCAACGAATCGATCGCGGAACCAAACTGTTGGCGCTCGCCGCCTCTTTGCTGGTAGGAACCAGCGTGGGCGCCCAAGACGATAAGTCTGCTAAGGGCTATCCGATTCTCAAGAAGTCCGAAGCGGTCATGAAACGCTTGGGGCGCATCAGCTACTCAGCCGACTACAAGGGAACCGGGTGGATCAAAGAATTCGTCCCGTCCGTGTCCGGTATCGTCGTGGTCGGTAAGCGCTCCAAGTGGGACGTCACGGAGTTCTACTGCCACGTCAAAATCACGCCGACCGGATCAACCGACGTAATCGACTTGACCGCGGGCTCGGACGGCGATGTCTATTTCCTGATCGACCCGAAAACAAAAATCGCCCACGAAGATATGGACCCGATTGTTCAGGGGAAGTACAGCCGAGACCTACAACGCGTCGTCCTGACGGAATTCGCCGCCGAGCATCCCTTCGGCGAAGACCTCAAGCCGGAGTCCGTTACCTGGAAGGGAAGTGAGTCGATTGGTGGCGTCGACTGCCATCATATCCACATCGCTACGGAAACCCCGCCCGCGCTCGATGTCTACGTCGCCAAGAACGACTACGTGCTGCGACGAGTCACACGAACTTACGCCAACAGAGAAGATCCCAAGAAGAAACCCGGCACGTCAGACTTGACCCTTACGGAACTGACGATCGACCCGCCGGCGCGACGGAGCCCCTTCAAACTACACCTGCCGGACGGATACACGAAGACGGATGAATTTGCGCCGTAGGGCTCTGTCGAGGAATATTGTAAGACGAACGTGAACCGTTCGGCACAGGGGGAACACGGAGAGCGGACAAACTTATTGGGCAGCCGACACCGTCAACTTCAGTGCCGCATCGCTCAACTGTTCTTCCATGTCCGTCTGGAATTTGGCGTCGGAAAGTTGATCACCCAGCGTCTTGAACTGAGATTCGACCGCAAGAAGCGCGGAGGTCAGGGACGGATCGAACTGTGTTCCCGTAGACTCTTTGATGATCGCAATCGCGCGTTCGTGCGCTACGGGTTTCTTGTAAGGGCGCGACGTCGTGATCACGTCGTAGGCATCGGCGATGGAGGTGATTCGCGCAGCCAACGGAATCGCGTCACCGACCAGACCATCGGGGTAACCCGTGCCGTCGAACCATTCATGATGATGGCGGGCGATTTGTTCCGCCATCGTAAGAAACTTCGTCCCCGGCGCCCGGTCAAGCACGGAGCAAATCGTATCCGCACCGACTGTCGTGTGCGTCTTCATGACGCCCCATTCCTCGTCGGACAGCGACCCGGGTTTGAGCAGAATGTCATCAGGAACCGCCACCTTCCCGATGTCGTGGAGCGGCACGGCACGCTGTAGATCGTCAATGAATTCGTCCGTGATCACATCGCTGAAACCATCCCGTTTGCGCAGCTCCTGGGCGAGTACGACGGCGTAACGCGTCACTCGATCGAGGTGTTTCCCGGTGTCGGTATCGCGGTGTTCGGCCAGCTTAGCCAACGCGACGACGATCGAATGGCGTGCGTCGTCGCGGGAGCGTTGTGTCAGTCGCTCATGAATCGACGCCGCCGCCATGTTACACAATATGTTCAGGTATTCGCGGTCGATCGTTGTGAACGCCTCGCCATCAAGGCGGCGCGACAGCTGAATCTCGCCCACCTGCGCTTCCGGCACAAGCAGCGGAACGATTATGGGTTGCTTTCGCTTCTCGGCGCTGTCCTGCGCACGTCCGTTCTGGTCACTCAAGCCACACAGATCTTCAGACGAAGCGTGGCCTGGCGATCTCGCAGGCGAATCGACCACGTCGTCGCAGCGTCCTATGGACATAGCCTCTGTCAGGTCGCCGGTCTGCTCATCGAGCAAGTACGCCGCAACACCCTGACTTCCGCTCAACTCCGCAATGACATCGACGGTGTGCTCAAGCACTTCATTCAACGTACGGGCCACCGCAATTTCTCGTGAATACCGGAGGAGCAAGTCGAGCGCTCTGGTTTGCTCGCCGCACACCTCACGGTTGCGCACCATTTCTCGGCGAAGTCGAAGCATCGTTCGGACGCGCACGATCAACTCTCGGTGATCGACCGGTTTGCCGAGGTATTCGTCCGCTACACCATGTTCGTCAGTCAGCGACTCCAAAGCCTCGCCGCGCACACCGGTGAGGATCACCGGGCAGCAAGCTGTAACTGGGTCAGTCTTGATCGCCCGAGCGCATTCGACGCCGCTACCGCCGGGTAGGACAGCGTTAATCATTACCAACGCCACACCACCCTGTTCGAGGGCGATCATCGCCTGCTCGGCGGTGGTCACATGTTGCACACGGTGACCTTCGTTCGCCAAATATTTCTCGCAAAGCCGACGATGCTTCTCGTCGTCGTCGACGATCAACACCAAACCCGTTCGGTCCTCACTTGCCTCCGGAAAAAGCGACCGCCCCACTGAATCGTCATCGACAGAAAACTCCGCCTCGCCCTGTGACGCCACGCTCATAGCGCAACACGTCATGTTGCGACCGCCGTCCTTGGCCGCGTACAACGCGTTGTCGCCGGCACGAAGAAGGTCGTCCGGGCTTGTCATTTCCGGTGTACGTTGGGCAACCCCCAAACTCACTGTCACACCGAGTTCCATCCCACCGTGCGCGACGCTGTTGGCTTCCACGGCTGCACGGAGACGTTCCGCGGCGATCGCACCCTCAGCTTCGTTGGTGCGGGGGCAGATCACGAGAAACTCCTCGCCACCAATTCTGCACACCGCCTCCTCTTGGCGGGCGGTGCGCCTAAGAACCGCGGCCGTCTCTTTGAGAATGGCATCTCCAGCAGCGTGTCCGTAGATGTCGTTGCAACTCTTGAATCGGTCGATGTCCATCGCGATGACCGACAAGTTCTCCTCGTGGCGGTCGACGTCGGCCCACGAAGCGGCGAGGCGAACCATGGCTTCGCGGCGGTTGATCAAGCCGGTGAGTTCATCCGTGGTGGCCATGCGGTTGAGCTCTTGGTTGGCGCACGCGAGCCGGGCGTTACCGATTTCCATTTCGGCGTTGTTCCGGTGAACGTCACGACTACGGGCATCCAACTCTGTTTGCAGATTGATGATTCGGACACCGGCGTGAAGGCGGGCGAGGAGCTCGCGCGATTTGATCGGTTTGGAAAGATAATCGTCCGCACCAGCATCGAAAGCAGCGACCAACCGCTCCTCGTTGGGCTCATGTCCGGTCACCATGATGACGAACGTAAACGCAATACCCTCATGCCCGCGAATGGTGCCACATAGCTCAAGACCGTCCATGCCCGGCATTTGCCAATCGGTGATCACGATCGGCGGACCGTCGGCCATGAGAATCTGCATCGCCTCTTCGCCGCTCGTCGCCGTCCGGACGGGAAAACCTGCCTTCTCCAGGTGGCGCCGCAGAAGCAACAGGGAGGTAGGATCGTCGTCCACGATTAGGGTTTGCGGTTTGGCCGCTTCCACTTCTTGGGGCTGCGTCTCAGGCACAGTGGCCGTCGTTCCGCTTCTCGACTCCGTGTACAGTTTCTCCTGGCACGCTCGCGCCTGGACGTAGATCGAATCCAAACACTGCTCCGAAGTCGTACCGATGGAAAACACCCCACCCATTTCTTGCCATTCCGTCGCCACCGAGTTGAACAGACATCCATAACGTTCCGGCGACAATCCGAACGCCAGCGCCAACCCTTCCGCAACCGCCAGATCTTGGGTCGTCACCGACGGCGACGTCAATACGCCCGCAACGGCGCCGGCGAAGCGGAGCGATTGGCCCAGCGTGTTAGAATCGGGTCCGCCCACCCCGACTGCACCATCCAAATCCTTCTGCTGCAAGACGGCCTCGCAGAGTGGATCGGGGAATCGCCAATCTCGCAGCATCTCCGCTGCAAAGTCACAATGGTCGAGGCTCCACTGGTCGCGCTCCCGGGACCGTAGCGTGCAAAGATCGTCGACGTCTATCGCGGCAATCAGTTCAGCGTACTTCTCGGGAAAGGCCGTCGCGAACGCGAGGCGGCCAACCGAGCTTAGCAGACCGCATACAAACGCCTGATCCACAGATCCGTTGTCCCGCGACTCTTCGATCTGCCGAAGCGCCACCGCGCGCGCCAACGAATCGGACCAGAACTGGTCATAGTCAAAACCGGCACAAGCCCCATCTCGGTTGTTCGAGACAAGCGAGAACCCCAGGGCGAGAGAGGTTATCGAACGGATGCCGAGCAGCCCCGCCGCGTGCGTAATCGATGCGATAAAACGTGGAACGCCCGCGAGCGGGGAGTTGACAAGCTTCAACAATCGTCCGGAGAGCGCCGGATCAGATGCCACAGCCTCAGCAATCTGCCCCACGGTACACTCTGTATCTTGAGCGAGGCGCAGAATTCGCAGCGCGACACCGGTGGGCGTCGGAAGCGTCGCAGTAGACTTGATGGCTTCAAAGGCAACCGATCCCACGATGCAGGAACCCCTTTGCTACACCCAAAGAATTGTCGCAACACACGCACGACACTATCTCCATCGTCTTCCGCGCCGTCCCACACAAGCGTGCGCCATCACAGATTCGGTCTGGTTCCTCGGCGCGTCCGATAGACCCGTGAACAGATTCCGGCGAAACGAAACCGATTATGGGCGGTCACACGCAACCGACCGGAGGCGCCCGGCGGGCGACGCATCGCGTAAGTCGTTACAATCGTCGCACGGTTCTATAATCGCCGCCCGCGTTGATCCGTAGTAGAATTATCAATGACGTGTGGGTCCGTGCGGTGGGTCCGCGCGGATCGATCGCCAAGCTTGAAGAAGGTCAGACCGGCGGCGTGCAGAGAACACCCGCACAGTGAAAACTCCAAAGACGCGTTGGATAATGCAGCCCGCGTCGTGATTAGTAAGGAAGTCAACCATGGTGGAAGAATTTGCCGGATTGGAACGCGTCGAGGCCACAATGCGGGGGCCGCTTGCCGAGTACGCCGCATCGATCAAGACCATCGCCGGTACGCACGAAACGTCGTTGTCGCTCTATGGATCCATCCTCCGATGTCCGTTCGACGCGGGGCTTCAGTCCGCACGCAGCGTTCTCGTCGTGCCATGCGTGGACTTGGGGATATTGCGTACGCTGGCCGAGGGAGGGCTCCGCTTTGGACAATCCGGGATCGGCGCTCCGCTTATTATGACAGCCAAGTACATCAAAGATTCGCAGGACACCTTTCCCCTGGAACTGATCGAAATCCACCAGCACCACATGACGCTCTTCGGTGTCGATCATTTCTCACAACTCGCTGTCGAAGACGACCACGTGCGTCTTCAGTGCGAGCGAGAACTCAAGTCGATTCTTATCGGCCTTCGACAAGGGCTTCTAGCCGCCGCAGGTCGCGAAAAGGTCATCGGCGCTATGACGACCGACGTGGGCGAGGCGCTGATACGCACGTTGCGCGGCATGCTTTGGCTCAAAGGTAAGAAAGAAGCCCTGCCCGCGCAAGACGTGCTGGACGACGCGGAGCAAATTACAGACCGCAAGCTCACCGGCATGCGCACGGCGCTCGACCCGTTCACGAACCACGGCTGGGACCAGTTTGACGCGCTCTACCGCGACGTCGAAGCGCTGGGAGAAATCGCCAATGCATGGTAACGGTCGATCCGAACATGGCGTGACACCAACGTCTTACCGGCGTATATACGGGCCGCAACCCCACGCCAAGCGATCGTATGCAGTCAAACCCAAGACGTCGCTGATCACCTTCGCCCTCCTTCTGTCCAGCGCAGCAGCCACGGGTCGCGCCGAGGTTACGGTCCGCGATCCCGGTACGTTCGTGGTCGACCGCGCCAACCTGATCGACGCCCGAACCCGACAGCGCATGGAGGGCTGGTTACGCGAGCTCGAAAAGAAGACCGGCGCACAGATCAAAGTGCTCACCGTGCCCACGACCGACGGCGAGTCGATCTTCGACTTCACCCAACGCCACGCCGAACTGTGGAAACTCGGTCGCAAAGACGTCGACGACGGCGTGCTGATCACCGTCGCACTGAAGGAACGAAAAGACCGCATCCAAGTCGGTTATGGTCTGGAAGGCGTACTTCCGGACGTCTGGTGCAACTCCGTCCGCCAACAGATCATCATCCCCGCCTTCAAACAGCGGCGTTTCTCCGACGGGTTGTACCGAGCTACGCTGGCCATCACCAATAGAGTGGCAGAATCGAAGAATGTCTCTTTAACGGGAATGCCAAAGTCTCGACATCGCGGTCGACGTGCCCGTCCGGGTGGCGTGGCCTGCGGCGGCGGCATGATCCCGATCATGCTACTGTTCATCATCATCTCGTCGCGAAGACGGCGGCGCGGCTATGGCCGATGGGGCGGTGGCGGTGGACTGTTCACCGGCATGATGCTCGGCGGCATGATGGGTCGCGGACTCGGCGGTCGATCGCACTGGGGCGGCGGTGGTGGTTTCGGTAGCGGTGGGTTCGGAGGGTTCGGCGGCGGATCATTTGGCGGTGGCGGAGGTTTTGGTGGAGGCGGAGCCGGTGGCGGTGGTTGGTAACACGTGCTCGTCCTGTGGAGCGAACATCAAACGGAAGGCCAAGTTCTGCCCCAGCTGTGGGGCGGCGATAGCTACGAAAAGAGGTGAATCGATGAAACTCGGCAAGATAGTCATAGTCATGATGGTGGCCATGCTCGGTGCCATGGCGCTGCTCGGTGGATGTTTCTACAGCGGATACAATAACGCCGTCGGTCTCGATGAAACCGTTAAGACGAAATGGGCGCAAGTGGAAAACCAGTTGCAACGCCGGTTCGACCTTATTCCCAACCTGGTCGCGACGGTGAAGGGTGTGGCCGGTCAGGAAAAAGACGTCTTCCTGGGCATCGCCAAGTCTCGCGAGGCCTATTTCCAAGCCAAGTCGCCTGCGGAAAAAGCCCACGCCGCGACCGGACTCGAAGGCGCACTCTCGCGCCTCATGGTCCTGCGTGAGACCTATCCCGAGCTTAAGTCGAACCAGGCATTCCAGAACCTACAGGTCTCCATTGAAGGCACGGAAAACCGCGTGGGCGTCGAACGCAAGCGCTACAACGAAGCCGTCCGCGCCCTCAACATCTTCTCACGAGGCCTACTCGGTCGACTCTATTGCAGCTTCGCCAACGTCGAAAAAGCCGAATACTTCGAAGTGGCCGACGAGGCCAAAGCAGTACCCAAGGTAGACTTCAGCGGAGGGTAGTGAATCGCAGGATCTGCTGCCACGCGTGTTAGACCGTTCAAGACAGGGAACTACGGCAGGCACGCCCCATTCTTTGCGCAGCAAAGGGCGGCGGGATGAACGCAACCACGCCGGCAAGGGTGCCCCATTCTTCGGGTTCTCCCGAAGGGTGGGGGATGCACGCATCGAAACGACCACATCGTCCACCGGCCCGTGATACCGCACACTTCGCATCCTTCCCCAACCTTTTCCAGTAGGAAAAGGATGGGTCACCCCAATCCTGTTCGGCACGCGGTTTGCGTGTTGGGGTTGGTGTGCTGAGATTGGCTTTGTCGCTGAGGCGGCGGGACGATTGAGTGGTCAGAGCGGTGGCTTGGGATTCGGGGTGGTCCGGCAGTGCGCAGCAT
>JAJDDY010000008.1 GCA_029260075.1 Phycisphaerae bacterium
GTCGCTTTGGGCTTGCCACGCTGAAAGTATGCGCCACGAACCCTGACCGCGCAAGTAAAGTGTGGCGCGAAATCCTGGCCTGCGACACACGCGGGAACCCGGACATGGCAAACCGCGTGCCGAACAGGATTGGGGTGCCCCGCGCACTCTGGTGGTTCGGCCTGCGGTGTGGTCGGTTCTGCGGCAAAGTAGCTGGTTTTAGATTGAATCGGGCAGACCGTCTGGGTACGATGGCGGTTGGAGGATTGATAAACGGGCAATTTCGGTTGATCGGAAACTGGAATAAGGAGACGCTAAGATGAAACACATCAGAATTAGGCCAGCATTGCTTTCGGCACTATTGAGCCCGCTTGCAGTATTGGGTTCGCTTGTGGGTATTGTCGTGAGTCTGGCGGGTGCGGTCCCCGCCCTTGGCGCGGACGTGCCCTTCACCGAGAGGGTCATCTCGGCCACCGCTGACCAAGCTATTTCCGTTTTCGCGATGGACGTAGACGGCGACGGGGATACCGACGTTCTCTCCGCGTCTGCACTTGACGACAAGATCGCGTGGTATGAAAACAATGGTGAGTCTCCTCTGACATTTACCGAACGCGTGATCTCGATCACCGCCGACGAGGCTTTTTCCGTTTTCGCGGCAGACTTGGACGGCGACGGGGACACAGACGTACTCTCCGCGTCAACGCTCGACGACAAGGTTGCGTGGTACGAAAACGTCGGCGGCTCGCCCCCGAGCTTCGTCGAGCGGGTGATCTCGAGCACCGCAAACGGAGCCCGTTCCGTCTTCGCAGTGGACGTGGACGGCGACGGGGACATCGACGTCCTCTCGGCGTCGCTCGTCGATAACAAGATCGCGTGGTACGAGAACAATGGCGGCTCGCCACCGACATTCGCGGAACGGGTTATCTCAACTGTCGCAATGAGCGCGCGCTCCGTGTTTGCGACGGACGTGGATGGCGATGGAGATACGGATGTTCTGTCGGCGTCGGTCGATGATGACAAGATCGCTTGGTACGAAAACGTCGGCGGATCTCCTCCGGCCTTCGCCGAGCGGTTGATCTCGAATGCCGTTGACGGCCCACAGTCGGTTTTCGCGACGGACGTGGACGGGGACGGAGATACCGACGTACTCTCAGCGTCGTGGGTGGACGACAAAATCGCGTGGTACGAAAGCGACGGCGGCTCACCTCCCACCTTCACCCAGCATGTGGTCTCAATCGTGGCGGATCGTGTTCGATGGGTTTTCGCATCGGACGTTGACGGCGACGGGGACACCGACATCCTCTCTGCGTCCACGCTCGACGATAAGGTCGCGTGGTACGAAAACGTCGGTGGCTCGCCCCCGGCGTTCATCGAGCGGGTGATTTCGACCACCGCCCTCCGGGCTCGCTCCGTTTTCACTACCGATGTCGATGGCGATGGGGACATCGACGTCCTCTCCGCGTCGCTGCTTGATGACAAGATAGCATGGTACGAGAACGGGACGCCAACGTGCGGCAACGGCTTTGTCGCGGGGACGGAACAGTGCGACGACGGGAATACCAACGGCGGCGACGGTTGCTCAGCGACCTGCACGGTGGAAGAGGGATGGAACTGCGGTGGTGAGCCAAGCACCTGCACGGAGAATTGCGGCGATGGGATGATCGTCGGTTTCGAACAGTGCGACGACAGGAATACTGACGTCGGCGACGGCTGCTCGGCGACCTGCACGGTGGAAGCCGGATGGCGGTGCGGCGGTGAGCCGACCAGTAGATGCATAGAAGACGGTATCCCCGCCGTATCCCAGTGGGGCCTGATCATCATGTTGCTGCTGCTGTTGGCCGGAGGAACGATTCTCATCAGCCGGCGCCGCGCAAGCGGGGAAACCGCAGGCGCTTGAGCGGGCCTCGGTGACTACACACGCTGTGCGGTGAATCCTTTCTCGGCACTTGGGTTGAGGTGCGAGAAAGGATTCACGCACCAGCGACCGACTGGAAAGTCGGTCCCTTAGACTGGAAATCCGGTGCCACAGGTTTGTGTCAGCCTTTTTCAACGGGCTGCTGGCGCTGTTGGTGATCCAGACAAGGAATCGTGTCACGGGTGCGTGACAGAATCAGCGTCGGGCATTTTTCAGAGCACCGGGGCGCAAGCCCGGTGACCCGCGGATCCAGGAGGTCCGCAGGCTTGCGCCTACGGCTCTGACTTGTCGCACTCACCTCGCCGGAAGTGTCACGGACCCTCGTGCCACTACCCGGATTCTGTCATGCACCGTAGCGGTATCGCCCCGCGGCGTCCATGATTGCGTTAACCGACTTCGCCGTCCCTGGCTGCATGAACGGTTGATATACCAGCGCCGGGGGGATCGCGCAGATTGCCTATTTTAACGTTCTCCTCCAAATTAGTTGTTGGAAGTACGCCCCGGTAGGGCCTGTTTGACTTTGAGGGCGAAGTAGTCGAGATCGTGAAAGCCGTAGGCGATGCGTTTGATGACTTTGATCTTGTTGTTGACCCCTTCCAGTTTGCTGGTGTGTATCTGATGCTTGCAGTGGCTGATGATTCCGTACTCGTGGCGTTCGAGCATCTCGGCGAACTTCACCAGGGCGGGATGGCCGTCCTGCCTGGCCACCTCGCACCACTCGGCCAGCATCTTCATCGCCCAGCCGGGATAGTAGTAATCCCAGATGTGGGCCAGCAGGTCCTTGAGCCAATAGATGGTGGTGAGTCGCTCGTTGAGATTGAGGATTTCCTCCAGTTGCACCCGACCCTCACGTTTGAGGTTGCCCCAGTTCTTCAGGAACAGGTACTTGCTACCCTTGAGCAATTCCCGAAGGTCGCCGCCGGCTTTGCGGAACTCTTCGTTGCGGATGTTGTCGATCACTTTGTTGAACGCTTTGACCACATGGAACAGGTCGAAGACGACGTCGGCCTGTGGGCACCACCGTTTGACGGCGTTGATGTAGGGCTCCCACATGTCGATCGCCACGGCCGCAATGCCCTCCCGAACCTCGGTAGGCATAGCCTCAAAGAACGCATCGATGGTGGCGTTCTGGCGCCCTTTGCCCATCCAAACAACACGCCCCGTGTCGTAGTCGAGCACGACCGTCATGTAGTGGTGACCTTTCTTGACTGCGATTTCGTCGATGGCCAGACGTTTGAGGTTGTCATAGGTCGTCTGGCCGAACTCGGCTTGGAGCGCAGCCTTGTCGATGGTCTTGACCGTTTTGGGATCGAGGTCGAGGTGCCGGGCCACCACCTCCACACTCAGGCCGGCCTTGCAGAGTTGAGCGGCATAGGCGGCCAGACGGTGCGTGACGCGGGCACTGGCATCGACGAACGCCAATCCCTCGACCCGGACCTTGCGGCAATGGTGGCATCGAATCTTGCGGTGCTCGACTTGCAGGAGCATGGTGAAGCCACCGAAGCTCAGATCCCGAATGAACTTTCGCGTGTGGGCATGGATCGCACCGGGCTTCCCGCAGACATGACAGATGGGTCGGTATCGCCGGTCGGGTTCAACGCGGACGATCGCCGAACGCGAGCCTTCGACCGTATTGGTGTACGTGATTCTCACTCGACGCCAAGGGAAAAAAGATGCTAGACTGCATGTGGACACCGCGTTCCTCCTTTCAAGGCCAAACAACGTTCGTGATCAAACGTCTGTTTAGCCCCCGGAGAACCGGTGTCCAACTCGTTTCAAGCCTTAAATCTCAACAACTTTTTTGGAGGAGAACCGAAAATCAAGGGGAAGCACGAGTTGGCGTGCGAACTCTACGAAACCGGGAACTACGACGCGATGTATCTTGCGGGGCTGGTGGCTGACGGAAAACAGATGAGCAAGAAAGAGCTGGACGACTGGGCTAAGTCGGCTGCGTGGGTCTGGATCTCGGAGTACGCCGTGCCTTGGGTGGCGTCGGAGAGCCCGCACGGGCGCGACATGGCGATGAAGTGGATCAAATTAAGGAAAAAGGAGTCCATTGCGTCGTGTGGATGGTGTACATATTCCAGCCTGGTGGCTATCACGCCAGATGAGGAGCTGAATCTGGCTGAAATCAAGGAGTTGCTACGGCACGTCGAGAAGGAGATCAATGCTTCAGCCAATCGTGTAAGATACACGATGAATGGTTTCGTTATCGCCGTGGCGGCGTATGTGACGCCGGTCTTGAGACAGGCTAAGGAGACCGCGAAGAAACTCGGCAAGGTCGACGTGGATATGGGGGATACCGCGTGCAAAGTGCCGCTGGCGTCGGAATACATCGAGAAGTTGGAGAAGGCGGGTCGGGTTGGGAAGAAACGCAAAACGACGCGGTGTTAGGGACACTCTCGATCGCAAACGGGCTCACCCACGATGGGATTACGACCATGACCATCAAAGAAACACTCAAGCAGCTCAGAGCGCTCGGGAACGAGAAGATGCGGAAGCAAAACACCAAGCACGGTGCCGGTGACAATCAGTTCGGCGTCCGACGCGGCGAGGTCCGTAAGCTGGCGAAGAAGATTACGACAAACCACGAGTTGGCTGTGGGACTCTGGAAGACCGGGAACATCGACGCCCAGTTCTTGGCAATCCTCCTGATCGAACCAAAGTCCTTGTCAGCGGAAGAAATGGATCGGATGGTGCGGTCGGTCACGTTTGTAGAAGTAGCGGACTGGCTCAACTCTTACGTCGTCAAGCATCACCCCGACAAGGAGAAGCTTCGCCAGGGGTGGATGGCCACTGACGACCCCATGGCTGCCCGCGCCGGATGGAGCCAAACCGCCGGGCGAATCGTGAAGAGTCCAGAAGGGCTCGACCTCCCAGCGCTTCTGGATCGAATCGAGTCTGAAATGGGCAGCGCCGCTTCAGAAGTGCAGTGGACGATGAACGGCTGTCTTGGGGAAATCGGAATCCACTTCCCCAACCACCGCAAGCGTGCCCTCGCCATCGGAGAGACGTTGGGAGTCTACCGTGACTATCCCTGTTCCAAGGGTTGCACCTCACCTTTCGCCCCGATCTGGATCAACGAGATGGTGCGGCGGCAAGGCTGAACTGGCGGCTACATCTCGATACGGTCAGAGCGTCAGGTTTGCATCAGTTATCAACAGCCTGGTCGCATGGCGATCCAGCTTGAGTCCGAAGTCCCCTTGCTCGCTTCGGCGACCATCCTGACGTCGTCATTTTGAGCGTAGTGGACCGCTTCACAGACTTGATGGTCATCCACCCGGTTAGAACACGATGGAGTGATTTCAACGCTCACCTTTCGTGGGATCAGTCAGCAGTTACTTTGCGCACTTCTTCCTGCTCCGTCGGTTGATCGAGTTGTGATTCACCGTTTTCGCATAGATGAGCGAGCATCGACAATGGCGAGCCCAATGAAAGCTACACGTGCCGAAGAAATCTGTTTGCCCCTTCCACCCTGCGTGCTTGAAGCTGAGTACGCAGGCGTCTTTCTTTTCGACAATCTCAAAAATAATGTGTGTCCCCGTCCAGAGGTGATCGTCGTTGCAACACTCCTATTCCACACGTCGGCGAGGTTCAAGCTCAATAACCTTCATCTTGTTTGTCCCGTGATCCGCCGCTCCTCGAAGTTCAAGGCTCGACGCTGCGTGGTCGACCGGACGCGCAGTTGGATCAATCGATACCGCCGCGTTCTGATTCGATGGGAAAAGAAACCAGAAAACTATATCGGCATGCTACATCTGACCCTCGGCTGCATCGCCTATCAGGCCTCGGGACTGTTTCTGGGATAGGTTCTAAGTCTTCCGCGCATCTTCACGCGGACGAAACCGGATGGCGGGTCAATGGTCAGACGCATTGTTTATAGTGTTTTGCGAACGATCGGAACTGCTATTACATGATCGCCGGGGCACGCGGCAGTCCGGCGCTTCAGCAGTCTTTCCCGAGGAATTCGAGGGAGTGTTGATCACCGATTTCTGGGGTCCGTATGAATCGATGTGCGCCGAGGATCGGCAATACTGCCTGCCTGATTCATGGAACATGGCTGAAGAGTTATGAGATCTCGAGTGAGGTTGGATTGGGCCTCACGCATAGCAAATGTGTCGCAACTGCGACACGATCGCCGTCACTGGCGTTGCCCTATTGCCGAGCACGGTACGTTATAGACTCGCGGCGCAGGTCCATATGACCTCGCCACAAATACTACTTCATGGCTGTGCTGACGCACACTACACATCGCAGCGCTTCTGCCGGACTCACCAGGCAGCCGACCAGCCTCCGCTGTTAGAGAGTTACGAGTCACAGAGACGGTGGATCGCATGATCTCTCACGCCTTGCCCATTGTAGAAATCACGTTTCTGTCACCCAGGGAAAACACCTATACTGAATATCCTGTACTTGGCCGATAGATGGCTTGTTCAAGTGGCACGACCCGCACCGCATTGCAACTGGTTCGGACCAGAGACTTGAGGGTACGGATTGATGACGCGTGCCGTGCTTCGTAGACGGGGCTGCGGTGCGCATGTCCTCTTGCGCGATGCAGACCGCTAGAAGCGGGGTTGAAGCAAACGGCTAGGCAATACAGACTCGCCCTGCAAGAGGGCGAAGCGCATGATGTCCGTTCCGGTATTCGACTGGTACCCTGAGGAGTGTCCAACATGAATCCGAGCGTCGTAGTGTTCGTAATCGACCACAACGTGGATAGGGTACGACATGTACATCAGTTGGTAACATCTGCGGGTCTTCCCGCCGAGTGTTATTCCTCAGCCAATTCGTTTGTGGATGATTATGCAGTTGGTCTACCGGGGTGCGTGGTCGCGAACGTTCGCATGCCGGAGATGAGCGGGGTCACACTGCTCAGGGCGCTGCGTGACGCGGGTGGAACGACACCGGTCATTCTTAGTAGCGGCTATGGCGACGTCTCGGCCGCCGTAACCGCGATGAAGCTGGGGGCGTTCGACTTTTTCGAACGACCCATCGCCGATCAATCACTGATCGAGTGCATCAATCGCGCCATCACCGTCGACAAGGCGCGACTCATTGCCCGAGCCAAGCAGAACGAAATACGCAATCGCTTCGACCGCCTTACGCCGAGAGAACAACAGGTGATGAGCCACGTGGTCATCGGGCAACCCAACAAGACCATCGCGTACGACCTCGGCTGCAGCAGCAAAACCATTGAGGTTCACCGCGCTCGGGTTATGAGCAAGATGGAGGCGCCAAGCCTAGCGGGGCTGGTGATCATGTCCATGGCGCTCTCCAACGAACCTCGACTGGCTGTAGCCGTGTGATCATCCATGGAACGCCGTAGAGCCGGCCAAGCATCGCATTCCAACATGTCACGACGCGATGCATAGGCAGTGAGGCGCGGTCGGGTAGACCGCGAAGTATGTCGAAGTGCATATAGACTCAGACGCTTCCGGTTTGCTTGCTGTTGTACACCGCCCAAACGATGCGTGGGGCGACGGCGAAGAACGTACCGTCGACCGACTGGAGTTCTTGGGCGAGCGCGTCGAGGCGTGTATCGTGCGGCACTAACTCGAGGCGTTTCTTGACCGACTCGATTAATGGCCAGACCAACTCGGGGTCGAAGAGTCGTTGGGCGTCAGCCAGTCTGCTTTTTTGTATTTTCGGCAGACTGAACCGTTGGAGCATCTTCGGAACCCGGAATACGTCTTCGATGGTCCGCAGGCTTTTCATAGCCGGGTTGAAAAACGCGAGCAAATGAGCGACGACCATTTGGTCGTAGAAAATGGTTCGGTTGGGATGGTCGCAATGCTCGCGGACCGATCCCAGTTCGTCGTCAGTAACGCGAACGAAGCCTCGGCCGCCAACCTGGTTCTTGAACGCCGGAATCGGCTCAACGCGCGGCGCTCGATTGGCTTCTTCGGACCGCATGTGACGCAGTGGTACACCAAGCAATCGCCAGCGCAATTAAGAATTTGTAAGATCCGAGATTGAAAAAAATCAAAGCCCAAAGTTCCGGACAGGATTGGATTCCTACCGGTGATCCATTAGCGATTTCCGCCTTTTTGACGGGGAGAAATCCCGTTGTCACGGGAGGGTTCGCGGCGACGTGATTGAATACCAGCTTTGTTCAACAGACTGTTAGGAATCATCCGGGGCCGCAACGTCGCCCCGCAGCACAGCCCGCAGTTGCGGTAGTATCGCCCGCAGCGCTTGCCCGCGATGACTGATGCGGTTCTTGTGCTCCGGCGTCAGTTCCGCAGCCGTCTCGTTCAGTTCGGCGACGAGGAAGTGCGGGTCATATCCGAACCCGCGCTGACCACGCGGTTCGTCGATAACGCAACCTTCGAGCGTTCCGCTCGCCGTCGCGATGACTTTTCCGGACCGAGCCACAGCCACCGTACAGCAGTACCGAGCCGTTCGCGTCGCCTGCGGCACGTCGGTCAACATCTGGATGAGTTTTCGATTGTTCTCGACGTCGTCGCAAGATGGGCCGGCGAAACGCGCCGAGTATACGCCCGGCCCTCCATCCAGCGCATCGACCACGAGCCCGGAGTCATCCGTTAGTGTGATTCGACCGCTCAGCGCCGAATAGTAAATCGCCTTCTTGCGGGCGTTGTCTTCGAACGTCTCTCCGTCCTCAACCGCCGCAGGCCAGTCAGGAAAGTCGGCCAGCGTGGCGATCTCGACAGATTCTCCAGCGAGCAGCGATTGCACCTCGCGGAGCTTTCCCTTGTTCATCGTGGCGACGAGAAGTGAAACGTGGCTCAAGGCATCCATCCGCCTGCGTTTTCGGGTACGAGCACAAGCGATGACAGCACGGCGACCATCTGGCCTTCGTCGTTGCGCGCCCGACAAATGCCCCCGTTGACGAGGTTGTATTTGAGCAAGTCGTTCTCGCGAAGCGTCCGCACGTCGCGGCTATAGTATGTATGCCCATCGGCGCGGCGCACCAGGGCATCGGGTCCGAACGCACCGACCGTGACCATGCTGGACGCATTGCCGTGGAAATAGTAGGCCTCGAACCCCAAGGCACGCAATTCACCGCAATACTTCGACGCGATCTCTTTATAGTTCCAGACCTTTTCAGTCGGCTCGAAGACCGCGACCTGAAGGGTATACGTTGCTTCAACATTGGTCAGCGACCACGCCGGGTTACCCACGTCGGCCAGGGGCATGGGGGCAGTTCTTGCGCGCGCGAAGAATCGATGGTTCGAGTTATCCACAAGCTCTCGAACGACCCGCAAGTCGCGCCTCATGGCTGGCGATTCCGAAAGCTTGCGCGTCTTGCGATCCCGCCGACGTGGATACACACCGTAATGCAGAACGGCTGCACCGTCTGCACCATGCGTAACCCGAACGTCCGCCGGTCGGATGCCGGGTGTCTGACGAAGCGTCGTAGCAATTCGCTCGAGCCGTATCACATGATCCGGCTCTGTGGCCTCCAGGCAGACGATCGTCCACGGCAATCCCTTGCGCGGCGCACCAGCGCAACCACCGACCACGATCGCGAGACCCAAGGATATCGCGCCGAGTTGAATACGACGTGGCTTCATGATGCGAGTGCTGGCTGCTTCAGTCGCCGCCTAAGTGCTTGTTCCTGAATTTCCACGAGTTGCTTGATCCCGCGACCAGCCTGTCGGATCAAGCGGTCCAACTCGTCACGCGTGAACGTGGCCCCTTCGCCGGTCCCTTGTACTTCTACGAATTGTCCGGACCCGGTCATCACTACGTTCATGTCGACCTGAGCCCGCACGTCTTCCGTGTAATCGAGATCGAGCAGCACACGGTCGTCGACCTTGCCCACGCTGATCGCGGCCACGGGTTCACGGATCGGCGATCGTGCGATCCATTTGTTGCGCTTGGCTGTTCGAACCGCGTCACACATTGCGACGTACGCACCCGTGATGCTTGCGGTTCGCGTACCCCCGTCGGCTTGCAGCACGTCGCAGTCGATCAAGATGGAGTTTTCACCGAGCAGATCCAGATCGACAACAGCCCGAAGCGATCGCCCGATCAACCGTTGAATCTCCTGCGTACGCCCGTCGATTTTGGTCCGGTTGCGTCGTCGACGTTCAGAGGTAGCCCCCGGGAGCATGTCGTATTCCGCCGTGACCCAACCGCCGCCCTGATCTTTCTTCCAACGAGGCACCGAGGATTCCCAGGAGGCCGTACACAGCACTACCGTATCTCCGGCTTTGATCAGAACCGATCCCGCAGTGCTCTTCGTATAGCCGCGGATAATCTCCACCGGTCGCAGTTCGTTCGCACGTCGGCCATCATGTCTAGTCAATGTATTGTCCTCAAGATCGAGCCATGCCCATCGGGCACGCCGAAATCTCTTCACCGGGATGATGTCGGCTAGCCGCGGCGTTAGCCGTGGTCGTCGGGTGGCCGATGGCTTTAGCCGTGGGGAAGTCGAATCGTGTGGCACCGACTTCCACCCTGTGCTTCAATAACGATTCGTGTGGCACCGGCTTCCAGCCGGTGATCCAATAACTTCTGTTCCACGTCGCGACCATAAAGACCGCCACGATCGGTGTCAACGATCGCATTGCTTGCACGCGATCAAGAACCGTTCGCCCGCCGAGCCAGGGGCGCGACAACGCACGCGTCGACTTGTCGCCTGCGCGACAGCATCGCCATCAGTCGGTTCGAGTTCGATCCATACCGTCTCGACCGGAAGCGCGTACCGCACACGATCCGCCCACTCCACCACCACCACCGCGTCCGGGCGAAGCCACTCTTCGAACCCCAATGCCGCCAGTGCCGGTGTATCGCCCAAGCGGTATACGTCGACGTGGTAAAGTGTCAGCACACCGGGATACTCATGAACGAGCGTGAAGGTCGGGCTCGTGACGTCGGCGGTTTCGCCCGTCGCGTTGCCCGCAGCGATGCCCTTGACCAGTTGGGTCTTGCCGGCGCCCAGCGGTCCGACCAGACCGATCGTCAGCCCGCCCACCAGCGATCGGCCCATGACCTCGCCGAGTGCCCGCGTTTCCTCCGGGCTCGAAGTGCGCCATGTATGAGCATGCGTCTCGGTCAATGCACGTACCCCTTGGGCTCAAGCGGTCCCAGGTCGCCATCCTTCCGGCGCAGCATGAACCCGGTCGATGTGAACTCGCCGACGGCATGAAGTTCGACGGGCGAGGCCGTAACCTTATCCGAAACCGCAAGCAACAGTTCGAAGTCCTCGCCGTCATGCAAGGCATGATCGAACGCCGACCGCCCGTCGCGATCTGCAGCCCGGCGAGCCGACTCGCTTACTATAGAATCAATCGACGTTTGATCCAGCACCGCACCAACGCCCGAGGCTTGGCTGAGGCGCCATGCATCGAGCGCCAGCCCGTCCGTGACGTCAATCATCGCATGCAGACGCATGCCGAGGTGCTCAGCCAGCGAGTACGCCTCGCGCACCCGTGGCTCGAATCGCAAGTGGTGACCGAGTAGACTCCCACCGAGATGACCCGTTACGTAAAGCAGGTCACCCGCCCGACCGCCCGATCGCGTTACCGGTTTAATGCCAGCGTAAGGCAAGGCTGTCGCAGATACGTCGATCACCAGCGGCTGATCCCACCGCGTCGTATCGCCCCCGACGATTGTCACGTCATACGCCTCAGCCATGCGCAAAGCGCCGCGGAACATGGCGTACACGTCGTCGCGCGTCATGGATCGCGGTAGCGCCACCGACACCGTTAAGGCCACGGGTCGTACAGCCATAGCGGCGCAATCACTAAGACCGCACGCGACAGCCTTGCGCCCAATGTCCGACGGCGTATCGTTGGCGCGATCAAAATGCACGCCATCGAGCAGCATGTCCGTGCTGAGCAGAATCGTGTCGTCCGGGGAGCGAACGATGGCCATATCGTCCCCAATGCCCAGCGGAATGTTTGGGCGTTCCGGTTGCCGGCGGGTCAGCCAGTCAATGAGTTCGAGTTCATCAACATCCATCAGTCATGTGTCCCATAGCGGTCGGCGCGTAGCATCGTCCGCGTACCAGCGTGGTAGCGTACCGCGGTCCGCGAGCTTCCGGTACACCTGAGGCGGGAACAAAGGTATCGCTGGGACGTGATTCATATCTCGTCCCGTCGCTCGCGCGGGATTCCGGCCTGCTGGACTTGTGAATGTCCCATTCGTTAACGCGTGACGCTGCCGAAGTGCTCTGGGCAGGAACGGTACGCCCCGTTGGGGCTGTACGATGCGCGCATAGTTGCAGCGGCGACGCCTTGCGTTGGCACGCCCAACTGTCCAGCACCCTGTTCGTGATGGCTGTCCACTCCATTACTTGCGTGAACCTGAACGTGTTTCTATACTGCCGACGGTTGCTCGGTCGTTAGGAATGAGTGGTGTGGCGCGGCGTCCCATCTTTCCGCAGACCTTAACCCCGCGCGCACCTGCGGACTGCACCAAGAGGCGACCATCGTCGTGAACACGAATGCCCCGGCTACGTGAACAGCCTTTCTGCGTCCTGTCAGGGAACGAGTCGTTTGAACATTTCCACACAGTTGGCTCAGATCGAACTCCGCGACATGCTCCAATCGATGATGGAGCGCATCGCCGACCGGCCGTGGGTGGCGGCCATCGAGTTCCTGCTCATCGCCTGCGTGGTCTTCTCCATTCTCCGATTCCTACAAGGCACACGTGGCGCGCGTTTGATTCGCGCCGTGTTAATGCTCCTTGCGATAAACTTCGCTGTGGTCTGGGTCATCGCCGACCGGTTCGGACTCGAACGAATCAACGCCCTTTATCGATTCTTCGTCCTCGGCGTCTTCCTCGTATCGCTCGTTGCTTTTCAGGCAGAGCTTCGGCGCATTTTGCTTCGCCTCGGTCAAGGTGGGTGGCTGCGACGCTGGTTTCGCACGTCCGACACGGTCGTCGGGCCGATCGTGACGGCGGTTGAACGTTTGTCGCAGAAGAAAATCGGCGCGTTGATCGCCATTGAGCGGACGGGTGAGCTTGGGGCCGTTACGGAAACCGGCGTCCGGTTAGACGCCGTCGTGTCGGCCGAACTGATCGAAACGATCTTTTGGCCGGCGACACCTTTGCACGACCTCGGCGTCGTGATTCATCAAGAGACCATTCTCGCCGCCGGTTGCCAGTTCCCGTTGGCGGAGTCGGGCGATCTCGATCGCGCACTGGGCAGTCGCCATCGGGCGGCGCTGGGGATGAGTCAGGAAGTCGACGCGGTCGTGGTCGTGGTGAGCGAGGAAACCGGGGCGATTTCCGTAGCGATCGATGGGCGCCTGCAGCGCACCGTAAGCGTGGCTACGTTGCGATCGATACTCGCTGGCGAGTTGACGACACAGAGCCCTAAGCAAGAAACCCCTGGGGCTTCAGGCAAGTTGGCGGCTCATCCCGAGAAAGTGACAATCAATGGCACTCGTTAGATTACTCAGCATGACCGTGCTGCTCAGCACGTTGATCTGGGCGAGCGCAGATAGCCTCGTCAACGAAACCACGTCCGTTCGTGTTGCGATGACGTTTGTCGCGCCGCCCGACGCGCCCGACGCGATCATCGACCCGGTAGAACCGTTGACGCCGTTTGAAATACAGTTGTCCGGCCCGCGCCGCGCCATAGAGGAGATTCGCAGCCGCACGCCACTTCAGGTTCGCTTTCGTGTCAGCGACCACCCAACAGGCCGACACACGTTGCGTATCGAGCGACGCGATCTCCGAAAGCAAATGGCGGACCAGTTGAACTTGTTCAGCCGCGTATCCATCGTGTCCATCCAGCCCGAAACCGTCGACGTCAACTTCGACCAATGGGTCCGGAGAAGTGTGGAAGTCGTGTGGACCCAGTCTTCGCTCGCCTACGATCTCGACCCACGAATCGACCCCGCCAACGTTTCGGTCCGGATGCGTGACAGTGAAGCAACAACCCGAACCCAAACCGACGCGATGCGCGTGGACATTTCGACCGAGCTCGGCCGAGCACTCAGAGACTCACCGCGACCACCAGGCGAACCCGTGACCGTATCAGTGCCACTCGACCCGCGATCCTTCGGAGAGGGGGCGACGTTCACACCCGGTGTCGTTTCCGTGACGGCTACCGTCAAATCGCGACGTGCGGTGGCGCAAATCCCAACCGTGCCCATTCTGCTCGCCGTCGCCTTCGCCAACTTGGAGCAACCGCTGCGTCCCGTGACCAGAGACGGCTTGCCCCTGCCGATCATGGCTCCGACCATCACTGTTTCCGGTCCACCCGAGGAAATTGCCCGACTGGTCCGCGGCGCCACACGGGCTTTCGGGATCATCCACCTGAAACAAAGCGACCTGGAACAGTTGGGCGTCCTGAAACTCGCCACACCGGAGTTCCACCTCCCGCCCGGCATCGAACTTGTCGGCGAAGCCAAGCCTGTCGAATTCAAGCTGATAAATGCAATTGCTACTGATCAAGGTGGCTAGCTAGTGCTTTGTCATAATTCAAATGACGGGTTCGCCCGAACCGAGCCGCGACCGTGAGGGAGCGTTTTCAGGTCGTTACGAGCGGATTTCAAGCCTCCGCTTCCTCACGGGCGCGGCTCGGTAAGTCCTTCATTCGCTATCTGACAGAGCACTACTACTCTGTCACAGCTAACTCTACGGGATTGCGACGACATCAAAGCCGTGGGCGCCAGCCCTCGGACCGGTCCCACCGGTAGCGCGGCGGGCTCTGACCGACGCGGCTGCCTCCGGTGGTGCGGGCGGCGACCACCCGAAGATTCGAGACTGACCGTACACACGGAATTATTTGGTGTGACCACTTGACAGCGCTCGCTCGATGAGCACAATGCCGCGTGCGGTGACAATACATGTGGGGCTACACCCGTTCCCTTTCCGAACACGGCAGTTAAGCCCACACGGCCGATGGTAGTCGCAAGGCGAGAGTAGGTGATTGCCGCATTTTTTTATACCCGCTTCGGCGGGTATTTTTTTGCGCTGATTTGTTTGCGCATGCATAGCGCCGAGAGCCGTTTTGCGACCGTGGGGGCGCGCAATTCGTGCGGCGGGCGTCTTGAGCGGTTCGGTCAAAGGCGTTGTGGGTCGCGCGGCGTCCCCCTAGAATGGACCCGTCTGAACGGCGCTCGAACGAGCAGCCGCTTCGGCTCGGTGTAGCAGAGGCTCACCATAAAAACTACGGAGATCAACGAGAATGCACGAACGGTTTTCCGACCGGGCGCGGCACGCCATGGCGCTTGCCAACCTCGAAGCCACCCAACTCAAGCACGACAACTTGCGTCCCGCTCATTTGATGTTGGGCCTGATTGCCGAGGGCGAATGCATCGCGACCGAGGCGCTACGTCTTCTCAACGTCGACATCGATCGCGTTCGCGACGAGGTTCGCCGTGAACTGAATAAGAGTGGCGCCGAAGGTTCCATGAGTCGTAGGATCCACACCAAGGAACTCAAGGAGGTTATGCGCATCGCGGTTGAAGAGACGCGCAGGCTGCACCACCGCTACATCGGCACCGAGCACCTGATTCTCGGTCTGCTTTCGCAAGTCGACAGCATTCCTTCTCGTGCGCTACGAAGCCAAGGGCTTGACCTCGACACGTTGCGCGAGAAGGCACTGGGCATGCTTCGTTCCGACGTTGACGACCTGCACGATGTGTCTCGCTCGCAGTTCGGTGATTTTGAATGGGTGCATCAGCAGGAACTGGCCAAGGCTTTTCGGTCCGACACGTTTTGGCACACCATGATCCTCGCCGTCGACTCAGCCAACCGCATGGGTTCCGGCGAGGTCCGTCCGCTACACTTATTGCTCGCGCTCTTGCGCGATAATGACAACGGTGTGTCGAATCTTCTCGCAGAAAAAGGCGTCACCGCAAACTGGGTTCGCGAGCAGCTTACGGCGGGGAACGAATAGGCACTTGGGTCGACTACCCTCAATTGTCCCAGCGGGAGGCTCCCGATACGACGTGCCGGCGTTGCGACGAGGATGGTTCTCGGACGATTCGCCGCACAAGCGGTTTTTTCTGGCCATACGCCTACGATGTACGCTGGGATGACACGATAGATAGTTCATGACTCTTAAGAAATCATTCTATTTCGTCGTCGGCATCTTGATGGTCGTGCTGGGTGCAGCCGGAATCATCTTGCCGCTGCTACCCACGACACCGTTCCTTCTGCTTGCGGCGTTGCTCTTCGCCAAGAGCAGCAAACGCTGCCACGACTGGCTGCTAAACCAGAAACACCTCGGTCCCTACATCCACGCCTGGCGCAACAAGACCGGCCTGACGGTCGCGCAGAAGAGACGCATAGGCCTGTCGTTCACCGTCATGATGGGCCTCAGCTTCTACTTCGCACCAATTCCCACGGTCAAGGCGTTCATCGCTTGCGTCTGGGTATTCTGGACGACAATGTTGCTCCGACAGAAAACCCTCGCACCGCCACAAGCCTCGACCGGCGAATAGTTTCGTTCGGCGCTTGAACCCGCCGACGTGCAACGCGTGACCAGCATGAGCCCGGTTGGAATCGTTTGTTCTACACGTCGTCGCTCATCGCGATCACTCCATCGAAAGCCCGTTGAAAAAATGTGGCACCGGCTTCCAGCCGGTGATCCATTAGCGATTTCCGCCTCCTTATCGGGATGCGGCCCGTCGTCACGGGCGAGCTTGAGGCAATGTGCTTGAATACAAGTATTATTCGACAGGCGGTTAACTCTTGCGCTTCGCGTCGAACACGCCGTTGGGTTGATTGAACCGGGCGATCCAAGTTGCGTCGTCGTCCTTGAAGAACCTCACGCTAAAACCAGCCAGCCCCTTCAGATTGAATTCGTCCTCTCGGTCCGGCTCGAGTTCGTAGCGTGGCTGACCG
Source organism: Phycisphaerae bacterium (assembly GCA_029260075.1). Classification (GTDB taxonomy): domain Bacteria; phylum Planctomycetota; class Phycisphaerae; order UBA1845; family UBA1845; genus OFTM250. The sequence goes on from JAJDDY010000008.1 coordinate 16,673, forward strand.
GGAACATGAAGCGTCAGCACACCGCCTTTGATGCCCACGGTAACTTGCTGACCCGAAAGCTCATATTCGCCGAGAAACTTGGCCAAGTACTCCGGGTCAGACATGACCGCTTCGGGTTTTCGCGCAAAAACGATCTCGTCAGACAACAACTCGAATTGGGATACCACAGCCGACACCTCACCCTTCATGTTGCTCAGGAATCGAATTTTCTGATCCTCGAATACGCGGTCGTCCGGGTTCTCAAGCCCGTTGAACACTTCGTAATGCCAGTGCTCCAACGGCGTGTCGATGTTGTTGTACGTCATCTGCAATCGCTCGTTATCCTGCGTGATCGTAAGCGTGCCGTACCCCAAATGTTCGTACACGCCAACGTACGCGTCCAGCTCGTGCGCCGGATGCGTACCGGTCTTGCGAACGAGATCCTTCTTCTCGTCCGCCTCTTCCTGAGACGCCTTAGCCGTCGCTCGTTTCGCGAGTGCTTCGGCATACCAATTAGAATCGTCGATGCCGAAAATCTGATTCACGGCCTGGCGCGTAACCAACCCGGGCATGGCTGCCCCATTCTTGTTCGCCAGCGCGACCACACCCACCCTGTCGCGCGGGTACAACGTGACCAACGCGCTGAATCCGTCAATGTTGCCGCCGTGCAACACGCGGAAGTGTCCCCGCGATGTGTTCGTCATCCAACCGTGGGCGTAACTGCTGGGTGATTCTTCCGGCTTCGTGGGGATGCCGGTCATCACAACTTGCGGCGTATGAAGCTCTTCGAGCGCGGTGTCGCCGATAACCTGCTTGCCATCGATCTTGCCGTCGCCGAGGTGCAGCATCAGCCAGCGAGCCATATCTTCGACGTTGGAGTCGATGGATCCCGCCGGTCCGACGTTGGTGATAAGGCGATAGCTCATGCGCTCCAGCTTGTCGTCTTTCTCCTGATAACCCACCGCCCCCTCGGTCGCCTGCCCTCGTTCCAACTTGTCGAAGCTGGTTCCGTTCATTCCCAGCGGATCGAAGATTCGGGCGCGAACCGCGTGTTCCCATGTGTCACCGGTGAGTCGCTCGATCAAGTACCCGGCAGTCATGAACATGAGGTTGTTGTACTGCCACTTGGCGCGGAGTTCTTCGTTAGGTGGCAGGTAGCGCAAGCGGCGGTAAAGCTGTTCGCGTGTGGCCGAGCTGTTGTACCAGACCAGGTCGTGCCTCGGCAGTCCGGATCGATGCGTTACAAGATCGCGCGTGGTGATGTGCTGCGTCGCGTACTCGTCGAAGAGTCGGAAGTCAGGTAGGAAGTCCATCACCGGCTTGTCCCATTCGAGTTGGCCGTCCTCAATCAGTGTAGCCAGCACGAACGTCGTGAACGCTTTGGTCGAAGAACCAATCGAGAACAGCGTCTTCGTCGTCACGGGTAACTTCTTATTGAGGTCGCGGAACCCGAACCCCTTAGCCAGCACAATTTCATCCTCGACCACGATCGCGATTGCCACGCCCGGCGTACGCCAATCATCGAGCGCCTTGTTGACGAAATCGTCGAATCCTTGCAACGCATCGACGGCTTTCGCGGCGCGGTTCACCCCGCGCGTCATTGTGAAATCAAGCGCGCCGCCGCCTTGCGTGAACGTGCCGGTGATGGTCTCTCCATCCTCGGTGAACGAACCGGAAAACTTGGGATCGCCACCGACTCCGACCATAGCGAACGATACCTTGTCGCCATCGACTGCGATGTCCGCCAGCGCCAGGTTGGATGCGTTCTGTACCGGGATGGAGATGTCGCCGGACAACGTGCCGTCGCTCATCGCGAAGTCGATATCGAACTTGAGCGCGACGTTGGGTATGTCGATCTTGCCTTCCCAGTGCCCCGCCAGTTTTCCGGGCTCGGCGCCGAAGGCGATGTTTGATGTCGTTACGGCGATGAGCCAGGCGAACTGAAGACCCGACGCACGACGAAACAGAGGGCGACGAAAACAACGCGGTATGGATTGCGGTCTACGAGTCGGGTCAAAAATCGAGGACATCATGAATTCTCCGTTCGCGCCCGTTATCCCCCGGCGACGTGCCGATGGGTCGTTGTCGTCGCGATAGCTATTGTCTATAAGACCACCCCGACAATCTTCAAGAGCGCGGGCGACGGCTGTACAGGATGTGACACTTCCGGAGTTGCTCGTCGGATCGTTTCTCGGCGGGGAGGCGCGGCGCGATGGGCTGCGATTCGTGAAGGGAACCGTACGATCGAACGAGGTCGGAGGCCGTCATCGCCGCGCATAAAAAAGGGGTGGAGATGCCGCCATGGCATTGGGCATCCCCACCCGAATTCAGAGGCTTGACGCGGTCAACGCGATTCGGTGATCCGACCGACTGCCGTGGCGAGAGCCGGTCTGGATTTTTCCGATGCGTGCTCGCATCAGCGTCTACGTCAACGTGACGCTCTACTTCTTTTTGCGGCGCTTCTTGCCGGCTTTTTTCTTACCACCTGTTTTTTTGGCAGCTTTCTTCTTACCGCCTTTTTTCTTGGCGGCTTTCTTTTTACCACCTTTTTTCTTGGCAGCTTTTTTCTTACCGCCTTTTTTCTTGGCGGCTTTCTTTTTACCGCCTTTCTTCTTGGCAGCTTTCTTCTTACCGCCTTTTTTCTTGGCAGCTTTTTTCTTGCCGCCTTTCTTCTTGGCGGCCTTCTTCTTCTTTGCTACTTTGCGTTTCTTTGCCATGGAACATCACCTCCTTTCTAGACAAAATCCTACACCATCATTGCGATCTGTCAAAACTTTTTTCAGTATGAGCGGTTAGCATGCGAGCGCTGCGCGTTAAGAAATCGACAAGCCATGAACGCTTCTCACGACACGTCAGACCATCTCGGTGTGTATCGTTGAGTCTAATGCACTTGCATTTTCACTGACACGGTCGTGTCTCTCTAGGAACGGATCGCTGCCCATCGCGCGCCGCGCTGCGCCAGATGCTTCAACATCAGGCGTGCCAACGGTTCGAACGTTGCGTGATCCGTATGGCGTAGGTCAGACAAGCCGCGCAGCGCCAAAACGCCGAATATTGAGCAAAAAAACGCGATCTTGTTACGGCGTACCGTTCATACGCATAACTCACAGGGCGACGCAAGTCTGCTCAGCGATCCTTGACGATGACGTTTACGTTGCACTCGTTGATGGAGTGTTCATGCGTTTCTATCGCGAGCGGACGCGACGAAGTTATGCGCAAGAGTTCGCGCAGCGCAATGAATGGATGACGCAGAGCGAACGACGTGAACATTGCTGATCACGTCGCTTACCACCTACACGCGACGTCGCACGACGCGCAAAAAAACCTCAAATTTTTTTCAGTTTTCTCTTGCAACCGAACGCGAGAAGTACCCCGTTGAACGAATTCGGCGAGAAGTGCGCTTCGTAATCATGTGCGCGATCGTGACGATCAGCACGCGATCTGCCGCGCAGGTTCACGTTGTGATCGTCCCTTGCGCGCGTTGTCATCGCGCCCGGCGAACACCTGTTCCGTCATTCGTTGAATCATCAAAGCCATGTGTCGTTGAAGATTCGTTCTGCTTCGATGTGTCATCCACCAACACACAAACAGCGCGCAAGCGAAGAGCCCGATCGTCAACCGGCATCTCGTATGGGCTAAGGAAGGAACGCGCCCTTGTATCGCCTGTAGGCGCCGCCGCCGTTGAGTAGGTCGATCAATCGGGTGATGTCGCCCGGTGCGGACGTGCCCGATCGGTCGATATCGGTTGACCAGATCGGCTGAGGTAGGCCATCACCGCGTAGCGCGCCGATCAGTGCCACGACATCCGCTAGGTCGCTCTGACCGTCGGCGCTGGTGTCGGCTGGGAGTGATGAGAGCGTCACACTTGTGTTGCTTGGGGCGTGCGTAATCGTCGTTCGTGCGCCCTCAGTGATGTTGTGGCTGAGCACGACCCGCACGCGGTCGCCGCCCGTTCGATCAACCGTGGCCACAGTGGGCATCAGCCCCTCGCCGCCCGATCTTGTCAGGGTGAAATCGTCGGGAATAACCCCCTCAGCACAGCCGGCGAAGCGCACAAGAAGTGAGTCCCAGGCGTCGACGCCGGTGCCGTCAGGTTCCGACGGCTGACGTGCGTCGATCGCACCATCGGGCGGCACGCTACCAACTATGCCCTCAAGCCCGGACTCTATCACCGGGACGATCTTGAACACCTCGCCATCACCATAATCGCAAATGTAGACTTCGCCGGCGGCGTCTCGCCCAAACGAGGATATCGTGCTGATGCTCAGTCCGCTCCCCGGTGCAAGATCAGCCGTCCGATCGTCAACCACAAACGCACCATCGACCTGCCGGAGGCTCCAAATGCGATTGCTGCAGAAGTCGGCGAAGAAGTATGTCCCACCGAGCGACGGAACGGCGCACCCACGGTATACCTCGCCGCCCGTAATCGAACAGTTGAACGGCACGCCCCCGTGTTCGTACTCGTGAATCGGAAGCACCCACTCCGCCTGCAGGCAACCGCAGCCGGTCAAGTTGGTGCATCTGGACGCTTCCATGCATCGCCAACCATAGTTCTCACCACCACCGCTCGACGCCGGCTGAAAGTTAATCTCTTCCCAAAGCCGCTCACCGACGTCGGCGATGAACAGGTCGCCGGTGACGGTATCGAAGGCGCATCGCCAGGGGTTGCGAAGGCCCAGCGCCCAAATCTCAGCAGCGCCATCGGTTCCCACGAACGGGTTCGTCGGCGGGATGGCGTAGTTGCGATCGGGTTCGTCAGGAAAACCATCACCGCGCACGTCGATGCGTAAGAGCTTGCCAAGCAACACGTCGCTGTTCTGTCCATTGCTCATCGGATCTTCGCGGCCGCCGCCATCGCCGGTCGAGATGTACAGGAAGCCATCCGGTCCGAAGTCCAACCAACCGCCGTTGTGGTTCGTATCGGGCTGAACAATCGTCAGCACCATGAGTTCGCTGTTCGCGTCGGCGATGTCCGGATCGTTCGACACTTCGTATCGTGCGACGACAGTGTCGCCGACGTTGTCTGTATAGTTGACGTAGAAGAAACCGTTGTCGGCATACTGCGGATCGAACACGAGCCCAAGAAGACCGCGCTCCGATCCCAGCAGCGATATCGGATCAAGGTTGAGGAAGGGCGTCGGCAGCAGCACGCCACCCTTGAGAATGCGAATTCGCCCCGTCTGCTCCACGATGAACAGGCGATCGAAATCTTGCGGCGCGTGCGTGACATAGACCGGCTTGTCGAATCCGCCAGCCACGAGTTCGGACGTAATCGCAGTACCGCCGTCGACACACGCCGTACCTAGGCCCAACATGGGCGCCACCATCCAAGCCTTAACTGACCACAAACGTCTCGCCATCGTCCTAACGCCCCCAGTTACATTCCACACCGCGCCGCACGTCCATGCAGTCGCGTTCGAGCAACCACTGCAAGCCCAAGTCGCACCAAACTGTATCTAGTGTAGCGTCACACCTTGATCTTCGGGTTGTCGCCGCCCGCACCAGCGGAGCCCGCCGCGCCGGTCAGAGCCCTCCGCGCTAGCGGTGGGACCGGTCCGCGGGCTGGCGCCCACGGCTCTTCTATGAAAGCCCGTAACTCCACCTGTGACGGAGCACTAGCGCCGTTTCCAATAAGATCCTGCCACATCTCGCTCCCCTCCTTCATACGGAGGGCCGGGGGAGGTTATTTCCACACCGAAGAACCCCCCTTGATCCCCCTTGGTAAGGGCGGAAGAAAGTAAGGCAAACTCTCTGGATACGGCACTGGTGCTTGCACGCAACGTTGTATGCGGCGTCCCTTCGAATTGCGGAACGGCTGGAGGGAGGCTCGTTGTCGAACCAAGAACCACTTCGATCCCCGCCCTTTGGCAAGCGCGCTGCCACAACGCCCCTACGCTTGATCTTCGCGTTGAGTACCGTGGGATTCTAGGTTGGCTTATGTCCCGCGAACAGCATCGTTTTGATAGGCGTAGGCCGATAAAGAAGGGGAAAATCAGCACGTCTCCCGGTGCTGACGTGTCGTGGCCGGTGTGGACCGCCGGATTCGTGGCCAGAGAACCAACGACGGGTGGTGGGTGGGGAAAGTAAGTGGACGGCCCACGACGGCCTATTTGGCTCGTTCGAGGTACTCGCCCGTACGTGTGTCGACGTTAACTCGCTCGCCCGCGGAAACAAAGCCGGGTACGCGAATCTTGGTGCCGGTTTCGAGCACCACGTCTTTCGGTTGGTTCGTGACCGTAGCCCCCTTCACGACCGGCGGCGCTTCAACCACCTCAAGCGTTACCGTGAACGGCACCTCGAAGGAAATAACCTGCTCCTGATAAATCTGGCACGTCACCTTCTGATTCGGTATCAGCCACTTAGCTGCGTCAGCCACGAGGTCTTCATGGACCGGAATCTGATCGTACGTTTCGCCGTCCATAACGATGTAGTTGTCGCCGTCCTTGTATAGAAATTCGTATTCCTTGGAGTCCACGAACGGTATTTCGACGCGATCGGTAACGTTGAAGCGGACCTCGAACATCTTCCCCGACTTCATATTCTTCAGCTTGGTTTGCATGTAGCTGCCCTTGTTACCCTTGGCTACATGTCGAGCGTCGTGGACGATGACCAGCTCGTCATTATAGACGATGGTTTTGCCCTTCCGAAGGTCGATGGCGTTCATCATAAGCGCGGAGCTCCAATCTTGCGGTGCGTGTGATTTCCTTGCCCCTATCGTTGCACACCAGGCGCGACCGGTCAAGATAGGCGCCCGCCGATCCCAGTCACGCTTACGACGATCGAGTTTCGCCTTTCGATCGGGCGCCGGACCCGTGGGCAACGATCTTTAATTGGATCCTCTTGATCAGGTTGGCACACTGCACCAGGAAGTCGCGTATCCATGAACAGGCTGTTCGTAGTCAATAGGTGTTTGGCACTTTCCGGCGTCTCCAACCGGCGTCAGCCCCTTTCCGGGGGGGGGGGATGAAGCCGGGGGGTTTGGGGGCGAGTGGCCTCCAAGTGGTCGGAGATGGCGCACAGGTCTCCCGTGTCCTTCGTTCATGGACAGACCGCGTTCCACACGTATTCATTCGGATTCTGCCAGACGGTCGAGACGAGCTGGCCGCGATATCGTAGCGTAGACACCTCGATCGTCGGCCGGTCCCACAAAGATAGTGCCCCAAGATCGTGCTGGAAACGACCGACTAGAGAGTCCGTCCCACGAAAATGGTGCGCCTGGGACACACCCTACACTGCGGCCGCGATCGCTCCGTCTTCCGGTGACGATGCAGTGGCGTAACGCTTCCGCACGATTCGTCCGGCTTGATAGGCCAAGCGTCCAGACCGCACGCCGAGAGCCATCGCCCCGGCCATGCGGACCACGTCCTTCGCACCGGCGATTCCCGTATTGAGCAGCACGCCGTCGGCTCCGAGTTCCATGGCCACCGTCACGTCCGACGCGGTACCTACGCCAGCGTCGACGATGACCGGATAGTCGGGGTCGTCCTGCTTGAGGTATTCCAGGCAAAGTCGGATGTTGTTGGGATTGAGAATGCCGAGTCCGCTGCCAATGGGCGACCCGAGCGGCATGACGCTGGTGGCGCCCGCTTCTTTCAGCTTGTACGCAGTGATCGGGTCATCGTTGGTGTACGCCAAGACCTCCAACCCAGCGTCCACGAGTTCCTTCGTGGCTTCGATGGTGCCCACCGGATCGGGTAAGAGCGTTTTCTTATCCGCAAGCACCTCAATCTTGACCCACTTCGCGCCCGGGTTTCCGAGCCCTTCGAGCAACTCGCGGCTTAGCTTGGCCGAGCGGACGGCGTCCTTGGCGGTGAAGCACCCTGCCGTGTTGGGCAAAATCGTGTATTTCTTCAGGTCGAGATGATCGAGAATGTTGTCCGGTTTGGTACCGCCCTCGGCGGCCATCACGTCGCGACGAATCGCCACGGTCACCACTTCGCACTCCGACGCCGCCAGCGCCGCCTTCATCAGGTCGAAGGAAGCGTATTTTCCGGTTCCCACAAAAAGTCGTGCGCTTAGCTCAAAGGAGCCGACGCGGAAATGTTCGGGCTGCATAGTCCACCTCCAACAAACGTGACGATTTCAATCTGATCACCGTCACGAACCACGGTCTCGTCAAACGTACGCCGGGGCACGATGCACTCATTAACCTCGACGGCAACACGGATGGGATCAAGCTGACGCAACGCCAGCAGATCAGCCACCGACACGCCATCGTCGAGCGTGGTTTCATAACCGTTGACCGTAATCCGCATGGCGTACCGAGTTATCTTGCGACAATAGCCCAGCGTCGCTCATGGCACGCTACGCACGCGCAGAGCCGACGACAGTCGGGACCGCAGCATCATACTGCGCCGCCCCGGCTGGCTCAATTCGCTGCACGGGTTTCGCGTAAATCACGAGCACATAAACAATCGCTGCAGCCAACAACCCCAGACCGATCGCCACTTTCGATTGCATCCGCTGAGCCGCGATGCCCGGATCCACACCGGCCTCACCATCCGCAACCGTGCGATGTGACCAGAGCACGAGCCCGCCAAAGCAGATCGCAGCCGCCGACCCGTACAACGCGATCGGGATGGTCCAGTCGACGAACGCCGGTCGGTATAAGGCCATGGTAAGCGCGGTGGTGAGTGCGGCGAGTGATACCCAAACGGCTAGTAGTGCAAGCATGGTTCGAATCTGCTCCGTGGATCGACCGAGAAAATCCCCGGCGTCCGGTCGACGGGTTACTGTAATGACCGCCCCCATGGTTGAGCAAGCGGATTCGCTCGGATACCTTAGAAGGAACGTGTCGAGAAGGGATTCACGACACAGCGGGCGCGACACAGCAGACTCACGACACAGCCCTTTGAAGGCGCAGCAGTCATCTTCGGGCATACGGAATCATCGGACCGGACAGCGAAGCACAATGATCGACATCGAAGAAGCCTACGACATTCTGTTCGACAACGTCCGCCCGGGGCCTGTGGTCGAGGTTGAGCTTCGCGATGCGCTGCATCACACCCTGGCCGAACCCATTCGCTGCGACGTCGACTACCCGCCGTTCGATCGCAGCACCATGGATGGCTACGCCGTGCGTTCGACGGACGTTCGTGATTCTCCGGTGCTGCTAACACTCGTCGGACAAATCCCAGCCGGTACGACGTGGTCCGGTTCGCTGGGCGAGGGTGAGGCGGTGCAAATCAACACCGGGGCTCCGCTGCCCGACGGAGCGGACGCCGTGGTTCGCGTCGAGGATACGCAACTTGTCGAAGACGGTGCCCGAGTACGTATCGAAACGGCGGTCGCTCCGGGGCGCTTCATCACCCGTCGCGGTACGTACATCGCCGAGGGTCAAACCGTAATCGAGCCCGGTACGCGCCTGACGGCCACCGCTATGGCAGCCGCCGCCACCGCCGGCGAATCCCGACCAAGGGTATTCGAGCGCCCGACCGTGGCGATCCTTGGCACGGGCGATGAACTCATCGCCATCAACAAGAGACCGCAGGGCGCCCAAATCCGCAATTCCAATCAATACCTCCTTGAGGCCCTCATCACGTCAGCCGACGCGACGCCGAAACTGTTGGGCGTCGCCCGGGACGACCGGGACGCGCTTCGCGAGAAAATCACCGGCGCGCTTCAGGCCGATGCGGTATGCATCACCGGGGGCATATCGATGGGGGCGTTCGACTTTGTGCCCGAGGTGCTCGAAATGTGCGGCGCGACGATGCGCTTCCGCAAGCTGACCATTAAGCCTGGCCGGCCGACGCTATTCGCAACCGGCCCTGACGGCACGCCAGTGTTCGCTCTTCCGGGAAATCCGGGCGGCGCCTTCGTCGCGTTCGAACTCATCGTGCGACCGGCGCTGGCGATTATGGAGGGACGACCAGCGGCTGCACCGAAAACGATTACCGCTGCGCTTTGCGGCACGCTCGCACCAACGTCCGCGCGGCGCACGTACATTCCGGCTCGCGTCACCGAGGAGACTCGGGATCACCGGGTAGAAGCCGGTGCCACGCAGCGCACCGTTACGCCGCTCTCCTGGCATGGATCGGGCGATTCGATCGGCATGACGTCCGCCACGGCGCTCGTCGTGCGACCGCCGAACGCCGCCCAAGTCGCCGACGGCGAAGATGTGGCCATACACGTACTGGAGGCGTCGTAACCCATGACCGCTCGCCGTTCCGCGTCGAAACAACAATCCGCAACGCAGCGTCAATCGCGCGCCGACGAAGCGCGACGACGTCGCCTGTCAGACGTTACCGCCAATGGGTTTTCGCTAGCGACCTACCGATCCTTGTTCCTGCTCGCGGCACTGACGGTCGTGTTGAAGAGTCTGATCTTCGCGCCCGCCAGCATCTGGCCACTGGCGTTCGTGTGCATGGTTCCGTGGTTACTGCTCATCGCAGGCGCTTCCCACGCCCCGCGTGTGTACGTGGTCAGCTATGTGATGGCGACCGCGTTCTTTCTCGTGAACATGCGCTGGCTCTATGTGGCTACGGGTGCTGGATATGTAGCGCTTTCGCTGTACCAAGCCTGCTACTTTCCCTTTGTCGCGATCGTTATCCGTCATGCCTCGCGTCGACGACATTGGCCTCTGGCGATCGTTTTTCCGTTCGTCTGGGTGGGTAGCGAATTGCTTCGGGCGGTGGTGATTTCCGGATTCCCCTGGTTTTTCCTTTCGCACAGCCAATCAAGCACGCTCACCCTCATCCAAGTCAGCGATCTGGTCGGGGCGTACGGCGTCAGTTTCCTAATTGCGGCCATCAACGGCGCTGTAGCTGACTTTGTGCTGCGCCGCGCGGGCCGTGGCGCGTCGGCCAGCCACTCCGAGTTACCACCTCATCTTGCCCCGGTTGGTCCGCCACAACGCACCGCCCGGATCGGTCTGGTTTTCGCATTGGCGGTCCTGCTGACGGTTGTCGCGTACGGACGATATCGACTGGCGACCAAGGCGACGACGGGACCACTCGTCGCGATCATTCAGGGTGATTTCTTGAATTTCGTTGAGGGCGACCGGGAGACGACCGCCGAAAAGATGACCGCCTACCTGGAAATGATCGACGCCGCCGCCGAGGACAAACCCGATCTGATCGTCCTGCCGGAGTCCGCCTGGCGCATGTTCCTCAACCCCGAAGCCCGTTTTGCCTCGACGATATCACGCCGCTCCTTCGTCGCACTACAGGGACGCTCGACCAACTACGGCGCCCACATCGTGACCGGTAGCTCGTCGATCGTACGAACACCGGACGACATGATCGCGAAGTTCCGGCGGTACAACTCAGCCACAGTCTTTCACCCGGACGGGTCGGAACCCGGTCAATACAACAAACACCACCTCGTTTGGTTCGGTGAGGCCGTGCCGTTTCGGTTTGGCCGACTGCGGTTCCTGTATTTCTGGTTGAACTGGATCATGCCTTTCAGCGGGCCGGAAGGTACCGTCGAATACTCCTTCTTCCCCGGCGACAAGTTTCAACGGTTCTCCCTCGACGCTCCCTCCGTCGGCGGCGAGACTTTTCGATTTGCGACCCCGATTTGCTACGAAGACGCCATGCCCTACCTAAGCCGCGAGTTCGTTGGGGCTGGGTCGGATGTCAAGCTCGTGGATTTCCTCGTAAACATCAGCAACGACGGTTGGTTCGGGCGCGGCGTTCAACAGCCGCAACATCTGGCGATCTGCGTTTTTCGGGCGGTGGAAAACCGCGTCGGCATCGCCCGCGCGGTCAACACGGGTATTAGCGCCATGATCGATCCCAACGGCACGGTTCATAACGTGGTCGTCGCGGATGCGGCGCGGCGCTGGCCGGGCAAGTGCGGGTACAGCGTCGGACACGTCGGCGTCGACAACCAATTTACGCTATACTCCCGATACGGTGATTGGTTCGCCTGGGGATGTGCTCTGGTATGGCTGGTGATTTTCGTCGACTACTGGATCGTCCGAGCCCGCACCCGCGACGAACCGATACCGTCCGCACCACGCAACGGGGCTTCAGCATGATCGCGCAACGCCCCGCCACAATCGCCAATCCACCTGGCACGCGCAGATGGTGTGGTACGAAACCGCAGCCGGTGAACGACAAATGGTGTGACACCGGCTTCCAGCCGGTGTCCCTACCTTCCCACCACCCCCAATCACTAATCCAAACCCTAGCCTTGCTGCTCACTACGCTTGCGCTCACAGGTTGCGCCTCAACAGGAACGCGCGCCAGCCGATTCGATCGCGTCGAACTCAAGCAACGCTCAATACGCTGCCTCCAACAGGCGATCCAATTCGACCAGAACCCGGCCGTACGCCTGGAGGCCGTCGAGGCCTTTCAATACGTCCCGCGCGACGACGCCCTACCCTGGATTCGCACCGCCCTCGACGACAAACACCCGGCCGTCCGTTTCGCTGCATGTGTCGCCCTAGGCCAGATGAACGACGGACTGTCCCTGCGGCGCATCGAAGCCCGCGTCGACGACGAGAACGCCAGCGTGCAGGTCGCTGCTCTGTTCGCGCTGCACCGACTCGGCAACCGCGAGCGTTCCGGAGAGTTGCCCACGTTTCTATTGCGCCACGATGACGCCGCGGTTCGGCGAAACGCCGCGCTGCTGCTGGGCATGTTGGACGACAAGAGCGCCATCAAAATCATGGCCAGAGCGATGTCCGACTCCGACGAGGGCGTGCGTCACCATGCCCTCGAAGCTATGGCCCGCCTGGGCAACGTCGAAGCCCGCCGCGAACTGGCGCTGATGACCCGGTCCGGCGTCGGTTCAGAAGAGGTCTTCGCCATCACAGCGCTGGCGGGTGCGAAAGACCCGCGATCCATCGACACCTTCCGATACAAACTCCACAACGCCGCCCACTTGGAAACGCGCCTCGCCGCCGCCCGAGCGCTCGGCGAGATGGGCAAGCAGGATGGACTGGAAACCGCAATGCACGCCCTGACCGGGCGCCGAAAGTTGGTCAACGATCCCAACGACCCACCCGAGCAACAGATTCTCCGTGCCCGTCAGATGGCGGCGGCCGCGATCGGCGCGATCGGAAGCGACAAAGCCCTACCCCAGTTGGTGCCCCTGTTGGATGATTCGGTGGACCTCAGGCTTCAAGTATCAGCCGCCGCCGCCACGCTCCAAATCCTGTCGCGTACGTCTACGGTGGGTGCGACGCTCCCCGCACGTGCCACTTCAAAGGATGATTGATCAACCATGCGATGGCTTGCGTTTGCGATCGTCGTGGTGATCGGGCTGACCGCCCAAACGGCGCTGGCCCCGCGCGTGGCCGTCTACTCGGTTCGACCTGACTGGCTGCTCGTTGTTGTGGTATTCCTCGCCCTATATGTCCCTTCGAAACCAGCGGTGATCGGCGCGTGGATCATCGGAATATCCGCCGACCTGATGACGGTTGAGCGCATGGGCTTCATTGCTTTGTCCTTCGCGCTCACCGCGCTGGCCATCCTTTCGATCCGGGATTACTTGTTTCGAAATCATTGGTCCACGCAGTTGGCCATCACGCTTGTCGCGTGCGTCTCGGTTCGCGGCGTGTGGATGATCTACCAACGAACGATGTTCGAACACTCGACCGGTCTGGCGAGCAGTGTGCTGGTCGACGTCGTGCTGGTGTCGGTCTACACGGCGCTATGGGCACCACTGATACACGGCCTGTTGAACCGCATGGCCCGCCCGCTCGGTCTTGTGGTCCCACGATACAGCTACGCCGGCTTATCGCGGGCGGGGTCGACCCGTGTTTGACCGGCGACTCAAAATGTTGCTGTGGGTGTTCGGTATTGCCCTGTTCATCGTGGTCGTTCGACTCGGCCAACTCCAAGTCGTCAACGCCGACTACTATCGAGCCCAGGCTCGACAAGCGGTGCTACGCAAACCCAAGGCGTTGCCATTTGTTCGCGGTTCGATTCTTGACCGCACGGGCGAGCCCCTGGTCCGCGACGAACCGGGGTGGGCGCTGACGATCGACTTCGCCGTCATCGCCGCCGGCGTGAACTCGTCCGGCCCGGAAATGACCCGCCTCGTCGAACGATTTCATCGCACAGGTCGATACGTCGAAGCCACCACGATCGAAGAAACAGCCCGAGCCTTTCGCGCCGAACTGTCCACGATGTGGACCGACCTCGCATCATTTGCTTCCCTAGACAAACCTGTTTCCGCCGACGAACTACGCGATCGCGGACAAGCCATTCACGCACGCATCAAGCGAATACGTCGCATCGTGACGGACCGCCGAGGGTTCGACGCCCCCGTCGCCGAGGAACGGCAACCGCATGGCCTCGTGACCGGGCTGGACGCGACACGTCAGATCGAAGCCCGCGAGTGGTTCCGGAAATACCCTTGGGTCCACGTACGCCCCAGCACCATTAGGCGTGTGCTCGGTTTCGGTGAAGCCATCGCCCACGTCGTCGGGCGCATGGGTCGCGTCGATGCCACAAACGTGGCAGCAGACCCCAACGCCGACGACCCCTTCGCCCGCTATCGAGCCAACGAACGACTCGGCGTCTCCGGCGTCGAGTACGCCGCCGAGGCACGATTGCGCGGCCGGCGGGGCCGGTTGACCACGGACCGTGACGGACAGGTCGTGTCGGAAGCGACAATCGAAGCCGAAAACGGCGAAGACGTATTCGTTACGCTGAACGCCGAGTTGCAACGAAGACTGTACCGATTGCTCGGCGAAACCGTTGATTCCATACCGAATTCGTCAGGCGGATCTTTGGTCGTGCTCGACGTCGCCACCCGCGAGGTGCTGGCTCTCGTGTCCTATCCGTCCTACGACCCCAATCGTTTCGACGAACTCTACCCCGTGCTTCGAGACGACACGGAGCGGATGGCCTTGCGATTTCGAGCTGTGTCCAATCGATACCCACCGGGATCAACCGTCAAACCGCTCACTTGCCTTACGGGCCTGATGAGCGGATTGATCACACCAAATACCCTGGAAACATGCACCGGATACCTCCTGCCCGATCATCACGATCGGTGGCGATGCTGGAAGATGCACGGCACGAACATAAGAAAAGCCCACGGTTCGATCGATGTGGTCGGCGCGCTCACCGGTAGTTGCAATGTCTTCATGTATCGCCTGGGTGATCGCGTGGGCGTTGACCGTTTGTGCAACTCCATGGACATGGTGGGTTTTGGCCACACCACCGGACTGGGATTGCGCGAAGAAGTGAAGGGCGTAAACCCCACACCGAGCTGGCTGGCGACAAACAAAGGGACGCCCGTTTACCCCGGCCACGCCCGCAACTTCGCCATTGGTCAGGGCGAAATCCTCGTGACGCCCGTTCAACTGGCCAACCTCATGGCCATCTATGCGAGCGGGACGTTTCGAACCCTCACGCTCATCAGCCCGAACACGCCGATCGAAACACCGGAACTCACGCTGCCCGTGTCGCCGGAAGCGTTCCTGTCGATCCGGCGAGGCATCTACGGCGTGGTCAACGACCCGAACGGCACCGCATATAACCACGCCCACTTTCTCAACGATCGATGGGCGTTGTGCGGCAAGACCGGAAGCGCCACCGCCCATCGTTGGCCCACCGCCTATCGCGTCGAATACACGGCGAAAGACGGGAGCGAGCAGGCCGTGATCGTCCAAGCCGGGGCCAAGAAACCGGCCATCGATCGGTTCGTCGCCGCTCATCCCGACGCCACGTTCGACCCGGAACACGTGACCGTATCCGCTAAGTGGCCACGCAATGCGCCGAAGGACAGCAAGTATTCACACGCCTGGTTCGGCGGCTACCTTCAGGAAATCGACGCAGGCGGAAGACCCAACTGGACGGCCACGCCGCCGCTGGCGTTTTCCGTCATGGTGGAGTTCGGCGGAAGTGGCAGCCGCACGACCGGCCCGTTGGCCAAGCGTATCGCGCAGACATTGCTGGACGTGTTCGGTCCGGAACTCACCGTCGATCGCGTCGCCGCGTCAGGCGGGCCATCGTGATGCGCCCCACGCTCGATCTGACACGTCCCGGATGGGTGATCGCCGCCGCCATCGCCATTCTCGTCACGATCGGCGTATCGAGCATCTACGTGACCGATACACACTACGTCGCCGGGCACGACGGTCCGCAAAACGCCGCCAAGCAATTCATCCGCGTTCTGTTGAGTCTCGTGCTCGCCGTCGTCGTGCTTCGGGTCGGTTACCAGAACATCGCCCGTTACGCTTACGTGATTTTCTTCGCGACACTGCTGCTACTCGTGCCGCTGGTGATCGCCAACATGCTGAACACGAGCATGGGCGGACTCACCGCGCCACGCAACGGCGCCTACCGCTGGCTGCACGTGCCCGGTTTCCCACTACAACCATCCGAGCTGATGAAGGTCGCCTACGTGCTCGCCCTGGCGTGGTACCTACGCTACCGCAAGAACTACCGCCGACTCACCGGGCTGGCGGTTCCGCTGCTCGTCTCGTGTGTTCCGCTCACGTTGATTCTCCTACAGCCCGATCTTGGCACCGCACTGTTGATGGTACCGATTCTGTTCGTCATGCTGTTCATGGCCGGTGCCAGAATGTGGCACTTGGCGTTGATTGTCCTGCTCGCCGTGGCGGCCATGCCCCCGGCGTGGGGACAGATCAGAGGCTATCAGCGGGCCCGGGTGACGGCGGTATTCCTCCAGTCGGACCATGTACGACGGGCGGTCATCGACCAACCGGATCGATTCAAAGGCCTCGCGACGAGGCGACAGGCGATCGAATGGGCCGCGAGCTCAGGATATCAGCTCGTACATTCGAAGAACGCGATCGGCAGTGGCGGAATCCTCGGACAGGGTCTCGGGCGCGGCGTGTACATGAAAAGTGCTCGCCTTCCGGACGGCCACAACGATTTCGTCTTCTCGCTCGTCGGTCATCAGTGGGGGTTTGCGGGTTGCCTGTTGGTCTTGGCGTGCTACCTAGCGATCGTCGTGTCGGGTGCGCGCATCGCCTCAGCCACGACCGATCCGTTCGGGCGCCTCTTGGCCGTCGGTGTCGTCACCATGATCGCCACGCAGGTGATCATCAACGTCGGCATGACCGTCGGCTTGATGCCCATCACCGGGACCACGCTCCCCTTCGTCTCGTACGGAGGTAGCAGCCTGCTGAACAATTTCGCCGCCGTCGCCCTGTTAATTAGCGTCTCGCGACACCGCCCCTATCTATTAGCCAACCGACCATTCGAATACGCCCGGCGCGGCGAGCGGATCCACCCCGTAGAACGTCGCGGATTCGGCGCGGCACGACCAACCGCAGCCCACGATCGATAGTGTGGCACCGGCTGGAAGCCGGTGTGAAATCAATCGCACATGCTGTGCCGTGAATCCCTTCTCGGCACTACCCCGTTGTTCAACCGCCCGCTATTCGTGCCTCACGGCATCCAGCATCTGCCTCGCCGTCGACCAATCCAGCCAATGCTCAAACCACCACACCTTGTTCTTCCACTTCCCATATCGCGCATAGATGCGCTCAATCTGCCGCGCCGTGGGCTTCCTGCCCTTGGTGTGCGTTCGAGCCACATGGGCCACCGTGGCCGTGTCGATCGACAGACGATCGTGGCGGCCGAGGAACGACAACAAGTAATGGGCACTGGAAGGCCCGATCCCGTGGATCGATCTCAAAAGTGCCAAGATGTCGTCACTTTCTACATCGTCATCGACAGCCATGCGGTCGAGCGCCTCCAAATCAAATCGCCCTTCGCACACGTCGGTACAAAACGTAAGTATGGACGACGAACGATAACCGACGCGGGCCACCTCGATCAGATATTTCTCGCCCGCACGAAGTATCTCGCGAGACGTAGGCCATGCGTTGAGGTTTCGAAGTTCCGGCAGCGCCGGACCCAACTGCCCGATGCGGTTGATCGACTTCACCGCCTGCGTCCACGTCGTGTTGGTTCCACACAAGGCCTTAACAACGTTCTCCGCCATACACGCCGAGCGTAAGCTTCGACCGGCACCGATCGAAGGCAACACCGCAAGCGTTGGATGATCGTGACACAGCTCGAAGAAACCCGTCAAGTCCTGCCGACAACCGAGCACGAGTTCGATACGCTCGCGCATCGTTTCGACGACCGCGCGTGTCACTTCCGCGCCTTCGATCGTTAAGGAAAGCGTAACCGATCGTTTCGCGCTACGACTTTCCAAGACTGAAACGCGGTAGACGTCATGGCCAATTCGATCCATCACCTGAAAACACCGACCCCCTTCGCTCCAACCCATCGGGGCGCACTCATGCCAGCCATGACTCAGGGCGGTCGCTTTCAACGAGAAGGGTTTCGGCACGCTAAGGGTTGCGCTATCCGCCAACATTGGTGTCATTTGCCGCACTCATATTGCTCCCAAACCACACGCATAGCGTCGGACGACAGGCAGCCCGTCGATCCATACCACACGCTCTCTTTTCATCACCTATGCCAGCCCTTGCAACAGGCACAGGTGGATCGATATCGGACGTTCCGGACCGCTTGTCGCAGGTGGCATGTTACCAAGAATGTTAGTTTGCCGATAACCTTCTCCGGGCCAGTAAGTTACCGATTTACCGCTAGAAAAAACACAGTTCGCGTCAATATATGGGGTTTTATTCTTGACACCACCACCACATAGAGTAGGATTGCAAATTGCCCGTTTAGTCTAGGTCGAGCCATAATGTCGACCGAGACGAGCCGAAATATGGCGTCCTCGCGTCGCCACAGAGTCGACAGCACACCATCGTCACGCACGCCTTTGGGCTGTGACGTGGGCGGCAGCGTCGTACCGGTCTTGACGGAAATCTTAAACACTTAGCCTGGCGTCATTACGGTCGTCAGCGGAGGCATGGTAGCCAATATGTCGGATGTGGTGGTTAGCAATCGTATCGGTCTGGTCAAGGAAGACATTCGAGACGCGCAGCCTGAGTTGGCGGAGAACGCCCTGCGTGTGCTCAAGGCGCGGTACCTGAAAAAGGACGAGAAGGGGCGGGTGACAGAATCGCCAGCCGACCTGTTACGGCGAGTGGCCAAGTCCATCGCCGAGGTCGAGTTGCTGCACGATTCCGACGACGAAAACCGCCGCGATTGGGAAGACCGCTTCTACTCGTTGATGGCTACCGGGCGGTTCATGCCCAACAGTCCTACGCTGATGAACGCCGGGCGCGAGATGGGCATGCTCAGTGCGTGCTTCGTGCTGCCGGTCGGCGACAGCATCGACGAGATTTTCGACTCGATCAAATACACCGCCCTGATTCAAAAGGCGGGCGGCGGAACCGGCTTCGCCTTCGACGAGCTACGACCGACGGGTGACTACATCTCCACGTCGGGCGGTACGACGAGCGGTCCGATTTCCTTCTGGCGTGCGTTTAGTGAAGCCACGAACGCCATTCAGCAAGGTGCGTTCCGACGCGGCGCCAACATGGGCATGATGAACATTCATCACCCCGACATCCTGAAATTCCTCCACGCCAAGGAAAACCTCGACCAGTTCAACAACTACAACATCTCCGTCAAGATATCGGATGAGTGGATGGAGCAGTTCCTGAGCGATCCGGACGGCGACCACGTGGTCGTCAATCCGCGTACGGGGCTGCGCTACACCATGCCGAAGGATTTGGACATTTGGAAATACGACCTGCGCACGCTCATTCCGCTCGATGCGGTAGAGGCGTCCGGTCAAGACTGTGCTGATTCCGAGGCAGCGCCGGCCGGCGAGGCGAAGAACGCCGACGTCGCCGTCTATTCACGCCGCGACCTCTGGACCATTATCATCACCAACGCGCACCGGACGGGCGAGCCCGGTGTGGCGTTTATGGATCGCATCAACGCCAACAACCCCACGCCGCACATCGGACGGATGGAGGCGACCAACCCTTGTGGCGAACAGCCGCTGCTTCCGTTTGAAGCGTGTAATCTAGGCAGTATCAACCTTGCCCTCTTCGTCGTCGACGGCGACACCGGAAGCCCGCCGCATGTCGATTGGGACGCGTTGCGCACGACGGTCCACGAGAGCACGCGGTTCCTCGACAATGTGATCGACGCCAACAAGTACCCCCTCCCGCAGATCGACCGGATCTGCAAATCCAACCGCAAGATCGGTTTGGGCGTCATGGGGTTTGCGGACGCGCTGTTCAAGCTTGGCGTAGCCTACGACAGCGAAGCCGGCGTCGAATGGGGCGAGCGGTTCATGCGGTTCCTCGACGAAGAGTCGCACCGCTGCAGCGAGCAACTCGCCGCGCGGCGAGGCCCATTTCCGAACTGGAAGGGCAGTATCTGGGATACGAAGTTTCACCGGCCGATGCGCAACGCAACCTGTACGACCGTTGCGCCGACCGGAACGATCAGCATTATCGCCAGCTGTTCCGGCGGCATCGAGCCGCTGTACAGTTTGGCCTTTTATCGCAACGTTCTTCGCGGCCAAGATGAAGGTCGGGCACCGATGATTGAGGTCAACCCGATTTTCAAAAAGGTCGCAGAAGATCAGGGGTTCATGAGCGAGGGTATGATGGAGCGCGTTGCCACGGACGGCACCCTCGCGCACCTTGACGACGTCCCGGACAACGTCAAGCGTCTCTTCGTGTGTGCCCACGACATCGCACCCGAATGGCACATGCGTATGCAGGCCGCGTTCCAGAAAACATGCGACGCCTCGATCTCCAAGACCATCAACTTTCCGAACGAATCCGCCGTCGACGACGTCGACAAGATTTATAGATTGGCCTACGAGTTGAACTGCAAGGGTGTCACCGTGTACCGAGATGGCTGCCGCGCCCACCAGCCCATGGCCCTCAAGAAGCAAGACGCCGCAAAGACGGACTCGACAGCGTCGGCTGACGAAACACCATCGCCGCCCGTAACGCTCAAACCGGCTGCACTTCCAGATATTCAAAGCGCCATTCGCGTCAGGCAGTTGACGCCCTTCGGCAACATGCACATCAACATCACCGTCGATCCCCGTACCGAGCAAGAGCTGGAAGTGTTCGCTCAGCTTGGCAAGGGCGGCGACCTGGCCAACAGCGACCTCGAAGCCATCTGCCGCATGATCAGCCTCTGGTTGCGATCCGGCGGAGAGTTGCTACTGGTCATTCGGCAGCTTCACTCCATCGGTTCCAGCCTGCAGGTGCAGACCCGCGAGGGGAAAATCATGAGCCTCGGCGATGGTCTCGCCCGTGGCCTTCGCAAGTACCTAGACGTCAAGAACGAATGCGGGCTAGGCGTTCTGCTCGCTGGCAAGTTTGACCTTGAGACCTTGCGGCAAAAGATCGGTGGTAACGGCAACGGCAGGAACGGGAACGGGAACGGTCACAGCGGCACTTCGGCGTCGCGAACCGGCGTTTCTTCGAAATCTTCCGCTCGCGTGGCGAATAGACTCGACGCCGGAGGAATTCAGTGGCAACAGGCCCAATACAAGGTAATTTGCCCAGAATGCCAGAATGCACTCCGTTTTAGTGAGGGCTGCGTGACTTGCGACTCTTGTGGGTTTTCGAAATGCTGAAACGCCCGATATTATTCGTAAGATTGGGTGTTTTTTGCTGACTTTTCCGGTCGTTGTGCTAGAATAAATTGACGAAGAACGAAAGCTTGACACGTATTTGTGTCGATAGAAGGTGGCGGAACGGCGCGGCTGGCAGGCAACGTTGAATTGGCCACGGCGTTCCGTATAAGACGACGATCATAATCCGGAGGTTGTCAAGTAGTGGTTTGATAATGACGTACCCGGCTTCTTTCCCCTCCGGAAAGCACCGTTCCGCCTTCGGGCGGGCGGTGCTTTCTTTTTTGGATTTCCTCTCAAACACAGACGCCAAAGCTCTGTCACAGACAAGTGGGGCTGCGTTTATCCAATCAGGGCCGCGACCGTGAGGGAGCGGATTTCTCGAACTCCAAATCTGAGGCGTGACAAGGCACTGGTGTAGCGTCACAGCCAAATCTACGGGTCTGCGACGGAATCAGAGCCGTGGGCGCCAGCCAACGGACCGGTCCCACCGCCAGCGCGGCGGGCTCTGACCGGCGCGCCTGGCTCCGCTGGTGCGGGCGGCGACAACGCCCAGATTAGGGTGTGACGCTACATTCGGCTCTGTCATTGCGGCATGGAAGCGCACGAATATACGTCGGACCAGGCTCAATTGGGGACTTTCGCACGGCGCGGCGCGGATGTCAGGGCGAGCGCATTCTAACTCTTGCGGTGTCGGGCTCGGCCGCGGGCTTCTTGTCCACCCGCTTCATGCGGCTGAAAACTCGGATGGTACGCGGCGCGGGAGCCGAGACAGCAGGAGACTTCTTAGAATGCGGTTGCCATGGCGCGGATGTGGCCAGCCCTCTTGTCATGTCGAGATTCCACGCTATACTCGCTGGGCTCCACCCGTGTGGGGTAGGTCGGATTGGCCGAAAATTGGCGTTGCGATTGGGAGCTCCCAGTGTCCGTTCGAATCAGGTTGAAACGTATTGGTCGTCGTCACCGCCCCTGCTACCGCCTCACGGTGGTGGACGGTCGTCGACCGCTTAACAGTAAGGTCATTGAAGAGCTAGGCCGCTACGACCCGATCGAGCCGATCCAAGATCGCCAGCTTGAACTCAATCAAGATCGCATTGAGTACTGGCTCGGCGTTGGCGCAACACCAAGCGACACGGTCCGCCGGCTCCTCACCAGGGGCGGCATGACGGTGAAGACGTAAGGTAAGGATTGCGGATGTTGTCCGATGCATATCGACGTGCTGACACTATTCCCGGAAGTGTTCGACCCGTACCTGTCGACGAGCATCGTCGGCCGGGCGGTCGAGGGCGGATTGGCGTCGATCGATTGCACGTCGTTTCGCGACTTCGCGCATGACAAGCACCGCAGCGTAGACGATAGACCGTTCGGTGGCGGCCCGGGCATGCTCCTGATGTGCGGGCCGATTTTCGATACACTCGAAGACGTCGAGTCGCGCCGGACGGGCGAGCCCGTAAGAATTCTGCTCACCCCGCAGGGCGAGCCGCTCACGCAGCGCGTCGTGGCTGAGTTGGCCACCGCCCCGTGGCTGGTCATGCTTTGCGGTCACTACGAGGGATTCGACGAACGCATACGGACCGGAATTCCCGTCCGAGAGATTTCCATCGGAGACTACGTACTCTCCGGCGGTGAGCCAGCCGCCATGGTGCTGATCGACGCGATCGTGCGATTGCTCCCCGGAGCGTTGGGTGCTGAGCACGCCGCAGCCGACGACTCGTTTTCGTCCGGTGTGTTGGAGCACCCGCAGTATACTCGGCCACGTGATTTCCGAGGCATGACCGTCCCCGACGTTCTGCTCTCCGGCGATCATGGAAAAATAGCAGGGTGGCGTAGTGAGCAGGCGATTCAGCGAACGCATCGGCGTCGACCCGACTTGGCGATAGATAAACCGAACAGCCTCAGGCCTACCGCGTCTGGGTAAGTGAACACAGTGGAAACTCGGCTGCATGGGCCACCGATGGTACGGTAGGCCGCAACCGATTTTCGGAGCAACGCGATGAGACAACCGTTAATCGAGCTTGTGGAAAAGCCCTTCCTCAAGTCGAAGACCCCCGAGTTCCACGTCGGTGACACCGTCGATGTCCTTTGCCGGATCGTCGAAGGTGAAAAAGAACGCATCCAAAACTTCAACGGCACGGTCATCGCCCGGCGTGGTGCGGGGATGAACAAGCACTTCACCGTGCGCCGCATCGTCGGCAGTGAAGGTGTTGAGCGGATGTTCATGCTCCATTCACCCAACGTGGTCGACGTAAAGGTCCGCCGGCGGGGCAAGGTCCGTCGCGCCAAGCTGTACTATCTGCGTTACCGGATCGGCAAGGCCCGCAAGGTTCGTGAACTTCGCATCCATCATAAGAAGGTGTCTGCCAAGCCTGAGTTGGCTGCGGCGTCTTGACCGTAGGCAGGCGCTGGGGCGTCGAGGCGAACGGGCCGCGGCGCGCCACCTGAAGCGCCGCCGCCTGCGCATCATCGCCCGAAACTACCGCTGCCCCGCGGGCGAAGTCGATCTGATCTGCACCGATCAGGAAACCGTCGTGTTCGTCGAGGTCAAGACCCGCACGTCCGACGACGCACAAGACCCCCAAGACGCCGTATCCAACACTCAGCGCCGACGCCAATTCCAAGCCGCTCGGTTTTTTCTGAACGAAGCAACCGCTTCGCATCGCCCGGCACGTTTCGACATGGTGACGGTCCTGTGGCCGAAGCACGGCCGAGCCGACATCGAACACTTCGAAGACGCCTATCGCCCGGATCGCGACTGACGCTTTGTCATGCCTCGAACGAGGAGTCAACCGAGCCGCGACGGTAACGGAGCGGAGGTTTGAGATCCGCCGAGATAGTTTCAAGACACTCCCTTACGGTCGCGGCTCGGTTCGGACGGGGTCCGTGACACTTCCGGCGGGAGGGGTGCGCCGAGTCAGAGCCGCAGGCGCCAGCCTGCGGACTCCCTGCGTCAGCATGTCACCGGGCTTGCGCCCGGTGCTCTGAAAAGCGCCCGACGCCGATTCTGTCACGCACC
>JAJDDY010000071.1 GCA_029260075.1 Phycisphaerae bacterium
GCCCTCGCTGTCTTCATGCCGAATCAAAACCTCACAGGGCTTGATTCTGCGCGAAAACCAGCCAGGGCGGCCAAGGGCGCTACGTTTTTCAACCGACCGCCGGAACCGCCAAAGCGCTACGTTTTTCAACCGCCGTTCACACCTCCTGAGTCATGGGGGTCTCCATCTGTCGGCCGCAGATGGCGGGACCACCATGCCTGAACTGGCCCGGTGGGTTCAGGTGCGTGACGTTGTGCGGGGGTCTACTTCGTTGGGCCTCCAAGCAAAGGGCACAGGATCGTCGGAGTGGGGCACCCGGTGGCAGACAGCCCCTCAACTTTGGCTCGGAGGTCGTGGCTGAGCGTGTGTGCGATGGGCAGGTGGATGATCAGATTTCCGCGTCACCGGCAGACGGCGTCCCCCGCCAGGGGTCGCCGGTCAGCCGGCTGATGAGATTCTCGCGGACGAGCGTCGCGGCCACCTTGACGTCATACCTGATGCCCGTTGCCAGAAGCGGTCTGATGTCGTCCAGAAATACCGACGCAGTCTCCTTCTCGAACAAGTTACGCTCAAACTCGGCGCGCGAGATCGTCCGTTTCTCGTGCTCCATGTATGCGGAAAAGCACGCCACCACCTGGTCGGGGTCCAGCAAGCCGCGGCTCAGACACAGCCATAAATCGAAGAGGTCGCGCCCTTTGCGACGCTGATAAAGGGCTCGCAGCTTCGTGCCCATCAGTTCGTCCAGCTGGTATGTGGTCACGCTGGCCTCGCCGGTGAACCACGGGTTCGCCACTGCGAGTGGCTGACGGTGGTAGTCCAGAACCGCGAAGTGCTCGCGCGTGTTCATTTCGATTTTCAGGCGCAACGGGCGGATCGGCTGCACCTCCGATTCGAAACGATAGATCAGCGTCACACTGGCTTCGCTGCTTGACCGCTTGGGCCGCCCGAGCCAGGGATCCAGGCGACGGCGTAGACCGTTCAACACGTCGCCTATGGCACCAGGCTCTGTTTGAACCAGATCGATGTCCTCTGAGTATCGACTGGGGGGATGGATGAACAATTTGTTCAGGGCCGTCCCGCCCCGAAGGGCGAGTGAACCGCTCAATTCGGGGTCGGTGAATATCTCAACGGTCGCACGTGACAGTACGAGATCCTGTTCAACCTGAGCGTCATCGGCCCAGGGTGCGGTCGCTCGCCAGGCGGTAATGTTTGCTTGCGGAATCATGTCTCGATCTCGATCGGCTCAGTGACACGCACATGCCACCGCCGGTCCTCCAGCGCGCCGTTAGTGTTTCGTCCTGGGCGCAGCGGAACCACGTGCGGGGACTGACGCCCGAGCCATTCATGAAGGACCTTCGCCTGCGGGCGCCCTCGGACCCTTTCGAGTACGTAACCCAGCCGCTGCGCGTTGGGCAGGTCCCCACTCGCGCGCACGACCTGGAGCAATCGCTTCGGGTCCAGCAGCGGAGCCAGATCCATCAGAACGGTCGCAACGTTATCCAGATGGCCGGCCGCTTTCGCGAAGCGCACCAGGTCCACGGCCGTCGACTCCGGGGTGGACACGCGCATCGCGCCCGTTGGCGTCTTCACGTTTTGCACCGCGGTGTCCGTGCCGCGCTTGTTGACGAAGAATCGAATCCGCCCACGACCGACCTCCAGGGGTCTGACAGGCCGGTCGGTGAGAACCTGAAACTCTTGAGGCTGCTGGTGGGACGCTCCATGGATGCCGGCCGCACTGAGCAATCCGACGTAGTAGGGTCGCTCCATCACCTTCATCAGGTCGTCGATGAACCAGGACGGGGGCGGAGCGCCGGCATGGAGATACTCGAGCGGTACGACCACGTAGAAGTAGCTCTTGACCTTCGCCACGCGTTGGCGTCGAGCGAGTCGTTGGAGGGCTTTCTTGACAGCCTCGGCCGAGAGGCCGCTGCCGCTGATCGCCTCGGCCCGGAGGAACGTGTACCTCCCCCGCGCTTGCAGAGAATCGACCCAAGATTCTACCGTCGGTGCCGGCATCATCGCCTCGGAGTAACGTTTGCACATAGGGTCATATTTCATCCCTTTCCGCAAACAATAATACAACACGATTCCGCTCCTGTCAAGCGGCTTCTGCCGTAAACGTATCTTCATTCGGCCGAACACGCACTGGCTGCCGTGGCGGTCGAAAACCGCGTCCGTGCGTAAACCGACGTTCCGTGGTCTCAAGAGCACCGGATGTGGAACCGCTTGGAGAGGGTCGCGGCGGCAGGGGACGGGGGGCGATTTCCCCCGCGTGTCAACCGATGGTCACTTCCTGGCTGGTTCCTGGCAAATGGGTGTCAATCGATGTCAATGGATGTTATCGGATGTCACCCTGGATGTGCGCAAACCCCTGTAAACACAGTGTTTCGGCGGTTCCGCCGCTCGGGGTCGGAGCTTCGATTCCCCCCGCCTCCATTTTATGGCACTTTGGCTCTTCCCCCCGCCCGCTGGGGGGTGAGGGCCTCCCCCGTACAAATCGCCGATAACCCGTCCGTTCCCGCCCGGCCGGCGCTCGGGAGGGGCAGGGTCTCCCCCGTGGCGAGCCGATTTGGCCTGCCCGCCGCCGCCTTTTCCGGTTGGCTTGGGAGGGGTGGGGTCTCCTCCCGAACCGCCGCCGCCATCGTCGTCAGGACTGTCGCGGTCGATAACCTGCGGATAGATGACCTTGCCGTTCGCTGGTGGCATCCGTAGCGCCTGCGGCTCCCCTGCCGATGCGGGGAACAGCAATCGCGGCGATGATTCCAATGATGACGACCACGATGACCAGCTCGACGAGCGAGAACGATGGTTTTCGGACTAGCATGCTGTTCACAGAACATCTCCACTACGGTTCATGAACTATCGACAAACCTGCGGTCGTCGTCGAGTTCTTGAAATGACGCGGCGATGCCGGCGGCGACCTAATCTCGCTCGTCGAACTTCTGTCCTCTAGCCGTCGCTGGCTACTTGTTTTAGGACGTCCCCACGCTGGAGACTTAGGAACTCGGTTCCGGTCCTGAAAAGAACAAAGCTCGAAACAGGTTTTGACGGATGCCTCTCCGCGTCGTATATGGATAGGCGTATATGACGACGAAGCTAAGCACAACCCCCGACCTGTTCCGCGCGTTCGCTGACCCGACGCGGCTGCGGATTCTCAATCTGCTGCTGGAAGGCGAGGTTTGCGTTTGCGACCTTTGTACGGTTCTCGATGAGATTCAGCCGAAGGTCTCGCGGCATCTGGCCTACCTGCGACGGGTGGAGCTTGTCACCGTGCGAACGGAGGGCAAGTGGAAATACTACGCCGTCGCAAAGCACCCGAAGGGGTTGCAGCGGACGCTGCTCAGTTGCGTCAGGTCGTGCCTGCGCGAGATGGATGAGTTGCAGGACGACCTTGAGCGGCTCCGCACGATGGATAGCGGCGACTGTTGCGGATGACGGACTGGCGAGGCGCGTTGCTATCGCCGCAAGGAGTTGAGTACGAATCATGACCGATGGATGCCCGAAACGACTGTCCTTTCTCGACCGCTTCCTGACGCTCTGGATATTTCTGGCGATGGCGGTTGGCGTCGGGGGTGGGTACTTCTTCCCCGGAGTGGAAGGGTTCATCGATCGCTTTCAGGTCGGCACGACGAACATTCCCATCGCCATCGGGCTGATTCTGATGATGTACCCACCGCTGGCCAAGGTGAAGTACGAGGAACTCGGCGACGTGTTCCGCGACTTCAAGATTCTGGGCCTTTCGCTGGTGCAAAACTGGATCATCGGACCGGTCCTAATGTTCGCGTTGGCAGTTCTTTTTCTGAATGGCTATCCCGAATACATGGTCGGTCTCATCATGATCGGCCTAGCTCGCTGCATTGCGATGGTCATCGTTTGGAATGACCTAGCCGAAGGCGACGCGGAGTACGCAGCCGGGTTGGTGGCTTTCAACTCGGTGTTTCAAGTGCTATTCTTCTCCATCTACGCTTGGTTGTTCATCACCGTCCTGCCGCCGCTCTTGGGTCTCAAGGGGGCGGTGGTGGCGATCACCATCGGCGAGATCGCCAAGAGCGTGTTTATCTACCTCGGCGTTCCTTTCCTCGCGGGCATGTTCACACGGTTCACGCTGCTCAGGCTCAAGAGCCGCGTATGGTACGAAGAAAAGTTCATCCCGAAGATTTCGCCGATCACACTCGTCGCACTCTTGTTTACGATCCTGGTGATGTTCTCGCTCAAGGGTGAGTACATCGTGCAGCTTCCGATGGATGTCGTCCGCATTGCGATTCCGCTCTGCATCTACTTCGTCATCATGTTCCTCGTATCGTTCTGGATGGGCAAGCGGATCGGCGCTGGCTACGCCAAGACCACAACCATCGCCTTCACGGCTGCAAGCAATAACTTCGAGTTGGCTATCGCGGTGGCGGTGGCCGTGTTCGGTATCAACTCCGGCGTGGCCTTCGCGGCTGTCATCGGGCCGCTTGTCGAAGTACCCGTGCTGATCGGTCTCGTGAATGTGGCGTTCTGGTTTCGGCGACGGCACTTCGCGGTGGAAGCCCATGGATCACTGGCCACCGGAGAGCAACAAGCATGAAGAGGCGAGTCCTCATCCTCTGCACGGGCAACTCGTGCCGATCACAGATGGCCGAGGGGCTGTGGAACGCGCTGGCCGATGGCAAGTGGATAGCTTTCTCAGGAGGCTCGTCACCGTCTGGATTCGTGCATCCCCTAGCCATCGAGGTGATGCGAGAGATCGGCATCGACATCTCAGCCAATCGCAGCAAACATGTCGACGAGTTCGCCAATGAGTCCTTCGACCTCGTGGTCACGGTTTGCGATAACGCGAAGGAAGCGTGTCCGGCGTTTCCCGGTGCGAAACACACCGAACACTGGCCCTTCGATGATCCTGCTGAAACAGACGCTATGGGCGACAACCATCTTGCTGTCTTTCGCCGCGTCCGCGACGAGATTACAAGTGCGATACGCACCCATCTCGCGGGATCGTAACGCATGTCGAACCACGATGCGGCAGCATCAGCGGAGCGCCATGAGCGAGCATGGGCGATTGTCCGCATCGCGCTGGGCATGACTCAAATCATGGGGGCTACTGCGACGGTCTACTGGTTCGCATTCACGGGCGTGAACTTTCTGTCCCTCGGCGGTTTGGCTGTCACGAGCATAGCGTTCATAGCGAGTCGCCTGCTCTTTCGAGACTGACAAAGCATGATTTCCGTCATCGTCCCGGCAATGAATGAAGCCATCAACCTTGAGCCATGCTTGGCATCGCTGCGGTCAGCGCGGCATTCGGTCGAGGTCATTGTCGTGCGGTCGGGAGATACTGACCGGGAGACAAGCGTCGGCATTGAGGGCGTGAGAACCGTCAGGTCTCCGATCCCCGGTCGAGGTGCGGCCATCGACGCTGGTATGGCTGCGGCACAAGGCGAAATCGTCGCCTTCGTTCACGCCGACTCGCGGTTGCCCGACTCCGCATATGACGACATGACAAGCGTGATGGATAATCCCAAGAATATGGGAGGATGGTTTCGCCGACGGCTCGATGACCCTCGCTGGCGTTACCGTCTTGTCGATCTTGGCGCAAACTCGTTCAGTCGATTCTGTTGCATCGCCACGGGCGATCAGGTGATTTTCTGCCGTCGTTCTGTTTTGCTAACGATAGCTCCGCTCAAGGACTACCCGCTGTTTGAAGACATGACGCTTTGCCGCCGCCTCAAGAAGCACGGTCGCCTTGTCCAACTGCCCGGCCCGATTCTCGTCTCTCCGCGTCGTTTCCACGAGCGCGGCATCATCCGAACGGTTGCGACGAATCTGCATCTGACTTGGGCGTACTTCCGTGGCCGCGATCCGACGATCCTCTACCGCTCGTACTACGGCAACGAAACGGGCGGCAATTCTGACTGAATGCGCTTGGCACATGTCTCGCCCCGGCGCTCTCCTTGACCGTGACGATCTCGACGGACGCATGGAGGGGCAACGCGCTCTGGCACGATCCGAGATGCGCTCGTGGTCACGCCACCCGCACGCCCGCTCTTGGCCGCAAGAGCGCGGTTTCATGCCGTCGGACGAACGACAAGAAAAGACATGGGCTTTCTCCTTGACCCTGCACTAAGGTTCAGGGTGTAGACTCAAGAAGGATGGTCATCATGAAACTGAACAACGGGACACAAATGACGATTGGACAGGTCGCCAAGACGCTCGATCTGCGGATTTCGACGCTGCGGTACTACGAGCGAGAGGGGCTTCTCGCCCCGCCCGACCGGAGCGCGTCGGGATATCGGCTGTACGACGAAGCCGCCGTCGAGCGGCTGGAGTTTATACGCTCGGCTCAAGCGGTGGGATTCACGCTGGAGGACATCCGTGAATTGCTGCGGCTCGACGAGGAATCCTCGTGCAAGGATGTTCAGCAACTGCTGAACCACCGCCTTGCCGAGGTGGAAACGAAGCTGGCCGATCTCAATCGCGTCCGCACCGCCCTGTCCGGCGCACTTGAACAGTGTCGCAAGTCGCGCCGGGGATGTGGCGTCTTGATGAGCCTGAGACATCGCAAGGCAAGCAGGAAATCGAAATGAAAACAACGACGACAACATCCAAACAACGCGACGATCAAACCCCTGTGAAGCTGGCGTGTCCGGCCTGCGGCGAAAGGGGTTGCAAGGTCACGCGCGTGACCCTTGAAAGCCTACTGCGCCCCGAACGGCGCGGCGACATCGGCGAAGATCAATACTATGTATGCGCAACGCCGAGTTGCGACACGGTGTATTTCGGTGCGAGCGACAGTCAGACATTTCGTAAGACCGACTTGACCGTCCGCTTCGGCCTGAAAGAGACCGATGCCCCGCGTCCTGTCTGCTACTGTTTCGACCACACGGTCGAGGAGATTCAGGACGAGATTCACCGCACCGGGGAATCCACCGTCGTGGAGAGCATCAAGGTTGACATGAAAGGCCCCGGCTGCCGCTGCGAGTATACGAACCCGCTGGGCGGTTGTTGCCTGAAAACCGTTCAGGGCGCGGTCGCCGATGCGCACCGCTCACTCGGCAACGCGGACCAAGCCACAGCGGCTGGCGCTGTCGATCACGGTGACTGCTGCGCGGGCAACGGTCACGCACGCAAGGATGAAGAGGTGACGGCGGACTGCTGCGCCACGCAAGGCGATGCGTCGGGGGGCGTCGGAGTCGGCTCCGGGCGCGATCGCGCCGGAACACTGGCGGCGGGCGGCTCTGTCATAGCGGCTATCCTGTCATCCGCGTGCTGCTGGCTCCCCTTGGTGTTGATTGCGTTCGGCGCGTCGGCGGCTGGCGTGGCTGGCTTCTTCGAGGCGTACCGTGCGTACTTCATCGTCGCTGCCGTCGGGCTGCTTGGATTCGGGTTCTACATGGTCTACTTCCGAAAGGAGCAGTGCGAGCCGGGTACCGCGTGCGCCGCGCCGAACCGCAAGCTCGTGAGATTCAACAAAGTGATGTTGTGGACTGCGACAGCGCTGGTAGGCGCGTTCGTGATGTTCCCCAATTATGTCGGGCTTGTGTTCGGCTCGCCGAGTCAGACATCCGCTGCGGTCGATACCGCCGGACTGGCGAGCGCCGAATACCGCATCGACGGCATGACCTGTGAGGGCTGCGCGGACATCCTGAATGGCGCGTTGAAAAAGTTGCAGGGAGTGAAAAACGCCGAGGTTGACTTTGCTACGAAATCAGCGGTTGTCCACTACGAGCCGGGCAAGCCCGTCCCTCCAGAGCGCGTGATCGAGGTAGTTAAAACCGCCGGGTATAGCGCGACGCCTGTAGGCGAGATACCATAGGTGTTATTCATTAGGGTCAGGAGATAGTCATGAAGGCATTGAAGATCAGCCTCCTCGCGGCAGCGATTTCGATTCCGCTCTGGTTTGTGGGTGCGCGTCGCGTCTTGGGGTGACCTCTCTGTGCGCAAGACGCTGCTCCCCGGTCGGGAGGCATATGGGATGCAACCGAATCCGCGCGCACGGTCGATATCGTGACTTGGTTCGGCGTAGCGGTGGGTGTTCTCTTTCTGATCAGCCTGCCCCGAATCCGGCGGAGCCGAAACAATGGTAGGTAGAGAGCATGGAAGCTGAAACGAATACTTCAACGAAACGAGGAGAAAGAAACGAATGAACCGTATCAACGCCAGCCTGTCAGCCTTCGCCGTGGCGACGGCGCTACTTTCCACGAGTACCTTGGGCGAGCCGCCGAGTGCAAACCCATCCCATGGGGAGCCATCGGTACAGAAGAACATCGCCTTTCATGTCATCGGCCTGATGAAAACGAAATCGGGTGCGACATGAATGGGGTGACCGAACACGGTCACAAAGTCTCTGGAAGAGACTAAGGCAACGAAGGGTATCACTTGGGATTACGGCAAGGATCGTGTGACAATCGGGTACGATCCGAAACTGACGACCACGAAAAATCTGGCCAAGGTCATCACCGATCTTGGGTACATGGTGGAGGCGATTGAAGTACCGAAAACTGAGGCCGATGCGAAACGGGGGAAGCCCGTCAAAGCGCCGCTGCCGAAAGACGCGCCCAAGTTTCTGCGCGAAGCTTTCGACAAGGCGCGTAGAGCCAATCAGCCACTCGTGGTTGATTTTTGGGCTGAATGGTGCGCGCCGTGTCTACAACTAAAGAAGGTCACCTTCCACGACCCGAAAGTCGCCAAACTCCTCGACAAGGTGGAATTAGTCTTCGTCGATCTCGACAAGTACCCGGCGTTGGGGAAGGCCTTCGGCGTGGCGTCAGTGCCGGATGTGTTTCTGATTGACCGCAAGGGGATGATCGTGGATCGGCTGCACAACTTCGTGCCGCCAGCCGACTTCCTCGTGCGTCTCAAGAGGCTGCTCGACGAACAGGGGAACGACTCTCCGTGACGATCCGTGTGTAATGCGAGTCGTATCACATGTCCTGCACAATCGCAGAGACAGTGATCCGCATCCTCGTAGTGTTTTTGATACTGGAGAAGCGATCATGAAACGACGAATCGTATGTTTGGGAACAATCAGCGCCGCACTCGGCATCAGCGCGTGTCTGGCCTTCTACGGCGGTGCGCCCGCCAAGGCCCAAGCCCCGGCAGTCGAACGACCGTTGTTGCTTCACCTACTGACGGACGCCAACAGCAACGACGCCAATGCTTGTGTTGCCTTCAACCTGGCGTGGGTCGCAATCGAACGGGGGCATCCGGTGGAGATGCTGTTCGACGGCTGGGCCAGCTACAACATCAAGACGGGTGACTTCTGGGCAAAGTACCGTGTGCCGGAGCATTTCCGCAAGCTGGTCTCGCAGACCGTCGGCCACGATGTCGAATGGGCTGGAGGAACCTATGTTGACCTCCTCAAGTATCTCCAAGGCAAAGGTTTGGTCGTCGCGGCCAACAAGACAATTCTGGCATTGTCGGGTGACGATAAGAAGTTGCCCTCGTTCGTCGAGCAATGGACACTGGCGGAAATGGTCACACATCTACGTGGTTCGAGCGGCTACGCGAGCTATTGACCCAAACGGCGTATCAAGCTCATGTTCACATGGTCTCTTTGCGGTCGCGGATAGGACTAATACAATCGGGCCGATCGGTAAAACACGAGCTCTCCGCCATGATTGCGGCCAGGAGGGCTTTCGAGCGTATGACGACTGCATTGTTGGGCTCTCCGAGCCGTTTTGACGTGTTGCGCCGTGAGAATTGACAGGATCGCGCCGTCATCAGCGTCTCTAAGGGCGGACCGATTCCGTGCGCGTGACGTCAAACTTCTGGCGTCTAACTCTGATGATGCAGAGACGCTCGAACGGATACGAAAAAGGAACAGCAAAACTCCATAGGAGATTCGATATGACGCTCGTAGGTAGCCTACTCTTCGGATTGGTGATCTCGGTCGCGGCAGCAGCGGATTCACCTCCGGCCTCGAAAACCAAGGCATCCGGTTGTTGCTCTAAACCGGCCGGAACAAGTGCCAAGTTGGTGTCCCGACCCACCGCCGATTCTCTCGGCACCGACGTTCTTATTTCGCTCGAAGATTCTGTTGAACCGCTGCGCAAACGATTCAACGCTGAGGCCGACAAACCTCGTGTCGTAGCGATTCTATCGCCGACGTGAGGCGGCTGTGTCTACGGCGCCCGTGCGGTGCTCGACGCGGTAGTTCGTGGTTATCCTACCCATGACATCAGCATTCACGTCGTTTGGGCAGCCATGTTGGGAGGCGACACGGAAGAGGCAGCGATAGAAATCAGCAGGATGTTCGATGATCCACGTGTCAAACAATACTGGGACCCGAAGCGGCTTACGGGAACGAGCTATTCTGCAGAAGTCTTTCCCACGTATCTTGCGGACCTGGAAAAAGGCATGAAGGCCGGTCTTCCAGATGACCATTGGTGGCATCAAGAAGAACGGAATTGGAAGGACAAGAAACCCGAACAGGCACCTCTTTGGGACGTCGCTTTTACCTACGGCAAGGACGAACACTGGCGCGAGGCCCCTCCGCCACCGCGTGGAATGGTCAAACAGGTGCTGTATTCTGGTGGCGGCGGAGACGGGCCAACCGAATTGTTCTTCACTGACTTCAAGAAGCCTGTCCGTGACGGCGATTGGATTGAGGATATGTCGCTGGCCATGACGTCTCTGATGGGGCGCGAACCAAAGACACCTGCCAAAACAAAACAGACTGCACTAAGTAATGTGGAGCCAAGCTGTCAAGGGACCAGGATTCAGGCGTTACCTATCGCACTGAAGTTTGATGGATTGAAAGATGCCGACATCGATCGGGTTCAGGCGGCCGTCGGCGCCATGAAGGGCGTGATGCGAGCGTCGTTTGATTCCGAAAAAGAAACGATGACGGTACTTGCCGATGCGAACGGTTCGGCAACCGCCGAAAAGATCGTCGAATTTGTTCGGCTTGCAGGATATAACGCTCGCGAAGCCAATGAGGAGGAACTGGAGCAAGCGTTGGACTCGATGCGCGCCGGTGGAGCGATCGTAATTCGCCGAGAAGCCGAACCGGAAGCCAAGGGCAACGTGACGTGGCCAGATACACCGGCTAGTCGAACAGCTCGAGCGTTTGTCGCCGCCTGCAATAGCGGTGACTCGAACAAAATGCGTGAGTATTCGGAGGTCCATCGCTCCAAGTCGGCGCTCGAATCCCGATCCGTAGACGAACGGCTCGAACAATACCGCGAGCTACTTGGCGACTGGGGTCAGCTCGACGTCCGCGCGGTTGAATCCCACGACAAACGCCATGTAACAGTCACCGTAAAACCT
Source organism: Phycisphaerae bacterium (assembly GCA_029260075.1). Taxonomy (GTDB): domain Bacteria; phylum Planctomycetota; class Phycisphaerae; order UBA1845; family UBA1845; genus OFTM250. The sequence continues at coordinate 11,227 of JAJDDY010000071.1, forward strand.
GAGCGCGGTTTCTCGGGGTTGGCGATGACTTTTCAGTGCGAAGATGACCCGCCCCACAAGCTTGACGGGATTCGGATAACACCGACGATTCTTGATGATGGTGATGACAAGTCGACCGAGGAAGAGGGGGACGAAGGGAAGATGGGCGACATTACGGTTCTCGCTGAATCGCTGAAACCACTGCAAGATCATTTCAACGCCAACAAAGACAAACATCGGTTCATCGCGATTCTCTCGCCGACGTGACCGGGCTGTGTTCAAGGCGCCCGTGCGGTGCAGAAATCAGTACTTAAGGAATTCCCGGATGCAGACATCAGCGTGAGCATCGTTTGGATTCAGATGCCCGGATTCAGAGACAACGAGCGGACCGCGCGCAAGATTGCGGGCACGTTCTCGGATCCGCGGGTCAAACAGTTCTACGATCCATTCCCGGCACATATCGTAGGAAAAACATTCGCGAAGGGTCGCATCGCACAGGGACCGGCGTGGGACATCTACTTTTTCTATAAGAAGGGGCAAGAATGGGCGGACGGCCCACCAGAGCCGGCAGAGTGGATGCACCAGTTGGGCGGTGGAGACCGCGCCGATGCGACAAAGTTCCGAACCGGACAGGACTTAGTCGATCAGCTTCATGAGGCGATGCACACGGTAACCGGGGCGGAGTGTCAGTCGGATTGATTGCGAACAAAGTGGAGTAGTCGGCTCCTAGCCAGCCTGACGCCCGACTAGTACTACAACGCTAGATCAGGAGGCCGCGATGCGGACATCACCGGTCAAAAGAACATGTCCGAGTGCTGCTGCAAGGAACATGGCACGTGTTCAAGCTGTTGTACCGCGAGCGCCGATAAGGGGTGTCCGGGCCGAGCGGGTACCCACGGCGAACCCGATGATGCAGTGAAGCTCTCCGCGTCATGCTCGGGGTGCTGCGATATCACGCTGCAACTACCTGCCCCTCTCGTCCTCCAAGCGAAGGACACCGCGAGTGATCGGTCCGGGGGCAAAGCGTCCCACGACCATGCGATACAGGCTCTCGCCGTGTCGTTCGAGATTGTGCCAGCACTCACTCCAAGACTTTCATTGCCGCCGCCTGATCATCGTCAGCGCGGCGATGAATGCGCACCGCTCTATATCACCATCTGCTCGCTTCTGATCTGACAGTCGTCGCCTCTTGCAACGTTGCTGTTTCGCGCTTGTGTGCGGTACGCGTCTAAACGTTTATCACGACTGTTTGAGATCGATAATATGGTGAGATTTCACAACCACGCCTTGCGTATCGCTGTGTTCGTTGTCGTCGCGGTCCCGATTGCGGGCTGCTCGACGGCAGGGCCGTTCCGCGCCGACAATCGTCTGGAAACGCTCACGGAAAAATGAGCCAGAAGTGCATCGAAAATGTGGTTCTCCTCCAAAAAAGTTGTTGGAAGTACGCCCCGGTAGGGCCTGTTTGACTTTGAGGGCGAAGTAGTCGAGATCGTGAAAGCCGTAGGCGGAGAGTCCGTGTTCCGTAGAACCCCGAAAGTGATAATCCGTAGCCTCTCGCTCCCAGACACCCACACCCTCGCAAAGTCGTTAACCCTGGCATAAGTTGGGATCGCGTCGCGATCCCACGGAGGGGCTCGATGGGGCAAGAGGGAATCTACGTCGTCAAGCGCATGGAACTTAATGGCACCGAAGTCTTCGATCTGTCCCCGCCGTTTTTCCCGCAGCAGCTGGCGCACATTGCTCGGTGGCTCAGCTGCTGCCGAATGGGAATCCTGAACGAGAACACCGATGCAGAGCATCGAAGCCAGCATCGCCCGACTCAGGTCCGGTTGAACGAATCGCGATACATACATGTAAAGTAACTCCAACTACCGTCGTCCGAGCCACACCTGGCTGAAGAGCCCAGGCTTAGGAGGGCATTCGCACTTCTCGATCGCATCCACGTTCGTTCTAGCGAAGTCATCCTGGAATCCCTGTAGGCGTTGTGCTATCGCCCCAATGGCTGCCGCGTAGACGCCGATCATATCGCCTATGCCATCGAGCGGCTTCAGGAGTCCAGTGCGGTCACCAAGCTGTTCGCCGAGACGCATGAAATCTGCGAGGGTCTGCACGCCGTCGGCGCTGCTGCCGGAAGCGCTCGAAGCAAGCCTTTGGATTAGTTGCGCAGAGTCTAGGAACGAATCTATGTCGTTTAGGCTTCGACTTATCTCCCCCTTAACCTTCAGTGCAGCCCTGAGGTTATCATCCAGTTTGAGACCTGTTCCGTTTGGGCCGTTCCACTTGTCCTCACCATATCGAGTCTTCCGAACCTCTGCTAGTCCGAGTTTCGCATGTTGCGGTGCCGTTTCTTGAGATTCGGGTAGAGAAAAGCGACGAGTAACCGTGCAGACTATTGGGTTGCGTGGCAGGGGCAAGCGCAGCGTACACGCGTCTTCTCGTTTTTCGTCCCGACTAGTCCGTCCACGCCTACCCGCCGGCGATCAAATCGACCAAGGGTTGAATTCATCGCGGAATCCGTCAAGAATTCCGCACTATGAGCAGCAAACAATCGAACAAGACCAGTCGTACCGAGAAGAGTGAGCCCACCACCGCCGGCGGACTGATCGCCCTGATCCTCCCTAACGCCACCGTGTTCATATCGAGCGGTTGCATCATGGTGATCGAATTGGTGGCTGGCCGGCTGATCGCACGCCATCTCGGTTCATCAATCTACACGTGGACATCGGTGATTGGCGTCGTGCTCGCGGGCATCGCGGTGGGCAACTACATCGGCGGCTTGATCGCAGATCGATACCCCTCGCGGCGAACACTAGCCCTGCTGTTCATCCTCTCTTCAGGCATGGCGGGGTTGATCTCGGTGTTCGACAACATCGTGGCTACAGCCGACATACTTTTCTCGCTTCCGTGGTCGTTGCACGTGGCCATGCACGTCGCCTTGGTCTTCTTCCTTCCGGCGGCGATGCTCGGCACAATCAGTCCGGTCGTGGCGAAGATGGCGTTGGACTTGGGTTACCGAACCGGGCGTACGATCGGCACGGTCTATGCATGGGGCGTGGTGGGTAGCATTTGCGGCACGTTCTTGACCGGGTTCTGGTTGGTCGCGTGGTTCGGTACGAAGGCGACGATCTGGGGCGTGGCCGGTGTGCTGGCTGTGATGGGGATGTACTACGCTGGGCTCGCGGCGCGAAAGACGTGGATGTTTGTCGGCGTGCTTGGGCTGACGGCGGTGTTGGCCAACGCCCCGTGGGGTTGGGCTAAGAGCGCTGGTGAGGCCTTGGCGTTGCGAACACCCGTCGGGAAGAACGTCATTCACTCAAAGGAGACGCAGTACTCATACCTGGAAATCGTGTACGTCGATCGTGCCCGAGACACGCGGGCGTTCCACCTCGACAAACTCGTGCATAGTCAGATCGACATGGCCGATCATGGGAATCTGTTCTACGGATACGAGCGGATTTGTTCTGCGCTCACCAAGCGGCTGGTCGGTGACGATCCGTCGCCGCGAACCCTGACGATCGGCGGTGGGGGGTATGTCTTTCCGCGATACCTCGACGACGGCTGGCCGGCCGGTCACGCTGACGTGGTCGAGATCGACCCGGCGGTGACCGAGGCAGCTATGATCGCGTTCGGTTTGCCGAGGGATACGCGGATTAACTCCTTTCACGAAGATGGCCGCGTCTTCGTCGATCGACTGTATCGAGAGAAACGACGCGGTGGTTCGGTGACGCCGTACGATCTAATCTTCCTCGACGTGTTCGATGACGTGACCGTCCCGCACCAACTGGCCACGCTGGGGTTTGCGAAGATGGTTCGCGATCTGCTCGCTTCGGATGGGGCGTACATTGTCAACTCTGTCGACGTTTACGATCAGGGATATTTCCTGGGCTCGCTGGTGAAGACGCTTCGGGAGGTTTTTCGCTACGTGTATGTATTCGTCGAAGGCGCGTCACTGGAAGGCAAGCGAAGCCATCAAGACACGTTCGTGATCGTGGGTACCGAGCGGCCGTTCAATGCGGACCGCCTTGGGCGCGATAGCCATCCGCCCACGCGCATCATCACACTGACCGACGAGAATATCGCTCAACTTGTGAACCGGCCGGGAACCATGGTGCTGACCGACGATTACGCTCCGGTCGAAAACCTGTTGGCCGGCGTCGTACGGCAACACGCCAACCGGCGGGCGGAGATTCGGCGAGCCACGAAGTATTTCATCGCCGCCAGGGCGCTGGACAAGCATGGTGAGTGGGCGCGTGCGGTGGATGCGTACAAGAAGGGTTTGGCGCATCAACCCGGCAGCGCTGGGGCGCACTACAGCTTGGCCACCGCGCTGTATCAACTCAAGCGCTACGACGAAGCTCTGCGCCACTACGACTCGGTGCTTCGACTCAACCCGGCGAACGCCGACGCACACTACATGACCGGCAACGTCCACTTCATAGCCAAGCGGTATGCCCAAGCGGAGCAAGCCTATACGCGATATGTGAACTTGAAACCCGACGACGCCAAGGCTCGCAAGCTGCTGGAACAGGTGAAGCAGGCACGGCGACAGGCCGAAGGCGGTGGATAGCGCGTGGATGATTGGTCGAGGGTGCTCTCGTAGGCTCTTTCTCGCCTTACGTGGCGCGCTCTTCCGAACCGAGACGCGACCGTTAGGGAGCGGTTGCTACATGTCCGGGCCGGTTCGCGAACTTCCGCTCCCTCACCGTCTCGGCTCGGTAGACTCCTCAATCGAGGCGAGACAATGCGCTACTCGACCGGTGTCGGATCGTTCGCTCGACTCACAACCACGATGCCCGCTTGATCGGCGGCGGCAAGCATGACATCGCGATCTACGATGAGCGTTCGTCCGGCTTCGATGACGAGCATCTTGGCGCCGTGTTGTTTGAGGTTGGCGATCGTATCGGGGCCGACGGTGGGTACGTCGAAGCGCATGTCCTGATCGGGTTTGGCGACTTTGACCATCGCCCATCCGCCGTGGCGACAGAGCTGGCCGGCACGTTCGATCATCCGGTCCGTGCCCTCGATCGCTTCGACGGCGATCACTTCCATCTCCTTGATCGCCACGGACTGACCCACGTCGAGGCGGCCCATTTCCTTGGCGATGCGCCAACCGAAAGCGGCGTCTTGTTCCTGCGCCGTGGTCGGTTGACGCTGCGTCAAGACGCCGGCGGGGGCCATGTCTTCGGGGCAATAGCTCGTGCAATCCGCCATGATCATCCCGTGTCGCGCGAATTCGTCCGCGACGGCTGACAGCACGGTGTCATTGCGTTTGTCGCGGAGACTCAGAAACCACAGTCTCAGCGAAGTGGCGTCGGGCAGCAAGCGCAGCAGTCGAAACCGACCATACATACAGCTTTTGGTCACGGAACCAGCCAAAATGACTTCACTGATGCCCGCCCCGCGCAAAACGCGAATCCATCGTCCGATTCGGGCCAGACCGCTCCAGCGAAATCGGTCCGCACAGTTGGCGAGGTCAGGATCGGCGAACCCCCGAAGACCCACGACGGTCACGTGGCGCCCAGCCCGTTTGGCGCCGCGTGCCACCATGAACGGAAAGTGTCCGGCGCCGGCGATGATGCCGAGTCGGGGTTGGTCATCCTCGCGTTCGATGATCATGACAAGTACGACTCGAAGCGCGCATACCGGAGAGCCGATGCCACACTTGTTCAACTGGCTGCTAACCCCGCGTGTCGGGTTCGGTGGCCATGTTTTGATGCAACTCCGCGAGTTGGCGTTCCAGCTCTTTGACTCGCTTTGTCCACTCGGGCAGCTTTTGATACGCGATGGCGCATCGCCGTGCTCTGTCGATCGGAAGGGCGGGTGATCCGAAGATTTCTTCGCCTGGCTTGGTGTCGGTATGAATCCCGGATTGTCCGCCCACACGTGTGTTGTCTGCGATTGAAATATGTCCAGCCATCCCGACCTGCCCCGCGAGCGTCACGTGTCGACCCACGGTCACCGAGCCAGCCATCCCAATCAGGCCCACGAACAGGCAATTCGGACCGATCGTGGATCCGTGGCCGATGACCACGACGTTGCCGAACTTGGTGCCGGATGCGATTTCCGTGGCGCCGAGCGTGGCGCGATCGATCGCGCTGTTCGCGCCGATTTCCACATCGTCACCGATCAGCACCGTTCCCGCTTGCGGTATCTTGAACCATTCCTCGCCCTTTGGGGCGTATCCAAGCCCATCTTCACCAATGACGGTACCGGAGTGAATCGTGACACGGTGCCCAAGTTCGCACCGGTCGTAGATCACGACGTTGGGGAACAGGACGCAGTCATCGCCGATTTGAGCTTCGTCACCCACGTAGCAGCCTGGGTAGATGGTGCAGCGGTTCCCGATTCGCGCTCGGCTAGCGATGGTGGCGCCGGCGGCGATGTTCGCGTTCTTGCCAAGCGTCGCCGTCGGGTCAATTTCGGCGCGGTCGCTCACACCCCACGCGGGGTGCTTCCGATAACCGTGGATGGCGATGATGGCGACCGTAATGGCTGCGTACGGGTCTTTGCACCGGATCATCGTTGCGGTGTCGTGTCCCGGTCCACCTTCCTGTGTGATGATGGCTCCGGCACGCGTGCTTTTGACGCGATTGCTGTACTTCGGATTAGCGAGGAACGTGATATCGTCTTCCGAGGCGCGTTCCAGCGTGTTGACGGCAGAGACGGATCGGTCTGCCGGGCCCCCGTCGATACGGGGTGACAGGCCTTCCTTTTCCAGAACTTTACACAATTCGTCAAGATGGATGCTTGGCACGAAGAATCTTGCCCCCGGTTTCCATGGTGTCTGATCCGGGGCGGTATTGTGTTGAACATGGCGAAGACTGTCAAACCGGGCTGACCTCTTCAGGCGGGCGACGCAGTTATCGTCCGCCACAACATTTTTTGAAATTCCTCGCGACAAACTGGTGTTTCAAATAGGGATAACTACACTACGCCCCCTTGACACGGGGTGTCACGTATCGGCGACGCCCCGCTCGCGCCGGAGTCCGGCGGTCGCCGGTATGTGGTTAGTGACCGTAACGGCCTTGAACGGTACGCCGCTCCGGCGGGCACAAATACTGGTGCTCCAGACCTCGAATGATTCGGTAGGGAGGTCGCGGCGATCGCAATAAGATCGCCGGATCGGACACGTGGATACTCAAGACAAGCGGTCGCGACCGCCCCAACGGAATTGAGGTAGACAATTGCAAGCCGTAGTTTTTTGGGCCGTTCTGGCGTTGTTTGCGGTCGCGACAGTGGCGTTGGTCGTGTACGGCCTGCACCTGTACGTCTTGCTCGTGCTGTTTCGTCGTCGGGTGAGGGGCAAGAAGTCGCTTCAGGCCGAGATCATCGAGAACTTTCATCGTGACCGCCCGGAGGCCTCCTGGCCCGTCGTCACGACGCAATTGCCCATCTACAACGAGATGGATGTAGCCCGCCGGATTATCAACGCGGCCACACGCATCGAGTATCCCGCCGGGAAACATGAAATTCAGGTATTGGACGACAGCGACGATGCGACGTGTGCGATTGTTGACGAGACGGCTGAGCGATTGCGGGCTCGCGGATTCGACGTCAAGGTCGTTCGTCGAGACGATCGATCGGGCTACAAAGCCGGCGCGCTGGAACATGGTCTCCGCTCCGCCCGTGGTGAGTTCGTAGCCATTTTCGATGCCGATTTCGTTCCGCCGGAGGATTTCCTGCACAAGGCCGTTCCACTCTTGGACGCGGAACCTAAGCTGGCCTGTCTTCAAGGGCGTTGGGCTCACCTGAACCGCGACGAATCCTGGTTGACCGAGGCGCAGGCGTTGGGCATCGATGGGCATTTCGCCATCGAGCAAGGGGCCCGCGCGTGGAACGGGCTGATGATGAACTTCAACGGCACCGCGGGTTTGTGGCGCCGAGCAGCCATCGACGATCCCGACGTCGGTGGATGGAGCGGAGACACCCTCACGGAGGATCTTGATCTTTCGTATCGCGCTCAGCTCGCCGGATGGAAACTCGACTACTGTTTGGACCTCGAATGTCCGGCCGAGCTACCCGGAACCGTGGCGGCGCTGAAGAGCCAGCAGCGGCGATGGGCGACGGGGTCGATTCAAGTGGCGTGCAAATTGCTGCCGCGAATCTGGCGTGCGCCGATATCGTTGGGCGAGAAAGTCGAAGCCACGTTACACTTGACGCACTATTCCGTGGCGCTGTGGATGCTGGTCTTGGCGCTGGTGGCCCGGCCGATGTTGTTTGTGTTCGCGGACGATCGCATACTCCAGCAGTGGTTCTGGGTGTTTTGGACGGGCGTACTGATGTCGGCGTTCGCGCCGTCAATGGTCTACGCCTACGCTCGGTACACGCTCGTCGGCCGATGGAACGGCTTCAAGACGATTCCATCGATGATGATTCTCGGATGTGGTATGTGTGTGAACAACACGCTGGCCGTGTTGCGTGGTCTATACCTGCAAGGCGGCGAGTTTGTGCGTACGCCCAAGTCCGGAAGCGAGGCGGATGCGGCCAAGCTCTCCAGCTATCAACTCGCGCAGTCGCGCATGTGGTGCATCGAGTTGATGCTGGGTGTCTATGCTCTGATTTCCTTCGTGGTGTATTTGACGGCGCTGCACACCGGGTTCAGCATTTTTCTGTTGCTCTACGCGATCGGATTTTGCATGATCGGTTGGCTCTCCCGTCCGCAGCGTCGCTCCGAGTCGAGCGCGGCTCCGGCGGCGGTCGGTGCCCTACTGGGTGCAGAGGTAAGCTCGGCGAAAACGCCCAGCGGTGCCTAGTGCATGGTTATGACTCACGTGACGGGTTCGTCCGATCGGATCTGCGACCGTGAGGGAGCGATTTCAAGCTGTCACGACTGGCTTTACAACGTTCCCTTCCTTACGGTCGCGGCTCGGTAAGCCCGTCATTCAATGTGTGCCCGGGTGGCCCATGGCTCTAGCCGTGTTGGAGTCGAATCGGCGGTGTAGTCGTGTCAACCATATTCCCGACCGGTCCTTGATCCGACAGTGTTCAACAAAGTGATGCCACCGCACTACGCAACCCCTTCGCCGCTTTTGAGCTGCAGCACACCACAGCGATGATCCACTCAACAACCAACGAAAGCACCGACGCGGGAGGCCATCGCTCCGTCGCGTTCCGACGCGGCGCCGTTGTGGTCGGCTGGTCGTTGCTCGGTGCGTTCGCCTTGATTGCGGCGACCATCGGACGCATTGGTGAGAACGTTCGCCTCTTTGAGGTCGCATACGCCGGGGCCTTCCTCGGATACCTCGCGCTCGTGTGGGTCGTCGTATCGGGTGACCGTAGATCAAGTGGTGGCCGGTGGTGGTTGTGGCTGATCGGCTGCGTCGTGATTCGTCTGCCGCTGCTCGGCATGGAGCCGAGCGACGACGCCTATCGATACGTCTGGGAGGGACGTGTCCAGCTGGCCGGGTTCAACCCCTACGCCCATGCGCCGGACGATCCGTTACTGTCCGACTTGCGAAACGAGGACTGGTCGCGGATCAACCACCCGGACTATCCAGCCATCTATCCACCCGTTACGCAGGCCGAGTTCGCATTGGCTGCGGCTTTGCGCCCCTCGATTTTCTTCGTCAAGGCCCTGCACGTTCTCTGGGATATCTTAGCCGTAGTCGTTGTCGCGTCCGTGTTGCGTCGTCGCGGGCGATCGCCGCATCTGGCCATAGTCTATGGCCTCTGCCCGCTGACACTCACCGCGTTTGCCATCGATGGTCACCTCGACAGCTTGATGTTGCTGACCGTAGCGCTTACGACGTGGGCCATCGCCACGAAACGCATCGCCATGGCGGCGGTGATGTTGGGCTTGGCCATGGGCAGCAAGCTCATCCCCATCGTTTTGCTCCCTTGGTTCGTGCTGCGCCACTTTCGAGCGGCCATGCTCGCGATGTTCGTGTTCGCTTGCACGTTCATGCCCTATCTGGCGGCTGGACCGGAACTGTTCGAGAGCTTCGGTCGCTTCAGCGGAGTTGAGTTCTTCAGCTTGCTCGGAACATTCGGAGTTACGCACTACGAAACGATGGTCGTGCGCGTGGTCGTTGGCGGTCTGGTCGTACTGATCAGTTTCACCTTGGCACGGTGGCGCGAGGACTTTCCCAGCTTCGCCGCCAGCGCGGTGGCGGCGCTGATTCTATTCATGCCCGTCATGCATTACTGGTACATCGGGTTCGTCTTGCTGTTCTTGCCGTTCGGAATACGGGCGCGCTGGTTGGTGATGAGTTTCTTTCTCGTTGTGTATTTCGAAGCTACACGCCACCAGGAACTTACCGGCGATTGGACGATGCCCCTCTGGGCGAACAAGCTCGTGTGGGGGGCGTTTCTCTTGACGTGGTTGGTCGAATGGTGGGTGTCCCGTCGCGCCAGCTACCGCGGTAATGGGGTGTTGCAATCACCGTCCGACGGTATCATGTCTCACTGGGCAGATTAGTCGTATCGTTCTCACCGAAAGGAAATGTCTTATGAACCGAAACCGTATTGCGCATCTCGTTCTCGTTCTCGGTAGCAACGTGTTGCTCACCGGGTGTATGCCGAAGATGTCCATGGAGGACATGCAGCCGCCGGAGCGTCCGGCACAACTCGACATGCTCGATGCGTTCACCGGTCGCTGGACGATGGACGGTGAGATGAATATGGCTGGTATGGACGAAGCCATGAAGACCAGCGGCACAGCCGAGGGCAAATGGGACGAAACGAAATGGTTTATCGTGAATCGTGGCAACTTCTCGATGGACGGCATGGGCGACATGGTTGGCGTTGAGACGTGGTCCTACGATGCGCACAGCAAGAAGTTTCGAACCACATGGGTGGACTCGATGGGGACGATGGGCCACGGAACCGCGTGGTACGACGAGCGTGCCAAAATCTGGCACTCCCGGGCTACGGGTCACGGCATGATGGGCAAGACGTCTATGAAGGGTACGGCCAAGTTTGTTGACGACGACACCATGGAATGGTGGTTCGCCGAGTACGCGATGGGCGGATTGATGAAGACCATGGAAATGACGGGCACGAGCCGCAGGGTGCGGTAGCGCAGGGTGTGATAGCGTAGAGTGTGATAGCGCAACTACAAACGCGGGGACGAGATCACCATCTCGTCCCCGCGTCTTGGAATTCCTGCTGGGACGTGATTCCCATCTCGTCCCCATCTGCCTAGATACTTGACTTTCCGGCGCTGGTGAGAGCGGTGGATTCACGCACCGTCACTGTTACATCGCATCGTAACTCAGCTTCCGTCAGCCTCTTCGATGACCTTCTGGGCAACGAAAGTGAACGTGTCGTTGAGATTGGCTTCGGGGATGTCGATCGGTAGTGTCACCTCAGTTTCGAACGTAAACGTACCCGTCATGGTTTCCGGATCGTCGGGATCAATCGAGCCCATGGCGGTGGCGGTGCCCGTACCGATCGGGAACCCTACCAGAAAGGCCTCGATTTCCGCATCGAATGTGAAACCGCTGGCGTCTGCTGTTTCGGCGCCGACGGTCGTTGCGGAATAGGCCAATCCCGCTTGCGTCGTGTCGTGCTTCTCGCCGTCGAAGATCAATTCGTCACCGAAGATTTCCTGCGCAAGGCGGTTGTTCTCGAACCGCAGTAGTTCGCCGTTGTCGCCGAAGCGAACGCGAACGAATGGGATAGACTGAGCGGCTTCGGCGGCGCGGACGAAATCCCATGCCGTATTGGCCAGCGATGCGGCGCCGGCGCCTTCCTCCACCTCGACGGTGGTGCCATCCGGCAATTCGATCACGACCGTGGAGGGCAGACTGTCGCCGCCGATCGAGTCACACCCCGTCGTCAAACCGATGAGGCCAATCACGCTTAAGGAATACATGCACGCAAGACGTAGCGATCGAACTGACATTGTTGTTGGCTCCCGGAAAGAAAGATTCGCACAGGGTTTATCAAGGTTTCACGTCTCCATCGGATCATTTCGCATGCTTCTGGTGCAATCGGACAGCCTCAGTTGCTTGGCGTAAACAAGGGCGAAAGCGGACCAAGAGCGTATTCCCATAACAATTAAGGCGTAGGCTTTCAGGCTTGGAAACAGGGGGAATGATGCCTGCGCTACACAGTTCCCGGGCGGAATCTGATGTGCGCGGACTCTGCCGATCGCTTAGAACGTGTTTATGGAGTTTCTTTCAGAGCCGCGCCCGTAAGGAAGCGGATGTTCGAAAACCGGTGGCGACAGCTTGAAAACACTCCCTCACGGTCGCGGCTCGGTTCGGACCAACCCATCACTTGAGTCGTGACAGAGCACTAGCTTCGGATAGGGTTTTCTCGCATCTGTTCGGCCGCGTATTATCAGCCCAACGCGGTGTAGTCCACGTCGCCGGGGTTCTCGATGACGGGAAGGTCGAGCGATACGGCTTCGATATATTTCGCTGACGATCCCGTGTTGAACAGCACGACTCGGTCGGACGGGCTGATGCGGCCATCGCTCACAAGTTGTTCCGTCGCCAACACGCACGCAGCAGCCTCGGGGCAGATCGCAATGCCCTCAGCGGCGATCGCGCGGCGCATGGCGTCTTTGATTTTCGCCTCGGGCACGGCCACCGCGCAGCCGACACTCTCGCGAATCGTGTCGAGCATCATGAAGTCGCCCACGGCTGATGGCACGCGCAGACCGCTCGCCACGGTATGGGCGTTTTCCCACGGTTGAGCAAAGCGTTCGCCGGCGTCGAAGGCTCTTGGGATGGGGGCGCATCCATCACTTTGCACCGCCACCATGCGTGGCATCTTCTCCGACGCAAGCCAGCCAAGCGTGCGCAGTTCGTTGAACGCTTTCCACATACCAATCAATCCGGTTCCGCCGCCGGTGGGGTAGAGGATGACGTCAGGGAGTTGCCAGTCGAACTGCTCCGCGATTTCCAGACCCATCGTTTTCTTGCCCTCGATGCGGTAGGGCTCTTTGAGCGTCGAACAGTCGAACCATCCCATCGACTCGACGCCGCCGCGCACGATGGCTCCGCATTGCGGAATCAGCCCGTTGACCAGAAACACCTTCGCCCCCGCGAGCACGCACTCCATCTGATTGATCACCGGTGTGTCGCGCGGCATGAACACGTAGGCTTCGATTCCGGCGCGGGCGGCGTAGGCAGCCATGGCGCCGCCGGCGTTGCCCGCCGTGGGGATGGCCAGTCGTTTGACGCCGAAGCGGTGGGCCATGGATACGGCCATGGTCAAGCCTCGACTCTTGAAGGATCCGGTCGGGAGTTGCGATTCGTCCTTGATCCAAAGGTCGGAGAGTCCTAACGATGCACCCAATCGATCGGCCTTGAGTAATGGGCTCATGCCTTCACCGAGCGACACGGGCTCGTGGTTCGTGGGTAGCGGAAGCAGTTCGCGATATCGCCAGAGGGTGGACGGTCGATCGCGTAGTGTGGTCGGTGTGATGGCGTTGCGGACGGCGTCGAGGTCATATCGAACCCAGAGCGGACGGTCGTTGTGCATCGTCTGGATTTTGTCATGTTCCAGGTGCGTGCCGTCGATGGCGCTTTCCAGATGGGTGACGAAACTCGTCATGTCTTCGTTGCTCCTCAATTTGTCGTCGTTGGTGCGAGAAGGGATTCACGCACCAGCCATTCGCAATACGCTGGGACGAAGATTCCTATCTCGTCCCTCGGGTGTTGAACGAGTCACGCACAGCTATTCGTATTTCGCGCACCAGCGAGTGCGAGAATGGATTCACGCACGAGCTAACGACGTTGGGTGCGAGAAAGGATTCACGCACCAGCCATATTCACGCACCAGCTAGCTTACCGAGCCGCGACCGTAAGGGAGCGAACAACACAAGCCGGCACATTCAAGAGTGGCGATGCACTAGCCACAATCGCCCGCCGTCAATCCTACTCCGCGATGATAGCGTCTAAATCAGCCAACGTGTAGATTTTGTGATCTGCGTTTCCGCCCGGCGGGGCGACGGCGTCGCCATAGAACCCGTCGTCGCGGAGCACCTGAACAGTTTTCCATCCGAGGGCATTCGGTGCGACGAAGTCCTTGCCCGCGTTGTCAGCCACATAAACACATCGCTCGTGGGTAACGCCCAATCGATCGGCCATCAGTTCAAACGCTGCCGGGTGCGGTTTGCCCAGCCCCGGACCAAGCTCGTCGGTGAGAATGATCTCGTCGACAAGGCTTGCTACGCCCAAGGCGTCGACCTTGGCCTGCTGCTGAACCGCTGCGCCGTCGGTGATCAGCCCGAGCGCAAATCGACCGCGAAGGCGTTCGAGCAACGCGGCTGCATCGCGGTGCAGGGAGATTGTCGGGCGGTGCGTACGAAACGTCTGAATCATTCGTTGAACCAGCTCCGCATCGTCCGACAGGCCTCGCTGCTCTACGAAACAGTTGAACACGCGATGGCGATCCGATCTGTCCAACAGAGCGCCCATCTCGTCCACCGCAAGATCGGGATCGTCGACAAGGTCGGCGCACGAATCGACCACAGCGCGAAACCCGCTGAACGCATAAGTACGCTCCGGGTATAGCGTGTCGTCCATATCGAAGATGACGGCTGCAATGGTTGTCATATGTGCATCCCCATTACCGGTTTCCAGAAGTGAAACGCCCTTGATCGCGACCGAGCTTTGCTAATGAGGAAGTAACAATCGTAGGCCGGGTCATCGACCCGGCAGGTCTTGAGCGTGACGATCGGTTGTGTACACCTCATTTCACATTGTCCAACGTGCTTGGTTGAGATATTCGTATCATACATCGCCGGGTCGATGATCGGATCTACTCACCTACCCGTGCCGATCGCAAAGGCAGGTCATCAACCTGCGCTACCAGGCTTAGGCTGAGAGTGACTGGTAGATTGAGAAAAGATTCCCGGTTGCGTGCATGAAGACGGGAAGCAGGACCGATCGGCTATGATAGCGCGCCAATCCCAGCATGATACCGTCGAGAAAAATAAGCAGAATCGCCAGCGGAGCGTATCTATAGTGCATCGATGCCCAAACTGCGGCGCAGATAATGATCGCCCCGGCAGAACCCAAGCGAGTCTTGCGGATTCTCGAGAATATGATCCCGCGCATAAGCAACTCTTCGGAGAACGGGCCGAGCAAACCGATCGCGATGATCCGGAGCACTACGACGAGCCGGCTGAAGTCGGCTGACCACGGCTGGGGTGGTTCAGCGCCGAGGAAAGCAAAAAGTAGTTCACTTACGATCAGCCATGAGATCCACGCTGCGATCCAGAGGGCTATCGCACTACGCGCCGGTCGGGTCAGTCCCAGATCAGATTTCCAGGACAAATGCCTTCGCTTCGAGACGGCCAACACAAACGCGATCACAAGGACTGGCAATGCTAGTTTGAGCAACGTTGACGTCACTTCAGAATGCACTTTCTCTCCTGTTCGCGGCTACGGTACGTCCCGGACGCACCATCCTTCTGAAGTCTCGTACGTGGGCTCATCGACGCGACACTTCCGGTGTGTGACGTTCGGTCGCACACTCATCATTCCACGACGTCCAACGTAGCTGGACGAATTACTCTCGTCAAACAATGTTGGATCGATGACCCGACCCCAACGGGCGGTCGCCATTGTACGCACTACGTTCCCCAACGCCTCCCTCTAGAGGAGGAGAGGATACAATCATACGATCATTATGAATGCGGTACGCTTCTGCTTGCAAGCCGGTGACGTCAATCACCAAACAGCTTGGCTCCGTTTGGGATGAATACGGATTGATCATAGCGCAGCATGACCATCTTATCGCGGAAACCGGTGGAGTTGATTTTTGGTTTGCTTCCAAGCAACTCAGCCAGAATCCATTTCGGAAAATCAGCGCCCGCTCGGATGGCCAATGGTGCGCCGCCGCCGAATCTTGCATTGATCTCGATTACCCTAATCCGCCCATCGGCGGTCACCATGCATTGCACGGTGACAACGCCTTGGCAGTCGGCCAGGGTTTCCACGACGCGGCGTCCGACGGCCATGATGGCTGGGTCTTTAACTACAACAGCCTTGCTGACCTCGCCGCTTCGGACTTCGATCCGGCGGCGCGGTACCACGCAGCGCGGCTTGCCGTCGAACCCGGTATACACATCGAGCGTGTGCTCCACGCCGTCGACGAATTCCTGAACGATCGGATCGCGCACGAGTCGGCCGAGTGTGGTCAGTTCATCCACGTTGCGAATGATGTAATTGCCGACCGCGGCGCTGCCGGCGTTGGGCTTCATGAAGTAGGGGAATCGGTGGCGCTTGCGCTTGAGCACGTCGGACCAGCGCCAGGTTTTCGGCGTATCAATCCCGGCGCCAACGAGCATCTCATGAGTGCCCAGCTTGTCGCCGCAAATGCGAATGACGGACTCGGCGGAGATTAACGCCCGACATCCGAGCTCGGCGAACCGATCGGCAGACTCGGACAGTATGGCCAGCTCGCTGTCAATTAGCGGGATCAGTACGTCGATCTTCCGGGTGCGGACGATGCGCAAGAGTGCGTCGATGTAGCGTCCGCTGGCGATGGACGGGACGATGTGCTTCTTGTCCACGTGGTGTATGGCCGGGGAGAGTCGCGTGGCATCAGCCCCGTGGATTTCAATACCGCAACGAAGCCGCAGCGCCGCCGCTCGAAACGCCTCCAACAGCTCCACCCGCCGTCCGACGCAGGTGAACAGAACGCGTAGGTTCGGCGTGGACTTCTTGCCGCCGCGACCGGCCGTTTTGGCTTTGGCCATAGAATCAATCACTCGAACCGTGGTCCCGGTCCGCGGACGGCGGGTCGGGCACCCGGCTGACCGGTGACTATAGCCCGGAGGAAAGCGTGTGGCCACATGACGGGTGCGTGACGGAATCGGCGGATCTGTGAATCGCCGTGCGGAACGGCCGATTCATGCGGAAAGGGCTCGTTGCGCGTATGCCCTTCTACCACTCCCTCACGGTCGCGGCTCTAATCGGGCGCGTCCATACCGCCGAAAGCGTCACGCACCCCCACATGACGGCGGAGTTGGGAACGGTTCGTTGGTGTGATAGGCTGTCGCTGCGATGAACGCTTATGTGTTGAGCATTGGAACCGAGCTGACCACCGGGCAGGTGGTGGACACCAACGCGGGTTGGCTGGCTGCGGAGATGACCCGGTTGGGTTTGCGTGTGGTTGGACATCGCACGGTGGCGGACGATCCGGAGCGGATTCGTCTGGCGATAGCCGAGACGATGGCTTCGAGCGAGTTCGTTGCGTGTACCGGCGGTCTTGGCCCGACGCCGGACGATTTGACGCGGCAGGGGTTGGCCGATGCGACCGGTTGCCCGCTGGAGGAGAACGCCGAGGCCTTGCGGCAGATCGAAGCGTTGTTCGCCCGACTGCAGCGTCCGATGGGCGATCTGAACCGCGTGCAGGCGATGATTCCGCGCGGGGCGAACGTGATTGCGAATCCCGGAGGGACGGCGCCGGGTATCCACATTCGACATGACGGTTGTGAATTGTTTTCGCTTCCGGGCGTGCCCTCTGAGATGCGGGTGATGTTCTTGCAGTACGTCGTTCCGGTGGTGAGCGACCTCGCCGGTGGGGTTCGAACTGCGATTCGGCGGATTCACTGTTTCGGGATCGGCGAGGCCAAGGTCGGTGAACGGCTTGGCGACCTGATGGCGCCCGATCGGAACCCGGCGGTGGGAACCTCTGCGACTGAGGGCGTGATCACCGTTCGCGTGGTCGCTCGTGGTGGCACCGAGTCTGAGGCGGAGGATCTTGCGGAACAGGACTTGGTGGTCGTTCGGGATCTCCTTGGGTCGGCCGTGTTCGGAAGCGGTACGGATTCGATGGAGTCTGTGGTCGGGCGATTGTTGCGCGAAGCGGGGGTCACGGTTTCGACGGCTGAATCTTGTACGGGCGGTCTGTTGGCCAAGCGTCTGACCGACGTGGCGGGGAGCAGTGCGTATTTTCGCCGGGGGTTCATTACGTATTCAAACGCATCGAAGACGGACTTGCTCGACGTCTCGCCCGAGTTGATCGAAGACTTCGGTGCGGTGAGCGGTGAGGTGGCGGAGGCCATGGTCGTTGGTTGTCGACGCTCGTCCGAGGCGGACTTCGCCCTGGCTATTACGGGTATTGCAGGACCGACCGGTGGTCAGCCGCCGGACAAACCGGTGGGATTGGTATACCTTGCCCTCGCGGGCGAAGGCGGGGTTGAGGTCAAACGGGCTCTATTCGGTGAACACCTGAGTCGTGCGGCCGTTCGCCATCGAGCCGCGAGCGTCGCGCTGAATATGCTCCGCCTGCGTTTGGATGGGGCCGGCGCCAGCGCATGAGGCCTCAGAAGGTGCCGAGAAGGGATGCACCGCACAGCGTAGGGATTCGCGGCGCGGGGTGTTGAGTTTCGCTGGTGCGTGATTCGCTGGTGCGTGATTCCTATCTCGCACCCTGCAACGCGCCGAGAAAGGATTCACGGCGCAGCGTTCTCGCACCCTGGAACCCGCCGAGTGCAACCCACGAGTCAGCGTCCGGCGTCTTGAAGCGGGTCGGAGTTTCCCCTGGCAAAAAAGAAATGTCAGCGTGCGAATTGTGTTGCGGCATGGCAGGTCGTGCGCTAGAATCGCCGCACTTATGGCCGGAGGCGTTTGGCACGCCGGTCTCAGGGCAACCACGAGTACGTTAAGAACATGCAGAACGGGACGGTTCGGGGCTATTTTCGCGACATCTGGCAGACGGTGTATTCCATCCTGGTGGGGATGCGGATATCGTTGAAATACTGTTTCGCCAAGACCGTCACGCTGCAATATCCGGACATGGCTCCGGCGTTGCAGCCCAGGTATCGTGGTTTTCATTTTTTCGAGATCGAGAAGTGCATCGCCTGCGATCTCTGCGCCAAGGCCTGCCCGGTCGACTGCATCTACATTGAAAAGACTGGCCCGCGAAAGATTGACAAGGCGACGGGCGTTGCGGCCGGCGGGGCCATGACGCGATATGCGATCGACTACTCCAAGTGCATGTTCTGTGCCTTGTGCGTCGATCCTTGTCCGACCGAATGCATCCATATGGGTAATCTTCACGATCTTTCGGGCTACGACCGCGAGAGCATGATCGTCGAGTTTACTGATCTTGCCGTGGAGGGTCTTCAAACGCCTCAACCGCTGTGGATGCAGCGCGACAACCTGCCCGAGTGGGCACGGCAGCGCAAGGAGGATTGGGTAGAATTTCGCCAATCCGACGACAAACTCAGCGGTAAGAACGAAGTCCGACGAGAGAAGATGCAGGCGGCGATGGTGGCATCGGTGCCGTCGAAGAAAAAATAGACGTATCGGGCGGGTCGAACTCGCCGACGGTTCGTCGTCTAGAAGGGTGGAGTCGTCATTGGGGCGATGGCGGTAGGAAACGGCTGTGGGCAATATGGAATCAGTAGCGATCCTTGCGAATGCGGCGCCGAGCGGCGCCTACAGCGGTACCAACCTCGAGTTGGTCTTGGGCATCGGTCTGTGCATTCTCGCTGGTTTCGGTCTGGTGTTCGGCGGGTTGACCATGGGTCGTCTGGTGCGCCCAAAGCAGCCGCATCCGGAAAAGGCCGCCGCCTATGAGTGCGGAGAGCCGGCCATCGGCGACAGTTGGGTTCAGTTCGATCTCCGATTCTACACCGTTGCGTTGGTGTTCATTGTGTTCGACGTCGAGTTGGCACTGCTCTGGCCTTGGGCTGTGGTGTTCAAAGACATGGGCGGACCGGCGTTCTGGGCGTTTGCGGTGTTCTTCGTACTGATTGCGATCCCGTTTCTCTATGAGTGGAAGTCGGGCTACTTGTCTTGGGTGCGTTCGAGCGACGCTCAGGAACGGCCATCCTTGTTGACGCCGCCGTCGTCAACGTCCAGCGACTCCGATTCGTCGATCGCGGATGGCGTTTCAAACGTCGTGGCCGACGAGAAGCCGGCGGAGGTGACCACGTGAGTTGGATCGAAAACCGATTCGAAGAAGGCTTGATCGTTACGTCGCTCGACTGGGCGATCAACTGGGGTCGTAGCAGTAGCATCTGGCCCATGACGTTCGGGCTGGCGTGTTGTGCGATCGAGATGATGGCCGTCGGGGCTTCACGGTTTGATATCGATCGATTCGGCGCCGGCGCCTTTCGTGCGTCGCCGCGCCAGTCGGACTTGATGATCGTCGCCGGCACGGTGACCTATAAGATGGCCAGTCGTCTGAAACGTCTGTACAACCAGATGGCTGAACCGAAGTATGTGATGGCGATGGGGGCGTGCACAATCGGTGGCGGTCCCTATTTCAAGCATGGTTACCACGTGGTCAAAGGCGTAGACCTTGTGGTTCCGGTGGATATTTACATCCCCGGTTGCCCGCCTCGCCCCGAAGCGTTGTTGGAAGGGTTGATGCGGTTGCAAGATAAGATTCGCCACCAGACGCGTGCCAAGACCGTCATGACCAAAGCCAAGGAGGTTGCACTGAGCTAGTTCTCTGTCGCACGTCTAATGACGGGTTTACCGAGCCGCGACCGTTAGGAAGCGGAGGTTTGAAATCCGGTTGTGACGGCACAAGGAACGCTCCCTCACGGTCGCGGCTCGGTTCGGACGAACCCGGACACTGCTCAAACGCAGTGGCACAGTCGCAGTTTCAGGCGTGGTGGCACGCTGGTATAGCAGTGAAAACATGGTCGCTGGGCATTTGATGCCTTCGTGGATCCGCACAAGTGGAGTGACACAGGGTTGGCCCCTGAAGAGATTTGCAAACTGCTGACGACTGAGTTCACCGACGCGATCGTCAAGACGGTCGTGGAGGGGGCGCATCCCTACGTGCAGGTTTCGCCGGACCGCTGGCCCGACGTGGCTCGTTTCTTGTGCGACGATTCCCGCCTGGGCATGAATCTTCTTCGATCGATCTCCGCGTTGGATCTGCTGTCTGATGATCGACTTGCGTGTGTGTACGACCTGATGCGCATCGTCGTGGATCGTCCGGATGTGCTGATCACTGAGACGCACGAGTTTGCCATACGAGTGGAGACCGACCGCAACGAGCCTGTGATTCCCTCGGTGGCAGATGTTTGGCCGGCGGCGGATTGGCATGAGCGCGAGGCGTATGACCTGATGGGGATTCGGTTCACGGACCACCCCGATCTCAGGCGGATACTTTGCCCCGACGACTGGGAGGGGTATCCGTTGCGAAAAGACTACGAGTTCCCGCTGGAATACCACGGGATTCCCGCAACCACGGAATATGAACTGCCGAACCCACGGCACTGATGACTATGGCTGATACCGTTCTCGAATCCGCTCCTGACCTATTGGTCGACACTGATCGCGTCGAACAGGGCGACCTGCGCACCGAAGAGATGTTGGTCAACATGGGTCCGCAGCACCCGTCGACGCACGGCGTGCTCCGCGTCGTGTTGCGCACCGACGGAGAGATGGTGCTCGAAGCCATTCCCCACATCGGATACCTCCATCGCTGTGCTGAAAAAATCGGCGAGAGCTTGGCACCCTACCAGTACATCCCCTACACCGACCGCATGGACTATCTCGCCGGGATGAATAACAACCAAGCGTTCGCCATTGCGGTCGAGCGTTTGTGCGGGCTTGAAGTGCCGGCACGGGCGCAGGCGATCCGTGTGGTTTTTGCCGAGTTCAATCGTATCGCCTCACATCTGGTGTCGCTCGGCACGTACGGGTTGGACATGGGTGCGTTCACGCCGTTTCTGTATTGCTTCCGCGAGCGGGAGATGATCCTCGACCTGTTCGAAGCCGCATGTGGCGCCCGTTTGACCTACAGCTACATCACCGTCGGCGGCATTCACGAAGACCTTCCCGCCGGCTGGGTCGAGCGGTGCTTGGAGTTCCTCGATTACTTCGAGCCGAAGATCGACGACTACAACAACCTGCTGAGTTTCAACCATATTTTCGTGAAGCGAACAGCCGGTGTCGGCGTCGTCTCGGTTGACGAGGCCATTGCGTATGGCCTCACCGGTCCGCCGCTTCGCGGCTCGGGTATCCGGTGGGATTTGCGCAAAGTGCTGCCGTACGATGGCTACGAGATGTACGATTTCGACGTTCCTATCGCCCGATCGGGCGGTACGGACGAAATTCCGCACGGCGTCGTCGTGGGTGACTGCTGGAGTCGTTACTACGTACGCGTTCTCGAGATGACGCAGTCAGTTCGAATCATGCGCCAAGCCCTGGCGAATCTTCCCGATGGTGATACGGAAGCGAAGAAAATCAAGAATCTCAAACTGCCCGACGACGAGGTCTACGTCGGTATCGAAAACCCGCGTGGGCAGCTTGGGTTTTATGTTCGTGGCGATGGTTCGACCATCCCCAGCCGGGTCAAGGCGCGAGGCCCGAGTTTTTGCAACTTGTCGATCACGACGCCGCTGTGTCGCAACGTCATGCTCGCAGACGTTCCGGCCATCATCGGCAGTATCGACGTGGTCATGGGCGAGGTCGATCGTTAGGTCGGCGCTCTTCGAGCATGTTTGGTTAGGGTTGCTTCGAACCGCACCGAGCCGCGACCGCAAGAGGGTGGTTTTCGTCGGGAAAGTCAGACCGCTTCCTCACGGGCGCGGCCCGGAAAGGACTTCTTGGACAACCCTCTTTATCGGGACCGAACTCGATCGCTCATGCTGGCGGGCGGGACGTGCTTGCGGTGACAAGGCGACAACCGTACGATCCGCCGGTTTGTTCTTTACCCTCCGGGCGACTTAGTCCGCGGAGTTGATTGGTGACGCAGTTTTCCGTTCCCTGGCAGCCCAGACCGGCCCATCCGTACGGGATGGCGTCGCGCGCCGTAATTGCGCTGGCGCAGTCAGTGTACGGTTTCGCAGCCCCAATCGTTTCGCGGTTCCCGGGTGCGATTCTGATCTCAGCGGTCATCGCCACGTGCGTCGGCGTGTGGATGCATTCCGTCCTGTTCGGCTGGGTTGATACGCAACTGATTCAGGCCGCCGTCACCTTGCCGGACTATACACCGCCTGCGCTTTCGTTGCTTTCGCCGAGCACGTGGGGCCTAACCCCTTCGGTGATTCATGCCCTTCGTGTTGACGAAACCGTGGCCGCCTCGGTCGCCGGTCTTCTCGACTACGTGCTTTGGCCTGTGCAGTTCTGGATCGTCCGCGATGTGGTCGGTCTGGGTGCATTGTTCGGCCTGTTCAACGTGATTCCTGTCTACGTCATCTGGTGGGAACGCAAGGTCGCCGGGCGTATTCAGTCTCGGCTTGGTCCGATGCGTGTCGGTGGATGGCATGGTTGGGCGCAGTCGCCGGCCGACGGCATCAAGCTGATTCTTAAGGAAGACCTCGTACCCGCCGGCGCGGACGGTCCTCTGTTTCGCCTCGCGCCTTATCTGACCATCATCCCGTCATTGCTTGCGTTCTTGGCGTTGCCCTTCGGGGCGACGTATGTGCTTCGCGAGTTGGACGTCGCGCTCGTGTTTATTCTTGGTGTGCTGGGTGCTGAGGTGGTTGGGGTCATACTGGCCGGTTGGGCGTCCAACAACAAGTGGAGCGTCTACGGCGCGATGCGTGAAGCCTGCCAGATGATCTCGTATGAGATACCCATGGGCATGGCGTTGCTCGTGCCCGTCATCTGCGTCGGCACGTTGAGTCTTTCCGGGATCGCCGACGTGCAACAGGGCGGTTGGTTTTCGTGGATCGCGTTTTCGAATCCGTTTTGTTTCGCGGCGTTTGTTTGCTACTTCATCGCGTCGCTGGCGAGTTTGAAGCGTGCGCCGTTCGACCTTCCGGAAGCGGAGAGCGAGCTGGTCGCAGGGTTCGTGACGGAATACTCAGGTTTTCGCTGGTCGCTGTTCTTCTTTGCGGAATATGCAGCCATGTTCGTGATTTGTGCGATCGCGTCGATCGTGTTTCTCGGCGGATGGCATTCGCCGCTTCCGGCGTCGTGGGGCGGTGGGCTTGGCGACGGCTTGCTCGCTCGCGGGTTGACGGGGCTCCTGTTCAGCGGACCCATCTGGTTGATGTTCAAGAGTGTATTCCTGCTATACGTGCAGCTTTGGTTGCGCTGGACGTTGCCCAGAATTCGTATCGATCAGGTGTTGTATTCGTGCATACAGGTGTTGTTGCCGCTGACGATGGTGTTGGTGTTTGGTGCGACCGTTTGGACGTGGGCGTCTACGGGTCATAACGCACTTTGGTCGACAGTTGAAGCCGCGACGCGGATTATTCTCGGATCGATCGGACTCGTGTTTATCGGTGGTTTCATCGCGATCGCGGGGTACGGTTTCTATCATCGGCGTCGAATGGTTGGCAATTTGGTTCAAGACGTGATGCCCGGTTCGTAACTATGTCCATTGATCGAGTTAACCAACTTAGTTCCACATGTGTGCGGCGTCGGTTCGCACTTGCCCCGGCGTTGTTGGTGCTTGGTGTCACGCTCCTGTGTGGCACCCGGGCGATGGCGTCGTCAGGCGGCGAAGTCGTGACGACGGCGGCGGAACCGGGCAGTCTGCTTGAAGTTGTGCTTTTCTACGCGGTGGCCACCATGACGATCGTGTCTTCCGTTGCGGTGTGCATGAGCAAGAACATCGTTCGCATGGCCCTCTGGCTGTTCATGACGTTGGCGTCCGTGTCGTTTCTGTATTTTCTACTTGCCGCCAATTTTCTGGCGTCGATTCAGCTTGTGGTCTACGCGGGCGGTACGCTGGTGCTCTTGGTGTTCGGCGTCATGTTGACGAACAAATCGCCGTGGGCGCGATATACGCCCGGCAAGCTCGAACTGGTCGGAGCCGCCGCGGTGTGCAGCGTGCTGCTGGTCGCACTGTGGCTTGTGTTCTTGCGTGCGGAATGGTCCCGGTTGCCGGGGGCGTTTGCCGGCACGAGCGTGGCCGACTTGGGTCGGAGTTTGCTTTCGGTCTACGTCGTTCCGTTCGAAGTGGCCGGTGTGCTGTTGATGATTGTCATGGTCGGTGCGGCGCATCTGGCGCGTCAGGATAAGTGAGTGGTCTGATGACGATCGGTGTGACACATTTTCTGGTGGTAGGGGCGGTGATGTTTTGCTGTGGCCTCTACACGATGAGTACAAAGCGAAACGCCATCGGCATTTTGATCGGCGTCGAGTTGGTGCTCAACAGTTCGGCGCTCAACTTGGTCGCGTTCGATCGGTACATGGGCGCGGGGCGGTTGGATGGTCAGATCATGGCTCTATTTATTATCGTGCTGGCTGCCGCCGAGGCTGCCTTGGCGGTGGGTATTTGCATTAACGTATATAGGAATCTTGCAACGGTCGACGTGGACAAAGCCACACAGCTTCGGGGCTAACGTGTATGTTTGGCGCGGCTTCCGCGCGGCGACGAAATGGACAATCGATCAATCTGACCGTGGGAATAAGCGGTCGTTTCTTGACCTGACATAGAGTATTGATGGGCGAGCACACGTACGAAATCCTACTAGCCGCGGCTGTCGCATCGCCGCTTGTCAGCTTCTGGCTACTCGTCTTCTTCGGTCCGCGACTGGGCAAGCCCAAAGCCGGCTGGGTAGGCGTCCTTCTTGGCATGGGCGTGCCGTTGATCATGGGCACGATCGTGATGATCGGCTGGTGGTTCTTCGAAGATGAAGCCTCCCGCGCCGCGCTAACCGAGCACGCCTTCCGCTGGAAGTGGGCCAACCTGGGCGCCGTAGCTGTAGATATCGGCGTCAAGCTTGATTCACTCACCGTGGCCATGTTCTTCATGGTGACGTTCATCGCGTTTTGGATCTTCGTCTTCAGCGTCGGCTATATGAAAGGCCACAGCGACGAGGTCTCCGGGCAGTGCAAGTACTGGCGTTTCTTCGCATACCTGTCGCTCTTCGGTTTCGCGATGCTGGGGCTGGTACTCAGCAGCAACCTGCTGTTCCTCTTCATTTTCTGGGAGTTGGTCGGCCTGTGTAGCTACTTACTGATCGGGTTCTATTTCGACAAGGCGTTCGCGTCGAAGGCGGCGATGAAGGCGTTCATCACCAACCGCGTCGGCGACTTCGGATTCTTGATCGGCCTGATGCTGGTTTATTTCCATCTGGGCACGCTCGATCTGGATCAGGCGGCGACTCGCTTTGCCGAGCAATATGCAAGCGGCACCGGCATTTTCGCGAGCGGATTTACGATGTTCGGTTGGTCGCTGGCGACGATTATGGGCGTCGGGTTGTTCTGCGGGGCGATGGGTAAGAGTGCTCAGTTTCCGCTGCACGTCTGGTTGCCCGATGCCATGGCCGGCCCCACGCCGGTCAGTGCGCTCATTCATGCAGCCACCATGGTAGCCGCCGGAGTATACCTTGTAGCGCGGGTGTATCGCCTGATGACCCCGGACGCGCTGATGTTTATCAGCACAATTGGCTG
The DNA here is from genome assembly GCA_029260075.1 of Phycisphaerae bacterium. Lineage (GTDB taxonomy): Bacteria > Planctomycetota > Phycisphaerae > UBA1845 > UBA1845 > OFTM250. Next base: position 37,434 of record JAJDDY010000071.1, read on the forward strand.
TCTGACGCTAACGCTCATGGCCCTGATCGCCATGGTACAGGTCGACATTAAGAAGTGCTTGGCCTATTCGACGCTTTCGCAACTCGGCTACATGATTTTTGGAATGGGCTGTGGGGCGTGGGTGGCTGCGCTGTTCCACTTGGTGACGCACGCGTTTTTCAAAGCCATGCTCTTTCTCGGTTCGGGTCAGGTGATTGAAGGGTGTCACCACGAGCAAGACATGAGGAAGATGGGCGGCCTTCGCCACAAGATGCCGTTTACGTGCTGGACGTTTTTCGTCGGCGTGTTGGCCATCTCCGGTGCGGGCATACCGGCCATGCACATCGGTCTGGGCGGCTACTTCAGCAAGGACGAAATTCTGGCGGTGGCTTACACGCGATCGTATGTGTGGGGCGAGGGCGACTTCTCCAAGCACGAGGCGCACGAAGGTGAGCACCACTCATCAACGAGCACGGTACACGATGTCCCGGTTCAACTCGCAGCCTATCAAGAGCACGGCGAGCCGGAACATGCGGACCACGGCGGCGCGCACGAATCGGTAGATGCGCATTCATCCGCACCCCTCGCTTTGATTTTTGAACATACTAAGCCCCTGCCGAAGTGGATGTTCTGGCTGGCGATCATCACCGCGTACATTACGCCGTTCTACATGATGCGCTGTTGGTGGCTTACCTTCATGGGTAAGCCGCGCGACGAGCACGTACATGAACACGCCCACGAGACACCGATGATGTTCATTCCGCTCGTCGTGCTTGCCATCGGGACGGTGTTTGCGAGTTACTACCTGTTTCGACCGCTCATGGCCGATGCAGCCGGAGCGGCCACAGCGGCGCCCATGGTCATGGCGATCGACGGCGACGTTCACACGCCGGCGATCACCTCGGCGCACAGTTGGTTGGTCTACGGCGTGGGCTTTGCGTTCGTCGCGGGGTTCGCTCTGGCCTACTTGATCTATCGCGATGGGTTGGCCGTGGGTGATCGCATCAAGCAGCGCTTGTGGCCACTGCACACATTACTCGTCAACAAGTACTACATCGACGAGTTGTACGAGCTTGTGTGGGTCAAGGGGTGCGTGTTGTTGGCGAAGACGGCGGGCTTCTTCGACAAGTGGGTTGTCGATCTAATCTTCAATCTTGCGGCCGCTATCACGGAACGCCTGGCTTCGTTCTCCGGGATGATCGTCGACAAGCACGGCGTGGACGGCGTCGTGAATGGTATCGCCCAGACGTCGATGGACGTCGCCGGCGTCGCCAGTTCAGCGCAGACCGGGCGCATTCGTAACTACGTGTTGGTTACGGCAGCCGTAGCGGCTGTCGTGTTGATTTGTCTAGTTTGGTTTGGCACGAACTCTGGATATTCCGGCGCGAGATCGTTCAGCGCGTTGTCGCCGTAACGATTGAAGGGCACGTAGGTGCTCAGACGTATCGCCGGTGACACGCCGGTGTCGCACTATTTCCGGTAACGAGTGCGCGACGTCGCGTGGTCTGAGGTTCGTACTACAAAGAAAGACGCAATAGCGATGGACTTGCTTACACTCATCGTGTTCCTCCCGACGTTGGGGGCTGTGGCGTGTCTGGTGACGCCCAGACAGCACATACGCATGGTGGCGCTGGCTGTTTCCTTCGTCACGTTCGTGCTTTCGCTTACGCTGTTCGGCACATTTTGGGCCGGGTCCGGCGATGTGGCGATTTTCGGCGAGCACTACGGCACGCTGCACGAAACGGTACGGGCGGATTGGATCGTCGGCGACCGCTTCGCCATCGAGTATTTTCTCGGCGTCGATGGGTTGTCCTTCCCGCTGATCATTTTGACGACGCTCGTTTCGTTCCTGGCCTGCCTGGCCAGTTGGAACTTCGACAGTTGGAAAGTCAACCGAGGCCCGCGGGCCTATTTCATATTGTTCCTGCTGCTCGAAACGGGGATGCTCGGCGTGTTCGTTGCGTTAGATTTTTTCCTGTTCTACATTTTCTGGGAGCTCATGCTCCTGCCCATGTATTTCCTGATCGGGGTGTGGGGCGGTCCGAGGCGTGAATACGCGGCGATCAAGTTCTTCCTGTTTACGCTCGGCGGTTCCGTGTTGATGCTCGTGGCGCTCGTGGCCATGTACTTCTTTAGCGACCACGCGATCACGCAGGCCATGGTTGAACAGGGTGTGGACGTAATCGAAAGCGGATACCGCGACGGCGTGGGTGTTACGCACGGCACGTTCGACATGATCGAACTCGCGACCAACACGGCCATTCAGGGTTATTTCGGAGCCAAGTCGACGCTGTTTCTCGGCCTTCGTTTCGCGCCGCTGATGTTCGCGTTCCTGTTCATCGGATTCGCGATCAAGCTGCCGATTGTGCCGCTACACACGTGGCTACCCGACGCCCACGTCGAGTCGCCGACGCCGATCAGTATGATTCTGGCCGGGGTCTTGCTGAAGATGGGCGGCTATGGGTTCCTGCGGATTTGCTATCCAATATTCCCGAGCGGTGGATATACGCTGGCGTTCTACGTGGCCATGATCGGCGTGGTGAGTATTGTCTACGGGGCGCTGTGCGCTATGGCGCAAACCGACTTCAAGCGGCTCGTGGCCTATAGCTCCGTGTCGCATATGGGTTTTGTGCTTCTGGGTATCGCGGTGATGACGAAGTCGGGCATGCAAGGTGCGATGTTTCAGATGATCGCCCATGGCATTTCGTCGCCGATGTGCTTCTTCCTGGTCGGCGTCATCTACGAGCGAGCCCACCATCGCGAGATCAATCGCTTCGGCGGACTGTGGCTGACCATGCCTAAGTATGGCACGATGGCGACGATCGGTTTCTTCGCTGCTCTTGGGCTGCCCGGTTTGTGCGGATTCATTGGTGAGGTGTGGGTGTTGCTCGGGACATTCGCCGCCCGCGACATGTTCCCTTGGGCGATTCCGATGGCGATCGTAGCCGCGTCATCAGTGATTCTTACGGCCGGATACATCCTCTGGCTCATTCAGCGTGTGTATCTCGGTCGTGAACGTGAGGAGTACAAGGGCTTCCTCGACGCGAGTCCTCGTGAGATGTTCGTGCTCGTACCCCTGGCCGTTCTTTGTATCGCGCTGGGTGTGCTGCCGATGCAGACGGTTTTCAATTTCACGAACGGAACGTTGGACTTGATGCTCGCCCAGGTTCTAAGTGGTGCAGGAGTTGGATAGGGTGATGGCGTTACTGGGACAGACCGATCTGTGGGCAGGAATCGACGTCGGGGAACATTTGTTCTTGTTCTCGCCGATGATCGTGCTTGTCTGCACGATGCTGGCTGTGGTCGCGTGTCCGATCATTCTAGGGCGCGGCCCCCGTTCGATCGCCACAGTCGTGTGGCTTGGGCTGGGGATTACGCTGTTCATGACGTTCCGCGTCGCGGGGGCGGTGGCCGACGGCGGTGTGAGTGGTCTGTCGACGCAACCCGGCGGCATGTTGATCGCGGACAATCTTTCCGTCGGTTTTCAATTTCTTCTGCTCGCTTTTCTTGCCGGTGTGATGTTGATGTGGTGGATGGGTTCCTCCGCCACGGAGCGCAACGCCCCTGAGTTTTTCATTCTGCTGTTGGGTAGTGCGCTGGGTATGGTGCTGATGGTGAGCACGACCAACCTGCTCATGATAGTCATGGCCATCGAGCTGGCTTCCTTGCCGAGCTACGCCATCGTCGGGTTCGAAAAACGCAATCGCGTTGCGGCGGAAGCATCGTTGAAGTACATGATCTTCGGCGCGGTCTGCGCCGCGATCATGCTCTACGGTGCAAGTCTGCTCTACGGTTTGGTGGGCAGTCTCGACATGGCCGTCATCGCCAGCTACACCATCGACAACTTGTCACTAGGCCCTAATCGTGTGTTGCTCGCGGTCGGTCTGCTGTGTTTCCTGGTTGGTATCGCGTTCAAAGTCTCCGCCGTTCCGTTTCATTTCTGGTGTCCCGACGCCTTTGAGGGCGCTCGGATCGAGGTGACGACGTGGTTAAGCGTAGTGAGTAAAGGCGCCGGATTGCTCTTGCTCGCGCGGTTGGTCACGGTGTTCTGCGCCGGTGGCGGCGCCGATGCGAATCCTGCTTTGTCCATAACTTTCCTGACCCCGTTGGCGTGGACGATCGGCATTATCGCCGCCGTCACCTGCACGGTCGGTAACTTCGCAGCGTACAAACAGCGAAGCGTTAAGCGCATGCTGGCTTACTCCTCCATCGCGCACGCAGGCTACATGATGATGGCGACGGCGGTGTTCATTCATCCCTCCATCAGCGGAAGCACAGCCGGCATCACCGCGCTGTTGACCTATGTCGTGATCTATCTGCTCATGAACCTCGGGGCGTTCGGTGTGACCGCCATGGTCGTTTGGGATACCGGCAGCGACAAGATCGAAGCCTTCACCGGTCTGATGCGGCGTTCACCGTGGCTTGCGGTTCCGATGGTCGCTTGTTTGATGTCGCTTGTGGGTATGCCGCCGTTTGCCGGCTTCATCGGCAAGTGGTGGATACTGGTGGCGCTGGGCCGGTTGCAGAACACGGCTACGTCGTCGGGCATGTTCTCGCTGTCGACGCTCGGTTGGCTGCTGATGATCGTCGCCGTCGTCAACACGTTCATAAGTTTGTACTACTACCTACGCATCGTCGTGCAGATGATGTTTCGCGACGACGGGCAGCGAACGGTGCGGACGCCGATCGTTGGCTTGGCCATGGTCAATGGTTGTGCGGTGGCGCTCTTCGCGCTGTTGATTTTCGCTCAGCCGCTCAAGCGCACGGCCGAACGATTTACCCGAAACATGTACACCGCCTCGGTCGAACAAGATGGCAAGCACAAGACGTTGGCGTCGGCGATTCAGCGAGGTACGCCATGAGTCGCGACGAGGTTCTCGGTGTGCTCGACGAGTTGCTCACGCTTGAGCGACGCAGCTTGGCCGCACGCGTGTTGGAATCCGGCGTCTTTCTCTCCCGAGGCGATGCCGACGAACTGGCGACCGTTCACGCCATGGCCAGCGCTAGTGAAAATACCGCGCGCCGACTAAGTGCCGCCATCGAGTCACTAGGCGGTGCGCCGGGTTTGCGCCGCGGAGACCTGTCCACAGCCGACCTGCACTTCCAATCGCTTGAACATGCCGCGTCGCTCTTGCCGGCGGATTGCGAAGCGATCATTGGGCAGTATGAACGGGCGATGGACTTGGTAGCCGATGAACCGGAAGCCGCACGGCTGGTCGGTGAGCTTATCGAGGGTCATCGCGACAGACTCGCGGCGCTACGAGCAGTGGCACACCCGAAAAACTAGCCGATTCGACTCTCCCACCGCTAAAACGATGGGCCACCCGGCTTCTGAAGCGATTGGCCATCCGGCTATCACGCCAGCAACGTCGCGACTCCGACGATCCAGCAGTAAACCGCAAAGTAGTGAAGCTTGGCGCGTCGTACGGCGCTGAGTAGGAGTTGCAGGGCGACGATGCCCGTTAGCAGGGCGGTGGCGCTGCCGCTGAGAATGGCCAACCAATTCACTTCCTGGAGTTGAGCCGAGGACATGTGCGATACTTCCAACAGCTTGATCATGGTTGCCCCGAGTATGGCCGGTACCGCAATGAGAAAGCTGAAGTGCGCCGCCCAGCGCCGTCGAAGACCGCAATACGTCGCCACGCAGATGGTTGCGCCGCTCCGTGACAGCCCCGGCATGATGGCGGCTGATTGAGCCACGCCCACCGCAGCCGCCTGCCACCACGCGAACTCTTGCCAGCCGCGTCGCCCTCGCTTGATTCTCGCCATCGTCGCCAGCATCGCACCGGTGAAGATCAGCGCCCATCCGATCCATATCGGCTTGTTGAACGCCTTTTCGAACGTGCTTTGAAACCGTAGACCGATGATCGCCGTCGGGATGGTTGCAATCACGGTGAGAAGCACGATGCGCCATCCGTGGCGGCGGCCTAGATAATCGCTCGACGATTCTCGTTGAAGGCGACGCATAAGCAGAGCAGCGGGTTTTGCGAAGACGATAGCGACAGCCAGAAGCGTGGCGAGGTGAACAAGGACGTCGAAGAGCAGCATTTCGGTAGTGTCTGGTGTCAAGCCGAATTGACGCTGCGCCTGCGCCAGGTGGGCACTGCTGCTGATCGGCAGAAACTCAGCCACGCCCTGCACGATACCGAGGATGGCGCCGTTAACGAGGTTCAGTTCACTCACGCTGGCGTGCTTTCGTCGAGGATGTGCCGGGAGCGCTTCAGGTATTGCGCCATAGATATCGCCGTGACTACGACGGTCAGCCAAACGAGTGCTTGCTTGATGGGTCGAGAGGCTGCGCCGAGCACCTCGTCGTGGGCGACGATCAGGATGATGGCCGGCGCGGCGATACTCTGCATCCACATTTTCATCTTGCCGAACACCGAAGCGCCGAACGATTTCCCAAGCGATTCGTTGAACCCGCGCAGTCCGGTGACGAGCATTTCACGCCCTACGATGACCACGACCATCCACGCCCGAATTTCCGTAACATTGTGTCCGCTCTCGTCGACGAATTGCGGACCCAATAGAAGAATGAACGCACCGCAGACCAGCACTTTGTCGACCAGTGGATCGAGCACGCGTCCGAAGGCGGTTTCCTGTCCGCGCTTGCGCGCCAGGTAACCGTCCAAAATATCCGTCACCGCTGCAACAACAAACAGCCCAGCGGCGAGGTCGAGTGTGATCGCGCTGTGGTCATTGTAGGAGTATTGAGACAGCAGGACGAAAAAGACGACGGCGAGCCCGAGGCGGCCGATGGTGATCTGGTTCGGCAGATTCATCGCAACCCTTAACCTGGAAGAACCGGTAGTTTCACGTTGATCGGCGAAGCCACAAGGTCGTAGGTGTCGCGTCCGACGCAGCGCACGGATACAAAGTCACCCGGCGACGCATCGCACGATTGCACGAGTGTGACGCCGTCGACCGAGGGTGCTTGACCTTGATGACGCCCGATCACAGTGCCATCGTCGCGGCGTTCATCGACAAGGACGTCAAATACAGATCCGATGCGTTCATCAGCCAGAGCGAACGCCACGCCTTGCTGCGCTTGCATCAGGGCGTCGACACGTTCGTTTGTGATGGCATCCGGAATTCGATCTTTCATGCGTCCCGCCGGCGTTTCGGGTTCGGGAGAGTAGGGGAACACCCCGAGTGCGTCGAATCGAAACGCTTCAATGAAGTCGACCAGCTCGGTGAACTCAGCCTCGGTCTCGCCCGGGAATCCGGCGATCAAGGTGGTTCGTATGGTGACGTTCGGAATGCGATCGCGGATGCGTTCGAGCAGTCGTTCCGTCTCGCGCCGATCCACACGCCGGTGCATCGACTTGAGCACGCGGTCGTTGATGTGCTGCAGCGGGATGTCGATGTACTTGCACACACGGTCACACTTGGCGATGGCGTCGAGAATGTCGTCGGTCATGGCCGTGGGGTAAGCGTACATCAGGCGCACCCAGCCGAGACCGTCCAAGTCGTTGAGTTGTCGTAGCAAACCCGCGAGTCCGCCATCGAGCACCTCTTCACCTCGGCCATAGCTTGTCGTGTCCTGCCCGATCAAGCTCAACTCGATGGCCCCATCGCGGATGAGTTCGCGCGCTTCAGCCACAAGAAGCGACGGCGGCTTGCAGTGCATCGCCCCACGAATCGAGGGGATAGTGCAGAAGGTGCACTTCTGATCACAGCCCTCGCTGATCCGGAGATAGGCGTAGTGGCGCGGTGTCAGTCGAAGGCGGGCGGTGTCAATCTGTACGAACGGATGGTAGTCGCTGAGGTATACATCCGTCGGGCTTTGCTTATCGCGTTCGGTTGGTGCAAGCACCGCCCGGACGATATCGTCGCGGTTGTTCACGCCGACCAAGGCGTCGATTCCGGGGATTCGGTTCAGGAGTGCCTCGCGGTCGCGCTGCACTAGGCATCCTGCGACGATCACACGTTGTAGTTGGGAATCCTTTTTCCTCTCAACGGCGTCCCGAATAATCTCGTCAGCCTCAATGCGCGAGGCGTCGAGAAAACCGCACGTATTGATCACGATGGCGTCCGCTTCCGATTCGCACGGCGTGATGACGCACCCGTGCTCCGCCAACTGCCCGAGCATTTTCTCGGAGTCGACGAGATTCTTGGCGCAGCCAAGTGCTACAAAGGCAACTCGAATCGGTTTCGTCATGCGTGTCCTTCTTGTTCCATGCGTGGCGGATTCGTTCGCCGAGAGTTTAGCGGATCATGGGGTCGAGGAAAGAGCATCGACGCTTCGGACCTCTTACGCCGCCTCGGTCTAGCCTTGCTACTGTTTCCGGAGAGGCGGTTTGACGCTCGACGGTTCCGGGCGGTGGGTACCACGGCCATTGGGGTTCCATGGCCAAGCGCCGCGGCCATGTCCGGGGCGGCCGGACGCATGCTCGCGCCTTCGGTTCGAGCACGGCACCTCAAATATGGAGCAACGCTCTCGGACCGGACACAAGCGTCTTGGCGAGCCACAAAGTTCGCCGCACGCGGGAAGCTGAACACTTGGCTCTGAACAGAACACCGGCGAGCCTATTCGGTTAGTCTCCCTGGGCGTGATCCGGGCTCGATCAATACGCGTAGGGGGACGTGGTGGCCGACAACGCCGCTTTGTAGTATATTTGGCACTGTTCGACACTCGTGACGGCGGTTGTTCGGCGTGGGACGCCGCTTCCGCACGGGACTGATCTTCGGTGGGCGTTGGCGGATGGCTCTTGTTCGGCGGCTGCAGTTTCTTCGGAGCTACCTGCGCCAGCCCGGCGTCGTTGGGAGTATCTCGCCCAGTTCGCTTGCCCTGGCGTCTGCCCTGTGTGATCCATTTCGCCAAAGTGACCAACCGGCCTGTGTGCTCGAGGTCGGCGCCGGAACCGGCGCCGTGACGCGTCACCTCGGACGCATCCTCGGCGATTCCGACACCTTGGACATTTGCGAGGTGAAACATGATTTCGTCGAAGCGCTGAGAAAAGACGTCTTGTCCCATCGGAACTTCGTACCAGCGGTCACTTCCGGACGTGTCCAACTCTTGCGGGTTCCGGTTCAAGAGATTGAGCACAAGGATCGGTACGACTTCGTCATCTCGGGTCTACCGTTTACGGCGTTCAAGCTGCAGGAAGTATTGGATGTCTTCCGCGTGGTACGGCGTCTGCTCAAGCCGGGCGGCGTGTTCAGCTATTTCGAATATGTAGGCATCAGGCGTACGTCGAGGCTATTGTCAATGGGGAATCGTCGCGAGCGAATTCGTGGCGTCTCGTCCTACCTGAGCAACAACATCCGCAGTCACCAATTTCAACGACATACGGTGCTGCGGAATTTTCCGCCGGCGCATGCACGACATCTGCGATTCGACGACGGTCGGGCGTAGCGGTTTCACAGACTACGGTTTTCTGCAACAGGTTGCCACGGTCTTTTCAGAGCGTGTATCGCGTGGCCGTGATCTCGATTCTGCGTCCGAGACGAACGGCGTCGGCAGCGTACGATCGATTCTTCGAATGTCCGAATCACCGCTTACTCCCACAGCCCTTCGCCCATGGATTGAGTTCACCTATGCCCGATCTCCCGGACCGGGCGGCCAGAATGTGAACAAGGTCAACACGCGCGCTACGCTGCTGTTGGACTTCACATCATGCCCACTGTTCTCACCGGACCAACGAAGCGTCATCCGGCGGACGGGCCGCACTCGTCTCTCGCGTGACGGGCGCATTCGCTTCGTGAGTCGTCGCGAGCGGACGCAGCGCCGCAACCGCACCGTCGCCCTCGATCGACTCATTGTGTGGTTGGCAGAATCGCTCGTGCCGAAGCGCGTCCGGCGTACAACGAGGGTGCCGTTCGCCTCCCGGCGGCGACGCTTGGATGAGAAAAAGCGACGCGCGGAGACCAAGCGCCTTCGCGGTTCGTCGGAGCCGTCTTAGACCGTGTGTGAGAAGATGTATTTGAGGGTTTGCGATGAGCCGAGCCGCGCCAGCGAGGAAGCGGTTGTCACCTGCGAGCCCGGACCGCTTCCTCACGGGCGCGGCTCGGCACGAGGCTTTTTGCGCACGTTCTTAGTCTTGTATTCCACAACGTGTAGCGTAGGAATCCGGCGCGTTCGTTATGCCAACCGGCGCCACCACGGGTCGACGTCGCCCCTCGCCCCGGTTGTCGATGGGTGACTGCTTGACTAAGTGACGTCGGTGTGGCAAGCCGCTGCCGGTCGCGCGGTGTTGTCGTCAATGATCTTCAGCAGAGTCTTCCGATTGATCGGTTTGGTGGCAAATTCTGTGCATCCGGCGTCTAGGCACCGTCGACGGTCATCGGCCATGGCGTGGGCGGTCAGGGCGACGATGGGTCCGGTGTAGCCTAGCCGTCGAAGTTGACGCGTAGCTTCGTACCCATCCATAACCGGCATCTGCATATCCATCAGCACGATATCAAATTCGCTTGTCGTTGCTTTGCCCACGGCCTCACGCCCGTTTTCTGCAACGACAACGGAGATACCGGACTGTTCAAGAATCAACGTGATAAGGCGTTGGTTGTCTGCGCAGTCCTCGGCGAGCAGTACGCGGCGGTCGAGTTGTGGTGGTGCGCTGACTTCCTTGGGCTTCGCCGATTGGTTACACGTTGAGCCGGTGGGTCGTACCATCGTCACATCGGTAAGTGGTCCCGACGGGACTGTTACGTGGAACGTGCTGCCGACGCCGAGGTCGCTATCCAGCGTCAGGTCGCCTCCAAGTAGTCGTGCAAGGTTCTTGCTGATGGTCAATCCCAGTCCCGTCCCACCATACCGTCGCGACATGGTTTCATCGGCTTGAGTGAACGCTTCAAACACATGCTCACGGTGGTCTTCGGACATGCCAATCCCCGTATCAACGATGTCAAACCTGAGCATCCATTCGTTCGTTGCGTCTCCCACGGTCTGCGCACTCACGGACATGGTGATACTTCCGCGCTCGGTGAATTTGACCGCGTTGCCAACCAGGTTGAGGAGTATCTGCCTTAGGCGCATCGGATCACTTTGTATGACTCGCGGAACATCGGTGGCGTACTTGACTTTGAGATCAAGTCCTTTATCCGTCGCTTTTGCGCGGACTAGCGTCTCCACGTCGTTGACGATGCCGACCACGTCGCAGTCAATAGACTCGACGTCAAACCGGCCCGACTCGATTTTCGTTACGTCAAGAATGTCATCGATCAACGCCAAGAGATGGTCGGCGTTGCGGTGGACGGTATTAATCGCGCTCATCATTTCGTCGGGTTCGAATTTCGAGTTCGCGAGCATTTCCGAATACCCGAGGATCGCGGTCATGGGTGTGCGGATTTCGTGGCTCATGTTCGCGAGGAAGTCGCTCTTCGCTTGATTAGCGCGTACGAGTTCGGCCGTACGTTGTTCGACTGTCCGTTCGATCGACTCATAACTCGACTGCAACCGATCGGCCATGTGGTTGAACGACCGGGCGAGCACGCCAATCTCCCCAACGGCACGATCTGATGCCCGTCGTGTGAGCTCGCCGTCCGTGATGCGACACGTCGTCTCGACAAGATCGTGGACCGGTTCAAGAAGTCGGCGAACCGCCACCACAGTCGCGCCAACACCGACGATGACGACGGCGCCGGCGACAAGCAACGTGAACAACATCATCTCCGCCGCCTCTGACCGAATGCTGTCGAGGCTGTGGATCAGCGCGACATATCCGACAATTCCCTCGCGCGCATTTTCTCGGTCAGGATCGGGTTCGTCGTCCAGATCCAAGGTGATCGACGTGCGATTGGCGATGATCGGAACGACGACGTGAAGTTGAGTAGCTGACCAGTCTATGTCTGCTTGGTCCTCGTCCAGCCCCACAGCCTTGGCGCTTGGTTTGTGGATGTCGCGCTCGGATACAAAGCCCTGATGTCGTTCGTACCTAGCGAGAACCGTGAGGTCGGGTGTTGTGACGTAGGCGAGTTCGATGGCGGTGTTGGCGGCGGTCGTTCCCACAAGGTGTTGTAGTTCTTCCAGGTCGCCGAGGAGGACGGCAGGTTCTGCACTGTGGGCCAGCGCCCGCGCGTGGATCAGTGCATTCTCGTCAAGACGGCGCAGCGATTCGTCGTACGATTTCCAAATGAGCGCACCGCTAATGCAAGCAGCGGTCCCCATCACGAGCACCACGCACACGGTGATGGCGCGACCCTGCAATCCAATTCTGACCATGGTGTACATGCTCGTTCAGTGCCTCTTACCCACTCGCCCTGGCCGTGACCATAGTGCCGTACGGCTTATCCAGTCGCCGAGGCGCACCTCGCACTGAATCCCCAAAAAGAAATGCGGCACCATGCATATCGGCGAATGGTTCGCGTAGGTTTGAAACGTGGACACCGGTCCAGTCCGGTGACCCGAATGCCCGCGTTCGCTCCGAATCGATGCATTGATACTGCGAACGAAATGCCGATAACCTAGTGCGGATACCGGTCGTTGTGCTTCCCGACGTACTCCGATCGACAGGTCTTGCTCGGGCTGAAAGCTCCTCGCGGATGCGATGCTCTACGCCCATTCGGTTGGTCTCGTCTCGGTTGGCACTTGCCACTGCCGTGTTCGTCTGCGGAAGCATGACGACCGTGGCGCGTGCCCAAGAATCGCGCCGGGTGCGTGTCGCGGTATTGATTGGTGGCAAGAGTAGCTATCGCGCGGCCGCCCATACGCTTCGGGCAAGCCTGGACTATCAAGGATACGAAAGCGTATTGTTCGAACTGCCGTCGAGCCGCGACCACGCCGGTCGTGCGGACGTCGGTCGTGAGTTAGTAGCCGCACGTGCGACGATTGTTGCGACCGGCGGGCAAGAGCATGTCCCGAACGTAGTTGAAAAAGAGCGGTTCTCCCCTGGGGCCAACCACGGTGGTAGGCTCCGGGAAGAGAAGAACAGTCCCAAAAAGGAGAACCGCCATGTCGAAAAGTTACTCGAAGCGAACGAAGAAATCGA
>JAJDDY010000072.1 GCA_029260075.1 Phycisphaerae bacterium
GTTCCGTTATGTGGATCCGCAAGCGGGCTCGCCCGCGCCGGTAGCTTCATTGCCGGATTCCACACCGAGTAGCGACCGCAAGGTTGCTTCGAGCGTCGCAGGCTGAAGTCAGGTTGGCGTGAGTCGGGGTCGCGCCCGACAACAACGCCGTTGCCCTACGTGAGCCGCCGCTCGAATGCGACATCGTGGGACCGCCCGGCGATCGAGGTGTCAGCGCTACGACAGCGTGGCAAGCTCGTCTCGACCGTTTGGCCGAGTCCGAATGGATACGTGGAACGCGGTTTGTCCATGAACGAACGACACGGGGAACCGGTGCGCCATCACCGACCCCTTGGAGGCTACTCGCTCCCAAACCCCTCGGCTTCAATCCCCCCCGGAAAGGGGCTGACGCCGGATGGAGACGCCAAAACATGCCGAACACCTATTGACAACGAACAGTCTCTTCATGGATACCGATCCGCCATACAACGTGAAGGTAGAGCCGCGAAGCAATAACGCGATCGCGGCCGGCTTGTCGTCGTTTGGAACACCCAAAGGAAAGCAGCGAGGCAAAGTCAGCTATCATCAGGGCCTCGACCTCGCCCGACACCCCAAGAAGTCGAAGGCTACACACAAGAAACTGCGTGCCAAGGACCGCCCGCTGGAAAACGACTTCGTATCCGACGAGGCGTTCGATCGGTTGCTGCAAGCGTGGTTCGGTCAGATCGCTCGCGTGCTGATGCCTTGACGTGCGTTCTACATCTGGGGCGGGTATGCCAATTGCGCCAACTACCCGCCGGTGTTGAAGGCCTGCGAACTGTACTTCTCGCAGTCCATCATCTGGCACAAACAGCATCCTGTCCTAACCCGCAAGGACTTCATGGGCGATCACGAGTGGTGTTTCTACGGCTGGCGTGAAGGCGCGGCCCACGTTTTCCTCGGCCCGCCCAACGTTCGTGACGTCTGGAGCGTGAAGAAGGTCAACCCGCAGAGCATGATTCATCTGACTGAGAAACCTGTCGAACTCGCGATCCGTGCGATGCAATGTTCATCACGAACGGGTGAAAACGTACTTGATCTCTTCGGTGGCAGCGGCTCGACGTTGATCGCCGCCGAGCAGATGGGAAGGAAGGCGTTCCTCATGGAAGTCGATCGTCCGTACTGCGATGTCATCATCCAGCGCTGGGAGGAGTTCACCGGCGGCAAGGCCGAGCGCATCGCGGCCGAAGAGAAAGCCCCGGTAACGGCCGAGGCTGCGGAGGTTTGATTGTCACGTCGCTACGCACTGACGCCAGTCACGTTCGTGTTGGCATCCTATCCGTTGAGTTCGAACAGACCGCGTTCGACCTTCTTGAAGCGGGCGTTCTTGCCCTTGGTGGCGACCTCACGAATCATCGCGGCGTAGAGCGTGGCGTGCGGCGTGTTGCCCTTCGGACTGGTCCACAGCTTCTGCTCTGTCATCGCGACGATCAGTTCCCTGCTGCGCATCGGCTTGCCCGACTTCTTGAGAACCATGGCCGCCGCGTCGAGGGCGCTGGTGTGCTTCGGTTGGGCGGTCTTCTTCGTCGTCAGCTTCTTCGTTACGGGCTGCTTGGTCGCCGTCTTCTCCGCGGTGGTCTTGCCATTCTTCGTCTTCGCCCGCTTGTCGGACTTACGCTTGCTTACATCCTTCTTCATGGTTGTGCTCCTATGTGTACGCCCCATTGCGTACCGTTCCATCAGGGCTCGTTCGTACGCACACATCAAGGGGAGAACCCATGGAATTCCGAAGATTCTTTGCGCGTCGGCGTGGACATACAGACACGCCGCAGGACATGAACCGTGACCGAATGCCTTCCACAACAGCGACCGATAGGCCCGCGACGCAGACGTCTGGTGACGATCGTCGTGATACGACCACGCTGTCCGCGATGCGATGGCATTGATCTCCGCAAGTACCGCTCGGTCCGCGACCAGGGCGACGGTAGCGCGCTGTGGTGGGTGCGGTGCGGCGACGACTATTGCGGCTACCGGTTCCGCGTGCTGCTAGAATAATTCCAAAAAAACTTGCCGCGACTTCCACCGGTTGGACTAGCCTTCGCAGTGTTGGTCCATAATAGAAGAGTAGATGAATGGAGTACGATCGATGCCGATAGGCGATGACTTTGCTTGGTATCGTCGCCACGCTGGGTGCGCTCGCATTGACGCTCACAAGCCGCGGGACACTCGCAGGCCGCTAGGAACCACTGAACATCGCCTGGAACGGGCCGAAATCCGCCAGATCGACCGCGCCGCTGCCGTCGAGATCGAAACAGGCACACTCCGCTGACAATGGACTCCCATCCGGTCCAGACGCACAATCCGCGAATGTGTGATAGTCGAAGAGATTAACTCCACCGTCGGTGTTGCAGTCACCTGGAGCGTGTGCAAACCAGAAACCTCCGGTCAGTTCATAGTCACCGTTGGAGAGCTTTCCAGCGTCGGGCTGGCCGATGGTGGCGGAAAGCACATACCGGTTGTCGGCACTCTCGGAGAACGTCACGCCTCCACCGTCAATCGTGAACCAGGACAGCTCGAATCCCGGTCCCGCCGCATCCCGTTCCCCTCGACCGGCCCAAGCGGGGGCCACCTGTTCCAAACACCACAACGACAAGACAAGCGCGGTTCCGAGCGCCAATCCAGTATAAGTATTGCGTCTACGATGCATAATCCAACTCCTAAATGTCCTATCGCCGATTGTGTTTGGCTTGGGATCCCAAACCCAGCGCACATTAAATACCCTACAAAACAAGAGATTCGGGAAGCAACGCGTCAAGAAACCGCCCTTGCCCACTCCGCTTGCTACCGGAAACCCTAGTGAAATCGTCCTTATTGCGTGCGCTGGCCTTGATCCCAAACCAGAGGCATCATGCTAGAAACATAGCGTCATTCAAACAGGGAGTGCCGATCACTTTCTTGGCGGTGGTTGCGCTAGAACAATCATCCCTGACCGGTGCTAGCGAATGACGACCGACCCAAGCGGCGCAGTAACAATGCCTCGCTTAAAGAACGTCGTTGTTCCTGCCTCGTCGTATGTGCCGGAGGCGATAACCATATCGGTTCCGTGACCGGCGGCGCTAATACCTTCCTGGACCGTATCAAAAGGGTGCACCAAACTTCCGTCTTCAATTCCGGTGCTATTCCTCCAATTGACGACGACGCCATCCAGTGGTCTTGTTTTGTACATGCCGCGGCCAAACGTTGCGGCCACCAGGTTGTCACCCTGCCAGAAGAGTTCGGATATTTCCACGTTGACGGGACCATCGTGAGGATTCGGTGTGGCGCTGGAAAAGCGCGATGTACGATTCCAATTCAGACCTTTGTCTTCCGACGCAAAGACACCCAGGTCGGTTCCAACGTAGACCCAATTCCGATTCAGAGGATGAAAACGAATAGTGCTAACGTGAATACTCGGCACGATGTTCGTGCCAGTTCCTTGTCGTAGGGACCAATTCGCGCCTCCGTTCCGTGTAAACCAGATGCTGTTGTTGTTGTAGCCGCCAAGCGTTACGAATACTTCATTGCTATCAAAGGGGCTGATCGCGATATCCGTGACCCAGCGGTTCGGAAGTGGATCTTCGACAACACCGTCAAGATCGAGATCCTCAAAGATACCATCGGCGTCTCGATCGAAGGCGGCTTCGTCAATATCGTCCCATGTCCTTGTTGATGTTGTCGTGCGTGACAATCGACCGTCGCTATAGCCCACCCAGATACGATTGCTCTTCGTCTTGGCAATGTCGATCGCGCTACATTGAGAATTGGCAGAACCGAAGACGCACCTTTGCGGGATCGGACAGTCGCCGCCTGAACATACGGAATTGTCGACACTGCAGTTTCCTGTCGCGGCTGTGCGAACGGCCGACCAACTATCCGCACCATCTGTGGTTCGCCAGATGCTCCGGCCTCCTGCGACGAGAATTGTCGGATCGGACGGATCCATAACGAATGGGGCGATGAACAGGCTCCGGTTGGTACAGTTGCAGTTGCTTCTGGCGTCAGCGAGTCCCGCTGTCGCAAGGGTGAAGTTCTGGCCACCGTCGGTACTCTTGCGAATCGTCAGCGATGTTCGTTCACCATAGAGTGTTGTTGGGTCATCATAGTCGACAGCGGCGTATCCTCCGTCGCCCGTGGAGGGCTGGAGCCACGCTTGGGCTCCATCGATTGGGCGATATCTCGACTGATCGTTGTCCTGCGATCCGCCGAGCATGATGCTACCGTCCGGTGCCGCCGCTCCCCCATAGAACTGTGTAATCCCGAGATCGTTGGCAAGGTTGATCCACCCGCTATTGGCTGTTACGGTGTAGATGTTGTTCACGCTCTGAATTCCCCCGTCGTTCGCGAAGTAAACTTTTCGATTACCCGGACCGTAATTCGGCGGTTCGATGATCAAATGCTGATCGGCGTGGGCGGAGTCGGCAGGCCCGCCATTGTGATAGCGCCTCCAGTTACTGATTGAACTTAACGTGAAATTGCCATCGGTACTGCTGCGAAACAGGTCAATCCCGCCGACGACGATCAGGTTGGGGTCGTCGGGAGAGGCCCAGATCGTGTTGTCGTAGTTGCCTTGGCAGCGAAGGGGGACGACCCGTACATCGCAGAGATAGTTGCTCCCGGTATTGATCGGGTTCCACGTGGCACCGTTGTTCGTAGAGTTCCAGATTTCTCCGTTGTTGCGGTTGATGCTCACCCAAATCACTCCACCGGAGCCAAAGTCCAGCTCGCAGCGACCTACACCGGTTGGCAACTTGTTGGCGGCGCCCGTCGTTTGTCGCACCCACGTTCCGGCGTCACCGTCGTTCGTTGACATCCAGACGCCGTTCCCCGTCCCCACGAAGATTCGAGACGCGTTATTCGGGTCTATCTCGACATCGGTCATGTTGGTAGTGCAGAGATTGCCGCCAGGACAATCCGGATCGTTGACGGGAGTGCATGAGGCCGCGCAGCAACCATCTGCGGGACCACAGGGCGTTGATAGCAGTAGCACCTGCGTCCAAGTCAGGCCGACATTGATATCATTCGGGTCAATCGGCGCGGACCGCAGAACGCCGCCGTTACGCGTCGCGGCAAAAAGAACGCCCGTTCGAGTTGGATGATGGGCAAGGCGATTCACGTAACCCCAAGGGTCTCGCCTTGGATCGGGATTGGTAGGCGCCGTACTGGGGAGTTGACCCCAGGTCGTCCCGAGATCGGTGCTGATGAATATGCCCGCCCCGGGAGGGGCGAACACGTTTCCCCCAAAAACACCCTCGCCAGTTCCCGCGTAAATGGTAAGCGTATTCGTGGGGTCAACAACGATCGAGGTCACTGCGAGGCTGGCCATGAAGTCGTCCACCGGTTCCCACGAGTTACCTCTGTCAAACGTTCGCCATAGGCCTCCGGATGCAGCGCCTACAAACATCGTTCCGGGGATCGGATGCATTGCGATCGCTCTGATGCGTCCGCCGATGTTGCCCGGACCGAGCCACTCCCAATTCCAAATCCCGGCGTCAGCGACACTTCCCTCGGTCTTGTCGCGCGTTAGCACAGGTACAGCTTCCGCCTGTTTCTTGGCCAGCATCAGGGCGTTGGGTGGTATGGTGCCGTTCTCGCCGGCTCTGGCCATCCAGCGCTGATGGGCCATGGCCGCAGCGCCGGTGGCTTCGCTCTGCTCGCCGGATTCGCGCTGATCAATTGGCGATGAAGAGCCCTGGGGTTCACCTGCCACAAGGGATTTTTCGGCCGCCGGTTTGCGTCGTGAGGGTAGCGGCGCTGGGGGTAGAGGCGTATTGGGATCAATCGTCGCTAACGGAGCTTCGTTTGTATGCTTGGTTGTGCTTTGCTTAGGTGACTGTTGCTCGGGGCTGCCTGAGGACAAGTCAGGTCTAGCGTTCCTCGCGATCTGACAGGAGACGGCAGTCAGAGCGATTACCATCAAGACCGTGACAGCCGCCGGCCAGGAGCATGTCCCGAACGTAGTTGAAAAAGAGCGGTTCTCCCCTGGGGCCAACCACGGTGGTAGGCTCCGGGAAGAGAAGAACAGTCCCAAAAAGGAGAACCGCCATGTCGAAAAGTTACTCGAAGCGAACGAAGAAATCGA
>JAJDDY010000073.1 GCA_029260075.1 Phycisphaerae bacterium
TCCGATCAAGGCAACCCCGCCCCGAAACGCGCCGCCACAAAAAAGGTTGAGGAAAAGAAGCTATGAGGTATAACACGGAGGCAACCACTGGCCGGTTCTAACCCGCCCACCAGTGGCCGATTTTAACCTGCCCGGTGACAACAAGAACGGCTGGCAGAAGCCGCAAGTAGCGCCGTTTTCAGGTCAGTACAAGGAAGACCGACCTTTCCTCGGACCGCACGGCCAGCGCGTCTACTTCTCATCTCGGCGACCGCGAAGCGCTGAGGCAGAGCCCGAGGAGGAGGCGGGTACTTGGTATGTCGAGCGCGTTGGCGCGGATTGGAGCGAGCCGAAGTTTGATTCGGTGTTGACCGCGATGGGGATTGTGACGCCCGGATTCGCGGCCAACGGAAATCTGTATTTCTGCTCAACCAAACGAGGAGGGCTGGGGCGCGAAGATATCTTCGTGGCGAAATGGTCAAACGGCTCGTACGCCGAACCGGAGTCACTCGGTAAAGCCGTGAACTCGAAGTTCATGGAGGCGTGGCTTTTTGTTGATCCGAATGAACGGTATATCATTTTCACGTCGTTTGGCCGGGCGGAAGGTACTGGTTTGTACATCAGCTTTCGTGACGATAACGGAGAATGGACGAAGGCTCGAAAATTGGGGCCAACGATCAATCAATCCGGCGACGAACGCTTCGCTTGGGTCTCGCATGACGGGAAGTATCTGTTCTTCAACCGCCAATGGGAGAAGCACAGCTCGCACTCATTGAGTCCGCTGACGCTCGAAGATCTCCACGATCGATCTGCAACCGCGGAAAACGGCCGCGGGGACGTGTATTGGGTTGACGCGAGCTTTATCGAGAAGCTAAAGCGGTAGCACGCCAGCGCTAGGCGTCCGCTAACCGATGCGCGGCAAGTCTTGAGTTGCGTGCCGATCGCACCCACAGCTGAATGTTGGTCGAGTAGGAAAGAACTGCCTTGTTCTGACATTTGAGTTTTTGGACACTACGGTGCGCCGGCATAAACCGGTGAGTCTCACGGGTGCAAGTCCCGTCAGGTGAAGGAGTAGCGAACCGTGCGGTTCGCCAAGACATTCTGCACTTTTGTGCGCGACTTCTCGCCGCTCGGGCTGCATGAGGGCCGAGCCAAGGAGGAGATTGGGGCGCAAGCTATCTTGACTCGGCCGAACACAGATTGCCTGTTGTGGCGGGCGAAGACCGTGTCCGCCCGTAGATCGATGCTCTGCGGTCTCAAGGCCGCCAGAAGACGGCGAGGCCGAGGGCATTTTTCCCCATGTCAATGGATGTCCACTTCCTGGCTGGTTCCTGGCATCTGGGTGTTAATGGGTGTCAATGCATGTTATCGGATGTCACCTTGGATGTGAGAAAACCCTTGTAATATAGCGTTTATCGTGGTTCCGTCACTCGGGTATGGAGCTTCGATTCCCCCCGCCTCCAATTTGTAAGTCATTTCATTGCAAGCACTTACGTGCTGGCAGGGGCGTTTTTGTGTAGTATATTGTGTAGTTGATTTCCGCGCGCGGCGGATATCACAGGGGTGTCGGGCTGAAATTCACAGCTTCGGCCTGCCGCTACCAATTTCGGGAGCCTCGATCTGCGGTCAACACACCAGGGCCTTTTCTAGGCGGGCTAGACCCGCGGAAAGGACGCGTGTGATGGCGAGTCTGATCCGTCAAAAGAAGAAGTACTACCGTGTCTTTTGGAATTTCAAGGTGGCGGCCGGACCCAATGCCGGCGAGACGATTCAAGGTAGCGTCTACCTTGGAAGGTGCATCCGCGCAGCGGCAAAGGCGCGCCTCCGGGAGGTCGAGATCTGGGAGGAGGCGGTCAAGACCGGACGCCACCTCCCCGACGGCGACTGGGAGGAGGTGTATGAGCTTTGGATTCGAGAGAAGTGCCTCTCCTGTACTCCACAATCGGTGCAACGGGCCGAACGCGTGGTGACACGCTATAGTCGTACCGGGTCGTGGCCTGTTGGGCTTCCAGCGTCAATGCCTTGATTCGTCGCTCGTTTTCAGCGACCGCCTTGTCCAACCGCTCGAGCCTCTTATCCAGGTGCAGCTCATGGTAGCGCGCGGACAGCTCGCGCGATGCCTTCTTCCGCGCGCCCGCGGGCAATTCTCTGATGATGTGGCGGAGTTCATCAATCCTTGCGGCGTGGCCCTCCCGCACGTGATGGGCTCTTTCCCGAAGTCGTGCCAATCGCTCGGTCAACCACCCCTCTGCCGGCAGAACCCGGCGAAGCTGACGGAGGATGTTCGCTCCTTCTTGCGGATGCTCGACGAACACATCGGTCTCCTTCCGGAGCCCGAACAGAGCGCCGCGGATCCTTTCGCCAACATGGCGATCCTCGTACAGATCGCGCATGTCATGACGCATGTCGGCCACGTCGGTCTCGTGCGACGGTGGATGAAAGCCTCCAGGCGGTCCATGTCCATGCGCATGAACGAGAAAAGCAACGATGCCGACAATCAACCCAACGATCGCAAGGGTTTGAACGATCTCCGATGCGATCGGCCAATCAAAACCCAGAACCCACGCCACAAGAATGCTGGCGCCGAAGGCGATGCCCGCGCCGGCCCAGGATCCACCCGTTTACGTGCGTCAACCCGCGGAGGCCGTTTTCGGGATCGATCATCAACCGATTGTATCAGGCGATTGTCCTTGGAGCACGGGACCGGGAGCCTCCTACGCGTCCGCAAGACCGTATTCGCCAGAGGTCGTGGGACCAGGAACCATGCCTGGCGACGTACTTGGCCGCGTGATGGCTGCGTACGAGTCTCTCGACCTGATCCTCGGCCGCTAAGGTGACCTGGCTGCCGTTGATTGGGCCATCTGGTATGCTGGAGCAGAACCGGTAGGAAGCCGCATTGAGGATGTCTTGTTCTGATGACGGAATCGCGAAAAAAGGAATCCACGTCGAACGCAGCCCGTGAGGCGCTCATCGGCGAAGTTCTGAACGAGTTCCTCGACCGCAAGGCCGCGGGCGAGGCCGTCAATGAAGGCGAGTTACTGGCCGAGCACCCTGAGCTTGCGGCCGAGCTTCAAGCACATATCGAGCTTCTGGGCGAAATCGAGCCGACGCGAATCGCGATCGGCGAACTGATCGAGAAGGGTATATTAACCGAGCCTACCGATGGGCGCTTTCCGGCCCGGCTCGGACCATACAACATCATCGGTCCCGTCGGCCGGGGCGGCATGGGGATCGTGCTGAAGGCCTATGACGAAAGTCTTCAACGACCCGTTGCCATCAAACTCTTGCGACCTGAGCTGTCCCATAATCGAACCGCATTGGGACGCTTTGCGCGGGAGGCAAAGGCTGCGGCGGCTTTGCTTCATCCGAACATCATCACCGTACACGCGGTGGGCGAAGACCGCGGCACACACTACATCGTCATGGAATACATCGATGGCCCGACCTTGGCCAAACTTATTCGCAATGAAGGACCTTTGCAGCCCGGAACGATTAGAACCATCTTCAGCCGAGTTTTGTCTGGGTTGACGGCTGCTCATAATGCCGGGCTGATTCATCGTGACATCAAGTGCACTAACATTCTTCTTGCTGGCGATGAGCCTCAAGTAAAGATCGCCGACTTCGGATTGGCCCGCGCGCTAACGAGCGAAACGCGGATGACCATGACCGGGTCTATCTTCGGTACGCCCGAGTACATGAGCCCGGAGCAAGCCCGCGGCGACGCACAGATCGATCACCGCACAGACCTGTACTCCGCCGGGATCGTTCTGTTTGAGATGCTGACGGGTCGGGCACCATTCAAAGCGGGCACGGGCTCGGCCGTGATTCATCAGATTCTTCACACGGATCCACCGGATCCGCGAACGATTTATCGTGCCGCAGACACGCATCTGACATTGTTAGCCCTGCGATTGATGGCCAGGGAGCGTGATGACCGCTTTGCATCCGCTACGGACGTTCTCGCCGCGCTCGAGTCTACTGACCGTGTATCCCTTCCAGCCAAGCGGCGACGCCTTGTGAAACGAGTGGCGTGGAGCACGGGATGCCTGCTTCTCCTGATTGGGGTGTTCGCCGGTGTGTGGAAACTTAGCCGCGGTTCGGTGCCTTCGGCCATCGCGCCAAGCCCAGAGACGATCGCGGAGGTTCGCGTGGAGCCAATGGAAGATTCGTCCTCGCACATCGTATCCGCACGCTACGGCGACAGTACGCAATGGACGGTATTCCATCAGTTTCCTGCAACCGTGAAGAGTGTCGTCGGCGCTGTTCTCCTTGATGTCGATGGCCGCAATGATCGAGTCGTCGTTGCCGGGATACACGTCCCTCCGAGAAGGCGTTGCCTGTTCGGATTGAATCTGGATCGCACGCTTCGCTGGCAACTCGATATGTCTGACCCAGCGCAGTGGCCCGATTCCGGCCCCTCAGGATCGTGGCGAGCGCGGTGCCTCGTCGCTCTCAATGCCGATGGGAAACCGGGCGAGGAGATTATTGCCGTTGCGGGCGACCCTGACTTCTACGCTGGGCGCATCTCGCTGATCGATCCGAAAGACGGCGCAATCCTTGCGACTTTTTGGCACCCAGGGCAATTGGCGGGTCTTGAGGTTCTTCCTGATTTCTTCGGCCCCGGCCATCCAGCCATTTTTGCATGGGGTCTGAACAACAAGCTCGACGGGTTCGGTGACGCCCCCCCCCGACCCTATTCACCGGTACCCGGAGAGGACATACCGATCACGAAATACAACATTGTCCCGGTAGCCATGATTCTCGACCTGCGCTCGCTGAACGGTTCCGCGCCACCACGAGCGCCGCAACTCCCCGTTCACGGTGTCGGCGGCGCGCCGTTCACGTACGCTTATCTCGATCTTCCGGCATCGGGTCACGCGGACTTCGTCGGTCCATCATCAAGCGAGAGGGTTAGACCTCCACGCGAGGAATGGACAACAGTTTGCGGCGCCACTGAGGTATCTTGCCCGGCGGACGTGAACGGTCCGTGCCTTCAGGTGAAGATTGATCGCACAAACAGCTCGAGCGGTGCGCTTCTTGTGGTGGATCGAGATCTAAGTCCCGTTTCAGCCGAACTGGCCGGTCCAAAGGAACCGGGGATCACGGCGGAATGGTGGACAAGACGGTGGCGCGTTTTGGTGCGAGCCGTCCGGAGCCCTTCCGATTGAGTTTCTCGAGCTCGTGGGGTCCGCGGACTTTATCTCCTTCAGGCCGTTGCCGTACGCGAACGCCTGGCGATCAGCGTACCTCCAGTCATCAGCAATAGGCACATTAGAAACAACCCCCACACGCCGACGGCCGGAATGGGCACGCCGTCGACTGTGAGCGTATCGTACCGGAGCACCTCGCCGTGCATGGTTGTGCCGTTGAATGACGGCGAGAAATATATATATCGTCCGTCGAAAACCGCGTCGTCGTAACCATCCGGGTCGCTACAGCCCGGTTGCATTGCACAGCCGTTCGGATCGTGGCCGTAATCGTAGATTGCCCAGGCGTCGGGCTGGGCAAAAGAGGCTTGGGTATCGAGCCGGAGTACCTCGCCATGCGCAGTGGGCCACGACTTGGACGACGCGTTCGGCACGAAGTACATGTACCTGAATCCGTCAAAAAAGACGCCGTCGTAGCCGCCCTTCGACAATGGTGCGTTGTCTACTGTGTCGTAGGTCGACCACGAAGCTGTATCAGTGAACGTCTGCTTTGAATCGTAACGCAAGATTTCTCCGCTTTGATTGGATGAGGTGTCACTTCGTATTTGTGCAAAGTAGACCACGCCAGCGCCATCCACGGCGCAGTCCGAGTATCCGTCGGGGTCGGTACAGTTTTCACCTGGCGTGCAGTGTTCGCCGAAGTCAAACGTAGCCCAGTTCGCCTCGTTTGAGAAGTCACCGAGGCTATCGTATCGAAGTACCTCACCGTGGAACAAAGAGGGGGCGCGAGCGCCCGGCGAGAAATAGATGAACCGTCCATCGAAGCAGGGATTACTGTATCCCAGAGCGTGACACTCTGGGTCGTTCACGCAGGTTGGGCTCTTACTATAGTCGAACGCCTGCCAGCACGCCGGATCAGAGAAGTTGCAGTTCGTGTTGTATCGCAATACCTCACCAGTATCCGAACTCTGGTTTGTCGTTCCATCCGCCAAGCGATTTGGCGCAAAGTAAACGTATCCATCAGCAAATAGTGCACCGGCGAATCCCCCAGGGTAAACCGCGTTGGAGATGGAGTCGGCGTTTGCAAGGGCATCGAAGCGTTGCCAGGAATTCGTCTCGGTTGGATCACAAAACGAAGCGAGCGTATCAAAACGAAGCACATCGCCGTATTGAACTCCGCTCGCGAGTGAGAACGGAGCGAAATACACATAGCGCCCGTCAAAAGTCGCCCCGTTGTATCCGCCCTCCGCCCCAAAGTTGGTCCCTACATCGCAGGTTTCCCACGACGACGGATCATCAAACGCTCCAGGTTTACAGTAGCGCGTGATCGTTTTGGAACCGATCCACGGAGCGAAGTACACGCAGTCATGAACGTCGTCATAAGCCACACCGGTGTATCCATCGGTTGCGTTGTCGTCGGGATAATCGTACGTCGCCCAATTCGCCGGATCGGTGAAACCGTCTCCCTGCGCCTCTGAAATGCCGACGGTTACAGCGCCGATGCACGCCAATACATAAAGCCATTGGTGCCTGAACATTTGATACCCTCCAAGATGTACGAGTACTGATGCGAAACGCAACACGTCCCGGAACTGGACAAGAACCACCTCCGAGTAGCCAACGACAAACGCACGACTTCCTAACGAAGCCTGAAAGAAAAAACTCGTGGGAAAGTCAAAGGTTGGACAGGTAACCCGTGATCGAGACCATCAGTTCGCGGAGGGCTTTGAGGCCCCGGTGGCAGAGCATGTGAATCGCGGGCTCGGTCTTTCCGAGGCGGGCGGCGACATCGGTCACGGAGTGCCCCTCGAGGAACCGCAAGCGGATCACGCTCCGTTGGTCATCCGTCAATCGAGCCAAACTGGTAAGGAGCGCCGCGACGGCCTCTTTGCGTGCGACCTTGCGGCTGGGTGTGCTGTCGGGGGCGGTCAGCCGCTCGGCCAAATCCAAGACGGAAGTGCCGGCGTGGCCGACGTTGCTGCGTTGGCGGGCCGGGTCACGCTTCTGCCGATGGACGGCCTTTTGGTCGTCCTTCAACTGGTTCAAGGCGATCGTTTCAAGCCATTTGTAGAAGGCGGCCGGGCCGTCGAATCGAGCCCCCCGAACCGCGCGAAATGCGCTCGCATAGGCCTCCTGCAACACGTCCTCCGGCTCGAAGTAACGATGCAGCCGTGGCTCAATTCGTCCACCTACGGCTGCTTTGAGCGGCGCATGGTAGTAGATGAGGAGCGTCTGTAGCGCATCGTTGTCCCCGTCACACGCGCGCTTGATCAGATAGACTCGCCGGGCCTCCTTCATTGACGCATTCTAGCAGAACTTGCTCGCTGCGGGGCCCAGGGTTTGGGGTTAAGCCACCTTGGCGAGGTCGCTGCTTGTCGGTGGCAATCAGGAGACGTCCAGCCAAGACCGCAGCTCTACTGGCGGGCAGTCACGTGGTGCCGCCTGAATGGCCGACCGGCACGCGGTCAGGGCACCAGGATCAGTCGCCAGAAAGATGACCCGATCAAAACCGGCCCTCAGGAGCTTGCGAAGGTTCGCAGCGATGTCGGATTTTCCGGTCTCCACTTCTATCGCAATACGTTCGCCGGCACGCTCGGCGACAACATCGACGGCGCCGTTGCCCTTGATTAGGTATTCGTGCGTAATGTCGTACCCATCATTCTCGAAGTGATCGGCGACTTTCTGGACCCAGTATCGATGTCCCAGACTTGGTCGCGGAGAACGACTGGGATCGATGGCAAGACCGTTGCAGACCGATCTTCCTGAATCGGATAGCTGATAGAGAACGACCTGACCGGAGCGCGTGGCAATCGGCACGGCCTCGATGATGCCGGCCTTCGTCAGATCTTGGCGGATGGCGTTGCCTTTGCGGCGGGACAGGTTGAGCCGCTGGTAGCGCGAGACGGTGGTGGACAACGGCTTGGCAGCAACGTCCGCAAGGAACCGTATCTCCTCGCGAGACATTTCGTCCTGTTGTCTGGGTGGCTCAGGTTGAGAATCATAGGATGTCGTATCATCGGTTACGGTAGTCTTTGATTCTCCGGGGGATGGTGGGTGGGTATTCTCGTCTTCTAAAGTGTTTCTATCTGGAGCGGGAACAAGTGGTACCTCCTTTGGTCCGGTGAATGGTGGGCCATGGGCACCGGAATGGGTGGAACAACCGGTCATCCGATCTCGAACTTGTTCATCAGATACGGAGCCCTCGCATATGGGAAAGCGCGGCACCTTTACCAGGAAGGGCTCCGGATACTGCGATCGATCGGCACGACCGGTTGGTTTGCATTGCGCAAGGAGTTTATGCGAGACACTTCGGCAGCCGCCGATGCGTCTGCCGTGCAGGAAGCTATCGATTGTGCGCAGGAGACGGTCAGCAATCGATTCGCTGAATTCGCGCATAACTTCAGTGTCCCCGAATGCCAACCGATTTGTGTTCTCTGGGCTGGATGAACATGGAGCATGTCCCGAACGTAGTTGAAAAAGAGCGGTTCTCCCCTGGGGCCAACCACGGTGGTAGGCTCCGGGAAGAGAAGAACAGTCCCAAAAAGGAGAACCGCCATGTCGAAAAGTTACTCGAAGCGAACGAAGAAATCGA
>JAJDDY010000074.1 GCA_029260075.1 Phycisphaerae bacterium
TCGATTTCTTCGTTCGCTTCGAGTAACTTTTCGACATGGCGGTTCTCCTTTTTGGGACTGTTCTTCTCTTCCCGGAGCCTACCACCGTGGTTGGCCCCAGGGGAGAACCGCTCTTTTTCAACTACGTTCGGGACATGCTCAACGAATCGCCAGCGCCTGACAGAGCCTTTCGAACGCGTTCTTCGCCGTCGGCTCGGTCATCCACGTGGGTGATGTCGGCGAAGCGCATCGCCAGCATCTCTTGTTCCCTATAGCCGAGTATGACGCACCAAGCCCGATTGACTTGCTGAAAGCGTCCGTCCGTCGCCACGATGGCAATCCCAATGGGCGCATCGTCAAACGCGCTGGCAAAGCGCTGCTCGCTCTCACGCAGGGCGTCTTCCGCCTGCTTGCGATCCGTAATATCTGTGACCAGACCTTCGCAAGCCAACAACTCGTCACCATCGGAAAACACACCGCGGCCCTGGTCCCACACCCACCGCACCGCATCCTCCGCTGTGTGGATACGATAAAAAACGGAGTACGGCTTGTGGTTGGCCAATGCCTTGTCGATTCGCCCACGCACTGCGTCAATGTCGTCTTCGTGAATCAAGTCCGCGTAGGCCACGCGACCACTCTTGGTTAGGTCCTCCGGCGCATAGCCCGTCAAAGACTTCGATCCGCGACTGGCAAACTCCATCGAATTCTTCCGGTCGTTGCGGCACCGGTAGGCCATACCGGGAAGGCTGATCATCAGCGAAGCGGACGACGTGCGACGGGGCGGGTGGGGAGCCGTACGCGACGCTGGACGCTCTTGTGTCTGAGGGCGCAACAAGAACAAACCGGCAAACAAAACGCAGGCCACGAGCAAATCAACAGTGACAGCAATCCGATCAGCCGGCGGGGGCGCCGACGTCGACAAATGCGTCGATAGAAGCATGACCTGACGCGCGCCGAAGAGCCCTCCCGCTAGAGCGATGGCGATCCAGGGTAGGCGCGACGGCGCCGAGCGCATCAAGATCAGCGCGCGAACCACTACGCCCGCCTGTACGGCTGTCGTCACACCGGCCAGTATAAAGGGTGCATCCATGTCGCGGTTTCCTCAGTGCAAGTGTGGCGGGTCGACAACGACGTGTCCAGCCGGCATGTAAGAATTGACGCTATGCGTTCGCTTTCGTACCATGCCTACGATGGTCCTTTGAGCGGCACGGCATCGGCGTTCGGCCCTTATCGAAACTGGCTGAAATCGTTGCTACACCTTTTGAGTGGACCGCTACGTTACATCAACAAGGCGACGTCGCCGCCATGTCTGGCCAAGTCAGTCTTCCCGCCGTTCGACAACGCGAGCGACTTGAGGACTCGAGGCGACGTAAGCATATTGAGGAGCTGAACGATGACACTACGCAACATACGCCAAGGAATTCTGGTACTCGGCATGGTGCTTGTCGGATCACATCCGACGCTTGCCATCGAGGGCGACGACGCCACCATAGCGAACTACATCAGGATGCGCTGGCCCACGTCGGTACGCCTGTCGGACAACGGAGCCCTATACTTCGTCCACAACCCCGACGGCATTCGGCAACTCTACGCAGTCGCGCCCGGCCAGAAACAGGAAGACGCCGTACGACTGACCGATTTCCCCGACGGCATCTCGGGTTACTCGCTCAGCGAAGACGGGCGATACATCACCGTGTCAGCCGGCAAGGGTGGCAACGAACAGAACGACCTTTACATGATTAAGGTCGGCAAGAACCGCGTCGATCCACTCCGCGTCGACCCCGACGTCGTTTTCGGTAGTGTCCTTTGGCGTCGCGACTCGCAGGTGTTGGCCTATCGCGCCAACGACACGTCGCCCTCCGATTTCCACGTGTACGTGTACAACCTCGCCTCGCGCAAACACAAGAAGGTCATGGGCGGCAAGGGGTACCACTATCCGGCTGACTTCAGTCGCGACAACCGGCGCCTCGTGGTGGCCAAGTACAACTCAGCCTCTTACTCCCAACTGTTCGAAGTGGATACGTCCACGCTCGAGGTTCGCGAAATCACGCCGACCGACGGACAGTGGTCGTTCGACCCGATCGGTTACACATCCGGCGATCGCAAGTTCCTGGTCAACACGAACTACGAAGGCGATTCCAAAACCGTTCACGCCATCAACCTCGCCACGGGCACGATCACGCCGGTACTGCCGGACCTGAAAGGTCAGGAAGTCGATTTCGCCACCATGGACTCCGCACGTTTGTTTCTGGCGGTGCTGGTCAACGAAGGCGGGTATCGAACGGTACACATTCGCGATGGTCGTACATTCAAGGCCATGCCATCCCCCAATCTCCCTAAGGGCATTGTCGGCAACGTGATCCTTAAGGGTCAGTACATGCTCTACTCGCTGAGCAATGCGAAGACGCCCGGCGCTGTCTATCTTTGGAACGTCAATTCCCCGTACAAAGACGGCATTCCGCTGACGAGCGCTGACACGCAAGGCATCGACGTTTCGAAGTTTCGCCTTCCAGAGCTGATCAAATATCCTTCGTTCGACGGCACGAAAATCCCAGCGTTTGTGTACCTGCCGAGTGACTACAAAGCGGGCAAGACAATTCCGTTCATCGTCTACTACCACGGCGGCCCGGAAGGTCAGTTTCGACCGGGTTTCAATCGCTCATTCCAATACTTCGTTTCGCGCGGATATGGAGTCATCGCCCCCAACGTGAGGGGCTCAAGCGGATACGGCAAGAAATACCTCGAAGCCGACAACTACAAGAACCGCTACAAGAGCGTGCGTGATGGGATATGGGCTGCGAAGTATGTGGTCGACAAGGGCTACGCGAAAGCTCGAAACATCGCCGCGTGGGGCGGTAGCTACGGCGGATTCATGACCATGGCGGTGATTACTGAAGCGCCGGAATGGTTCGGCGCTGCGTGCAACGTCGTCGGCATCGTCAACTTTGAAACGTTCCTACAGAAAACCAAAGCGTACCGAAGACACCTGCGTGAGGCAGAATATGGACCACTAAGCGATCCGGAGTTTCTCAAGTCCATATCGCCACTCTACAAAGTCGACAAGATCACAACGCCGCTTCTGGTCGCACACGGCGTGAACGACCCTCGCGTCCCGGTGGATGAAGCCCGACAGATCACCGCAGCGCTCAAGAAGCGAGGCATCGACGTCGAGGAGCTGTACTTCGAAGACGAGGGCCACGGATTCGCTAAGGAAAACAATCGGCTTCGCTATTACGATACGCTTGCGAAGTTCTTCGACAAGCACCTGAAGCATTGACCCGGCGCCGCACGTGAATGATCGCAGTGAACTCATCGTGTCACCTGCGCCGCAACGCCGCATACAGGCTCACGCCCGGCCAGCGGTCCCTCTGACCGGGTAGTTGAGCGTCGACAGTCGATCGCATGATCGGCCGGGTGGCCCATGGCTTTAGCCGTGGGGGATTCGAATCGGCGTCTGCTTCACGCCCCACGCTTGTAGGGGGCTCGGCCGGGTGCGTGACAGAATCGGCGTCGGGCGCTTTTCAGAGCACCGGGCGCAAGCCCGGTGACATGCTGACGCAGGGAGTCCGCAGGCTGGCGCCTGCGGCTCTGACTCGGCGCACCCCTCCCGCCGGAAGTGTCACGGACC
>JAJDDY010000075.1 GCA_029260075.1 Phycisphaerae bacterium
CCGTGGGGGGAGTCGAATCGGCACCGGATTCGACTCCCCCCACGGCCAAAGCCATGGGCCACCCCGAGGGTGTCGAATAGGTGGGGCCCCGATCGGAAACCGGTGCGTCAAAGAAATACCATCCTTCTCCAGAAGGCTGAACACGTGTCTCCGCAAAACGCGGCGGACCAAATAGCACAACGTGGCGGAACAAAAAGTAGTAATGGAACCAACGATGCTCATCGCGCGACTGACAGCACTGCGTCATCGGATACGCCGAAGGTTGGTGGTCTACGGAGTCTTCGTAGTCATTACCAACGGCGTGGCGGCGATGCTTTCGGTCATCACACTCGACTGGCTCTTGGGCCTGCCGCCGGTGCCGCGTCTGTGTTTGGGGATCATTTTCCTTGTCGGTTTCGCGCTGGCTACCACATATTGGATCGTTCGTCCCATACGGACTGACATTGAACTGCACGGCGTAGCCGCTCGACTCGAAAACCATTTCGGATCGCTGCGCGATCGCTTGACGACAACAGTCGAGTTCCTCCAGCACGACGAACAAGGCTCATCACCGACGCCAATGTCCCCAACAATGATGCAACAGGTTGTGGCGAACACCGAACGTATCACACGCGACACGCCACTGGAATCGGCGCTTTCCATGACACCGCTGGTTCTTCGCGGCGTGGTCGCAACGTGCGTCGTGGCGGTCTTTGCTCTGGTCACCTATGCGTCCCCCGGCTGGGTCTCTACCGGGGTCGCCCGATACGTGTATCCGTGGGGGGCGTTGCAGTGGCCTCGAACCGTGGAAATCCAAGCACTAACGGCTGACCAAATCATCGCGGTCGGAGAATCGGTCACCGTCCGCATGGAGATACTGCGTGGCTTGGATGAAACGTTGCGCGGCGTAGTCCACGTCCGTCAACCGGATGGCACGGCTGTTGCGCAAACGATGCAACGAGATGAGCCGGGACGAAGTGCTACGTTCCACGCGACAATCGACTCGGTGACGAGAAATCTCGAGTACTGGTTTGAAGCCGGGGATGCCAACACATTGGCACATCCCGCAAAGATTGGTGTGACACGTCGCCCCGAAGTCGTGGAAGCACTGGCCATTGTCGAACCACCGGCGTACGCATCGCAACGCGAAGCCATCGTACGCGACCTCAGCGAGGGGCCGGTGCGTGCTGTCGTCGGCGGCTTCGTTACCGTTGCCGTACGCTCAAGCAAACCGCTACCGGCG
The DNA here is from genome assembly GCA_029260075.1 of Phycisphaerae bacterium. Classification (GTDB taxonomy): domain Bacteria; phylum Planctomycetota; class Phycisphaerae; order UBA1845; family UBA1845; genus OFTM250. The sequence goes on from JAJDDY010000075.1 coordinate 1,223, forward strand.
TCTAGTAACATCGAACAACTCAATCTCGACCGCGATGGTACGCCGTGGGTGGCCTTAGCCGTCGACGATGAGGATCGACACAAACTGACGGCTCGGTTCGAGATTTCCGACGACGTTGGCTTCCGTGTGCACCTCACCGATGAACACGGTTTCTCGAACAGGGGCGGCGCCGAATTTGCGATCGACGCTGTCAATGATCGACCGCCCAGCGTGGCCGTGCTCGAACCAACCGCCGTAACCGAAGTGACGCCGCGCGGGTCTGTGGCGCTACTGGTTCGCGTACGCGATGACCTCGGGATCACACGCATCGAACTCGCGTCGCAACTCGTCGGCGGTGAGGCTCAACCGCGCGTAACGATGCCGGACTGGACCGAACAGGTCGACGAAGACAACGAGATCGAAGCCACCGCACGGTACCAATGGAATCTCGAATCGGCTGCGTTCGTTCCCGGTGACGTGGTAATCTATCGCGCCGTCGCCACCGACAACCGCTTGGCCGACGGCGTCACCGAACAGGAGGGGCAATCGGCCACACTGCGGCTTCGCGTCATCAGCGAGGTCGAGTTCGAGATTCGCATGCGCAGCGAACTCGCCCGACTTGAAGCACGGATCCGTCAAATCGCGCTCGACGAGGAAGAGCTGCTCGATCATACCGTCGAGCTAGTCCGTCCCAAGCGCGAAGCCGCGGACGACGTCAGTCCCAACGAACCGCCTGGTGCATGGACAGCTCGTCAGCGCGATTGGCTCACCACACTTTCCGGCCGACAAAGTCGCCTGGGCACTCGGGTCCGCGAAACTGTGGGACGTCTGAGCGATATGGTCGAGCGCCGGCATAAGAACCACGTCGGCGACCAAGCCGCACGCGAGCGCATCGCCGTAATCTCGGAGGAGCTCCAGCAAACCGCATCCGAGTCGATGACAGCCGCAGGCAGCGCGCTAGAAGAATCGCGCGAAAGCGATCTTGAAGAGGACCAACAAGTCGCCATCCGACAGGCCGTGACAGCAGAAGAACGAACTCTTGAGCGTCTACACGATATCATTCGATCAATGACGCAATGGGGTGATTTCCGCGAGCTTCTGACGAAGTCGCGCGACTTGCGCGACCGACAGGACGAATTGCAACAACGAACCTCCGCCCTTGGCAAAGCGATCCTCGGACAACCGGTCGAAACCCTTGACGAAGCCGACGCTGATCAACTCAAGCGACTCGGACGCGAGCAGGAACAACTCCGCGCCGATGTGGACGACTTGCTCAATCGGATGACCGCTGTCGCGAGCATCGCACAAGAAAAGGATCCGTCAACAACCGAGGCCATCGACGACGCCCTGCGCGCCGCCCGCGCCCACGACGTGATGCAACACCTCGATGACGCGGTCAGCGGTATTGGTAAGAACCGAACGGCAGCCGCCGGCGTCGCCCAAAAATCTGCCGCCCACGCCATGCACAAGATGATCGACGCATTGAAACAGCGTGAGACACGCGAGCTTCAAGAGCTGTACAAACAATTGCAAGAGGCGCAGGATCAGGTGGCGTTTCTCATTCAACAGCAGGAAGACCTTCGCGACGCCACCGTGGAATCCGGCGCGATGGGCGCGACCAAAGAAGAAACCGACCGGCTTAGTGAGCAGCAGCACCGACTTGAACGCAACACACGGTTGTTGGGTGAGGAGCTCGGAAGTGTGGATCGGACCGTCATAGCCGGTGCCAAAGTTCGACAAGCAGCCACCCCGATGCGCCAAGCCTATCGTCGTCTTGCCGAGGGTGGCGAAAAGCACGCCGTCGTCGCGCAGGAAGAAGCGTTGGCGATGCTTCACGACGCGCTCGAGCGATTGGAGCAAGCCGCGCTCGCCGCCGCCGACGAGTCCCTGCGCCGCTCCTTGGGGGATATCAGGGATGGGCTGGAGGCGATCGTAGCGGCACAACATGAAGTCAACGACGGTGTTGATGAGTTGCACGATTCGGTCGAAACGGGCAAACGACTGGGTCGCGCCGCGAACCGAATGGCCGCGCGTCTCGCTCGTAAGCAGTTGGACGTGCGGTCCATGGTTGACCAGCGCGCTGCCGATTTCGAACAAGTCGTCGTCTACCGATGGGCTCTTTCTCGCGCCGTGCAGTGGATGGATGACTCTACCGACCGCCTGAACGAACGCACGATCGACGACGAGCTCATACGCCTTACGCGCCGCATTGTTCGTGAACTCGAAACACTCATTAACGCCATCGACAGGACGCAAGGGCTGACGTCCGACGACGAGTTCACGCAGGGGTCTTCCTCCGGAGGTTCCGGACGATCGGCTACGTCAACCGAACGACCCGTACCGACCGTAGCGGAACTGTTCGTCCTCAAAACCATGCAGATAGACATCCGAAAACGCACCGTCGGATTAGCGGAATCCGGCCACGCAGCCGCCAGCGAATCGCAACTCGACGAACTCAGATTGCTGGGCGAGGACCAAGCACGTCTGCGCCAACTGACCATCATGATCGTCAAACAGGCGGAAAGGGGATCGCCGTGACTCGACGCGTAGCCAGGTTCGACATCAATGTAGAGGAATCGCAAGGCATGACCTCCGATGCAAACCGCGACGGTTCTACACGCACATCGCTCCGACTGACCCGCAAGTCCCACGCACGGCGCGGTCAGTCGATGCGGTCGATCGCCACTGTAATAGCACTTGTTCTTCTGACTTCGCCCGGATGGGCACAGCAACCCCCAACGCCACCCAAGGCGGACAAGAACGATCGAAAGCTTAGCGACAAACTGCTCAACAAGTCCGGCGAACGTTCGGACGAGAGCGTTATGGAAGTTGTCATTCGTCTTATGAACGATGCAGCCGCCCGGCTGGAGATTCGGTTCGACACCGGCGAGGGCACGCTCGAGCTACAAGACTCAATCCTCAAGCGACTGGACGAAGCCATCGAACTTGCAGCGAGCCAACGGAACCCCTCACGCAACAATCAGAAAGGGTCCACCGGCGATCGTCGTCAGCAACCGAAGAGGCAAAACGCCCAAACCAAGCAAGCCCGAACCGAACAAGGTGAAGGCGAAGGTCAAAGCGACGACAACGCCCAGAGCGATCACGCCAAGGGCGCCGTCACCAACCCCAAACCCGGCGGCGACATGCTCGACACGCGGCGCGGTTGGGGCCACCTTCCCCAGCGCGAGCGCGACGAGATCATTCAAGGCGTTGGCGAGCGATACCTTCAGCGATACCGGACTTGGATCGAGAAGTATTACCGCGCACTGCGCGACCGCGACGACGGGAGTCGACCGTAATGAGGCGTTTTCAGGGACGACAAATGAACTGCGACGGTCTGACCCCGAATTACCTGTTCCAACTGCGTGGCCCCGGCCTGTGTGGCACCGGCTTTCAGCCGGTAATCCATCGGCGCTCTTTCCCTGTTCGCAGACCGCAGCCCATTCAAACCGGCGTAGTCGTCCTATGCTCGATCATTCTCGGCGCGGGCGCTATGGCGCGATCCCAGCCGACGCCCGCCGTACCGTTCGCCGAAGAACTGACCGAAGCCCACCGCTCGGCGACGCGCCGCGGTCTTGCCTGGCTCGCCCATCAGCAAGCGCCCGACGGGTCGTTCGGCAGCCTGTCCCACTACGGCCCGCACGTGGGAATCACCGGACTGGCTGGGCTTGCACTTATGGCCGACGGCAACATGCCGGGGCGCGGACGTTGGGGTGAGCAGGTGGCTCGCGCCCTGGCGTTCGTTCTTGCGCACAGCTCGGAAAGCGGTCTGCTCGCGGCCGAAACATCGCACGGTCCAATGTACGGTCACGGGTTCGCTACGCTATTTCTGGGTGAGGTCTACGGCATGAGCCCACGACCCGAAGTTCGCGAAACCCTACGAAAGGCTGTACGGTTGATCGTCAGCACACAGAACGACGAAGGCGGTTGGCGATATCAACCGGTGCGCGACGACGCCGACCTATCGGTAACCGTGTGCCAGGTTATGGCACTTCGCGCGGCGCGCAACGCCGGCATCTATGTAGACAAGAGCGTCGTCGATCGGGCTGTCGAGTATGTTCGCGCCAGTCAGAACCCGGACGGCGGTTTTCGATACATGCTCAATTCGGGCGGTTCGGCGTTCGCGCGATCTGCGGCGGGCGTGGCCACGTTGCAGTACGCGGGTGTCTACAGCGGGGAAGAGGTACAACGCGGACTGCAATACATTAGACGTTTCATGCCGCCCAAGGAGCAGACCGTCGGCCACTACTTCTATGGTCACTACTACGCCGCGCAGGCGATGTATCTATCCGGCGACAAGAACTGGGCCAAATGGTGGCCCGCGGTCAGCGGTGAACTGCTGGCCAAACAGGATGACAAGGAGGGGTTTTGGCGCGGGCAGGCGGGGCAAGAGTACGGAACAGCCATGGCGCTGATCGTGCTCCAACTACCCAATCGTCTGCTGCCGATCTTTCAGAAATGATCATGACGCACACAAGACTCACGACAAGGCAATCCACGCAGCGCGGGGCACGACCATCTTGCGGGTGTGTCGAAGAGATAGAACCGCGTGCGGTCATTGGTGACGAGACAACCTGCAAGCGAATCGCCCTAACCGTCCAAGGCGAGCCAGCGCGTAACCGGTGTTTGAACAGATTGACGCTTGTTCGCGGGATGGTGGTCACGGTAGCGCTTTTCGTACCATCAACGCTTCTTGGCGGGCCGCCGGCCGTTGGTGGGAACAGGTCAAGCGCGACCACGGGCGGAGGGATACCTGTGACGCTGCGTACGGTTTCGCAAGAGGCACTTACCGGTACGCTGATGAGCCTATCCTCGTCTCAGGGGGTTACGCTGCGGACTAATACGGATGAAGTGCATCAAATCCCGCTCGCGGACATGGTTCGCCTGTCGACCGGCGAAGGCATCGCGGCGCGCGGCTCAAGTGACGCGACACTTTCTTTGTCCGACGGCGGGTTGGTTCATGGTACACTCGGCAAGTCGAACAACGATGTGATCGCGTTCACCACCGTCGACCTGGGGCGCCTTGCCATTCCGTTGGAGTCCGTCGTTCGCATCGACACGCCGCGTGCTCAAACACCGGCTTACCGAAACGTGGGCGACCCGTTTAAGAATGCAGGACGAGGCGTGACGGGCCAACGCAGCACGCCCCCGCAGCCACAACTCGACGCCTCATATTCCAGCCGAGATGAAGACGACCACATCCTGCTCACCAATGGCGATACTATTGGCGGGTTCATCGAATCGTTCGGTTCAAACGGCATCTCGATCGAGACCGAAACCGGTCTCGCCACGCTACCCATTCGTCACGTCGTTAGCGCGGCGCTCGCTTCGCCTGCGGCGCCGGCGCGAAAGAACCCGTACTGCATCGCGACGCTGCGTCGCAGCGGCCGCATCTTGCTGACGGATCTCAAGATTGCCGGCACGTCGGTCAAGGGACAGTTGCCCAACGGCGAGACGATCAACATCGAAGCCGAGCGGATCGTGCAGATCGAGTTTGTCGGCGGGCGGTGGGAATGGCTGGCTACACATCAGCCGATCAGTTTCGAACACACGCCCATGCTCGCTCTAGGGTGGGAATATGTGGTCAATCACAATGTCCTTGGTGGTCGGCTTGCGGTCGACGGCGCGGTCTACGAACACGGAATCGGCGTTCACAGTCGTGCGAACCTAACCTACGACTTGAGGGGTGCGTATCGTACGTTCGTAACGTCGTTCGGCATGGACGACGACAGCGGACCGTTGGCCGACGTGGACGTGCGCATTCGCGTGGACGGGCGCGTTCGGTTTGAGCGCGACCATGTGCGTCGCGGGCAGGATATGCAATCGATCCGTCTTGACGTTCAGGGCGCCGACCGCATCGAGCTGATCGTGGGGTTCGGCGGCAACGGGGACATACAAGATCGCTTCAACTGGATCGAACCGGCATTGATCCGCTAGAAGTGCCATGAATGTGGCAGTGGGAATGGACGGCTAGGCGCAGGAATATGTTCATGCTAAGAACGTCTGCGACGGGCCTCTTGCCGAGCCGCGCCCGTTAGGAAGCGGTCCGGACGCGCACGTGAAAACGCTTCCTCGCGAGCGCGGCTCGGTTCATCGAAAACCCACTACTACGTCTTCTCAAACGCGATAAGGAAGAATACGCAATTGGGATCACCGGCTGGAAGCCGGTGCCACACTTCTCGAACACGCTCGGACACGGGTTCTTTCCGCCTATTCGCTTGCTCGATCTGAAACGGGCGAGTTCTTGTCTTCGAGCTCCACGCCGTAGAGGTGGCGCACCATATCGGCCACATCGCTTGGCATCGGTTGATCGGTAGGTGGCGGGTCCGTGGCGTCGCGCCCCGTTGACGCACCACATCGTCGCGCTTCCGCCCGGCGGTTTTCCGCTAGTGCCTTCGCAAGCTTGACGAGCTCATCGGTTGGAATCTCGTGTTCGTTCGTGGCCAACCGTTCATACACGATGCCGATTAGAAGCAGGTACGCCTTGCGCTCCCATAAATCCGGATCACAGCGTGTGGCCGTCCCCAGCGTCCGATCCAAGATCGTAGCGACCGACATCTGACGCAGTCGATGGTCGGTCTGCCTGCGTTCCCAGTCGTCAGAAGACTCGGACTTGGGCGAACCCTCGGTCTCAGTCGACGCCATCGACGAACCGGCCACGCGCTTGAGGTAGTTGAACAGCCGTCGCTTCGTGAGGCCGTAACGCTCTTCAACCTCGTACCGCTCCGCCAATTGCGCGGCCTCTGCAGTTGTGATGTGAGCACGGTCCTCAGCGGCTGCGAGCGCCGTGGCGGCCGATCTGATCTCGGTTAGAACGTCCTTGCCGATCAACGCTTCCACGGGTCTTCGACGCGACCGAATTGTCTTTGTCTGTTGCATCATTCTTCGAGCGCGGGATCGTGAATGCAGCGATCAGCCACCTCGAAACCGGTCGCGGTCAAGCGAAACCATCGCTGGCGCCAAGGCGTCAGCCCGTTGCCGTTTGCAAGATCCGGAGTGACCCGCTCGACGTATCCTTTGGAAAGGAGGTAGTGAAGATCACGCCGCAGATGATCGAACTCCATAGTGGGAAAGAGCACAAGAAGACTTCTCATCAACCGTTCAGCCTGTAAGGCAGCCGGGTAGACAACCTTCAGCGCCACCAGCACTTCATTGCGTATGCGTTTGATCAACCGTGTGTTGCGTCCGTTCGCCATCTGATCCCGCACTCCTATTCTTCGCAGGCTGCGGGGTCGAGACCGCCTTGCCCATGCCCAGATGAAGCGTTGTCCAACGTCCCGCCACGAGGTGACCGGCGCGAGGCATCCATCGCCGTCTCCATCTGAACCACTTTCTTGCTGAGCCAATTCAACGTCTGTCGTGCCAACATGCACTCGCGCAGCCATTCCTCCTTGGTCGTAAAGTCTCGTTCGAGGTTGGTGACCGTGGCGCGAAGCCCCTCAGCCGATCGCTCGATGGATTCGATGCGGCGAATGATTTCACGGTGTTCCGTCGCCTGCTGCTCGCGTGACGAGCGAAGATAGAACGTTACAACCGTCAAAGGCACGACGACCAGCGGCGTCATCACGCCGAGAAGTGTACCGACGGCTTCAAAGCTCACTTCGGCGATCATCCACACCATGAATCCTCCATCATCCGTTCGCCGAGTCGAACGGCCCGGTCAAGCGACTTTGGTAGCTAGATTCGTCCAGCGCCCCCTGTGGTCGAGGCATCCAATCGGGATCGTGCCCGAGGCATCCGGCCCATTTGCGACGCGATCCGCCGTAAGAACGGCGCCGGTGCTCGCTACGGCGCCTACTCTCGGACGATCATCCCGGCCGGGGATGGGACGTCGGGAGCTCGGCCACGCATTGACGAAACCCCCCAGCGTCGCTACAGTTCATAGGTGCTCGCATCTTCGCAAGCGGTCCGAAAACAAGGTGGGGTTGATTCGTGGCCGATGATCCGGCAAGACCATCAGTCGTTCACGTCCTGCACATCCGGGCGGATGCGCCGTGCGGTGGGTCGACCGATAACGTCGACACGCTCCTCGACTCCCCTTCCTTCCTTGCCCAATCCTGCGCGGACGTATATCGAGGGCTGGCGCTAGTAAGTAGTTCTCGCAGCCCGGCGATTAGTGCCATTGTCGTCTGCGTCGATGGGATGACCAACGCCGAGCTTGAGTTCTTCTCCATCGCAACACGGGTTGCTTCCACCATTCCGATCCTCGCATATGGCGCCGAGCGGTACGCCCATCGAGTCCAAGCCGCGCTGGAGGCCGGAGCCACAAGTGTCGCAACCGCCGAGGCTATACGGGCGCTCATCCCTAATGATTCGGCAACGTCCCAAGCTGGAGAACTTACGCACGAAGATCGACAGCCTCCCGATGCGGCGCATCAAGACCCCGACCACGCAATCCCCACGGTCGAACAGGACGATTCTGAATCGTCCGAGTTGCCCCCCGCCGACGATAACGAAAACCCGCGTCCCATCCGCGTGCCCTGGGGTCAATACGACCGAGCACCTGCTCGTAGCGCACCCACGGAGCCATCCCCCCCTCGCAATGGACCGACGGCGGCACCCTCAACACCGACCAAAAGAAAGTCACCCCTGCGTGGCCCGCTGCTCACGAGCGAAGAACTGCAAGCGCTGATTGGCGATGACATTTCCGCGATCGCCCCGGATGAAGTCGACGCTTCCGAGCCCGGTACCGCGCTCGACGAAGGGAAGTCCGCGTGATCTCCGACCTGAACACGATGCAAGACGCGCCGGATCGCGGCCGAATCGTTATCGTCGCACATCGCGACGACGGCGATAAGCTGGTCACACAACTCCGCAAACACTACGCCGATCACACGATCACGCAATGTGCCACGTACTTGTCAGGAATAGCCGACGTAGCACAACACGGTGCGACAGCCGTATTGGCCGGCGTTGACGCCGCTTTCGATCGACTCGACGACGCCGTCGCCGGTCTGCGCGAAGCAGGCGGAAAGGACACGCGCGTTGTCTTGCTCTGCCGACCCGAGTCGGAGCCCATTGCGCGCCGCGCCGCCGGCGCCGACACCTACCTGCTCGACCCGGTCGACCTCACTGAGTTGGACAAAGTGCTGGGCGTCGCACCGCCTTCGATAGAGCAAACGGAAAGACTCACCGAGTTGCCCCAAGTGTCGATGGCCGAACTGACGCAACTCGGCGAACTACTCGCCGCAATCGATGACCAACCGGTGGCTGTGCTGCAACGCGTAGCCGTGCTCGTCCGCATGGCGCTGAGCACGACGGGGGCGACGGTAATCGTGGAGGGCGCGGTGGCCACGGACGGCAAGGTGGTTACGGAACCCGTCATGCACGCACCGATTCGGCGCGATGGGCGTGTGATCGGTCAACTTACGGTGGATCGGCGAAGTGATGGTCCGTATACGCCGGGCGACGCGGAAAAACTCTCACACTACGCCACGGTTGTCAGCCACATCATTCAAGCAGCGTCTCGCCAGCGTCAATGGCAACGGCTGGCTGTGACGGACGAATGCAGCGGACTCCCCAATCGCCGCCATCTTCACAATCGACTCGACGAGTTGCTCGAACTAGCTGCCAATGGCCGGTTCCCCGTCACCGTGCTGCTGTTCGATGTGGATAATTTCAAGACCTACAACGACACCTACGGTCACGACGCCGGTGACGAAATCATTCGCATTACGGGCGAACTGTTCCGCCGCACCTGCCGCGAGCAGGACGTTGTCGCCCGATACGGCGGTGACGAATTTGCCGTCGTGTTTTGGGATCCACAAGGACCGCGTGAAGCCGGTTCCAAACACGTTGACAGCGCACTGTCCGTTCTTGAGCGGGTCAAAGAAGCACTGAGAAATCAACCGTTCCCCTGCCTCGCGGGAGACACGAATCAACTCACGATTAGCGGCGGACTGGCGACGTATCCGTGGGACGCCACGACGCGCGACGAGTTGATCACCAAAGCAGACCATGCCCTGCTCGCCGCCAAACGCGCCGGCAAGAATCGCATCTTCCTGATCGGTGAAGCACAGACTAACGAGAACAACTCGTAGCGGTTCATTCAAACACGGGGGGCACGACAGCTTATACGGATCCCAAGAAATCCGTGCGCCGTGAACGCGGAAACTATCGAAGTAATACCCAATCAAACGCGATGCCAAAGCGCAAGTAATTCTTGGGATCCGTATTAGGCGTGCCAACGGAAGGTGTCACCGTTAGGGCAACGCGGATCCTACAGCCCCAACGGGGCGTAATAGCAAACCCCAGGGCGAAACCCTGGGGCTGCATGACCGTATCGAACGAGCCCTGAAAGGTCGACATAGGCATGACGCAGCCAGTTGCGGACGGCTGAGGAGGGCGACGAATCCTTATCCCGCCCTTTCAGGGCTCGTTCGATGATCGTCGCCTGTCCCCAGGGATTCACCCTGGGCGTTGTTATTCTGCCCTTTCAGGGCAGCACGCTGGCGCTACGCACTATGCGATGGGATGTGAAGAAGTATAGCAGGCCTCCATCCCGTTCCCGCTAAGACTGTCACACACCCTCAAGTACGCCGTCGGTCCGACTTTCGACGCGGGCGACCACACGTGCGCTACTTCTCGTAACCCTTCGGATGGTGTTGATGCCACGCCCAAGCCGTTTCGACAATGGCGTCAATGTTCGTGTACTTTGGATGCCAATCGAGTTGCGTATTGGCCTTGGTCGGATCGGCGTACAGCGCCGGAGGATCGCCCGGCCGCCGCGGCGTCGCGATGGCGGGAATCTCGTGCCCCGTAACATTCCGCGCTGCTTCGATCACAGACTTCACACTCGCACCCACACCAGTGCCCAAGTTGAAGTATCGGAACTGTCCTTCCTGCTGCGTCTCTATAGCTTTGGCGTGTGCAGAAGCAAGGTCCTCCACGTGTACATAGTCGCGAACGCACGTGCCGTCTTCGGTGGGATAGTCTTCGCCGAAAATCTTGATCGAATCGTACTGACCGAGTGCCACTTGCAAGACACGCGGGATCAAGTGAGATTCCGGGTCATGGTCCTCGCCGATCGTGCCGTCGGCAGACGCCCCAGCCGCATTAAAATACCGCAGTGCGGTAGCCCCCAATCCCCACGCATCAGCGCAATCCCGCAGCGCCCACTCCATCGCAAGCTTGGTTCGACCGTAAGGATTTATAGGTAGCTGCGCGATGTCCTCCGTGATGGGCACACGCGCGGGCGTTCCATACGTCGCGCACGTCGAGCTGAACACGAGCGACTTGATATCGTGGTCGCGCATGGCTTCAAGGAGCGACACGGTGTGGGCCACATTGTTCCGGTAATAGTCGAGCGGACGCTTGACGGACTCGCCGACCTCGGCGAAGGCTGCGAAGTGCATGACGGCATTAAAGTTACCTTCGGAAAACGCACAGCGAATCAGATCGTAATCGCCAAGGGCGCCTTCCATCAACGTAGCCCGACGATCCACCGCCGCACGGTGGCCGGCGGAAAGATCATCCAAAACCGTGACGCCGTATCCGAGGTCGCATAGGTGGCGCACGCAATGACTACCAACGTAGCCGGCCCCGCCCGTGAGAAATACGTTCATCAATACCATCCGTCCAGAGTTAGAGTTCGTCGCCCAAGGCGATCGCTTGCGAGATGTCAACACGCAGCGGCTCCGTTGGGCCATGTGGTCGCTACGCAATAATATCCGAAATTCTTGACACGCTGATTACCGCCGTTTGCAGCACTACGACCTCGCGACGATTGGCGGCGCCGTGGTCATCAAACAGTTGGGCGGCCTGCGCGACATAGTCCTCCTTGCTCGCGTGACCATCCCGGCAGTCGTGCATGTCGGCGTTGGCGAGGACGAACGTGTGATCCGTCACTTCGGTCAGCGTGCCGACGTAGACAATCGGTGTGGCCGTATCGAGCACCACGCGCTGACCCACCATTCGTTCCAGCGGTTCGCTCATCTTCCCTCCATCGACATCGCGGTCACACCGACAGGAACCCCTCGCGACCGAAACACGATTCAGCCTCTTCTTCGGCGTCACATGTGGTCATGTCCTCGACGTCTGTTCTATCCTACGAGATCGAATTGGCAACCCCGATGCACGAACGCTCCGTTGCTTTGCGTCGAAAACATGCGGATGATACGATGATCGCCATGATTCCAATGAACATAGACGTGATGCCGGTCGACGACAAGAAGTGGGGTCCAGACGAACACGGCCGATACGGTGAGTTCGGAGGGCGCTTCGTGCCCGAAACACTCATGGCCGCCGTCACAGAGCTCGGTGAAGCCTACGAAGCGGTGCGCCACGAGCGCGAATTCTGGGAAACGCTTTGGAAGTCTCTGACAGAATACGTCGGCCGCCCCACACCGCTCTATCGAGCCGATCGCCTAAGCAAGAAAATCGACGGCGCGACCATCTATCTGAAGCGCGAAGACCTTAACCACACCGGCGCGCACAAGATCAACAACACGATGGGCCAACTACTGCTCGCGCAGCGGATGGGCAAACGTCGCATCATCGCCGAGACCGGCGCCGGTCAACATGGTGTTGCGACTGCGACCGCCGCAGCCTGCTGCGGATTGGAGTGCGTCGTCTACATGGGCGCCGAGGACGTTCGACGTCAGAAGCTCAACGTATTCCGAATGGAACTGCTCGGAGCACGTGTCGTGTCAATCTCCGATGGCCAACGTACGTTAAAAGACGCGATCAATGCGGCCATGCGCGATTGGATGGCCACCAGCGACCACACGCATTATGTCATCGGGAGTGTCATGGGACCGCACCCCTATCCCCGAATGGTTCGCGACTTCCAGACCGTGATCGGCAAAGAAACGAAAGTGCAGATGGTCGAAGCCACGGGACGACTACCGGATTGCGTCGTGGCGTGCGTTGGTGGCGGGAGCAACGCCGCCGGCGTGTTCGCACCGTTCCTTGACGACACAGACGTTCGGTTGGTCGGCGTCGAAGCTGGCGGCGAATCGCTGACACCGGGTCGGCACGCCGCCACGCTCAGCGTCGGCGCGCCGGGCGTGTTGCATGGCATGCACACCTATGTACTACAAAACGCGGACGGCCAGACTGAACAGGTACACTCCATCTCGGCCGGGCTGGACTATCCCGGCGTCGGCCCGGAACACGCCCATTGGAAGGTGTCCGGTCGCGTAGACTACGTCTCCGCCGGTGACGCCGCCGCATTGAAGGCGTTCACGACGCTGTGCGAAACGGAAGGCATCATCCCCGCGTTAGAGAGTGCCCACGCGGTAGCCCACGCCGCCAAGATGGCCGCAGACATGCCGCCCGACCAGAACGTCGTCATCAACCTGTCCGGTCGCGGAGACAAAGACGTCGTCGAAGCCGGTCGGTTGTTGGGTCGATTTGAAGAATAGTTTCGCGCCGCAATCGCCCAGCCCGATCAATTCTCGTGCAACCAGTGCGCTGTCACACCTCGAATGACGGATATACCGAACCGTGCCCGTACCGAGCCGCGCCCGTAAGGAAGCGGACGTTTGCATTCCGGTCGTGACAGCGTGAAAGCACTCCCTCACGGTCGCGGCTCGGATCGGACGAACACGTCACTTGAATCGTGACAAAGCACAACGACAGCCGCCTAGCCAAGCCTTGTTCACGCGACCGAGGGCACTTATCCCGCGCCGCCGAGCACCGTCGCCACAATAGCCGCCTGAAGTGCGCTGGTGAACCCGTCGTCGATTCCTTGATCATACGCGTCGCACTGACCTTTGGGTGCCAGACGAATGTCATCGGCCGCGCCGCCCGCCTGGTTCAAGACCGATAGCAATTGGATCGGGCCGGCGCCCACCAAGTCGGTCAGCACGATATCGCCAGACAGCGCCGCGAAGATTTGCTCGCCGTCCGCTACGCCTTGCTCCTGCGTCGGACACTCCGTGACTACCATGGTGGTATCACACCCGGCGATCATCACGATGACACACAACAGTCCAATAGTTTTTCCGTAACGTCTCATTGTTGTCTCCTCTTCTTTCGTATCACACGATCCGCACCGCCAGCGTCATGATCTGTGATTCCGGCACACCAAGAAAATCAGCAAGCACAAAGCGTAAAGAATAAACCGCTACCACTACTCGTGCAAGAGAAACCCGAAGCCTGTGCGGTAGCGACGTCGCACAAGAACGGAGGCATCCTGTTTCGCAAGCACAATCGCCTCGCTATATTTTTCCGTTGGGCGTGGATGCGGCTTGGGTACCATCCGGCAAGTCGACGAACTTGTAGTCGCCAAAGACGTTGGGGGCTTCTTTCTGTAGCAGTTGAAGAATCTTACCCGCCACAACGCGAATCTCGGTTTCCGCATGCTCGTTGCATCGCAACTCGATGAAATGACGCAGCGAACGGGCGTTGGCGGTGACGAAGATTTTCGTCTCGGTGGCGTTGGGCAGAATGGATCGAGCCGCCTGCCGGGCCATCTTTCGGCGAAGCGTGCGGTCTTCCATAGCGGCGAACTTCTGCTGTAACCCTTCGACAAGTTTGACGTACGCCTCCTGCGCCTGCTGTACGGCTGACCGCCAGACCTCATGCAACTCCGGATCATCACCGATGCAATCGGGCTCCACGAAGTCGGCCACGGATTCATCGACGTAACGCTGCGAAAGCTGCGAATAGCCGAACCCCGCGCGATGACGCACTAACTCGTGCGTGAACGAACGCGACACACCCGTAATGATGAAGTTCCACACGCTGTGCTCAAACACGCTGCCGTGCTTGACCTCGCGGATGCGACTGAGGTAGGCGCTGTTGCCGCCGGGCCGCGGCTTCGAATAACTCATATAGCAAAGGCGACCCGCGACTTCGGGCAGAACCTGAGCAGCGACGTCCGTATCGGTCGACCAGCCCTCGACGTTGTGATCCGCAAGGAATTGATCGATCTGATCTTGGGCTACAGTCTGGCGGCCGACAAGATATACGTTCGGCTCTCGGATTATCTTCATCCTTGATGTTCCTCGTTAGCGGTGGAAGCTAACCGCCGCTGACCCACTCGCCGTCATGCGTGAACTTCGCTCTCGGTCTTGGCTGCCGACGTCTTCTCAAGATTCTGCCGATCCGCCGTCTTGATAGACCCCGTAACGCCCATGCCGATCAACACTTTCTTGATCGCCTTGCCGCAGCCTCGCACGTAACCCTTCGACGCGCCGTCGAGACGCGGCAGGCTTACCAAGCCCGTAGCAAGACGCTCGCAAACCGGTAGGGTCGCCGTATGTATCGTGTCTGCCCAATCGCGCGTCGGGTCGAAACAGCCGCCGCCCAAACCGGGGCGATACAACTCGGTGAACAGCGGCGCCTTGTGTAGCATGCCGTATGTGTAGTTGACCTGAGCGTAGCGGTCCGCACGAAGCGGAGCCCCTTCCTTGCGCACAGCCTTGGCAAAATCTTCTCGCGACGGTCCGCCAAGCTCGGCTCCGTCGTAGGCCATGACGAATTCCAAGTATCCCCCGCGCTGACCGCCGGGAAGCGTTCGTTGCGGTCGGATTCCGGGCACGTCGCGAAGCTCATCGCATAGCCAATTCCACGCCCGCTCGCACCGTTTATTGAGCCCCGACAAACGCTTGAGCGAACCCATCGCAAGATGCATAGCGCATTGGTGCGGACGATATTTCAATCCCAGACTCATGTCCCCGATGTTGAACGACTCAGCCGCCTGCCCCTTGGCCACACGACCGAAGTGACCCAACAGGAGCATCCGGTCGAACAACTGCGGATCGTCGGTAACCGCCACGCCGCCCTCACCCGCGTCGACGGCCTTCTTGCCGTTCAGGCTAAAACATCCCACGGCGCCCCATGTGCCGACGGACTTACCCTTGTACACCGCACCGTGGGCGTGCGAACAGTCTTCAATCACAGCGATGTTGTGGCGATCGGCGATCTCGCAAATTCGGTCCATCTCGGCCGGAGCACCCCAGACGTGAACGACACAAATCGCCTTCGTGCGATCGGTGATGCGCCGCTCGATGTCATCGGGATCGGCGGTGAACGTGTCCGGATCAATGTCGCAGAACACCGGCGTGGCGTTGCACTGGAGAATTGGTGTAGCGGAGGCGTGCCAAGTATATGCCGGAACGATTACCTCATCGCCCGGACCGACACCGACCGCCACATACGCACTGTGTAACGTGGCGGTTCCGTTGTTCATCGCCAAGGCATGGTTGGAACCGGTCAGGTCGGCGAACGCCTTCTCAAACTTCCCGACGATTTTTGAACCATCGCCAATGGTCGTGCGTCCTCGGGCAATGCGCGGGATCATCTTCAGCACATCACCCGTGACCGCAACGGCTTTGAACACCCGCGACCACGGCGTAGGGAACATGCCGCGTACGGTCTTGGGACCGCCTTTGATTGCCAGTTTCGGTTGACTCACGTTTGCTTCATCCTTCCTGAACCTACTCACTCGTACCGGTACATCTTTACGCCGGGACCTGCGGGTGTGCGACTGTACTTGGGCAGCGCGCAGGGGCCACGAAAATGGCCGTGCCGTGAATCCCCTCTGGTCACTCGCTGTGCCGCAAACTCCAACGTGCTGTGCCGTGAATCCCCTCTGGTCACTCGCTGTGCCGCAAACACCAACGTGCTGTGCCGTGAATCCTTTCTCGGCACTTCCGTGGGAGCGAGAAAGGATTCACGCTCCAGCCTGTTCGCGGTCAGCTAACCGCGACCTTCTCAAACGCCACGCCTTCATAGATTGGGCAGTCGTTTCGCAGCGGCAGTGTAACGTTTTCCCGAATTCGTGCCGACTCATACAACGCCGTGACGAGTTCGAGCGAACGGCGTCCCTCGCGCGGCGGAACGGGACCGGGCTCACCCTTATTGATGGCGGTAAGGAATTCTCTAAGGAACGGTCCGTGACCCCAATGCACCGGCGGAACCCACTCTTTCCGCTTGATCTTACACATCAGCTTGCTAACGCCCATGGCAAGACCGCCTGGGTCCGGCGGGTTCGGCGAAAGTTTCTGGCTAGTAGATTGCAACGTCTTCCGTGCCGCACCACCCGTCGCCTTGATGCTCCACGAAAACGAATTCGCATCCGGATTTCCGCTGAGGCTCATCGCCGCGCGCTCGCCTTGCACGTCGATCTGAAAATGTTTGGATTGAGCGCACACCGTGCAACCGATCGTCACGAAGGCGCCACTATCAAACTTGACCCAGCCAGCCAGCGTGTCCTCTCCTTCCGTCGGCTGGACGAACGTATCAGCCACAGCCGACACCTCGACCGGATCGCCAAGAAACGAAATCAACGCATCGAGCTGGTGGATGGCTTGATTGATCAGCACGCCGCCGCCGTCCATCTTCCACGATCCACGACCTGGAGCAGCCTTGTAGTACGCGGGCGTCTTGCGAATTCGAACCGTCACGCTTCCGGTGAGCGGTCGACCCATGTGCCCGCCCTCGATCATTAGTCGCAAACGCCGGTGCGTGGCCTCGCTACGGAGTTGGAACACGAACCCCACCGTCTGCTTCGGGTGCGCGTCGGCGGCGGCGATAATCCGATCCGCCTCGCCCAGCGTGGTGGCCATGGGTTTTTCGCACAGCACGTGCTTTCCAGCCTCGATCGCATCGATCACCATCGACGTGTGCAGACTTGCCGGAGTGCAGATGTCGACCACATCCACGTCATCGCGTCCAAGCATCTCGCGGTAGTCGGTGTGCGCCGTCTTAAATCCGAACCTGTCCCTGGCCGACTCCGCGCGGCGCTTGTCGATGTCCGACACGGCCGACAGCGTGGCCAACTGGGGTAGGGCGCGATAGGCGGTCGCGTGGCGCTTCAGAATGTTGCCGGCGCCAATCAACCCAATACGTAAACGTTGCTTGCTCATTAGCTACTCACTCGCGGCGAAGCGGCTGGCACGCCAGCCCGGGCGCGACAACCCGCGCCGAATCCACCTGCGGAATCGGCGCCACAGATTGTCGCGAACCGACCGATACTTGCAAGCGGCGTTCCAGAGTTTCGGAGTAGAGGAGTGCATTCTTCTTCGTATGGTGCGGCTAGTGCTCCGTCACGACTCAAGTGATGGGTTGGTCCGATCCGAGCCGCGACCGTAAGGGAGTGGTTTCAAGCTGTCCCGACCAGATCTCAAAATTCCGCTCCCTTACGGTCGCGGCTCGGTAAGTCCATCAATCTAGCTGCGACAAAGCACTAGCCACCGGAATGGGCATGCGGAGCACCGTTCCCGATCTTCCGTTTGATGAGATTGGTGGCTTCGGGTCGTGGAACACCGCTACGTTTCCAGAAATCCACCGCCACCATGTCCCAGAATTCAATGTTGCCCCGGGTCACGCCTTCTACCAATCGCCCGTCGACAAACAGCATTGGCGTGCCGCGTATCCCAACGGACCGCCCCAATCGACAGTCCTCAGCGATGCGCTCCGCCACGCCGACGCTGCTCATCGCATCCCGCAACTTCGCCGAATCAACGCCAGCGAGCTTGGCCACCACTTCCGGCGTAACTTTCCCGTGCTTCAATTGCGCCTGGGCATTGAACATCGCATCATGTACACGCCAGAACGCCGCGCTCCCGGCCAGTCCGCGCACGCCCTCAGCCATCTTCGCAGCCTCGCATGCGTGCTTGTGCAAACTGGTCTTGGTTTCCGGGTTGCAATCGTGGTGTAGGGGATAGTGCTTGAAGACCAAGCGGAGGTGCCCGCCGAACAATGGTTCAACGCTTGCGTGCATCCACTTCGCCAGCTTGCGGCACGACGGACATTGGAAGTCGCTGAACACAACGGCCTCGATCGGCGGCACGCCATCCGTCGCCGCCATGCGAATGGGATCATCCGGACGGATCGTCATCTTCTTCTGGGGTGTTTTCTTCCACTGATCGTAGAGGGCACCCGCGTCGCCACGGAACTTGTTCAGCACGGTCATGCACTGTTCGAGACCCTGCGTCTGCCCTTGATAGGCCGATTTGTAACTCTCACTCTGCAACAGAGCCCGTTCACCGAACGCTGCGAACGCGATGGCCGCAAGCGTGATGAGCACAAGTCGACCCGAAGGATGTGCTTGCAATCCCCTCACGACCAACGGCGCTTCGCTCTTACGATCTGGTTCGTGAACCCCCCCGGCGGTCGCCGCCAAACTTGTCGATGCGGTCGCCCTAGGCCACATAAAGACCAAACAATACGCGACCCCTACGTTCAGAACATGCGTAACCATGCACCACGGACACCACTCATCGATACGCGTGAACATCACCAGTGTGAAGTAGGCCGAACCGGCGAGACCGAGCGACACCAGGGTAAGCGGAACCAGATGCACCATGCGCCGCTCCCGCGAAGGCGGACCAACCCCGATAAACCAAAGCAGCATGGTCGAATAGTAGACCAACCCAAGAAACGCTACGGGTAGGTGGCGCCGGCCGGGTGGTTCGTTGGCGTGCTTGGGCGGAAAGTAGCTGTATGGGCTAGCGAGAACAGCTGCACAGTCCGCGCCGCCCGCCAACTCGTCCGCGCTGCATCCCGCATCAAACCACGATGAGCCCGACGAGCCCGTTACGTGCTTCAACAGCAGCTTGTAACTCAGGAACGAAGCCACAAGAGTGAGGGCAATCGCAGCTATGTTGACTAGTCTGGTCCTGGTCACCGGTGGCGTTCCCTTCGGTTCGAGTAGAGCCGTCGTCGCGGTCACGAAACATCAACGCCATCCCGACACCCCAATGGCGCGGTCATATCGGTACCGGATTGGGCGAGATACGGCAAGTTTAGGCGAGCAACGGATTGGTAACGTGTGGGCGACCATGCCCTCCGATGGATGACATCAAGCTGGAACGTGATTCCTATCTCGTCCCTACCCTTCTCAACGATTCTGTTCCTGCCGACGATACGGGGCAGGCAATTCGCGGGAAGCGATTCACGTGGACGGAGGTGCGAGAAACGATTCACGCACCAGCAAGTAACGCACCAGCGAGAGAGGATTCACACGCGAGCATGCACATGGCTTGTTTCTTGGTCGGCTACTTCGACAAGGCGGCGATATCGACCTTGGTCACGCGAGTGACTTCTTCGACAGTGGTAAGACCCTTGAGCACTTTGTCCCAGCCGTCTTCGCGCATCAGCTTCAAGCCCCGCTCACGCGCCACGACAAGTACCTCGCCGGCAGACTTGCGGTGCACGATCATCTCGCGCAGCTCGTCGGTGATGATGAGCAGTTCGTAGATACCCACTCGACCGCGATACCCCGTGTGTCGGCAATCACGGCAGCCCGCGCCTCGGAATAGCTTGTGCCCAGCCGGTACGTCAAGGTCGGACGGAATATTGTTTCGATCGGGTTCGTACTCCTCGCGACACCCCTTGCAAATCTTTCGAACCAGGCGTTGCCCCAACACGCCGCTAAGCGCGCTGGACACAAGAAACGGCTCCACGCCCATATCGAGCAAGCGCGTCGCTGCCGTGACAGCGTCATTGGTGTGCAACGTGCTGAACACAAGGTGGCCTGTGAGTGAAGCGTTGATCGCAACCTCGGCCGTCTCCAGGTCACGAATCTCACCGACGAGGATGACGTCGGGGTCGTGTCGAAGGAATGATCGAAGACCGGACGCAAAGCTTAGCCCGATGTGCGGTTTGACCTGCACCTGCTGAATCCCGTCGAGGTAATACTCGATCGGATCTTCGATCGTAAGAATCTTAACCTTGTCCGAACGGATCGAATTCAGCGCCGAATACAGCGTGGTCGTTTTTCCCGAACCGGTCGGACCGGTCACCAAGAGAATGCCAAAAGGTTGATCAATCAAGTGCGTCACGCCATCCAGCACATCGTCCATGAGTCCCAGTTGGTCGAGGGAGGTTAGCGCCGACTGCTTGTCGAGGATACGCATAACCACGGCGCCGCCGAACGCCGTGGGAATAATGCTGACGCGAAGGTCAATGTCGCGGTTCTGCGCCTTGATCTTAAAGCCGCCATCCTGCGGCAAACGCTTCTCGGCGATATTCAGGTTGGAAAGGATTTTGATTCTGCTGACGATGGCCGCTTGAAACCGCCGAATCTCCGGAGGGACGTTCGTGGTGTGCAACACGCCATCGATTCGATACCGAATCTTCAGGTCGTCTTCGTACGGCTCAATATGGATATCGCTCGCGCGATCGCGGATGGCTTCGAGCAAGATTTCATTGACGAGCTTGACGACCGTCGCTTCCTGAGCCTGCTCGATCAGGTCAGCGTTGTCCGAGTCCACCGGACTAATGACTTCGACAGCGGAATCGCCGATCATGGCTTCAACGGTCTGACCGCCAACGCCGAACTGCTCCTTGATGACCCGGGAAATCTCCTCCCCCGTAGCCAGCACGGTTTCGATCTTCGCCCCCATGAGCATGCGCAGCTCGTCGAAGGCGTAGAGGTTGAACGGGTTGTTCGTCGCCACCCGGATGGTGCCGTTGTGGCGATCGATCGGGATCACGCGATCGCGGTGGACGACCTTTGACGGCATCTCTTGGAGCAGCGCCGGATCGATCTCGATTTCCGTCAGGTCCACGATCGGAATGGAGTGTTGCTCGCTGTAGATCGTCAGGTAGTCGCGTTCCTCGATAAACCCGAGCCGGCTGAGCGTCTGCTCAATCCGCTCGGTCGACTTACGCACTTCTTCAGCCTGTTCGACTTGCGACGCGGTCACCATGCCGCGCTTAAGCAGTGTTTCACCGACGGTCACGAGATTCGAATTCCTTTGCTCGGCCAGTCGGCCTGTTTTCG
This sequence comes from Phycisphaerae bacterium, assembly GCA_029260075.1. Taxonomy (GTDB): domain Bacteria; phylum Planctomycetota; class Phycisphaerae; order UBA1845; family UBA1845; genus OFTM250. The sequence continues at coordinate 22,881 of JAJDDY010000075.1, forward strand.
TCAGTTGCCACCGGTTCCAACCGGTGATTCGCCGGCGCGTATGCACGCTCCACGCCGACACAGCCCATCGCCGCCACCATCGAGGCGTCCCGCGATCTCGCAACCACTCCACACCAGCGCCGTCGCATCTATAGATACATACACTTCATCGGGCGGACGGATTCACCGGTGGCCACAATTCTTAACCTACGTATCTACAATAGCTTGCAGCCATCCTAGGTCCGATAGGCCGGGCGTCGCCATCGAATGAAGCGCTGATTTTGGCCCGTACACCTGCCCCGCCGTAGCGGCTCATTGACCTCAGACTATGGCTGGCTTCGAGTTCGTGCGATATACCCAGTAGCGAGAAAAGCTTATGACGAACGACAATAACATTCAGACACGCCACCGCAACGCCCTCGACCAGCTTGCACCACGCGGTCAGGAGCACGTGTTTCGCTGGTGGGACGATCTCGGCGACGTCGACCGCATCCGGTTGCTCAACGATCTAGAATCGATCAATTGGACAGTGCTCGATGAACTTATCACCACGCACGTAGTCGCGCGGCCCGACTCAGATCACACTACGGACATTCGCCCGGCGCCCGTCCATCGCCAAACGCCCGACGCCGGTCAGGAGCAGCTTTACGACCGCGCGTTGAAGCGCGGGCGGTCTCTCATCAGCCAGGGCAAGGTCGCGGCGTTCACCGTGGCGGGTGGCCAAGGAACGCGTCTGGGCTTCGATGGTCCCAAGGGCATGGTCGAGGTGAGCCCCGTCGGCGAGCGAACCCTCTTCCAACTCTTCGCCGACATGATCGTAGCCGCAGGACGTCGACACGACGTGACCCTGCCGTGGTACGTCATGACGAGCCCCGCGAATCACGACGAAACGCTCAACTACTTTTCGAGCCAGGCCTTCTTCGGTCTCCGCGAGCAAGACGTACGCCTCTTTCCCCAAGCCATGCTTCCGGTGTTCGATCGATCCGGCCGAATCTTAATGGCTGACAAACACCTCATCGCCCTCGCCCCCGACGGACACGGCGGATCGCTCAAAGCCTTGGTCGCAAGCGGCGCACTGTCTGACATGCAGCAACGCGGCGTCGAGGTCATTTCATATTTCCAGGTCGATAACCCACTGGTCAAGCCATTCGACCCGTTGTTTCTCGGGCTACATGCCGAAACCGGATCGGAAATGTCCGCCAAGGTAACGCCCAAAGCCCACGACCTCGAACGGGTCGGCAACGTGTGCATGAGCAACGACCGCGTGCGCGTGATCGAGTATTCCGACCTGCCGGAGGAATTAGCCCACTCTACGAACACCGACGGCTCGCGCAAGTTCGACGCCGCCAACCTAGCCATCCACCTGCTCAACGTCGCCTTCGTCGATCGAGTGATCGGCCAAGCGTTTCAATTGCCCTACCATCGCGCGGAAAAAGTGGCCACCTACGTCGACGACACCGGCGACAAACACACGCCGGAAAAGCCCAACGCGGTGAAGCTCGAAACGTTTGTTTTCGACGCCCTGCCGCTGGCAGACAAGACGCTGATCCTCGAAGTGGACCGAGCCGAGGAGTTTGCACCCATTAAGAACGCAACGGGCGACGACTCGCTAGCATCGGCGAAGGACGCCCAAGTGGCCCGGGCGTGTCGCTGGCTTGAAGACTCAGGCGTCCACGTCCCCCGCACAAAAGACGGCCAACCAGACCTCTCCGTTGTCATCGCCCCATCGCTGGCGATGGACGCGAACGAGCTGCGCGCCGCAAGCGACCACATTCCCGACCTCCGCTCCGGTGGGTGGTATCTTCTTGAATGAAGCAGTAGAACTCTCGGTGAAGTGCCACGGACACGTCATCGGTGCGTCGAATTCGTGAAACACTCGAAGAATCGTAGGTCGGGTCATCGACCCGGCACCGTGGGCGTCAAGCCATGCCGGGTCGATAACCCCCCCCTACGAAAATCTGGACGCCATGTATGCGAATCCGCCGTCGACTCGGCTCCCCCACGGCTGAAGCCATGGGCCACCCAACGATGAAGAAACGGGGCTACCCGATCGAACGCGATATGCCAGCTATGTGACACTTCGTGATTCACGAACGATCAAACCCTACGCCATTTTCTTAAGCCCGATCGACACCGGCTGATCGGCGATCTTCACTTCGACCGTGGCCAGGGCGTCCGCAATGGCCGCTGTGTGCAACTCTGCCGCAAGCGTCTCGTTCTGTATGTACGCACCGCACTGACCGAGCATCTCTTCGAGCCCCGACCCGACGAGCCCGAGGACGATGCGGTCTGCGATGTCCAACCCAGCCTGCTTGCGCAAGCTCTGCACGTTCCGCACCACGTCCCTCGCCAGACCCTCGTTGCGGAGTTCGGGCGTGAGTCGCTTGTCCAATCGCACCGTGGTCGCCCCGTCGGAAGCGCCGGCCCAGTCATCACCGTAGAATCGCGTGAGCAACACGTCCTCCGGCGACAACGTGGCTTCCACGCCGTCCACGCCGACGGTTTCACCTCGCGCAAACGCCTCTTCGACTTTGACGCCGTCAAGTTGAGCGATGAGTTCTCGAGCCGACGAGGCTTGTCGACCAAACTTCGGACCGACGGTCTTCATGTTCGGTTCAACGCTGATGGTGACTGAGGGGATGTCGAATTCTTTGAGCACCTGCTCCGACGCGATCGTCACTTCCTTGACGTTGAGTTCCTCCCGCAGATGGTCCTCGAACTGCTCGACAGCCTCTCGCTCCGTGTCCGAACCGGGATCGACCACAAATCGCGCAAGCGGCTGGCGCACCTTGAGCTTCGAATTCTTGCGGGCCGACCTTCCCAGCGAAACGATACGGATCGATGCGGCCACACGCTGGGAAAGCGATTCGTCGATGAGCCCTTCGTTCGCCTGCGGAAACGGTACATGGTGCACGCTCTTCGGCGCCGCGTCGTCCTGCCGAACGACGAGGTTCTGATAGATATTCTCGGAAAGGAACGGAATGATCGGCGCCATCAGCCGATTGAGTGTCGTTAACACTTCGTACATGGTAGCGTAGGCAGCGCGCTTGTCCGTGGACCATTCACCGCCATAGAACCGCCGCCGCGAGCGCCGAACATACCACGTGCTCAGCACGTCGATAAACCGCTGGGCCTCGCTGCACACCTTAGCCACGTCGAACGAACTGTAGGCTTCATGTGCGGTGCGGACCAATGTGTGCAGGTCGGACAGAATCCAGTTGTCCAACAGTGAACGTTGATCGAGCGTGGCTGTGTGTTCCGCGGGATCAAACCCATCGACGCGCGCCAGGTTGCTGAAGAACGAATAGATGTTCCACCAGGGCAAGATCACATCGCGTCGGGTCTCGTCGCAGTGCTTCGGACCGAACAGCACGTTGCGCTCCGGGGAGGCTGAGGCGTATAACCAGCGCATCACGTCGACGCCGAATTGCTCTGCGGCTTCGTCGAACCAGATGGCGTTGCCGTCGCTCTTGTGCATGGGCTGACCGACGTCGTCGACAACCAAGGCGTGCCCCTTGAGCAACTTGAAGGGCGCACGGCCTTCCATCATCGTGCTGACGGTCAACAATGCATAGAACCAGTTGCGAAACTGACCCGGTAGGGCTTCGACCACGAAGTCAGCCGGGAACCATTTCTCCCAGTTCTCCCGGTCGGAAAAGTAGCCCATAGTGGAAAACGGTACGATGCTCGCGTCGAGCCACGGGTTGCCGACCTCTTTGACGCGTGACACGGACTCGTCACCGCATGAGGCGCAGCGGATCTTCACGCCGTCAATCCACGGTCGGTGCGGCGAGCGCCCTTCAAATTCATCCCAACCCGAAATCGCACGGGCCTTGAGTTCGTCGCGATCGCCGATGACCTCGAAGTGTCCACATGCCTTGCAATCCCAAATCGGCAAGGCGAGACCCCAGTAGCGCTTCTTCGAGATCATCCAATCGCCCATGTTGTGAAGCCAATCGACCTCCCGGTCCAGACCCCACTCGGGAATCCACTTCGCCCCGCGCGCGGATTCCACAATCTGATCGCGCCAACTCATGCTGATGAACCATTCGTCCACCAGGCGAAACACAAGTTCATCCTTGCATCGCCAGCAGTGCGGATAACGGTGGAAGTATTTTTCCTTGGCGAACAGCACGCCGCGTTTCTTCATGTCAGCCAGAATCTCATCAGCCACACCGTCGACCTTCCGCCCCGCGAGAAACCCGAATTCCGCCCGGAACGAACCGTCTTCGAGAAGTGGTGCGACGACCGGAAGGCCCAGATCTTTACCAAGCTGATGATCCTCCGCGCCGCAGCCCGGAGCGATATGAACGATACCCGTCCCCTCGCCCTCGGTGACTTCCTTCCAGGCGATGACACAGTGGGCGACTGCGGCTTCTTTCGCACCGTCCAGCATGTCGAACGGCCCGTCGTAGGTCAGGCCGACCAGCGCCGCGCCCTTCAACTCTTCGACCACCTCAAACGACCCATTGTTCTTGAAAATCGACTGAAGCGACATCAGGTTCGGCAACGTCTTGAGGTCCAGCTGTTGCACTGGATGGGTGCGGGCGTTTTCGAAATTGGCTTTGCCGACGTAGTAGAACTGATCGCCCTGTTTGATCTTGACGTAGGTCATGTCCTCACGAACCGCAGCCGCTACGTTGGAGCTAAGCGTCCAAGGCGTCGTGGTCCACACGATGAGGTTCTCGCCGGGACGCTCTCGAATGGGCAGCTTGACGAACGCGGACATGTGGGCGACTTCGCGATAGCCCTCGTTCATTTCCATTTGCGAAATGCCAGTGCCACAACGCGGGCACCACGGCATCGTATCGTTGCCCTTGTACACGAGGCCTTTCTCGAAACACTTCTTCAAGAACGCCCAGATGCCGTAATTGTTTTCGTCCGACATCGTGTAGTACGAGTTGTCCCAGTCCATCCAATACCCAAGTCGCTTCGACTGTTCCGTTTGAATCGCAGCGAACTTGCTCGCTCTGTCTTTGCACTCGGTAACGAACTTCCCGATCCCGAATTTCTCGATCTCTTTCTTGTCCTCAAACCCGTGCTCTTTTTCGACCTCAACCTCGACCCAGAGTCCCTGACAATCGAACCCGTTCTGATAACGCAGCTCCCGCCCGAGCGATGCAAAATATCGCTGATAAACGTCTTTGTACGTCCGGCCCCAGGCATGATGAACGCCCATCGGATTGTTCGCGGTAATAGGCCCATCGAGAAAAGACCACTTGGGCTTACCCCGGTTGATCTCGCGAAGCTTATCAAACGCCCCGGTCTTTTCCCACATCGCGAGCATCTCACGCTCAAGCGCCGGGAAATCTGCTTTCGGTTCTATCTTGTTAAATGGCATAGAAGGTGCTTTCGTCTCGAATAATACTCGGTCCACAGTTTCATCGGTGAACCCGAATCAGACACTATAACGCCCATCGACCCGCGCGTGAATTGACGCACGAAATGTCCTCAGAAGCAAAAAAAGCGAGCCGAGAATAATCCCGGCTCGCCCTTAAATTCAATTTCGCCCGAACAATCCGCATTTCAGCGGCGGCCGTCGGCAGACCCCTAGTCGCTCAGCGCCGGAATCTTCCCAGCTTTCACCAACATCTCAACGATCGAAATCGACGCCTCCTGCGGCGAAACCTTCGACGTATCGATCACCAACTCCGGCTTCTCAGGCGCTTCATAAGGATCATCGATCCCGGTAAATCCCTTGATCTCACCAGCGCGAGCTTTCTTGTACAACCCCTTAGGGTCACGTTCCTCGCAAACTTCCAGCGGCGTATCCACGAAAATCTCGAAAAAGTCGCCAGCCCCGATCGTCTCACGGGCTGCGTCACGATCCGCCCGGTAAGGACTAATAAACGAGGTCATCGTGATAACGCCCGTATCCGCATAGAGCTTACCAACCTCGGCAATACGCCGAATATTCTCAGTACGATCCTCAGCAGAGAACCCAAGATTCTTATTCAGACCAAAACGAATGTTGTCGCCGTCCAGCGCATACGCCATGTGTCCACGCTGCACGAGCGCATGTTCAAGCGTAAAAGCAATCGTGCTCTTGCCCGAACCAGACAGACCGGTGAACCAGATCAGCGCCCCCTCTTGTTTGAGAAGCTTCTGCCGGTCGCCACGATCAACGTGACCCTCATGCCATGTAATGTTTGTTGCTTTAATGCTTGTCACTTTGATCTCCTGAATCTTCCAAGCGGCAGGATCGTCACCTGCTCAATGATCTAAGGTTACAGACGCTCAACCCCCGTTTCCGCCAGAAACAGAGACAGATCGGCCAGTATAGAAACTTCGGCAATTGGATACAACCGGGTTAGTTCCGCTGAAACGCCAAAAAAAACAGTGCTTTCTAGGCGGTCGCACCCACAGCAGGCAATACACTCCGCAGCGCGTCCGCAAACTCCTTCGCCCCCGACCCAACACAAGCAGCCCAGTCCTCGCCGTGCTTAGCATAGTGAACACCCGCCGCAAACGCGTAAATTACGCTCCGTGACGCCGCCACCAGCGCCCCAGTACCGTCCGCCTTGAAACACTTCGACACTTCCTCCGCAGTACGCCCCTGCGCGCCAAACCCCGGGACAAGAAAAATACTATGAGGCATCAGATCGCGAATCACCACCGTTGAATCAAGATCGCGCGGCGAAACAACCGCCCCAATCAAACTATAACCCGACTCGCCAACGAGGTTCGACTCACCCGCCCAAGTCTCGACCAACTTCGCCACATGCTGACAAACCGTCAAACCATCGGGAAGCACCAGACCCTGCACCTCAACCGCCGACGGATTGCTCGTTTGAACAAGTACAAACAAACCGCGACCATGCCGGCGAGCCACATCAATAAAAGGCTTCACCCCGTCGATCCCAAAATAGGGATTGATCGTGATCGCATCGGGAATCGCGTCAGGCGCTACATCAACGGATCCGCCGCCCACCTGGGCAAGCGCATACTGCGTCGAAGTGTGACCAATATCAGCACGCTTCACATCACCAATCACCAGCAAACCCGCCTCATGCGAAGCGCAAACCAACTCGTGATAAGCATCGATCCCAGCCGCATAAAGAGGCTCAAAAAACGCAATATTAATCTTGATCGCTGGAACATGCGGCGCAATCGCCGTAATCACACCACGACCAAACGCCACAACCGCAGCAGCAGCTTCCCGATCGCTCGCCCCTTCTTTCGGGCGAATCGACTCGGGCAGCTTGTCCAAAACAGGGTCAAACCCCACACAAGCTGCCACACCCTTTTCCCGAATCGCTGCCGTTAGTTGGTCGCCGAAATGCATCGTGAAGTAAGTCCTTCTTGTAGGGCCAAGCAACCAACTGCCAAGCAATCCGTTTGGAATTGTGTGGCACTGGCTTCCAGCCAGTGTACCCGCCAGCAAGACGCCGGTCCCACACGCGCGAACCAAAAACTACTCCTCGACCCACGCCTCGTCAACGTGATTGATGTTAAAAAACCGGTTGTCCCCGTCGAACGTGATATGACCGTCCTCAGCCACCTCATAGCCCAGCGACAAGAGCGTCTCGCTAGAAGCATGCCCATCAACCCAAAGAACGTTCCCCCTACCCGCATGTCGCATATGGACAGCCGTCCGCACCGCGTGATCCCCCCCGAATCCAGCCATCTCCCCATTCACTTCATCAACGCGCGGCGGATCAAGATTAAACCCCTCATTCCCAAGAGCGGTCAAAGTTCGGCCCGTCTTCCGCAACCCCCAATCGTTATCTTCATAAGGCGTCCGCTCGAACGGCCTAAAAGAAGCAGCAGTCCCCATCGCATCGCCAATCGCCACACACTCCGAAGGCGCCTTGACCCGGGAGATAGGATTCGCCCAATTCTTGTAAGACGTTACGTTGTCGTCATCAAGCAACCGGGCGTTCCCCAGAAACTGGTAGTTGTACCCGTAGGCGCCGTTTCGCTCGTCCGTCCATTCAATCTCTTCCGGACACAGGTACGCTGGTTGATCGTAGTTCTGACGATCTCCCGGTTGCCCGAACTTGTCGATCAAATCTCGACTCGCCAGCGGCTCTACAAAGGGCTGCAACCCGACTTCATGCGCCATCATCGCCAAAAACGTTGGCCGATACTTGACCCCTCCCTCGATACGGATTCGCCACCGGTCTTTATCCACCTTGGGCATGCGCGCAGGTGGAAGAATGTCGTTGTTGACGTTTACGTAAAGAATCATCCCCTGCCCGAACGTCCGCATCCGCGTAAGACAAACAGTCGACTTCGCCAATGCTCTCGCACGTGATAACGAAGGGATCAAGATCGAAATCAAGACCCCAATAATCGCAATCGCCACGAGCAGTTCGATCAACGTGAACGCGCGGACGGGTTTGAGAATTCGCTGGAACATAAAATCAGAGCATCATTTCCGTCTGTCGTCGTCTCGCCCGATCCCGACCCTCTCGTGGAATTTTCCCCCACTATTGCCCAAAGTATCAGCACAGAGTGCCCATTCTCAGTTTCGAGCGGTCTTCGGTCACTTGGCCCGCTTGACATCATACACGCAGAACTAAGACTATGGCGTATACATGGCACGTACTCCGCGTAAAAAAACGTCAAAATCCGGCAAGAAAGTCCGCGTCCAGTTCCGTCGTAACCGCGGCGCGACACCACGACCCAACGACTGGACCGAGCAAGCAAACCAATCCGAAGACAACGAAATCGACTCCCAACGCAGCGAAAACATCGTCACAAAAGGCGACATGTCCAGACAGCGGACAATCATCGTCGGTGACGACGCCAAGAAACGCGAAAACTATCAATCAGGAATCGTCACCGCCATGCGCGGACTCTACGCAGACGTCCACGACGGAGAACGCGTTATACCCTGCACAATCCGACGCATCCTCCGAACCAGACTCATCGACGAACGACAGGCCGTCGTCGCCGGAGACCGAGTCCACTATTCAATCGCCGAAAAAACCCAAGGCGTCGAATACGACGGCGTCATCGAAGAAGTACAACCGAGAAAGGGCGTCCTGCGCAGACTCTCAGGAAGAAGACTCCACACCATCGTCGCCAACGTCGACCAAGTCGTCATCGTAAGCTCAGCGGGCGAACCACGCCCCAAACCCCACCTCATTGACCGATACATCGTCGCATCCCTCTTCGGAGACATAACCCCCGTCGTCTGCATGAACAAGGTCGACCTGGACGTCGACGATTTCGCCGCCGAACTCCTCGACCGCTTCAGAGACCTCGGATACAAGACCCTTCAAACCAGCACCATGACAGGCGAGGGCATCGACGAACTACGCAACCTCCTCAAAGACAAGGAGTCGGGCCTCGCCGGTCAAAGCGGCGTCGGAAAAAGCTCACTCCTCAATGCCGTACAACCAGGACTCGCCCTCCGAGTCGGCGAAGTCGGCGAACAATCCGAAAAGGGTCGCCACACCACAACCACTGCAGAGCTCCTCCAGCTCGACGGCGGTGGCTACGTCGTGGACACCCCCGGAATACGCTCCTTCGACGTCTCACCCATCCCCTCCGCACAGCTCGAAGCGTACTTCGTCGAATTCATAGACCACATCGATGGCTGTAAGTACCCAAACTGCACCCACACCCACGAGATCGAATGCGCCATCAAAGACGCCGTAGAATCCGGAGAAATCCACCCCGACCGCTACGAAAGCTATTTCACACTCTTCCAAGAAGCCGCTAGCTAGCGATAACCCGCCCTTAAGCCCTCTGGACCGACACCTGTGAGTCGCAATAATGACCCCGGAAGCAAGACGGGCGGCAACAGTCCCAGAACGTACAGACTAGGCCATGAAATCATGCGTAAACTACGCCAAAACAACAACTTACGGCAATCGTACGCCCCCCCCACAGCCAGGCCTGCATTCTCCCTCGCCGAGCTGGTGATCTCCGTCGGAATCCTCGTGCTCCTCATGTCCCTCGCCGGGCAGATTTTCAGCTTCACTGTCGAATCTACAGGCCAGGCGACCGCCCTCACCAAAATCAATCAGACCATCCGCATGATGGAGCGAACAATCCGCGAAGACCTCGCCCAGGTCCAGGCAGGCCGATCCATCATGATCATCCAGGGAAACCCGGTTAACGCCTACTGGACCGCCGATGGCAGAGAAGCAGACGACAACGGCGAGCCGTCTGATGGATACGACATCCCCGTCGACCCAGACCGAGAATACCTAAACGCAAGCGGCGACATCATCCCCCTAAGCCCCCGCGCGGACGTCCTCATGTTCGTCACAGCACGCAAGGGACAGAGCTTCGTCAACCCCAACATGACGACCCTCAGCGGATCCTCGCAACCCCTAACCTCCCAGCTTCAACTCGTCACCTACGGAATGGCGGAGCTTGGCGACTACACCTATAACGCCACGACTTCGACCCCGACCTTCACCCATCCGTACGGCACAAATGCCACAGGCGCACCGAACTCCCCGGTCGTTCCGACGACCGGAACGCCCCCCTATCCATCGACAACGAACGTGTCGCCGTTCCCCGCATCACAATGGCACCTATCGCGCAGACCGACGCTACTCCTTTCGACATCATTCGCAGACCTAACCGCCGCCTTTGCGTCGGATCCATCAGCCTTGAATAACCTGATGCCCTCCACGCTCGACGCCAAAGATGACTTCCCAAAGCTCATCAATAGCTCAAGCGACTTCATGGCCGGCGTATCCCTCGAAGAGGACATACTTCGACCAGACGTACTACCATACCTGGCGGTCGATGCTTCAAACAAAGCACCCTGGTATCTCCCACCGTTTCTAACCAACAACACGAACTTAACAAACCCAGCCATGGGCGCGATGATGCTCATCGACCCGAGTCAAGTAGATACCGAACCACCGCCGCTTCTCGCAAAACGCATGGGCCACTACTTCCTGCCCAACTGCGCATCATTCAAAGTCGAATGGACCCTCGACCCACAAAGCGAATTCGTCGGCGGAAGACTCGATGGAATCAACGACACCCTCTGGTTTGATCCCGGCGACAACGGCGACCCCTTACTACCCGCAGCCACCGGACCAGACCCGCTACGTTCCGCAGCACTGATGCTCCAAAAACTGGGCGCACAGATCGGCGACCTGGATGCCAACAAAGGCAAACAAGACTATCTCATCGAACGCCAAAACAACCTGACCAGTCTTATCCAAGACCCTTGGGAAGACGGAAGCATGACGGGCTACTGCGAACAATTTGGCTACAGCCTGCAAGATCGATTCCGAGGACCAAGTCAGGCCCACACGGACCCAAGCGGCGACCCGGACTGCCCCTGGAAGCATCCGTTCGACCCAAGCGTCAAGCGACCCAACATGCACGTATTCACCGCAACAAGACCAAAACTCCAAGAGAACCCCCCGGGCTCCCTTGAGTACAATTGGAACGGCAATGACCTCGCCCCAGACCCAATGTTCCCCGGAGCAATACGAATCACCATCGACATGTACGACAAAGAGGGAAGGCTGGAACGCCCAATCCGTCACGTCATGATTATTCCATTAGGCGGCTAAATCGATATCCAAAGCAAGATGAATAAAATCCGCACAACCCAACAAACGACCGAACGACCAAACGAGCGTCGCGGCTCGGTCCTCGTACTCGTCATGACACTCCTGGGCATCCTCTTCGTCCTCGGCGTAACCTTCCTGGCCACCATGAATTTCGAAGCAGATATGATCGCCGCAGAAAAGAGTCGCGGCGGCGGCGAGCAAGGGGCAGCCACCCTCACAGACGGCCTCGGCGGCGCAATGCGCGGCAGATTCATCGACGCAGGCGGATCACCATTCGGCGGAAGCGAAGACGACACCTCCGGAGCAACCTTCGCGGAACTACCCGGCGTTCACAACGTCTTCAGCACCATCGAACCAATCAACATGGCAGGCAGCGACGGCATCTCCGGCACCGGCAACGACCTCGACCCCGCCTACGCATCCTTCACCGATGCCTCACGCGGAACAGGCGTACCCGTCCCAAATGGCGTTCTGTTGGACACCAACTACAGAAACGGCGACGACGTAGAAAGCTTCATCCTTCAGGGAACCACCACCACGGTTCCCCTCATCGTCTGTCGCGGCGGAACCAACAAAGGCAACTTCTGCGACCCCGATGCACCCGAAGACTGCCCAGGTAGCACATGCTCCGGACCAGTCGCGGTCGACGCCGACGGCGACGGAATCGTCGATTCCTTCCTCTCCAACGCAACCGAAGTCGGACTATCACCCGACCAGATCACCCAGCTATCCAACCAGGTCAACGGACCAGGAAGCGAAGAAACAGACGTATTCGTCGGACTACGCACCATCCCCCACGGAGGCATGGCCAACCTGAACGAATCGCACCCAACCATCATCGAAGCAGTGTTCGGATTGAACAATTTCATTCCCCCGCAGAAACTAATCGCCGCAGACGGGACTTTCGGCTTCGAATACCTCCTACACAGTCCCAGCGGCAACCCCAACGATCTTGACTACCCAGACTCGCCGCGATCGCGCTATTCGCCATCAACCGAAGAGTCGCTTCTACGTCGTCGCGGATTCATCCCGCCACGACTGTTCCCGCCGTCAACATTACAAGGCAACCCCTTGCTCTCAGATTGGGAAAACCTGAATCCCGCCATCCCCTTCGGTGGCGACATGGCACAGTATCTATTCTGGCCCGATATCCAGAATTCCAGCGGATACGAGACCGTTCTCGAAGGCGAACATAGATTCACCATGTTTGCACCAGACGACCCTTCCATCTCCGGATCAAAGTACATGCCCTGGACGGAGAGAATGGACAGCTTCCTCAGCGTAAACAACTCATACGACCTGCGCCACCTCGTAACAACCACAAGCCACGACGACCTCCTCGCACGCGGCGGAACCGTCGACTCCGAAACCGCTGCCACCGCAGGCCTCGACATCATCAAAAAAATGTTCGACGTAAACAGAGCAAGAGCCGAGAGCGGCGAGGGCTGTCCCGACGTCTTCCCCTTTGAATACCTCCGCTACCCCCACGATCTCGCCGACGCAGGCGAATGCTGCGACCTTCTTCTTCAACCACACTTCGACACCTGCCAGCCCAACATCAGAAAAGGACGCCTTCAAGTAAGTCTCCCATGGCTCGACCTGCAGGTTCCGCCCGAAGGCATCACAGAAGACAAGAAACAACGCATCGTCTACGACGCCTTCTACCTCATGCTCAAGAACGCCGTCGGTGAAGACTGGCTGTCACGAGACGAATGCACCACGCAGGCTGACTGCGGATCCGGTTTCGTTTGCAAACAAACTATCGCAGGAAATGGCCGCTGCTCTGCGAGCGCCAGCTACTTCGACGACGTCGAATGCACAATACCCGAACAAGATAGCCCCGACTGCAACGACGACGAATTCTGCGGCGTTTTCGACTACAATAGTATCGACCCAACGAATCCAAAATACTTCTGCTCCGACAAGTTCACCGGTCTTCAGCGAAGCAAGTCGCGCCTCACCCGAACCGCAGCCTCACTCACCGCGAACTTCTTCGACTTCGCTGATACCGGCGACGTACCAACTCGCATCGCAATCCGCATGATGGATCTCGACCTGGGCATCTGCCTAAACGGTAACCAAGCCGGTCGAGCCTGCCACGACAGCGGCGACTGCGGCGGATCGATCTGCGACACAACAGTACTTGTCAGGGGAAAACCATTCGACTTCGACGGCAGTCCAGGAGACCCCCTCTCAAAAGAAAGCCTCTTCGTCTACGGACTCGAAAGACAACCATACATCACAGAAATTGGTTCCATAACAAAAAAGACGCTAGCCGCCAGTGATCCAAGTCCGGTGACGGCGCGTGCGATCGAACTATTCAATCCTTATGGTGGCCAGGACATCAGCTTCGCGAATAGCGACTACTTTTTCTATGAAGTCGCGCCCGGCGGCAGTTTGAGTTCGGCGAACATTATTACGTTGTCTGGAACAATCGGGGCAAACGACGGACCGACACCGTTTGCTGTGTTCACCGACAATATGTCAGAGACTGACCTAGTACCCGCAACACCAGCTTCAGGCACCGTAGTTCAACCCGCCACAGCGTTCCAGTTCGCTCAAGGGTGGACGGTTTACCTCGTCCGAAGAATTGACACCTACCGAGACGAGAACGACCTGACCCAGCCAGATCCGTCACCAGATCTCGTGGTACTAGATCAAGTAACGATTCCAATGAACAGCAATATTGGAATAACGAGCATCCAACCGGATTGTACCCGTAGCGCGGTCGCAACAACCTGTCGACACGCGCAATCGCGTGGGCTTGCCAATCCTGCGTCATCGACCGCAAGTATTTGGACGACCACAATTCCTATCGGGACGCCCAACTCTCCAGAACCGCCAGCAATCACGACGTTCGGCGATTGGAACGGTCCCGCTGACGCCGCCATCCACCCCGTCGAAGTCAACTTCGCCAACGACGGCCCACTCGCAGCTTCCTTCCCAACAACCGGATCGATGCTGCTGCTGATGCGACACGCGAATCGCGCCATCATTGATATGGACACCGCACAACCCAGCATCTTCGGAAACGATTATGATCCAATCACCGACCTGGCCTTCACAACAGCCCTAGTCGGCGACGAAGCGGAATACAAAATCCCCCGTGCCGACACCACACTTTACGACGTCGTATCTCGCGCCGAATACCAAATCGACAACGGACGCATGCCAATCTTCGACCTCGGCGAAGACTACAACAACGCGATAAACAATGGCCCAATCGGTGTCCCGCTCAGTCCACACCACGTCGCCCCGGGACTCACGAAAACATGGGATCCATCAGACAATAACTCACCACAAACACCCGGCAAAAAACAAAACCTCCCATGGGGACAGTTTGTCTTCGATTACTTCACCGCGATTCCCCTCGACAGCGCCGGACCCTATCCACCATGCACCGGAGGAAACTACACCTGCAGCCTCGTAGGCGAAGAAGACGCAAAACCACGCGTTGACCTCGACGGACTCCGAGTACACGGAAGAATCAACCTGAACGCAGCCCCGGCAACAGTCTTGCGAGGGCTACCGTTCATCCCAATGGACAGAATCCCCGGCAACTTCCAAACAACCGTCAGCAACGCGCTCGGCCTAGCGGTTTCGCCAGACGCCGAAACCATCGGCTTCGCCCGCGCGCAAGCAATCGTCGCCTACCGCGACGCTCGAGAGATTAGGACCAACGCATATAGAACAGGCGACTACGGCCAAAACACAGACCCAAATGGTACAGACCCATCGAGTGGAGGTGCCCCCAGTTTCGGATGGCGAGGTTGGACCGATACCAGACCAAGCGCCCGCAGAGGAACCGGCTTCATGACAGTAGGCGAACTCGCAAATGTAAGGCACGAAGTGACTCCCGGAAACGTCACCATCGCATCCACAGAAACACGCCTCGACAACCAAGCGGTAAACTTCGACCCCACAGACAACAGCACCCAAAACTTCATCGCCGCCGCCGCAACCCTAATCGCCCTAAACGACTGGGCCACGGTCCGATCACATGTGTTCACCGTCTACGGACACATCCGAGGCGCCGAAAATAAAAACATCACCGACCCCAAGACCAACGTCCAGGCAGACCTGCGCCGCCAAGACCTGGACCTAAGAGCAATCCGGTTCCAGGAAACAATAGACCGACTCCCGACCTTCCTGGGTAAATCGTTACCCGTAAAAATCGGAAACAGAACCGTAGGGGCCTACTTGGACGAATCAAACGACTAAAAAGAAGCAATCGGGGCACAGTAGAAAGCGATTCGCCGACAAGACCACGCGCCGTACCCTTTCGAGGCGCGACAGTCCGGTAACTCGAACAAACAAGGGGAAAATGCCTGATCCAAAGGGCAAACAGCCGTAGAAACCGCCTCAAACGTGTGGTAAACAAGCACCCGTGAGGCTATAATCCGCTGAGAGTTTAGGGGGGGATGTCAAAGGAGGGGTTTCTCGCGGAATGGGGTTCCGCAGCCTCCGATCTGATAATGCGCACGGTCGACCGCTCGCAAACATCAGCCCCCCAAACAATAACATAAATCGCTACGCGCGGTCTTTACATGGGTTTTGCGCGGACTTTGCGGTCCGCAGGTAAGCTGACTCGACGCGACCCCCCTTCGGTGGGGAGTCGACAGAGGGTCAGGAAGGAGACGACGGGAATGTTTCGTAGTCGTTTGGGAATGATAGCAGTCATCTTCGCATCTGTGGTTACAACCACATTCGCGGAGCAAAAAGATCTTATTCGCACAAGCGTGGTCCGCACTTACGATGTCGACAGCGGAACACCGCTAGCCGTCCTCGCAAAAGACCCAGCACGCGCCGAAACCGCCGCCGCAGGGGCTTTAGGAACCTGCCACCCAACCGGCGACTACTTGCAAGTCTTCGCAGGTCCATCCCGCTACCGAGGAAACATCTACCACATCGACACCAACGTAACCCTCGTCAGCGTAGACATGGAACTCAACATCCCCGTCGGCGCCAGCACAACCCTACACTTCGCGATCTACCAACAAGACAACATTTCAGGCACATGGACCTCGGTCATCGGTAGCAGAGCGATCCCCACAACCGGTCGCGGACAAGATTTCTATTCCAGCGGTGCAATGTTCGAGCCTCTAAATGCAGGATTCAACTACGTCATGGCCTTCGGATGGGGCGCAGATATCTCAATCGGATATGGCCGCGACGTGCTACCGGCGCTTACCACATACCCCGGAGCAACCCCAGCCTCCTTTAACTTCGGCGACATCCTCGGACGCGTCGGAACAACCCTCTCCCCACCCTTCCCCCCCACATACGAAACCATCGGAAGCAACAACACAAGCGCCCAATCAATGATCCTCTGCCTAGTACCCGAAACAGGTGCATGCTGCTCACCCAGTTCAAAGTCCTGTAGCCAAGAACTTGAAAATGATTGTCTCGGCGAAGTTGGTGCTCACTTCTTCGGCGAAAGAACGCTTTGCCTGGACAACCTATGCGAGTTCGGAGCATGCTGCACCGCCTGCGGTATCTGCCTTGATGATTTCCCGGCAGAAGCTTGCTCAACGATCGGCGGTGTCGACCACTGGAAGAACGCCACCTGTCCAACAGACGGATCATCACTTTGTCCAGAAGTCACCGGCGCATGCTGCCAAGGAGATGGCACCTGCACCGAGCTATGTGAATCCCAATGTGTCGGCGCCAGCGCCGTTTACCACGGCGACGGGTCGAATTGCGACGTAAACCCGTGCATCGGCGCATGCTGCCTCCCAGATTTCCCAAGTATTCAATGTGCCGAGCTGACAGAATCTGCATGTACTGGGTTAGGCGGTAGCCCATTGGGACTGGGAACAACTTGCGACAACCTCCCGCCAGGAAACCAGTGCGGCGGTGCGTGCTGCTGGGGAATTGGCTCCCTGTCAGAGTGTCGCCTCGTCGACAATCGCGTTGACTGCTCGGCGAACGCCCTGCCCTTCGGCATACAAGGGTATCGAGGCGACGCAACGGTCTGCCCCGCTGTCCTGGCAGATTGCGGAACACTCGAAACCGACTACGGCGGATGCTGCATGCCCGACGCAACCTGCATCAACATGCCCGGCGAAGACGAATGTCGCTTGGCAGGAGGCAACTTCGGAGGCCTCGGTGTAATCTGCGGATCGGGCTTTGCCTGTACCAATGAAGCATGCTGCCTGCCCGATGGATCTTGCGATCTAATGACGGATACCGCCTGCAATAATCTCGGCGGCGTACCTCAAGTCGTAAGCACCTGCCAAGAAGCAGGCTGCACCAAAGGCGCATGCTGCGAAAGCAGCGAAGGTCGATGCACCACCATGACAGAGGCCGCATGCGCCGACGCAGCGGGGTCCTATGGCGGCAACGGATCCACCTGCGACGCACCAGCCCTCACTTGCGACCCAGTCCTTGGCCTCGGAGCATGCTGCGTAGACGGTTCATTCTGTCTAGACGCCCTCACATCCCTGGAATGCTCGAATCGAAACGGTACCCACACTTTGGGTACAACCTGCGCAATCCTCGACGCCGACATAGCAACGCCAGACTGCGACGAACGCGGAGCATGCTGCACCCAAACCGGAATCTGCCTATCGCTCACCATGGCGGAGTGTGAGGCACCACAGATCCTCGGATCGTTCACGGCTGGAAAAACCTGCACCGCAGACTTCTGCCCAGCGGGCGCATGCTGCCACGAAAACGGCTGCACCGTCACAGGTGAAACCTACTGCAGGCGAGTAGACGGACTCAACGGTAGTTACAAAGGCAATGGTTCCACATGTACGACCAACGCCTGCATCCCCTCAGGCGCATGCTGCATCAACGGAACATGTCTCCCAGACACCCGTAGAATTGATTGTGAAGACGGCGGCGGAATCTACCTCGGCGACGACGCACCCTGCACCGCAGACACCTGCACACTGGGAACCTGCTGCGATCACGGAAACTGCAACAATTTCCAGATCGCGTTTGAATGTTCCTCGTCAAGCACAGGCATCGATTTCCTGCCCGGCGAATTCTGTAGCACCGACCCCTGCGAACGGTTCGGAGCATGCTGCTTTGACAATGGCGTATGTCTTGAAAGCGAGTCGCAGACCGCCTGCGAATTCGCAAGCGGAACCTTTAGCAGAAACCTCACCTGCGACCAAGCTGGCTGCGAACCCAATGGCGCATGCTGCCTCCGCGACGGAACATGTCAGGACAGCGTCGCTCTTTCCGATTGCGAAGCCCAAGCTGGCATCCTCTCGACCGAAAAACTATGCGACGCGGTCGTCTGCGATGAAATCGGAGCATGCTGTCTGCGAGACGGCACTTGCGAAAATGACCTCACACGAACCGATTGCCAAGCACGCCGAGGAACATCAACACCAGACCGCACCTGCGGACAGATTGGCCTCTGCACACCAGTCGGAGCATGCTGCGTCCCCGGGATCGATGTGATTCTGTGCAACGACGACCTGAACCAAGGAGACTGCGAGGCACAGGGCGGAAGCTACCGTGGCGACGAAACGAATTGTCCCGCCGACGGCACAGCCTGCGGTTCATGTTGCAGCCTCACCGGCTGCGCCGACAACGTGATGTCCTCAGAATGTCAACCCACCGACCAGCAAGAAGACTTCGACCTAGGCGTACTTTGTGCTGATCGCGAAGCGATCGAAGAGGCAGCCTGCATACCGCGTGGGGCATGCTGCCCAGTGGATGGGGTGTGCAAAATCACAACCTCACTCGACTGCGTCGAAATAGAACAAGGAACATTCGCAGGCGATGGAACCACATGCGATAACCCAAACGTGTGCATCAAGGGGGCTTGCTGCAACGTTGACTTGCCCGATAACGAAAACTGCCTCCTCCGTACCGAGTTCGATTGCAGGGCGAATCTGGGCCAATACTACCAGGGTGACGATACGACCTGTTCTGACCAATCAATCTGTAACATCGGATCCTGCTGCCCAGCAACAGGAATTGACGATTGCTTGCCGAATAGGGTCGCCTCAGAATGCGCCATACCGGAAGATTTCCGAACCGGACAGGCAACTTGCCTACTCTGTGAAGGACGAGGCGCATGCTGCCTGGGCAACGACGTCGCATGCCAAGTCTTGCCCGAATCGCAATGCCTTGGAGACAGCGCCGTCTATCATGGTAACGCCACCACATGCCCAGCCCCCGAAGAAGACGACGTATGCTTCGTCGGTGCATGCTGCGACGGACTCAGTGATTGCACCCAACAACGACGATTCGACTGTGAAATTGGCGGAGGACTCTACGGCGGAGCGGGCGTCGCGTGCAACCCATGCCCAACCCTGCTCTCAGCTGATCCCGACTCGTGCACAATCGACCCAGCCCAACCATCGCGCCCAGATGGAACGGGTGTCGCCGGGATTACCTCAATCACCCTGCACTACTCAGCCAATGTCTTCGGACTCGATCTCGATGACTTCTTGATCGACACAACCCCCGGCAACTTCGCACCACCCACCGGCGCGACATTGACAATAAACGGACCCGACGTGATCTTCGAATTCGACGCGCCAGTTCCAGCCAGAGAATGGACCTGCATCACCGACCTCTTCTATGGCGGAATGGTCTGCGTCGCATCCCTCCCTGGTGACGTCGATGCAAGTCGCGTCACCTCCGCAGCCCCAGACGGCGACGTGGACACGCTCATCGCCAACCTGGTAACGCCCAACCTACCTCTGGCTAGGTGCGACATCAACAGAAGCGGCGCGTGCACGCCCCTCGATTTAATGCGTGAGATAGACCTACTCATTGGCGCTCAAGAATACATCGAATGGCAAGGAAGAAACATACCTTCCTGCCCCACGGCACCATAACAGGCAAACAAACCCAACAAAAAAAAGACCCCCGAGTAGCAACCGCTACAAGGGGGTCTTCTTATTTCTCATCAAGAGCAACCAGCAGAAAAAAATCCGCAGTCACTCGCAGCATAAAGCAAAAACCTAGTTACTCGAAAGCGTCGACTCCGCTTCTTCAAGAAGCCCAGGAAGCTCGCCACGGAGCACCTCGATCTGCTCAGCATTGATCCCCAGCGTCTCAAGCATTTCGTCCGGAATCTCTTCATTCTGCGCCGTCAGATAGAACCCAATCTTCTCCTGACAAGCCATCACATCAGCAAGATGAATCAGCGTCGCCA
This sequence comes from Phycisphaerae bacterium, assembly GCA_029260075.1. GTDB lineage: Bacteria > Planctomycetota > Phycisphaerae > UBA1845 > UBA1845 > OFTM250. Next base: position 43,485 of record JAJDDY010000075.1, read on the forward strand.
TGTTCTTCACTTCGTCACTAACAGCATCAGGCGTATGATGATAACCCACAGCCGCACAAAGATGACGAGGGAATTTCCACTTCGTAGTCAAACCTAGTCCGAACGCCTGATGGTCCGCACCGATCGCGGCCAATTCGCATTCAAGGAACGTCCCCTCACCGGCAAGGCACTGATCGATAATTTCGGCGAATTGATCAGGGAAGCTCTGTCGCTCGACAAGCGTCCCAATGTCGTGAATCAGACCAGCCACAAAAAGCTCGTCCTGCATCACCGGATGCGGAGACAGCTTCCCAAGGCTCTTCGCCAAAACCGCCACCGCCAAACTGTGACGCCAAAGATCCGCAGCACTGAACTGATCCGAAATCCGCTTGCCCTTGAAAAGTCGCGCAATCGACGCTGCGATCGCGATGTTCTTCACCGCAGAAAGTCCAAGCAAGATGATAGCGCGATCAACGCTGGCAACCTGACCAGGCAAACCATAGAACGCAGAGTTCACCACCTTAAGAACCTTAACCGACAACGCCGGATCGTTCTTAATCACCTCGTGCAGGTCGCGAGCTGTGCTCTTTGGATCCTCAACAATTTCGATAATCTTGATCGTAACCTCAGGGAGCGTTGCAATGTCCCCAATAGACGCAAGCGCCTTGTCCACGATCGCCTTTGCATTGCTTTCGGTTTCTACCGTCATAACAATTCCCGAAGAGCTTCCCCGACAAACAAACCAAGACCACGTCCGGCCCACCCGGGATGCTTATCGTCAATCACGCCAACCGAAATTAGAACCTCACCCAAAACGGATTGCTAGTAAGAATTGAGTTTGCGGACGTAATCCCCCGAAACCGGAACCCGGGCAAGATATTGCGCGATCAACATCCCCGCACAACCATCACCATACACGCTCCGCCCCCCAATTACCGGGCGTTTCCCAAGCGCATGCGAAAGTCCAGCACAAATCGCACCAAAACGCTCGCCGACATGAACCACCGACTTCCCACTAACCTCGCGCCCCTTTTGCCGAGGTCCGATATCCAAAACAGCAGTGCCAGCCGTCGAAGCTTCAATAATCCCGCAAGAAGAATTCCCCACCAAAACATCCGCCTCAAGCAATTCGCCCAGAAAAACATCACGACCAAGCGATTTGAAAACACGAAACCGACTCGCATCAACCCGACCAGCATGCCCCTCAATCGCCTCAATCACACCAGCATGACCACGATCCGTGTTCGGATACACACAAGTCGCAACCAAATTCGCACGATCCACCGCACGAAGAATCCCACCCATCACACGCTTCTCATGCGCAGACGATCGACCACAAGGATGATAAACAACCAAAGCACGCCTCAAACCGCCCCCAAACTTCTCACCAACCGTATATTTTCCCGCAAGATACCGCAAATGATCCAAACCCGGCGCACCGACGACACGCACCCGCTCCGATGGCTCACCCATCCGAATAATTCGCTTCGCAGATGACTTCGTCGCTGGAAAATGAACGTGCGCCAACTTCGTAATCGCATGACGCAGAGAATCGTCAAAATCACCCGCCGCAAGATCGCCGCCGTGAATATGACCAACGACTCGACCCGTAGAAACTCCCGCAAGCGCCCCCGCCATCGCCTCAATCCGGTCCCCCAAGACCAAGACAATATCCGTCTTGTTCGCAACGATCGCTTTCGAGATCCCAGAAACCCCGCGCGACAATCCCATCGCCTGATCAGTCTCGCTATCATCCCCCCGCTGCATCCCGACCCGAGCGTCAATCGAAAAACCGTCAGCCTCAATATCGCGCACCGTAAGCCCGAATTTCCGAAGAAGATGCATCCCCGTCACAAAGGTTTGAAGTCGAAGCGATTTGTGAGAATCAATGGCCCGCATCACCGAACGAAAAAGACCGTACTCCGCCCGCGTCCCCGTCACCACAGCAACCCGGCGAGTCTTCCCCCGACCGCCCCGCACTGCGTTCATCGCACCATGTTCCAAGACAAAAGCGTATCGCTAGCAATATCAGTCGTCGCCCGCTTACCAATCATCTCAGCAAGAACGCTCGGCGCCGCACCAGTACCAGGCCTCTTCAATGTCAGCATCGAAGCGTCAATCGTCGCACCCGCAGGAATATTCGTCGCAGCGACCACGCTCTTCCGCGCAATCTCCCGAACTTCCTGTTCAATCGCCTGCAGTCCATAGCTTCCATCCCCCATCGCACGCTCAGCAAGACGAATCTGCTCAACGTACTCAGAAAGCTCCGAAGGAATCAAAGACATCGCATGATCCGGACCCACGCCGTCTTGACTTCCGCCGCAGCGACTGCCAGACCCGCGACCAAGAGTAAAGTGCTTCTCGATAACACAAGCACCCGCCCCAACCGCATTAGCACCACCCTGCACCCAGGTCGTGTGATCACTAAGTCCGATCGGCACCCCAAGCGCCCGCCGCATCGTCGCAATCGCTCCAAGATTAAGCGAAGCAATCGGCGCAGGATAACGACTCACACAGTGAAGAAAAATCGTACGATCAACAGCCCCATGCTTCGCAAGATACCGCCGCGCAGCCCCAATCTCCCCTTCAGTAGAAGCACCCGTTGAGAGTATAAGAGGCAGACCCGTCTCAATCGCCGCATCAAGCAGCAAGACATTCACCAGATCCGTGGACGCCAACTTGATCGCAACCACACCGATCGCAACAAGTCGCTGCACATCCCCCGGACCAAATGGCGTCGCCAAAAACATGATCCCGCGCTGAGCACACCGCGCACGAATCTGAGAAAACGCCGCGTCATCAAGTTCAAGATTCGTTAGAAGCTCGCGCTGAGTCGCCGCACCCCCAGCCTTTTGATACTCAGCACAAATAGCCTCAGGCGTCGTCAATTCCGACGCACGAAACATCTGAAACTTAACAGCATCCGCCCCAGCATCCGCCGCAACATCAACCATCCGAAGCGCCGAAGAAACCTCGCCGTTATGATTGACCCCAGCCTCAGCAATCACCAAAGTCCGCTGACCAGCACCCACCGCACGCTCCCCGATCATCACCACGTCGTTCGCTTTGCCAGCATCCCGCGACCGAAAAATCCCCTCAGCAACCGCAAGATCAATGGGCCCATCAATGTCCACCGTATCCTCGGGCCCCTGAATAATCGCCCGACGATCAACTCCCAAAAACGCCTGATGATCGTCCGGCGTCTCCAGCGCAGCAAACAGCGCATCGCGCGTAACCACCGCGACAGCGCCGTCATGATAAAAAAGCGGCGCAAGATCCTGCCGCCGATAGATACTGTTCGTTCGAAACTGCACCATCTGATCGCCCTCAAGACGATGAATCCAATCCGGATGCTGCTTCGTCACCGGCGCAACACTCCGCACCGAGTCCGCCCCAGAATCTTCCAGATGTGCAATCGCGCGATCAATCAACCCATCCGCGCGTACAGGAATGTTACCGTACAAGATCGCAACAGCGTCAACCGTACCGCCATGCGCCTCTTCCCAACCCAAAACGGCGTGACGAACCGCATCGTCTACGGTCGCGGTATCGGTCGCCAACTCAGCAGGCCGATCAACCACCTCAACCCCAAACTCCACCGCCAACGCCTGGGCATCCCCGCTATCGCTCGAAAAAACCCGACCCAACAATCGTTCGCTCGCAAGGGCATGTTCAAACGCATAAGCAATCACCGGTTGACCGCAAAGATCGCGCATACACTTACCGGGCAACCCCTTGCTACCCGCCCGAGCCAATATGACGCCAAGAACCTTCATCATCACCTGTCTTTATCGGTCGCAAATCAAGACCACCCAAGTGTGTAGAATAGACGCAAAAACGCAATAGGAAGGAAAAAACGTGGATCTAACAGGCGGTTTGCCCGCAAGAATGGCAGAACCCAGCCCTAGCTCGAAAGAGCTTCAACCAGCGAAGGCGCAAGAACCCCCTTGAGTCGATCAAGCGCCCGACGCTCAATCTGACGAATACGCTCCTTGGTCACCCCAAACCGCTGACCAAGCTGCTCAAGCGTCTGCGTCTCCTGCTCGCTACCAAGACCGAAGTGATGAATCACAATCTCACGCTCGCGAGCATCCAGCTGACCAACAGCCTCATCGATCATCTCGCGAACAACCTCGCGATCAGAAGTGCTTGGCTCGGCAACCCGATCGTCCGCCTGCGTCTCAAGAGCAATATCCTGACCCGTAACATACCGCTGATTCCGATACCGCTGCTCAGGAATCGACCGAGCGTAATTCTTCATCACAGCCCAGGTCGCATAAGTGCTAAATTTATTCCCCAACGCGTAGTCAAATTTCTCCGCAGCACGCATCAGCGAAATATTACCGTCGCTAATCACCTCAAAGAAATCAGCAGACCAACCAACATGCTTCTTGGCAATACTAACCACAAGTCGCAGATTCGCCTTAACGATCCGCTGTCGAATCACCTCAACCTGACCCATCAAATGAGAAATCCGATCAAACTCGTCCGCAGCAATCTCAGTCGCATCAACAGAACGAATCTCACCAGACGCCTTGAACTTCAAATAGTTATAACGACGAAAGAGGTCCTGCTCCTGCTCACGAGAAAGAAGAGGCGTCTCATACAAAGATCGAAAGTACGCAGGCAATCCGCTCGGAGCCTTCGCGAGCTTGGCGCCAGCGTCAGCCGCTGGCTCGTCCACCTCAAGAATCAACGCATCCGCATTCGGTGCATCAAAAAGCTCATTGTGAACCCAGTCGACAGCAGGCGTAGACCACTTGCAAACCTGCACAGTCCGAAGCGTCGCTTCTATGCTAGATACGCTGCCACCAAACGATTCCGCAATCGACGAAACCGATTCGCCGCTGTCGTGGCAGTTCCAAATCGCCTCGTGACGATCGTTCAGAAAAACACCGTCCCGCTCAAGAAAGAGCGCGTCGTCTACGTTCGCCTGATCGTGTCGTCGCAGCGTGTACCGTACCGTCTCAATAGCCCGCCCAGTCTCCTCCGCAATCAGCGTCGCAGCCGTGTGCAGTTTCATCGGACGATCGCAAACCAGAACCCGCGCGCGAGAGACGATAGCGTCTCGTTCCGTCGCACTGAGTTGAGTAAACGATGCAGCCTTATCCACGATTTGCTTATTCTGCAAAATGAAGCGGTCGATCGTCGTACGCATGAAAGCCAGACGATTCACCCCGTCTTCATAAACCAACCGAAGTCCCATCAATCCCTTATTGCGCCATCGACGAACCGTCTTGGTCGAAACCTTCAGCTCGCCAGCAACCTCTTCATGGGACAAACAAGGAACCCCGATCTCACCGACAGCGACCGCCGACTTCCGCGTCACAGACTCAGCCATCGAAATCAAATCGCTGACCAGCGCCTCCCCAGGAATTGCGTCCTTCCCAGGCCGACCGCGCCGTCCGTATCCCGTAATGTGAAAACAAACGAAATCGAACGGATAAGCCTTCTCAGCTTCGATAAGACCAAGCAGTCGCTCGATGCCCTGCACCTGCGACCCGCGCAAACGGCGCGGAGACAGCACAAGCTGACTCGCGAGTTCCGCCATATCACTATTGAAGAACTTGGCCATTGATCTATTAAGCTTCCGAATTAACCGATCACCGGGTTAGAGCCAGCAATCGCACTTTTACGCATGACACCAGTCAAAAAACCAGTGCGTTTCTTGTGTGGCACCGGCATCTTGCCGGTGATCCGTACAGCCCCGGCTCGGAGCCGGTCCATTTCTTGTGTGGCACCGGTTTCTAACCGGTGCATCCGACGGAGTGAGTACCGGGCAACCAAATATCGGCCCCCGAAACAATCTCACAGGCAGCTGGTACATTCTCGGGCGCACCCGCGAAAACCACTACCTATTATCGCCGTCCCATATTCTCGGGTCAACCGAAACTAACGAATAACCCCTTTTCCGGCCCCAGACTCCCACAACAAGCCCCAATATAGGCAAAAATGAAGTGACAAACGAACCGAGGCGTTTGGACTCTTAGGTCGAACCCCCTACCGGTCTTCCAACCGACGAATCCGATCAGCAAAAGGCTTACTAAACGCCTCGCCCTCACGACCCTTGATCGCATTGCGATACCCCGCCAAAGCATCAGCCACATACTCACCCAAACCAAACTGAACAAGCATCTCATTCGCCGCTGCCGCATGAGCGACCAAAGTCCAATGACGACCCGTCGTCCGATGAGCACGCTCAAGGATCGAAGCAGCATCAGTCACCGCCAAAACCCCAGCCTCCCGAGCCTCACTCGCTTTCTCCGACACAGCCTCAACATCAACCTCAGCAAGCTCAATCGCCCCGACAACAGCCCCCAAAACCCGGGCCGTACGAATCGATTCCTTGTATCGCGAAAGATAAACCCCCGCCTTCGCCAGCTGAGCATCCGCCACCTGGGCATTATTAAACCCAGCAATCCACTGATCATCCTTGCGCGCCGTCAGCGCCGAGTTACCCTGCCCTTCCGCCGCCACAGACGAAAGCTTAGAACCAGCATCGCTAGCCCAACGACCAGCCACACTCGCCGCCTGCGTCGACGCCGAAATTGACTTATCAAGCATCGAAAGCGCCGAATCCTCAAAAGCGACAGCTTCCGACTCAATCTGATTCAGCTCATCATAAGCTTCGTTCGCAATCGGCGTCGTCTCATCAATCGTCTTTCGCGCCGCAGCTTCCATCTCCTGATAAGACGCCTTCTTCCCCTCAAGCATCGTAAGATCATCACGAAGACCCTGCTTCGCATTCTTCTCACGCTGAACCTTAGAAGCAAGAATCGCACGCTTCTGTTGAGCATGCGTCAGACCAAGCGTCATCACGACCTTATCCGGCGAACCATCCTGAATATACCGACCACGTATGTAATCACCCGTATAGTCAATCTCAGCATCCGGATACCCGCCAAACTCAATAATATGAGCCTCACGAACAGCAATCCCGTAAGCATCAGCAAGCGCCATCAGCTTATTCGTAAACTCCGTAGCCCCAGCAGGATCCGTAAAATCGACCCCAGCATTCTGCATCCGCTGCATCTCGTTAAACGCAACCCCAGCCTTCATACTCGCATCCTTAAGACGCCCCTCGAAGGCTTCGATCTCAGAATCAACCCCGTCCAATGTCTTTTCATACTGCCAAAGGCGAGCATTTCCTTCGTCGATCCCGCCCTGCACCATAGCAATCCGCTCGTCGATCTTGCTATCAACGGCCAGCGTCCGACTCGATGTCATCGCAACAACTTCGCGCGTCAACCCCAAAAGCTCCTGACGAACCCGCTCCGCCCCAGCCCGACTCTTAGCAGCACGAAGTTGCTCACTCAGCGCCTTGTGATAGTAAGCAACCGCCAAAAGACGATGAGCCTCAGCATAGTCCCGACCCGTGGCATCACCCGACGAAACCGCGATCGCAGCATTCACTTCCGATAGCGCGTCATCCAAAAGCTCGGCGTTCCGACTTACAAGATCATCGCGAGTCTGCACACCCTCGCGTGCCTGCCCAACAATATCCCCATAACTCGCACTCGCCGCCCGAGGATTCGCACCCCAGTTCGTTGGCTTAAACGCACCCCAAAGCTGCCCGTGAATCGCTTCGTAAGTCTCAGACCCATCGTCCTCAATCGCAGACGAATCCTCAATATCAACGTCAAAGTCGATGTCACGAAGTTGATCGCGAACCAAAGCACCGTAAGCAAGCTGAGCGTTGTAGTCATGAAGTATCCGCCGAGCACGCTCGACATGAACACCAGCCTCACTCAAAACCTTCGCAGAGCTCGGAGCAAGCGACGGAGCAACAAACCAAATCGCGCCAGCCACAAAAAAACCGCCGACCATCGCAACAACGACAACAATATTAGACTTCACACAAAACTCCTGTCTGAGTTCGAAGACCACCGCCAGGCGCCTGTTGAAAAACGAAGTTTTTCAGTGTGGCACCGGTTTTTAACCGGTGCTGGGGGCTGAGGCACCGGAAAATGCACCAGTTGGAAACAGGTGCCACATTTTTTTGAACAGCCTGCTAGGCACAAAAAGCACCAATACGTCAAGAAAGCGATGCAAAAAACCATCGTCGATCCGGTGGGCGGCGCTCCCAGGCCAATCATAGCCAAGAAACGCCAAAACGAGGCAAAACCGCAGCTTCACAACCGCCAGCGATCAAGCCCAATAAAGGCAAAGACCGGCCCCCATTCTAGCAAAGAACCCCCTGTTGAAAACCCACAACCGCCAACCATCAAGCCCGCACAATCCGCGGCAAAGACCAGCCCCCTCCCAGCACAATTCGCCGGGCGGCCTCCCAGTAGGGTCCGATGTGCGGACCATCCCCCATTCCTGTAGTTCTCCCCACCCCCATCAGATGGGGATGAAAGCCCGTTGCTCCCGGTTTCATAGAAGAGCAGCGACCGTAAGGGAGCTAGAAAACGGCAATCGCGTATGGCACTGCCGCAGTCCAGTCAGATGGCATGGCCCAAGCTCGTGTGGCAATGAAGAGCGGCTTCCGGCAGCAAGACCCATGTCGCGGAGAACACGCACGACCGCCAACCCCAAAACCAGTGCGACCGCATCCAAATACTTCGATTCCCGCCCCTAAAGCGCTGATCGCTTAAGAAATCCCCTTAACCGATCACCCGTCAAGTTATTAGTAGGGTCCGCTGTGCGGACCGGCTGACTAGAAAGGAGCGCGCAAAGATCGCCCTCGAAGGAGCCCAACCGAGCCGAAGGCTTTAGCCTGCCCGGACGCAATAACCCAAGGATACCCAAAAACTCAATGAAGACCCCCAAACGCCGATGCAAAAACAAAACTACCAAACAAACCCATTAATCCCCCTCAAGGATTCCAATCAACGATTCGACACGAAACGAACCCATCGGAAAGCCATTTCAAACACATTTCAAACCAGAAAAAACCAAAAGCCCCATCTTGGTTTGGAGTGTTCAACTTTTGAACGTTGGGATGTCTGGACGTTTCCTAAGTCCCCTCAAGGTTCCCAAAGAGCTGAATATGAAGGCGAGAGCAAAACCGAAATCCCCGGTCCTTACAAATCTCAACCAACCAACCAGCCCGCTCGTCGAGATCCTTCACCGTCACCCCTTCCGGCATCAACAGCACACGACCCGGATCAACCTCCCCGATCCGCGCCAACAACTCGTCAATCTCATTCAAATCCGACGCCCGCTCAACGACGAATTTCAATTGATAATCGGCGAACTCCATCAACCGACGAATCGCATCAACATCGATCCGATTCTCTTCGTGCGCCGCCGCAAACTTACCACCCTCACGCTCCCAGGGAGTCGAATTCGAGAGCTTCGGACTGATGCTAAAAAGATCGCACCAAAAATTCCCAAACACTGTCCCAGCCGTCTCAATCGTAACGTGGTACCCAGCCTCCTTAAGACCCCGCGTGAGCTCCCCGATGTCAGCGTCAATCATAGGCTCACCACCCGTCACGACCGCATACTTAGTCGGAAAGTCACCCACCCGAGAGAGGATCGCATCGACAGGCATCTTAATCCCAGTGGGTTCCCAGGATGTCTTCGGCGAGTCACACCAGACGCATCGCAAATTGCAGCCGCTTGTCCGAATAAACACGCTAGGCATACCGGCAAGTTGCCCCTCGCCCTGAATGCTATAGAAAATCTCGTTGATATTCACAATACAAAGTCTAATCGCCAACAGGCCAACGCAAAACACCCGTCAGGTCGTCCACCGACAACAGTTCTCGAAACCAATCCGAGCGAAAACCCAAAGGAATAGCCTCCAATGGCTGGAGTTCATACTTGATCGTTCGAACAAATCCATCAACCTGCGAAGGCATGCAACGACAAAGAAAGGTAACGATCTCACGAGATGGCTCACCACCAACATAAACCCAAGGCCCCATCGCAACAGGACCATCATCAAGGACCCGAGCAACAACGACCTCAGGCGCTTCGCGAACACTCCGCTCAATCGCAAACTTTCGCGAAAAAAGCGGTGAACCAAACTCAGCAATCGCACGATCCTCAATCCCACGAGATACATAAAGAACATGACCCGACTCCCCCGAATCAAGCGCCTCCCAGAACATCGGAAAACCGTCATGACCCATCACTACCCGAACGCCGCGACCAGAGACATCTTCGACGCCAGATTGATAGAACCAAACATACAGAACCTGATCATAGCTTTGACCATCGATCGCGACCTTCGACGCCGCACAATAAACCGTACTCACCCCCGAATCGCAGCCACCCTCCCGCGCTGGCGTACAGATCAACGAGCTTGCCTCCGGTTTCTTCGAAACGGTCTCGTCAACGATCAGCGGAACAAGCAACTGCTCCAACCCGACCAGTCCGTGATCGCCGGGCTTATAGTAAGTCCCCCGCGCAAACTCCGTCGTCGTCCGCGAACGAACACGCAATGCGATCGCCGGGTCATACGACCGCGACCCGCTGCAACCGAATTGCATCGCACAACAGCACAAGTACAAAACAACTCGCGGCAAATGTTCTCCTCTCATATCCAGCTCAATCCTAACCTCGCAAAACGCACCAATGACATGGCGCACCGAATCGGCCCAATACCCGATTCAACAAGAAGACTTTACATCATTCGCACCACGCAGCTATTCTCCCTTCAACGCAGGACCCCACGCAGGAACGCTGATAACGCCAGTGTTCTAGTATCACTGTACTAGTTTCACAGCCCGGACATTTTTCCACGATTTTTTCCTTGCGAAACATAGCAAAAAGAGGCACCATGTAGGTTCGCGCTGTTGTTCCCGTTGCGGCTTGTCGGGTCGCTTCTTGTTTGATCGTAACGGGCACACTGACAACTCGACTGGAGCGAAAATCATGGGAATACCCGCGCAAAATAGCAACTCGACAAGTTCGGCCACCTTTGACGACGCACTCAAAGAATCGATCGCGTCGCTCAACGAATTAGTCAACGCGAGCGCCGACCGTCTTGTGGACGATGAGTTCTTCACCGACGTCGCCGATGACCTTGGCGTACTCCACGCACGCTTCCGAGCGCACGCCGCCACAGATTTATTCGGCGCCGCCCGCGAGGCAACCGACAGTTTCCCCCTTGAACTCTCCGGAGATCTCGAACGCCTGCGCGGCGAGCATCAACATATCTTAGGTCAACTCGACGTGCTCGTCCGAAGCGTCGAGTGGATTTCCCAAAGAACCTTAGAAGATAAAGATGTCTTCGTCTTGCGCGCACGAGAATTGATCGCCGTACTCAATCGCCACGTCGCCGAAGAAGATCGCTTGTTCTATCTCGCCCTATGGCGAGACACTGGCGGTGAAGGGTAAGAAGTTCCTACGCGCCCCAAACGGCGCGACTAGAGTGGAGTTCAATCAAGCTCGCTCGCGCTTCGCGCCGTGCGGGCTTGGTTGTTAAGAAAGGACTTACTCGACGAGTTCGCAAATCATTTCAATCGTAAGATCGCGAAGTTCTTCAACGATCATGTCTGCGGCGCCCAGTGCCTCCCGTGTTTGATAAAGACATACGCCAATCGACTTCGCACCCGCCCCCCGCGCAGCCTCAATTCCAACCGGCGCATCTTCAATCACAATACAACGAGAAGGAGCAAGCCCCAGTCGCTCGCAAGCAATCGAAAAAACCTGAGGATCCGGTTTCCCGCGAGTGACATCATCCCCGCTAACGATCGTCGTGAACGTTTTCTCTGCACCAAGCGCAGAAAGAATCAACCGAATATTCTCAAGCGGCCCCGAAGAACCAATCGCAAGCGTGCATCCGCGTACTTTCAAACTCTCGACAAGCTCCGCAGCCCCTTCGACCAGAGGTGGATCATCGCGCACGAGGTCGCGGTAAAGTTGTTCCTTGCGAGCAGCGAGCTCTCGAAGTCTCTCTTTGGTCACGTCGCCAAAAAGTCGAGGAATAATATCGTCGTTGTGTCGTCCAAACGTGTCGGCGATCTGCTGGGCAGCAATCGCGACACCAGTCTCTTGGCTCAAGAGTTCCCAACTACGAAGATGCGGTTGCGCCGAATCGACAAGCACGCCGTCCATATCAAAGATCACACCGATGTCCGTACGCTGCATCACCTACGACAGCCCTCCAGTCCATTCCCCACTTGAGGCGGGGATGATACCCGGCGAAACCGATTCGTACAGGGGCGACGTCCGATACTGACGAATCGAGCGAATTCGGATATCATTGTGGCATCGTAATGGAAGTGAATCTGAACCAGACAGCCAAAGGGACCGACTAGTATCCTAATGAGCGGTGCAACCACAACACGACAAACCGATAACCGACATGGCCCGGTGAGCTTGCCATGGCGAGCTTGGCTTTTCGTGTTTACGTTTTTTCTGATCGTGTATTCGATGACGGCCAGCCGCGGCGTGCAGTGGCAGGACTCCGGCTTTCAAATGCTTCGGGTCGTAACGGGCGAACTTATCAACGTCCGAGGTCTTGCGCTAGCCCACCCGCTACATCATTGGTTTTGTAGGGCGGCAGTTTGGATCGGTCTGTTCTCCCCGGCGTACGCCATCACGTTGGTCAGCTCGATCGCGGGCGCCCTTGCGGTCGCTAACACGTTTGGGTGCGTTTGGTCGCTCACAGGTCGTGGGCGTGCGGCGATTTATGCTGCCTGTTCGCTAGGCATTGCGAATACATTTTGGCAAATGGCGACTATCACTGAGACGTATACATTGGTGGCTGCGCTTCTGTCGGCTGAGATATGGGCGCTCGTCTTGTTCTTGAAGCAACCGTCTCGGTCGCGATTGTGGCTCATCCTTGCAATCGGTGGACTCGGTGTTGCAAATCATAATCTTGGCGGACTGACGCTTCCTATCGTTGCGGTCGTTGGAATACTTGCAGTTCGGCACAAACAGGTGACGGCGCGCGATTTCGGTATTGGTGTTGTCTTTTGGCTTTTGGGCAGCCTTTCTTACTCAGCCCTCGTAGTTAGTGAGGTGGGTCGAAGTGGGGATTTCATTGGGACGTTATCCTCGGCTCTATTCGGGAATATATATCGCGACGACGTTTTGAATCTCTCTTTGTCTTCGTCGCGCATTTTGATCAACTCGGCATTTGTGTTGCTTAACTTCCCGGGTTTACTCTTGCCGCTGGCGATCGTTGGAATCGTTCGCATTCGTCATGGCGATTATCGTGATAAGGTTCGCTGGGTCATGCTGGCGGGGCTTGCCATTCACTTGTTCTTTGCGATTCGCTTCTCGGTTGTGGATCAGCATACGTTCTTTATTCCAACGTATGTCTTCTTAGCAGTTTTCGGAGGTATTGGATTCGACCGCCTCTTGAGTCTTGGCTCCGCGCGCGGAAGATGGGTGGGTTGGAGTGCTCTTGTTTTTCTATTACTCACGCCGTTGTTTTACGCAGCTGTCCCAGGAGTTGCGAGACGTATGAACGTGTTGAAAGACCACGCCAGAAATAAGCCTTACCGTGACGACTACACTTATATCTTTACCCCTTGGTCGGTTTCCGAACGGTCTGCGGAGCAGATAAGTGGTCGTGCGATCGCGCTTGCGGGTGAGCTTGGATTGATTGTCGTCGCTGACTCCATGGCAAAGCCGGCAGTCTTGTTCAAGCTGCATGAGTCGCCGGATCGCGATGTGGTCGTCGTTCGAGACTTGGACCCTGATTTACTAACCAAGTCGCTTGACGAGTCAAGAACGGTCGTCTTTGTGCCGTCAAGCATGGAAAACCCGCTGCCGCCCCTGGAGAAGGGTCATTGGCGCCGGGACGGCGATCTTTACATTTACACAGACGATTCCCAAGGCAATGAGTAACAACGATTCATCAAAAAACTCACATGGCTCGCGCGTGCGTCGCTGGCACGGTCTTGCCAACGAGTGGTTGACCGGAGCGCTTGGCAGATTCCTTGAATATGGGTGTGGGCCTTGCGATCTTACGGCACGGGTTGCCGATAGATGCGATCGGTGTCACGGGGTTGACGTTGATGGAGAGAGAATTGCTGACGCGCAAACGCGCCATCCCAATTTCAAACTAGCCGTCATCGGTTTCGACGGGAAGACAGCATACGAAGATAGTTACTTTGACACGGCTGCGATTATTGAAGTTATTGAGCACGTTTCGGATGAACGCGCGACGCTCGCCGAATTAGCGCGCGTCTTGAAACCTGGCGGACGGTTGATTTTGACAACGCCGCATCGGGGATTGTTCACGTTTTTTGATACAGGAAATTTCAAGTTCGTTTTCCCTCGCCTTCACAAGTTCGTGCATGTTTGGCTCCGCAGGAATCGCGAGTACTATGATAAGAGATTTGCACAGCCGGATGAACGCGGATTGGTGGGCGACATCTCCGTCTCTGACGATCGCGAGCCTTGGCATCGCCACTACAAACCGCAGGAGATCATCGATCTGTGTCCGCCGGAATTGGTCTGCGAACGATTCGGTGTTTTTTTTCCTGGGATGCGAGGGATGATGCTCTTGCGAGTCTTAATCAACGTGTGCACGTTTGGCCGGGTAGGGCACTTGTTCTGGCCTTTCTCGTTTGTGGAGCGGCGACTCAGCCGCTTGGAGAGTCATTTTGGTGACCAGCTTATTATGTTGCTCCGCAAGGTGGGTCCGAGTTAGGTATGGACTATTTTCGATAGCAAGGCGTGGCCGGAGTAAATCATGTTGGCGACTCAGTTTCTCAATCAGATTTGTTTCTTTATCGCGCTCGGGATTATGGGCTGTGGTCAGACGACATCACCCTTACCGCCGGGTACCTCGGCAGGCGAACCCGATGTCTCTTTGTTTCGCATGCGATCGCTGAAGTCTCTCCCGAAGGTCCACTATTCTTGGCCTATCTCGAATAAAGCGCTTGAACTAAGCGATACGTCAGAACTCTATGAATACGCGAGAGTTACCCACGCGGTTACGCTCAGAGGCGAATCGTGTAATGAGTCGCATGTTCAAACGGCTGTCGCGATTTGTCATCGTCTCAACAGCCACGATCCAGCGATCAAAGCTAGCGTTGGGCTCATGTACTCTCCTTGGCACCGAAAGTTTGGCAAGAGCCTTCCGCCAACGGACGAAGGTGAGAGCACGGACGCTGAGATACAGCAATTTGCAACGCGCATGGCAACAATCGGTCGATGGGTCGCCTCTGCAAATGAGAAATATAGTTCGAAGGTCGAGCTTACGGCAGTACTTCTTGACACTGAACGGTTTAGTGCGCGCGCCGGCGACCTCGAGTGGAATAAGGCGATCACGAAGAAATATGATCAGTTCTATGACGCGGCGCGGAAGGCATTTGGGTCTGCTAGAATCGAATGGTATGGTCGCGGTGTTCAGGAATCTGCCACCGAAAAGGGGTGGTCGCCGCATCCGTGGAACACATTCGAGAACAAGGGGTCTTCCTTTTCGTGCTCATTGTATCGGGTTCCCGAAATCGGCGTGATGCGTGAGACACTTCGGCGGACGCTTGCCCTCGCGCGACAACATCGCATTCAGACTGTTACGCCGTGGGTTGCACTGGGTGCCGGGTATCGACGGGCGCTGGACAGATTTCAAAAATGGGATACCGACTGGGACTATGACCTTATTTATTCTTGGATGATCGGAGCGGAACTGAACCGGAAGTGGTTTGGTGATCGTCCTGCGCGTTTCATGCCTGGAAATGTGGTTGAGGTTGTGGTGTTCTATCCTGGCCCGTTTGATCCCCGGACGCCTTCTTGGGACAAACATTTCATTGCTTATGTAAACGGCGCGACGGACGTCAAGTCGTTGGAAGGCGGTCCCTGACGACTTCCTTACATCGCCGATTCGATTTGACGATGAGTTGGCAGAACGGAATTGATCGCTTTGATAAACATCTTTTCTTGATACTCGGGCGTATAGAAATCATCGATGATTTTTCTGCATGCGTCGGCCATTTCGATCTTGCAAGGTTTTGGGAAGAGCATCTTCTTCATCTTCGAGGCAAGCCCGGTCGCACTATGCGGAGCAAAATATCCTCCGGTATGCGCCTCAATGACGGTTTCGACTTCGGGGCCATGCGACCACGTCGTGTTGTATGAGGTGAGGATGGGCGTGCCGTATACGAGACTGTGCATTGCGAGTAGGCCTACTGCGCCGGGGGCGACGCAGAGGTCGGAGGCGCAAAAAAGCTCGGCGATCACGCGCTCGTCGTAACAAGCGCCGAGCCAGACAATCTGATCCGCGACGCCGCGCTCCCGGGCGAGCTTGTCGAGATTTACATGCTCAGGGCCGTCTCCGATAAGGACGGCTACCACATCTATGTCTTGCTTGCGGAGTATTGACATTGCCTCGATCAAGAGGTGTATGTGTTTTCGTTTTTCGAGTCTTCCGGAATGTACAACGAGTCTTGTACGGTTATTCTCGATGCCATAATTGGAGCGGACATCTTGAATTTTTTCATCGATTATTTCTTTTCTGAGTGCGACTTGTGCTTGATGGTCGAGACTATTTCTTACGACGAATAATTCATCGCGTCGAAATCCGTGGTTGGCAAAAAAGTCTCTTGCCCAGGTCCCGTATAGGAGTTGGGCTTTCGCCCGCTTGAGGTATCGCTTCCTGATCATCCATTTGAGTCCTGCCTCGGGAGCCTTGAGTCCTTGACCCCATTCGAGAATTGGGATTCCGCGATTGCTCAAGACTCGCCTTAAGAGCCAATTACTGACGGAACGAATTCCGAAGGTAATAACGGCATCGAAGTTTTCCGTCTTGGCGATCGTGACCGCATCCGGTTGCCATTCGAGACCTCGCAAGATAGGGATCGTCACATGGCGAGAGGACAGCTTATGCCACCTTAGGTCTTCGGTCGCATTGACGTCATCGATCGTTGCAACGGTCCCGCCGGTAGGTGTCAGTCGTGTCTCGCCTGCGTAGACCGTGAAATTCAGGTTGGGATTTGCGGTTAGCCGGCGAAATAGGGGCGCACGGTAATGCGGAATCGACCAGGAAAAGAGTGCGACCTTCGGTGGGGTTCTACGTTTGGCCTTGCTTGAGTTCATTGGCGTCTTTGGTCGAGCCTATTCAAATCCGTGTTGTCGCTTGGAGTCACGATTGCGTTGCGTAGCTAGCAGCCTGGTCTCGATCTTGTCTCACGCGATGTGTTCGAGCGATCTTTGCTACGGGAATCCTATGCGATACCTGAACAACGCAAGCATAGAGGAGACCGACGAAAAGGTATAAGAAGCGCGCACCATCCAGGTCCCAGTGTACCATCGTTTGCAGTCCGAACATGCAAACCATCGCGGTCGGCGCTAACACAATGAAGCGATCTTTCGGATCGCGAGCGGCACGCATGCCCCGCTGCACTTGCCGAACGATGATCCAGAAAAACATCAACAGCGCAGTCATTCCGACAAGCCCTGTTTCATAGAGCGCTTCGAGGATAATGTTGTGAGGCCAGGCGGGTTCGTCCATTGCGAAGTAGTCGACGGCAAATGAACCTGAGCCGTGCCCCAGAATGGGACTCTTGGACGCTTGTACTAAGCAAAAAATGTAGTAGTCGGATCGTCCTTGAAAGGCTGGTCCGCCTTGTGAGAGTCTGTCCCAGCGCGTTGCTCCGGCACCGGGCATCGCCCCAAGGAGCATGAATCCTAGACCTGCTGCAACGGGTACTGCCAAGAACAACACAAACCCGCCTTTGAGTCTTGTTCCCTTGCCAGCAATGAACGGAAGTATCATCGCGATGAGGGGAATGGCTATGAGGGCTGATCTTGTTCCGGTTTTGAGGATGGCAAGAATTCCGATCGGGAGGATGAGAAACGCCGCGTAACGAAACCACCTTGACGCGCTTCCTTTGATGAGGAACCCTGAAAAGAGTGCAACAATCGATACGGCGGCGAGTACGGCTGGGATAATGGGACTTGATCCGAGGATGGTTCCTCGACCATATCCGCGCCCGTAGAGGGTCTGTCCGAGGTAACTCTCTGGGAGCAGTAGGACGGCGAGAGAGGCGACCGCTCCGACGGCGATGACGCCAGTGATCGTTCGTTGGGCTTCTCGCTTGGAGCGAACCAGGAAGATCGGTAACAGCAGTAGCGGAATCCCGATACCTACAAAGCGATAGGCTTTTCGAAGTCCGTAGGTTGGCGCAGAAGTCCATGTTAGGCCAATGAACAGGATGATGCCAATCACGAGAAGGCAAGCGCACTGTTTCCAGGGAATCTGCACGGAGGCGCCCTGTCGCCGGTAGCGGACTAAGCTCCAGAGCGCCATCGCGCCTGCCAGTCCGCATGAAAGGACTGTTAGATCAACTCCGGCGAAGAAAGGGACATAGTACTCTGCGGCCCCTTTAATGAGGGGGACTCCGAGCAGCATCGGAAGGGCGAGCCACGGCGCGTAGATCAAGACAAGCAGCACGACGATGATTAGCAGGATGAAGAAAACTGTCATGAGTAATTCCGCTCGTCGCCCGATTGATCGCCCCCCTAGTTACGGCGATCGGACTCCGTACTCTTATATCGAACCATCGGGGGGCGAATATCAAGACGGTCTCTGCTGGATGGGTTCGCTCTGGTCAAGGATCGCCGGCGAGCGTTTCAGTGTCGGGAACGGTGGAAAGGCGCCTGTCTATGATGAAATTCTTCACATAGAGGCCCGCCCACATCAGCGACATGACGAATGACCCGATGACCAGGCCCTGGGCGGCGCCCATCGCGCCTCTGGTTGGAACGAGCAAGAAAAGCGGGGTGAGGCGCGCGACGAAGTTGATGATCGAAACGACCGGAAGAACCGTCGGTGAAAGAAACTTCGAGGCGAAGGGTCTGCATAGGGTTCCAATGTTGAAAATCGCGAAACCCAGCATGACGAAAGGCCAGAGTCCAACTGCTTCCCGTGCGACGTCTGGATAGAAGAATCTTACTAAGGTCGGTCCGATTAGAAGCCCGATCCCGAAAACCGCTAGCGCAGACGCAAAGACACCGAGGATATACCGAATATAGAAACGTCGGGTGAGCTGCTCGACGCTCATGACGCGACCTAACAAGCTCAAGATGAGATTGGCGAGAAGCGTTCCGGGGATCGAGACGAGCGCAGCCATCGAGGCGGCAGCGAAGTAGGTTGTGACCACAGCCTTTGTCTCTGGATCGCTTGGTGGCCACCAGTGTCCGAGGAAGATGCGATCGAGGTAGCCGGCAGAGAGGGTGATCGCGGCGGCGACGGAAAGTGCTGGCCAAACTTTCATCGCTTCGCGTGCAAACTTGGCGCTGAAGAGCGGTTTTCGCAGTAAGACATCTCGCTCAAGCCATAATACGATACACAGCGTAATAGTGGCAGCGAGGAAATGTGCTGTAGCAATTCCGGGAATGCCCATCGCGTAATAGAGCGGGATCGCCAGAAACAACAACGCCGATTGCACACCGTGGATGAGGGCCATGCGTGCGAAATCTCTGCGAACGCGGTAGGGTGCCAGTGAGGTTTCCACGACATTGGTAAGCATGAGATAAAGTGCAAGAATCGGAAGAAGGCGAGCGACGACGGGATCGTCTCCGAAAGCGCTGGCGATCATCTGCGAGCCGAACACATAAATCATCGCGATCGGGATCATGGCGGCGAGACTCAGTGCCATTGTTGTCCGAACGAGCAGGGCCTGGTCCTGTTCTTTTTGCCTGACGAGATCGCGGATGATGTAGCCGATAAGACCGTTGCTGGGAGCGAGACCGACCATGAGAATCGCACCAAGGGCTAGGACGAATGATCCGAAGGTATCGACGCCGATGATCTTGGCGAGAATCGGGAAGAGAATAAGGCGCGGAACACCCATGCTGATGAACTGGTCCAGAACCGTCCAGCTGAAGTATCTTCCCATTCTGCGGATGCGAGACATCGTGACGTTGTTGCCTATGATCTAAGGGGTCGTGAGCGGAACCAGAGCGGACAAACTTCTGGACCCGTGCCCGAATTTATACGGTAGTATCGGCTCGGCGGTTCGGTCGAGACGACGGGAAGGTCTCGAATTGCGCATTCGCTGGTCTCTGAGCGTGGATAAATTGATCGAATGAACGCCGCAACACGTGCTTACCATGTTCTATCGCAATTGGGCCCTGAGTTTGCCTGGCGACGGGCTGCGATGGCGTTCGATCGCACTTTTGGCATCACGCGGCGGCGGTTTGCACCGAAACCTTGGGCGGCGATCCGACTCGCTGATATTCTGCGCGACGGGGTACCTGCCGAGGTACGGGACTATGTCGCCCACAAACGAGCGAACCCTCCGCAGTTTCTCTTTCCGCTAGGGAACCTATCGAAGATCCATGGCGAGACTACGGAGTCAGTCGCGATGGGTGAACCGACACTCGCTGAAAGGGTGGCGCTACTCGAGCGGAATCGGTGCGTTTGGTTTTTCCACAAGCCGTCACCCAAACCGATCGACTGGTACGTGAATCCATTCGATGGGACGCGGGCGGATGCTTCGCGCACCTGGTGCGACATTGGAGACTTTGAACCGGCGGCGGGCGATACGCGGATGATGTGGGAGCCGTCACGGGCTGCCTGGGCGGTCGATCTCGCTCGCGCGAAAGCGCGCGGACTTGAAGGGGCGACTGGCGAACTTTACTGGCGATGGGTCGAGTCTTGGATGAATGCTTGTCCCCCTTTTCGCGGGTTTCAGTGGAAATGCGGGCAGGAAGCATCCGTTCGATTCGCATCCATGGCGATCGGTTTCTGGGCGTTTAGAAACGACGAGGCGACGACGACGGCGCGATGGGCGGAGTTTGCCAAGCTCGCCTGGGCGACTGGGTTTCGCGTTTTTCATCATATTCACTACGCCGTATCGCAGCGGAACAATCATGCGATCTCGGAGGCGTGCGGACTCATTCTTATCAGTCACCTTTTCCCGGAGTTTCATGAGTCGTCGCGATGGGCAAAGACGGGGCGCGACGTCATGTCTGATGCGATCCGCGATCAAATCTACGACGACGGAAGCTATGTCCAGCACTCGATGAACTATCACCGTGTGATGTTGCAGATGTCGACGCTCGCCATGAGAGTCGCTGAGCTTTCGGGTTCGCCGCTTGAAGAAGATGTTTACGATCGCATTGGTCGGTCGGCTGAGTTCTTGTATCAGATGACCGACGGGACGACCGGACAGACGCCAAACTACGGCCACAACGACGGTTCGCATGTTCTTCCGCTGACCGACTGTGAGTTTGATGATTTTCGTCCGGCGATTCAAGCTGCGTTTTTCTTGAGCACGCGCAAGAAACTGCTTTCATCTGGTCCTTGGGACGAGGAACTGGTTACGTTGTTCGGCGACGAGGCCCTTAAAGCGGCGGAACACGGTTCGGAAGATCCAATCCGCGTCTTCAGCCGCTTTGAAACGGGCGGCTATTACACGCTTCGTGGCGAGAATAGTTGGGCGATGGTGCGGTGTCATGCGTATCGCGATCGACCCAGTCAATGCGATTCACTTCACGTGGACCTATGGTGGAAAGGTCTTAACATTCTTTGTGACTGCGGGACGTATCGGTACTTTGTTGCGAATCGCCCGGACGTTGAGCGGCACTACAAATCGCTGGCGGCGCACAACACGGTCGTGGTCGATGGCGCGGAGCCTTTTGAAGAGGTGACGCGATTTCTTCACGTTCCATGGACCAAAGCTGAGAAGCGGCGGTTTGATGACCTTGGCGATACGGGAGCCGTTTTTGAAGGCGAGCGACACGACTACGATCGCAAGCCCTGGCATGTCTTGCATCGACGGTGCGTCCTTTCACTACCGGGAGACATTTGGGTGATTGTCGATGATGTTCTGGGCGACGGCCGCCACGAGGCGACGGTGCGATGGCATCTTTTAGACGCGCCGTATGAGATCGACGATGAGTCACGACGGGTTTCGCTTAACGCCGATGAAGGGAAAATCTCTCTGGCGGTTTCTTCCGGTGAAGACGACATTCGCCGGTTCGAGGTTGTACGAGGTCGCGATGACCCGGGTAAGGTGCAGGGGTTTGCATCGACGCATTACGGATTCGCCGATCCGATCCCGGTCGTGGAGGCTGAGGTCTCCGGATCACTCCCGCTGCGGATCGTTTCGGCTATCGCGCCGGGGGAAGACGTCGTCGTTTCACTTCGAGAAACTACGGGTTCGGTCGAGCGGTGGGGCTTGACGATCGCTGGGCGCGAAGTCTTGATCGATTTGGAATCGTCATCGCTGCTTTCCAAACTGGTCTATGTAGGAATCGCGTAGTTTTGATTTCGGGATAGGTTTTCTGGCGTTCGGTTATGCTCATGCACCGGTAGATCGCCGAGCGCCTGAATCACATCGCAAAGCGGTCCGAATCGCCAATTCGCCAGGAGTCTCTCAATCTTGTCGGCGAACCGTCCGCGACCCAATCCTTGATGCAAACGAAGTCGTAGCGGGACATTGCGATCGAGCGACGCGATCTCGTTCGGATTGAATTCGTAGGGGTGCGTGTAAATCGTGGCTGGATGACCTTGGGCGTGAAGCTGTTTGATCGTCTTGTCGATCATCTTGATCGGGAAGAGTCGGAAGTATCCGCCACCGCCTAGAGGAATCGTTTTGCCGAGCGCTCGATACGATGCGACGGGGATTTCGATCAGCTCTCCACCGCTTTGGGTACGAAGCCTATGCGGAAAACGCGGCGCGCCGGCGATACCGTAGCGCGAGGTCTTGGCTGGGTTGATGGAGGAATCGAACGTAAATCCCGCATCGACGAGTACATCGAGGGCCCACAGGTTTCGTTCGGTGATTGAAAACGCTGGAGCTCTGTAGCCGCAAACGGGCGACCCGATCAAGTCTTCGAGGAGCTTTTTGGACTTAACGACGTCATCACGAAACTCTCTGGGGGTTTGTGCATGAACATGTCGATGGGCGAAACCATGACTCTGCACCTCGTGTCCTCGCCCGTGTATCTCGCGGACGAGTTCCGGCGCTTTTTCGGCGGCGAGCCCGAGAACGAAGAACGTCGCTTTTGTGCTATGCTTGTCGAGCAAGTCCAGAATTCGATGCGTGTTAGCCACGAAATTTTCGGTGAGAGGGGACTCGGCGTCGAGGACGGACTGAACCCAATCTTCGACATCGACTGTGAAAGCGTTAAGCGGCTCTGAGGTTGCGTTCATACAGATACCAACTCATTCTTTTTGGCGTGGAATTCTACATGCGCTTGTTCCAAAACGCTAACGAACTGGTCGCCAAGGCTATCGCGCGAGAATTCTCTTTCAGCCAGCGCTCTGCCCGCTTGCCCCATTTTCTCTCGTTGTTTTGGGTTGTCGCGGAGTGAGACGATGGCGTCTGCGAATTTATTGGCGTCGTCCGGCGGAATCGCGATACCACATTTATTCTCTTTGATCATGCCCGCAAGCCAACCTGGGTAATTGTTCAAGACCGGGATACCCGAGGCGATATAGTCGAAGAATTTGTTCGGCGATGTTCCATAATAGAAAGAAGATACGTTCTTGAGAATCATCAAACCCACGTCCATGCGTGGGAGTATCTTCGCGAGTTCTTGCTTGGGCATTGGGTCGATCCAGGTGACTAGATCTTCGAGACCTTCACGTTCGCTTCGCTCGACAAGGTCTGCTTTTTTTCCGCCGCTTCCGATGAAAACGAAACGAATACCCGTTTCGCCCCTTTTATTCAGCACTTCCGCGGTATCCAAGACCGCATCTAAACCATTGGCTAACCCGTGTGCTCCGGTGAAGACGAGTCGAAGATCGTCGGAAGCGCCGAAACGGTTGTCGTCAAGCGATTCATCGCAAGGGATGAAGAGATCCAGATCGCTACAGTTTGGGACGAGCGAGATACGTTCTGGTGGATAGCCCGCCCTTGCCACGCCGTCTCGAATTCCAGGAGCGAGAGCGATAATGCGCGTGGCGGCCTTGTAGATATTTCGTTCGAGTCGTCGCGTGTACCACTTGAGCAACGGGTTTTTGACGACGCCGAGCGCGATGGCAAGCTCGGGCCAAAGGTCGCGAACTTCGAAGACGAACGGGACGCCGAGTCTTCGTGCGCCGTTCATTCCTGGTATACCAACAGTTAGCGGCGTCGATGTTGCGAAGACGATGTCAGCATCGAGTTTCGAGACGACGCCGGTAGCCGTAGCGGCAAATCGACCGAATGCCATAATTCTTCGCGTGAAGCTCATTCGATTGCCGTAGGGTTCGTTGATCCGAAAAACGCGAATCCCATCGACGTCGCTTTGGGTAACTCGTTGTTTTGTTTCCGATGTCTCTCCGGCGGCGGCGTACGCGCCACAGATCATCGTAACCCGGTGGCCCGCTCCTATGAGTCGCTGACTCATTTCGTAGGAGCGTGTACCGGTCGCGCCTTTCTTGGTTGAAAAGTGTTGATGGATATACGCGACGTGCATTTTGCTCTTAGACTCTCGAGGTCTCTGCGATAGTTGCGCCGGGGCGACGATCAACTTTGCATTCATTTTGGACGATGCGTGGCTGACTGCGGAACCAATCGACGAATTTCGCGAGCCCGGTGTCAATGTCGGTGGACGGGTTATAGTCCAAGTCGCGACGGGCGAGGGTTACATCGGCGTAGGTGCGATCTACGTCGCCGGGTTGCATCGGTTGACGATCGATCGCTGCTTTCTTTCCGAGTGCTCGCTCGATGGCGGCCAGCAAATCGCGGAGTGCGACGGGTTGCGACTCGCCTAAGTTGTAGATATTGAACCCACGGCAGTGGTCGATCGCGCGAACTGCACCGGCAATGATGTCGTCAATAAACGTGAAGTCTCGCATCATGGATCCGTCGCCAAAGACCGGAATCTCTTTGCCCGCTTCGATTAGGCGGGTGAATTTATGGATGGCGAGGTCCGGGCGTTGTCTTGGTCCGTAGACGGTGAAGAATCTCAGGCACGTAGTCGGGATTCTATACAAATGGTGGTATGTATGGCAGAGAAGTTCGCCGGCGCGTTTGGTCGCGGCGTACGGCGAAATCGGGGCATCGACGTTGTCGGATTCGGCGAACGGGATTTTCTCGTTGTTGCCGTAGACGCTGGAACTGCTTGCGAAAATGAACCTGCAATCCCGAGCCTTTCGACACGCTTCGAGCAAGACGTTTGTCCCGCGGACGTTCACATCTTGATATAGCAACGGGTTTTCGATCGACGGGCGGACGCCGGCGCGGGCTGCTAGGTGTACGACCGTATCGACGCCCGGCGCGAACGCTTTTTCTGCGTCGGCTTCATTTCGGATGTCGCCCTCGATTAAAGTGAATCGCTCGTGGGTGTTGGCGTTTGCGATATTCTCGCGTTTGACGGCTGGGTTGTAGAACGTATCGAAGTTGTCCAGGGCGATGACGTCGTCACCGCGCGCGAGTAGCGCATCGCACAAATGCGATCCGATAAAGCCCGCTCCGCCGGTGATGAGAATTCTTGACATCGGTTTACTTCTTCTCTTTTTCGCGTCGCCCTGTTCGCCAACCCTCCGCCACACTATCTCGGCGTGATCGTTGGTCGTCCGATGCACACATATTCAAAACCGCGGGTGGCCATCATGTTTGGGTCGTATAGGTTTCGTCCGTCAAAAATCAGTCGCTGCGAAAGCTCGTCGCCGATGATATCGAAGTCTGGCGTTCGAAAATTAGGCCAATCGGTGAAAATCACGAGCGCGTCTGCGCCTTCAAGCGCTTCGTAGTGCTCTTTGCACATGACGACTTCTTTGCCAAGCTCCGCCGCTGATACTTCCATCGCTTCGGGATCGTGGGCACGAATTTTCATGCCCTTTTTCAGAAACATCTGGATCCCCTCGATCGCTGGCGACTCGCGAATGTCGTCGGTCTTCGCTTTGAATGCGAGTCCCCACACCGCGAGGGTCTTCTTGCTGCAATCAGGGCCGCAGCGATCGATGACCCGTTGCGCAAAGCGCTCACGCTGTCGTTTGTTGACTTCCTGCGCGGCTGCAACGATCGGCGTTGCGAGGCCGAGATCTTTTCCCATGCTCACGAACGCACTAACGTCTTTTGGGAAACAGGAACCGCCGTAACCGATTCCCGCATACAAGAACGCACTGCCAATCCTTGAATCTGAGCCGACGCCGCGACGAACGCTCTCGACATCTGCACCGAATTCTTCGCACAAACATGCGACTTCGTTCATGAACGAGATCCGCGTGGCGAGCATGGCGTTCGCTGCGTACTTGGTCATCTCGGCGCTGGCTGCGTCCATAACAAAGATTCGCTCATCGCGACGCATGAATGGCGCGTACAGCTCTCTCATGATGTCGGCGGCTGCGGGATTCGACGTACCAATCACGACGCGATCCGGTCGCGTGAAGTCCTCGATGGCGGCCCCTTCTTTCATGAATTCGGGGTTGCTGACATAGTCGAATGGGTGATCCGTGTTTGCGGCGATCGCTGCGATGACCTTCTTATGTGTACCAACGGGAACCGTGCTCTTCATCACGATCACGCGATAGCCATCCATGTTTCTTGCGATGGTTTCCGCGACGTTGAGAATAGCGGAGAGATCTGCCGATCCGTCGGGTGACTCGGGCGTGCCGACTGCGATGAAAATCAGTCGCCCATGCGCAATCGCGTCTTGCAGATCGGTCGTAAAATGCAGGCGACCCGCCTTTGTATTTCGCTCGACGATTTCGGAGAGTCCAGGTTCATAGATCGGAATCTCGCCTTGTTTCAGGCGTTTGATCTTGTTTTCATCAACGTCGACGCAGCAGACGTCGTTTCCGCTATCGGAAAAGCACGCACCCGCGACCAATCCAACGTATCCGGTTCCTACGACGGACATTTTCATGACGATGCTCCCACAAGAATATCCACGATGCGTGTGGCTGCCTTTCCGTCCCAGAGGTCGGGCGTTTTTCCGACCGGCGGATTACTTTGCGTATCGGCAAACGCGTCGATGATCGTTTTCGTATCGCAGCCAATCAACCTGTTGGTCCCCTGCTCGATGGTAATCGGTCGTTCGGTGTTTTGACGAAGCGTGAGACATGGGACGCCGAGGATCGTAGTTTCCTCTTGGATGCCGCCCGAGTCGGTCAGGACTGCGGCTGCCTCGCTGGTTAGCTTCATGAAATCGAGGTAACCAAGTGGTTCGATCATTTTCAGATTCGCGATCGCGTCGATTCGTTCGCTGAGTCCCATACTTGCCAAGTTCTTTCGCGTTCGCGGATGAACCGGGAACACGATCGACGTCGTCTCTGCGATCTGCTCAAAGGCTGCCAAGATCGAACCGAATTGTTCCTTATTGTCTACGTTGCTCGGGCGGTGAAGGGTCACTGCGACGTACTTTTTCGGCGTTAGCTCTAGCTCAGCGAGGATTGTCGAATTCGCAGCCTTGGCTCGACTCTTGAGAAGTGTGTCGATCATGACGTTGCCGACGAGATGAACGCGGTCTGCGGGGATGCCTTCGTTCTTGAGATTCTCCATACCGCTCTTCTCGGTGACGAAGAGTTTGTCGCTGATTGTATCGGTCAGGATGCGGTTTATTTCTTCGGGCATGTCGCGGTCGAAGCTGCGAAGACCCGCCTCAACGTGTGCAACCTTGATTCCGAGTTTTCTGGCAACAAGGGCGCAAGCGATCGTGCTATTGACGTCACCGACGACGACGACCCAGTCGGGCTTGTGCTCAATGCAAATTGGTTCAAAGCGTTTCATAATCTCAGCCGTCTGGGCGGCGTGGGAAAGACTCCCCACCTCAAGATTGATGTCGGGTTTGGGGATCCCCAGATCGCCGAAGAACAATTCGCTCATTCGCTCGTCATAATGCTGACCGGTGTGGACGAGCATCGGGGTGACCCCGTCGCGCGCAGCCAAGGCGTCCATGAGCGGGGCGATCTTCATAAAGTTGGGGCGTGCTCCACACACGCATAGTACTTTGAGCATCGTTTCCTCAATCACCGGCAAAGTTGCCAGTGTAGCTACTGTCCCATAAAGACCGCGGGCGCACACCGCCCACGCAGCCTCCGCCCTATTATCGACGCCTTATCGGGCGTTCTCCACTTGGATGGACGCGGGGTGAGAGAGGTTTTAGGGGCGTGGATGATATGCTGGGCGGATGGGACTAGGACTGGTTCCCTTCTGGGCCAGCCCTCACACAAGTGGAAACCAAGTCGCCAACGTCCTATAGTGTCGTGGAGGTCGCCGGGTTCCATCGGTGAGCGTCGAACTGGTCACTGATGCTGAACCACATGTACTGTCGCAACTGTCATTACGATCTTCGCGGGCAAGAGAATTGTCGGTGCCCGGAGTGTGGGGAGGGGTTCGATCAGGAAGATGCGGCCACTTTTCTAGAGATCCCACAGAGACCGTTCGCCTTTCCGGGTCTATTTCGGTCGTCGCGCGTCGTGATCGCGGTACTTCTTGGTATTGCACTTCTAAGTTTATGGATACCCGATCGTAGCCCCAGAAGCAGGATAGGCTTCAGGTTCTTTCCAACCCGAACATTCGACAAATGCATTGGGAAGCTGGTCGATACATGGCGCGATCAGCAGCTGAAACAGGCGATGCCGATCGACTTTGATCGTACTGCCGCGATCCAATCGCTTGGAGCCACCTACGAGGGCAAGAACCAGTACGCGCGTGGAACATATAGGCGGCTGAATTTCCGGAGGATGACCGGAGAAATGGTTATCTTCGTCATCCCGGTTAGTGCCTACATCGTGATTCTTCTTTGGCTGTGGCGACGCCCGTTGAAGAGACCGCTTGCAGCAGCGTTGATGGCCTCGACCATCTCGCTAGCCGCGAATAGATGGAGTGGCGACATTTACCGTTTCTTGTATCCGCCGAGCTACTCCTACATCGACGATTACGAATTCGTGACGGGTTCTGATCTGCTGAATCCAACTCTGGGGGGCGTAGTTTGTTACGAGCGAGTTCCTTGGGCGACCGACCACCCGCGACGGGTCGTTTTCGCTGAACGCCGACTGGAGCATCTTTACGACGACGAGTTCCTTCCGCTCCTAGAATCGCAAGGATTGAAACTCGACAAGAACGCTGACCCCGCGCCGCGACCGCCGAAGCAAAACTAAAACAACGGATAAATAAACGGCGCAAGCGGCGATGAGCTGGCGAAGAGTAGTAACGCCCCCACCAGAAGCAGCACACAAATCAACGGCACAAGCCACCATTTTTTTTCCTGCTTAATGAACAGGAAGAATTCTTTGACGAGTGATTGCTTGGCCATCGTATCCGTTGCTCCTGGGCTACCTCGCCCTTGTTGAGAATTCGGTCGCCCTCATTTTACATCCACGTTTCTTGAACGCGACCACGCCGACCGCTCTTTTGTTTGGACGTTTGGACGTTTGGACGTTTTCTTACCGCACAGCCACCCGGTCCGCCGTCTTAAGACCGCGTTCTAGCTCGATGCTGCGGCGCATGCCCTCGGCGTAGTCCACCTGATCGGGCTTGTGCGTAACGACATAGTTGCCGATCACGACGGCGTCGATCCCCGTATTCACGAACGTCTCGAACGCATCTTTGGGTGTGCAGACGATCGGCTCGCCACGGACGTTGAACGAGGTGTTGATCACTACGGGGACGCCGGTCAGTTCGTAGAATTGCTTGATGAGGCGATAGTAGATGCCGTTCGCTTCGTTCGTTACCGTCTGTACTCTGCCCGTGCCGTCTTGGTGGGTGGTCGCGGGGATGACTTCTCTCTTTTCGGGGCGGACCTTTGGAACTAGCAGCATGAACGGCAAATCCATCCCCACGGGTACTTCGAAATATTCGTGGACGTACTCGCGGAGGATGGCTGGGGCGAAGGGGCGGAAGGCTTCGCGGAATTTGA
>JAJDDY010000076.1 GCA_029260075.1 Phycisphaerae bacterium
TAGACTGCATGTGGACACCGCGTTCCTCCTTTCAAGGCCAAACAACGTTCGTGATCAAACGTCTGTTTAGCCCCCGGAGAACCGGTGTCCAACTCGTTTCAAGCCTTAAATCTCAACAACTTTTTTGGAGGAGAACCAACAATACAGAGGCCGGGATTTCGTGGAGTTTTTTGCAGGCTCCGCTTCCATATCCGCCAGTCTAGCCAACCGGGCGGTGCTGAATGACTCGGACCGGTTCCTCCACAGATACTTTCGGGAGTATGAGAGCCAGCCGATTGTGGAGACATTCACCGACAGGGATTTCTTCGCGAAGAGGTTCCAGGATGACTGGTACAGGTACCTCTATTACCTGCAGAAGATGTCGTTTTCCGGAATCTACAGGTGCAACAAGAAGGGGTTGTATAATGCGCCGATTAGGGGGACTTACAAATCCGCGGCCGTGCATCTGAAGGATGATGTTGAACGGTCCATGGAGAGGTTCAAGGCGCTCAATCCCGCGCTACACAATCTGGATTACTCGGATGTGCCGACACCGGAGAATCCGGATGTCGCAGTCTTGGACCCACCGTACGAATCCAAGCAGGCTGCGTACAATTCGGCAAGCTTCGATTATGAACGATACTGGGATTTCGTTCACAAGTGCTTGGATGTGTTCAGGGTCGTCATCATCTTCGACTGCGTTAGGAACATGCGCACGCACGGTTTTCACGATTACGACACACGAAAGATGAGGGTCAATGGCAAACACAAGGGCTCTTTGGAAGCGATGTGCATCATCGACAACGACCCTGGAACCTGACCTGGGCGTACCGATGAAAGCCGCTCGATGTCGTAGCCAGGCGCACGGGCGTGCGATGGGCTGAATTGCAATGACCGGATACGGCTGCGACCGTATCGCCGAGACTGGACAGCCTATTGCCCAACCTGAGCCGTTGCTACTTTACCTGACCACCGTCCGACGGCCAGGTTTCCGTGGCGTTCAAGTCGTTGATGGGACGCGGGCGTTCCGGTACGCGCCGCTGTTCCTGTCGGGACACCGTTCGCGCGGCATGTGCTCATCGAGTCATCATTGCCGGCGTGTCGCGTCTTGTCTCCGCCAGATGGCCAACAACCCGACCTCAGCCTAGCGGTGCAAATCGTCACACCGGCGTGATCCTCCGGCGCGCTCACCGAGCCAGAACATCCGATCAGGACCACCATGCATGACAAGCCGCACGCGCGCCGGCGGCCTACGACTTCCCAACGCTGACGCCCATCAAAACCAGTGATATTCCGGTCGTTACCGCACATCCTCGCATCACGGCCCGGTCGCCGCACCACCATCTCCACGGGCGACTTTCCAGCGCGATGTATAGCTGGATATGGATACTACACAAAGAAATAAGAAGTCACGGACTGACGTTACCGGTGGGGCAAGGAATGCCCGTTTTGATTTCGTAGACATGTTCGCCGGCATCGGCGGCTTCCGCATTGGACTGGAGGCGTTGGGCGGAAAATGCGTTTACTCGGTGGAGTGCGACAAGTTCTCCCGGCGGACGTATGAGGAATGGTTCGGGTCGCCGCCGGAGGGAATTGACATACGCGACATCGATCCGGAATCGATTCCGGCGCATGCCATCATGGCTGGCGGATTTCCGTGTCAGGGATTCTCTCTGGCCGGCGTATCGAAGAAGAACAGCCTCGGCGAACCGCACGGCTTCGACGACAAGAAGCATGGTTACGCGTTCTTCAAACTGGCGGAAGTTGTGGCTGCTGCGCGTCCGATGGCTGTCCTCCTTGAGAATGTGAAAAACCTCCTCACGCACGACAAGGGAAACACATGGCGCGTCATCCGTACGACACTGGAGAATCTCGGTTATGAGGTCTTCGTCGATGTGCTTGATGCCCAGTACTTTGGAGTACCGCAGTGCCGGCAGCGTGTGTTCATCGTAGCGTTCGATAAGAGTCGTGTGCCTGGGCCTATCGATTTCTGTTTTCCCAAGTTCGGTGCTGGGTCTCGTCCACGCCTGATTGACATCCTAAACGCCCAACCCGACCCGGCGATGACGATTTCCGAGAGGGCCATGCGCGGCAATGAGAAGCACGCGGCGAGGCACAAGGAGAACAGAAACGGATTCGGTTACAAACTCGTTGACGTCCACGATGTCGGGCCGACGATGCCGGCGCACTACTCCAAAGGAGGCAAGGAAATCCTTATTCCGCAAGAGGGAATCATGCCAAGGAAGCTGAGTCCTCGCGAGGCCGCGAGGTATTTGGGCTTTCCGTCTCATCTGTCGATCGTGGTTTCCAACACACAAGCGTACCGGCAGTTCGGAAATGCCGTCGTTCCGGCCACCGTCGAAGCCGTCGGTGCGGAGGTCATCAACGTCCTCGAAAGACATTCGACTGCCGCGCAGTTGGACGGGACGATGCCTCGAATGACCGGATGACGCCGCGTGGTTACTCGGTGGCCGGCACATGGCGTGCTGCATAATGTTTCACGCGCAGGCCATGTGCCGACCGATATCGGGAGACATGGGCACAAACGGAAACCTGGTGCAGATCCGGGAAGCGGCAAGGCTTTGCGGCTGCAGCCGAGATTCTCTACGTCGCTGGTCCCGTGCGGGGCTTGTCGAGAGTCGACGCGGCTCCAACGGTTACCGCCTCTTCGACACGCGCGACTTGGCGAAGCTCCTCGACGGCAAGGTGAAACGTCCGCGCCGCGTATCGCTTGACCGCGTACATCAGACATCGTTCCTCAAGAACACTCTTGTTGATGACTGCGTGCAACTCGTTTTCCTTCGCCCGCCAACGGCGGACGCTCGGGCGGGTGTCCATCCCGACCGCTTCGTTGGATTCATGCGACCGTACCTTGAAGAAGCGAAGCGTATCCTGGCCACGAAGGGATCGCTGATTCTCTGTGCCAAGGAATCATCCCGACGCAGCCGCGACCTCTATCTGGTGGATCTGATCCGTGTCGCTACCGAGGAGATCGGCCTGCGACTCCTCGACGAGTTTTGCTGGGTGCGATCGAAGGTGGCGCCCATCCGTCTCGGGCCTCGCAGACTACCCGACGGCTGGATGCGGTGTCTGCACTTCTCGCCGTCGTCGTCGCCGGATACGTATCCGGAGCAGGTCGAGTCCCGCAACGGAAACGGCAAGTCGGTGACTGCCTCACCGGCCAACGTTCTGATCATGCCGCCGCAGCGCGGCGTCGAGTTCGACGCCGACACGCCCGTCGCTCTCGTCGAGCACTTCATACGTTACTGCACTGGCAACGGCGCTGTCGTGTGCGATCCGCTTGCAACGCCAGCGACTCCTCTTGCCGCGATAACAAGCGCAAGGCGATACATCTGCTACCAATCGAACAAAGCCAAGTACCACGCCATCATGGCGGCTGTGGCTGCGCAGGAGGAGAAGGACCAAGCCGATCCTCCCGTCAACGAGATCAACGACCTGACGTCTTCCGAGTGGATGCGTTTTGGCGCGAGCGTCTGGTCGGCGCACAAGAACTCAGAGGAACGGCGTATCACGACCGACGGCGAGCATCCCGCCGTCATGCCCGTCGAGCTTTGTACTCGCCTGATTCGCTGTTTGCTTCCGACACGAGATCCCGGTCCGGTTTTGGATCCATTCTCCGGCGCGGGCTCTACGCTGGTGGCCGCGCGCCAGCTAGGCAAGTGCGGCATCGGACTCGACATCAACGAGCAGTATGTCCGCTTGGCCAGACAACGGGGCGAGCGCGAGGGAACGTCATCGGCGGAGTTCAAGATTCATCACGGCGATGCCAGGAACGTTGCAGAGTTGGTTGAACACGGATCGGTCTCGATGGTCCTGACCAGCCCGCCATTCTGGAACATCCTCGAAGAGAAGCGCACGGTCGATGAGCGTCCCGTCCGAACGTACGCCAAGGCGAACGGCTGTCTCTCGCGTGTCCGGACGTATCCGAGCTTCATCAAACAACTTGCGGAGTGCTTCCGTGGAATCGAAGTCGTGATGCGACCCGGCGCGCCATGCGTGATAGAGGTGATGGATCTGGCCAAGGGTCCGGACTTCTTCCCGTTCCATGTCGATCTTTGCCAGGCGATCCGCGACAGAACCGGTCTTCAACTGGTGGACACGGTCATCTGGGACAGGACCAACGACTTCCACAACCATCGCCCGATCGGATGGGGACAGCGCTGGCTCTGGCGTCACGTACATTCCTATCTGTTGATCTTCCGCAAGTCCGGGTGAGCGGCGAACGGCGGCGCCAGTTGCGCAACCATCAACCACAGCCATTTCGTCTCGTGCATTTCCTCGCGTGAAGCCATCCAAAACGCCGATCTGGATAAGGTTACGTCAGCGGCAACTTGTCCAAAGCAAGGAAGGTAGCAAGCCATGTCAGCACGAAGCCTGCTCACGATCGCCAACGCAGCCAAGGTCAGCGGTCTCTCGGCAGCAACGTTGCGTCGCCTGGACGACCTGTTGAAACCCGCCAGAAGCGAGGGGGGATTTCGGCTCTACGATTTCGACAAGGTGATGGACTATGTCGCCAATCGGAAACGCCCAAGCCGACGACGGCCTTGGATCGACCGGGTCTTCTGCCGGTCGTCCGCATCCATGCCGCAAATCCCCGATGAGTCGGTGGACCTGATCATCACGTCGCCTCCCTATGCCGGAAGAAGAGGTGGAGTTGATCCCGACCAATACGTTGATTGGTTCCGACCTTTTGCCGCAGAATGTCGGCGAGTGATCAAGCGGCGCGGCAACTTCGTCATGGTCATAAAAGAGGGAGCGACCTCCGGAGTGCGACACCAGTACATTCACGACCTCGTCCGCGACCTGACGTCCGACAGCTTTGACTGGATTGACGAGTTTGTGTGGAGCAAGCCATGCCCGCTCCCCAAGTTGCCGCGCGACACGCTCAAGGACGGATGGGAGCGTTGCCACGTTTTCGGCATCAAGGGCGTGCGCGGCCGGATGTTTTTTCCCGACCAGGTTCGTCAGCCGCTCAAGCCCAGCCACAACACGGTTCCTAGGGCGCGCACCACCGCCGGAGGATTTACGTTCGGTGCCGACGGCTTCAACGAACTGGACGGTGCTTATCCTTCCAACGTATTGCATCTGTCGAACGCCTCGGAGAGCTTTCGCTTTAAGGGGGGAGCATTCCCCGTAGCACTCGCCGATTTCTTCATCCGCCTGTACACGCCCGACTCGCAAGCCGCAATCGTCCTCGATCCGTTCTGCGGTTCAGGAACCACGCCCGTAGCGGCGTTCAGTGCGGGACGGCATTATTGCGCGATCGACAACAGCCGAACGGCGTACCACATCACTATGGCCAGGCTCGCGGAAGCGCGCGAACAGCTCGGGCTCGTTGCAGATCCTGAAAACTCCCTTCCCGTTGAGGCCGTGGGCTGAGTCGGATTACCGGTGCGCCGGGCGCTCGGTATGCGATTCTCCGGCCTACGGTTTGGTGGCCGGACGGCGGCAGCGTAGTTCACCCTGAGCCGGCAACCAATCGCCTGATTACCTGAGAAGCGCCAAGAGGCCCACCCCCTCCCCAATCCTGACCGCGAACATACTGCCTCAGTCGCATGCCGCGAAGCTCATCGCTTCCAACGCACGTCCTCTACCTCCACCCCTCCAGAAACTATTTCTCCAGGTTGGGCCGGTAACCGGCACGCTCCCGAGCGTATACCGGCGAACCGGAGCAGAACCAGAAGGTTTCCACTCTCGGATCCGTAGGCATCGCGATCGGTAGCTCTTCATGTCTGACATGAGCGACGTGCTCGTGCCGCGACCATCCGGTCTTACTCTTAGGCGCACTGCGCCTCACGCCTGACCGCACGGACGTCGCTTTGAAAACTGCTTTGCGCTCGCGCTCCGTCTGCGCGCATCGCGGTGCCAACGGTCGGGCGCGCACCTGGAGAGGAAAGACCATGGCAAACAACCGGAACAGAAGAAGTCGCAACGTCACATCCCGCCCCGCGACGACTCGTCGTCGCAAGCCCGACCCGGCTTCAAAAAAAGGACGGGTATATTCATCTATGAGTGACAAGAAGAAAAAACAAACACATCGGAAGGACACGATTTCGGTCGTCTCCTTGTTCAGTTCATTCGGTCTAGGTGACTTGGGCGTTCGGGCTGCTGGCGGGCGCATCCTCGCCATGGCGGAGATGGAAGAGAGTCGCTGCGAGTTCCTTCGCCGCAACTATCCCGATGCCCAAATAGTCCAGGGCGACATTTGGGAGACCAAGGACGAAGTGGTCAGGCGAGTGCGCGAGACACTCGGCGACGAAGAATTGTTTCTCGTGGTCGCCACGCCTCCGTGTCAGGGCATGTCCCCGAACGGAATGGGAAGCCTGAACAAGTCAAAACGCGAAGGCAAGAGGGCTGAAATTGAAGCGCGGAACGAGTTGATTCTACCCGGCCTCGATGTCATCAAGCAACTCCGGCCACTGTATGTCTTCTTCGAGAACGTTGTGGAAATGCGCACGACGCGCATTCTCTATAAGGGCAAGCAGCGGTTTGTTCTCGACGTAATCGCGAAGGAACTTGGATTCGAGTATGTCGGCAAGGACGAGGTTGTCGCCTTCTCTGCCTATGGCGTGCCGCAGAACCGTGAACGACTCATCTCGGTCTACACAAGAGACTCCAAGGGCACCGCAGCGTTGAAACGCGATGGCACGTTGCTTCCACCACGAACCCACGCTAGGCCAATCACACTTCGCAAGGCTATCGGTCACTTCGAGGAACTGGATGGTCGCACAGCCGCGAAGTCGGAACACGACCCGCTGCACCGTGTGAAGAAACTCAATCAATATCATGCCGTCAGCCATACGCCGGAAGGTTGTACCGCGTTCAACAATCCGTGCAGCCACTGCGGCCATCCCAATGACTCGATGCCAAGGGGCAAGGGCAAAGACCGACGGCGGATTCAATGCAAGAATTGCCGCCGCCTCTTGCCGCGTCCAAAAATGAAGGACAAAGCGACCGGACGATGGGTCGCCACCAAGGGTTTTCCGACTTCACACAGACGCATGTGGTGGGACAAACCTGCGCCGACGGCCACGAAGAACCTCATGGTGGCGTCGTCGGATAACAAGCTTCACCCCGAACAGAACCGAACGCTGTCGCCCGCCGAGGTGCAGGTACTACAGACCGTTGACCGGTACGCCTATGACTGGGGCAAGAATCCAACGGACAAGGAACTGGGCGACGCCCTCGGTGAGGCGGTGCCGCCGCTTTTCTTCGAGAAGCTGACGCGCCACCTAGTGGCGATATCGACGGGGACGACCGACCCGGTCAAACTGCGGGATGGTTGCGACCGCGAACCGCGCCCGGCCACCGCGCGGACAAACCCCACGACGCCGCCGGCGCGAAAGAAGGCATCCGCACGCCGTCGTGGCCGCGCGACAAAGCCACGAAATCCAATCAAGTCAAAACCCCGTGGACGCAAAAAGGCAGAGCGCGGCACGAGCGCACCGTCCAGGCCTACGACTAAGGAAGACTCAAAACGAGGCGGAAATGGGGATTAGGGCGAGTTCGCCGCGCGAGGGGCGCGGCGTCGGATGCAGGCCGCCCATGAAGAAACAAGTAGTGCGTAAGTTTAGATAGAGGATGGCGTTGGCTGCGTAGCCACGCCGAGTGTTCGATTGCCCGGAATCAACATTCCGGGCAGAGGAGGAGAAACAAGATGAAGACGTTTGATAAGTACAAGAGGTTTTTTGGCTATCTGTTGACCTGGCTGGCCGGCGGCATCGAAAGCCTCGTTGTCGTGGGGTCGCCCGGGGTGGGCAAGTCGTGGGCGGTCAAGAGGCTGCTGAAAGGACGGCGGCACCACTGGTTTTCCGCCCGCCAGTCCGCGCTTCAGGTCTACAAACGAATACACGACGACCCCTTTATCCCCGTTGTGTTCGACGACGTCTCGTCGATTCTGCGCGATGACAGCATGGTGGACATGATGAAGAACCTGTGCGAGCGCGGCACTAGCATTCTTCGTTGGGGAACGGACACGCCCAAGCTGGAGGGCAGGCCGAGAAGCTTTCGTTGCAACGCGCCGGTGCTGATTCTGCTCAATCGCATCCCGGCGAAGAATCCCGATTTGCTTGCGGTGCTGGATCGCTGCCAAAATTTCGAGTTCCGTCCCACGAAGCAGCAGGTCATCGCGTACATGCGCTCCTACTTCCCGAAGGACGGCAAACTCATCGACCTGCTGGAGGAGATGGCCGTCATGCCCAGCATCAGGACGTTGATGCTGGCGCGCGAATGGCAAGGGTCACCTCATCTTGACCTCCATGAAGAACTTCTGGCCGAGTGCGGCGTCCCGGACAGTGTGCGAACCCTGGTCGATATCATGGAACGCTTTCCGAAGGACGAGTGGTGTGACCGGTACAGGAAGGCCACGGGGCAGACCGACCGCCAGTTCAGAAGGAACCGGCGTTTGGCCGTGCAAGTGCTGGCGTGCCGCAGACCGGAGAAGGCATGTCCGGACGTCCGATTTTCAGTTCCCGAACCACCGCCGCCAAGCGCTTCACCAAAGGGCGACGAAAAAGATTCCGGAAATCCGGACATTGATAACCCGCTGCCGGGGTTCCCGGACATGTCGAATCGTCTACGTTGGTGGACTAACCCCGAGAACAACTGACACCGCTGGGCGCGGGGTGGGACATCGTCACCTCGCGCCCGCTGGGGTGTGGCGTTATGCGACAGCACTGCTCAGCTCACGAAACTGCGCAGTGAATTCGATATGTCAGTGTCCATCAAGAAATCTATCGAGTCGTGTCTACCTCGACCGCCGTTGCTGTCGGAACGCGGGACGCGGTCGGGTGATGCCCCTTGAGCATGGTCTTGCGGTCGGTGCGTTGCCACGATCACCGGTCGCGGTTCGTCGCCAGGTGCGATGCCATGCGGACTGCGGGTTGCACGGAGCCGGACAGGCACTCGGCAGTTCGAAAGCTTGCACTGCCCAGCTCATGAAACTGCACAGTGCCGTGATATGTCACTATCTGCCGTCCAGCCTTCTAAGGTCTTCACGTAGAAGTTTTGTCAGATTTGGTCCCGACTGTGGGTTGGCCCCCGAACCACCCCCACGGGCTCGAAAACGCACTCCTGGTGGGAAGTGCACCGGGTTTTTCCCCGCCCCCGGGTTCTTCGGGGCCCGCCTATTTCACGCGGAATCAGGTCATCGACTTGCCTTCACGCTTGTCACCCGATCCTTCATCCGCCGTCGGGTCTCGGGGCTTTTCGTCTGTGCCGATCTCGGTTGCCTCACGCTTCGTCGCGGCCTCTTGCGCATCGTAGAACCACTCCTGCAGCTCGTAGTTGTACTTTTCGAAACACTTCACGGCCTGGCCGGCAGCCATCACTGCCATAGCACGCGAAACAGGTTTTCCGTTGGCTAGGTCGTCCGCCAGCCGTCCGCAGAATTCGAGCGCGTCCAGCGTGTCCATCGGGCAGTACGGGGTGTGGCGAACATTCGGCACGTCGTCGCCAAGGCCATCATCGTCATCAAGCGGATCGACTGACTCGCTGGACCGCGTCTCGCAGTGCCACGGATGCGCCTCCAGAAAGTTGCAGTAGTCGTCGGTCAGCTCTTCGTGTGGATCGATGTCGCGCTCGTACATTGTCTCTTCCTCCTCCAAAAGGGTCATGGTTCCAATGGTGGATTCTATCGGCGTGGGTTGCGGACTCGGGATCATCGCGCGGAGACCGTAGACCGGCATGTGCGCGTTTGAAGAACCAGCGAATTGTTCAGACGTATCGGTCCGCGACGTTGCATGTGAAAGGGATGAGCAGAAGGGCGCTGGAGGATACTTGTCGCTACGGATGAGGCGTTATCGCGATGATGGTGATCTGGCGTCTGTCGGGTCCGTAGCACCAGAACACGCGGTAGGCTCCGGCTGTGTCGTTCTGAGCGTAGGCCTCGAAGACCTTGCCCTTCTCGTCATAGGGGTTGGTCAGGGTGTGGTACTCGTGGGTCGCAAGGCCCGGATGCTTCGGATTGCTGATCAGGTGCTGGATGCACTTGTGCACCTGCTTGAACAGCCCCTCGGCTTTGGTCGCCTTGGCTTTCTTGGATCGCCGGCGGGCGTTCAATGACGCCTCGGCCTTCGCCTTGAGTTCGTCGTAGGTCTTCTGAGCCTTGACGGTCCAGACCGGGGTGAACATCAGCGGTCTTCAAGCTCGTCGGCCAACGCAGCATCGGCGTCGAGATCCGGCGGGGCCTCGCTGAACTCCTGGGACTTGGCCTCGCGCAGGCCGGTCTCGACAAGCTCCCTGGCCGTCGGGTTCTCAAGGAGCCATGCCTCTCGCTCGGGCAGGACGCGGGCGATGCTGACCCGCATCTCCGTCTCGTCGATGACACGGACGATCACCGTCTTGTTCGCAAATGCCTTCCCCAGGGCTACACGCCCCTTGGCGTCCGTGTTCTTGGTTGACTCGATCATGGCAAGTTCTCCCTTCCGCAAGAGTATACGCGATGGTGGGCAGGTGGGCAAGTGGGAAATGTCCACATCGGGCCTTTCGCGGGTCCGTTCCGGGCTCGAATCAGCAACGTCCGAGAATCAGCGGCGACAGAATACGGAATGAGACAGAGACCGATGAAGTTCAGACTGCGGGGCGTGAAGAGGACGCCGAAGGGCAAGGTGCTGATCGTGCTGGAGATGGACGGCGGGCAGACGGCCCCGGCGACTGATCCCCAGAAGAAGGCGCTGAGCGACCGGGGCATGTGGATCGACGGGCTGACCCGGAGCCAGGCGTGGTGGATCCACCAGTGGCTGTTCGAGAAGGTCACCTACGCCGTCCACCGCACGAAGGCGGAGATCGACCGGCTTCGGAAGAATCGGCGCGGAAACTAGGGGTAGGAATAGCGCTGCCTCTTGGCCTCTCGAGGAGCTGCTGTGTCCACGCTCATGGCCGAGCGCAGCGAGGGACAGATCCACTTGAGTGGACGAGTCGTCAGTAAGCGCAGCCGAGCAAAACTCAGTTTCCAAACCTCTCATCTATAATATGGGTGGCAGGGTGGGGGTGAGGGTGGTATAGATTCCTCCCCGTCGGCCGAACATGCCATTGACCTCTCAGCATCAATCCCGCACTCCGATTCGATTCCGTAGGCCGAACCCGCGCATTCCCGGATAAGGCGGAAGACGAACGCGGAGGCGCCAACGCCCACGGCGATTGGGAGACGCCGTCCAGCACATCGTCAGGCTCTGTGCAACGCCGAACGGAGGGAAACCGTGAACGAACAGAACGTACCGCTTGAGAGAACACTCTCGCAACTCAATTGGGACGGCATCGAAATCCCCACGGTTCTCGCGAACGTGTTTTGGGTCTTCCTGCTGCTTGGCCTGAGCAGCACGGAGATCATGCGCCATGTGCGCGAAAGCGCCCTCGCGGAGGACGGCACCGAAGCCTGCCGAAGACTGCTGGCCATGATCTTCGACGTTGCGCGGCAATCCGGGCGGTTGGAGCTTCTTCGAAGACCGCGCGTACGCGAGTTGGACGAGATTCTCAATCGCCTGGACGAACTGATCGCGGAAGACTGACGATTCGGTGAACGACGTGCATGCGGACCGAGCTGCGCGGGCTCGCTCACGAACCGTAAGGACAATAAAAGGTGGTACGACACATTCGAGTCACACGTCGAAGTCGAAGAGATCATCGATTCTCCCATCGTCATCCGTCGCCACGTGCGTGTAGATCGAAGTTATGGCCAGGGAACTGTGACCGGCGGCGTCGCGCACCTCTGCCAGCGAACGCTTGCCCGACGCTAGGGCGTGCGAGACGAACGAGTGCCGACCCGTGTGGATCGTCAACTCGTTCTGACGTTCCTTGCCGAGGCATTTGCACATGGAGATGTACCTCGACCGCGCGTTGTGTCGCGTGAGCTGCTTGCCGTAGACCGCCGTGGCCTGGGCACACACGAAGCCGTCGCCCGGTTTGGCGCCCCGGTTGACTCGATCTTCCCTCCATGCAGTCAGGTCCTCCAGCGTTCCGCGGTCCCACCACAGCGGCACACGACGCCCCTTGCCGCCCTTGGCGATTGTCTTGGGCACACGGATGTAGGGTCTGGCTATCGCGACACGAACGTCGCCGAGTTTGAGTCCCACGACCTCCGACGCACGCAACCCGCAACACGTCGCCAGCCGGAAAATCACGAGATTCTGGCGGGTGTTCGGTGAGCGGCGCTTGGCCGGGCGCTTGAGGTCCGCCAGGACGGCGGCGATCTCCGCGCGGCTCAGTATCTTCGTCTGGTCGATCTTCCACGATGTCGCCATGATTCGTCTCCCTGCAAGAACATGCCCATTAGTGCGCTCAGTTAGGCATTGCGAATTCGGACGTTCGACTGCATGTGCATTTCAGTCGAAATGTTCACGAATCCGCATGACTGCCGGATATCGGGCTCCAAGGCCGCGTCTTTACAGCATCCCTTCGAAGAGGGGGACGCCGGCGAAGCCGGCGGCCTTCTTAACACGACAACCGATCGCACCGCCTTCTATTGTCTTCATCCACTCCGTTTCCGCCGGTGGGCGGGTCATCCCTGTAC
This sequence comes from Phycisphaerae bacterium, assembly GCA_029260075.1. Classification (GTDB taxonomy): domain Bacteria; phylum Planctomycetota; class Phycisphaerae; order UBA1845; family UBA1845; genus OFTM250. The sequence continues at coordinate 12,509 of JAJDDY010000076.1, forward strand.
ACCCCCGTCATGAGTGTGCGTGCCCCTCGACATCATTGTGCGGAGTGTTCACGACTCCGGCCTACGGAAGAAAACCCCCACGAAGCGACCGATACGTCTCCGTTTCAGGGGGCGAATTACGTCCAGGGGGCTTGGCCAAAAGTTCACGCGCACGAGCGCTAACTCAGGCCGGAGCACCCTTTTTTGCGCGCATCGCCAACTCGACCCCCGTTCTATGGTGTTTTGATGGGGGTGCATGTTGCGGAGAAAGGGCGGAAAACAAACTCCAGACGAATAGAAACATTCGTGAATGGAAATGCGATCAGCGATTTCGGGCCGCAGCGGCCACATGGGGAGGGGACATGGGAATACTCGGCAGACCGAAGCAACCACGATGCAGGCTTTGCAGCTCTGACAGGCCGTTGCCCTTTGGTGAGGACACATGCGATGTCTGCAAGAGAACCTGTCCCGCGTGTGGACGCAGAGTGCCATACGGTGGCAGGGGCGCCGCGAGAAAGCTATGTCCCCCTTGTGCGGAGCTGAACGTCGCCAGGCTGCGTTGTCCCTGCGGTCGCGTTTTCCGAAAGGGTTTGCGGCGCTACTGCTCCGTCGTGTGCCGACGGGCCGCTCTGAAAATCCGTTCCGGCGGAGAGGCTCCCGCGAACTGGAAGCCGGATCTGCCGAGCCTGGCGAAGGAGGAGAGCCTTCATGTGCATGCCGCGAAACTCATCGCGATGTGGTTCCGTGCGAAGTACAACTACGAGGGGCCGGCGAAGGACGTTGTCGCCAGCGGCGCGGCAGTCTGGCTCAAGCCCAATACGAGGATGTTCGAGGTCCGTCGAACTCAACTGGATTTTTCAGTACACGGCGGTCTGCCGGAGCGGATACCGATTGACGACGAGCCGAGGTTCGATGCCCTCGACCCGCCGCCCGTGCGGTACATCCTGGTCAACCGCAGTTTCGACGCGCTCGCCGCCGTATCGTCCCATCCCGCCGACGTCATGCGGTGGACACGCGAGCCGCGCTGGATCGCCCGGTACAACCAGGAGGACACGATGCTCCTGTGCCCCCGTTCCATGGCTGTAATCCAGCCGTGGCGTTGACGCGATAACCTGATCGCAACGTATGCGTCGAGGATGGGCACCATCCATCGAATTGAGCTCGCCGCGAGCTCTGCCCGTCGAACAGTGTCATAATCCACGCGGTGGCCCCGGCGTCGTCAAACGCATCATCCGTTCCACGTCCATCGCGACGCAGCCGATTTCCGTCTTCGGCCTCGCCATACTCGAGCCGCAATACCGAGTTACCCCCTTTGAGCTAACCATCGTCTCCGATGCAGGAATCGCTTCCGCGTGACGTATGGGACGCACGACCGTTCAATCTGAAGAAAACCCAGCCCGACTCCGTAGGCGAAGTCGTGAACGAACAAGATGCAATGGGCGGACGCGATGCCCGCCTAATGGAGATGGTTCGGACTGCCAGAATCTGTCGCGCGTCCGATGGCAAACTGAGGGGAAATACAATGCGCACCAGTCGGGGACCACCATGGAAAGACGGAAGGACGGAGGAGCACCACAGCGTTCTGTTGCCATAGAGGTGCTGCGTTGGCCCGAACGCAATAAGTTGCGATTGCTTGTGCAGAGGTATGAACGAGAACTTGACACGGTGCTCAGCAAGTTCGGCATGGGATGACGACAGGGGAAAATCATGGAACACAACGCACACGGGAACGGCTTTCGACTTCGGACACGCCCGCGAACGCGGGAGTGCATCATGCTCTGGTTGGATGAGTTCGGCCTACACGACGCCGAGGACGAGGCTGTCGAATGCCTCGTCAAACGGTTGGACACGCTTGATGCGCCGTTCGACCACGACCCTGAGCGGATCGAGGCCTTCATAGGCGATTTGATCGAGTGGCTGTCGGCAAGGGTGGACGGCCAGGGACAGAGGGTGCTCCTGGAAGCGAGCGCCATGGTGAGCGAGGCATTCGTCGAGGCTGGTGTTGTCGAAAAGCCGCGCTCTATCGCGCCGAAAGCGTCACAGGAGACCGACGACGCGCAGCTTGCGACGGACACACAGGACGAAGTCAACGCGGAGGCGAACTTCCGCGTCATGCGTCGGGACTTGATCTACGCAAGCGCGATTGAGATCGAGCTTGCCGACGGATCGTGTGGCTTCGTGCTTCACCCTCCCTTCGACGGGAGAGTGAAGATGAAGGCGGCAAGCGGCAGGTCGCGGTTCGTGACGCTCGACGACCTGACGGACGATAGCCGTCGAACCTTGCGCGCAGGGAGTGTTCGTCGCCGCGTCGAGGTTCATTCCCGTTGCAGCTTCCCCTCCTGTTCGCAGGCGATACGTCTGTTTTTGAGCGAGAGTCAACACGTCGAGAACATCGACGGTGAAAGAGAATGCGGGATCGCGGACCTGTTCTGGGGACGGTGCCCGAAGCACAAACGAGAGAAGTAGGGTTTGGTGTGTCACGCGGCGAACGCCGTGCTTGTCGCGGGAGCTACGGAAGATGACAGAAACAACGACGGACTGGTTCTGCTTCATTGTCGCATTTGGAGTCGTCGCACCCTGGCTGCTTGCCGGCGCGTGCCTGCTCACCGAGTGGACGTGCGAGACCCTGAAGCACTGCTGGCGAATGCAGACAGATCCGAACTACAGAGATGCCGAGATTCAGTTCAGATCCGATCTCGCCGAAGCGGGGTTGGACGGCAGGGGCATCAACGTCCGTTCATTGCTTCGGTGGTCGTCAGTTGTGGCGACGGCCTGCTTACTTCTACGCGACACACACTGGCTATGGTCGGCGGATTGGCTGTGGGCGCTGAGCGTGCCGCTCATAATGCTGGAGTTCGCGGCCATCCTCGTCGCCGCCGGATGCCTTAACCTGACGGCCGTCTCGTTCGCCCAACGCCTCAGAGCGTGCCGCGAGCCGGTTACCTGTCAAGGCACGGATGACGACGGCGACTGGGATGACCTACTGCAAGCGGCAGAGGCTCTCTCGGCGCAGTACGACGCAATCGTGGACGGCGACCGCGGCCACGCGGTGGCGGTGGCACATCGGCTGCACACCGGATTCGGGGACGAGGGTTCGGTGGAGACGTTGAGGCTCGTGAAGCGCGACCACGACGAACCGTGAAGATGATTGAGGACGGGTGTCGCAGGTGTGACGGCATATCGGGAACGTACCCGCCCTGACGGGCGGGCTCTCGAAGCGGGATCGGGATCGCCGAGCGAGGCGCGTCCCTCGGCCCGTGGGAAAGTGTGACGCATTGGCGGGGGTGGGGAAACGATGGCTCTGTTTGACAACATGACGGGCGGGCTACCGGAGCGGCACGCCATTGTCGCGATCTCGTCACTTGCCGTACTTGCGGTATTGGCGGCGGTCGCGTGTTGGCGTTTCCGCCGCGCGGCCGCCTGCCGACCGCACGCGATGGAACGCCGCTCGTGGACCTATTGCCCGAAATGTGGTCATCCGAGGCCGGAGGCAGATGATGCGACAAGGTTACCCGTTTCTCCGCTGCCGTCCGACCTGCTTCGGCGAGGCTGGACGCGATCCCCTGCGCTGGACCGGGACGGTCGCGTCGTGTTCCCGTCGGACGAACGGGCCGACGTTGTGGCGTGGAGCCTGTGGGGAGCGGGCAACGCGCTGGAGGCTGGGTCGCCGCGTTGGAGCGCGTGGATCGGCGCCGTGACGGACATCCTCGCCGAGCGCCACGGCGGAACGAGCGTTACCGCCTTCAACAGGCATCCTAGCACGTCGCGGTTGCAGGTGATCGAGGTGGCACGCGAGGCGGAGATGCGTGCTGGATTGTCTGTGCCGCGCAGCGGTCCGAACACCACGGCGGTTTGATATTCCTTTTCTGCAAGCGGCGACCTCGTGAGAACAAACGATGCCGGAAGGAAGGACGCGAGGGAGATCATCCGGGCGCAAGAGCCTGGTTCGCCTTGGGCGCGACTGCGGGAGATGGGGAGCGACGTATACCGACCGTCTCGGCGGCATACCCCCACCCCCTCCTCCGAGTCGAATGCGAGTGATGTCTCATGCGGCGATTGAGCGTTCGCCGGCTTCGGTCCTGAGTTCGTCACGGCAACACGAAGTCGAAGGGCCCGCTGACTCACGACGCCCGACGGGGATACCGGCTGAATCAGCCGCCTACTCCGATCTATCTACCCGACGTCGCGCCTCGCGACGCCCTCCGACGAGATGAGGGCCAAGTATCGTGTACACGGCGCCGCACTCTGCCACATCTCATCGCTTACGGTGACCGGATGCAGCCAATTCGTCTGCCGCCCGGCTTGGTCGAACTTCTTGATGCCGCGCCTGGCGCGCGCGGCCACGGCTTCCAGCGCGGGGATGTCGGCATCCGCGGAGTCCATCCAAGTGGCGGCGGTGGTACTCATGGCGGAAAGGCACGCGACGAAACGCAACGTGCTCGACACGTCGTCGAATCCGAGGGGCGGACGATCGCCCAAAGACTCGCCGGTGGCCGTTCGCAGCGAGTCGTGACAGGTGAGAAGCCGCGGTATCACGACCTGCGCGGCTACGGCGTCATGCCATTCCCCATTCTCGTCCTTCGTCTTCCCACTCCTGTACGTCATCAGCCAGTCGGCGTTCATGACCGCCAGCGTGCGCCCCGCGCGACACATCCAAGCCTCCCGTCCTTCGGGCGAGTCGACCGGCGATCCGCAGAAGAACCAACGCCGGCTGCCGTCGCCCACCACGATCAGGTCCTCAAGAGACGGGGCGCCGAGGGACTGTCTGTCGTAGGCCGCAAGGTGGTACTCGTAGCGTTCCTTGAGCGCGGCCAGGTCCGCGACGTCACCGTCGAGACAGCCGAGGTAGTACAGACGGTGTCCGAGGAGATTGGCGCGCACGAGGTCGAATGCGGAAACGAGGCCGTCACGCACGGCGCGGGTCCACGATGCCCAGACGACGCTGTGGGCGTCGACGGAAGGATTGCCGTCGGCGTCCCGGTCGCCGTGTACGATCCTCGCGTCGCACGGGGTAAGCGGAACCAGCCGCGAGGGGTCATCCGGTCGTCCGGTGAGCGCATCGTCGGACAGGGGCGGGTCATTCGCCCCGATCCATGCGACCACCCTGTCGGCTGCGTCCTCCGCTTCGCGCTCCGTTGAGTCCTCCGGAAACGTCTGCATCGCCGGAGTCTGCCTCCCATCGAACCTCCGAAGGTTCGAGTCCGAATCCCGACGGGACGTTGTGCCCTTCGCCCTACGCTCGTCCTCACGCACACGCACGCGGCGTTTCCGTTTTCGTTCCTGTCTCTTGTTCTTGTCCATGATATTTCCCCTTTTGCGGGCGACCCGCCCGCGTTGGTTTCGCAAGCCCGCACCATGCGGACTCCCTATAGACATATACCCCTTTTTTTGAGAAGCCCGAGAGCGGCTCGCCTTGATGGCCGGCTTTCCGGGGAGTCACGGTCGCAAACGGCGGTTGTGAAGCAAATGGGTCGCCGAGTTCATGCGTTCGCGCAAGTCGTATGTGGCGCCGCCTCGATCACTTCGCCAATGACCTCCTGTGGTCTCGGATCAGCGGCTCGATCGGGCTCACAGACGATGTTCTGCGACAGCCGTCCCGCCGGACGGATTCCGATTCGCGCGTATAGAAGGACAGAGGGAAGCAGTCCGACGGTCGGACGGCCTCCAAACGACTTTCAGAGGAGGGACACAGATGCGTAACGGAAACCGGAAGACACGAGGGGAAGGTGAATTCGTCGGCGAGTCGGGTCGTAGAGATGGACAGGTACCGGACGATCTGTCATTGAGGCTACTTCGGATCATCAACGAGGCTGCGGATGACTTCGATCAAACGGGCGTCTGTCCCACGCACGCGATTGTCATCGACGGGAAGGGAAAAGGTGCCGTCCTGTTGCCGGACTGCCTGCCCGACGAGAACACGAAGGACGTCTTTGCCGGACTGATCGCGCGTACCGCCGCCGACCTGAACGCGGTCGCGGTGGTCTTTCTGGCTGAGATATGGATGCCCGGCGAGAACTGGGACGGCGTGACGGCGCCATCGCAGTGCGCCGATCAGCGCGAGGCACTTTTTGTTTCCGCCGAGACATTCGACACAACGGCGGCTTTCCTCTGGCCGATTCTCCGGGACACCGCCGGCGTTCGTTTGGCGGAGCGACAGTCCCTTGGCGCCGAATACGAGGGAGGCCGGTTTGCGGGTCTGCTTCCACGTCCGGGCGACGGGCAGAACTGAACCCGCTCAAAACCGGCCGGGCAGGCTACGTCCGAAGAAGCTCGCCATGCCGTAGGCATGTTGGGCATGCCTACGGAAACGAACCCTTCGGGTGCGGACATTCGGATGTGCCTGTTGGGTTTTGCTCGTTGGCCGGGCGAGTCGATTGGACGGGGATGCCCCGTCGTCCTGGCATGACGCCGGTCTTCAAACATTCCCAACTCGTCGTCGGCGTGTTTTCCGTAGGCAGTCGCTCCTGCATCCACATCTGCTGCCGGAACCGGAACTTCCGGCCAGGCCGGTTGATTATTCCGTAGGCGGCGCCGACTTCGCCCCGTATCCGAGTACGCGGCGGCATCGCCCTTCGGAACAACCGTCGCGCACCGTAGGCACGACGGGGCAAACCTGATGATGCAGATCCTCGGCATGCGGACGCTCGCACACTCGAAGCACAGACGCATCCGAGCGGTCGGTCCGATCGAGGTCACTCCAACGTAGAGCAGGGAATTGTTCCGTAGGCGATGGATCCCCGCGCGGCAAGGTGTATGTGGGCGTGGGTTCGCGCGCTGCCGATCTTTGCGAGCGCTTCGTGTCTCGGCCCGGCGAGCCGCCGGGCATTCCGGCGACACCACTTCGACTGAATCGCCGGAGGGGCGGGGTCCCATCGCTCATAGCGAAAAGGAATAGCCATGAACGTCACACCGCAACTCGAATTCCGCGACGAGTCGATGCTCCTCGTCCTGTGTCGCAAGCCGTCACTACTTTGGACGGCTCGTCTTCCGGCTCCCGCGTCTTTTCAACTCGATCTTACCGGTCGGACCATCTTTCGAGATTCTTCTGAGCGCAAATCAAGAGAACTTCCGTAGGCAGGACGCCCCTCACTCTCAAAGCAAACGTCGGGACGAGTGTTCCCGGCCAGGCCAGTTGATGCCGGCCTGCTGACGCCGCCGCGATCGCCACGGCGTTCGCAAGCGGCAACCGGTGCGCTTTTGGAAAGGAGCACATGATGCCACGGAAGCATACGATATCGAAACCCCGGATTCCAACGAAGTCCCGTCGCACGCCCACGCCGTGCAAACGGGACAAACCGGAACCACGACCATCCCGGCCAAGAGGTCGTGGACGCCACGATCCGCGCAACGCGCCACCCCGCCGGAATACCAAGAAGGAGATCAACGGTATGTCCCTTCTGACGGGCGCCGGGGGCTTCGATATCGGCCTTGGGAATGCTGGAATCGTCACCCGCTGCGCCGTGGAGCGCGACCGCGACTGCTGTGCGACTATCAAACTCAACCGTCCAGAACTTCCGGTGTTGTCCCGGGACATCTGCGACGTCACCGCCGAAGACCTGCTTGCCGCCGCCAACCTCAAGAAAGGTCAGGTGGACATCATGTTCGGCGGGCCACCATGCCAGTCGTTCAGCGACGCGGGGAAAGGGCATGGCTTCGACGACGAGCGCGCCAACGCGTTCATCGCTTTCCTCAACCTCATTGCGGCGATTATGCCCCGGTACGCGCTGATCGAGAACGTTCGGGGTCTTCTTTCCAAGCCGGGACCGGGTTATCCGTTCGCCGGCGGCGCCATGGTCTTCGTGATGAAGCGCCTGAAGGCGTGCGGATACCACGTGACGTTCACCCTTTACAACGCGGCCGACTACGGCGTCCCGCAAGGTCGAAAACGCGTCTTTCTCATCGCGTCGTTGGACGGCGCATTGCCCCTCGTCTCGCCCACGCACTCGGAAAACGGCGCGGACGGACTGGCGCCGCGGCCAACCCTTGGGGACGCCATCGGCGGAATCGACTCGACGAACATCCACGCTACCGGATTCTCCGAGAGGCTCATGCGCTACCTCCGGAAACTCAAGCCCGGTCAGAACTGGCGCGACCTTTCGCCGAAGGATCAGCGCGCCGCCATGGGCGCCGCGTACAACGCGACGTCGGGCGGGCGGTCGAGTTACTTCCGGCGTCTGGCCTGGGACAAGCCCAGCCCGACGTTGTTGACGTCTCCCACACAGAAGGCCACGCCGTTCTGCCACCCGGTCGAGGATCGCCCACTGAGTGTCGAGGAGTACGCGGCGATTCAGCAGTTCCCGGCGGATTGGCGATTCGCCGGAAGCCTGGCAAGCGTCTACCGGCAAATCGGAAACGCCGTGCCGATCGGCATGGCCGAGGCGATCGGGCGACACATCGTGCGTTGGGACGCGATGAGTGCCAGTGCCCGCGAACGTTTCGCCAAAGAATGCGCCGCGTCGGGGCACATGCAGCCGCGCAACTGCAGCCACGAACACTTCGAGGCGCTATCCAGCGAAGTCCACTGATGATCAAAGCGAGGAACGTAGAGGCCGCGCGGCGGTCGCGTTCAGGGTATGTACGAATCTACTTTTGAGGAGAGGAACAATGAGTAAACGTGACAAGAAAAAAGTGAACAAAGCGCGGTACGCGAATGCGAAAACGGCAAGAGACGCCGCGGCAGCGCCTTCGGAAACGGGGGCAAAGAAACAGCAGGTCTTCGTGACGTCCGACGGTCGAGTCATCGAGTGCGACGATCCGATGGCAGTTGTACGAGAACAAACACGTTTCGCGGATGCCGAGGTCAGGCCGTGGCAAGCGAAACTCGTACCGGGCGACTGTTTCTTCAAGGTCGTGAACGATCTCCCCATTTTCGGCGAGGTCTTGGAAGTCTATGATGAAACGCATGTAAGGCACTTCCGATTGGCACGGTGCTTCTCGACGGCGTGTCCCGACGGAGAGCTTGGCGATATCCATGTCGCCGATGTGCGCGAGGAGATCACGCGGCGCGAGTTTGACCGCGCGCAGCGCGTTGGCTGGGGTGGATTCATATGTGACGGTTTCGCGGATTCGGTTGGCGAGGAGTTCGGCGTCGAAGATGCCACTGCTGTCGCCATTCTATCCGAAGCGGCGTCGATGCCTGATTGCGGCAAGAAGTCCATCGCTACCGTTGCGTTTCGCTGCCGTGTTCGTGCGTATCAAGTGTCGGGTGTGTTGAATCGCAGAGAGTGCGTTGGCAGGCACATCGTGCCATTCTTTGACCGCAATGTGCGGTATGTAATGAGAAGCGGGTACGAATCATTTTACTGGATGCTTGATGGCTATGCGGATCATGCGGATATCGCCCAAGTCATCAAGACCGCGTACCGCGCCGCAGAGGGCCATGAAGTGCCAGAGGTGTATCTCTTGAATGTCGCTACCGGCAAGGCGAAGGCGCTTTCCGATGCCGCCGACCTCGATCGTGACCTTTGGGGACCGATCAGCGTTTTCGGCTTGACACGCTTTGAGATGATGGCTGTGTTTCCGTCGTGGCTGTTTGATGCGGTGTCGGCAAACGCCGCGTGGGACTAGACCGCAGGTTCAGGATTGACGGGCGGTGCGTGGCCGAGTCGTATCGCGTCGGCCGCGCACCGCGTTCCTGACGAAAGAGCAGCCCTCTGTGAATGCCACCGCAACTGATCCGATCGCCAAGTCGCGCGGACGACCTCATGCCTGCGAACCGGAAAGTCAATCGCGGAGATAGAACAGAGGGTGGACGGAACACTCCGCTCCACCCGGCTTCGGGCGGTTCCCGGACAACCAACGATAGGAGTTCAGCATGGATGAAGACGGGATACGGGAATTGGCCTTCGTGGTCGGCAATCCGCAACAGCAGCCGCTGAGCACACTCAGTACAAGAGCTGCCGGATACGTCTTCGCGGGCGAAGACATCGAGGCGGAGACACTTGAGGACGTGTCCCGGTGGGCGGCGTCGGAGGCCGGCGATGAACTGATCCAGGAGTACAAGGGAAAGTTCGACGCGCGGAAGGCCGCAATCGGACTGATCGCCGTGGAACAGAGTCTCATCATGGCGGGCAGCAACCTGACTGACCTCTGGCCTCTCAGGTACCTGCTGCGGGCCGTGGCCGAGTTTGTTGACCCATCGTACCTGTCGCCGCGGGACGACCGCGACGCCGAACTGGAGGATTGATGGTGGACCCTCATATGGGCTGTGACGAGGACATTCGCCTGCTTGCTGGACACGCAACCATGGCGGTGCGTCGCATGCCATACATCGTGCCGTGCCCTCCGGGCACGGCTCCTTCGAACGCATCCCCACCGCCGAGGTCCGCCTTCCCGGTAATCCCGTGGCGCACTCGCTCAAATCCGCGCCAAGCCCTGACCGGCGATTGGGGCGATGGCCAGACCGGAACGCGGTGCCGCCAAGGGGAGGTTGGGGCGCCTCATCGCGTCGATGCCGCGTGGGAGGGACACCGCGCATAACGGCCGAGTCACTGGCGAGGAAATGGTCGTCGCGTTCGGCAACCACCTAGTCACCTGCCGCGCGGCCACGAAAGCGTCGCAGGCGAAACGTGCCGGATCACGTCGCCTCTCGGCGTGGCTTCCGAGCAGGGGCGAAAGGGGACGGGTGGTTCATCGGATGCCACGAACATGTCTCTCTCCGGCGCACCAACCGTAGCGCGCCTGCGTTCACGGAAGACAAACCACGCCACCTCCGAGTGCCTGGCCAGCCAGCGGGCGAAGTCGATCGTCTGATCCTCAGTACGCATGCGTATGCCCGCGAGGGGTTGGACTTTATTAACGCACGTACGTTGAAGTGGCTGACCGCGCGGCGGTGAAGGCGGAGCACGACGAAGCAGAACTAGGTGCGAAATATCGCAGTCGGCACGCTGCACCGGTCCGGCCTTCGGCTCGGCCGTCAGGAGTCCACCCGCTCCAGCCGTTGACTTGCCACGTCGCAGTACCGCGTCTCCTTCTCGATCAGGATGAACCTTCGGCCCAACCGTTTGCACGCGACGCCGGTTGTCCCCGACCCCGCGAACGGATCCAGAATCAGGTCATCTTCCTGGCGCGAGTAGACGCGGATCGCCCACAGAGGAAGTTCGGTCGGGAACGCGGCGCAGTGGCTGTCGAGTCGTGCCGACGACGTCCAGTCGTCGCCGATGACGCCCCTTTGGGAGAGCTTCCTGTCGTTGACGAATTCGACCTTCGACCCGTTTCTTTTCCTGAACGTCCAGACGTGCTCATAGTCGAAGACGGGCCTGGGATGGCTGTTGCACACGAAGGGTATCCCCATCCTGGCGAACCGCTTACTCCAGATGCGCGTGGCCTGAAGGTCCATCCCCGCCGTCTCGACGCCCCATTTGAAGTAGTTCACGGTCGCGGGATAGCAGGCAGGTATGTCGGCGGCGTAGAATCGGTTTCCCGAGTTGAAGTAGTCCCCGAAGTTGACGACGGCGTACCCGCCGGGCTTGAGCACCCGGCACCACTCCATGAAGGACGCTTCCATCAAACGGCCGTATTCGCAGGAAGTCGCAGTGCGTTCGTACTCCTTCCCGACGAAGTACGGCGGGGACGTGACAATCAGGTCGATTCCGTCGTCTTCGATGTTCTTCAACACGTCCAGGCAATCTCCCTGGTACAATCTGTTCTCCGCCAGCATTGGATGGCTCCCCTTGACAACGGTTGCCCGTGGCCCATTGCCACGTGTACACCCCGCTGTGCCGGCGGCGCGGTCTGCCTACGGAGTTTGCTCATCAAGAGATGGGAAGGAACGCGGTGGGCCGGGAGCGGCACCGTGGTCCGGGGGGATGCACGGCTCGCAGGGGCGGGCTGGAGCGAGGGTGGCGGCTCTTCCTCTGCTTGGATGTGCCGGCCTCCAGTGTCTTATGGGTCCCTTCAGCTCCCGGGCTTCGCGCGAAGCCGCACCTATTTCGGGATGTCCTGCGCCGTGCGTAGTCCGGGATGTCCGGTCCCCGCCTACGGCTTGGCCGTCGAATCGGGACTCGAAACCGCAGGCGGGAATGCCCGGCATGTTTGCCCGCTCGGCATATGTGGCCTTGCTCAACCACATCGCGCGAGACCTGCTGCCAGCATCGCGCGAGACCTGCTGCCAGCAATTCGTTCGCTCGGCAGGTCGTCGGATGGGCGTTGGCTAAAAAGTAACTCAACAAGAATGGGTATATTGAGAGGTGGGAAGGACATCCCGTCCCACTCGACGCCGGACGGTTCTCCGGCGCCCCTGCGGGGGAAGGAGTGCGCTATGGGCGATTCAGCGATCGAATGGACAGAGAAGACATGGAATCCGGTGACGGGCTGCACGAAGGTCAGTCCGGGATGCAAGAACTGCTATGCCGAGACCCTGACGCGGCGGCTGACGGCGATGGGACAGGCGAAGTACGCCAACCGGTTCGCGCTGACCGTTCACGAGAATTCGCTTGCGGAACCGCTGCGGTGGAAACAGCCGCAACTTATTTTCGTGAACTCGATGAGTGACCTCTTCCACGAGGACGTTCCCATGGACTTCATCCAGCGGGCGCTTGACGTGATGCACCAGGCCCACTGGCACCGGTTCCAGATTCTGACGAAGCGGTCGGAGAGGGTATTCCTGCTTGATGGTGACATCGACTGGCCGTCCAACGTATGGATGGGCGTTAGCGTGGAGGACAACGATAACCTGTTTCGTATCGATCATCTCCGCGCCACGACGGCGAAGGTCAAGTTCCTGTCGCTTGAACCACTCCTCGGGCCGCTACCGGATCTCAGCCTGGACGGCATCGACTGGGTCATCGTCGGGGGCGAGTCGGGGCCTGGCGCGCGGCCGATGGCTGAGTCCCGGGTGACGGACATTCGTGACGTCTGCGTAGCGAAAGGCGTTCCGTTCTTCTTCAAGCAATGGGGCGGGGTGAACAAGAAGCGGAACGGGCGGGATCTCGAAGGTCGCGTTTGGGACGAGATGCCGGAGTGAGGTGCGTAGGGATAGGCAATCTGGCCTACGGATTCGTTCGGCCACGACGCGCACTCGGCGGACATCGGTTACCGGGTGCGCGTCGCACACCCTGTGAAGCGAACGGCATGAAGTCTCGCCAAGTTTCGACCGGGACGCCGTAAGCAATTGCCGCGATGTTTGGCGTAGCGACTCCGCCCGGACATACGGACACGGCATACTGGTTGCACGCGAAAGGCCGTCAGGCCAGCGACCTCAACCACCCCATCACCGCCCAAGTCGCCTCCAGATCCTCGCGGTTGTAGTCGAGGATCTCCTGCATGATTTCCTCGCGGTCGGACTCGTCGTCGGTCTCAACGGCCTCGATGTAGCGGGCGATCGACCAGTCACCGCCGTACTCGTCGAGCGTGCGCCGGTAGTCGGCGCGCCGCTCGACCACTTTCAGGCTGTAGCTTGGGTCCGGGAGCACGACGGCGTCGCGGGTAACAGGGAGCAGATCGACGCAGTTGCGGAGTACGCGCTGTGCCAGGCCTGAGACGTCCCCGTACCGCTCGATGTATGTTCTTATCTTGGACGTCTCGTAGTGGTGCCAGTGGATGAAGGGGATGTCGCCGTAGGCCTCGAAGATGGCGCCGGACTGCTCCAGGAAATCCAGCCAACCCCGGCGATCTCCGTCGGGACCGAATGCGGCGACCGCGGCCTGATACTCGCCGGAGTTCGCGCCGAAGACCTGCGTGCCCCACAGGTAGACCTTGTCGAACTCGTCCAACTGTGGCGGCACGCCTTCAAGATCAAACATCACGTAGTGGTCTGCGACGGGCAGCGCGGGCGGGAAGAGGACCGTCATGCTGTTGGATGCGGTCGCCCGTGCTTGCTCAAGGATGCGACCCGCCTTACGACCGACCCTCTGACTTCGACTCCCCCACGGCCGCGTGAACGCCGCGAGCGTTGTCTCGTCGAACCGGTCGAGCAACTGTTCGGGTGTCGCAGCGCCGTCGCGCCTGAGTGCCCGGACCAGCCCCTGATCCACGCCATAGACAAGCGCCACGTCGCTGCGGTTCTCGGCCTCCGTCCAGCACCGCTTGCGGAATCCGCATGCCTGGCACTTCGACCAGCCCACAGGCGAGTACGGTGGCGCGTCCAGGAGTGTCGTTCTCTTAATTTCCTGAAGCGCGCGAATGGCACGATCCCCACCGTCGTACGGAACTTCGACGATCGAGGAGTCGCCGAGAACGACCTCCAGCGCGATCGGCGGCGTGCCGATCGTCTGCTCGAACAGCCAGCCGTAGATTTCAAGCTGGCGGAGGATTTCAGGGTGATGTTCCTCATCCGCGTGGAGCGAGAGCTTGCAGTCGCGGACGCGGTAACCGGCGCCGTCACGGATCAGAAAGTCCGGGATGCCAACAACCCGCACGTCTGTACCGTCTATCTGAATCGTACTTTGGAAGACAGGTTGATAGAGAGTGTGCTCGCCGAGTTCGATGAGTTCGCGCGTGCGATCGATCCGCTCCTCGAACGTCCCCTCGCTCAGTTCCGTAACGTCACCTAGTTCCGCCAGATGGCTGGACTCGTGTCGTTGACCGAGACGCACCAACACCTGCTGGTACGCGCCCGGCTCCGCTTGCGGCTCACCGTGCGCGAGCAGCCACGGTCGCAGTTCGCAGAGGGAAGGGCAATGGTGGGAATAAATTGTCGCGGCGGACAGGTCCACTTCCCGGTCTCCAATGGATTTCTTCGCCCAAGGCCCACCACTACCGAACCGATTCCGTTCGGAACAAACGACGTACTGACGTCACATTGCCTAGAGCGTAACAATCGGTTGGCTCCGCCTACGCCGGCGTCAGTTTCGCCGGTTCTTCCAAAACCTTGAGGATCGCCTTCGCGCAGTAGACCCGATCGCGTTGCGCGTCGCCGACCTCTTCAAGAATCGCAGCGTCCTGCAACTTCCTGATCGCCCGTTGTGCGGTCGTGAAGGCGACCTCCAACTGCTCGGCGGCCTGTGTCGCTGTCACGAACGGATTCGCTGCGAGCAAGTCCAGCAGCAACGCGGGGGTCTTTGAGGACGCCCCGGCGACTTTCATGCGCCACGTCTCCAGGAGTTGGTTGATTCGTTGCGCCCGGCTCACGGCGTCCTCCGACTGACGTGCGACACCGTTTAAGAAATACTCGAGCCATGCCTCCCATTCGCCGTGGAGGCTGACGTCCAGGAGACGCTCGTAGTAGTCGCGGCGTGTCGCCTCGAAGAACGCACTCAAATACAACAACGGCGTCGGTAGGATGTCGCGCTCCACCAGAAGCAGCGTTATCAGCAACCTCCCAACCCGACCGTTTCCGTCGAGGAATGGGTGGATTGCCTCGAACTGATAGTGGATGTACGCGGCGTGAATCAGCGGTGGCAGACTTCTCTCTCGAAGCGACCGTTCCCAATCGCCCAAGCAATTCATAAGTTCTTCGGGTGGTGGCGGGACGTATGTGGCGTTGGCCAAGGTACATCCGGGTGGACCGATCCAGTTCTGCGTTCGGCGGAACTCGCCCGGTGTGGCGTGGCCACCCCTCACTCCTTCCATCAGGACGCCGTGCAGCTCTTTGACCATTCGGAGGGACAGCGGAAGCTCGGGCAATCTTTGCAGACCATGCTCCAGTGCGGCGACATAGTTACCGACTTCTCGAAGGTCGTCCGGGCTTCGATTGACGGCGGCACCGGCCTCGGCCGCCAGAAGCTCACCCAAGGTAGCCTGCGTTCCTTCGATGCGACTGGAAAGTACCGCCTCGCGTCTCACGAAAGGACGCATCAGCAAGTGTGGGTTCGGCAAACGCGCACCCTCGCCCGCGAGGCGGCCGATCAGGCGGTCGGCGTCCGAGAGGGCGCCGACGATTCTGGGTGACCAATCGAGGGCTGGTGGCAGCGGGTTCGGCACGAACGCCGAGTACCCGGCCGAGCAACGAACTTGCCTTCCAGATGCTTCTGCCATGATGCCAGCGATCCTGACGGGGAGCGGCGGCGAAAACAAGACACCACGCTATTAGCGAAATCGTAGCGAATCGCAAACACTCTGTCAATCCGCTATCGAGCGGTCCAACGTGTGAGCGGCAGCCGAGAACGTCGGTTTGCCACCAACCACGCCCCGGCAACGCGATCCAATGCAGAGTTTTCGGACTCCCTGATCCAGATGTTGACTTCCTGTAGGAATAGCGTATAATGTCAACATTGACTTCTCTGGAATCTGTGCCGATTGTGTCAACAGGTGAAACCATGATCGCAAAACGAATCAGACAGGCAAGAATCGCGTCGGGGATGACCCAAGATGAGGTAGTCGATGCGCTCGCAGCAGAAGGCGTCTCTCTGACCAAGGGAGGGCTGTCGAAGTACGAACGCGGCGGTAGCACGCCTCGGCCTACGGTTCTTGTTGCGCTCGGCCGGGTCTTGGGGGTCGAATCGTCCTATTTCTTCGACGAGCCGACCTTGAACGTCGAGTGGCTTGCATTCCGAAAGGCATCGCGCCTAGGGAAGAAACGCCAGGAACGTGTCAAAGCTCTCGCTGAGTCGCAGCTCGAAGTATTCATGTCACTTTGGCACGCGCTCGAGCCGACCGTTGGCGATGGAGCGCAACCACCCCGGATCCCTGTCAGGAAGCTAGAAGACGCCGAAGATGCTGCCACATCACTCCGGTCGCACTGGCGATTGGGGGACCAGCCAATCGATAGCGTGACCGGTGCCATTGAGGATGGTGGCGGCGTAGTCCTGCAATCGGGCGGAGAAGACGATCTCTTCGACGGGCTTTCGGGTTGGGTAAACCAATCTATCCCGGTCGCTGTCGTCAGCTCGGCAGTGTCCGACGACCGTCGCCGGTTCAGCTTGGCGCACGAACTTGGGCATCTCTTCATGGATGTTGGCGACGTCGATAACGAAACCGAAGAGAAACTTGCGCACCGGTTTGCTGCTGCATTCCTCGTCACGGCGGCGACCGCGCGTCGCGAACTTGGCACGCAGCGCCGGCACCTTGACTTCCGCGAGCTAGCCACGCTCAAAACGAAACACGGATTGAGCATGCAGGCCTGGATCTACCGAGCGGCTGATCTCAGCATCATCGAGCAGTCACACGCGCGAACTCTCTTCATGGAGATGAGTTCCCGTGGATGGCGACGTGTTGAGCCAGTCCAATTTCAGGGAGCGGAACGTCCGCAGAAGATGCGCCAGTTGGCGATTCGGGCACTTGCCGAGGGATTGCTTACGCACGTGCAAGCTGAGCGCATTTGTCCTGGCGTCACATGCGATGTTGATGATAGGCAGCCGATCGGCGCCCTTGACGCCCGCTCACTCCTTCGTATGCCCAAGAACGAGCGGGATAGGTTGATGAGGCAAGCGGCGACGTCGGTTGCTGACGAGTACCAGGACGACGGTGGCTTTTCGGGCTTCGAGTCGCTCTCCGAAGGAGACCACTGTGACCAGTCCATCGAAGAGTGATCCGCTCCGCGGCGAGGTCTGGACCATCAGGTTCGATCCAACCAAGGGCGCAGAGATGGGCAAGACGCGCCCGGCGGTGGTCATCAACCCGCGATCCATCGGAAGACTCCCGCTCCGAATCGTTGTGCCCGTCACAGTGTGGGCGGACAGGTATGCCGAAATCCCGTGGCTCGTCCATCTGAGACCCAACGAGCGGAACGGTTTGGCCAAAGCATCGGTAGCCGACTGCTTTCAGGTGAAGTCGGTGTCTCTGAAGCGGTTTGTTTCGCGTCTGGGCGAACTTCATGCTGACGCTATTGACGAAATAGGCGCGGCCATCGCGCTCTGCGTGGGGGCCTAGCGCGACATGATCCGAGTGTTTTCGTACGTCGGGACCTGCATTCAAACGCGGGTCGCAGTCTTATTTGCAGTGTCCGAGATCGTCGGCAGATGGGTACCGGCGGATTAGAGGCGGTGGATGATGCGTGAGTTAGGTGGAAACGGTTCCCGACTCCAGACGGGACAAGGACGGCCTTCGGGATACGGGACGGGGAATGTGGAGGCGGTTGGCGTTCTCGACAGCCGTGTGCTTCCGGACCAGGAATTCGCTGGATTGTGGGATGCAATCGTGCTTGACCAAGCCCAGAAGGACCGCGTTCTAGGGCAAGCCGTCTTGAACTTCTCTCTGCGTGGCAAGGTCGATCGCGGCCGATTACCTATGCACGGTTTGATTCTCCTTCACGGCCCGCCGGGGACGGGCAAGACGTCCTTCGCTCGCGCGCTTGCGTCCCGCGTCGCTGAAATCTTTGTTGGCCGTGGGGCGTTTCTCTTCATCGAGGTTGACCCCCACGGGCTGGCAAGCGCATCGCTAGGCAAGAGCCAGCGTGCCGTAAGCGACTTGCTAGGGCTGACGATCGCCGAGCAGGCGACACGTGGTCCACTCATCGTGCTGCTTGACGAGGTCGAAGCGCTTGCGGCGGACCGGTCGAAGTTGAGTCTGGACGCCAACCCTATCGATGTCCACCGTGCCACGGACGCTGTTCTCACGCAATTGGATCAGTTGGCGGGCCGATTCTCAAACCTGCTGTTCCTAGCGACTAGCAACTTCACACGCGCGATAGACAAAGCGTTGGTGTCGCGAGCTGACCTTGTGGAGTACATCGGGCTGCCCGAAGCCGAAGCGTGTCGCAGGATTCTCATCGATGCCGTTGAAGGGCTCGCCGTCGCGCATCCCAAGGTACGCGGCGTGCTCAACGAGGCTGCGTTCGAGAGCGCTGTCCGAACCTGCGCGGGGCTCGACGCACGGCAGATTCGAAAGACGGTTCTGGCCGCTTGTGCGCTCAACAAGAACATTGCTCTTGCCCCGGAACGTCTAACCGCTGAGGACTTGCTCCACGCCGTACAACAGGCGCAGAAACAGGCGGTGCGAATTAAGGAGGATAGCGAGTGACCGTTCTTGCCCGAACCATCCGCGCGACCCCACATCGCGCTTCCAACGAGGCTTGGGATGTCATCGTTGCTTTGCTTGCTCCAAACGCAGGCCCGGCTCGAGAGGAGTTGAACCGGGTGACTGGGATTGCGTCAGCGCTAATCACATCCGAGGTGCCGAAGGACGATCCGATCGTCGTTTTGGGTGCTGGCCCGCGCGTACGCATTTACTGTGTCTTCAATGAGGACGCGGTGACAGGCGACAACGCCCGCGAGGAGAAGCTGCCAAGCTCGCCCACCGACGGCGATTGGTCGATGAGCCTGCCTTGTCCCGAAGAGGATCTCACGTGGGTCAAGGCGGCGCTGGCAAACAAATCGACGCGCATCACCGCCCGCAAAGTCGGAGAAGCCGTGGGAGCCCAATCTGACCGGGGCGAAGCGCAGGTCGTAGCATCAACCGCCATCAACAGGGAGGTGTTCCTCCGACCATGAGTACATTCGTCATCGTCAACACCTTTACCCATTCCGCAACATATGTGGCGGACAAGGTACTGCTTTCGCTCAAGGACATCATCCGCGACAGCGGACTCAGTCCCGAGAAGCTCGCAAACGAATGGCGCACGCTCCAACACGGGATCAGCACGTGGCTGGCGAGCAAGGATTTGCAAGCTGTGCACCTGGAGGTATTCAATCCCTATACGGATAGCCTGATCGGCCGTTGGGACTTCGACCTTTACTACGGGACGGCAGGCGACGGCGCCATGTGGGTCAACACTGAGGACATCAAATACCACATTCTTAAGGCTGGCCATTGGCCTTCAACATGCGAATATCGCATCGTCACGACGATAAAGCCCGGCAGCACTCTGGCGAGTGGATGGTCCGGTACTACCTTCCGTTCGACGGAGGGGTTTGTTCGGCAAAGCATCGGCACCACGATCGACGGCAACGGGTATGTCAGCGCCGGAACGGCGTATTGGAGGAAGTCATCGTGATCAACGTCGCAGATGCCTTTAGCAAGTTCCGCAGCCGTTTGGAATTGACCAACAAAGAGCAGGAGGACGCCTCGCGCAGGCACAAAGAGATTCGCGATTACCTAAGAACCAAGTTCGACATCGATCGCGATTTTCTGACCGGGTCGTACAAGCGATGGACCAAGACCAAGCCGCTCAAGGACGTGGATATCCTCTGTGTGCTCGGAGAAAAGGAAAGTCATCGACGAGATGAGCCGCCAGCGGATCTACTCAAGGAATTTGAAGATGCTCTTGTCGCGAAGTACGGCCGGAGCAACGTATCTCGCCAGCGTCGCTCCGTGACGGTTGACTTCGGCGTCAAACCCAATGCGGACGAAGATACGGATGGAAAAGTCATGAGTTTTGATGTCGTTCCCGCGTTCAACAAGAGCAAACACTATGAGATTCCTGATACGAGCAACCCTAATGGATGGACGGAAACCGACCCTGAGATTCACTATCAAAAAGCCGTGGTGGCTCAAGACAACTACGACAGGCAATGGAAGGGCATCGTAAGGATGGCCAAGAAGTGGAATGCCCACCGTGAAAAGCCGGTGAAGCCGTCGTTTTTGATCGAGGTAATGGCTCTGGAACTGCTTGTGCCACCCTTCGGGGGCGATTTTCGTTACGAGCTCAAAGGACTGTTCGCGTCACTGGCCGATCGCATCCACGAAGCCTGGCCTGATCCGGCCGGGCTGGGACCGCCGGTAAGCGACGGCATGGACAATACGGCGCGCGACACTGCGAAGCAGGAATTGTTGAGCGCCTCCAATGCGGCTGCCGTTGCTATTCAGCTTGAACGGACGGGCAAGAACGGCGACGCGCTGCGTGCATGGCGCGACTTGTTCGGTCCGCTTTTTCCACTCTCTTGACGAGGGCGAATGCCGATGGCGAACGCAGTTGCAGCGAGACTTAAGGGCGATGACTACCAACATCTCTTTGCGTGGTGGCTCGCATTAGAATTGCTGATGCCACGGCGCACCGTGGTAACGGTTATCGTCGAGGACGCGAATGCTGTCTCTGTCGACGATGTGACCCTGCTGCGCGAGGAGGGTGCCCAGTTCGCCGACCGTTACCACCAAATCAAGTACCACGTCGATCATCGGAAGGGTTACTGCGTCGACGCGCTGACGGAACAAGAAGGAAAGAAGTGCAGTCTACTTCAGAAGTGGTTCCGATCCTGGGAGACTCTGGTCGCGGGTCGTCCGGACCGACCGCTTGAGATTGAGATCGTCAGCAATTGGTCCTGGGTGGCGGGCGACGAATTGGGCGGATTTCTGGATGGAGTGTCGAACGGCTTTAAGGAAAAGTTCTTCACGGCCCCCGACAAAACTAAGGAATTGACGCTGCGGACGAAGCTGGCGGACCATGTTCGCGCCACACTGGAGCGTTTTGACGCGTTTGCTCGTACGCTACGATTCCACTTCGGCTCTGGCTGCTGGAAGGACATGATCGAGCGTACAGCAGAGCGGATGGAGAACAATGGTCTAAGGTATGATGAGAACGCGTTGCTCATGGCTGTTGGCATCGTCAGGGGGTGGGTGAAAGCAGGTCGGCAGGAAATCAACAAGGACGCGCTGGAGGCGGTCATCGCGCAGCACGATCTTAGATTGCCGAAGGATGAGCGACCTGCAGTCAATATTTACGTGGCGACTATTAAGGACCAGAAGTCTAATATTGCGCCGGACTATTCTCTCGATTGGCGGCATTACTTCACTGGCAACCCAGCGATGCGGGGGCACGATACGGTGGACCCGGCTGATTGGAACGGCAAAATGCTGCCCGAACTCCGGCAGATCGAATCGCAGATCTGCTCCGAATCGACGAGTCGATTCGTGCGTGTCCGGGGACTAGCACGCCTGTCGGCGTGGTTTGCGCTCGGCCACGTGTTCTCCGATGTGGCGGGGTATACGATCGAGGTCGATCAGCAAGGAGAGCTTTGGCAAAGCGATGCGAATCCAAGCACTGATTTCACCCTCACAAGCACCGGCTTCGATGAGATCGCCCTCGATGCGGACGGGGATGTCGTCGCGGTTGGGATCAGTGTAAGCCACAATGCGGAAAGCGATATCCGCCAGCATCTTCAGCACCGGACTGAGCAGATCAAGGCCGCCATGTTCGTGCGGCCAACCCGGATCCTTGACATGTGTTGTCTACGGCACGCTAGCGATGCTGTGGCTCTTGCAAATGGCGTGAAACCGTTGATCCGCGACTTCGTCAGTCATCAAAGAGCTCAACGTGTATTTCTGTTTTACGCAGGCCCCTTGAGCGGCGCGTGTTTCATAGGCCGCCGGTTGAACGCCGTGTGCCGGGAGATTCAGATCATGGAATGGTCGAACCCGGGCTACATGCCATCGTTTACGCTGGCGTGAAGCAGGCTGCGATTGATGGATACCCCCTGTTGTCGGGTTCGATTCGCGCGGGTGCCCCGCCTCCAAAGGAGAGAGGTCGCCGGCCCAGCCATCTACCCAGGATACTCATCTATTGGCATTCCTCCAAGGTTTGTCATTGCCGCGGCGGCCTCGATCGCCCGACCGAAGCGATCATATAACCGTGACGTGTCAATGGAGACGAAGCGAGGTGTCAGATTGAATCCACCGACCACGTTAGCCCCACCAAGGTAACCAAGAGCCCTAAGGACGAAATTGCCCAAGGTTCCGTCCATCGGCACCACGATGTTGCATTCACATGCCGCCTTGTCGATGAGAAGTGGGAACATCCGAGTCTGTTTATACCCGCGACTCTTCAGCTCTTTGACGATCAGCTCGGCGCTATCCAGGCTCTCATCCACCGATTCCAGATAGCCTCTCTCGTTGTCCGCCGCCAGGACACCGATGACGGGCTGAACACCGAGCTTCTCGCAGATTCTCGCGGCCTGTGTCGCAAGATAGCATCGTCCCGCTACAGTGGCGTCGTCGTGCTGAACCACCGGCGTCAGAAACCACTCGTTTTCGCGCAAATCCTGAACAAGGCATGGGCACATCAAGTCCCGGGAGAAACCGAATTGCCGGTTCATGCTCTCATGGTAATGCGTGTAGTAGAGCTGCCCACGTACGACGGCGTCAACACGACCGCTTGCAACCAACGACGCGAGCGCCTCACCGATGGCCGGTTCACTTTCAGCGCAAACGCTTTCGTAGCCGGGAACATCGGCTCCCACGGCGACAATATCCGCGAATTGAGCACCATCTTCAAGGCCAGCCAGGAACTCCGGCGTGACGCGAACAACTCCAATCGCCACGCGCCGACGTGACGCGCACGCGCTCTTCCGCAATGCTTCCAGCAGCCCCGTCATGATGCAATCTTCCCGAGAGTCACTGTTCCGGCTTGCACCCAACTGTACATTGAACACGCCGGATCATTCCGCGCCGGCGGTCAGCAACCCCTTGCTGCGAAGCTGCGCATGTAGGTCCGCCCAGAATTTCGCGTGAGCATCGATCCCTGCCTGGGTCCAGGTAGCACGCGCGGCATGCATCTTTTCCCTGTCCTTGGTTTCGGCTTGCTCTTCCAGATACTGAATCGCGGCGTCGATATGCTCGGCGTGCTGTGCTTCGACTTCGGTTCGATGGGCTGCGAAGTACGCCAGATCGAGGTTGTCGCCGCCAAGCTTTCGCCGGAGACATTCCTCCAAAGGTTGGAGGAACGTCTGGGAGATCGCCTCTGTACCCGGGCCCAGCACGCATAGGCTTTCGTATGTGTTCTGCTCGGCGAAAACGTCGTAGAACCAGTTCTCCGCTGCCCGGGTCTCGTCCGTGGGATGATATTGCTCCACACCGGCGACACCGAAGGACGCCATCGTGCGGTCCAGCAAAGCCAAGTGTGAAGGCTCCCCGTCAAGAGAGCCGCATTCCTCGACTAGATTGGGCAACAACCACTGCCAGATGCGCTCGTGTTCGGATCGGCCGATCACCAAAGCCAGCCACTGCGGAAACCGGTGGACTAAATAGCGGTATTCAAGGAGCACCGTCTCCACGGCCCGTCGCGGAATATCGCGCAACCATTCGACATCAATCACATGTGCGCTCGTTCCCATCTATACCTCCTCCTTGACAAACAGTTCGACTTGTTCAACCTCGTTTGCCTTTGGGCTAAAAAACAACGTCACGGGACCATCCGCCGAGATCTTCACGGCGAACGCACTTAGACCGGGCAAGTTACTCGCAAGTGTAAGAACGAAGGACTGCGCGGTTCGGGCCTTGGTTCCTTCGGCCTTCGCTAGTTCATGATTGCAAATCACTTGTTTGCCGAACGCACGAATGTATCCATCCGCTGCGTCCGGAGATTCGCGATCGGGCCCGCAAAGAACTATGGCACCGTCGATCATCGCCGCTCGCACGATGAGATTGCCAACATCGGGGTCCAGCGCCCACTGTTTTTCGTGATGGCATGATTCTCCAGAAGTTCCTGCTTCAACGACGCGCTCAGTGGATCCCGAATCAACCGCACGCAGCAAATATCTTCCGGTCACCCAACGCGGCTGTTTTGGTTCGGGTGTGTCACCCTTCCCAAAGGAAATGCCATGAAACACACGCGTGCCATTCGTTGGAGGGCCGCCTTGCGAAACTACACGCCCTTCGGTTTTGGGAACCTCAGTTTCCGCGTCCTCGTACAACGCATTTTTCAAGCCCTCATCGTTCCATGGTGTCGGCAAGTAGACGATGAAGCCGCCGTGGGCGTCTTCCCGAACCATCGAAGAGGTTTGCAGCGCCGCGTTGCACACAGCACTTACGAGCGATCGAAGTCGCCCTGGGTCTTGGCATGCGTCCGTCCATTTCTCCACTCGATCGTCTTCAAGAGGATCCTGATACCTCCGCCATCCCTTTCCATCCCGGTATCCGAGAAGTCGGCCGCCATGAAAGACACGAATGTGCGACCCTGGGCCGACGACCGCTCCCACTGCCCAGCGAAACGTTTTGGTTAGAAACACGTACGGTCGGTACTCTTGTGACCACAAGACACCGTCGGACCAGCCCATTAAGGCTTCCTCAAAATCGGCGAGTTCGATGACCTTGAGAGGCGCGGGTGCGTTGTGTTCATTGAACGCTTTTCCAAGGTAAGGAACCACCACGGCGCGGTCTTCAGGTCCTTCGATCAAATGCACATGTGTGAGTGGAGATAGGTCGACCAGCGATAAGTAGCCTGGGTCTTTTGTCCGCCAGGTGATCGGAACGGAGCCAAGCTCTAGCGGACGCTTTCCGGGCCAAAAACGGAGCAGGCCCGCGGCGCCGAGAAGAAAGCCAATACGGAGGTGCCGTCCTTCAAGCTTCTCGTCACAGAATCGGGCACAATAGTCGAGAAAAGACTGTGTGGTGCACATCACCGCTTCGGAAAAGTCGGATCCCCAGCACTCCTTGCCGCGAGCGGCCTTCGCGATGTTTCGAAGGAGCGTCTCCGGGACGCCGGTGCCCCTAAACGGACTTGAATCGCCCGTGTACTTGGATCTTACGGGGTCGTCCGCAACTTGTCCCTGCTGCCCCATTACCAGTTCCACTACTTGCTGCAGGGGTACGCAGCCATTGGGCTTTTCCGGATTGAGCGTGTCCGGGCTGATAATTGTCACGCCTGCCACTGTTCCAAAGGGATACTCCGGGCGGAGCAACAAGGTGATGGTTTCCCTTCCGAAAAGTGCCGTTCCGGGATCTGTCTCTCCTACAGCGTAGGTGCTCAATTGGAAAATGGCCGACATGATAGCTCGATAAGCGACGACCGAAGGCGTGATTCGCATTTTCTGGCAGAGCTTCTGTGCCCCGCACGCATAGTCATTGAAAGACATACCATGGGGCGCAAACAACGCTTCAATGATGTTGCGGTCCGCCCCATGCCTGGCCAACCTTAACATGTCGGGGCTGACAAATACCCCCATTCGCTCGTAGTGAAGGTCGAATCTGGAACCCAACAACGTCTCAAGAAGTTGCTTTTCTTGAGCCCATGGCCGAAGTTTCCCACCCTGCCAGACATTAAAGAACTTTCCCGGATCATCGTCTTCGCGTTTTTCGGCATCGAAGTGATGACAGCTTTCGCCATTCTCAAGGCCATAGGTCACCCGGACGCAGAGTGCGAGCGGTTTTGATGGCCCTCTGTTGGCCGGCGAGGATGAGTAGCATAATGAATCCAGAACATGGTTTAGGGTGTGCAAACCTGACTCGGTGTTCTTTTCTTGTATTTGCTTTGCCCTAGGCTGGGCCACGGCGTTCGGATGTGTCTTGATTGTGACCGCCGGGGCGTCGCAGTGGAGCACATTGCGCAGGTGATATCCGATGCAGTATTTCTTCACGGAGGCAGGCATGACTTCTGCGATGTCCTTCGCGTACTTCGCAGCCATAGTGCTCAGGTACGATGTGATTCTGTCCTCGGACTCGGGTTTCATGAAGTTACCCTCGTATCTACTTCGGATAGGTCATCCAAGCCGTCCGGCGTAAGTCGCAGTGTCCGCCCTCGCAGTAGCTGGGCCGTCTCGAGGTCGTGCGTGACTAGAACGATGGACCGACCGCTCTTCGCAATGTCGAGCAGCGCGTCCGCAATCATGCGCCGCCGCCTGAAGTCGACGTTGGAACTTACTTCATCCAACAACAGCAACGGGGTCTCGGCGGCGAATCCGCGGGCGAGCGACACGCGCTGCTGTTCGCCACCGGACAGCGAATGCGGGTATTGCCGAGCAACGCCTCCCACTTCCAGCGCCTCCATGTACCGCATCGCTGCGCGGCGAGCCGTCCGTCGGGGTTCGTCGTGCAGAAGCCGTCGCACCAGGGCGACGTTGTCCAGGGCGCTGAGATGGTCCCAGAGATTCGCGTGCTGAGTGACCAGGCAGAGGCGGTGGTTGCCGTTCGTCACCCCATTGTGCTGCGCGGGCTGTCCACCAATGGTGACTTGGCCCTCGACGTCCGTCATGCCGGCGATCGCGCGCAGGAGCGTGGTCTTGCCCACGC
The DNA here is from genome assembly GCA_029260075.1 of Phycisphaerae bacterium. Taxonomy (GTDB): domain Bacteria; phylum Planctomycetota; class Phycisphaerae; order UBA1845; family UBA1845; genus OFTM250. Next base: position 39,242 of record JAJDDY010000076.1, read on the forward strand.
CGCTGGGGCCCACGATGGTAACGATTTCGCCCATGGAGACTTCGAGGTCCACGTTCTTGAAGAGCTCGCGGTCGCCGAAGGCCTTGGAGACCCCTTCCAGCTTAACCAATGGATCAGGCATGGCGAAACCGTTTCGACAGGCGATCTTCGAACAGTTGCACGAAGATGGCTAGCGGTAGAATCAGCGCAAGATAGAGTAAAGCCAGCGTCGTATAAAACTCCAGCGGACGAAACGTGTCCTGAATAAGGCGGCCCGTCACATAGAACAACTCACCCACGCAAATGAACGATGCCAGCGCCGTCAGCTTCAGCGTGTTGACCGCCTGGCCCAGTGTCGGGGCGATCGACCTCCAGACAGTCTGGGGGAACACAATGTGTCGTAGCACCTGCCAGCGATTGAAGTGCAGACCCGATGCGGCGTCGAGTTGTCCGACGGGAATGGCCTCGTAGCCTGCGCGGATGATCTCGGCTTGTAACGCGGAGAAATTAAGGCTGAGCCCGGCGACAGCAACCCAGAACGGCGGGATGCTTGCATTGGGCCCGAGCAGAATCGGTAAGCAGAAGAAGAGCCAGATCAAAACGACGAGGACGGGGAGATCACGAAAAACCTCGATGTAGATCCGCGCGATCCAGAATACGGGGCGTAAGCGGGATTGGCGCATGATGGCCACCAGCACACCTATGACAGCACCGACGGCGACGGTGACAAGCGTAAGGACCAGAGTGACCAGCATGCCCCACGCCAGCACGTCGCTGTTGCGCCAGACCCAGGTGAAGTCCCACGTGTAGTTCATTCTGAATCTTGCCCCGCAGCGTGCAGACGCGGCGTGTCGTAGAGGAGCTGGACTTCGTACTTCTCCTGGTACTGCTCCAGCCGTCCCGTGGCCTTCAAGTACGTGATCGATGCGTCCAGGAATCGCAGAAGGCCGTCATCTGTTGCGCGGACGGACCATGCCAGGGGCAACATTTCGACTTGTTTGCCGCCCATGAGCACCGGCGTGACCTCGGGGTGTTCCTTGGCGTACGCAGCCACCGTGACGGTGTTCATCAGGCCGATGTCGGCGCGCCCCGAAGTCACCGCGACTAGGGGCGCGGTCAGATCGCCTCCAGCGATTGCGAGCAACTCGGCCTCAGGCAAGTGTCGCTGGCAATACTCCTCGAGGGCCTGACCTTGCAGCACTGCGATCTTGAGGCCCGGTTTGCCGAGGTCTTTGATAGACGTTGGCCGAAACCCGCCGTCCGTCCTCACGACGCCGCTGTTCCCGACGTATGTCACCGGCTGCGTAAAAGCGACCGCAGCCGCACGTGGGATCGTGATGAAGGTAGCACCCACGCAGAAGTCAAACTGGCCGGACTTCAGCCCAGCCGCGAAATTCGCGAGCGTCGTCTCGTGCCAAGTCGTCTTGACGTTGAGGCCCTTGGCGATTTCTCGCACCATGTCTGGATAGATCCCGCTCAAGTCGCCTGTTCGCTCATCCCGCTGGACGCATGGGGCCCAGACGAGATACCCGACCCGCATTTCGCCGCGATCGATGATTCGCTGCAGGGTGTCGGTTTGTGGCGGAGAGGATCTTGCCTGGGGCGCCCGGTCACAACCAGAGACACTCAGCAGGGTGAGGGTGGCGATCAAGAAGACGACTTTTTCGAGTTTCATGGGGGAGCCTCTATAGTAGCAACACAGCCTATCGCACGACAGACGGCCGCTGAGTAGTAGGATAACCGGAAGCAGCGTTCTCGTCAGGACCGATTAGGACTGGTTTTGTATGCCGCGCAGGGAGCACGGATCGGCCCTTGAAACCACCGGAGAGACGTTATTGGTGTGGGCCAGCTTGCGTAGAACGCTGCAGAGGCATCGAACGGCGGCGCTGTGGAGACTACCGCGGAAGCGGCGAGTTGAGCTTGACGCGGAAGGGGAAAACCGCTGCCAACAGCACAGGCAGGGCGCAAGCCTGAGGTGGCCTAGCGGCGTTTCGAGCGGTTTAGGGCGCGGGCCAGTTTCGAAGTTCCCCTCGGCGAAACCAGTGATTGCGGGCAAGAATGGCCTATTTCGCCCCCTCCGTGGTTTGCGGCCGGCTGAGGGTCTTTTTGCGTCCGAGGGCCTGCCGAGACGGCGTGTCCCGTCGGCGTTCGAGACAATATGGTGAAAAGCAACGACGGCCATTATGAAGTGCTGGAGTATCTCTCGGGATGCGCTTGAGAGGCCGAGCAGATCGTCAAGTGGCCAAGGCCTTCGAGCACGCGATGTGCCTCCTCAAAGGGTAACCACCGCTACATAATCCCTGGAATCGGGCGTGGAGCGGCCCCGAACGCTCAACCCATCGGTGAGGTACACTCCTCCTGCGAGACGTTCCGCTCAGGTGAACGATCTGCTGGATTTGTGTACCGGCCCGAATCGCCGGATTCGGGCCCCTTGGACCCCAAAGCCCTCGTTCTCGACCCTCTCCTGGGGTTGACATCTCGTTCTTCATTTCTATAATTCGTGAAATGACGAAGTTACGCTGCGAGGCTCCAATGCGACGACGTGTAAGAGACGGACTGTGCGAGATCGACTCGGTTGACTCGGCGAGTGTCGAGGAAGCAAGAGCCGCGCTTCCAAGACGCACGGTGCTGGAGCAGGTGGCCGAGGCCCTCAAAGTGCTCGCTCATCCAAACCGACTTCGCGTGCTCGAAGCCTTGGACGGCCGTGAACTGTGCGTTTGTGACCTCGCGGCCGCGCTGGATGTTTCGATGTCGACACTTTCGCAGCAGCTTCGCGAGCTTCGGAGGTTGGGTGCGATTGGGTATCGAGTCTCGGGAAAGTTCGCATATTACTCGATCGCTGATCGTTTCTGGTTGGAACTCGTTCGGTCGGTGACGAGCCATGCTACCGATGAAGGGTCGAACAGAGGTGCCGTACCAAGCGTGAGATCGGCTGCACAATGATGCGAATGCTGGCAACACTCATTGTATCGTGGGGCCTGATTGGCGTACCGGCGCTCTGCCAGGGCGGGATACTTGTTGAATGCTGCGAGGATGCCTGCCCAGGAGAAAGCGAACCATCTGAGCCATGCCAGTGCTCGTCCTGCTTGGAGCTGTGCAACGCAGCCGTTTCGCACACGGAGCAGAGCAGCGGTTCGAACATCGAGCGCAACGTGTCGCCGATGGATGCGGCGATCCCGCCCGTCATGATTTGGCGCGAGAATGTGCGTGAAGGTAGCACTGCCTGGCTCGCGTATTTGATACGGGAGCACCTTCCGTACCCTGTACCCGATCGACCACTTCTCGTCTGATTGTCAACCCAACATAGACAGCGAACCTCACGCCGTTCGTGGCGGCATTGGGTTCGTGCGTCACCCGGCCAGCAGACGGAACCATCGTCGGGTGCTGTGACTGCGGTCTTCCACAGATCGCTTCAATGACGGGATGCCGTGAGCTTCTTGGTATGCAAGACACGGAATTCGGAGATAAGCGAATGAAAACAAACAGACCTTACGGGGGCCGATACATGGTCCTCATGGTGTCGCTACTGGTGCAGACAGCATGGCCTGCCTGGGCCGACGAGTCTGGTGAGTCGGATTTCTGCGCGACGCACAGAATCGCGGAGTCGAGGTGCCCGTTCTGCAATCCCAAGTTGATTGAGTCGCTGGGTTTTTGCGCTGGGCACGACGTGCCGGAGGCACTGTGTACACGATGCAATTCATCCCTGATTCCTGCCTTCAAGGCTGAGGGCGATTGGTGTGGTGAGCATAGCCTACCGGAATCGCAGTGTGTGGCGTGCAATCCGAGCGTAAAGGACACGTGGGCGTCGATGCGACCCAAACCGGACCCAAGCGCGCAGCGAGATCCGGCAAGACTCTGGTGTTCGGAGCACGACGTTTACGAAGATGAGTGTTTCATCTGCCACCCCAACTTGAAGAACAAGCCGGCGAGTGAAGCGGCCAGCGGACTGATGTGCAAAGAGCACGATGTACTGGAGCAGGAGTGTGGAATCTGTCACCCGGAGATCGCTTCCGACCTGAAACCGGGAGAAAGCCTGAAGATTCGGCAGATCTCGCGGAGTTCTGCGACCAAGGCGGGAATCACGACGGCAAGACCGCGGCCAGGTGAGGCGTCACCGGGCATCAGCGTTTTCTGCGAGGTGCGCTACAACCAGAACCACCTGGCCCGAATCACGCCTCTTGCGCCCGGCGTGATTGATCGCGTGCTCGTTGACGTTGGACAGGTTGTGGCGGAGGGTGACATCCTTGTCGAGATCGCTTCCTCGGCGATCGCGGTCGCGAAGCGAGACTACCTGCTGGCCGTTGTGGATATGAGACTGAAATCCCTGACACTTGAGCGCAAAGCGAAGTTGCTCGAAAAAAAGATTACTGCTGAAGCGATATACCAAGAGGCCGAAGCCGAGTTCGCAATGGCGAAAGTTGCTACGACAACCGCGCGACAAACGCTGCTGAACTATCGCTTCACCGACGCGGATATCAGGCAGATTGAAAGCACGAAGTCGAGTTCGTCATTGATGAACGTCAGGGCCCCTTACACGGGTACTTTGGTGGAGCGTGCCGCGGTGGTCGGGGAGGCTGTCGAGCCCGGTGCACAGCTCTTTACTCTGGCCAATCTCTCAACCATGTGGCTCGAACTTGCCGTCCCGGAAAACCAAATCGCGAGTATGCATCCGGGCCATGTTGTCGAAGCGACCTTTAGCGGGTTACCCGGCGAAACGATCCAAGGTGAACTTGTTTGGATCGACTCGCGCGTTGATGAACGGAACCGGCTAGTCAGAGCGCGCGCACTGGTTCCAAACCCTGATGTAAGACTGAAGAGCGGCATGTTTGGCGAGGTCAAGGTGGTACTCGGCAAATCGGTGAGCATGCTCCGCTTACCGCCATCAGCTTTGCAGCGGTTTGAGGGGCGACCGTACGTCTTTGTGAAGGAGAACGAGGACTTGTTTCAATTGCGGCGAGTCACGGTGGGCGCCAGAGACGCTCATTCCGTCGAAATCCTCGCGGGCATTCTCGCAACCGACGAAGTAGTTGTGTCGGGCGGCTTCACGATGAAATCTGAGTTCCTCAAGTCGCGCCTGGGTGCCGGCTGCGTGGACGATTAGAGGGAACGGGCCACCATCATGTTAAATAGTCTTGTAGAATTCGCGCTCAAGAATCGCCTACTGGTGTTGCTTCTATTCGTGCTTTGTGTTGGGCTCGGCGGTTGGACCCTCGTACACATCCCCGTGGACGCCTTTCCCGACACAACGCCCGTGCAGGTGCAAATCAACACTGTTGCGCCTGCACTGAACCCGGAGGAGATCGAGCAGCAGATTACGCTGCCCGTCGAGCTTTCCATCGGGGGATTGCCGGGGCTTTCAAGCGTTCGCTCAATATCGAAGTTCGGGCTTTCGCAAGTTGTCGCCATCTTTGACGACTCATCCAGTATAACGGACGCAAGGCAATATGTGTCTGAACGACTGGCCGGAGTGGAGCTTCCCGACGGCATCAGCAGACCGGAACTTGGGCCGATCGCCACCGGGTTGGGTGAGATCTTTCATTACATCGTGCGATCAGAAGACCCGAATCGTTCGCTCGAAGACCTACGTACGATTCACGATTGGGTCATCAAGCCGGAATTGAGGAAGGTCCCCGGTGTTGCCGAGGTAAACTCTTGGGGCGGCAAAGAAAAGCAGTTCCATGTCATCGTCTCACCCGAATCGCTCCTGAAATACGACCTCACGCTTGACGACGTTTTTGAGACACTCGAAGAGAACAACCACAACGTCGGTGGCGGACAGATTGTTTCGGGCGGTGAGTCGAGACTTGTTCATGGCATCGGACGTGTAACCAGTATCGAAGAAATCGAGAACATCGTCATTGCAGCGTACGACGGCACGCCGCTTTTTATTAGGGACATCGCCGAGGTAGCCATCGGACACGAGATACGCCGTGGCGCGGTAACCGCACAAGGTCGCGGCGAAGCCGTGCTCGGCCTCGGGTTCATGCTCATGGGAGAGAACAGCAAGGTCGTCACGGAGTTGCTCAAGGAGCGACTCGAAGGCGTCAAAAAATCTCTTCCGGGCGACGTCATCGTCGAAATCGTCTACGACCGCACTGATCTGGTACGCGAGGTCATCAGCACCGTCAAGCACAATCTCACGGCCGGCGCCGTGCTTGTTATCATCGTGCTCTTCGTCTTATTGGGAAACGTCCGTGCCGGTTTGGTCGTGGCGATTTCGATTCCCATTGCCATGCTGTTCGCCGTACTGGGAATGTACGAGTTCGGCATTGCCGCCAGCCTCTTGAGTCTCGGAGCCATCGACTTCGGCGTGATCGTGGATGGCTCCGTGGTGATGACGGAAGCGAACCTCAGGACCCTCGCCGAACGTCAGACTGAACTTGGTCGTCCCCTGAAACGCGGCGAGCGTCTGCGTTGCATCATCGACTCCAGCAAGCAGGTCGTTCGACCGACCGTGTTTGGCCTCGGCATCATTATGGTGGTGTTCTTTCCCATCCTCATGCTTGAGGGCATCGAAGGAAAAATGTTTCGACCCATGGCGTGGACGTTCATTTTTGCCTTAGCGGGCGCGCTGATCGTCGCTGTCACGCTCTCACCGATCTTGGGCTACTATTTCCTGCCCCGCAAGGTTAGCGAGAACACCGGTCTCATTGGACGGGCGCTGGTGGCGGTTTACGGATTGCTGCTCAAATGGGCCTTGCGGCTGCGAGTCGTAGTGCTGCCGGCTGTTGCCATTCTACTTGTGGCAACCGGTTTTTTGGCCCTCCGGCTGGGCGGCGAATTCATTCCGCGTCTAAGCGAGGGTTCCACGGTGATCAACACGATACGTCTGGCCGGCGTCTCTATTGACGAATCGGTTGATTACAACTCGCGCATCGAGCGTCTTCTCCTGGAGAAGTTCCCGGACGAAATCCGCCATGTGTGGAGTCGCATCGGAACGGCCGAAGTTGCGACCGACCCGATGGGTATCGAACTCACCGATATCTTCATCTCGCTGAAGCCGCGCGAAGCCTGGTCGCGTGCTACGACGCAAGCCGAGCTAAGCGAGCTCATGCAGCAGGAGGTTGCAGACCTGCCTGGCCTGAACATGGTGTTTACGCAGCCGATTGAGATGCGACTCAACGAGATGATTTCGGGCATACGCTCCGATCTGGGGATCAAGATCTATGGTGACGATTTCGACGAGCTCATTCGGCTGAGCAATCGTGTTCAGGAGATCCTCATCGACATCGACGGAGCGTCGGACATCGCTGTGGATCAGGTGACCGGCCAGCCAACGCTACGAATCAGCGTGGACCGGCAGAAAATCGCGCGGTTCGGGATACCCGCCCGTAGCGTCCTCGATTTCGTTGAGACCGTGGGTACGCGACGCGTGGGAGAGGTTTTTGAAGGGCAACGGAAGTTCCCACTCGTGGTGCGGCTTCCCGACGAATACCGCACGGACAGCGAGCTTCTCGCCGCTACCCTGGTTCCCACTGAGATTGGGCCGCGCGTGCCACTCAGCGAGCTGGCCCAGATCGAGGATACCGAAGGGGCGTCCACGATCAATCGCGAATGGAGTCGCCGCCTGATTCGCGTGCAGTGCAACGTCGTTGGAAGAGATACGACGTCCTTTGTCACGGAGGCGAAAGCACGAATTGACAACGAGATGTCGCTTCCCGAAGGCTATGTGATCGACTGGGGCGGTCAGTTTGAGAATCTCGAACGGGCGAGGATACGCTTGAGCATTCTCGTGCCGCTCACGCTGATTCTCGTGTTCTTTCTTCTGTTCTTCAGTCTCAAGAGCCTTCGAGATGTGCTGCTCATCTACACGGGCATTCCTTTCGCAATGGTCGGGGCTGTGTTGGCCTTGCATTTTTCGGGACTCCCCTTCAGTGTAAGTGCTGCCGTGGGGTTCATCGTTCTCGGGGGCATCGCCGTTCTCAACGGCCAGATACTGGTTTCCGCAATTCGGCCGCTTCGAGAAGCTGGCGCGAGTCTTCATGGGGCGGTTACAACGGCGGCAAGGCAACGACTTCGCCCGGTGTTGGCCACCGCGGTCACTGATGCGGTGGGGTTCTTGCCCATGGCTATCTCGACCGGCGTCGGCGCCGAGGTGCAGCGCCCACTTGCAACGGTCGTGATTGGAGGAATTGTGACCTCGACACTACTAACGCTGTTCATTCTGCCGCTTCTATACGAACTGTTCGGCGGCAAGGAAGCGGAGACTCCTCGTGCGTGACATGCCGGTAGCAGTAACTGCCTTCGCAGCACGCTCCAATTGGGGATCAAAGCCGTGAAACGAGACCACAATTCATCGAAGACAATCACTCTCCGCATCGCCGGTATGGACTGTCCTGACGAGATCAAAGAGCTTACATGTGCCTTCAACGCGCAGGGCGGCATCCTCGACCTTTCGTTCAATCTGATGCGAGGCACGATAACGGTCAGCTTCGACCCGTCGGCCACTGATTCCGAGCAAATCATCTCGATCGTGCGGGCCACCGGCATGAGAGCGACCCTGTTTTCTGATCGTGCCGCATCGCCCAACGACCGAGATGGCGGCGAACGTAAAGCGCTCAGCTTGACCGTCATGGCGGGACTTGGCACTGCTGTCGGGCTTGCGCTGGGATGGCTGCCCGTTATTGCGTTCCATAACACGCCTTGGCCATCAGCCATCGCATACTCAATCGCGATCGCCGCCGCCTGGTGGCACATCGCCCCGAAGGCGTGGCGCGCCGCTAGGCGTCTTCGACTGGATATGAATGTGCTCATGACCATCGCCGTCGTGGGAGCGATTGGTCTTGGCGAATGGTTCGAGGCTTCGACCGTGGCGTTTCTCTTCATGCTTTCCAACTGGCTGGAAAGTTGGAGCGTCAGCCGCGCCCGCAGAGCCATCCAGTCATTGATGGAACTGGCTCCGCCTATCGCGCGTGTCCAACACGGCGATGGGACAGAGGCTGAAATCGACACCGGCGCAGTCCAGGTCGGAAATCGGGTCGTCGTCAAGCCCGGCGAGAAGTTCCCGCTCGATGGACGAGTCATCGAGGGAAGTACATCCGCCAACCAGGCGCCGATCACGGGTGAATCGATCCCGGTTGACAAAACGGTCGGCGACGAGGTGTTTGCCGGTACGATCAATCAGGAGGGAGCCGTCGTCGTTGAGGTGACAAAGCCGGTCGGGAATACGGTGTTGGCCGGTGTGATTCGTTTAGTAGAGGAGGCTCAGGCCCGGAGTTCGCCGTCGGAACGGTTCGTCGATAGGTTTGCGCTTTACTATACGCCGGCCGTGATCGTGGTGGCGGTCCTTGTCTTCGTCCTTCCTCCGCTCGCCGCGGGAGGTGGCTGGGGCACGTGGCTGTACCGGTCGCTCGTCTTGCTCGTCATCGCGTGCCCGTGCGCGCTGGTCATTTCAACTCCGGTCACGATAGTCAGCGGACTGACGGCTGCCGCGCGCAATGGCGTACTTATCAAAGGCGGCGAATATCTGGAAGCGGTCGGGAAGGCCGATGTCATCGCCTTTGACAAGACCGGAACGCTGACCCTCGGACGCCCGATCGTCGAGAAGGTCATCCCGATCAACAACACCACTGTTTCCCGTTTGCTTGAACTTGCATCCGCCGTTGAGCAACGCAGCGAACATTGGATCGCCCAAGCGATCGTCGCGCACGCACGGAAAGAGGGCATCGTTGCTCCGCCCTGCGACAACTACATCGCAATCGCCGGAAAAGGGGCGAAGGCGCAGGTCGATGGCAAGACTTACCTGATCGGCAACCATCGGTTGCTCGAAGAGGAAGGCATCTGCACGGAGGAAGTTCACGGGACTATGCTGGAGCATGAGGACTGTCACCACACCGTGGTCGCGTTGAGTTCTGAGGACGGCCCGCTGGGCGTGTTTCTTCTGGCGGATTCCGCTCGAGGAGAGGCACGCTTGAGTGTCGAGGAGTTGCGCGCGTGCGGTGTCTCGTCGATCGTGATGCTTACCGGCGACAACGAAGGAACGGCCCGAGCCGTCGCGCAGGAGTGCGGCGTTACCGAATACCGAGCCGAATTGCTCCCCGCCGACAAGGTCCAAGCGATCGAGGACTACAAGGCACGAGGGCAGCGCGTAGTCATGGTGGGAGACGGGATCAATGATGCACCGGCATTGGCGGTCGCAACCGTCGGAATCGCCATGGGCGGCGGCGGTACGGACGCTTCGTTAGAGACGGCCGACATCGGCTTGATGACAGACGACCTGCGAAAGCTGCCCTGGCTGATTCGGCACAGTCGCCGGACGCAAGGGATCATCGCGCAGAACATCGCCTTGTCCCTTTCGGTCAAGGTCCTCTTCGCTGCTCTGGCAGTTTTCGGATTGGCTAATCTCTGGATGGCGATCGCGGCGGATACAGGCGCGTCGCTGGTGGTGACATTCAACGGCTTACGACTGCTTCGCACGAAACCGAGCGGGTGATACCAGACTTGACGACCCCACGTGATTAGCGCCGCGATAGACTCGTCACTACGATCAAGAATGCCACGGAGGCCAAGCTTGGCATCGACGCGGATGAATCACTTGAGGATCCCAAACAGAGAGGTTCCGGCAAGCGGCTCCCGAATCAGATTCGCGAGTCATGCAGTGGGTCGGGTCGTCATCGGCACCAACCTGGCTCTGGTGTTCTTCGCCTTGCTCGCCGGCTTCGCCGGAAAGCTCGCGACGGGAAAGGTCCCTTTCGTCCCAGCCGCGATACTCGTGGCCGGGGCGTTGCCGGGCGCTCAGTTGGGAAGCGCGCTCAGCAACTGCACACGGCCAGCTTGGCTGCGATTCCAGGCGGCGATCGTGGTTGTTCTGGCGGCACTCAGGATCGGAGCCGACGCTATCAAATAGGTGGTCAGCGGCCGACTACGCAGGCGCTCGGGCTCAGGATCAGACTGGCACGGGAAATGCGAGACGGATGTGTCGGATGAAACTCGGATCGGGCCGGGCCGGATGCCGGCGTGGCGCTCTGTTCGCCACGCCAGTGCTCTCGGACTATAAGGACTCGGATAAGATTTACGGAAAGGAAATTGCGATGAAAGGTCTTTATGGTGGTGTGGCATTCGGCGTGGGACTGGCCCTTGCGACGGTCAGCTCCGGATGCGGGTTTGGCTTCGTGCCGGGCGGGATGCATGGCACGAACGGCGACGGCGGCGAGCCGACGGGCCTCACGGCACAAGTTGCGGAGAAGGCGCTAACGATCGGTGAGCAGATCGGTGGCGAGGACGGCTTCGGCGGCGTTGCTGCGGACGGATATCTTTCGCACATGGAGGATCACATGGGTTTCCATGCGATGGACGACCTGGCCGACCCCGACAGGCACATGACGATCGTACTCCTGAACGGATCGGACGAGGATTCGACCTTTGACGTTGTCTACATCGCCAGCCACATGGGCATCGACGAGCAAGTGCTGCAAGTGGACGTTCCGGCGAGCGACGAGTTGACGGTCGAGCTGCCTTGCGCCGAGATCATCGGGCTTGGAAGCCTCACGCTCGTTGGTGAGACCGCTGTACACCTGGGTGATGGCACTGAGTTCGAAAACGCGATGTGCGTTCCCGCGTTCCTCGGGTCGGACTACCTCTGTGATAGCGCATATCACGGGTTCTTGATGGCGGATGTCGACGACCTCGACGGCGATGGCGATACGGCTGAACTCATCGTCACCACGGAGGCCTTCGGATTCCACACCGGCCCCGCCGGAACCGGTGGACACGGGCACATGGGGGCGGCTGCACCATCTTTGTCCGAGGAAGCGACGAACGGAGAACGTATCTTCAAGACCGGTTACAACATTGACGGTGAACGAATCGCATTCGATGCTGGGGCACCATGGCTCCACATGCTTGGAGGCGGCTGCGCGGCCTGCCACGGAGCCGACGGCACCGGGGGGCGATGGGCCATGATGTCGCTTCAGACCGCCCCAGACATACGCTACTCCCGCCTTACCGAGGATGAACATGCGGCGGATGAAGGCCACCCACCATACGACGATGAACTCATCGGCCGGGCTGTTCGCGAAGGTTTGAATCCAGATGGAGAAACACTGAGTTGGCCCATGCCCCGGTGGGATCTTTCGAACCGAGACATGGCGGACCTGATCGATTACCTAAGAACGCTCGACGGCGAGAGTCCGTAGGAACGAAGTGACCCGGGACAGGATCGCAACCGGTATCCCTGGTGCAGGATGATGCATGCGGCCGCCCGCCCAAGAGGGCAACAAGTTTCACATGGCCGTGTTCGTCTCGTTCGTACTCGGCGTGGCACTCTATGTCGGACTGCTTGACGGACTTGTGGCCAACACGCTCGCCCGCGTGTCCTTTTCTCAATCCGTCACAATCCTTGACCTGTTTGGAAGATGACCGGAGGGGCTATACGCATGGATGCCGAGACAATCTACGACCAAGTGCGGCAACGTTTCTCTTCCGTCGCCACCGATCCGGCTTCCGAAAGACGCTTCGAGATCGGCTGGACCAGCGCGCTGAAGCTGGGCTACGATGCGGCGACACTGACCAACTTACCAGTCGGCGCCGTGGAATCCTTCGCCGGCGTCGGCAACCCGCTCGCACTGGATCCGCTCGCGAACGGCATGACGGTTCTCGACCTGGGGTGCGGGGCGGGGATGGACACGATCATCAGCGCGCGGATGGTCGGACCGAGCGGCAGGGTGATCGGCATTGATATGACCGACGAGATGGTCAACCAAGCTCAGCAGGCTTGCGCCGAAAGCGGACTTGCCAATGTCGAGATCAAGACTGGCATGGCTCACGCGCTCGATGTGGATGACGAATCCGTCGATGTCGTCGTCTCCAACGGCGTCATCAATCTCTGCCCTAACAAAGAGAAGGTACTCGCCGAGCTACATCGCGTACTCAAGCCCGGCGGGCGGTTGCAGGTGGCCGACATGTCGCTCGTAGATGGCGTGAACCCCGAGTTGCTGGAGCGGGTCGGCGAATGGTCCGACTGAGTGTGCGGCGCGATTCCAGGAAGGTCTTTCCTGGCCAAGTTGAGAGACGCTGGATTCATCGACGCCCGAATCGTGGGGACAACCGGCTACCACACATCCCAGTTCACGGAAGGCATGTTATTCTTCGCGCGGAAGAGTCTATGACGCTGTTGGCGTGCGACTGTAGGCGAGGCGGTCAGCGACGGAGGCTAATAGAGACGGATGCTTCAGGCAATCTGGGATACGCGAGGCCACCCGAACAGTTTACGGTACGGTAGCGGCCACCTCTTCCGATGGCTTGCGCTCGCTGCCTTTTCGCGTTAGTGCCCCAACGCCGTTGATGACGGCGCAGGTCGGGCATGAGCAGACGCCGGAACGGAAGTTGTTCACAATGGCCTCGGTGGGGCAATTCTCGATACACGCCCCGCAAGCCTGGCAAGCGTCGAGGTTCACGACTGCGTACTTCTTCGCCGCGCTATCATACGCGAACAAATCGGCCGGGCAAACGATATCGCACAGATGACAGCCGATGCACTTCTCGGGGAGGATTTCAACGTGCGTATTCTTCACGCCGAGAATGAGTTCTGTTGCGTCTTGTCGCCAGAGCGGCGACCAGCTCGGCATATCATAACCGACGAACGCGGAGATAACCATAATCCACCCCGTCCACCCAATCAGATGCCATGGATCGGGCGGGCCAGTCACTTCGGTAAACACCACGAAGACGGCAGCGCCCAGAATGCCGAGCGACAGACCCTTTTGCACGCCGGGTTTCCCCGGCAACCAGAACGCCAGGACGCTGCAAAGCACGGAAAAGACGAACAGCAGGGCCAGCGTTCCCCACAACAGACCGGGGAGCCACACCGAAGCGAGCAGAAGAGGCAATATGAGGAGAAGAGCCACGTTGAAACCGAGATTGGTCCCCATCACGAACCGGTCTTTGAGATTGAACTTCAAATGCCTGTGTTCGCGCTCGGTTCTCGACTTTCCGTTGCGCAGATACGCGGATAGGTCTTTGACATGCGCCGGTCCGAAGCGCGGCTTCCATTCGGTACGCTCCTTCAGTGACCAGATGTTCACACCACTAGCCGAAAGCTGCGGGAGAATCAGCCGTCGGTGGTCTACGAGGTTTTCGATGCCGCTTGTTTTGAGAATCGAGACGACCGTATCCGCCGTGAAATCGCCCGCACCGCCAGCACACCATACGTTGACGCCTTTCGTCGGAGCGACGAGGAGCCATGCATCGATACCGTCGCGTTCAAGCGTCTCCATCACTGTTCGGACAGTAAGCTCGAAGTTCGCCGTCACGAGCACCGGTGATGAGCGGCCAGGATTTCCAACGCGGCGAAGGCCGGGCTTAGTCGGGAATGGAAAGAGCCGGCCGAAGAGGAACCAGATATCTTTGAGCAGGTTCCACATCATGCCCTCTCCGCAACGACGAGAGCCAACGTGCCGAGGAGATATCGCTCGGCGGACGCGACCCTGAAGCCGGCCGCCGCGAGCCGACTATCAAGCAACCGTAGCGCGTGTGTCGTGTTCTGCGTGAGCAGGAGCGTGACAGCCGCAAGGGGCAACCGGACGCAGTAGAAGGGGATTCGTTGCCACCAGGCGTCCGGCCGTACTTCATCCGCTACGATCAACTTCCCATTGGGTTTGAGCAAACCACGCGTGGCCCGCAGAACATACCGCTGTTCGTCCTCCGACAGTTCGCTGAGGGACAGGGTGGCAACGATGCGGTCGAACCGGTCCGATCCCAGCATGCCGATTTCGGTCGCGGTCATGTGAAGGAACTCCGCATCGGGTGCCGAAGTTCGAGCGACGCTCAGCATCGGCTCGGAAACGTCGATGCCCACGACTTGGGCGCCTCGATTGGTCATCAAAGCAGCAAGCGAGCCTGATCCGCAGCCGATTTCCAGCACGGCATTGCCCGGTTGAATCCAGACTGAGGCTATCTCACGCTTGATGCGATCGACACGCCCGAGCGTCAGGATTCGCATTCCCCGATCATACTTGGCCGGGGTTTGCTCCAGAATCTTCATGTAGACTAGCGTTGACATTATTCGCTATCGCTTTCGGTGCCCGTTTGAGCATCCATGTGTAACCCACCAGAATCGAAAGAACCGTCAGCCCGAATGTAAGTGGCTTGGTGATGGCAAGGAACTTCGGGCCGAACAGACCGAGGTAGATGGGGAGCATGGGCGACCCACAACAGCCTGTCAGAAAACAGACGCTCGCCCATAGGACGCCACTTAGCGTAACCCCTCCCGCTGAAGCGAGAAGGGCCTCTCGTCGCATCTTCACGATGCGAGTAAAGCAAAACGCCGCGAAGGCTCCGGCGAAAGCGTACGAAAGCCCAAGCCAATACTCACCCGACTCGGTGTAACGTGTCCAGCGTGACTCTTCCGGCCGGTCGAACTCGTAGGTTGCCCACCGACCCGCGTTTACCGGCTGCGTCCGCGTACTGTAGAGGAAGTGTCCCAGAAGGACGGCCATGAAAACAGCCGGGATCGCCCACTTCATGGTACGACGTCCACACGCTTCGCGTCGAAGACCAAGCCTCTGTCACTCTCGACAACTTGGCCGGTAATCTCGACGACGGTCTTCGGCTCAGGAAGTGGGCCGGTAAACTTCACCGGCAAGTTGTGCTTCGCACACGTGAGTACTCCGCATGATTCAAACTCGCGAGAGTCGATGACGGAAAAAACGCCCTGCGATTTGTTGACGGCCGACACGACCGCGCGGAGGGTCACTTCGTGGTCAAATCTCTCGGGGCTGTCGGCAAGCTCATCGACATGAACACTCTCGGACGAGGCTCCCACCTTGGCAGAGATGGCGTCGTCGTTCGCAACGGCGTCTGCGCTGTCACGGATGAATGCATATGTGATGCCGCCAACCAGGACAGCCCCCGCCAGAGCGACAGCAACGGTTCCCGTTCTCATGATGCAGCCCTCTTTCCTCGGAAACGCCTCGATACGCGCCCTCCGGCGTCTTCCGTCAGGCACCACCCGTGGTCCAGGAGCGTCACGACACACGGATCAACGATGCGATAGTGAATCTGCAACCCGTTCCGTCGAGGTTCCACGATCCCGCGGTCGGCAAGCCGCTGGAGTTGGTTCGAGACGGCCTGCGGCTTCATGCTAAGAGCCTCAGCAAGCTCGGTCACACAAAGCTCCCCGGCTCGGACGAGCGCGTGGAGCATGCGAAGCCGTGTCCCGTTAGCGAGCGTTTTGAACGTCGATTCCAGCGCAAGGCCCTGCCGCTTCGTGAGCAGCGGACGGCTGTCCAGTTCAGGTTTCGGTGGGCGACAGCCTTTGGTCTTGTTCGTACCCATGCGGATCCTCCAAACGTCGTCAATCGATATTACACTATATCGTGTAATAGTGGCATAGTCAAGGGGCTGGGTAGGAGTTTTCGCGTGCCCTTCACGCCAGCTTGAAGGGCACGCGAAGGATCGAAGATTGCGGTCCTGACCGTCGCGGGCAGTCCAGAAAAGGGGCCGCGGCTTGACAACGCCCAGATTAATGGTACAATTGCCATAGAGCCATGAAACCAAAGCCACGACAACTGTACGAAGCCCGTGCCAAGGTCGCCAAAGCTCTGGCCCATCCGAGCCGGTTGCTCATACTGGACGCCCTGGCTGAGAAGGAAATGTGCGTGTGCGATTTGACCGACCTTGTCGGGGCGGATCAGTCCACCGTGTCCAAGCACTTGGCTGTCTTGAAGAACGCAGGCATTGTGGCCGATCGCAAGGAGGGCGTCATGATCTTCTACAGCTTGAAGGTCGCATGCCTTCGCGGATTCTGGAGCTGTGTTGAGGGTGTATTAAAGCAGAACCTGAAGGAACAGCAGGCGGTGATGAGGTCCTCTTGAGCGCGGTATCCAATGCATTTCGTTTTTGTTTTGTCACATCCATGGCAACATGGCCATGGAGGCATGCATATTGCTGGGTGTATTGAGTCCGCTGGTGGACTAGGGAGTTAGATCGATGGCTGCAAAGCAGTGGAAGATATTCGCCGCGTTCGCGGTCATTTTCGTCGTATCCTATGGCCTCCCGCTATCGAACCCGAAAGTAACGGCGGCAATCCTCGAAGCTTTCAAGATGGTTCAGTGGTACGCCCGGAACCATACGCTTGCGTGTGTGGTGCCTGCGCTCTTCATCGCGGGAGGGATCATCACGTTTCTGTCTAAGGAAGCCGTGTTGCGGCACCTCGGACCGAAGGCCAACAAGGTCGAGGCTTACTCCGTGGCTTCCGTTTCGGGCACTGTGCTGGCGGTTTGTTCGTGCAGCGTGCTGCCGATGTTCGCCGGAATCTACAGAGTGGGCGCGGGGCTTGGACCGGCCTCGGCATTCCTTTACTCCGGCCCGGCCTTAAACATCCTCGCAATTTTCCTGACGGCTCGCGTGCTCGGTTTTGAAATTGGGCTCTGGCGCGCGGTGGGTGCGATTGTCTTCGGCATCGTCATCGGCTTGATCATGGCCGTCATCTTCCGGAAGGACGAGCAGGTACGCAGCGAAGCCATGGCCGACTTGCCCGACTCGCCCCCTGCTCGGCGACCCCTCTGGCAGACCGTTCTCTACTTTGCCTGCATGATGGCTTTTCTGGTTTTCAGCGACTGGTACAACCCCGGCAACGTGATTGTGCATCGAACGGACGGTGTCGAGATTCCCGCCGTACTCATGCAGGAAACAAAGGACGAAGTCGTCGTACAGGTGGACCGGCCTGTCGCGGGCATGAAGGTAGGCGACAAGATCACGCTCGCCAAAACAGAGATCGAACACATTGAAGAAGCGCAGGGCTTGGTCATCACGATCTTCCACATGAAGTGGTACCTAGCCGGGGTGATGGGCTTAGCCGTGCTCTTGATGGTCTGGCGGTGGTTCGAGCCCCACGAGGTGAAGGAGTGGATGCACAACACGTGGGACTTCGCCAAGCTCCTGGTGCCGCTCTTGTTTGGCGGTGTGTTCGTCGTGGGGTTCCTTGGCGCTCTTCTGCCGGATAAGCAGGTGGCCGCACTTGTCGGCGACAACAGTTTCCAGTCAAACGTGATCGCCTCGGTCGTTGGATGCCTGTTCTACTTCGCCACCTTGACGGAGATTCCGATTCTGCAGGCACTCTTCGAGCACGGAATGCATAAGGGCCCGGCCCTGGCGTTGCTGCTGGCTGGCCCGGCATTGTCGCTGCCGAGCCTGCTGGTGATTCGGTCAGTCATTGGACTTAAGAAGACCGCGGTGTTCACCGTGCTGGTCGTGGTAATGGCAACGATCGTCGGAATGATCTACGGCTCAATCGCATAAGGAGATTCGAGATGGCGAACGGTTGTTGTAGTAACGACACGAATGAAACGCTCATCTTCACGTGTGCAGGTGCGGCGCACTCCGGGCAGGTGTCCAATCGGGCCGGGATTGGGTTGGCGCAGGAGGGCGTGGGGAACCTGTTCTGCGTCGCGGCCATGGGGGCCGAGATTCCAGACAAGATGGATCGAGCCCGCAATGCTGGGAAACGTGTGGTGATCGACGGCTGCGAGGATCACTGCGCACGGAAGATCATGGAGAAGGCGAGCCTACCAGTCGAGGTCCACGTAGACGTGACGAACCTCGGCATCGAGAAAAAGCCTGAGAAACCACAACTCATCAACGACGCAAAGCGCGTGATGGAAGAAATACGGACGTTATTGTCTGCGGCCAGCTGATCGTGAACGCGATTAGCGCGAGCCCCTGATATGGAAAACAAACTGCGGCCTCGAGGACTGAGCCCATACGTGCAGGGTAAGCCTCGTGATCAGCCGGCAGGCGGCAAAGACGAGGAGATATCATGAAAATCAAAGTGTTAGGACCGGGGTGCCCAAAGTGCTCTGCGCTGGCGGCTAGCGTTCAAGTCGCGGCCGACGGACTTGGGCTCCAATACGAGTTAGAGAAGATTTCGGACATCATCGAGATTACCAATCACGGGGTGATGGCAACGCCGGCGCTGGTGATTGACGGAAAAGTGACCGTCAGCGGCAAGGTGCCGAGCGAGGCGGAAATCACCACCATGCTGACGTCGGCACTTGCGAGCGGGGAGTCCGCCTGAGTCACTCGCGAGCCGGTATTTTGAGAACGAGAGATGCCATGAAGAGTGTAACAACGATAGTCTTGCTCGTCTTTGTCGCCGTAACCGTTGTCTATCTTGTGGTCGGCGGACCCCGTAGTGCTTCGACCGCCCCGAGCAAAACGGCGACGTCCGATGTACCGCCGACGATGGCCGGATCGGAGACCTCCAGCGAGGACGTTCTTACTCACGAGGGTCAAGCCAACGGCGGCCCCTCCGCCGACGATTCCGCTGCGGGCGATTCTGCCGCCGTGACTCCGGTCTCCGTCACTAAGTTGCCCGAGGCTAAGCAGCTTGAAACGCGCCATGCCAAAGCGTTGGTGGCGCAGGAGGAGGCGCCGCCCGGCCGCAAAGTCATCGCGTACTATTTCCATCGCACGCAACGGTGTCGAACGTGCTTGACCATGGAAGCCTACGCTGAGCAGGCACTGAAGGACGGGCTTTCCGAGGAGCTGGAGTCGGGAGTTTTGGAGTGGCGTGCCATTAACGTGGAGGAGTCGGAGCACGAACACTTCGTCAAGGAATACGAACTGTACTCCAGCGAACTCGTGATGGTGGAAACCGAGGGCGGACAGGTGACGCGATCGAAGAAGCTCAAGCAGATCTGGGATCTCGTGGGCGATGAAGGGACATTCAAAACATTCGTCCGTGATGAGGCGCAGGCGTACTTGGAGGCCATCCCGTAATGGACGACACGGTACTTGCGATCGGTTCGGCCATATGGCTTGGCATCCTGACTGCGATCAGCCCGTGTCCGCTCGCAACCAACATCGCAGCCGTGTCGTTTATCGCACGGCGCGTGGACAATCCAAGGGCAGCCGTCCTTACCGGTGTGCTCTATGCAATCGGTAGAAGCCTAGTTTATGTTACGCTCGGAGCGCTGCTCGTCGCGAGCGTGATGGCTGCGCCTTCCGTGTCACACTGGCTTCAGAAATACATGAACAAGATTCTGGGGCCCGTGCTGATCCTGGTCGGCATGATCCTACTCGACTTGATTAGCGTCGGGTCGTTTGGCGGCGGCCTCGGCGAGCGCGTTGGCAAGCGCGTAGAGGGCTGGGGCATTTGGTCAGGGTTGGCGCTCGGCGTTGTGTTCGCACTCTCGTTCTGCCCGTCATCCGCTGCGCTGTTTTTCGGTAGCCTTGTGCCACTATCGATTAAGTTCGAATCGTCTCTGTTGCTCCCCTCGATATACGGGGCCAGCACCGCCCTTCCTGTCATCGTTTTCGCAGTCCTGATTGCCGTGGGAGCCAAGGCGGTCGGCAGGGCGTTTAACAGGGTGGCCTCGTTTGAGCGATGGGCGCGTCTAGTCACGGGGATCATCTTCATTGCGATAGGTGTTTACTTCGCACTGAGGTTCGTCTTTGGAATCGTGTAGCAGAAAGGAGGTATTGATCGAAAAGACCTAGTTGTTTTAGATGGCGCGGCTGAGGGAGGTCGACGGAAACACCGCCGTGTTCGGGGTCGCGTCGCAACAAGATCGTTCTTTCACAGCATCTGGAACAGGAGTACATTTGATGAGCGAATCAGATCGACGAGTTTTCTTGAAGTGCGCCGCTGGCGCGGGGCTCGGCGCGGTGATGATGTCGAAAGGCTGCGGTGTCATACCGGGAACCGACATCCCCGGTTCGGGAACGAACGGCGGCGGAACCGGCACGATTGCTTGGCCGGCGACGTACAGCAAGCTGGATGTCGAGACCGTGCGCAAGCGCGGACATGCCGGGTACTACGCGGGTGACTGCTGTTACGGTTCCTTTCATGCCATCGTCGAGTCACTCTCCGAGGCCGTTGGTGAGCCGTTCACCAGTTTCCCAAGCGACATGATGCGTTACGGCAAGGGCGGCATGTACGGGTACGGAACGCTTTGCGGAGCGCTCAACGGCGCAGCGGCAGCGATCCAGATGGTGACGGATGAGGAGACCGCCGCCATGGTCATCACCGAGCTTCTCAACTGGTATGCAACCGCGGCGCTTCCTACGGACCAGTCCAATCAGTACGCCGTGAACCACGAGTTTCTGGTAGATGAGCTGAAAGCCGAAGGGGCGTTACATCAGAACGTGGCCGGCAATGTTCTGTGCCATATTTCTGTCAGCAAATGGTCGCAGGAAGCAGGATTTGCCAGCAAGTCGCCCGAGCGCAAGGAACGCTGTGCCCGATTAGCAGGCGACGTGGCAGCCAAGGCGGTTGAGTTGCTCAATGCCGTAAATGACGAGACTTTTGCCCCGGCATTGACCAGTCTCGGAGAACAGGCCGGATGCATGGAGTGCCACAAGCCGGGCCTCGACTTTGACGGCGGCAACTTCACGCAGGGCAAGATGGATTGCATGGCGTGCCACGTGGAGCCGGTGATTCCATCGCACGGCGGGTAATCCACGCTCGTCTTGCGCGCTGAAGACCATGAATCTCGTTCCGGAAGCGGCGGCGTATACGAGCCGGCGCGTCCGATCATTCGACGTGTGCGCTTGCGATTTGATTCAGGGATGCTCAGATAGTGTGGCGGCGTAGCCAGCGGCCTTCACGGTCTCAACCACTTGATCGGCAACACGCAAACTGTCGGCTGTGTACCGAACCACGGCCGACTTGGATGGGTAGTCAACCTCAACGGACGCCACATTCGGTAGCTTGGCTAGCGTGGCACGCAGCCCCGTTGCGCATCCCTCGCAGGTCATTCCTTCGATGCGGAACTTGACCGCGGCGAGGCGAACATCCGGCGCGAGAGCGCTCCCCGATGTCGGCGAGGCGAACAGGTGACCGACATAGTTCGGAAAGAACACGAACGCACCGACCAAGCCCGTGGCCGTCCACAGCATGATCCGACTAAACGCACGCAGCCTCCGGTTGGGAGCCGCACAGGCGGAGTCCGCGGTGCATGTCTCCCGACGGAAGTAAACGGTGTAGAACCCGAGGCCTAGCATGACTAGCGCGCCAGCGATGAAATACGGGCGGTACGCCTCGAAGAAGCCGGCCACTCCCGCCGCCGACGCCCCGAACGCGATCATAATCAGCGGGAGCCAGCAGCAGGCCGACGAGAAGATCGCAGCTAGCACAGATCCGCTCGCCGCAAGAATGCCTGTTCGCCGACGGGTCGCCTCAATGCCGCGAGCGCCCGTTTCTGTTCTGCAACAATCCTCACGTACCTCGCCCGTGAGTCCGGCCTGTCCAGAATCGGAAACGCAGCAGTCCTCGTGGCCGCCGACACCGCATCGTGTCGATGCCTGCTCGCGGCCAGCAAGTTTGAACCCTTGCTCCACAACCTCCTGCACGCTCTTCAGGCAACAACCGCCCAACGGGTTCGTCTGCTCGCAACGACAGCCCGGCCCCTTCATCGCCGCCTTGATGCTGTCCACCATCGTCGATTGGCCCGTCCGACGGATCTCATCGTAAGTTTCCTCGATGCTGCGGTCGAAACAGTAGCACACTGGCCGCGGCGACGATGTTTCCTTCAAGCCGAACCGAACAGAGAGGTCGGACTTGCCGAAGGCGGCGTCGGCCGCGCCGAAGTAGACCGTCTCGCATTCCGGCGCGAGGCAGACGTGGTACTGCTCGTCACTGATGTCCGGGCGTCGCTCTGGGCGCAGCAGGCTATCGAGCGTCACGCGCTTGACCTTGCGTCCGTGGTTCCCACATTGAGGGCAACGCGGCATCGGTGTATCTCCGACGCGGCCTGGGTTCGGCCGGTTCTTGTCATGCTTAGCCTTTGTTCGCGCAGCAGGACGGCAACTCCGGTTGCTGCGTGTCGGCGATCCTGCCATTCTTGTGGAGCGGGCAGCGGTCCCTGCAAACCAACTCCCCAGTCAACGGGCAGACGATCCGACCTGGGCAGTCGGGGCGGTTCGGATCGACGGTCGGGCATTCGTCCCGGCAAACGATCTCGCCCGTCTGTGGGCAGGTGATCTTCCCGGGGCAGTCCGGGCGTTCGGCACGCGCCTCGGCAAAGACGATGCTTGCGACGGCAACGAGTCCCAGGGTTGCGGCAGAAGCCAGCGTCAGAGTCTTGAATGTTCTCATCATTTCGATCTCCGTTTTCCGCGTTTCCGTTTCAAGTCCGCCACGACGGCGCACCCTTTCTTCGATTTGCGGCAGCGCTGAAGGGCGTCGGCCAGGGTGGATCGCACGCGAGTCAAATCCGCGAGCTTCTCATCCACCTCGGTCAGCCGCCGCTCGATCAACGCCTGCACCTCCTTACACGGCGAATCCCCGTTCAGCTCCAAGAGCGCGCGGATGTCGTCCAGCGTGAACCCGACGGCCTGAGCTGCGCGGACGAACTCCAGCCGCTCGACGGCTCCGTCGTCGTACAGGCGGTAGCCCGCCCGGCTCCGGTCGGTCGGTGACAGCAAGCCCTCCCGCTCGTAGTACCTCAATGTAGTGGCGGCCACACCCGCCGCTTGGGCCACTTCGCCGATGGTCAGTCGCTCCGCATTTTCCGTTGTCATGGCCTCACCTCCCTGGATTATACACCTTACACCTACATGTAAGGTCAAGGACAGGCCGGCTTTTTTTTTCGATCCCGCGACGCTGTGGTCCCCGGTCCCACGAATGGGGTTCCGCGGCCAGGGCAACTCCGTCGGTCCGCGGCGGCGTGATCGTCATGGAAACGGTCACATCCACGAAACCGGAGAAGGCGGCCTCGCCTGCGAAACGAACCATGCTCTCACGTATTCAGCAAGCCAGGCATACGCCCGTTTTCGGACGTCGGCGGCAGCGGATGAAGCGGATTCGCGACGGCCTTGACAACCCACTCAAGGATACATATGCTTATCCGTATATGACAGCAAGCCTGACGGTAACACAGGATGTTTTCCGCGCTTTCGCGGACCCGACTCGGCTGCGGATTCTGAACCTGCTGGCCGAGCGTGAGGTGTGCGTGTGCGACCTTTGCAGCGTGCTGGACGAAATCCAGCCGAAGGTCTCTCGCCACCTAGCCTACCTGCGACGGGCCGGCTTGGTTGATGTCCGGCAAGAGGGTAAGTGGAAGCACTATCGAATCAAACGGAACGCGCAGGGCCTGGAGCGCACGCTGATTAACTGCGTGAAGTCTTGCCTTCGCGAGATCGACGTGTTGCAGGAAGACCTTGAACGCCTACGCAGCGGCCAAGGTGCGTGTTGTGAATAAGGACTGCATCGCGAAGGCGACGCTTACGGAGCATCGATGATGGAACGTGCGTGTGCGGCGAACGCGACCGGGAAACGCAAGAAGCTCTCGTTTCTCGATCGCTTCCTAACGCTTTGGATTTTCCTGGCGATGGCGGTCGGAGTAGGCGGTGGCTACTTGTACCCCGGCGTCGAGAGTTTCATCAACCAGTTTCAAGTTGGGACGACCAATATCCCGATCGCCATTGGGCTGATCCTGATGATGTACCCGCCGTTGGCGAAAGCGAGGTACGAGGAACTCGGCGACGTGTTCCGCGACTACAAGATCCTGGGCCTTTCGCTGGTGCAAAACTGGATCATCGGACCGGTCCTAATGTTCGCGTTGGCAGTGCTTTTCCTAAGCGGCTACCCAGAGTACATGGTCGGATTGATCATGATCGGGCTTGCACGCTGTATCGCCATGGTCATCGTTTGGAATGACCTGGCCGAAGGCGACACGGAGTACGCTGCCGGCTTGGTGGCGTTCAACTCGATCTTTCAGGTCCTGTTTTTCTCAGTGTACGCTTGGCTGTTTATCACGGTTCTTCCACCGCTCTTTGGCCTGAAAGGCGCAGTCGTCGCGATCACGATCGGGCAGATCGCCAAGAGCGTGTTCATCTATCTGGGTATTCCGTTTGTTGCAGGGATGTTCACGCGTTTCGTGATGCTCAAGGCCAAGGGTCGGGAGTGGTACGAGTCCAAGTTCATCCCGAAGATATCTCCGATTACCCTGATCGCCCTGCTGTTTACGATTCTGGTGATGTTCTCGCTCAAGGGTGAGTACATCGTTCAGCTTCCGCTTGATGTCGTGCGGATTGCGATCCCGTTATGTATTTATTTTGTCATCATGTTCCTGGTTTCGTTCTGGATGGGCAAGAAGATTGGCGCCGGTTATGCCGAGACAACGACCATTGCATTCACGGCTGCAAGCAACAACTTCGAGCTTGCGATTGCGGTGGCGGTGGCCGTGTTCGGGATCAACTCCGGAGTTGCGTTCGCCGCGGTCATTGGGCCGCTGGTCGAAGTGCCGGTGCTGATCGGGTTGGTAAATGTGGCGTTTTGGTTCAGGCGCAAGTACTTCGTGACGGATACTCAGGCTGCGGCAGCCCTCGTGGGCTGACGTGGATGAGCAATTACGGTTTAGATCAATCGTCGGCTCTTTTTGGATGAGGACAATTGCAATGGGAAAGAACTTGATTCTTTGTGCGGTCATCGGCGTTGCTCTGGCAACGATAGATGTATCTGTGCTCGCAGACGACGGAAGCAAGCCGGAGGCTACGCCGCCGGTCGCCAAGATGGAAAAACTAACGGGCGAGGTGGCGCTGGAGAACGCGGCCAAGCACGGTAAGTACACTTTTGTGTTCTTCTATAGGAACGAGGACGCGCGTACGACGCAACTGCGCTCTGTATTCGACAACGCTGTGGCCAAGGTCGCAGGCCGTGCTGATCCGGTCGTAGTACACGTGGATAACCCCGCCGAGAAGGCGGTCGTAGATCGGTTCAAGGTTCGCACGGCGCCGATGCCGTTTGTCTTTGTCGTGGCCCCTAACGGCGCGGTCGTACACAGCTACCGGCTCGCGTTTTCCGAGCAGCAACTGGTAGATTCCTTTGCCAGCCCGGGTATGGAGAAGACGCTGAAGTCTCTACAGGACGGCAAGATGACGTTCTTGTGCATTCAGAATGGCAGTACGCAGCACGACGCCGAGGCGATGAAAGGTGTCAACGAGTTTAAGAGCGATCCGAAGTACGCCATGACGACGGCGGTTGTGACGATCGATCCGAGTGATGCGGCCGAGGCGCAGTTTCTCAAGAACCTAAAAGTCGACCCGAATACAACCGAGGCTGTGACCGTTCTGCTTGCTCCCCCTGGGAAAACGGTGGCCACGTTCAAGGGCGCGACTGAGAAAAAAGTCCTGCTCGCGTCGGTCACGAACGCGGGCAAGAAAAAGCCTTGTTGTCCTCCCGGCAAAAAGGGTGGCTGCGCGCCGAAGAAAAAGGGTAATTAGGGAGAGCAGCGATGCAGCTTAGAACGCTTGTTTGGCGTGAGATATTCGAGCGCAAGAATCAGCTTGCAACGAGTTTCCTTGCGATCTTGCTTGGTATCACAGCCATAGTGGCTATCAAGAACATCACCTTTTACTCGGAGAAGGCGGTCTCGCGGGAACTGGATGCGCTTGGCGCTAACATCCTGGTGCTGCCGAAGTCGGCGACGGTGCAGGACTACTACAGCGCCGACATGCAGGACGAGACGTTTCCAGAGGCGTACGTCACGCAACTGTCCACGTCGGACTTGAAAGGCTTGGATAACCTGTCTCCGAAGCTGTCCGTACCGGTGACGTTACAGGGGCGGAAGTTCACGTTGACCGGGATTCTGCCCAAGAGCGAGTTCCAGGCCAAGGCCATGTGGGAGGGCGCCGGCATCTTCACGCGGCCGGAGGAGGGGTGTGGAGAGATCGCCGACATGCCCGATGTCTTCAAGCCCCCAGTCAAGGAGACGCTTGTCCGCAAACGCGTCATCGACGACCTCGGACCTGAAGAGGCACTGGTCGGCGCTGACGTCGGTCAACTGCTCAAGATTGCAGAGGGTGACTATCTCGACCTGCTTGGCCAGACGTTCAAGGTCTCGGCCGTGTTGCCCCAAACCGGCACGGTTGACGACTCCCGTGTGTTCGCCCATTTGCACACCGTTCAAGAGATGACGGATCAGGGTGCGGTGATCAACGCCATCGAGATCGTCGGGTGCTGTCAGGAGATTTCGGCTGGGCTCGTGCAGAAAATCAACAAGCTGTTGCCCGATGCGAAGGTCGTAACGGTGACGCAGGTCGTGGACACGCAGGTCAAGACCAACCAAATGATGGCCAGCCTGTCCACGGTGTTTCTGGTGATCATCGTGCTGGTGGGCGGTGCCAGCATCGCCAACTACATGTATGCCAACGTCTTCGAGCGCCGGCGTGAGATCGGCACGTTGATGGCTTTGGGCGCGGGCTCATCCGTCATCCTGCGCATGTTCCTGCTAAAGGGGCTGCTGCTTGGTCTGGTTGGCGGTATTGGCGGATACATTCTGGGTACGGTGTTTGCGGTGACATTCGGGCCGCGGTTGGCGGGTATTGCCGTGATGCCGATGCCTGTGTTGGTGCTGTGGGCGGTTGGGCTTTCCGTTGGTATTGCGCTGGTTGCAAGTTGTCTGCCGGCGCGCAACGCGGCGCGGCTCGATCCGTGCGCCACATTTCAGGAGATTTGATCCATGCTACGAATGGAAGGGGTCAGCAAGAGCTACAACCATCGTGCATCCGCCGTTACGGCGCTTCGCGACGCCAACGTACAGATGGACCGAGGCGACTACGTCTCCATCGTCGGGCCAAGCGGAAGCGGGAAAAGCACGTTACTCTTGATGCTCGGCGGCATGCTGTCGCCAACAGGCGGCCGAGTCATTGTCGATGGAGCTTCTCTATACGACATGACGCCAAATCAAAGAGCCGCGTTCCGCAAGAAGAACATCGGTTTCGTTTTTCAGACGTTCAATCTGGTTCCGTACCTGACCGCAGTAGAGAATGTTCAGATCCCTCTCTTTCTAGCTGGAAAAGACGAGGCGACACAACGAGATCAGGCGAACCGGCTGCTGGAACGTGTGGGGCTGAGTGACAGACTCGACCACAAGCCGTCGGAGTTGAGCGTGGGTCAACAGCAACGCGTCGCACTGGCGCGCGTGCTCGCCAACGATCCCGCAGTCATCCTTGCAGACGAGCCTACTGGGAATCTGGATCCGGAAACGAGTAAGCAGGTCATCGACTTCCTCGATGAGCTCAATAAGGAGGGCCGAACCATCGTGATGGTCACGCACGATCCTCGTGCCGCGGAGCGGGCGAAGTCAACGCTTCGACTCGTCGAAGGCACCGTGCTCAACGGGAAGGCCGAGCCGAGCCTGATAGCGCATGGATGAACCGAGCAACATGAAGAAGCGCGTGCTAATCCTATGCACCGGCAACTCCTGTCGCAGTCAAATAGCCGAAGGCTGGTGGCGGAAACTCGGCGGCGACAAGTGGGACGTGTTTTCCGCAGGATCGAAGCCCGTCGGTTTCGTGCACCCGCTGGCTGTCGAAGCCATGCGCGAAGTGGATGTCGATCTGTCGGCACAATCAAGCAAACACGTCGACGAGTTCGCCGGACAGCCGTTCGATCTTGTGATCACGGTTTGCGATTCGGCAAGGGAAGCCTGTCCGACCCTGCCGGGTGCCGAAAGAACCGAACACTGGCTGTTCGACGATCCCGCCGCCGCTGCCGGGACGAGCGGAGAAGTACTCGTCGCATTTCAGCAGGTTTGCGATCAAATCCGCGATCGCATCGCCTCCTTCCTGGGGTGACCGCTCAGCCACGCCTGCCTTTACGCAACCTAACAAGGCGAGTTTCTGTCTCGGGAGCTTGTGGGCAGCTCGGGCTTGACCGAAAATGGCCTGCCGGGTTGCGGCCGCAGAATCGCTTGGCCGGAACGGCGTATTGGACCCGTAGGACGGATCGATGACTGAACCCAAACAGCGCAGCCGCCTACTGCCGGAACTACTCGTAGCCATCGGTGCGATCGCCGTACTAGCCCTGATCGGCGGGTACGTCACGTTGAAGATGTTGGGAGACACCGGCGCAAGCGAGGTTAAGAGGATTGATTTCGCCGACGTCGTGGTAGGTCAATTGCCGACCGCAAAGGCCGGTGACGAGGGCCGCCAACTCCTTCGCGTTGCCGTGGGAGCGATGAATTCACCCGAAGCGACTCGTGAACAATATGGCGAGTTACTCCAAATCGTCGCCGACCAAATTGACCGGCGTGCCGTCCTCGCGCAGCGCAAGACCTACGCCGAGATCAACAACATGCTCGAACACCAAGAGGTTGATCTTGCATTTGTGTGCACCGCACCCTACGTGTTGGGCCAAGAGAAGTTCGGGCTGGAAATCCTTGCCGTTCCGGTGACGCAGGGACAGAAAGTCTACCGCTCGTATATTCTGGCGCATCGGGACAGTGCCATTCAGTCGCTTGATGACCTCAGGGGTGAGGTTTTCGCATTCACCGATCCACAATCTAATACAGGATGTCTCGTACCGAGGTTTCTACTTCTGCAAAAGGGCGAGAAGCCTCAGTCGTTCTTTGGAGACACTTACTACACACACGGACACGACAACTCGATCCATGCCGTCGCTGAAGGCATGGCCGGCGGCGCCGCGGTTGACTCGCTGGTCTGGGATTACCTCAACGGATCAAATCCCGTATGGACGTCTAAGACGAAGATCATTGAACGCTCTCCGCTGTACGGAATCCCGCCGATCGTGGTTCACCCCGCGCTTGACCCCAAAGTGAAAAACCAACTCCGTCGCATCTTCTTGACCTTGCACGAAGACGAACGCGCTCGGGAAGTGCTGAGAACACTGAGAATCGATCGTTTCGAAGAGGCGGATGATTCGGCTTACGATTCCGTTCGGGAAATGTACCGCGCGTTCGCAAACACGGGTCAGGACGGATCATGACGCTTCGGTCGAAGGTGTTCATTCGAATCACGGGCTTGGTCACGGGTATGATAGCCATCGTGGCGTGGCTCTCGTGCACGTTCGCAGCGAGACACCATCGCGACAGCACTGTTGAACTATACCGACAGCAGCTTGCGGTCCTCTCGGATCGAGCAGAAGAGTTGGTGGCCTGGGACGATCGTCTGGCCCTTAAGAATCTGTTTCAAGACATGGTCGCCGAGGATCTGATCGTAGTGTACGCGATTCTCGAACGCTTCAATCTACCTTACGTGGACACTTTCAGCGGCGCCGTGCCGCGCGGTCTGATGGCCATGTCACCTGGGACAAATGGTGCGCCGGCGGTACACGGGATCGAGAATCTGGAGGGCGAGCAATTCATCCACCTGGTCAAGGCGCTGGCCGATGAAACGGCCACCCTGCATATGGGGTTATCAGTCAGGAAAATTGACGGGCACCTCCGGCGGCAGTTTTTGTCGATTGCAGCGCTAGGTGCGTGCGCGGTGTTGATCGGTATCATATTCGCGGGCGCAGGGGCTCGTCTCATCACTCGCGAGGTCGACGACTCGACTGAGGCACTTCGCCAAGAGATCGATGAGCACAAACAAACGCAGCGAGAACTCGCCCTGCACCGTGATCAGCTGGAAAAGCTCGTTCAGGAGCGAACGTGTACCCTGGAGCAGGTTACGGAGGATCTTCGTCGCGAGCATGAGACCGCGATGTTCGAGCGCCGCCGCTTCATGGTTATGGTGGACTCGATTCATGCCGGAATCGTGTTTTTCGGTGTGAACGGTCGCGTCGAATACGTGAACCCTGCTGCAGTCCACATCCTGGGACGCGATCATAACGATATCTTGAACGCCACAATCGGTCGTGAGGGTGTTGAGGGCGGTCTATCGAATGCGACGGCCATCCTCGAGAGTTGGCTCGGGGTGGAGGCGTGGCAAGGCATAAGGGAATGCCACGATCTGGACTTATCTGTTGTCGGTGTCCAGGGCGATGACCACACCCCGGCTGGCAGCATGTTGGTACTCCGCGACCGGACCGCGGAACGACGGATGCAGCGTCAGTTGGCGGAGCAGGAGCGAATTGCCAGTGTCGGCACCTTAGCGGCGGGCATCGCGCACGAGATCAACAACCCTCTGGATGGCCTCCAGAATTGCCTCCGGAGAATCATCAACGACCCAACGAACATCGATCAAATCGAGCGATATGCCGGACTGATGACCGCGTCGCTCCACCACATCGAGACGGTCGTGCGACAACTGCTCGATTTGTCCCACAAGCGTGACCGTGTTGTGCGGAAGATCAATGTGAATGACACACTCCGAGGCGCGGTTCAACTGGCCAGCACCGGACAGCGCTGGAACGGCGTAGAAGTGGAGTGGCAGCTGGATGAAAATCTTCCGCAGGTTCTGGCTGACCCGCAGAACCTCACGCAAGTGTTCCTTAATCTCGTACTGAACGCCGTTGACGCTATGCGGGAGGGCGGTAGGCTCACGATAGCCTCGCGGACACAAAGAGGTAATGACGTTGTCTCGAACGATGAGGACGTGTTGGTCGAAATCCGCGACACTGGTTGTGGAATCGACCCAGTTGCCCTGCCGCGCATCTTCGAGCCGTTTTTCACGACGAAGGTTGAAGAGAAGGGGACGGGACTTGGCCTATCGGTGTCGCGCAATCTGGTTGTGGAGCATGGTGGCGACATAAACGTGAAGAGCGAGTGCGGCATCGGAACGGTGTTCAGCGTTCGGCTGCCAAGGTTTTTCCCGGCACGCGCGCCGTCTAGAGTTGGAATGGAGGATGGGCAGTGAGCATGCGCGTTGCAGTAGTGGATGATGAAGAGATTAAGCGAGTTTCGCTGGTCGATGACCTGCGTGATGCCGGACTAAGTGTTGTGGACTTCGCTGCCGGTCAACCCGCTCTCGACTATCTCAAGAACAACCACGTAGACGTTGTCGTGACGGACCTCAAGATGCCGGGCATCAGCGGTCTTGAAGTTCTTGCAAAGCTCCGTGAGCTGGCCCCCGAGACCGACGCAGTCATCATGACGGCATACGGTACTGTCGAAACCGCGGTGCGGGCCATGCGCAGCGGCGCCTACGACTATATCTCGAAGCCCTTCTCCAGCGATGAGTTGATCGTCCTTCTGGAACGGTTGGCGGAGGAACGCCGACTGCGCAAGGACAACGCGGCTCTGCGTTTGGCGGCGCGCGGCGAGGGCGTAGGTTCATCCGCCTTTGTGGCCGCATCGCCCGCCATGATCCGGCTGGTCGACGAGATTCGAAAAGTCGCTCAGAGCGACGCTCATATCCTGCTTGTGGGCGAAACAGGCGCTGGCAAGGATGAGGTCACAAAGACGATTCACACCCTGTCACCTCGTCGTGACCGACCGTTCATTAAGATCACCTGCGCGACGTACACGCATCAGTTGCTGGAAAGCGAGCTGTTCGGTCACGAACGCGGAGCATATACCGGTGCCGACAAAGCTCAGCCGGGAAGGTTCGAGCTGGCGAACGAGGGCACCGTGTATCTGGATGATGTGGATGACATTCCGCTCGACGCACAGACCAGACTGCTTCGTGTGATTGAGGAGCGCGTAATTGAGCGTGTCGGGGGCACACGGCTTATTCCGGTCGATGTGCGGATCATCGCCTCAACCAAGGCCGACCTCAAACAAATGGTGGATGCAGGGAAGTTCCGCTCGGACCTATTCTATCGATTGAATGTCGTGCAGCTGAAGGTCCCGCCATTGCGAGATCGTCCCGACGACGTAGAGCCATTGATCGAACATTTCTGCGCAAACGGTTCAACGACCTGTCTATGTCGTTTTGACGAGGATGTTCTCTCTTTGCTTCGCGGCTACTGCTGGCCTGGAAATGTTCGCGAGCTGCGCAACCTCGTGGACCGCTGGAAGCTACTCAAGCGAACCGGCGAGATTGCGCGCGACGACCTCCCGCCCGAGTTCATGAATTTCAGCGACGTTCGAGGCGATGCGTGCGAAGTCTGTCCGCGGACCTTCGAAGAGTCTGTTGAGGCGTTGGAGCGTCGGCTTCTCTCAGATGCGTTGAGAAAGGTATCCGGTAACAAATCACAGGCTGCGGATCTGCTCGGACTGAAGTCCTCCACACTACGGAACAAGCTCGCGAAGTACGACATGAACGGCGACCCGCCGAGCGCCGAATCTGGCGCTTAAGCGCCACATCTGGCGCGTTCGAATTCATCTCGAAGCGGCCCAGACTCCCAAGCCTAGCGTTTTCCTATCCGTTTCTGGCGGTTTGTATGCGATCGGTGAGATTCTGCTCTTGGCACGCCGGATGCTATCCCGTCCATCGGCGACGGTCTCAAGCGGTGGGAGCAAACCGACCCGCAATGGCGCGAACTTCAGGAGAGATCAAGATGAATCGAAGATTGACATCCGCTTTGCTGCTACCTGGCGCGGCGGTACTCCTAATGGTCTGGGGGTGCCCACAGGTCGTGCCGCCTCCAACGCAGTGCGCTGCGGCAACGGAAGCATGCACGACCACCGATGATTGCTGCGACGGGCTTACTTGTTCCGCAAGGGTGTGCACGGAACCGCCGCCGGCGAACGCAGCGGCGATTCCCGCCAAAATCATCGGGCTTGACCTGATGGGCGTTCACGACCCGGACTCCGATGCCTACAACGGGAACTGCATCGGCTGTCACGGCGATCGTACGGACGAAGTGGCATTGGATGGTGTCACTCCATCGGCACATGCGACCATGGCCAACCTGTTCGGTACGGGCAACGATCGCTGCGTCTCCTGCCATGAGTCAGGACCGGACTTCGTAACACGGTCGGCATCCGCTCTCATGGAGCAGGTAGACATTACGAGTTGCTCTGCTTGTCACGGGCCAAACGCGGCAGTCGCCCTTTACGCAGACTAGGTGAGTCGGCCATAGCATTCATAGGAGAAGAACCGTGGTAGTCGCAAACTCAACAATACAAGCCGAAAGCGACCTGACTGGCGGCTGGCTTGACTCTGGCGTATCCCGCCGATCGTTTATCAAGACCACCGGGGCGCTTGCCGGCGCCACCGCTTTCGGAAGTACGTTTTTTGTGGAGAACAAGGCCAAGGCTGAGAATTTCGGGAATCCGGTCCTGGTCGAAACTGACCAGAATGCGGAGATAAAATACAGCGTCTGCCTGGCTTGCCACAGCGCATGCGGCATCCGCTGTAAGGTCGTGGACGGCGTGCTCGTCAAGATTGACGGGAACCCGTATCACCCAAACTGTCGGGAAGACCACCTTCCATACGACACCGATCCGGAAGTGGCAAAGCTGCAACCGGCCCGCATTTGCGCGAAGGGGCAGGCTGGGATTCAGGTTGTTTATAACCCCTACCGTATCAAAGAACCGCTAAAACGGAAGCCTGGTACGGCCCGCGGTGCGGGCGAGTGGGAGACAATTTCGTGGGACGATGCCATCAAGGAAATCGGGGACCGGCTACTTGAGATGCGGAAGCTCGACGTCGGTACGGATCCGGCGAATCCCGACGATCCGTGGCTCGGTCCGGCCGTCAACAAAGTGGTGTTCTCCGGCGGCCGGAACGAGCACGGCCAGAAGGAGTTTACCGATCGATTCTGGGGCAACAGCTACGGAACGATTAACAAGCGCCATGACCACACGAGCATTTGTGAAGTCAGTCACCACGTCGGGTATCAGTTTGCCACGGGGTTAGGTGTCGGAAGCACGAAGACAAAGGGTGCGACCGATCTTCCCAACTGCGAGTTCGTGCTTTGGTTTGGCTCTGATCCGATGGCGGCGAACTTCCCGTTCGTCGCCCAAGCGCGCAAGCTGGTCGATATGCTCAATCGTGAGTCGCCCGGCAAGCTTGCCGTGGTTGACCCGAGATGCAATGTCGCGGCCAGCAAGGCGGACTGGTGGATGCCAATTCTCCCCGGAACCGACGCGGCCTTGGCCTTGGCCATTGCACGCTACGTTATCGATAACGATCTGTACAACACAACCTTCCTGGAGAACACAACCCAGGACGCAGCCGACGCCGACGGTGAACTCAACCTGACGGACTCCCCCCGATTGGTCAAGATTGTCACTGGCCATCCGACGGCCTACTTGCGATCCGACGAAGCCGGGCTCGGCGGCACGGCGGACGATTTCGTTGTGTGGTCGGGTGGTGCGGCCGTCCAGGCCGACGCCGTTTCGGCTGGCGACCTTCTCCCTGGAGAGGTGACCGTCAACGGCATCGTGTGCAAGACGGCGTTTGAAGTCTATGCGGATGAGGCCCGGAGCAAGACGCTCGACGAATGGGCGGCCATCTGCGAAATCGATCGTGCAACCATTGAGGCTGTGGCAACTGAGTTGACTTCCCACGGCCGCAAGGCTTCCGTCGAGCACTATCGCGGACCGGTCCAGCACACCAACGGCACGTATACGTCGTGGGCCATCATCAATCTCAACACGCTGATCGGCAATTACAACTGGAAAGGTGGCCACATCTTCACGGGCAAACACTGGCACGAGACCGGCGGCAAGACTGGCAACCAATACAGCCCAAAGGGCGTGACCGACGGCGTCTCAACTAGCGGTGTGCAGATCACACGGATCAATGAGAACTATGAAGACAGTGCGGAATATGCGGGCAAGGCGGATGGAAGCAAGTATCCGGCGACTCGCCCCTGGTTCCCGTTCGCCAGCATGTTCAACTACCAGGAGATAGTCCCCAGCATTGAGGATCAGTATCCTTATGCGTGCGAAGCGTTGATTCTGTATTGGAATGACATCGCGTACTCCACGCCTGCCGGCAGATCAGCTGTAGAGCGTGTCCTGGCAGACGAGTCCAAAATCCCGTTGATTGTATCGATCGATATCGAGATGGGCGAGACAACCGCGTTCGCCGACTATGTACTGCCAGACACGACGTACTTCGAACGCTGGAGCACGCCGCACTTGGGGTATGCGATCGCCACGGAAGTGAGTGGCGTCCGCCAACCTGTCGTCGGCTCGTTCAATGCGAATATGGACTACACGCCGGCCTTACCCAACACGAAAATGATCGAGGATATGCTCATTGCTCTTGGCAAGCACATGAACCTGCCACAGGACGGCGAGGACGTCGATGGCAACCCCATCACGTTGAACAACGCCTGGGATTGGCACAAGCAGCTCATCGGCAACATCGCGGGCGAAGGCGATGGTGTGGCGGGTGCGGATTTGGCCGCAAAGAGCGACTATGTCCTTGCTCGCGGTGGCAGGTTTGAATCGTACGCTGAAGCATACGATGGCGAGCAGATGAACCATCAGTTCACAGCTCCGGTCTACTTCTTTAATGAGACACTTGCCCAGACTTTCGACTCCATCATCGGCGTGCCGTTCCACGGTCATGCCGTGTACGAGCCGATCGCAGATCTGGGAGGCACGCTGGTGGATGAGACCGACGCAGCCTACCCGCTGCTGCTGACTACCTACAAACAGGCGTGGCACAGCATGGCACGAACGATCTGCAATCCCTGGCTCGTATCGATTCAGCCAGAGAATTTCGTAGAGATGAACAGTTCCGACGCGGCTGCGTTGGGAATTCGCGCCGGGGACGAAGTTCTGGTCACCTCAGCCTCGCACACCGAGGGATCGATCGGCCGGGCTTTCGTGACCGAGACGATCCGGCCGGGTGTCGTGGCAATCGCCCATAGCTTTGGGCACTGGCAGATGTCTTCTAAGGCGCACAAGGTTAATGGTGCTGATGCGGACTTTGACGGAACGCGCGCCGCGGGCATTGCGGCGAATCCGATCATGCGGGCTGACCCCGTTAAACCGAACGTGAGTCTCCAGGACAAAATCGGCGGCAGCGCGGCGTTCTCTAACACCCGCGTTCGTGTCGTGAAAGTTTAGGACTAGCATTAAGGAGTGCTTACAATGGCCCAGGTAGGTTGGATCATTGATACGAAGAAGTGCATCGGCTGCCGGTCGTGCTTCGTGGCCTGCAAAGCCGAGAATAATACGCCACTGCGAACGGACTGGCGGTATGTCGTCGAGCGCGAAAGTGGAACGTATCCGACGCCCAAGCGTGAGTTCATCTCGCTGTCGTGCAATCATTGCGACGACCCAGCGTGCATGAAGTCGTGCCCGGTGGATGCCATTACCAAGCGTGACACTGACGGCATTGTGCTGGTCGACCAGGACAAGTGCATCGGTTGCCGGTATTGTATGTTCGCCTGTCCGTACGGCGCGCCGCGGATCGACACCGACACGGGCAAGGTGAGCAAGTGTACGATGTGCGTGCACCGTCAGGACGCAGGCTTGACGCCCGCGTGCGCGACGGCGTGCCTGACCGGCGCAATCGAGTTCGTTGAGGACTTCACGGGCGACACAGAGAGCATACCCGACGGTTTCAACGATCCAGCGCTTACGAATCCGAACATTGACTTCGTTCTGGCAGGTTAGATCATGGCTAATGTTGCAGAGGATTTGCGTGCCCGGCTCAGTGACCTGAGCGGGGCACGATGCGATGCCTACGCGTTCATGGGAAGCGCGTTCCTATCGCCCCCGACCGAACAAACTTTTCGCGCGGTCGGTAACGAGGAGTTCCGCGCTGGCGCGGCCGAATTATTCGGCATGAAGGCCCTTGAGCTTCTTCAGCAATATGCGAACCCAACGGAGCAAGCGGCCGAGTTGCGGCGCCAGGCGCACCAAGAGTTCATGAACCTGTTCAAGGTGCCCGGAGGGCAATACATCACGCCCTACCAATCTGTCTTTTGCGATGCACTAGAAGTTAGCGGCAAAAGGCTCAAGGGACTGCTCATGGGGCAATCTGCTATCAATGTGCAGAAATGGTACAGGCTGGCGGCGGTCGAAATCTCAGACGAATACAAGGATCTTCCCGATCACATCGGGCTTGAACTTAACTTTCTTGCCCACGTCTGCACAAAGGAGCAGGAGTTTAGCAGGAACGGCGACCAGGCTCGACTGACTCGGGCCTGGGAAATCGAACGAGACTTCCTGTCGGCCCACGTGGTGTCTTGGGCGGAACAACTTCGTGACAAGTTGTACGACAAGTCCCAACACGCGTTCTTCCGCGCGGTGGCGGATCTGCTCGTCGAGTTCAGCAAACGCGACCTCGCCACGTTAGAGAGAGTGGTCGGATTGTCGCGTGCGAAGCCTTTGCCCGACTATGAGGCCATCGTGTAATGATCCGCGCCTTGTTCAATTTTGGCGACGACTCAACGAGACCGCGCATCGTTCGCAGAAAGGCGGCGCAGGCACAACAAGTGAGCCGGCGGGATTTCTTGACGTTGAGTCGTGGCTCTCACCGTGCAGACGGCACCTGGCGGGTGACGATCGATGCCGACAAGTGTACGGATTGCAACGCCTGCACGCGGATCTGCAGCGAAGATGCACTCAGTAGGGGCGAAGACGACTTGCGCGTCGTGTACTCACTTGCGTTCGCCTCGTGTACTGGATGCGGTGACTGCGAGACCGTCTGTGCGGCCAAGGCGGTAAGCGTATCTCGCGAATCCGATCGGAAAGACAGTCTCGCGGAGATCGCAGGGCTTCCCAAGACGCGATGTTCTGGCTGCGGCCAAACTCAGGCAGGATTGGTAGACGGCGTCTGCCCTATTTGTCGACCGACCGGGCCCTTGCAAATGCTACGGAGGTGATCTGCGAATGATCGATGGATGCGGGCGTGAGATTGACCACCTTCGATTGTCGCTGACCGACCATTGCAACCTGGCATGCCGGTATTGCGTTCCCGAGGGCGCTCCCCCATCACGCCAGATGATCGACGCACGACTTGCCTTCGAGATTGTTCGATGGTTGTCCGAACACCACGGCGCTCGACACGTCCGGCTGACTGGTGGCGAACCACTACTGTATCCAGACTTGATTCCGTTGGTGCGCCGCCTTGCGTTGCTCAATCATCTAGATGAAATCACATTGACGACCAATGGACAGGCACTTGCAGTCCAGGCGGCGGCGCTTCGAAAAGCGGGCTTGTCACGCATCAACGTCTCCTTGGACACCCTACGTCCAGACCGTTTCGAGCAGGTGACTCGCGGTGGGCGTGTTGAACACACGATAAATGGGATTGAATCGGCGATCAGGGCTGATTTGACCCCGGTGAAGTTGAACATGGTGGTTCAGCGAGGGCTTAACGACGACGAGGTTGTTGCTGCAGCGAGATGGGGCCTTGAACTCGGGTGCGTGGTGCGTTTCCTCGAGGTGATGCCGATCGGCCCCTTGGCGCACGTAATCGATGAGCATCTCGTTCCGGCATCCGAGATTCTCGACCGTCTTTCCTCGGCCTTCAGGCTGGAGCCGATTACGCAGAGCCTTGGGCAACCTGCTGTCGACTATGCCGCATCGTCCGGTTCGTTGCGGGGTGTCATCGGGATCATTGCGCCGACGACTCGACCGTTTTGCGATCGCTGCCGGCGCATTCGAGTTACTTCGCGCGGGGCGGTCGTCGCGTGTGTTCACGAGGACCGCCATTTTGACCTGACTCGCTGTTGGAACGGGCGAAGGCTTGACGAAGTTCACGCGGACACGATCCTTGAGGAAGCCATCCTACATAAGCCCGCGGAGGGATCGCGTTCGCAGTCGCTCACGATGATCGCGCTCGGAGGATAGTTGCGACGACGGGTTTTGAGAAAAGCAAACGAAGAAAGTAGGTTGCCGAAATGAACGGACCGATACTCGCGCTGATGGGTTTTCCGGGATGGCTTGAGATTAGCGTAATTCTTCTCCTGGGCCTACTGTTGTTTGGCGGTCGGTTACCCGGTGTTGCGCGCTCGATTGGCCAGTCCCTGGTTGAATTCAAACGAGGGCTTCGGTCGGACGAGGAGGTGGACGACGCATCGCGCCTGATTTCGCAGGACGAGCGTTGACTTGTGCTAGTTTAAAGGAGATTGCATTCGTGGCTGCAAATAACGACGAGAAACTTCCCGGCACGTACAAGGCGTTTATTGACAAGTTCCCTGCGTTGGGCGATGCCCATGAAGCCGTGGCAAAAGCGGTCGATCAAGCGGGTCCTTTGGATGCCAAGGCCAGCGCTCTGATCAAAATCGGAATTAGCCTGGGAGGCGGTTTGGAATCCGCGCTGCGCAGCCACGTGCGCCGCGCTCTGCAGCACGGTGCGACTGAAGCGGAGATCGAGCAGACGATTCTTCTTGGAATGAATACCTGCGGGTTCCCGCGAACCGTCGCCGCCTGGCAATGGGCTCGACAACAAATCGATCGCGGCGTCTGAAACCACCGCGATCCTTGGAGGCGATGACTGGCTCCGAGGAATCGAAGTAGTCCGCCCTCGGTTCGTCCGTCTGCGAAGGCGGCCATACTTTAGCGCAGCTTAGGCGTCTGGAGGCGTTTCATGCGGCGGCGTATCGCAATCTTCTTGGGGTTGCTGCTCACCATGGTCGTGCTGGGTGACGCGGCCACAGTGATTGCGATTAACAAGAGCATTGGCGTGCTCAAGACTCTTGTAGACGCCCATCGCATTCAGAACATGCGGGAACACCTGGCCGCAGCTGGCCAGCGCGTGCGTGCCGATCAACTGGCGGCATTAGCGGGGCTTCCCGCGGACGATTTGACGCGCAACGAATCTCAAACGCAACTCCGAAGCTCAGTTTCCCGGTGCAACGCATGTCATCACGTGGAGTCAGTCGAAGCGGAATTGAATGAAATCGCCGCCACGATGGAGACTTATCTCTCACGGCTCAATGATCCCGCGCCGCGGAGTCAGCAAACAGCGGTCGATGGAAACGTGTCCGAAGTCCTGGAACTCGGCAGAGGATTTGTCGATCGAATCACAAAGACGGCCGATAGGGCAAGCAAACATTTGATCGTGCGAAGTGATGAAGCTATGCAGAGTGTGATCAGGGCACGACTGTTGTTGTTCGTTGCACTGGGGGCTGCGTTGGTGCTTGGCTTGGCTAGTGCTCTGCATCTTCAGCGACGCCTAACACGGCCGGTCAGAAGCATCATCAATGGCATCACGAGGCTGCGGAGCGGGGAGCAGGAGTACCGACTCGCCTTGACCGGCGACCTGGAATTTCGGGAGATGGCGCAAGCGTTCAATGATGCGTATGCTGAGTTGCAAGGCTCACAAGAGGCCGTCGTGAATGCCGAACGACTGGCTGCCGTAGGCCATCTCGCGGCTGGCGTTGCACACGAAGTTCTGAACCCCATGGCGAGTATCTCGTCCGCTGTGGAAGTCCTTCGACACCATTCGGACGATCCGGAATATGTTGCCAGGGTCAGTCTCATCATGAAGGAGATTGACCGAGTGACGAAAATCGTCCGCGACCTTCACGCATTTTCACGAACGGACGAAACGGACGCACCGATCAATATCGATCTTCACGCCGCGATCGACCATGCGATCAATCTTGTGAGTTACGATAAGCGATCCAAGAGAGCAAAGACCACGCAGAATCTCACAGCAGAAGATGCCACTGTTCGAGGTCAAGTTGATCGACTCTTGACAGTGCTGACGA
The DNA here is from genome assembly GCA_029260075.1 of Phycisphaerae bacterium. Classification (GTDB taxonomy): domain Bacteria; phylum Planctomycetota; class Phycisphaerae; order UBA1845; family UBA1845; genus OFTM250. The sequence goes on from JAJDDY010000076.1 coordinate 80,358, forward strand.
ACGTACTCTTTAACGCGCTGGACGCAGCCAGTGAGTCGTCAGCTGGCTGCGGCGAGATCGGAATCTCGACAAGCATTGAGGGGAACATAGTCGTGCTGTGCGTTTACGATAACGGGCCGGGGATGACCAGTGAGCAGATTGCCAGGGCATTTGAACCTTTCTTTACCACGAAGCCACCTGGTTTCGGCACTGGCCTCGGACTCTGGACCACCCATCGAATCGTGCAGAACCTCGGCGGCTCGATGAGCATTGAATCGGCTGTTGGTGCAGGAACAACGCTGACGATTCGCCTACCGCAATGCAAAGCCTATCATGATCCGATTAGTACCGCGTGAAACCGGTATTCGTCGGGAACGCATGAAATGAGCATTCATGCATCGAGACATATGCCCCGATAGTCTACGCACACACCCCGGGGCTCCAAACATCACACGCCCTCAGTTTGCTGGCCGCAACATCCGATTCCCGGCGCCATTTGGATGGCTTTCAGCCATTGGAGCTGGACGTTCGCTGGCGACATGATTCACGCTCTTGATCGCAACGACAAATTGTTGCGCCGATCTTGATGGAGTCGTACGACGCGTTTTTGGCTACGGCGAGTACGGTTCTGGTAGGAGCAGCGATCGGCAACGGTACAGCCTTCCAGAAGGCGCGAGGTGGTCAATCACGCGAACGCGACGTTTTTGTGGCCGAATATGTGTCGTAAGGTATCTTTATTCGGCCGAACACGGATTGGCTGTCGTGGCGGTCAACAACCGCATCCGCGTGTGGATCGCCGTTCCGTAGTCTCAAGAGCGCCGGATGTGGAACCGCTTGGAGAGGGTCGCAGCGGCAGAAGACGGGGGGCGATTTCCCCCGTGCGTCAACCCACGTTCACACAGTTCGCAAACTGAAGGGCAATGAAGTGAGTAAATTGTTGCGGCGGACAGGTCCACTCAGCAGTCTCCACGGAGTCATCTCGTTCGTGACCAGCTTCAATCATACCGGTTTCTCTCGGAACGCACGACGTGTTATCCCGCAGCCATCGAAGAACGGTTTGCGCGGGCGCGTGTCAGGCACTTTGCAAACTGCTACTGGGTTTTGGATCTGGTCCGATGCATGTATGATGGCCGCATGCGCTACGAAGGAACCGTCTATCGGCCGCCGAGCGAAGCCAATTCGTTTCTCCTCCAGGCCACCATCGGATGCTCGTGGAATCACTGCACCTACTGTGCGATGTACCGCGACAAGCAATTCCGCGTGCGAGCAATAGCTGACACGCTGGAGGACGTAGCGGCGGCTGGTCGTGCTTACGGCGATGGAGTTCGCAAGGTGTTTGTCATGGACGGCGATGCTCTGGCGATGGACATAGACCACTGGGAAGAAATCCTTACGGCGCTCAACGAAACATTTCCGAAACTACGACGCGTGAGTTGCTACGCAACGGCCTTGAATCTCTTGGCCAAGTCCGATCAGGAGCTGGAGCATCTTCGAACGCTGGGCCTGAAACTTCTGTACATCGGCCCGGAGTCCGGCGATGACGTGACGCTGAAGCGAATCGCGAAAGGCGCCAGCTTTGCCGATCATGGTGAGGCCGCGTCAAGGGCCCGCATCGCTGGGATGAAACAGTCGGTGATCTTTCTGCTTGGCGCGGGCGGCGCCGAGCGCAGCGTAGAACATGCGACTGCTTCCGCGCACCTCGCGACCGCAATGGATCCTGATTTCCTGTCGGTCTTGACGCTGACGATCATCGAGTCCACACCGATTCACAAATTTGTTGAAAGCAATCGGTTTGAGATGCCGAGCGTCGAGAACCTCATGCGTGAATTGCGCATCATCGTCGCGGAAGTTAGCCCAACCGACGTCATATTCCGTTCCAACCACGCATCCAACTACTTGCCGATCGGGGGCCGGCTTCCGCGCGACCGAGACGCCATCCTGGAAGTGATCGACACGGCTCTTGCGGGCGATGTTCCGTTGCGGGCTGAGTCGCTCCGAGGACTTTAGCGCGGTTGACCGGCGCTTTATTTCACTTGCCGCGCAGCTTGCGGAGAGCTTTCACGGCGTTTCGGTTCTTGGAGTCCAGTTTGGGCGATTGCGCGTAGCTCGTGATCGTATGCTTCTTGTCCCCGTTCTTGGCGTAGGCCTCGCCGAGATTGTCATGAGTGTTCGACGAGTTGAGATACATACCAGTGACCAGCTTGAATACTTCAATCGCCTGAGTATTGTTTCCCCCTCGCAGCAGATTGTACCCCAGAGAGTTGAGCACGGCCTCATAATCGGCATCGCGCGGTTTGAGGGAGGCGGCACGCGCGAGTGCTTCTATTCCGCGTCTGTCATCGCCGCGACGCAGAAATGCTTCGCCGAGACCGTTATGAGCTCGCCACGACGCCGGATGCTGGTGGGTGCGTCAGTCTATGAGACCCGTAAGAGGCGTGACAGCGAATCCTTGCCGCTCTACGGGAGGTGGTTCTGGCAGGTCGAACCCATCTCGCCGAACAGCGGCAGTTTGAAGTTGGTGCGTATGCGAGTGTGGAGGTGCTCGAGGCCGCCAACTCGCTTGCGTCAGTGCAGTCACGCGAAGCTCGTGCACTTGCCGCCTATGAGATTGCGCTAGCCCCAGGAACGCTGCTCGGTGCGGACGGCGTGGAATGGAAGTGTCGCAACTGGCTAGGACCTCCTCCATGTGACAAGAAAGTACAAGTGGCCAATTGCCTACCTGAATCGTTTTGCATACAATATGCATTATGATGACGGGAGCACTTGAACACACGGCGCTTCGCGATGGGATCGCCGAGGCCACACTTAAGCTAGTAGTGAGTGGCACTCTGCCGCCCGGTTCGCGACTGAAAGATTCAGATTTGGCGGAGCGACTTGGGACCAGCCGAACGCCCGCGCGTGAGGCGTTAGTCGAACTTGCGAGGCGCGGGTTCTTGAAAGCAGTCCCGCGATGCGGGTTTCGGGTTCCCCCCCTTGAGCGTCAGGAAGTTCTTGAGCTGTACCCACTGGTCGCAACTCTTGAGTCCCTGGCGATGGAATCCTCAGATGAAATCGAACCAGCACAGGCTCGCACGCTTGCTCGACTTGGCCAGACTCTTGGAGCGAAAGGGCAAACACCTATGCGCTGGCTTACTTCAGATCGCAAATGGCACGAAACGCTACTAGCGGGCTGCGCCAACACGCGCCTTACGGCGATGCTGGGCGATCTCCGCCTACAGATCCAGCGATACGAACTTGTGTACGCCAAACTAAGCGGTCACAAGACTACGTCATCCCGTGAGCACTCGGCCATCGCAAAAGCTTATCGAGAGGGCGATCGCGATCGCGCGGCTGAGTTGCTTCGATCGCATTGGGGAAGAGGGATGAACGATGTCCTCCGGCATCTCGAATAGATGATCACGATTGAACAGGAGAAGATGGCATGTGTCGAACTAGATTATTAAGCGCGGTCGCCGCGGTGCTGCTATGCTCCAGCAGTCCCGCCGTTGAGCGGTTCCCTCAAGACAAGTGGATGCAATACGCGTCACCAGAGGATGCGGGGTTCTCGGCACAGAAGCTGGAGCAGGCTAAGCAGTATTGGAAGTCCTTGCAATCGGCCGCTTTCATGGTCGTTCGCGATGGAGCCGTCGTTGTGGCGTGGGGCGACCTAGATCGACGATTCCTGCTCCACTCCGGTCGTAAGAGTATTATGAGCGGACTCTACGGGATTCACGCTGATGCGGGTAGTATCGATCTCAACAAGAACCTGCAACAACTTGCCATTGACGACATCAAACCGAGACTAACCGTTCAAGAAAAGCGGGCGAAGATTATCGACCTGCTCCGTGCGCGGTCAGGCGTTTACCATCCGGCAGCAGCCGAGGACATGCAGATGACCAAGCCGCCGCGCGGAAGCCACAAACCTGGAACGCATTGGTGCTACAACAACTGGGATTTCAACGCATTATGTACGATCCTCGAACAGGAATGCGACCTTAAGGTCTTTGAAGAGTTCAAGAAGCGATTCGCTGGTCCACTCCAAATGCAAGACTACCGCATACGCGATGGGTTCTACATGTACGAAAAGAATTCGTCCGTACACCCAGCGTATCATCTTCGCATGTCCGCCCGAGACATGGCTCGTTACGGACTGCTCTACTTGGCCAACGGGAGCTGGAATGGCCAGCAGATTCTGTCCGAAGAGTGGGTTCGAGAGAGCACGCGTTCTCATTCCGATGACGCATGGGGTGACGGCTACGGTTACATGTGGTGGGTGTCGTTCGCCCGACCGTTCAAACGCCTGAAGATGTTCTCGGCTCGCGGCGTAGGCGAGCAGTCGATCGACGTGCTTCCAGTTGCGAACATGGTATGCGTGCTGCGCACCAACACATACGAGCGCAACGAAGTGAGCGAGGAGCAAAAGCTCAGGTTGATCCGGATGATCTTGGATGCGAGGACCAGCGAGACCAAAGAGAATCCCAAGCTCGTCCCGCTGCCATCCGTTCCGAGGACGTGGGCACCGATACAGCTACCTCTTGCAGATTTGAAGAAGCTCTGCGACGGCGGATCGAATGACGCGGTGAGGATGGAAAATGGTGTGCTTATCGCACGGACGCCCCGAGGAGACCGCGCGATCATTCCCATAGACGGTGGAAAATACATCATCGAAGACTCCTACGAAGAAGCAGTTCTTGAGAAAAATGCAGATGGATCAGTTACAAGCGTCGTGACTGAGAGCGGTCTCAATGATCAGGGCTACGAGCTATTCCTAGGCGGATCAACGGCTCAGGCAGTCAAGGTCTTCAGGAGGTCCGTCGAATACTTTCCCGAATCAGCAAACGCCTACGATAGCTTGGGAGAAGCGCTCGCCGCACAGGGCGAACTTGAGCTGGCCATTAGTAGCTACGAAAGGACATTGCAACTCGCTCCAGGCGCGGCGCACGCGACGAACGCACTGGAACTCCTCAAACTCAGGCTGCATCCGATCGACATTGGGAAAACAAAGATGCGCTCTTACGCAGGCAAGTACGGTCGCACCGAGGTCTTGCACAAGCACGGCGTATTGTTCATCAAACCGCACGGAGAAGAACCACGCGAGCTGATTCCCATGTCCGAAGATCAATTTCGCCAAGTACAGGCTGCGTACCCTCGATTCCATTTTGTACAAGATAGTAATGGGGTGATCGTCGCGATGAATGTGCTGCTCGAAAACGGTCGTTCGGTAAGACGAACGCGGGGGCGGTAGGCGGTGACGAACGACAGCAAGCAGGAGGGCACTGCTCTGATGGACCTGAGGATTCGCCCATTCGTCGACGAGGACATCGGATTTGCATGCTCCGAGACGTCGCGAGAGGGTTGGGACAACACAGCATCGACGTTTCGTGTTTGTCTGTCGCACGATCCGGAAGGCTGTTTTGTCGCGGAGGTTGACGGGCAGTGTGCGGGAATGATTACGGCGACGCAGTATGTGCATTCCGCCTGGATAGGCAATGTCGTTGTGTCCCCTAGCTACCGCCGCCAGGGTATCGGGGAGCGCCTCATGGAGCACACCATCGGTTTTATTGAAGCGCATGGCTTTGGTCTGATCTGGCTGGAGGCTGATCCGATGGGCGTTGGTATCTATCGTCGCCTGGGGTTTGAAGATCAGTTCGAGTCACCACGTTTGGAGAAAAAGCCTCCCCATATCGTCAGCCGAAGTCGAGCCGCGCATTTGAGCGCGTCGGAGATAGACAAAGTAATGGCGCTCGATGGGCACTATTTCGGAGAGGATCGCGGTAGGTTGCTGCGAGAACTCATTGGCATCGCCCGAGGGGCCTATTGTGTCCGTGACAACGGGAGGATCGTAGGGTTTGCGCTGGCGCTGCCATCTGCCGATGGTGTACGTCTCGGTCCGTGTGTGGCCGACGATTCTTCTGTCGCAGAGCGTCTGATCGATTCAATCCTCGCCGACTTCCGTGACGAATTCGTCATCGTCGCCGTACCGGGCGACAACGGAGAAGCGAAAAAGCTCCTAGAATCTCGCGGCTTCGTGCATAGATTGCCAGGTCTCCGCATGCTGCGGGGCAAGTCGATCTGCATCGACAACGCACGCGGGATCGTTTCTCTGGCAAGTGGTGCGTGGGGCTAGGCATCTACCTTGGGAGGCTCGCATGAAAATCAAAGACCGTTTCCAAACAGCTATCACAATGTCGGTCGCAGTAGCAGTCGGTGCAGGTTGCCGGGTTAGCGGGGCTCTCCCATTGACGACCGCTCCATCACCTCGCGTAGCGCAGCCATCCCACATTACCTACGAAGTCGACCTGACCCATCACGAAGACGATCTCTTTCATGTGACGCTCTACCCCGGGAAGCTTACAGACGAGGAAAAAGACTTCAACTTTGTAAGAAACGCCCCAGGCGTGCATGCATTACTCGACTTCGGACGCTTCGTGAAATCGTTTAGTGCTCTCGACAGTTACGGCCAAGAAATCCCGAGCAGACGAATGTCCACTAACCAGTGGCGTATCAGCGCCCCAGAGCGCGTTCATCGCATCGTCTACGATATCGAGGACTCCTTCGATGCGGAAGTCGAAGGGCGCAGGATGCATCCGCAAGTAGCCACCGGTATCGAGGAACGCTACGTCATTCTGAATACGTTCGGAGTCTTCGGATTCTTCGATCGCCTACTATCTCGTCCTATCCACGTGCGAATTGCCCATAAGCCCGAGTGGACGATCGGAACAGCGCTCGATCGTAACGCCGCCGGCGATTTCATCGCGGATTCATTCTATCACCTGGCCGACTCTCCGATTCTGCTTGGCGAGCTGTCCTATGCGACGGAGAAGATCGGCGGAATTGATGTTGACGTATTCGTCTACTCTCCGGTGGAGGAACTGAGCGCATCAAGCGTGCTGGACTCCGCTCGGAGTGTACTGACGGCGGCCACCGAGTTGATCGGCTTCGCCCCGGTCGATCGATATGTTTTTCTCTTCTACTTCCACAATGGGGAGACGGCGCGACGGAACAAATGGTCGGGGGCTGGCGCGCTTGAGCACTCTTACAGCTCGGCCTACGCGCTACCTGTGGGCGAAGGCGTACTGGAGCGCATCAACGGAGGAATCGCTCACGAGTTCATGCACATCCTGACGCCTCTGCACCTTAGAAGCAGTGTGATTGCCGACTTCGATTTCTCTGAGGTGACCGCCGATCTTCACGTGTGGCTCTATGAGGGCGTTACCGAATGGGTCGGAGTGATGCTTCGGCTCCGAGGCGGAATAATGGGCATCGACGAGTACTTCCTCAAGATCAGAGACAAAATGGAAATGGCGGATTTGTTCGATCCGGAATACAGCCTCACGCGGATAAGCTTTGAGTGGTCGACGGAGGAGGGGCGGCGTCAATGGGGCAATGTCTACAACCGAGGTGCGTTGGTAGCCACACTGTTGGACATACGCCTTCTTGAACTATCCGGCGGGACAAGGGGACTTCGCGAAGTCTATCTCGAACTGATCAAGCGCTTCGGGAAGGACACGCCGTTTGACAATGAATCCTTCTTTGACGTGCTGGTTCAAAACACGTATCCCGAAATCCGATCCTTCATCGACCAGTATATTATTGGTACGGAGGAGCTGCCGTACAGGGAGCATTTTGCGAAGGTGGGCATTGACTACACCTTCAGCCAACCCGCCAAGGTCAACTCCGCGCGGTTTGGCATAGCGTTAGTGGATGCGAAACGCAAGGATCGATACAAGATCGACAGCTTCTCCAAAGGGCACGAGGGCTTCGGACTCAAGGTCGGCGATGTCTTGAAGAGCGTGTTTGGGATCGACGCTTTGGCGCAGAACTGGGACGACATCACCGCGCGTAGGCGAACCATGCGCGCTGGCGACAAGTACCCGATCTCAATCGAACGCGGCGGGGAAAAGATTGAGCTCGAAGGAGTCTTGTACGGTGGCAAGGATTACCATGTGTTGCGGGTGAGCGATACCTGTAGCGAATCTCAGAAGCGTCTCAGGGAAATTTGGATGCACAATTGAACTCGCCTTCTGTAGCTCCACGCGAATGTAAGGCGAACAATCAATGACTACTTAGCGACGAAAGGGCGTGCCAACCGTGACAGGATTTGATCTTGCGACAGTCTACAAATGGGATTCTATGGAATCCGATCAACCGATGCCGCTTGTAAAGCGCAAACGCATCATCGGCACACAGGCCATGCTCTCACACGTGACGCTCGAAATTGGATTGGTCGTGCCCACACACCAGCACGTCAACGAACAGTTTGTGTGCATGTTGAGCGGTCGGGTGCGGTTCCTGGTCGGCAACGAAGGCGGCGCTGATCGTCAGGATGTGATTCTGGCCGGCGGACAGGTACTGCATTTGCCATCCAATGCGCCACACTCGTGCGAGGTGCTTGAGCGGGCGATCGTCTTAGATGTCTTCAGCCCGCCGAGCGAAACTACCGGCGTGGATGGCAACTTTGCAGTAAAACGGCACTCGCCTGAGCACCTCAAAGAGAGCGATGCTTGATGAGACCCTTGCTGGCCGATTCCTATGGCACAGACAAGTCTCTACGCGATCTGGCATTGCTAGGCAGAGTTTCCGTATACACTGGCTCTAGAGTCTCAGCCGAAAGGACACATGAATGCACCTGATAGTCAACCACCTAGCAACACTCTCTTCTCGCGCAAGCATCCTGGGCATAGTGCTGCTGCTATTGACCTCTGCGCTAGAGCCAGTTCTCGCAGTTGACATGCAAGAGGGTAAACGCAGCCGGGGACAGAATGATATTCCCAAAACGATTGCCGTCCTAGGTTCCTCCGTGGCGTCCGGGTGGGTGACTAGCTACGAGAAACTCCGTGATCTGAAGAATGGTTACGCCTATCGCATGGAACGACTGCTTGCGCCACGGGGCTGGAAGGTCGTGAACGTTTCGACACCCGGTGACGACACCAAGAAGGTGCTACAACGGATGAAGCGCGATCTCAGGCGCGCCAAACCGGGCTATGTTTTGATCGGGCTATCGATGTCAAACGAGGGTCTAGAGACGGAAGATCCCGACATGGTAATCGAATCCTACACGCAGGGCATAGAGAAAATCATCGAGACTTGCCGCGAGAACAATATGACGCCAGTCGTCGGTCTTTGCTACGCCAACGACAACTTCACCGCGACTCAGTATGCGTATCTCAAGCGAATGAATCGTCTCATCAACACATGGGACGTGCCAAGCATCAACTTGCTTGGACCGCTTGATGACGGCAGAGGTCGCCTACTCACGGGATAGACCTTCGACCTCGACCATCCCGACGACATTGGTCATGAGGAAATGTTCTACGCGGTGGTGCCTACGTTGTTTGACGCTCTGGCGCAGGGAAAGCCTCTTCCCTCGTTTGAATCGGCGGGCGGTTACACAACGATTGACAAGCCTGGCCCGGGAGCGCCGATCAGCTTCGTCCCCGATGACGTCATGCACTCATTTGCGTTAGCGTTTGATGTGCGTACTTCGGCACATGGGCGATTGGCTACCGTCCACGGCAACAAGGGTGCGATCACCATCGATCTTGACGGTGAGGGAAAGATCAAGTGCGCTTCCACGTCCGGAGCAGTCGTTTCGTCAGATGAGACTCTGCATGACGGGAAATGGCATCAGTTTGGTGTGTCGTACCAATATCTGAGCGGTAGAACAGAGTTTTTTCTCGATGGCGTGTCGATCGGCCAAGGTAGCGCTAAGTTCGCGCCGACTCAGTTCATTCTCGGCGGCGACCGAAAAAGCTCCCAGGCGTCAGCGTCCGGCGACTACCGTAGATTCTTGGTCTATCGTGCACCTCTCAACGCGGACGATGTCAAAGCGCTTCAGGGTGGGGTATCCATCCAGGCGAGCCTAGAGGTTTTTGCGCCGCTAAGTGCGGAACAGCTTGAAGCTGGCAAGGTGCTGACCAACGTTGCGCAGAGCACGTCGCAGTTGTTGGCCTATCCGACCCAGGACGCAGAAGCCACCGCCCATTTAGCAAAGAAGATCGATGCTGCTACGAAGAATAGGCGAGTGATCGACCCCGACGAGAAGATGCCCTTGGAACTGTCACCTTCCATCTTGGAGTCATACGTCGGCGTCTACGAAATCGGGCGCGGTCAGATGGGTAGCGGCATGAAACTTATCATCACCCTCGACGAGGGGCGACTGTTATTCTCGCCGGATGGTCAAGGTCGGACCCAACTCTATGCAGAGTCGGAGAACGAGTTCTTCATGAGAATCTTCATCCGCGCCGCGGGTCCGAAGTTCAAGATGGGAATATCCTTTCTCAAAGGCAAGAAAGGAAAGATCGACGAACTCATCTTTCATCAGGGAAGCACGAATATGAAGGCCAAGCGTATTGCTAAGCGGTAGCGTTGCGCACAACCCGGAGAGAATCTTGGCCGGCGAGAAAGATCTCAGCAAATTACTCAGCTCGCTTCAACCGAAGCTACTCAGTGGCGAGTATGTGTTCTGCACAGTCAAGGATGCGCGTTACGGTGACTTTGCGGAATTAGGCCCGCTTGCATCATTCGTCGAACAAGAAGGACTCACACTTGTCTTATTGAAGGAGCCCGCCGCCGAACTCAAGCTGAAACATGAAGGCGTGTTCAGGTGCATCACGCTCGATGTGCATTCGAGCTTGGAAGCAGTCGGAATGTTAGCAGCGGTATCGGCAACGCTGAGCAATCACGGGATCAGCGCTAACGTGATTGCCGCATTCCATCACGATCACGTTTTCGTCCCAACGGGAACCGAAGCGAGAGCCATGGATGCCTTGGCCGAATTATGCGAGGGCAAAGCGTCTTGGCGCTGATGCAGCATCTACCGGCAGTCGGAGTGATATGTCGCCGAAAAGACGAACAGAACGCGGAGACCGGAGTATTTCGTTCACAAGGGGTAGATTCATGTTCAAGAACTCGATCGTTGTGGTCTTACTGATGATGTCGAACGCTGAAAGCGTCTCAGGGCAAGATCGCTCGGGTGCAGAGGGAGCACAACGTAAGACAAACTCAAGCGCGGACTACCTCGGACAGCAACCGCCGGGTGTAATCCCAGAACTATTCGCGCCGGGAATCGTTTCGACCGGGCTGCACGAACACAGTGCGGTGCTGATCACGCCGGATGGTAACGACATATTCTTCACCGTCGCGGACGCGCCGCAGCATGTAATCCTGCACGTTCGACGTAACAAGATGTCAGGGGGCGGGCAAAACCGGCCAGTAAGGGGCGGGTGAAAACCGGCCATTTTGAGGAGACGTGGGTTCGCCACGAGTCTGTTCCTCCGAAAGGAGGAAGCTGTGGCGAATCAACTCAAGATGGCCAAAGTACACACAATTCTGACGTTACGCGCTCGTGGCTGGTCCTATCGGCGGATCGGTCGGGAGCTTGGTGTTCACCGGGAGACAGCCGCTCGTTATGCGCGGCTGGCGGAGGCACCTCCGAAGTCTGATTCTGGGGATGGTGCTGATCAAGACCAGCCAAACCTGCCCGCCAGGTTGGGTGTCCAAAACCGGCCAAACCCGCCCACCGGGTCGGGGCCTCGAAGCCAGGCCGAACCGTTCCGCGCGTTCATCATCGAATGCCTCGATCAGGGGTTGAGTTGCCAGCGAATTTGGCAGGATCTCAAGTCCGAGCACGCTTTCGAAGGCAGCTACGACAGCATCAAGCGGTTCGCGCGGCGACTGCGGACCGACGGGGCGCTGCCATTTCGACGCATGGAGTGCGCTCCGGGGGAAGAAGCTCAGGTTGACTTCGGCACCGGCGCTCCGATCGTCATGCCGGATGGCAAGCGCCGGCGTACCCACGTTCTTCGGGTTGTCCTGAGCCATTCGCGGAAGGCGTACAGCGAAGTGGTCTACAGGCAGACCACCGAGCAGTTCATCCGCTGCATCGAAAACGCCTTCTGCCACTTCGGCGGCGTACCCAAAACGCTGGTCATCGACAACTTGAAGGCAGCGGTTACCAAGGCGGACTGGTTCGACCCGGAACTCAATCCGAAGATGTTGGCCTTCTGTGCCCACTACGACACCACCGTCCTGCCCACCAAGCCTTACACGCCCCGCCACAAAGGCAAAGTCGAGCGTGGCGTGGACTACGTTCAGAACAATGCCTTGAAGGGAAAGATCTTCAAGAGCTTGAGCGAACAGAATGAGTATCTTCTACGATGGGAAACCACCGTAGCAGACACGCGTATTCACGGGACGACCCGAAGGCAGGTGAAGAAAGCCTTTGAAGACAGTGAACGAGCGGCGTTGCTACCGCTACCGATCGCACGGTTCCCGTTCTTCCAAGAGGTGGAGCGCAAGGTCAACCGCGACGGGCATGTGGAAGTGGACAAATCGTACTACTCGGCCCCGCCGGAGTACCTGACTCGGACGGTGTGGGTACGGTGGGACAGTCGCGTGGTGCGTATCTTCAATCGCCGGATGGAACAGATCGCCTTCCACGTCAAGCATGAGCCGGGTCGCTTCAGCACTCAATCTGAGCACATCGCCGAACGAAAACGCAGCGGCATCGAGAAAGGCGCCGTGTATCAGTTGGAAAAGGCTCGCTTGATCGGCTTGGAAACCGGCCGATGGGCCGAGCAAATGATCCATCAGCGAGGCATCGAAGGCGTTCGCGTACTGATGGGTCTGCTCAACTTAGCTCATCGTCATTCGAGCGGATCGATTGAAGAAGCATGCGCATTGGCCGCTTCACACGGTGCCTATCGATTGCGGACAATTCGTGAACTTCTCAAGCGGCGAGGCGACAGACAAGAGCAGTTCGAGTTCCTCGATGAACATCCCATCATTCGACCACTGACGGATTACGGAAAATTGGTCCATACGGCTTTTGGTAAGGAGTAGCAATGATGAACGATACGCTTGCGACATCGTTGAGGCGGCTTCGGCTGTCCGGGTTGGCCCTGTCGTTGGAGGTGCGGCTGCATGAGGCCGCCGGTAACGGGCTCAACCACATGGAGTTCCTGGAGTTGATACTCGCAGATGAGTTGGCGATCCGAGCAGAGCGACTCATGACCAGGCGGGTGAAAGTTGCTGCGTTCAGAGACCCCAAGACGCTCGAAGACTTCGACTTCTCATTCAACCCTGTGATCAAGAAGAAGCTGATCTTCGAGTTGGCCACGTGCAAGTTCGTTCGCGAGGGGCGGGACGTGTTGCTGCTTGGTCCGCCGGGTACGGGGAAGAGTCACCTGGCCCAGGCATTAGGTTATCAAGCCATCAAGGCCGGTCACACGGTGTTGTACCGGTCGATCTTCGATGTGGTGCGCGACTTCCTGCACGACGAGGCGTTGGGCGGTGAAGACAAGGTGCTGAATCGCTACTTGAAACCGGATCTGCTCATTGTTGACGATATGGGCATGAAGCAGTTGCCCAAACGCAGCGGCGAGTACCTGTTCGAGATCATCATGCGGCGTTACGAGAACCATTCGACGATGATGACATCAAACAGGCCACTGGAGGATTGGGGCAAGCTGATCGGCGATGTGCCGTCGGCGACGGCGATCCTGGACCGGTTCCTACACCACGCGGATGTCATCACGATCACCGGCAGGAGCTACCGGCTGCGGAACAAGTCCGATCAAGGCAACCCCGCCCCGAAACGCGCCGCCACAAAAAAGGTTGAGGAAAAGAAGCTATGAGGTATAACACGGAGGCAACCACTGGCCGGTTCTAACCCGCCCACCAGTGGCCGATTTTAACCTGCCCGGTGACA